>NZ_JAUYNT010000008.1 GCF_030698175.1 Pseudomonas sp.
AGCGCCGCAAAACTCGTGGGAGGGGCTTTAGCCGCGATGCTTTGCAGTGTGCCAGCGCGCCCTGTGGGATGCGGGTCGCGGCTAAAGCCCCTCCTACAAAGAGCTACCGCTTGGCGCAACGGTTAACGGGTACATAGCCTTATTAATCGCCCGCTCAACCTCGCCGCCACTGGCGCGTAGCTGCTCCAGACGCAAGCCTTGCTGCTCAATGCCCTGGGTTAATTGGCCGAGCACCTGCCCGACAATGCTGCCGGCTTGCTGAGTTTTTTCCTGCTCAACCTTGGCCACTTGCTCGGCGCGCAAAATAATCTGCCGCATGCTGTCGCCCATAATGGCGACCTTGGCAGTAATTCGGGTGCCAGTGTCGCCGGACATGGTCGACAGCTTGCGCACCTCATCGGCAACTACCGAAAAACCTCGCCCGGCATCGCCGGCCCGCGCCGCTTCGATGGCCGCATTGAGCGCCAGCAGATTGGTCTGCGAAGCAATCTTGGCCACGTCATCGGCCATCTTGAACAGCTCTTCGACAAAGCGCCCCAGCTCGTGGATCTCGCTCAAAAAAGCCGCCCGTTCGGCAAGGGTTTCATCCATCACACTGACGGCCTTAGGCAGTTCGACCTGGGCGTGGCGAATGATTTCAAATACTTCATCGGCACTGCCATCGGCGCTGCCCCCGACGGCTTCGGCAAGCTGCTGATTGATGGCGCCAAATTTGGCGGCCAAACCGTTGGCGGCGGTTTCAGTTTGTGAGCGGGCCAGTTCGACGTGTTGCATCCACAGCGGCAACACATTCTCCAGCAGTTCGCGCAGCGACTCGAGCAGGCCGACTGCAGGCTCGACCACTGCCACTGGCGCCTCCTGCGGCCCGCCATTGGCTAGCTTCCAAGTCAGAAACTGCAGCGTCCCTAATACGCCGATGGCCAACAGGGCCTTCCACCAAGCGTCCGCCAGTAACAGGCAGGCTGCCGCCAGCGCGAGCAAACTGAGCAATAGCCAAACGCCTGCACGGGCAGTGGATTGCGATGAATTTGAGTCCATGCTTGCTCCCTTCTGAACAAAAGCGGCATAGCAAAATGGGCGGCAAACCACACACAGCACTGGCTCAGCAGCAGTCACCGTGAATAAAGACTAGTTGATTTAAGGCAAAAAACATGCTGGCTTACAGATAAAAAATGTGCTTTAAAAGCCTCGTAGTAGCCGCAAGAAATATAACTACTTAGGCTGTCCGGGTGATCAGCGAGCGACTTGATGACTGTTCCAGCCTGAGCAAATTCCAGGCATAAAAAAACCGGGCAGCGCCCGGTATTTAGTCTGTGGTTGTTGCCTTACCACATCAGGTCATCGGGCACCTGATAGGCGGCGTAAGGGTCATCGGCATCCGGCGCCTGCGTTGGGGTATTGAGCAAAATGACCCGGCGCGGGTCACGCTCTTGGATCTTCAGCGCGGCTTCCCGGGGGATCACTTCATAGCCGCCGCCGTGCTGGACTATGGCCAGCGAGCCGTGGCTGAGTTTGTCGCGCATCAGTTTGTTCACCGACAGGCGCTTAACCTTCTTGTCGTCGACGAAGTTGTAGTAATCCTCGGTGGTCAGCTTGGGCAGGCGCGAGATTTCGATCAGCTGCTTGATTTGCGCGGCGCGGGCTTTTTGCTCGATCTTGTCTTGCTGCTGACGGTTTAGCAGCTGATCGCGCTCAACCTTCTCGGCCTTGGCTTGCAGGGCGGCTTGCTGCTGGGAGTCATCGACTGGAACTTGCCCTTTGTGCTCCAGGCGCTTTTGTTTCTGTTGATCTTTGCCGACCTGCTTGGCCTGCTTCTGGCTGACCAAGCCGGCTTTTAGCAGCTGGTCGCGAAGAGAAATACTCATAACCTGAACCTTACCGATAAATTTAAATGAGTGATTTGAAACGGCGGATTAGGCTGCGTTAACCCACCCAGCATCGATGAATGGCGGACTGTTCGCTGCGCTCCTGAGTCCGCCCTACGCGCAGCCGGTGCCATTTTTTTCCTGTTTCTTGGCTTCGCCCCAGAGGGCATCCAGCTCGTCGAGGCTGCAATTCTCAATCGGCCGTTGGGCTTCGCGCAAGAGCTGCTCGATAAAGCGAAAGCGCCGCTCAAATTTACGGTTGGCGGCGCGCAAGGCGCTTTCCGGATCGACCTTGAGGTGACGGGCCAGATTGGTCACGGCAAACAGCAGATCACCCAACTCATCCTCGATCGCTTGCGGGTCATTATCCGCCATGGCTTCCAGCACTTCATCGAGTTCTTCACGGACCTTATCGACCACCGGCAAGGCATCCGGCCAATCGAAGCCGACCTGGGCGGTGCGCTTTTGCAGCTTGATCGAGCGCGACAAGGCCGGCAGCGCACTGGGCACATCATCGAGTAGCGACAACTGCAGCGGGGCGTCCGCACGGGCGGCCCGCTCGCCGGCCTTGAGCTGCTCCCAGCGTTGTTTAACCGCAGCCTCATCGACTTGCTGGGCCGTAGCCTGCGCATACAAATCGCCATTGGCAAACACGTGGGGATGGCGGCTGACCAGCTTGCGGGTGATGCTGTCGATCACCGTGGCAAACTCGAAACGCCCGTCCTCGCGGGCCAACTGGCTGTAATACACCACCTGAAACAACAGATCGCCCAGCTCACCGGGCAAGTGAGCAAAGTCGCCCTGCTCGATGGCATCCGCCACCTCATAAGCCTCTTCCAGCGTATGGGGCACCAAGCTTGCGTAAGTCTGCTTGAGATCCCAGGGACAGCCCGTTAGCGGGTCACGCAAACGCTCCATCAGGTAGAGCAGGTCTTCGATTTTGTACATAAACAACTCCCCCGAACAAAAAACTGTGATTGAGCGTCACTAGGCTGCGTCCGCTCCTGCGGTCTGCTGCAACAACGTCATTATCGAAACTAATGACATACACCTGAGCGTCACGAGCGAAGAGCTGGCTAGGCGAAGGTCTGCCGAAAAAGCGGAGTTGGCTGGTGCCAATGAGCATTTTTCGGCAGACCTTCAACAACGCCAGATCGAGTGCAGTAGCTCAGGCCGTGCGACTGCGGCGGGCCTCGATAATATTGGGCAACTGGGAGATGCGCCCCAGCAACCGCCCCAGCGCCTCCAGCCCAGGAATCTCGATGGTCAGCGACATGGCCGCGGTGCTGTCTTCTTTATTGGAGCGGGTGTTGACCGCCAGCACGTTGATCTTCTCGTTGAGCAGCACTTGCGAGACGTCACGCAGCAGGCCGGAACGGTCGTAGGCGCGGATGATGATATCCACCGGATAGGTCTGCACCGGCACCGGACCCCAGCTGACCTGAATGATTCGCTCCGGCTCGCGACCGTTTAATTGCAGCACCATGGCGCAGTCTTGGCGGTGGATGCTGACGCCACGACCCTGGGTGATATAGCCAACAATCGGATCGCCCGGCAGCGGCTGGCAGCAACCGGCTATTTGCGTCATCAGGTTGCCGACGCCTTGAATCTGAATATCGCCACGCTTGCCCGGTTTGAAGCCGCTGGGCCGCCGTGGGATCAGCTCTAACTGCTGATGGTCACGCTCTGGTTCAACCAGTTGCTGAGCCAGATTGACCAGCTGGACCAGGCGCAAATCGCCGGCACCGAGGCCGGCAAACAGGTCTTCGGCAGATTTGAGAGTGGCTTTCTCGGCGAGGCGCTCGAAGTCCACCGCCGGCAGCCCTACCCGCGCCAGTTCGCGTTCAAACATGGCCTTGCCGGCCGCGACGTTTTGGTCACGGTCCTGCAGCTTGTACCAGTGGACAATTTTCGCCCGCGCCCGCGAGGTGGTGATATAACCCAGGTTAGTGTTGAGCCAGTCACGGCTGGGGGTGCCGTGCTTACTCGTGATGATTTCCACCTGCTCACCGGTCTGCAGGCTGTAGTTGAGCGGCACTATGCGGCCGTTGATCTTGGCGCCACGGCAGTTGTGGCCGATTTCGGTGTGCACCCGGTAGGCGAAATCCAGCGGCGTGGCGCCTTGGGGCAAATCAATCGCGTGGCCGTCGGGGGTGAATACATAGACCCGATCCGGCTCGATATCGACCCGTAATTGTTCGGCCAGGCTGCCGATGTCGCCCAGCTCTTCATGCCACTCAAGCACCTGACGCAACCAGGAGATTTTCTCCTCGTAATGGTTGGAGCTGGATTTGACGTCGGTGCCCTTGTAACGCCAGTGGGCGCACACCCCCAGCTCCGCCTCTTCGTGCATGTTGCTGGTGCGGATCTGCACCTCAAAGACCTTGCCGTCCGGACCGAGCACAGCAGTGTGCAAGGAGCGGTAACCGTTCTCCTTGGGATTGGCGATGTAGTCATCGAATTCTTTGGGCACGTGCCGCCACAGGCTGTGCACGATGCCCAGCGCGGTGTAGCAGTCACGCACCGCCGGCACCAGCACCCGTAGCGCCCGCACGTCGAAGATCTGACTGAACTCCAGGCCTTTGCGCTGCATTTTGCGCCAGATCGAATAGATGTGTTTGGCCCGGCCGCTGATGTCGGCTTCGATACCGGCCGCCGCCAACTCGCCCCGCAACTGCTGCATCACCTCGCTGATGTACTGCTCGCGATCCAGCCGGCGCTCATGCAGCAACTTGGCGATTTGCTTGTATTGCTCCGGCTCCAGGTAGCGAAAGGACAGGTCCTCCAGCTCCCACTTGATATGGCCAATCCCTAAGCGATGGGCCAGGGGCGCATAGATATCAAACACCTCGCGGGCGACCCGATGGCGCTTCTCCTCGGGGGCATGCTTGATCGCGCGAATCGCGCAGGTGCGCTCGGCCAGTTTGATCAGTGCCACGCGCACGTCATCGACCATCGCCACCAGCATCTTGCGCAGGTTCTCGACCTGCACCTGGGTGCCGAGCACCAGGGATTCGCGCGGGTTCAAACTGGCGCTGATAGCGGCCATGCGCAGCACGCCATCGATCAGCTTGCTGACCACCGGACCGAAGCGTTGCTGCACCGCGGCCAGGGAGATCTTGCCCTCGCGCACGCCACGGTAAATCACCGCCGCCACCAGGGAGTCTTGATCGAGTTTGAGGTCGGCCAGAATCACCGCAATGTCCAAACCGACCTGAAAACTCGAGGTGCCTTCGGCCCATAAATTTTTCGCCGCATTGGCTTGCTGCTCAGACTCGCGGGCAAATTCGCAGGCGCTTTGCAGGGCGGCGCGGTCGAGCGCCGGATCGAGGCTGAGGACGTGGTCCAACCAGCTCTCGAGGTTGATACTGCCGTCGGCATTGATCGGCTGTTGCGCTCTTACCTGAACCATCGCTGCTTACCCTTGCTAATCGGGGTGCATCATTAACGCCCCGATACCATCCGCGGCCAACTCGCTTGAGTCGGCCGGATTAAGCGAGCTTCCTAGCTCGCCTCGAACAACGCCATCGCCTCGACATGCGCCGTTTGCGGAAACATATCGAGAATCCCGGCACGCTTGAGCCGGTAACCCTGACGCACCAACTCCGCCGCATCGCGGGCCAAGGTCGCCGGGTTACAGGACACATACAACACCCGTTGGGCACCACTGGCGGCCATTTGTTGCACGGCGTGCCAAGCGCCATCGCGGGGCGGGTCGAGCAGCACTGCGGCAAAGCCCTCGGCACCCCAAGCACCCTTGGCCACCGGCTCGGCCAAGTCGGCCTGATAAAACTGCAGATTAGCCAAACCATTGCTGCTGGCGTTTAGCTTGGCCCGCTCGACCATTGCCGCCACACCTTCAACGGCCACCACCTCACGCACCCGCTGGGCCAATGGCAAGGCAAAGTTGCCCAGGCCACAGAACAAATCCAGCACCCTCTCATCAGCTTGCGGCGCCAACCAGTCCAGCGCCTGGGCGATCATCGCCTCATTTATCGGGGCATTAACCTGAACAAAATCGCCGGGCCTGTAGGCCAGCTGCAAGTTCCAAGTATCCAGCGCAAACCCCAAACTTTGCCCGGCCGGCATCGGCTGCGGATCACCCACGCCCTGCAACCACAGCTGGGCATTATGTTCTGCACAAAAAGCCTGCAGACGAGCCAGGTCTTCATCCACCAAAACCGCGGTATGGCGCACCAACACAGCACTGGCAGTGCCATTAAACAGCTCAACATGACCCACGGCCTGAGGCTTACTCAAGCTGCGCAGCACCTGCGGTAAGGCGCGCAGAATCGACTGCAAGGGCTGTACCAGCACCAGGCAATCGCCGATGGCGACGATGTCCTGGCTGGCCGCAGCGCGAAACCCGACCTGCAGCTGACGAACCTTAGGGTCCCAGCGCACGGCAATCCGCGCACGCCGGCGATAACCGAACTCGGGGCCGACCAAGGGCGCCGCCCATTCCTCCGGCACCAGACCGGCAACCCTGAGTAATTGCTCGGCCAAGGTTTGTTGCTTGAGCGCCAACTGCTCGCTATGGGGCAAGTGTTGCAATGTGCAGCCGCCACAGGTCTTGGCATGCGCACAGGGCTCGCTGCGGCGCAGCGGGCTGGCGCTAAGAATACGCTCGGCACGCGCCTCGACCACCTGACTACGAGCGCTGAGCACCCGGGCTTCCACCTGTTCATCGGGCAAGGCGCCGGCAACAAACCAGGTACGGCCCTCAACAAAGGCAATACCACGGCCATCGTTAGCCAATCGCTCAATCGTCAGCCGTTGTTTCTTGCCCGTCGGCAAGGACGCCGCACGCACGCCGCCACTGGGTTGGAAGCGCAGGTTCAGCTCTTTCTTAGCCATGCTTAGGGTTGCTCGTTCGGCGACTGATCATTCGGTTGAGCTTGCGGCTCAGCATGCTTTTCATCGCGCGGTTCATCGTAGATGCCGGTGGACAGGTAACGATCGCCACGGTCACAGATGATCGCCACCAGCACGGCGTTTTCAACTTCCGCCGACAGCCGCAGCATCGCCGCGACAGCACCGCCCGAGGACACCCCGCAGAAGATGCCCTCTTCGCGGGCCAGCCGGCGCATCACGCTTTCGGCTTCGAACTGGGCCATGTCGATGATCCGATCCACCCGTTCGGCTTGATAGATCTGCGGCAAATACTCGGTTGGCCAGCGCCGAATGCCAGCAATCGAGGCGCCGTCTTCGGGCTGCAAACCGACAATCTGCACCGCCGGGTTCTGCTCTTTAAGGTAGCGCGACACGCCCATGATGGTGCCGGTGGTACCCATCGAGCTAATAAAGTGGGTAATTCGCCCGTGGCTCTGTTGCCAGATTTCCGGCCCGGTGCCCAGGTAATGGGCTTCGGGATTATCGCGATTGGCAAACTGATCGAGCACCTTGCCACGCCCCTCGGCTTGCATTTGCAAAGCCAGGTCGCGGGCGGCCTCCATGCTCTCGACCAGAATCAACTGGGCGCCATAAGCGGTCATCGCCGCCTTGCGCTCGGCGGTCGAGCTGGCCGGCATGATCAGCACCATCGGGTAGCCTTTGATCGCCGCGACCATCGCCAGGGCAATCCCGGTATTACCCGAAGTGGCTTCAATCAGGGTGTCGCCGGGGGCAATCGCGCCGCTCAGTTCGGCCCGGGTAATCATCGACAAGGCCGGGCGATCTTTCACCGAGCCGGCCGGATTATTACCCTCGAGTTTGACCAGCAAGGTATTAGTGGTCACCCCCGGCAAACGCTGCAGGCGCACCAGCGGGGTCTGGCCGATGTAATCGGCGATGGTCGGAAATTCGTCAGTGGCAAGCAGCAAGGTCATGGCGCAACGCAATCCGCACGGCAGAAATAGATGCCTATGATAACGGCAAACCGTCACGTCCCCTATTACCGCCAAGCCCAGACTTTGTTTCAGTCGGTTAAGCCTGCGTGGCCGCACCTGTTATTGCGGCAAAAGCAAGGGTTACACTGCCGCCCAGATCAGCTTTAACAGCGAGGTTTTGTTGACATAAGCGCGGCAACGCGGCGCGCTTACGTCAACAAAACCTAAGACCAAGGAGTTCAGGTGTTCAAGGAAATAGGTATTAAAGGCCGGGTATTACTGCTCTCACTGCTGCCCAGCAGCTTGCTGGCATTGGGCTTGGGCGGTTATTACACCTGGACCCAGCTGTCGGATTTGCAGGCCCAGCTCCAGCAACGCGGGCAGATGATTGCCACCCAATTGGCCACCCTGGCCGCGCCCGCCCTGCAAAACAATGACGCCCAGTTGCTCGAACGGATTGCCGATGAAGGCCTGGAGCAACCTGACGCCCGCTCGGTGCGGGTGCTGGATGCGCAACGCAGCCTGCGCGCCCATGCTGGCCCAAATATGCTCAACCCGGCCCCCAGCAGCAGCAATAAACAACTGAGCGTGCTCAGCAACCATGCCGCCAGCCGTTTCTTGTTACCGGTGTTTAGCCCGCGCAGCAACGCCGCTGAATTGCCCGCCGATGAGGACAAGCAACTGCTCGGCTGGGTCGACCTCGAACTGTCTCACGACAGCACCTTGCTGCGCGGCTACCGCAGCCTGCTGACCAGCCTGCTGTTGATTCTGGCCGGGCTGATCGGCACCGCACTGATTGCCTCGCGCCTGAGCCGGGCGATCAATATTCCGCTGCATAAGATCAAGCAAAGCGTGGCGCGCCTCAAAGACGGTCACCTCGAAACCCGCCTGGAACCCCTCGGCAGCCATGAATTAGACCAGCTCGCCGCCGGCATCAACCGCATGGCCGAAGCACTGCAAAACGCCCAAGAAGAACTGCAACACAGTGTCGATCAGGCCACCGAGGACGTGCAGCAAAACCTGGAGACCATCGAAATCCAGAACATCGAACTGGATATGGCCCGTAAAGAAGCGCTGGAGAACAGCCGGCTCAAGTCGGAATTTCTCGCCAATATGAGCCACGAGATTCGCACCCCGCTGAACGGCATTATCGGCTTCACCAATCTGCTGCAAAAAAGTGATCTGAGCCCGCGTCAGCAAGACTATCTGGACACCATCAATCAGTCGGCCGACACGCTGCTGGGGATCATCAACGAGATCCTCGATTTTTCCAAAATCGAGGCCGGCAAGCTGGTGCTGGAAAACATTCCGTTTAATCTGCGCGATTTACTCCAGGACACCCTCACCCTGCTCGCCCCGGCCGCCCACGCCAAACAACTGGAGCTGCTCAGCCTGGTCTATCGCGACACGCCCATGACCCTGATCGGCGACCCGCAGCGGCTCAAGCAGATCCTCACTAACCTGGCCAGCAACGCGATTAAATTCACCCGCGAGGGCACCATCATCGCCCGCGCCATGCTCGAGGACGAGAGCGACGAGCACGTGCAGCTGCGCATCAGCGTGCAAGACAGCGGCATCGGACTGTCCGATGAAGACCTGCGCGCCCTGTTTCAAGCCTTTAGCCAGGCCGACAATTCACTCACCCGCGAATCCGGCGGCACCGGTCTGGGCCTGGTCATCTCCAAACGTCTGATCGAGCAAATGGGTGGCGAAATTGGCGTCGCCAGCACCCCCGGCGAAGGCTCGGAGTTTTGGGTCAGCCTCAGTCTGCCCAAGGCCCGCGACGACAGCGAAGACTTGCCACGCGCGCCACTGCTCGGCCAACAAGTGGCTATTTTGGAAAGCCACGAACTGGCCCGCCAGGCGCTGCAACACCAATTGGAAGACTGCGGCCTGATAGTACAGCCCTTCAGCACCCTCGACAGCCTGCTGACGGCGGTCAAACAACAGCAGTACGGCGCGACGCCGATTCATCTGGCGGTGCTCGGCGTCACCGCCCAAGAACTGCCACCCCAGCGTTTACTGGCGCGACTCTGGGAACTCGACCGGCTGGATTGCAAGGTGCTGCTGCTGTCGCCCACCACCGAGCAAACGCTGTATCACCAAGGCTTACCCGATGCGCACTTTTGCATCCAGGCCAAGCCCGCCTGCACGCGCAAATTGCAACGCACCCTGAGCGAGCTGATCGGCCCACTGCAGACCGATAACCTGCAACCGCAAGCCACCCGCGCGCCCTATCTACTGTGCGTGGATGACAACCCGGCCAACCTGTTGCTGGTCAAAACCCTGCTCGAAGACCAGGGCGCCCAAGTGGATGCGGTCGACAGTGGCTACGCCGCGCTGGATGCGGTGAAGCTGCACGACTACGACCTGGTGTTTATGGACGTACAGATGCCCGGCATGGATGGCCGGCAAACGACTGTGGCCATTCGTCAATGGGAGACAGAACTGGGCCGCAATCATTTGCCGATCATCGCGCTCACAGCCCATGCCCTGGCCAACGAAAAACACGTCTTGCTGCAAAGCGGCCTGGACGACTACCTAACCAAGCCGATCAACGAGCGACAACTGGCCCAGGTGGTACTCAAGTGGACCGGTTTAGCGCTGCGCCACTACGCCCCACCACGCCCGCGCGACAACGCCGAGCGAGCCATCAACCTCAGCGTGCTCGATCACGCCGAAGGCCTGCAACTGGCCGCTGGCAAAGCCGACCTGGCCGCCGACATGCTCAGCATGCTGCTCGGTTCGCTGGCAAATGACCGCCTGACGCTGCAAGAGGCGCGCGCCAACAATGCCCGCGAGGCATTGCTGGAACGGGTACATCGCCTGCACGGCGCCACCCGTTACTGCGGGGTGCCGCAATTGCGCGCCAGTTGTCAGCACTGCGAGAGCCTACTCAAGCAAAACTCACCCGCAGCAAACGCGGCGCTCGATGAGCTGGATGCCGCCATCGAGCGTCTGCTCAACGCAACCCAAGCCAGCGCTTAAAGCTTGCCAGCCGCCATACGGGAGCCACTTGATGCGGATTATCTTGTTCAGCAGCCAACCCTACGACCGCGACAGTTTTAGTGCCGCGTCCTTGCCGGCAGGCGCCGCACTGGAGTTCCAGCACAGCCACTTAAGCCTTGCTACCGCAGCCTTAGCGCAAGGCTGCGCTGTGGTGTGCGCCTTTTTTTATTGATATTTTTTCATTTAAAACGACGAACGGCCTTGGCTTTGGGAAACACTCCCCTAGGATTTCCGACAGCTGCATTCAGCGGCAACCAATCAGGAGATTCACGTGCAACGATTTCAACGCACCACACTGGCTCTATTGGTAATGGCAACCGGCCTGGCGCACGCCCAGGCGTCGGAACAACCGAGCTTCTCCGCCCAGGCGCTGGCCTCCGCCCCGGAGCAGGAGCCGTTGCGTTACATCATCAAGTACAAGGAACTGGCACCGTCGGCGCAGAGCACAACCGATCAGGTGGCGCCGCTTAGCGCCGGCAAGTTCGCCAGCCAGACCGCGCAACGCCTGCTCGGCCAGGTTCAGGCGCGCGCCATCATGCACCTGGAGCAACAGGCCGCCAGCGTGGCGCGCCTGACTCCGGCGCAGCTCAAGCAGCTCAAGGCCAACCCGGCGGTGGAATACGTCGAGCTGGACCCGCGCCGCTACCTGATGGCCGAACAAGTGCCTTACGGCATTCCCATGGTGCAGGCCAATCAACTGGCCGATAACAACATCTCGAACATGAAGGTGTGCATCGTCGACACCGGTTACGACCTCGGCCATCAGGACCTGCCGTCTTCGGGCATCACCGGCAACGACGGCTACGGCAGCGTCGACAGCGGCAACTGGTACGAAGACGGCGACGGCCACGGCACCCACGTCGCCGGCACCATAGCCGCGCTGGGCGGCAATGACCTCGGCGTGGTCGGTGTCAGCCCGTCGGGCAATATCGGCCTGCATATCGTCAAGGTGTTCAACAACAGCGGCAGCTGGGCCTACGGCTCGGATCTGGTGATGGCCATCCAGCAATGCCGCGACGCCGGCTCCACGGTGATCAGCATGAGCCTGGGCGGCGGCGGTTCGTCCACCACCGAGCGCAACGCCATGGACGCGGCCCACCAGAACGGTGTGCTGGTGGTGGCGGCGGCCGGTAACAGTGGCAGCAGCGCACTGTCCTACCCCGCTTCGTACGACTCCGTGGTGTCGGTGGCGGCGGTCGATAGCAGCGGTAACCGCGCCTCGTTCTCCCAGTACAACAGCCAGGTCGAAGTGGCGGCGCCAGGCGTCGGGGTGCGCTCGACCATCCCCGGCAACAGCTACGCGGACTTCAACGGCACCTCCATGGCCACCCCACATGTTTCCGCGGTCTACGCCCTGGTCTGGAGCCAGCATCGTCAATGCACCGCGCAGCAGATCCGCAAGGTAGTCAATAGCACGGCCGAGGATCGTGGCAGCGCCGGGCGCGACAACTACTACGGCTTTGGCATCGTCAAGGCCAAGCGCGCCAGCGACCTGATCGCCGAGAAGGGCTGCGATGCCACTGGCGGTGGCGGCGATGCCGAGGAAAAAACCTATGAAAACCTCTCCGCTGCCCGCGGCGGCTGGCTGTATTACAGCGTCGACGTACCCAGCGGTAGCAAGCGCCTGACGGTGAAAACCAGCGGCGGCACCGGTGATGCAGACCTCTACACCCGCCTTGGTAGCCGGCCGACCACCAGCCAGTGGAACTGCCGCCCTTACCTCGACGGCAATACGGAAACCTGCACCGTGGAAAATCCCGCCGCCGGCACTTGGCATATCGGCGTGCGTGCTTACTCTGCGCTCTCCGGCTTGACGCTGTTCTGGCGTTACGAATAGCCAACCCGACCCCGAGGCAGGCAAACTGCCTCGGGACTTATTCCAGGCGTTGCGGCAACGGCCGCAGCGCTTATTCGGCGATACCCGAGCCCTGGCTATCGCTCATCTTTCGAGTTTCCAGCATGCGAATCGGCGCCGCCCAATCCCTGTCCGTGCCCTGCGCACCTTGCCGCCAATGTCGCGATCCACTGCCGCTTTATCGCTGCGGCCAGCGCTGCCAACGTCGATATCCTGGTGTTTCCCGAACTGTCGCTCAGCGGCTACGAACTGCCAGCCCTGGGTCAATACACAGTCCAACCGCAGGATGAGCTGCTGGAGCCCATTCGCCAGCTGGTTCAGGCACACGCCATCACCGTGGTGCTAGCCAGCGCTGCGCCGCTGCCCTATATAGGCGCCATCGCCTTATTAATGACGATCTATCTGCGCCGGTACTGCAACGCCTGGCCGCCGGCGGCACGCAACTGATCGCCTTGCGCTCGGCCAGCTACAACCATGTCGACCTAAAGGCGGCGCAGCAGCTTGGCATCGCCGTGGTCAGGGTGCCGGCGTACTCACCTTTTGCCATCGCCGAACACGCGACCGCGCTGATATTGGCCCTTAACCGGCGCATACACCGCGCCTTTAACCGCACTCGCGAGGGTGATTTTTCCCTGCATGGGTTGATTGGCTTCGATTTGCACGGCAAAACCGTCGGCATTATTGGTACCGGTCAAATCGGTTCAGCCTTCGCCAATATCATGGCCGGCTTTGGCTGCCAGCTACTGGCCCACGACCCGCAACCCGACGCCCAGCTGCAAGCCCGGGGCGTGCGTTATTTGCCGCTGCACCAGGTATTAGCGCAAGCGCAGATCATCAGCCTGCATTGCCCGCTAACCACCAGCACTCGCCATCTGATCAACCAGTAGTCGCTGGCCTGCATGCGGCCCGGCGCCATGCTGATCAACACCGGCCGCGGCGCTCTGGTCGACACCCCGGCGCTTATCGAGGCGCTAAAAAACGGCCAACTCGGCTACCTCGTCCTGGATGTTTATGAGGAAGAAGCTGCGCTGTTCTTTGAGGACCAGTCGGACTTACCCCTGCAAGATGACGTGCTGGCACGTCTGCTGACCTTCCCCAACGTCATAGTCACCGCCCACCAAGCCTACTTGACCCGCGAAGCACTGGCCGGGATAGCCAACACCACCCTGGAAAACATCGCCTGCTGGGCTGCCGGCCAAGTGCAAAACCAAGTCCAAGCCTAAGCAACGACACACAAACTGCAGGCGAAAAAAAGCCGGGAATGACCCGGCTTCTTTGCATTGCTAAAGACCCATCAGGCCTTGGGCAAGGTAACGCCTAACTGACCTTGGTATTTGCCACCGCGATCCTTATACGACACTTCACAGACCTCATCGGACTCAAAGAACAGCATCTGCGCCACCCCTTCATTGGCGTAGATCTTGGCCGGCAAGGTGGTGGTATTGGAAAACTCCAGGGTCACATGACCTTCCCACTCAGGCTCAAGGGGAGTGACGTTGACGATAATGCCGCAACGCGCATAAGTACTTTTACCCAAGCAGATGGTCAGCACGTTGCGCGGAATACGGAAGAACTCGACAGTGCGCGCCAAGGCAAATGAGTTGGGCGGGATAATGCACACATCACTTTTAACGTCGACAAAGCTCTTCTCATCGAAGTTTTTCGGGTCCACCGTGGCCGAATTAATATTGGTGAACACCTTAAATTCATCGGCGCAGCGCACGTCGTAACCGTAGCTGGAAACCCCATAAGAGATCAGCGGCTGCGCACCCTCGGCACGCACTTGGCGCTCAACGAAGGGCTCAATCATGCCGTGCTCCTGGGCCATGCGACGAATCCATTTATCCGATTTGATACTCATGGCGGCGTTCCTATAAGGAGGTGATGAAATCGATGGCCTATCTTACCGGGGCATCGACAGGGATCAAAGCCCACAGAAATTGCCGCGCAGCTCTGTGGAACACACCGTCAATCAGCGATTCTGCACAAGTCGCACAAATTATTAGCACTAGCGGCTAAAAGCGGGTATCGTTTGTTCACTGTGTTGCATGTGTCACCGCGAATCGCTACCTGATGTTGAATTTCGATCCAATCATCGCACGACTCCTTTTACTCGTTGCACTCAGTCTTGGCCTGCGCTTGTCTAGGGCTGTAATTTAATTTGTTTTAGGAGATACACCATGTCGAATCGTCAAACTGGTACCGTTAAGTGGTTCAACGATGAAAAAGGCTTCGGCTTCATCACTCCACAATCGGGCGATGACCTGTTCGTTCACTTCAAAGCCATCCAAAGCGACGGCTTCAAAAGCTTGAAAGAAGGCCAACAGGTTTCTTTCGTAGCAACTCGCGGCCAGAAAGGCATGCAAGCTGAAGAAGTTCAAGTTATCTAACTTGTACTGATTCAAAAAGAACCCCGCTCTCGAGCGGGGTTTTTTTATGCCTTTCGTTTAGTGCTTTGCCTCGCTGTTTGCCTGGCGACTCAGCCGCTAGCAGCCTGTCGGGCTTGACCGTTCGTAGCGAGGGAAAGACCGGTTTGAGGCAGTTTTTGCGCTCTTTTGAGGCGAATAGTCATTCTATTCAACGAGAAAGAACGCAGAAAATGACCAAATCCGGCTTTTCCGCAGTAGGACAGCGTTAAGTCCGACAGGCTGCCAGGCAAACAGCAGCAGTCTCAGTCGTCGCTGATAACGATATTTGGCAGCGCCTGCGCAGCCGCAGCTTGCAGAACGATCCGCGCCCCGACCAAACGGGCCAACTCTTGATAGACCATGGAAATCTGGCACTCAGGCTCCGCCACCACCGTAGGCGTGCCGCTATCGGCCTGCTCGCGGATCAGCATCGATAAGGGCATCGAAGCCAATAGCTCAACCCCATATTGCTCGGCCAAACGTGCGCCACCACCTTCACCGAACAGATGCTCGGCATGCCCGCAATTGGAGCAAATGTGCACGGCCATGTTTTCCACCACGCCCAGCACCGGGATATTGACCTTACGGAACATCTCGACGCCCTTCTTGGCATCCAGCAGCGCCAAGTCTTGCGGCGTGGTGACAATCACGGCACCGACCACTGGTACTTTTTGCGCCAAAGTCAGCTGGATATCGCCGGTGCCTGGCGGCATATCGACGACCAGATAGTCCAGATCACTCCAGGCCGTTTGCGTGACCAACTGCAGCAAGGCGCCGGAAACCATCGGCCCACGCCAGACCATCGGGGTATTGTCGTCGGTCAAAAAGGCCATCGACATCACTTCGACGCCATGGGCCTGAATCGGCACAAACCATTTTTGTTCTTTTATCTGCGGACGAGTGCCAGCCGGGATACCAAACATAATCCCCAGGCTCGGCCCATAGATATCCGCATCCAAAATACCGACTTTGGCGCCTTCGCGAGCCAGCGCCAGCGCCAGGTTAGCGGCGGTGGTGGACTTGCCCACACCACCCTTACCGGACGCCACGGCGATCACGTTTTTCACGTTACTCAGCGCCGGCACTTGACCCTGACCTTGGTGCGCCTCGATCACACAGTCGACCTGCACCGAGGCCGACTCAACGCCATCGAGATTCTCCAGCGCCATCTGCAGCAGTTGCGCCCAACCGTTCTTAAACAAGGCGGCGGCGTAACCCAATTGCAGGCGCACGCGAACCTTGCCACCCAGAATATCAATCTCACGCACACAGCCGGCGCTGACCGGATCCTGATTCAAATGCGGATCGGTGTACTGACGCAGTGCTGCTTCCACCGCTTCGCGGGTCACAAGGCCCATGCTTAACTCCCGAAAAAGACTGACTTAAAGATGCCGCTATCCTACCCGAGTGCCTGCACGGATGAAAAAAAACCGCCGGCGCTATATAGTTGTCGACCTTCTTCGTTGCCAATAAATAGCCGAGCACCATGTCCGAGCCCCGCCAGATTCTCGTAACCAGCGCCCTGCCCTATGCCAATGGCTCCATTCATTTGGGCCACATGCTCGAATATGTTCAGACCGATATCTGGGTGCGCTTCCAGAAGCTGCGCGGCAACCAGTGCACCTATGTCTGCGCCGACGACGCCCACGGCTCGGCCATCATGTTGCGCGCCGAGAAAGAAGGCATCACCCCGGAACAACTGATCGCCAACGTACAGGCTGAACACAGCGCCGACTTTGCCGATTTCCTGGTGGATTTCGACAATTTCCACTCCACCCACGCGCAAGAAAACCGCGAGTTATCGGCGGCCATTTACCTGAAATTGCGCGATGCCGGGCATATCGCCACTCGCTCGATCACCCAGTATTTTGACCCCGAAAAAGGCATGTTTCTCGCCGACCGCTTTATCAAAGGCACCTGCCCAAAATGTGCGGCCGAGGATCAGTACGGCGACAACTGCGAAAAATGCGGCGCCACTTATGAGCCGACAGACCTGAAAAACCCGCGCTCGGCGATTTCTGGCGCGGTGCCGGTACTGAAAGACTCGCAGCACTTCTTCTTCAAACTGCCGGATTTTGAAGCCATGTTGAAAACCTGGACCCGCAGCGGCACGCTGCAGGAGCCGGTAGCCAACAAGATCGCCGAATGGCTCGACAGCGGCCTGCAGGAATGGGACATCAGCCGCGATGCGCCCTACTTTGGCTTCGAGATTCCCGATGCACCGGGCAAATATTTCTACGTCTGGCTGGATGCACCGATCGGCTACATGGCCAGCTTCAAGAACCTCTGCGCGCGCCGCCCAGAGCTGGACTTCGACGCCTACTGGAACAAAGATTCGACCGCTGAGCTGTATCACTTTATCGGTAAAGACATAGTCAATTTCCACGCATTATTCTGGCCAGCCATGCTGGAAGGCGCAGGCCTGCGCAAGCCGACTGCGGTGTGCGTGCACGGCTACCTGACGGTCAACGGGCAGAAGATGTCCAAGTCGCGCGGTACCTTTATCAAGGCTCGCACCTATCTGGATCAGCTCAACCCGGAATACCTGCGTTACTACTACGCCAGCAAACTCGGCCGTAGTGTCGACGACCTGGACCTGAATCTCGACGACTTCGTGCAGAAAGTGAATGCCGACCTGGTCGGTAAAGTGGTGAATATCGCCAGCCGCTGCGCCGGTTTTATTCACAAGGGCAACGACGGCGTACTGGTCGATGCCAACCCTGAACCAGAACTATGGGCGACCTTCCAAGCCGCCGCACCAAGCATCGGCGACGCCTATGAAGCCCGTGATTTCGCCCGCGCCATGCGCGAAATCATGGCCCTGGCCGACCGCGCCAACGCCTGGATTGCCGACAAGGCCCCTTGGTCGCTGAATAAGGTCGAAGGCAAGCAAGCCGAAGTGCAGGACATCTGCGCCCTGGGCATCAACCTGTTCCGTCAATTGGTGATTATGCTCAAGCCGGTCTTGCCGAAACTGGCGGCCGATGCCGAAGCCTTCCTGAATGTCGCGCCGCTATGCTGGAGCGACCTCAGCACTGCACTGGCCAACCACCAGCTGAACCCCTTCACCCCACTGCTGACCCGCATTGAACCGGCGAAGATCGAAGCCATGCTCGAAGCCTCCAAAGAAGACCTGATCGCCGAAGGCGCCGTCACTGCTGGCGCTGCAACCGGCAATGGCGAATTAGTAAAAGAGCCGGTGGCCGCCGAGATCAACTTCGACGCCTTCGCCGCTGTCGACCTGCGCATTGCTCTGATTGAAAAATGCGAATTCGTCGAAGGCGCCGACAAGCTGCTGCGTTTGACTCTGGATATCGGCGACGCCAAACGCAACGTGTTTAGCGGGATCAAAAGTGCCTACCCCAACCCCGCCGAGCTGGAAGGTCGCTTGACCCTGTATGTGGCCAACCTGGCACCGCGCAAAATGAAGTTCGGCATCAGCGAAGGCATGGTGCTGGCCGCCGGCGCCGGCGGCAGCGAGATCTATCTGCTCAGCCCGGACAACGGCGCCAAGCCGGGGCAGCGGGTTAAGTAAGGACTCCAGATTATCCGACTGACTGTTCGCTGCGCTCCTAAGGCAGCCCTACGAGCAGGAACCGGTATAGGTCTTACTGATGCTTGTGCGTCCGGTCGCCGAAATTGTCACCACTCGCTCTTCGCCTCCCAGAGGTGAGGAGCGGCAGACGATCAGCGATGCCTGAATCGAAACGAAGCCATTGGGCTGAAACGTCAGGTCGGTGTTGATACTGGATAAGAGCAGGTAGCCCGCCACAGCCGCCTGCTGGTGCCTGATCACCGTGGTGCCACTGAGCACTATCCAGCCCTGCTCCCAGCTTCCAGAGTCAGCACAGGTGCTCCCATCACTGGACCGGCACAAGGTGACCGGCGTGTTGCGCTTCAGCGCCTCGCTACGCGCCAGGCGTACACTGGCAGAAAAGGCGCTAGCATAAGTGCTCAGGCGATTTTTCAAGATAAAACTATCGAAGGACGGTATGGCTATCCCGAGCAGAACCGCCGCCACAGCCAAAGCCACCATCAACTCAATCAGCGAAAAGCCGCGCCCTCCCCTGGCCGACAGCCTGCCTGTGGATGCTCGATTGAACCTGTGCATGCACCCTCCTACTGCTCAATATTCCAGTACACCCGGGCCGCCGGCTGGTTGACAGTGGCCGGCGCTGTTGGCGGACTGCCCTCAAGGGGTGAGTCTGGATTGGCACCAATCACGAAAGGCACCAAGCTGCCATCATCCAGGGTGACCATCCCCGCCACTGGCGAGGGTGGCAGGCCGCCGCCGGCCAGTAGTTCATAGCGCTGCCCGTCCTGGCCCTCGGCATTTAGGTAGTTGATGTTATAGACCCGGGCTTCGCCGAGATTGGAGCACAACCCCGGCGTTGCCACTGCCGGCTGATGGGTACTGAAGGTCACCACCCCAAATACGGTAATGGCCGAGGTCACTACCTGTTCGGTGGCGCTTAAGCCCAGGTACCAACCCTTCTTCAGGCCAAAATCTGCAGTCGATGGCGTGCTGGCTGAGGTAACTCCCAGCAGCGAGGCCTTGCAGAGCACTGCGGCGCCCCCACAGTTAGTGGAGGCCTCTGCAGTCAACCAAGCCGCATCACCCGGACGATCCTTGAGCATAAAGAAGTGGTTAACCACTCCACTGGCAACGCTGTAGTTGGTCAGGGGTTTCTCCCGATCGCCGCTGCCCAGGAGCAACACGTAGCCGCCGGAGTCGGCGACCACATCCGGGGCGAACATAAACTTGCGGTTAGCCGTACAGCTGGCCGGAGTATCACAACCGAGGTCGGCAATCTGGGTGATAGTCCAAGCCGCCGGCGCCGCAGAGCCCATGCTGATGCGATAGACATTACCGCCCATGTCGGCGACATAGGCATAGATAGCCTGTCCGCTGCTGTTGGGTACCACGCTGATATCGGCGACCACACTGCGCTCGGTGTCGAAGGTCTTGAGCAGCGCGCCAGTGTCGGCATCCAGCACATAGACATGGTTGCCCTTGGTCGAACTGCTGCAACTGTTTGGGTCACCATCCTCGCAGTTGTCATAACCACCGCCCATGATCAGCAGCGGCGCAGTTCCGCCGCCGTAGCCGGCAGCCTTCAGCACTCTGGGCGACGACCAGGTTTGACCTATGCCGCTAAAGCCGGCACTGCAGCCTGTATCATTAAGCGCATTCGGACAGCCTTTTTTCCACTTCAGCGTCGGCGCCGCAGGCGCACCGACATCGAAGGCATACAGGGCCCGACCGCCACGGCGCATGCTGGCGTAGATCCACGCGTTACTAGCGTCCTTAAACGCGACCAGCGGGCCATCGAAACCATAAGCCTTGGGCTGCGGGGTTGGATCTGTGGGAAAGGCGCTGGTGGTGTGCCCCGGGAAACTGATGCTGACAACGTTGTCGTACAGGCGCTTGAGGTTGGCGTAAAACTCCGGCGGCACGAACGACCAGAGTTCGCTGCCGGCAACGAAGCTACCGATCGAAGCCGTGCGATTGCCATTCACTGCCCGCAGGGCACCATCATTACCACCGTAATAGACCACCACCTGAGGCGCGGCATCGGTGCCATGGTTGATGGCCACCGGACGCGAATGCACCACATCTCCATGCACCGAAGGCCGGTTCTCGGCGGTATTGGTATCGCCATCTTCCTCACCCAGCCCAGCCGCATCCAGCTTCAGGTCCTGACCGCGCACCCAATTGATCAGGTTGCTACGCTCGGTGCTATTGGCCACGCCGAGCAAGGCTTGGGTGATGGCGCCGTTGGCCGTATCGAAAGTGCTGAGGGCGCTGGTGCTGGCGCAGGTGGCAAAATCCGGCGAACAGGTTTTTACATTGCGAATGCTGTCGGTGCGCAGCCGAAAGGCCTGCGCGCCCTTCTCGACTATGTTGCCATCTGGCGAGTTAGAGTTCTCCGAGCCGGCAATCAAACAACTGCCGCGCGGGCTAAAGGCCCAATAGTTATCGGCGGCGGTGGGCGTCCAAAAGCTGCGCGCGCAGGCGGTGACAAAGCCCGTGGCCGCATTGATTGCCGCCGTGCTGTCGGCGTCCTGCAATTTGAGCACGCCATCGGTCATGCCCAGCTTGTATTGTTTGAGGTTGCCAGGCCAACGCGGCAAGGAACTCGAGTCAGGGCGGAACATGCCGACAAACACCTGATTCAAAAAGGTGCCTTGGGTATTGACGCTGACCGGCAGGCTCACCGAGGCGAACACACTGTTGACTGCCTGAATCTCGGAAAATATCCCCAGCAGCGCATCGACAATTTGCGTACCACTGCTACTGACATCGAAGTACTTGCCACTGCTAACCCGCGCCATACTCTTCAATAATGCCGTCCAGCCGGGTCCCTGGCCGGTGGTGACCTTATTGATATCCAGCGTATAGCTGGTGATGCCGAGGCTGCTCTGCTTCATAAAGCGCGCCCACTCGTCGGCGACATTGCTTTGCGAGCCACTGGGACTGATGGCGATAGTGGTGGTGGCCCCGCCGGCTGCCACCAGGGCTGCAGTGGCCTGGGTGATATCGGCGTTATTGTCTTGGGCCGCGCCATTGCTGATGTAGATGATGAAGTTTTTGGCGCAACCGGAAACAATTGGATTGTTGTACTGAGTCGCCGCCTTGGCCGACAGGGCATTGCCCGTCAGGGCATAGATGGCATCAGAGCTGGCATTTACTCCAAGATTACCGGTGAAGTCGGTCTTGACCTTGTTATTACCGGCATGGGGAGCGCCAGCCGAGAAGTACAGGTAAGCCTCCTCCATGGCTTTGCTGATTTTGCCGCCATTAGACTTGTCAGCCCCCACGTCCAGGTTGTTCACCAAACTCTGGTAGAGCGGCTTGTTGAGCGCACTCAGTTGGCGGATGGCGGCCCGCACGTAAGCACCGTCGTTACCCGAGTTACCACCGCCGCTCTCGGTAAACATCATCAGCCCAACACGAAACTTGTCAGCCGGCAGCGCACTGACCACCGAAGACAGGGCCGCCATCTCGTTGCTGAACGGGGTGTTCCAGTTGGCCGTATTGTCGAGAATGACCAATACATTGGGAATATCGGCAACACTCGGCGGCGTGCCAACGAACAGATCGACGTCCTCAGCCTGAGCTACACCGACTGTAGCCAGCAGGCCCAGCAACAGCGCCTTGCGCATAAAGGAGTTCATGACCGCACCTCGTAACTGGCTTAGAAACATGCGCTGATCTTCTGCGCATCGGATAACAGCACCCGCACGCCCGTGCGCACCCGCACCGAGGTGCCTGTAACAGCATCTTGCACGCTGGCATCGAGATCCCAGACGGTGTTCCAGGTTAAATTGGACATACCCGCCAGACTCAGACTGCTGGGTGCCGAGGCGCTAGCCAACGTGGCCCGCACGCAGGTGGGAGTAACATCCGCCAGATAGTCATCAACATTATCGTGGTTGATATCCACCCCGATATCGCTGCTGGCTACTGGCGCGCTATAGGCGCCCGACAGTGGCGGCTTCAACGAGGGGATAACCTGCTCCAGCGCCACATCGCTGGCGGCCAGCGCCTCGCTACGCCATTGCTGATTACCAACCCCGAGCAGATTGGTGGAACTGAGGGTGGAGACGGTCGAGACCATCAGCGTCAACAGCAGCAGCATGATAAGGCCGACCACCAGCACCATGCCCTGCTGGGCTTGCGGTAAGTTTTTCATGGGGTTTCCCTCCTGCCAGAGATATTGCTCAGGCGCACAGTGGTGGCATACACATGCCGTTTAAAATTGTCGCTATAGGGCCCAAGGGTGCTGCCCGCCAGGCTGTAGGTCTTGTCCGAGCTGTAGCCCTGACTCGGCTCAAGGTCGCGCACCAGCAGATGAACTTTGATCTGCACGCTGTTGAGCATGTCGTCCAGGGTGCACGTGCCCGAGGTACAGAAGGCATCGGCGGCACCGTCGCCGCGATTGGTCGGGGAATCTTTGACGATGGGCTCAGTGGTATCTGCCCAGAGCACCGCCTGGCTGTAATTCACCGCCGCGCCGCTGTCACTGATATTGTCGACGCCCAGCTCGAAGCGCATCGCCTGCACGCCCTCGATCATCGCCACCGCCGGTTGCTGGGTCAGGTTGCCGCTGACCAGATCGAAGCTCGATTGCATCAGCGTGGGAATACCGTCACCCGGACTGACTGCGTAATCGCGCAGGTAATAGATACTGTTGACGAATTTGCGTTTTTCGGCCGCCGTCGTGCAGTCGCGCTTGTGCAAGGTAAAACCGCTGTCGGCCAGCACATAGCGCGCCTCGCCCTCGCACTGGGACGTCTGGAAGTAGAGTTTGTCGGAAGTGTCGGCTTCGCAATTACCGACCCCGGCCACGCAGGTCTGGGCATGCCGCACCAGCAGCACATCGCTGCCGACCACGGCGTCGGGCAAGGCGGACTCACAACCAGTAGGCACACCACTGTAGAGCTGCACGCCAGTCCCCAGCAGATCGCCCTTGAAGCTGGCAGTCCAGGTGGAGTAGGCCGCACAGGGCGCCGGCAGCGTTGCCGGGTAATCAACCGGCACAGTCTCCAGCGTCAGGTCGTCAAATTCCGGAATAAAGCCATTCCAGAAGCCGGCATGCACCAGATCATCGCGCAGCAATTGAATGGCTAAACGGCCGTTCTCGATCTGTAGATTGGTCTTGGCCAGTTCGGCACTGCTGCGGCTCATATCCAGATAGAGGGTCAAGATTCCGACGGTGAGCAGCAGGCCAAGGGTCATGGCCACCATCAGTTCGATAAGACCAAAGCCGCGCATCATCAGCACTGGCTTGCCCATAGCGGCGCCACCCGCAGCATCGAGCCGGTTACAGCCACTGCCCAGTGTCCAGGAACAGTTCATAGCGTCGCCACCCGCACCATAGAGCTGGTCACACCGACGCCATGCGCCACTGTCCGGTGTCTGGCATGGCCCGTTCATAGCGTTGCCACCCGCACTATGCTGGTCACTACGCGCCGGCAAAGATCGCCGGTGCAATTTGTCGTGTTGTTATAACTATTAGCCCCGCAGGCCACACCCGCGGGCGGCGCCGCAAGCGGCCCCATGCCTTGCCAAGCCACGGTCAGCAAATATTGCCCAGAGCCCACCGACTCGACACAACCGCGCCCCCCCAGCATGGCACCGACCTTGCCACCGCCGCTGGTCTCTGCCGCGCCCTGGAGCGCCTCACACCATTCTTTCTGGTCGACCTGCAGTTGGGTCGCAGTGCTGGTCGGACAGCTCATACCCACACCAACCGGGCTGGAACTGCCCGTCACATAGCTGCCAGCCGCATTACGATTAGCGGCCAAACGGCTGGCCATGTCATCCAGTAAAAGCAGTGCTTGCGAACGTTGATAGGCCTCCATCTCAGACTGCTGCAGGCGCGCCTGCAAACCGGCCACACCCAGCAGGCCGACCGCGAGAATGACCAAGGTCACCAGCACCTCGATCAGGCTAAAGCCCTTTTGCCTAGCAGGCCGTTGAAAAACTACTGCGCTCGGCCATGCCGCGTTGAAATCAGCCTCAAAATGCTCATTTACGACCAGTAAACTGCGCTTTTTCGGCTGATTTCGCCTTGCCTGACCTTCGCTCGCTACATTTTTCAACGGCCTGCTAAGGCATGCGCTGTGCATCGCGGTCACCATTTATCTGCCGGGGTCTTGACCCCTTCGTTGTTAAGCGTCAGAGGACCGTCGCTGGCCTGGCTGCCCGTAGCGGTGAAGGTGATGGTGAAGGACGGCACAGTGCCGGTGCCTACAGTAATGTCGTAGCTGTAGCGCGCACTGACCTCGCTGGGCAGGCCGTAACCGCTGGCCGTCAGGGTCGCCTTGCTGGCGTAGGCACGATTGGCCAGCAGAAATTGCTGCTGGCGATTGGCGATATCCAGCATCTGCGCCTGGGCCGCGCCGCGGTTGCCGCGGATGATGTATTGCGTGTAGCTGGGATAGGCGATGGCGGCCAGAATGCCAATGATGGCAACGGTGATCATCAGCTCTATCAGGGTAAAACCACGGGGCCGCAAGGTAGCCATTCGGCAAACTCCCAAGCAATCTGTACGGTGTTCACCAGCATCCTGCACCGGAGCTCCGCACTTAGGTCTGACTGTGCATCCCTACAACTCACACCCTAGCCTCACTGCGTAAACATGCGAGCTAAGCACCGACAAATCGCGACCAGTGGCAGACAGCCATGACCAACGCCTATTTTGCGCCTACCAACGGTAGCCCCCTTAGCCATTGCTCAGCGATTGCGGCGGCGGCGGCAGTTCCCGATAATGGAGCCCCTGCCCCGCTCGCGGCGGCACTTTCTATGAGCGAACGTGCATGAGCAAACTGACATGACCGAACTCGCCCCGACCTTAGTTAGCTCTATATTGCTCAACACCTTTGTACTAGCGCAGTTTCTGGGCCTCTGCCCCCCTTATGAACGCAAGTGCATGGGCCCATTAAGATGAACATGACTGAACTCGCCCTGATCTTGGTTAGCTCCGTGCTGGTCAACAACTTCGTGTTGGTGCAGTTCCTTGGCCTGTGCCCGTTTATGGGAGTGTCCAAGCGCATCGAGACGGCGATTGGCCTGTCGCTGGCCACCACCTTTGTGCTGACTTTGGCGGCGATGAGCTGCTATTTGATCCAGCAGTACGTCTTGAAGCCCTTGGACTTGGAGTATCTGCGCACCATCAGTTTTATTCTGGTAATTGCCGTGGTGGTGCAGTTCACCGAGATGGTGGTGCATAAAACCAGCCCGCTGCTGTACCGGGTGTTGGGAATTTTTCTGCCGCTGATCACCACCAACTGCATCGTCCTCGGCGTGGCACTGCTGAACGCCAACAAGGGCGAGTTCACCTTTATTACCGCCACCGCCAATGGCTTCGCCGCCGGCGTGGGTTTCTCCTTGGTCTTGGTACTGTTTGCCGCCCTGCGCGAACGCATCGCCATCGCCGATGTGCCACTGCCGTTTCGCGGCGCGGCGATCGGCATGATCACCGCCGGCTTGATGTCACTGGCCTTTATGGGTTTTGCCGGGCTGATCAAGCTGTGAACCACCCATGCTGATGCGAGCCCGTCAACCATGAGCATGGTCCTTAGCGCCGTGCTGGCGCTGCTCGCCTTGTGCTTGGTCAGCGGCGCAATTCTGGGCTATGCCGCAGTGCGCTTTCGGGTTGAGGGTGATCCACTGGCCGAGCAAATCAACAGCCTGCTGCCACAAACCCAATGCGGCCAATGCGGTTATCCGGGCTGCAAGCCTTACTCCGAGGCGATTGCCGGCGGCGACAAGATCAACAAGTGCCCACCCGGCGGCGAAGCCACTATTCAGGCGCTGGCGGACTTGCTCGATGTCGAAGTCGAACCCCTGGACGCCGTCGAGGGCGAAAAACCGTTGATGGTGGCCTTTATTCGCGAGGCCGAATGCATCGGCTGCACCAAGTGCATTCAGGCCTGTCCGGTGGACGCCATTCTCGGCGCGGCCAAGCAGATGCACACGGTGATCGCATCCGAATGCACCGGTTGCGATCTGTGCGTCGAGCCTTGCCCGGTCGACTGCATCGACATGCTGCCGGTCGCTGGCAACCTGCAAAGTTGGCACTGGTCGCAACCTCTGCCGCCCGGTCAACTGATCGCCACCGACCGCGAGCAAGCCGCATGAGCCGCTTACCACTAGGGGAAATGCCCGGCGGCATTCACCCAGCCGAGCACAAGAGCCAGTCCAACGGCACGCCGATCCAGCAGGCTCCACTGCCAAAACGGCTGATCTTGCCGCTGAACCAGCATATAGGCGCGCAGGCACAGCCTTGCGTGGCGGTCGGTGAGCGGGTGCTCAAGGGCCAGTTGATTGCCACCGCCAATGGCACGATCAGCGTGCCGCTGCATGCACCGACTTCCGGTATCGTCAGCTTTATCGGCCCGCAGCCCTACCCCCATGTCTCGGGGCTGCTCAGCGAGGCCATAGTGATCGACAGCGATGGCCTGGAGCAGTGGGTTGAGCTGTCGCCCTGCGCCGACTACCGCAGCCTTGCGCCTGCCGAGTTGCTGGCGATTATTCGCAGCGCCGGCATCAATGGCTTGGGCGGCGCGGGTTTTCCGACCGCAGTAAAGCTCAGCGCCCGCTCGGCGCAAAAGATTCACACGCTGATCATCAACGGCACCGAATGTGAACCCTACATCACGGCCGACGACCGCCTGATGCGTGAGCGGGCGACGCAACTGATCGGCGGTATCGAGATTCTGGTGCAGTTGATTGCACCCGAGGCGGTGTTAATTGGCATCGAAGACAATAAGCCCGAGGCCATCGCCGCCGTGCAGGCAGCCATAGGCCCGCGACCCTTTACCCTCAAGGTGCTGCCGACCCAGTACCCCTCTGGCGGTGAAAAACAGCTGATCCAACTACTCACCGGCGCTGAAGTGCCCAGCGGCGGACTGCCGGCGGATATCGGCATGCTCTGCCTGAACGTCGGCACTGTAGTGGCCATCCATGCTGCGGTGCTTGAAGGCCGACCGTTAATCTCACGGATCACCACCCTGACCGGCGCAGCGCTGAGCCGGCCGATGAATATCGAAGCGCTGATCGGCACGCCGGTGGGCGAGCTGCTGGCCTTCGCCGGCTTGCAAGAGGCCCAGCTTGATCGCCTGTTGCTGGGCGGGCCGCTGATGGGCTTTAGCCTGCCGAGCCTCGAAGTGCCGCTGATCAAGACCAGCAATTGCCTGCTGGCCAGCACCGCGACCGAGTTGCCGCCAGCGCCGCCAGCGCTGCCGTGTATTCGCTGCGGCGACTGCGCCGAGGTCTGCCCGGCCAGCCTGTTACCGCAACAACTGCATTTTTTCGCCCTCGGCCAACAACATGAACAACTCAAGACCCATAACCTCTTCGACTGCATCGAGTGCGGCGCCTGCGCTTATGTGTGCCCCTCGAATATTCCGTTGGTGCAGTACTACCGCGCCGCCAAGGCCGACATCCGCGAGCTGGAAAACAAGCAGCTGAAAGCCGAACAGTCGCGGCAACGTTTTGAGCAGCGCCAGGAACGCTTGCGCGGCGAGCAAGAACAGAAAGATGCCGAACGTCAAGCGCGCACCGAGAAAGTCGCCCGTGCCAAGGCGGCCCTGGCCGCCAGCCAAACCAGCGCCGAGTCCGGCGCCTTGCCAGCAGCGCCGCAGGGACTCAGTGATGAGCAGAAGAAACTCAAGATCGCCGCCAGCATGGCGCAGGTCACCCTGAAAAAGGCCGAGAAGCAACTGGCTCTGTATACCGACAAGGGCGGCGATACCCGCGAACTGCAAGCCCAGGTAGCACAGCTTCGTAGCGCCGCACTATCAGCGCAAAGCGCCTTGGATGCGGCGCTGGCCACTGCCCCAGCGGCCGCAAGCACGCCAGACGCCGAACTGGCGCTAAAAAAAGCCAAGATCCAAGTCGCCATGCTGCGCGCACAAGTGCGCAAGTTCGAACAACTCGAAGAGCCCAACGCCGAGCACGCCAAGCAACTGCAAGGGTTGCGCGAGCAATTGGCGGCGGCCGAACAGGTACTCGAAGGCCTGCCAAGCCAGCCGCCGGCCAGCCTCGCACCGCCCGTGCTAAACGCGGCCATGCAGGCACTCAAACAGGCCAAAATAGCCTTGGCAATGCGCCGGGCCGAGCTGAAAAAAGCCGAACAAACCGGCGCCGAGGAGTTGACCGCATTGCGCGCCGCCCTGGCAGCCGCCGAACAAGCCCTGCATGCGGCTGAAGATGCCTGCGGCAAACCGGCGCCGAATCTGCAGCGGCTGGATAAACAACCCATCGATGAGACCACCCGCGCCCTGAAAACCGCAGTCGCCTTGGCCCGCGCCGATCTGCGCAAATTGGAGCGTGATCCAGACACGCCAGAGGCGGCGCTGAGCGACGCGCGCCAACGGCTGCTGACGGCCGAGCAACACTTACAGCAACAGCACAGTTAAATCGGAGCGCCAATGGCCTTGCCCCGTATCACCTCACCGCACACCACCGGCAATAATCGCACTCAACAGGTGATGCTGCAGGTACTGCTGGCCACGCTGCCCGGCGTGCTGGCGCTGACTTGGTTGTTCGGTGTCGGCACGTTGGTCAACCTGCTCTGGGCCGGTCTCTTGGCACTGGGGTTTGAGGCGGCAGTCCTGGCCATCCGGCAACGGCCCATAGGTTTTTACCTGCGCGATGGCAGCGCGCTGGTCACCGCCGTGCTGTTGGCGCTAGCCCTGCCGCCCTATGCACCCTGGTGGCTGACCTTGGTGGCCGTCGGCTTTGCCATTAGCTTTGGCAAACAACTGTATGGCGGTCTGGGGCAAAACCCGTTTAATCCGGCGATGCTCGGCTACGTGGTGGTGCTGATCTCCTTTCCCCTGGAAATGACCCGCTGGCCAGCCCCCCATGGTGTCGGCATGCTCGCCGGCATTGAGCAGATTTTCGGTCTGGCGCAGCTGCCTGACGGCTGGAGCCAGGCCACCGCGCTCGACGTGCTAAAAACCAATAAGAGCCTGACCATCGATGAACTATGGGCAAACAACCCGGCCTTCGGCAGCCTCGGTGGCCGCGCAGTGGAATGGGTGAATGGCGCCTTCTTACTCGGCGGCCTGTACCTGCTGCACAAGAAGCTGATCAGCTGGCATGCACCACTGGGCATGCTCGGCGCGCTGTTTGTCATGAGCCTGGTGTTCTGGAATGGCAGCGGCTCGGACTCCAACGGCTCGCCGCTGTTTCATCTATTGAGTGGCGCCAGCATGCTCGGCGCGTTCTTTATCGTCACGGACCCGGTTTCGGGCGCCACCAGCAATCTCGGCCGGCTGATCTTTGGCGCAGGCGTAGGCGTGCTGGTCTATATCATCCGCACCTGGGGCGGCTACCCGGATGGCGTGGCCTTTGCCGTACTGCTGATGAACCTCGCCGCACCGACCATCGACTACTACAGCCGCCCGCGCACCTACGGCCACAGCAAGGCCGAACGCGGCTTCAAGGTCGGAGAATAAACATGAGCCTGCCAGAAATTAGCCGCTCAATGCTGAAAAACAGCCTGCTGCTGGGTCTGTTTGCCGTAGTCACGGTCGGGCTGGTGGCCATCACCCAGCACGTCACGGCGCCGCGCATTGTCGCCGCCGAGCGCGCCGCGCAAAGCCAGCTCCTCAGCCAGTTATTGCCGGCGGGCAGTTTTGACAACCTGCTGCATGACAGCCAGGTGACGCTGGCCGCCGACCCCTTGCTGGGCAATCTCAGCAGCAAAACCGCTTACATCGCCCGCCTGAACGGCCAGCCAACGGCGGTGATTGTTCCGGTCACCGCAGCCGACGGTTACAGCGGCGCCATCCATCTGCTGGTGGCGATCAAGGCCAACGGTCAGCTGGCGGGGGTACGCGTGCTCAAGCACAAAGAAACCCCAGGCCTGGGCGACAAAATTGAGCTAGCCAAAAGCGTTTGGATACACGGCTTCGACGGTAAATCCCTGAACGATCCAAGCGAATCAGGCTGGGCGGTAAAGAAAGACCAGGGCCAGTTTGACCAGTTCGCCGGCGCCACCATTACCCCGCGCGCCGTGGTTAAAGCGGTGCACCAAGCGCTGCAGTATTTTGATGCGCACCAACGCCAGCTGCTCGGCCCCAGCAGCACGACGGTGGAGAGCAGCACAGTGAGGAACAGCAATGGCTAGTTATCGCGAAATCGCCGTCAATGGCCTCTGGCGGAACAATCCGGGCCTGGTGCAGCTGCTCGGCCTCTGCCCGCTGCTGGGAGTCAGCAATTCGATGGTCAACGCGCTGGGCATGGGCATTGCCACCGCGCTGGTGCTGGCGTTTTCCAACGCCGCCGTGGCGCTGATCCGCAATCAGGTCAGCGACGCGGTGCGGCTGCCGGTGTTTGTGCTGATTATCGCGGCGCTGACCACCTGCATCGAACTGCTGATGCAGGCCTTCACCTATCAGCTGTACCAAATCCTCGGGATTTTTATTCCGCTGATCACCACCAACTGCATCATCCTCGGCCGCGCCGAAGCCTTTGCCGCCAAGAACAGCGTGGCCAAGGCCAGCTTCGACGGCCTGATGATGGGCGCCGGTTTTGGCTTGGTGTTGCTGGCGCTCGGCACCCTGCGCGAGCTGCTCGGCACCGGCATGCTGCTGAGCAATATGCAGTTGCTGTTCGGCTCTGTTGCCGCCAATTGGCAGATCACCCTGCTGCCCAATTATCCGGGCTTTTTGCTGGCGATTTTACCGCCCGGCGCCTTCTTGCTCCTGGGCCTGCTGATTGCGGCGAAAAATCAGCTTGATGCCCGCGCCCTTGAGCGCGCCAAAATAGACCAAAGCCCGCTTGCCGCAACGCCAAGCCGACGGGTTCGAGTGACCGGAGTCATAGAGTGAACGCCGCTAAACGCTACGAGATTTTCCGCCGCCTGCGCGAAGACGATCCAGAACCCAAGACTGAGCTGGCTTACAGCACGCCTTTCGAGCTGCTGATTGCGGTGATTCTCTCGGCGCAAGCCACCGATGTGGGCGTCAACAAGGCCACCGCCAAGCTTTATCCTGTGGCCAACACCCCCGAGGCCATCTACGCCCTTGGCTATGACGGCCTGTGCGCCTATATCAAGACCATTGGCCTGTACCCAAGCAAGGCTAAAAACGTGATCGAGACTTGCCGGCTGCTGGTGGAGAAGCACGCCAGTCAGGTGCCGCAGACCCGCGAGGAACTTGAAGCGCTGCCCGGCGTCGGCCGTAAAACCGCCAACGTGGTGCTCAATACCGCCTTTGGGCAACTCACCATGGCGGTTGATACGCACATCTTTCGCTTCAGCAATCGCACCGGCGTCGCCCCCGGTAAAAACGTGCTGGAAGTGGAGCGCCAGCTGCTGAAATTTGTACCCAAAGAATTCTTGCTAGACGCCCATCACTGGATGATTTTGCACGGCCGCTATGTCTGCCAGGCGCGTAAGCCACGCTGCGGCAGCTGCCGGATTGAAGACCTCTGCGAGTTCAAGCAAAAGACCAGCGACGATTGAATCTTTAAGGCTTTGGCTATACTAACCATTAACAAAATCTTTTTTACCCGCACAGGTTTTACCGTTATAAGTTGCGCCAATGGCATCCCGCCTACCGGAGTGAAGCTGATGAGCACTGACAAGCAACCACTCGAAGTCGACGATGAGCTAACCGCCGAAGACGGCGAAGAAGCCCCCGAAGCGCCGATCGAGGTAGCCAAGACCAATCTGGCCAAACGCAAGATTATTGACAATTATTTAGAAGAGCGACGTCTGCAAAAACAGCTCAACGACTATGACTTCGACCTTTAAAGCATTCGTCCAAGCCAAACCTTAGCAACCGTTGCAACTTTGCTTTAGGCCCAGTTTTCGGCACAAAAAAAGCCCCGCCAATTCGCTTGGCGGGGCTTTTTTCTGCGCGTTAAATCAGTCTTTGCGCGACGGTGACAGCAGCTCAATTTTGTAGCCGTCCGGGTCTTCGACAAAGGCCAGGATGCTGCGGCCATGCTGCATAGGTCCGGCTTCGCGGGTGATCTTGCCGCCACGGGCGCGAATGTCCTCGCAAGCCTTGTAGACGTCCGTCACTTCCAGGGCGATATGGCCATAGCCCGCCCCAAGATCATAGGCCTCGACGCCCCAGTTATGGGTTAGCTCGATCACGCTGTTATGCGCCTCGTCACCATAACCAACGAAGGCCAGGGTGAACTGGCCATCGGGATAATCATTGCGCCGCAGCAAGGTCATACCCAGCACTTCGGTATAGAAGGCGATGGATTTATCCAAGTCGCCAACGCGCAGCATGGTGTGCAAAATTCGCATATTACTTGCCTCACAGATAACCCAGGGGCGTATTGTGAACCGCCGCACACTGGCCTACCAGCACTGGGCGCGCCAGATAAAATGAACCGCTGGGCCGATAACGCCTCAAACCCCGACCCGCCTGCTCAGGAAACAGCTGCATGTTGAATAAAATTTATCTGCCAATCGCCTTGGTACTGCTGGCGGGCTGCGCCCAATCTGCAGCTGAACACAACGATTCGAGCTGGTGGTCGTTTTCATCCACCAGCAACAACACAAAAACCAAAACGGCTGAACACCTGCAGCTGCAGCTGCAGCTGCAGACAAAGCACGACGAGGCAAGCTGGTGGTCATTCGCCTCCAGCAGCAAGCCGGAAAAAAACACTGCCGCCGAGCCGGGACAATCGCCAAACAATCTGCAAAACGCCCGCACCCAGGCCTGGCTGGACATCTACGAGACGCCACTGCGCACGGCCCTCGAAGGCAGTGGCTTTACCCTGGAGCGACGCGCTGATGTGCTGATGGTGAGCATTCCAGTGCAAGGCAGCTTCAACCCCGATCGGCCGCAGATGCTGCTGCCGGCCAAGCTGGGCGCCCTGACGCGGCTCGCCAAACTCACCGCTAAAGATGCACAAGCGCCTGCGGTGCTGATCCTTGGTCACAGCGACAGCAGCGGCAAGCTGGAACTCAATCGCAGCCTGAGCCAGCAACGCGCTCAAGCCGTGGCGGGGATCTTTAGCCTGAGCGGCTTTAAACGTGATCGAATGTTGCTCAAGGGTGTGGGCCCGGACATGCCGCGCGCCGCCAACGACAGCGTCGCCGGCCGCGCCCTGAATCGCCGCGTAGAGGTGCTACTCGCCCCGCAAGACAGCCTGATGGCATTGGTGCAGCAATACAGCAAGCCCGCCACTGCGACTGTCCTGGCAGCCGAGCAAAGCCACTAGCTTTAAATCCACGCCAAAAAAGGCTATAGCCCAGTTACGTGTTGCAACGCGCAAGTCCCACCTTCATCTGGTTCGTGACCCAGATGAAGGTGGGACAAAGAGCGGTTGTGGTCCGGCAGGATTGCTAGTCTGCTCGCGCTCGCTTCGCGGATGAATCCGCTCCTACACAAGCCCGGCACCTGCAATAATTTCATCGGCTGGCCTACCCTGTAGGAGCGGATTTATCCGCGTTTGGCCAGTGCAGACAGCACAGGTATCGAGGCTAATTCCCCCCCGAGAAAGGTTCGGCCCCTAGCAACGCATAACGGGTACATAGCAAAAAAAAACGCCCCGCAAGCGGAGCGTTCTGTTTGCAACAAAGGCTTAGAACAGCTTGCGGCCCTTGTTGGCGGCGATGCGCATACGCAGTGCGTTGAGCTTGATAAAGCCCGCCGCGTCGGCCTGGTTGTACGCGCCGCCATCTTCTTCGAAGGTGGCGATATTGGCATCGAACAGCGAGTCGTCAGACTTACGGCCGGTGACCATCACATTGCCCTTGTACAGCTTCAGGCGGACCACGCCATTCACGTGCGCCTGGGATGCGTCGATCATCTGCTGCAGCATCAGCCGCTCCGGGCTCCACCAGTAACCGGTGTAGATCAGGCTGGCGTACTTGGGCATCAACTCGTCTTTGAGGTGCGCCACTTCGCGGTCCAAGGTGATCGATTCGATCGCCCGGTGCGCGCGCAACATGATGGTGCCGCCTGGCGTCTCGTAGCAGCCACGGGACTTCATGCCGACATAACGGTTCTCGACTATGTCCAGACGACCGATGCCGTTCAGACCACCCACGCGGTTAAGCTCGGCCAGCACGGTGGCTGGAGTCATCTCAACGCCGTCAATGGCAACGATGTCGCCTTTGCGGTAGGTCAGTTCGATGTAGGTGGCAACGTCCGGCGCTTTTTCGGGCGAGACGGTCCACTTCCACATGTCTTCTTCGTGCTCGGTCCAGGTATCTTCCAGCACGCCGCCTTCATAAGAGATGTGCAGCAAGTTGGCGTCCATCGAGTACGGCGACTTCTTCTTGCCATGCCGCTCGATTGGGATCGCGTGCTTCTCGGCGTAATCCATCAGCTTCTCGCGCGAGAGCAGATCCCACTCACGCCACGGGGCGATCACCTTGACGCCAGGCTTGAGCGCGTAAGCGCCGAGCTCGAAACGCACCTGGTCATTGCCCTTACCGGTGGCGCCGTGGGAGATGGCATCGGCGCCGGTTTCGTTGGCGATTTCGATCAGGCGCTTGGCGATCAACGGCCGCGCGATGGAGGTACCCAGCAGGTACTCGCCCTCGTACACGGTGTTGGCGCGGAACATTGGGTAAACGAAGTCGCGCACAAACTCTTCGCGCAGGTCGTCGATATAAATTTCTTTAACGCCCATGGCTTGCGCCTTGAGGCGGGCCGGCTCGACTTCCTCGCCCTGACCGAGGTCGGCGGTGAAGGTTACGACTTCACACTGATAGGTATCCTGCAGCCACTTGAGGATTACCGAGGTATCCAGGCCACCGGAATAAGCCAGAACTACCTTGTTAACGTCCGCCATGCCATCAACTCCACGGGGTTTACGGAAAACCGCAGATTCTACCGGCAGGGGCGGCTGAATTACAGGGGCAGAGCCATACGTTACGACCAAGCGACAAACTCTATTGGCCATGCGACAGCCCGGCAGGCTCAGGACATGGCGGCCGCATCACTCTTGGACGGCGCAGCCGGCGGGGCCTGCGGCGGTGTTTCCGGCACCGCTTCGCGCTCTAGGTGAAGGGTGACCCGGCGATTTTTCGCCCGATTGGCTTCGGTTTTATTTGGCACCAAGGGATAGCGCTCGCCGTGAAAGCGGATGGTGATCTGCGTCTCGGGCACACCATTGGCCTTTAAGTACTCCATGACAGCCAGCGCCCGGCGGCGCGAGAGGTCGCGATTGGTCAGGCGATTGCCGCTGTTATCGGAGTGGCCATCGAGGTTGATCCGATTGACCGAGGGGTCGGCCTTGAGGAACTGCAAAATAATATCCAGCTTGGCCTGCGCCAAACTGTCGACGTCAGTGCCATTGGGAAAGCCCAACTGCGCTTCTTTGATTTGCTCAAAATTCACCGGCAACAACTTGGCCGTGCAGGCCAGGTAGTCGTGGTAAGCCGAGCTGAATTTGACCGGCAGCAAGCGTATTTCCAGAGGCTCACCACCCTGGCGAGTACGCTCGCGCACTAACGGGCTGCGCCCCTCCAGCAGCCCGGTGAGCAAGCGCCCGGCTTGCAACTGCGAGCTATTTAGCGGGGCACCGGCGCTGCTCTGGATCGCACCCAGATTGATATCACCGCGCCCCGGCTGCCAGGGCGCCGCCGCCGCCAGCAAGGTTGCCGAACCATTGCCTTGCCAGTATTCGGTACTGCTCACCCGAAACGTCGCCTGCTCACCGGCCCGACGGACGAACTCACCGGTACCAAAGTCGGTAATTGCCTGCGACAGGCGGCACTCAAACTGATCGCCAGCCACCGTCCACTGCACGTTTTCCAGGCGTGTTTGAAAGGTAATCGCCAGCGCTGGCGTGCTCAACGGCAAGCCAGCACAGAGGCTAAGCAACACGGCATAGGATTGGCGCACGACAGGCTCCAGTGAGGATTACGGCAGTCTCCAAAGCTATCGGTGCGACGCGGGAAAACTTAAGTGCCGAGGGCAACTTTTGCCTGAAGTGCCACGCCTTTCATCGACTGCCTGACGAAGGGCGACGTGCCGGCGCGGGGCTTTTCCGGTAGCATAGCGGCTGCGTTTTACCCGCCTGGAACCCCCCTCATGTCTGACCGCCTAACCCTGTTGCGTCCCGACGACTGGCATATTCACCTGCGCGACGGCGCCGTCCTCACGCACACTGTGGCCGATGTTGCGCGCACCTTTGCACGCGCCATCATCATGCCCAACCTGCTGCCGCCGGTACGTAACGCCGCTGAAGCCGATGCCTACCGCCAACGAATCCTCGCCGCGCGCCCGCTTGGCAGCCGCTTCGAGCCGTTGATGGTGCTCTACCTCACCGACCGCACCAGCAGCGACGATATTCGCGCGGCCAAAGCCTGCGGTTTTGTGCATGCCGCCAAACTGTATCCGGCTGGTGCCACCACCAACTCGGACTCCGGCGTTACCAGCATCGACAAGCTGTTCGGGGTTTTCGAGACGATGGCCGAAGTCGGTCTGCCGCTGTTGCTGCACGGTGAAGTCACCCGCAGTGAGATTGACGTGTTCGACCGTGAAAAAGCTTTTATCGACGAGCACTTAACACGCATCGTCGAGCGCTGCCCGAGCCTGAAAGTAGTGCTGGAACACATCACCACCGGCGATGCGGTGCAGTTCGTGCAAGGTGCCTCGAGCAATGTGGCGGCCACCATTACCGCCCACCATTTGCTCTATAACCGCAATCACATGCTGGTGGGCGGCATCCGGCCGCACCTGTATTGCCTGCCGATTCTCAAGCGCAACAGCCACCAGGAAGCCTTGCTGGATGCCGCCACCAGCGGCCAGCCGAAGTTCTTCCTCGGCACCGACTCGGCTCCCCATGCCCAGCACGCCAAGGAAGCCGCCTGTGGCTGCGCCGGTTGCTACAGCAGCTATGCCGCCATTGAGCTGTACGCCGAGGCCTTTGAGCAACGTAACGCGCTCGACAAGCTGGAAGCCTTTGCCAGCCTGAACGGCCCGGACTTCTACGGCCTGCCACGCAACACCGACACCATTACGCTGGTCCGTGAGTCATGGACTGCCCCGGCCAGCCTGCCATTTGGCGAGCAAACCGTTATTCCGCTGCGTGCAGGTGAGCAACTGCACTGGCGTTTGCTGGAGAATCGCCCGTGAGCGAAGATCATTACGACGACGAACAGGAAGGCTATCAGGGCGGCGGTACGCGTCACCCTATGTCGGAGCGTTTCCGCGGCTATCTGCCGGTAGTCGTCGACGTCGAAACCGGTGGTTTTAACTGCGCCACCGACGCCTTGCTGGAAATTGCCGCGGTGACCGTGGGCATGGACGAACAGGGCTTCTTGTTCCCCGAGCACACCTATTTTTTTCGGGTTGAGCCGTTCGCCGGCGCCAACATCGAAGCGGCGGCGCTGGAGTTCACCGGGATCAAACTGGATCACCCGCTGCGTATGGCGGTGAGCGAAGAAGCCGCGCTGAATGAAATTTTCAAAGGCATCCGCAAAGCCCTCAAGGCTAACGGCTGCAAGCGGGCGATTCTGGTCGGCCACAACAGCAGCTTCGACCTGGGCTTCGTCAACGCGGCCGTGGCGCGCAACGACATGAAGCGTAACCCGTTCCACCCCTTCTCCAGCTTCGATACCGCGACCCTCGCCGGTCTCGCCTACGGCCAAACCGTATTGGCGAAAGCCTGCAATGTGGCCGGCATGGACTTCGACGGCCGCGAAGCGCACTCGGCCCGTTACGACACCGAGAAAACTGCCGAGCTGTTCTGCGGCATCGTCAACCGCTGGAAAGAACTCGGCGGCTGGGACGACTTTCGCGGCTAAACAACCCCCAGGGGCAAAACCCAGGCAATAAAAAGGCTATGTACCCGTTAACTGTTGAAGGGGTCGCCCAACGGCCTCTTGCAGGCAAAACTCGGGCTGAATACGCTTTGCATACCGCTCTAGCATGCGTCGCCAACCCAAGTAATTGACGAGATACTTGGTCGCCACAC
>NZ_JAUYNT010000021.1 GCF_030698175.1 Pseudomonas sp.
TCGTCCAGTGATACCGGAAACAAACTGTCCTGATTGCGCGCCTCGCCTTGGATGTAATGCATAACCAAAAATGCCCATATCTCACGATATGGGCATTTTCTACATCTCCAGCTCAGACCGCCAGGTTTTCACACAGTCTGAAATCCGGGCGTTTTTTTGTTGCGTAAAAGCTTACAGGTTGTAGCCGCGCTCGTTGTGCAGAGCCAGGTCGAGACCAACGGTTTCTTCTTCTTCAGTAACCCGCAGGCCCATGACCAAGTCAATCAGCTTGAGGATTACGTAGGTCACGATAGCGGTGTAGAGCACGGTGAAGCCAACGCCCTTAGCCTGGGTAATGAACTGATCGAGGATAGTGTTTTCCTCCGAGAACATTGCGCCAAAGCCACCCAAAGCCGGCGCCGCGAACACGCCGGTCAGCAAAGCACCGACGATACCGCCGATACCGTGTACGCCGAATGCGTCCAGCGAATCGTCGTAGCCCAGCTTGCGCTTGAGGCTAGTGGCGCAGAAGAAGCAGATCACCCCAGACGACAGGCCGATCACGATGGCGCCCATCGGGCCACAGGTACCGGCAGCCGGAGTGATGGCCACCAGGCCCGCCACTACACCGGAGGCGATGCCCAGGGCGCTTGGCTTACCGTGGGTCAGCCACTCGGCGAACATCCAGCCCAGGGCTGCGGCAGCGGTAGCGATTTGAGTAACCAGCATGGCCATACCGGCAGTGCCGTTGGCGGCCACTGCGGAACCGGCGTTGAAGCCGAACCAGCCGACCCACAACATGGCCGCGCCAACCAGGGTGTAACCCAGGTTGTGGGGTGCCATCGAGGTGGTTGGAAAGCCTTTACGCTTGCCCAGGACCAAGCACGCCACCAGGCCAGCCACACCGGCATTGATGTGCACTACAGTGCCGCCGGCGAAGTCGATTACGCCCATGTCCCACAGAAAACCACCAGCACCGGACCAGACCATGTGCGCTATTGGCGCGTAGACCAGGGTGAACCACACGCCCATGAAGATCAGCATGGCGGAGAACTTCATGCGCTCGGCGAAGGCACCGACGATCAGCGCCGGAGTGATGATGGCGAAGGTCATCTGGAACATCACAAACACGCTTTCCGGTACGGTCATCGTCAGGCTAGCTGGGGTGATGCCGCTCAAGAAGGCCTTGGACAAACCGCCGACGAAGGAATTCAGGTTAGTCACCTGTGCTTCCATACCAATGGTGTCGAACGCGATGCTGTAGCCGTAAACGACCCACAGAATGCTGATCAGGCCGGTGATGGCAAAGCATTGCATCATCACCGACAGCACGTTTTTCGAGCGCACCATGCCGCCGTAAAACAGCGCCAGGCCAGGAATGGTCATCAACAACACTAGAATGCTGGAGATCAGCATCCACGAGGTGTCACCGGAGTTCAGTACAACCTCATCCGCCATGGCCAAGCCTGGGGTGACGAGGGACAACAGGGCGCCAAGCCCTGCAACCTTACGTAGCGTCATAAGTGTATCTCCTGGGGCGTAGGGTTCGGGGCTACGGTTTTAAACGGCGTCGGTGCCGGTTTCGCCGGTACGGATGCGAATGGCTTGTTCCAGGTTAACCACGAAGATCTTGCCGTCGCCGATCTTGCCGGTGTTGGCCGCCTTGGTGATGGCTTCAATCACGCGGTCGAGCTGGTCATCAGCAATCGCCACGTCGATTTTCACCTTAGGCAGAAAGTCGACCACGTATTCAGCGCCACGGTACAGCTCGGTGTGACCCTTCTGGCGACCGAAGCCTTTAACTTCAGTGACGGTGATGCCCTGCACGCCGATTTCCGACAGCGATTCGCGGACGTCGTCCAATTTGAATGGCTTGATGATGGCGGTAACTAATTTCATCTGACTTTCTCCTGATATTGATGGACTTGCCCCAGGTTCGAACCCGTCACAAGTCTAAGCGCAGTCTCTGGCTTTGTAACGCCAAAGCCCGCTTGTGCGTGCGTTGTTGTGCACCTGGTTGGCGCAGCCGGCAAAAACCTTAATGAGCCTTGCCCGGCACACACCAACGGCATCGGTGCAGGCCTCGAAAGGGACTAAGCAGAAAGCTTGCCAATTTCGCTAAAGCGGCTTTTTTGAGCCAGTGAGCGGCTAAACCGGGGGTTGCTCTGGCCCCACAAGGAAAGCCTACGCACAACAATAGTGCACAGCCGCCTCGGTGCCTGCGCGAAAAGCGTGCAGCCGTTGCCGTTTCATCGCGAGCCGCGTTGCCGCGAATGAAACGGCAAAAGACCCTTGGGATCAGCCTAAAGGCTGCGTGTTACACTGGCGCACGACTGTTATGGAGCCACAATATGCTGCCACCCAAAGCCCTGCTCGACGTTATTGGCGCACAAGCGGCGCGCCTGTTCAGCAGCGATGGCCCACTGCCGCGCAGCGAATTCGAAGCGCAATTTAAAGTGCTGCTGCAAAGCGCTTTCAGCAAACTCGACCTGGTCAGCCGCGATGAGTTCGACAGCCAGATGGTGGTCTTAGCCCGTACCCGCTCGCGCCTGGAAGCCCTGGAAACTAAAGTGGCCGAACTGCAAGCCCAGCTAGACTCAGCGCAAAGCTCGCCCGCCGACTGATCAACTGATCGACGCGGACGACCTGATCAAGGAGCGATCATGTCTCTAGCTATCGTCCACAGCCGCGCTCAAGTCGGCATCGAGGCTCCGGCGGTTACCGTCGAAGCCCATCTGGCCAACGGCCTGCCCTCCCTGGCCTTGGTGGGGCTGCCGGAAGCGGCGGTGAAAGAGAGCAAGGATCGGGTGCGCAGTGCCATCCTCAATTGCGGCTTCGACTTCCCCGCGCGGCGCATCACCCTCAATCTGGCCCCGGCCGACTTGCCCAAAGATGGCGGCCGCTTCGACCTGGCAATTGCTTTGGGCATTCTGGCCGCCAGCGAGCAGGTACCGGCCGCGGCCTTGGCCAACCTCGAATGCCTTGGCGAGTTGGCGCTGTCCGGCGCCCTGCGACCGATTCAAGGCGTGTTGCCCGCCGCCTTGGCCGCCCGCGCAGCCGGGCGCACCTTAGTGGTGCCGCGCGCCAACGCCGAAGAAGCCTGCCTGGCCTCGGGCCTGCAAGTGCTGGCCGTCGAACACCTGCTGGAGCTGGCGGCGCACCTGAATGGCCGGACACCGCTGCAGCCCTATCAGCCCGTCGGCCTGCTGCGCATCGTGCGGCCCTACCCGGACCTGGCCGAAGTGCAGGGCCAGAGCGCGGCCAAACGGGCCTTAATTATTGCCGCGGCCGGCGCCCACAATTTACTTTTCTCCGGCCCGCCCGGCACCGGCAAAACCCTACTGGCCAGCCGTCTGCCAGGCTTATTGCCGCCACTGAATGAACAGGAAGCCCTGGAAGTCGCGGCGATTCATTCGGTGGCCAGTTACGCGCCGCTGGATGCCTGGCCGCAGCGACCATTCAGACACCCCCATCACTCGGCCTCGGGTCCGGCACTGGTCGGTGGCGGCAGCCGGCCACAGCCGGGCGAGATCACCCTGGCTCACCACGGCATTTTATTTTTGGATGAATTGCCCGAGTTTGATCGCAAGGTACTGGAGGTGCTGCGTGAACCCCTGGAAAGCGGCGAGATAGTGATTGCCCGCGCCCGCGACAAGGTGCGTTTCCCCGCGCGCTTCCAACTGGTGGCGGCGATGAATCCCTGCCCCTGCGGCTACCTCGGCGACCCCAGTGGCCGTTGTCGCTGCAGCAGCGAGCAGGTGCAGCGTTATCGCGGCAAGCTCTCTGGGCCGCTGCTGGATCGCATCGACCTGCACCTGCACGTCGCCCGCGAGGCTACGGCCCTCAATGCGCCGCCCAGCAGTGATAGCAGCGCGGCAGCCGCCAGTCAGGTGGCCGCCGCCCGGCAACTGCAAAACGATCGGCAAGGCTGCGCCAATGCCTTTCTCGACCTCAAGCAATTGCGCCAGCACTGCGTCCTTGAGCGCCATGATCAAGACTGGCTGGAAACCGCCTGCGAACGCCTCGGTCTGTCGCTGCGCGCCGCCCATCGGGTGCTGAAAGTGGCGCGTACCCTGGCCGATCTGGAAGCCCTGGAACAGATCGGCCGTGCGCAGCTGGCCGAGGCCCTGCAGTATCGCCCCAGCACCCAGGCTTGAGCTTAACTAGGCCCGAGCCGCTGCACCGCCGGCAAGCGCAGCCCGGCAATATCGGCCAGCAGGTAGTCGCGCAGCCGCTCGAAGCGCTGCTGGCCACGGCGCGCTTTGGGCCACACCAGCGAGTAGTTGCAACCGCTGTACACTGCCGTCGGCCAGGGCAGGGCCAGCCGGCCTTGCTCGACGTCCTCGGCGACCAGCAGTAAATCGCCAATCGATACCCCGTAACCACGGGCGGCGGCGACTATGCCCAGCTCCAGCATGTCGAACACCTGGCCGCTTTTCAGCGGCACCTGCTCGCTCAGGCCCATGGCCTGCAACCACTGGCGCCAGTCGCGACGATCCGGGGTCGGGTGCAGCTGCTCGGAGGCCTGCAGGCGCGCCACATCCCAAGCGCCGTCGGTCACGGCCTCAGGTGCGCAAACCGGAATCAGCCATTCCTCGAACAAGGTGACGTGCTCCCACTCCGCCGGGAAAGTACCGTCATTGAGCAGCACCGCGCAGTCGAAGGGTTCGCGCTCAAAGTCGACTCTATCGACATCCATCCAAGCAGCCGTCAGCTGCACCTCGATGTCCGGGTGCTGCAGACGAAACCGCGACAGCCGCGCCAATAACCAGCGCATGGTCAGGGTCGAGGGCGCCTTCAAGCGCAGCGCGCCTTCATCACTGCGCAGGCTGGCACAGGCCGCTTGCAGGGCGCTGAAGCCTTGCTGCAAACCGGGTAGCAGCAACCGGCCGGACTCAGTCAGGCGCAAGCCACGCCCGGCACGCTCGAACAACCGACAGCCAAAATCGGTCTCCAGGGTACGCACATGCCGGCTGACCGCACTTTGGGTGATCGCCAGCTCATGGGCAGCGCGGGTATAGGACAGATGACGGGCAGCGGCCTCGAAAGCGCGCAGCGCATAGAGCGGTGCGAGACGGCTCATAGATGAGTAAAACTCATTACTGGCATGGCTTTTATCCTTTTGTGGCGTGACCTTTACCGCGCCCAGAATAGCCACTATTGCCAGCGCCAGGACAGCCCCAGGCGCGCACAACTGATGACTTGTAATTATGTCTAGCAACCTGCGTCACGAACTTTCCGCGCTCCTGCGGCTGGCCGGCCCACTGATCGCGGCGCAACTGGCCCATGTGTTGATGGTGTTTACCGACACGGTGATGATGGGCCTGCTCGGACCGGCCCAGCTGGCTGCCGGCGCCTTGGGCGCGGCCAGTTACAACCTGGTGTCGATTTTTTGCGTCGGGGTGATGGCGGCGGTCGGCAACTTGGTGGCGATCCGGCATGGCGCCGGCGACGCGCAAGGGGTGCGCAGCATGACCCAGGCAGGGATCTGGATTGCGGTGATTCTGGCCCTGATCGCCGGCCTGCTGCTGTGGCAAGCCACACCTTGGCTGCGCCTAGCCGGCCAGCAAGAGGTCAACATTGTTGGCGCCATGAGTTTTTTGCAGACGCTGATTTTTGCCTTGCCCGGCTATCTGTTATTTATGGCCTTGCGCGGTTTTACCTGCGCCCTGGGCCGGCCCGGCCCGGTACTGGCAATCAGCGTTGGCGGGGCGTTGGCTAACTTCGTCCTCAACTACGGGCTGATCAAAGGCCTGTTTGGCCTGCCGCAAATCGGCCTGGCCGGCATTGGTCTGGTCACTGCCGTGGTGATGAATGCCATGGCCGTGCTGCTGGCGCTGTATATCCGCTGGCACAGCTTCTACCAGCCCTGGCCACTGCTGCGCGGCTTGCTCGGCACGCCGCTTTCGGCCCTGCGGGAAAACCTGCGTTTGGGCCTGCCGATTGGCGGCACCTATGTGGTCGAGTCGAGCCTGTTTTTTATCGCCGCGCTGTGCATGGGCGCGCTCGGCAGCACCGAGCTGGCCGCCCACCAGATCGCCCTGCAGGCGGTGTATGTGGTGTTTATGATCCCGGTGGGGCTGTCCTATGCCGCCAGTTTGCGCATCGGCCAGCACTTTGGCGCGCAACGTTGGCAGGCCGCCCGGCAGACCGGGCGCTTGGCCATCGGCCTGGGCGCCGCCTGTATGCTCGGCTTTGCGCTGCTGTTCTGGCTGGCGCCGCATTGGGTGATTGGCCTGTTTCTCGATGCTGCCGACAGCGCCAATCGCCCGGTGATTGAGCTGGCCGTCAGCCTGCTGGCCATCGCCGCCTGGTTTGAGCTGTTCGACGGTCTGCAAACCATCGCCATGGGCGCCATTCGCGGCCTGAAAGACGCCAAGACCACCTTGCTAGTGGGCCTGATTTGCTACTGGGGGATTGGCGCGCCGGCGGCGTGGCTGTTGGCCTTTACCTTCGGCTGGGGCGCTCAGGGGGTGTGGTGGGGCTTGGCGATTGGCCTGGCCACCGCCGCATTCGGCCTGACCTTGAGTTTCGAATGGAAGACCGCGCGGCTGTTGCGGCCTGAGCCTGTAGCTCGTAGCCCAGCACTGCAGCTATAAAGACTGAAACCGCTCGGTGGTTACGCGGCGCACTGACTGCGCGGCGAGTTCGTAGGATGGGTTAGCCGCGCAGCGGCGTAACCCATCGATTGGATCTTGAAGGTCTTGCGCACAGCATGGGTATCGCTGCGCTCAACCCATCCTACGACTCGACAATCAACTCGGGGCGATTACAGCGACAACTTGGTCAGCAAAGGCTGGCGCTGGCCGAACACCAGAAAGCGCGCCAGCTCGTTGAGCGGCAGCGCCTTGCTGATTAGGTAACCCTGCACCTGGTCGCAGCCAAATTGGCGCAGCAGGGCCAGCTGCTCGGGGCTTTCGACACCCTCGGCAACCACTTGCAGATGCAGGTTATGGGCAAGGTTGATCATCGCCTGCACCAGCTGATAACTCTGCGGTTGCGCACCCATGCCGGCGACGAAGCTCTTGTCGATTTTCAGCAGGGTGATCGGCAGGCTGTGCAGGTGCACAAAAGACGAGAAGCCGGTGCCAAAGTCATCCAACGAGAAGCGCACGCCCAGCTCGCCCAGCGCCTGCATGGTTTGTTGCACCTGATCGATGCGGCGCATCACCGCGGTTTCGGTCAGTTCAAACTCCAGCCACTGCGCCTCGACGCCGCGCTCGGCAATCAGTCGGCTGAGGGTCGGCAGCAGCAGGCTGTCCTGGAACTGGCGAAACGACAGATTGATCGCCATATGCAGCGGCGGCAGGCCACGACCACGCAGCCACTGCATGTCACGCAGCGCACGGGAAATCACCCAGTAACCGAGCGGCACTATCAGCCCGGTTTCTTCCGCCAGCGGGATAAATTCATCCGGGCCGAGCAAGCCATGCTGGCTGTGCTGCCAACGCACCAAGGCTTCCAGCCCGAGCACCTCTCCCGTGTGCAGGCACAACCGCGGCTGGTAATGCAGCTCCAGCTCATCGCGGCGCAAGGCCCGGCGCAATTGGCTTTCCAGCTCGGCGCGACTCTGCTCGCTGCGACTATTGCGCGGATCAAATAGGCTAAAACTGCAGCCCACGCTGAGTTTGGCTTGTTGCATGGCGATATGCGCATGCCACATCAAGGCGTCGGCACCGACCTCGGCACTGGCAAAGGCCAAGCCGATGCTGGCGCCAATCAGCAAGCTCTCGCCATCCACCCAATAAGGCTCGGCCAGGGCTTGGGTCACGCGCTCAAGCAGCCGCTCAGCCCGCTGCGGATCCAGGCGTACGTCCAGCAGCAGAGCAAATTCGTCGCCACCCAAGCGGGCCAGATGATCGCAAGCTTCCAGTTGCTCGCGCAAACGCGCCACTACTTGCAGCAGCAGGCGATCACCGGCCTGATAACCAAGGGCGTCGTTGGCGTGACGAAAGTTATCTAAATCCAGATGCGCCAGCGCCAGCCCGCTGCCGCAGAACTCGCTGAGCTGCACGCTGAGCAAGGTCTGAAAACCCTGGCGATTGGCGATGCCGGTCAGTGGGTCGTGCTCCGCCAGGCGCTGCAGGGTGCTTTTTAATTTGGCGTTTTCCCCGGCGTAGCGCATGCAGCGGCGCAATACCGCCGCCGTTAAGGTGCTGCGCACCAGCCAGTCACAGACCCCGGCCGGGGCCAGCTCGGGCTCGGCCTCCAGCAGCAATACGGTCGGTAGCGGGCAATGCCCCAGCGCCGGCAAACACTCAGGAGTACAAAGCAACAGGCCCTGATGGGGCTGATCAAACAGGCTGCAGGCGGCCTCCCACGAGGGGGCAGTAATCAGTCGCGACGGGCTAGCGAGTTGCGCCAAAGCATCGCGCAAAGGTTGCGCCCACTCGGCGGACTCAGTCAGCAGGACTAATTGCAGATCGACATGCGCGGACAAACAACCCCCCGAGGGTCAAAAAATAGTGGTGGTATTGGCTGCCACCTGCGCCGTTATCGGCGTCATTTTGTGCGCGCGTCCCTGTGCTGCGCCGATTAGCTTGCGCGAAAGCGTGGGCCTCGGCAACCGCCGAGACCCGGCACATGCGTACTTAATCGCCGCAAGCGCCGAACACCACACATTCTGCGCAAGCCAGCCGAGCTTCCCAGCGGTCACTGCTAGCGCCTCGACCCTGCTAAAATGCCCGCCCTCCTCCGCTGGGCCTTTCGTCGATGTCGCGCCTCAATCCCAGGCAGCAAGAAGCCGTCCACTACATCAATGGCCCACTGTTGGTGCTCGCCGGTGCCGGCTCCGGCAAGACCAGCGTGATCACCCGCAAAATCGCCTACCTGGTGCAGCACTGTGGCATGCGCGCCCAGCACATTCTGGCCATGACCTTTACCAACAAGGCGGCGCGCGAGATGAAAGAGCGGGTCGGCAGCCTGCTCAAAGGCCCGGAAGCGCGCGGTCTGACGGTGTCGACCTTTCACAATCTGGGGATGAACATCATCCGCAAGGAATACGCGCGGCTGGGTTACAAGCCGGGTTTCTCGATTTTCGATGAGACCGACGTCAAGGCCCTGCTCAGCGACCTGATGCAAAAAGAGTACGCCGGTGACGACGGCGTCGATGAGATCAAGAACATCATCGGCTCCTGGAAGAACGACTTGATCATGCCCACTGAGGCCCTGGAGCAGGCGCGCAACCCCAAAGAGCAAACCGCCGCCATCGTTTACCTGCACTACCAGCGCACGCTCAAGGCTTACAACGCGGTGGATTTCGACGACCTGATTCTGCTGCCGGTGAAGCTGTTCCAGGAGCACACCGACATTCTGGAGAAATGGCAGAACAAGGTGCGCTACCTGCTGGTGGACGAATACCAGGACACCAACGCCAGCCAGTATCTGCTGGTCAAGCTGCTGGTCGGTTCGCGCAATCAGCTCACCGTGGTCGGCGATGATGACCAATCGATCTACGCCTGGCGCGGCGCGCGGCCGGAAAACCTGATGCTGCTAAAAGACGACTACCCGTCGTTGAAAGTGGTGATGCTCGAGCAGAACTACCGCTCCACCAGCCGCATCCTCAAATGCGCCAACACCCTGATCGCCAACAACCCCCACGCCTTCGAGAAAAAACTCTGGAGCGAGATGGGCCACGGCGATGCGATCCGGGTGATTCGTTGCCGCAACGAGGACGCCGAGTGCGAGCGGGTGGCGATGGAAATCCTCACCCTGCATTTGAAAACCGACCGGCCCTACAGCGATTTCGCCATCCTCTATCGCGGCAACTACCAAGCCAAACTGATGGAGATGAAGCTGCAGCACCACCAGATTCCCTATCGGCTGTCAGGCGGCACCAGCTTCTTCGCCCGCCAAGAAGTCAAAGACCTGATGGGCTACTTTCGCCTGCTGGTTAACCCCGATGACGACAACGCCTTCTTGCGGGTGATCAACGTGCCGCGCCGCGAAATCGGCTCCACCACCCTGGAAAAACTCGGCAACTATGCCACCGAGCGCAAGACCTCAATGTACAACGCCAGCGACGAAGTCGGCCTCGGCGAGCACCTCGACAGCCGCTACGGCGAACGCCTGCAACGCTTCAAGCGCTGGATGGACGGCATCCGTCAGCAGTGCGCCCAGAGCGAACCGATTGCCGTGCTGCGCAGCATGGTGATGGACATCGACTACGAAAATTGGCTACGGCAGAACGCCTCCAACGACAAGGTCGCCGATGCCCGGATGGGCAACGTCTGGTTCCTGATCGAGGCGCTGAAAAACACCCTGGATAAAGACGAAGACGGTGGCATGACCATCGAGGACGCCATCGGCAAACTGGTGCTGCGCGACATGCTTGAACGCCAGCAGGAAGAAGAAGACGGCGCCGACGGCGTGCAGATGATGACCCTGCATGCCTCCAAGGGTCTGGAATTCCCCTACGTGTTTATCCTCGGCATGGAGGAGGAAATTCTCCCGCACCGCTCCAGCATCGAGGCCGATACGGTTGAGGAAGAACGCCGCCTGGCCTATGTCGGCATCACCCGCGCGCGGCAGAACCTGGCCATGACCTTCGCCGCCAAGCGCAAGCAATACGGCGAAATCATCGAGTGCACCCACAGCCGCTTTCTCGACGAACTACCGCAGGATGAGCTGGAATGGGAAGGCCATGAAGACGCACCGGTCGAGGTCAAAGCCGCCCGCGGCAATAACGCCCTGGCAGATATTCGCGCGCTACTGAACAGGTAATGGCTGCATTACCGAACCGGCAAAAACGACAAAACACAGAATTGATCCATCATCTGCAATGAACCACTGCCAAACAGAGGGCAAGCCCATGCAAGCACTGCAACAAAAGATTCGCGACGAAGGCAGCGTGCTCTCTGAGCAAGTACTCAAGGTCGACGCCTTCCTCAATCACCAGATCGACCCGCGCCTGATGCAGCAAATCGGTCATGAATTTGCCCTGCGTTTTCGCGACCAAGGCATCACCAAGATTGTCACCATCGAAGCCTCGGGCATTGCCCCGGCGGTGATGGCCGGTTTGGAGCTGGGCGTGCCGGTGATTTTTGCGCGCAAGTACCAGTCCATCACCATGAGTGAAAACCTGCTGACCTCCACGGTGTTCTCCTTCACCAAGCAAACCGAGAGCACCATCGCCATCTCCGCCAAGCACCTGACGGCGGCCGATCACGTGCTGGTCATCGATGATTTTCTCGCCAACGGTCACGCCGCCAAGGCCTTGATCGACCTGATTGAACAATCCGGCGCCAGCATTGCCGGGATCGGCGTAGTGATTGAAAAGTCCTTCCAGCGCGGCCGCGCCGAACTGGATGCCCTGGGCTTTCGCGTCGAATCACTGGCGCGCATCAGCTCGCTGGCCAATGGGCAGGTGAGCTTTATCGACTAGCGGCAAAAGTTGGCAGCCAAAAAAAACCGCCCGAGGGCGGTTTTTTCATTCCGGCTTAACTTACAGGCCAGACATTTGCACGATGGCACCTTTCAACTCGTCATCCGAGCAAGTAGCGCAGGAGCCTTTGGGCGGCATAGCATTGATGCCGGCAATGGCGGATTTGAGCAAGCCATCAACGCCACCCTTAGCCCCGGCACGGGTCTTCCAGGCCGCGCCGTCACCCACTTTCGGAGCACCCAAAACGCCGGAGGTGTGGCAAGCGCCACAGTATTTGGTCACGACTTCGGCACCCGTCAGCGCCGGGCCTGCAGCAGCAACGGCAACAGCGCCTACGCCTTTGCACTCTTCACCGGTGATGCAGACTTGGCCAACCGGCTTGATCCGCTCGGCAATGGCCGCTTCTTGCGGCGACACAGTTGCAGCGGTAACGGTCTGCGCGCTCACTGCCCACAGGGCCAAAACAGCAACTTGTGCAGTCAGAATTTTTTTGATCAGGTTCACGCGTACACCCTCGTCGTGGCTAGTCAGGCCCGCGACCACGGTATGCGCGAGCTTGAGCAGTATAGCGATAAGCCCTGCGCGCCGAAACAACCCAAAGTGTCGCAGGGTTATTTCGGGGGCAGGTGTCCTGTCTTAGAAGTTTGCTGGGGTAGTGGCGCTGATCAGCCGCGCGGGCTGGTCGAACGGATTGCGAAAGCGATGGGGCTTGCTGCTTTCGAAGTAGTAGCTGTCGCCCGGCTCGAGGATAAACACCTCGCTGCCCACAGTCAGCTCTAGCCGGCCCTCAACCAAGACACCGGCTTCTTCGCCAATGTGATTGAGCATCTCGGCACCGGTATCGGCGGCTGGCGGATAGGTTTCATCGAGAAACGACAAGGCCCGCACCTGATGCCCTTTGCCGACCAGCTTCATGCTCACCGCACCGCTGGACAGCTCCAGCAATTCATCGGCTTTGTAGACGATCTGCACGGCATCACCGTCGTCTGATTCGCTGGCAAAAAACTCGACCATCGACATTGGAATGCCGCCGAGTACTTTCTTCAGCGAACTGATCGAGGGGCTGACGCTGTTTTTCTCAATCATCGAGATAGTGCTATTGGTAACCCCTGCCCGTTTGGCGAGTTCACGCTGGGAAAGGCCCTTGAGCTTGCGAATGGTCTGCAGTCGAACACCGACGTCCAATGTTGGAGTACCTCTATAGCGAGAGCGAAAAGTGCCGCTATCATGGCAACAGTGTTCAGTATTTACAACACATCAGATGAGGATTCCACCCAGCTGCCGATTAACGCCCGCAATAGACGCGTGGCACCCGACGTAAATTGCAAAAAAGCTGATAGGGAATGGTCTGTGCCCGCGCCGCCACTTCGCTGGCGAGCACTTGCTTGCCCCACAACTCGACCCGGCTGCCGAGCCCGGCGGCGGGTAAATCGGTCAAATCGACGCAGAGCATGTCCATCGACACCCGGCCGATCAAGCGCCCAACCACGCCATCAATACTGACCGGCGTGCCGGTGGGCGCATGCCGTGGATAACCGTCGGCATACCCCATGGCCACCACCCCGACCCGGCTCGGCCGCTCGGTGACGAAGCTGGCGGCATAACCGACCGGCTCGCCAGCGGCCAGTTCACGCACGCTGATGATTTTCGATTCCAGGGTCATTACCGGCTGCAGTTGCGCGGCCAAGGCTTGCGGCTCGCCGAACGGCGTGGCGCCGTAGAGCATGATGCCGGGGCGCACCCAATCGCTGGCAGGCTCAGCCGATACCACCTGGGGCCAACCGAGAATGGCCGGCGAGTTGCGCAGGCTGATCTCGCCAGCCAGGCCTTGCCGGGCGGCATTAAACAGCGCTAACTGCTCGGTGGTGCGTGGGCAATCGAGCTCATCGGCGCGGGCAAAATGGCTCATCAAGACAATTTTCCCGACCTGGCCACAGGCCTGCAGGCGCCGATAGGCCGCCTGATATTCGGCAGGCGAAAGGCCGACCCGGTGCATGCCGGAGTCGAGTTTCAGCCACACCGTTAATGGCCGGCGCAACTGCGCGCGTTCAATCGCCTCGACCTGCCACAGCGAATGCACCACACACCAGAGGCCGTGCTGGTCGATCAGATCAAGTTCTGCCGCTTCAAAAAAGCCTTCCAGCAACAGAATAGGCTTGGCGATGGCGCCGTAACGCAACTCCAGCGCCTCCTCGATGCAGGCCACGGCAAAGCCATCGGCCTCAGCCGCCAACGCCAGCGCACAAGGCAAGGCGCCATGCCCATAGGCATCGGCCTTAACCACCGCCAAGGCCTTGCTGCCACTGGCGCTGCGGGCGAGTTGATAGTTGTGACGCAGGGCTTGCAGATCAATTAACGCGCGGGCGGGACGCATGGGAATGGGCTTCTATCGGATTAATTAATGATGCTGCAGGCTTATTTCAACGCCGCAATCACCGACAGCTCGACCAGAATCTCTGGCTCGCACAGCGGTGCCTGAACGGTAGCGCGGGCTGGGGCGGTGCCTTGGGGCAACCACTGATCCCAGACCTCATTCATGCCGGCAAAGTCCGCTTCGATGTCCTTCAAGTAGATGGTCACCGAGAGAATCTGGGTCTTGTCGCTGCCGGCTTCACGCAGTAGGTGCTCGATGCTGGCCAGGGTTTCGCGGGTCTGCTGGGCAATCCCGGCGGTCATGTCCTCGCCAACCTGGCCGGCCAGATAGACGGTGCCGTTATGCACCACCACCTGGCTCATGCGTTGATTAGTGTGCAGGCGCTGGATGGGCATGTTTTGAGCTCTCGACTGGGGTGCTGTAACGGGAAATATCCAAACCACTGGCGCTGATTTGCGGGCGTTTATTGGCGATCAAGTCTGCCAGCAAGCGTCCCGAACCGCAGGCCATGGTCCAGCCAAGCGTGCCGTGACCGGTGTTCAAGAACAAGTTGCGCAGCTTGGTGGCACCCACAATCGGCGTGCCATCCGGGGTGGCCGGACGCAGGCCGGTCCAGAACTCCGCATGCTGCAGGTCGCCGCCTTGCGGGTAGAGATCGCCAACGATCATCTCCAAGGTTTCCCGCCGACGCGGATTTAGCGACAGGTCGAAACCGGCGATTTCCGCCATGCCGCCAACGCGGATGCGGTTATCGAAACGGGTGATAGCGACCTTGTAGGTCTCATCGAGAATGGTCGACATCGGCGCCATAGCCGGATTGGTGATCGGCACCGTCAGCGAGTAACCCTTCAGCGGATAAACCGGTGCCTTGATGCCCAGTGGCTTGAGCAGTTGCGGGCTGTAGCTGCCCAGCGCCAACACATATTGATCGGCCACTTCCAGCTTGCCATCGATATACACGCCGTTGATGCGGTCGCCGGCGAAATCCAGCCGCTCGATGTTCTGCCCGAAGCGGAACTCCACGCCTAAATCAGCGGCCATTTGCGCTAACTTGGTGGTGAACAGCTGGCAGTCGCCGGTTTGGTCATTGGGCAAGCGCAGAGCACCCGCCAGCTTATGGGTCACCGCCGCCAACGCCGGTTCGACGCGGGCGATGCCGGCACGGTCGAGCAATTCATAGGGCACGCCGGACTGCTGCAATACTGCGATGTCTTTGGCCGCGCCATCCAGCTGTGCCTGGGTGCGGAACAGCTGGGTGGTGCCCAGAGTACGGCCTTCATAGCTGATGCCGGTTTCTGCGCGCAGCTCATCCAGGCAATCGCGGCTGTACTCGGACAGGCGCAACATGCGCTCCTTGTTCACCGCATAACGGCTGGCGGTGCAGTTGCGCAGCATTTGCGCCATCCACAGGTACTGGTCGATGTCGCCGGTGGCCTTGATCGCCAACGGCGCGTGCTTTTGCAGCAACCATTTGATGGCTTTCAGCGGCACGCCGGGCGCGGCCCAGGGCGAGGCGTAACCAGGCGAGACTTGCCCGGCGTTGGCAAAGCTGGTCTCCAGCGCCGGGCCGTCCTGGCGATCGACCACCACCACTTCAAAACCGGCCCGCGCCAGATAATAAGCACTGGCGGTACCAATCACACCGCTACCAAGCACCATGACACGCATGTTCGTCTCCATTGCTGCGGCGCGGCCGCAGGCGTTTGTTATTCTGAGCGTAGATGTTGTTCAGTATAAAAAGCCTCAAGCAGTGAAACTCACTGTTTAAACAGCTATATTCGAGGAGAAATCTCGACAATAACCGGGTTTACGGAGGCAGATTCCCCATGCGCACCCAACACCAGAGCCGTCGCGAGCTGGATAAAATCGACCGGAATATTTTACGAGAGCTGCAAGCCGACGGCCGCATCAGCTTTACCGACCTCGGCGAGCGGGTCGGCCTGTCGACCACCCCTTGCACCGAACGGGTCCGGCGGCTGGAGCGCGACGGCTTTATCCTGGGCTACTACGCCCGCCTCAATCCGCAGCAACTGAAGGCCAATTTGCTGGTGTTTGTCGAGATCAGCCTGGATTACAAATCCGGCGACACTTTCGAAGAATTCCGCCGCGCGGTGCTGAAATTGCCCCACGTGCTGGAATGCCACCTGGTCAGCGGCGACTTCGACTATTTGGTCAAAGCGCGCATCAACGAAATGGCCTCCTACCGCAAACTGCTCGGCGACATCCTCTTGAAGTTGCCCCATGTGCGCGAGTCGAAGAGCTATATCGTCATGGAAGAGGTGAAGGAAAGCCTGACCCTGCCGATCGCGGAATAGGCCGGGCCAAAACCGCCCACAGCTAAGCGAGAGCGATCAATGCACGACGAATTACAGGTCATAGAACTGCAACTGGGCGATGGCAAAGCAGCGGTCAAAGGCGCCCTGATCACCACCCAGTACTGCGGCACCTTGGAGGACGGCACGGTTTTCGACTCCTCCTACACGCGCGGCAAGCCATTCCAGTGCGTGATCGGCACTGGCCGGGTAATCAAGGGCTGGGATCAAGGCCTGCTGGGCATGCGCGTCGGCGGCAAACGCAAACTGCTGGTCCCGGCGCACCTGGCCTATGGCGAACGGCAAATGGGCGAGTACATCAAGCCTCATGCAAATCTGATTTTCGAGATCGAACTGCTGGAAGTGCTGACGCGGGATGATTGATGGGAATTAAGTAAGGCGGGAAAGCTGCGCGACTAGCGCCACGCATACTGCGCTGAAATTATTGCTGAGCGATTAAAGCTTAGCCTTGCGCAGTTGCGCCAACTGCTGCCGATACGGGCCGAGCAAGTATTCAGGTAACCAGCGCTCATAAGCGCTCTGGAATACCGCGAATGACTCTCGGCTGGTGACTAACTTGGACACATCGGCAAACACGGCGTCAGTCACTGGGCCCTTGGTACAACTCAAACGCCCCTCTAGCAATTTATCGCTACCGTCAATTTGATAAAACAACAGCTTAATATTCGGCGCCTCATAAAAAACCGCCTCACTTGGATAACCAAACATATAGTCAAAACGCTTATGGCCAAGCATATTGATTAATATTTTGGTGGATTCATCCTGATAGGCCTTATGAACATTCTTTGCATCATCGGCCAACGCCGGAGCAAGCATTGCATCGATTAAAGGTCCGTAACTCCGACCACCGGCGAGGCCAATAATAAATTTTTCATCCGCCAACAATTTATCTAACCTTATCCGGCCACTCGCAGTAATAAACTCAGCGAATCTGGCTTTATCGTCCGCACGAACCACCAGCCCGAGCGGCAACAAGTAACCATAGGGCTCAGTGAAGCGCAGGAATTTAGCTCTTTCCGGCGTATAAAAAGCACTGATTAGACAGTAGGGACCACCCATCTGCGCCATATACATGGCGCGCGCCCAAGGTACAGTTTTCTCGCTAAATTCGTGTTGCGGCAAAGAGCTCTTGAGAAATTTATATATGGCATCAATATAACCCTGATGCGCATACTCACCCTGACTCATCGACATTGGTGGGAAGTCTGCGCCCACCCAAACAACTTCTTCAGCACTAACCCAGGATGAAAAACACACAAGGCATGTATATAGCCAGCGGCACATTTTCATCATCTATCCTCGGCAGATAAACAGCCCATGTTCAGTTTAGTCCGCAATTATAATTCTCAGCGCCAGAATCCAGTCTCTCAGACTAAAGGAGCGGCGCAGATGACCCCGTAGTAGCCCTACACCAACACCTGCCGGGTGGTGGCGATGTAGTGATGGATCTGCCGCTCGATCTGCGGCTCGATCATGTCTTCCGGGCGGCGACCGTTCGGGCAGGGCATGCGCGGCGTGGTGCCGAACAGGCGGCAGATCAGCGGGCGCTCGCCGTAGACTTCGCAGCCGTTGGGGCCCAGGTGCACGCAGTTGAGTTCATTTAATGCGGCTTCATGCTCGGCGTCGGTTTTCACCGGCAGCCGCGACATTTCTTCCGAGGAGGTGGTGACCGGCCCGCAGCAATCGTGACAACCAGGCACACATTCAAACGATGGAATGCGCTCACGCAGGCGCGCGATAATTTCTCGGTTGCAGCTCACTAAGGCCCAGCTCCTGTGCGGTGCGCCGACATCAAGGGCGGCGTAATAAACACGCAGTTTAACCCAGTCGACGTACGCAGCGGACGAGTCCCGACCAAGCAGTTTTGCCTGACAGGCAAAAAGCTTTTGCCTCAAGCAGTCTTGGTCGCCGGCCGATGGCCGCCTATGCTGCGCTAAGAGTCTGTCCGGCCTGGACGCCCCCTAGCGGGAAAGCTTGGGACTGAGCGCGTTGCCTCGTTTACTAGCGGCAAACAGTCATTGGCTTTCAGCAGATTGCGCGAGCTAACGCCCCAGCACCCAGCCTTTCGCCGTAGGGCTGCGCCAGGTCCGACAGACTCCCAATACTCTTCTAATAAAAGCAGGATCACCGCCATGCCCGCCTCCCTTCGCCAGCCTGTGCACAGCCCGCAGCACGCGGCCTCTTACTACGCCGCCAGCGTCAAGCAGCCACACAGCTACCCGCTGCTGCAGGGAGAGGTGCAGGCCGATGTGTGCATTGTTGGCGGTGGCTTTTCTGGCTTAAACACCGCCATTGAGCTGGCCGAACGCGGCCTCTCGGTGGTGCTGCTGGAAGCCCACAAGATCGGCTGGGGCGCCAGCGGGCGCAACGGCGGCCAGCTGATTCGCGGCGTCGGCCATGGGCTGGAGCAGTTTGAAAATCTGGTCGGCCGCGATGGCGTGCGCGAATTTAAGTTGATGGGCCTGGAGGCCGTCGAGATAGTCCGCCGCCGGGTGGCCAAGTACGCCATCGACTGCGACCTGACCTGGGGCTACTGCGACCTGGCAAACAAACCCAGCGACTACACCGGCTTTGCCGAAGACGCCGAGGAACTGCGCAGCCTCGGTTACCAGCACGAACTGCGCATGGTCGCCCCCGATCAGATGCACAGCGTGGTCGGCTCCGACCGCTATGTCGGCGGCATGATCGACATGGGCTCGGGCCACTTGCACCCGCTCAACCTGGCCCTCGGCGAAGCGGCCGCCGCCGCCAGTTTGGGCGTGCGCCTGTTTGAAGACTCGGCAGTGACGCACATCGACTACGGCCCCGAGGTTTGTGTGCACACGGCCCAGGGTCGGGTGCGGGCCAAGACCTTGGTGTTGGCCTGCAACGCCTATCTGAATGACTTGAACCCGAGCATCGGCGGCAAGGTGCTGGCGGCCGGTAGCTATGTGATCGCCACCGAACCCTTGACGCCGGAGCTGGCCGCCAGCCTGATCCCGCAAAACATGGCGCTCTGCGACCAGCGGGTGACCGTGGATTACTATCGCTTGTCGGCCGACCGCCGCTTGCTGTTCGGTGGCGCCTGCCATTACTCGGGCCGCGATCCGGCGGACATCGCCGCCTATATGCGGCCGAAGATGCTGCAGGTGTTCCCGCAACTGGCCAGCGTCAAGATCGACTACCAATGGGGCGGCATGATCGGCATCGGCGCCAATCGCCTGCCACAAATCGGCCGCCTGCAAGACCAGCCCAACGTGTTCTACGCCCAGGCCTATGCCGGCCACGGCCTGAACGCCACCCACCTGGCCGGCAAGCTGCTCGGCGAGGCCATCTGCCAACAACACAGCCGGGGCTTTGAGCTGTTTGCGCAAGTACCGCACATGACCTTCCCCGGCGGCAAACACCTGCGTTCGCCGCTGCTGGCACTGGGCATGTTGTGGTATCGGGCCAAGGATGCAATTGGTCTGCATTGACAATAGTGGGAGGGGCTTTAGCCGCGATGCTTTTAAGCTTATCGCGGGCAGCAGCCGCTCCCTGCGGCTTACTGCATTTCCCACCTCCTTATGGGTCGCTAAAGCCCCTCCTGCAAAGTCAGCCTTGCTCCATGTTTAACACCGCCGCGAACGGCGGCCGCTGCCAGACCAGCACAACAAACAGCGCCGCCCCCAGCGCCATCAGCAGTGGCAAGGCGTGGCCGGTTAGCCACTGACTGGCAGCGCCGGTCAGCAGCGGCCCGAACAAACAACCCAAACCCCACAGCTGCGCGACATGGGCGTTGGCGCGCACCAGCGCATCGTCGCGAAAGTTCTCGCCGATCATGATCAGCGCCAGGGTAAACAGCCCGCCAGCACTGGCGCCAAACACCACCAACAACGGCCACAGCGCTTGCCCCTGCAACAACGCTGGAATGGCCAGGCTGGACAGCGCCAGCACCGCGCCACAGCCGGCAAACAACCAGGCGCGCGACACCCGGTCGGCCAACCAACCAATCGGCAGTTGCAACGCCGCATCGCCGATCACCACCACGCTGGCCATCAGCAAGGCATCCTTCTGGGTAAAGCCCTGCTGCAGGGCATAGATCGGCAACAGCGTCAGCACCATGCCCTCGAAGGCGGCGAACAGCGCCACTGCCCAGGCAATCGCCGGCAAGCGCTGGCAAAAGTCCAACAAGCCGCGGCCCGAGGCGCTGCCCGCGTTAACCTGCGGCGCCCCAGTGCGGCCGAGCAACAGCAAGGAGCCGCCGATCAACAACCCCGTGCCGAGCCAAAAACCCTGATCGCCATCGGCGCCCAACAGGCTCAACAATAACGGCCCGGACAGCTGACTGAGCGCATAACCGGTGCCATACAGGGCCACCAAACGACCGCGCCAGGCATCCACCACCAGTTGATTGATCCAGCTCTCGCCGAGGATAAACACCACGGTCAGCGCCATGCCGATCAGCAAGCGCAAGCCCAGCCACACCGGATAGCTCTGTACCAACGCCAACAACGCTACCGACACGGCGGCGCTGAGCAAACAGCACTGCATCAAGCCCGTCGTGCCGAATTTGGCCGCTAGGCGCCCGGTCATGGCGGCGCCCAGCAACACGCCGACCGCCGGAGTGCCGGCCATCACACCGATGGCGAAGCTGTCATAACCCCAACTCGCCAGCCGCAACGACACCAGCGGCAGGGTCACCCCCAGCGCCAGCCCGATGCTGATAACCGCCGCACAGACGGCAAAATAAGTGCCCCAACGCATTACCCGCTCCCTGCCTAGAATGCACAACGGCCGGACTCCCAGAGGAATCCAGCCGCGTATGTTTAATCGTAGGGTGGGTTAGCCGCGTAGCGGCGTAACCCACCAATGGTGCCGACAATGGCCGACCTTGCGGTCGGGCGGCGGGTTACGCTGCGCTAACCCACCCTACGATTTACCTCCACCATTGCTGTTACGCAAAACGTCTTACAGCTTGATCCAAGTGGCTTTCAGTTCGGTGTACTTGTCGAAGGCGTGCAGCGATTTATCCCGGCCGTTACCCGACTGCTTGAAGCCACCGAAAGGTGCGGTCATGTCGCCACCGTCGTACTGGTTGACCCACATGCTGCCGACACGCAACGCCTTGGCCGCCAGGTGCGCCTTGGACAGGTTGCTGGTCCAGATCGCCGCCGCCAGACCATAGATGCTGTCGTTGGCGATCTGAATGGCTTCCTCGGTCGTGTCGAAAGTAATCACCGACAACACCGGGCCAAAGATCTCTTCGGCGGCGATGCGCATGCTGTTGTGCACGTCATCGAAGATGGTGGGTTCAACATACTGGCCACCGGTTTCTGCCAGGGTGCGCTTACCACCACAGAGCAGCGTGGCTTTCTCGGCATGCCCGGCTTCGATATAGGCCAGCACGTTGTTGAGGTGCTGGTTATCCACCAGGGCGCCGACCGAAGTCGCCGGGTCCAGAGCGTGACCAGCCTTCCAGCCTTGCATGGCTTCCAGCAGCAGCGGCATAAATTGATCTTTCACCGAACGCTCGATCAACAGGCGCGAACCAGCAGTGCACATCTCGCCCTGGTTAAAGCAGATGGCCGCAGCGGCAGCCTCGGCAGCCGCCTTCAGGCAGGGTGCGTCGGCGAACACGATATTGGCGCTCTTGCCGCCAGCTTCCAGCCAGACGCGCTTCATGTTCGACTCGCCGGCGTAAATCATCAGCTGCTTGGCGATTTTGGTCGAACCGGTGAACACCAGGGTGTCGACATCCATATGCAAGGCCAGCGCCTTGCCGACGGTGTGACCGTAGCCCGGTAGGATGTTCAACACACCGGCCGGAATACCGGCTTCCAATGCCAGCTGAGCCAGGCGAATGGCGGTCAGCGGCGATTTTTCCGAGGGTTTAACGATTACCGAATTGCCGGTAGCCAGGGCTGGGCCGAGCTTCCAGCAGGTCATGATCAGCGGGAAGTTCCACGGCACAATGGCCGCCACCACACCAATCGGCTCACGGGTGATCAGGCCCAGTTCGTCGTGCGGAGTGGCGGCCACTTCGTCGTAAATCTTGTCGACCGCCTCGCCGCTCCAGCGGATCGCCCGCGAGGCGCCCGGCACATCGACACTCAGGGCGTCGCCAATCGGCTTGCCCATGTCGAGGGTTTCCAGCAACGCCAACTCTTCGGCGTTGGCGTCCATCAAATTAGCAAAGCGAATCATCGCCTGCTTGCGTTTGACCGGCGACAGCCGTGACCAGACGCCGGATTCAAAAGTCGCGCGAGCATCGGCGACGGCCAGATTGGCATCGGCCAGATCGCAGCTGGCGACCGGACCCAAGGAACGGCCGTCGACCGGACTGATGCAGTCAAAAGTCGCCTTGGAGGCGGCGTCGGTGTATTCGCCGTGGATAAAAGCGCGGCCTTCAATTACCAAGGCTTGAGCGCGTTGCTCCCAGTCGGCGCGGGTCAAAGTGGTCATGCGAACGTCCTCTTAATCGGTGCTCTTATTAGTAGAAGAGTGCGTCGTGCTCGACACGCGCACTGTCAAAAATTCTGCAAGGCCAGCCAACGGGCGGACATACTCGCAACCCTAAACCAGAGCACGGCGATATTCCATTATTTTTTACATAAAGCCCAGAAAAAGCCTTGTCATGTTCGTTTTATTAAACATAGACTGCGCAGCAACCGGCTCACAGCAGCCTATTTCGCTTGCCTTGGTGGGTAAAATGACCAGTAGCAATACGCCTAAAACGCTCAATAAAAACAACAGTCTCGATCAATTCTGGATGCCCTTCACCGCCAATCGCCAGTTCAAGGCCAAACCGCGACTGCTGGAAAGCGCTCAAGGCATGTATTACACCAGCAGCGATGGTCGCCAGGTACTGGACGGCACCGCCGGCCTCTGGTGCTGCAACGCCGGCCACGGCCGCCGGGAAATCACCGAGGCGGTGAGCAAGCAAATCGCCAAGCTGGACTTCGCCCCGACCTTTCAAATGGGCCACCCGTTACCGTTTGAACTGGCCGAGCGCCTGGCCGAGATCGCCCCCAAGGGCCTGAATAAAGTCTTCTTCACCAACTCCGGCTCGGAGTCGGTCGACACCGCGCTGAAAATCGCCCTGGCCTACCAACGCGCCATCGGTCAAGGCACCCGCACCCGGCTGATTGGTCGCGAGCTGGGTTATCACGGAGTCGGTTTTGGCGGTATCTCGGTCGGCGGCATGGTCAACAACCGCCGCGCCTTCCCGCTGCAATTACCGGGCGTCGACCATCTGGGCCACACACTCGACGTACAACGCAACGCCTTCAGCAAAGGCCTGCCCGCATTCGGCGCCGAAAAAGCCGAGGAACTGGAACGCTTGGTGACCCTGCATGGCGCCGAGAACATCGCCGCCGTCATCGTCGAACCGATGTCCGGCTCGGCCGGTGTGATCTTGCCACCCGTTGGCTATCTGCAGCGCCTGCGCGAGATCACGCAAAAGCACGGCATTCTGTTGATTTTTGATGAGGTGATCACCGGCTTCGGCCGCGTTGGCGAGGCCTTTGCCGCGCAACGCTGGGGCGTCACGCCGGACATCATGACCACCGCCAAGGGCCTGACTAACGGCGCCATTCCGATGGGCGCGGTGTTCGTTCATGAAGACCTCTATCAGGCCTTTATGAGCGGCCCGGACGGCGCCATCGAGTTCTTCCACGGCTACACCTATTCCGGCCATCCGGTGGCCTGCGCCGCCGCCTTGGCTACGCTGGAGATCTACCAGCGCGAGGAGCTGTTCCAGCGCGCGATCAATCTGGAAAGTTACTGGGCCGATGCCTTGCACAGCCTGCAAGGCCTGCCGAACGTGCAAGATATCCGCAGCATCGGCCTGGTCGCTGCCGTGCAACTCACCGCCAACCACGACGGCCCAGGCAAGCGCGGCTTCAAGGTGTTCGAGCAGTGCTTCGCCGACGACTTGATGGTGCGCTGCACCGGCGACACCATCGCCATGTCGCCACCCCTGATTATTGAGAAGGCGCAAATCGACACTCTCGTCGACAAACTCGCCAACGCCATCCGCTTAGCGGTTTAAACCACTGGAGATCCCCATGAACATCGCAACCATCATCGACTTCGCCCAGTCCAGCGCCGCGCCTGAGCACTACCGCCCCGCGCCGGAGAAAGTCCTCAAGGGCGACCCGGCGCAGAGCGTCACCAACCACTACGGCAGCCCCTGCGGGCAGTTCAACGTCGGCATCTGGGAAGGCGCCGCCGGCCAATGGACCATCAGCTACACCGAGCACGAATACTGCGAAATTTTACAGGGCGTGTCGGTCATCCGTGACGCCGAGGGCAACGGCAAGACCGTCCGCGCCGGCGACCGCTTCGTCATCCCAGCTGGCTTCAGCGGTACCTGGGAAGTGCTGGAAGACTGCCGCAAGGTCTATGTGATCTTCGAGCAAGCCAAGGCCTAATCAGCAACGAATCTCCATGCGTGATCTTTAGCCCGCTAACACTGCGGGCTTTTTTTGGCCTGCAGTAAAGGCCAACTCGGCGCAGTGCATGATTGCAAAAAACCAAATTTTGGGCAAAAAAAAACCCGCCGGCAAAGGCGGGATTTTTCAGCAAGGCTGATCAATTACTTGATCTTGCCTTCCTTGTAGATCACGTGCTTACGGATAGTTGGATCGAATTTTTTGATTTCGATTTTATCCGGGGTGGTGCGCTTGTTCTTGTCGGTGGTGTAGAAGTGGCCGGTACCGGCACTTGAGATCAAACGGATCAATTCGCGCATAACTAGCTCCTTAAACCTTTTCGCCGCGAGCACGCAGCTCGGACAACACTACGTCAATACCACGCTTATCGATTACACGCATGCCTTTGGCAGATACGCGCAAACGAATGAAGCGATTTTCCGACTCAACCCAAAAACGGTGATGGTGCAGGTTCGGCAGAAAACGACGACGGGTTTTGTTGTTTGCGTGGGAAATGTTGTTCCCGCTTACCGGACCCTTGCCGGTAACTTGACAGACTCTTGACATACATCAGCCCTCTAAAACCACATGCCCAACCCGGCATGGGTTGGCCGCTTAAACTCAAAGTCATTTGGCGCTCGGCGCCACGTTTCTTCAGGGTCTTACCGGCCACACCTACAAAAGAAGGAAACCGGGACCCTATAAAAGAGCGCGCCTTTATATCAGAAGGAGCCCTATACAGCAAGAAATGCTCTGCAAAACATCCGGCGCGGCCCCCATCAACAGCGCACAGGCCGCGGATTTGCTGAGCATTGACGCTCACGACCATTCGTCGCGCAAACCCGCAAACCAGCAAGCCTCACAGCCAGCCGTATTCCGCCAACGACAAGGGTTCGCCGTCGCCGACGATAAAATGGTCGAGCACCCGCACGTCCACCAGCGCCAGAGCCTCTTTAAGCCGCTGGGTGAGTAAACGGTCCGCCTGGCTGGGCTCAGCCACCCCTGAGGGATGATTGTGGGTGAGGATCGCCGCAGCGGCGTTATGCGCCAAGGCGCGCTTGACCACTTGCCGTGGATAAACGCTGGCACCGTCGATACTGCCCTGAAACAGCACCTCAAAAGCCAGCACCCGGTGCTTGGCATCCAGAAACAGACAGGCGAAGACTTCATGGGGCTCATGCCGTAGCCGTGCTTTCAAGTAATCACGCACCGCTTGCGGGCTCTCCAGGGTGCCATCGCGCTGCAGGCGCTCGGCCAAGTGTCGACGCGCCATCTCCAGCACCGCCTGCAGTTGGGCAAACTTTGCCGGGCCCAAGCCCAAGCGCCGGCTAAATGAGCCAAGGTCGGCCTCCAGCAACGCACGCAAACTGCCAAAATCGCCCAATAGATGCCGGGCCAGGTCGACTGCGCTTTGCCCGGCGACGCCGGTGCGCAAGAAAATCGCCAATAATTCGGCATCACTCAAGGCACTGGCGCCACGCTCCAGCAATTTCTCCCGCGGCCGCTCCGCCGCTGGCCAATCTCGAATACTCATACATCCTCCTTGAGCCAATACAGCTTCCTTGAAGCACGGCTGCGGGGTGCGCCGGGCTGGCATGCCCAAATACCCATACGCCCTCCTTGAGCCACAGCCCCACAGGAGCCGGCGCCGCTGTTCCCGCGCGGTCGCTGTGATATCGTAGCCGAACTTTTGCGCGGCGATTGACACGCCGGGCCGCCCAGCCCGACAGGCATTAAGTCCGCACGACATCCCATCGTTTACAAGGCAGTGCTATGCAGCGGTTGTATCGGAAACGCATCGTCCTCGGCGTGGGCGGCGGCATTGCCGCCTACAAGAGCGCCGAACTGATTCGGCGCCTGCGCGAGCAAGGTGCCGAAGTGCAGGTGGTCATGACTCAGGGCGGCCAGGAGTTTATTACCCCGCTGACCCTGCAAGCGCTGTCGGGCAACCCCGTGCATCTGGAGCTACTCGACCCCGCCGCCGAAGCCGCCATGGGCCATATCGAACTGGCTAAATGGGCTGACCTGGTGCTGATCGCCCCCGCCACCGCCGACCTGATGGCGCGCCTGGCCCAAGGGCTGGCGAATGACCTGTTAACCACCCTGGTGCTGGCCACCGACGCCCCGGTCGCCCTGGCCCCGGCGATGAATCAAGCCATGTGGCGCGACCCGGCCACCCAAGCCAATGCGCAGACCTTGAGCAGTCGTGGCTTTCAACTGTTCGGCCCGGCCGCCGGCAGCCAAGCCTGTGGCGATGTGGGCCTGGGCCGCATGCTCGAGGCCAATGAACTCACCCAAGCCGCCGCTGATTGCTTTCAGCGCCGCAGCCTGACCGGCCGGCGCGTGCTGATCACCGCCGGGCCGACCCAGGAAAATATCGACCCGGTGCGCTATATCACCAACCACAGCTCCGGCAAAATGGGTTTTGCCCTAGCCGAAGCCGCCGCCGAAGCCGGTGCCGAGGTGATTTTGATCAGCGGCCCGGTGCACCTGCCGACTCCCGACCGGGTCAAGCGGGTCAACGTCACCAGCGCCCGCGACATGCTTGCCGCCTGCGAAGCAGCAATGCCTTGCGATCTGCTGATCGCCGCCGCCGCCGTGGCCGACTACCGTCCAGAAGTAATCGCCAACCAGAAAATGAAAAAAGACCCCAACAGCGATGACGGCCTGCTGCTGCGCCTGGTGCGTAACCCGGACATTCTCGCCAGCCTGGCCGGGCGCAGCGACCGGCCCTTCAGTGTCGGCTTTGCCGCCGAGACCGAGCACCTACTGGACTACGCGGCGCGCAAGCTGAAAGACAAGAATCTGGACTTGATCGTCGCCAACGATGTCGCCAACCCCAACATTGGTTTTAATAGCGAAGAAAACGCCTGCAGCGTGATTGACCGCGAATTACTGGAAACGCGCTTCGCGCAAACTAGCAAAGGCAAAATTGCCCGCCAGTTGGTGGCCTTTATCGCCGACCGCCTGGCTGTCCGCCCGCCCGAACTCACCGACCCGAACTGAGCCAGCATGCACTCACTACAAGCCAAAATTCTTGACCCCCGCATCGGTAGCGAATTTCCGCTGCCGCAATACGCCACCCCAGGCTCCGCCGGCTTAGACCTGCGCGCCATGTTGGCCCAAGATCTGCTGCTGGAACCGGGCCAAACGGTATTGATCCCCACCGGCCTGTCGATTTATATCGCCGACCCAGGCCTGGCGGCGCTGATTCTGCCGCGCTCCGGGCTCGGTCATAAACACGGCATAGTGCTGGGCAACTTGGTCGGCCTGATCGACTCGGACTACCAAGGCGAGCTGCTGGTGTCGTGCTGGAATCGCGGCAGCAGCGCCTTCAACATCAGCGTGGGTGAACGCATCGCCCAGTTGATTCTGGTACCGGTGGTGCAAGCGCACTTTGAACTGGTCAGCGAGTTCGACCAAAGCCAGCGTGGCGCCGGTGGCTTTGGCCATTCGGGCAGCAACTAACAGCTATTGCTTTCAATAAAAAATTGCCAGGATGAAGCCCCAGGGAGACGCTCTGTGAAATTGTTCAAGCGCAGCGCCAAGGATACGCTCGACCCTAGCAGCCCGGCGCAACTGCCGCCCGCCGCTAAACCGCGTAGCGGCGCCGACCTTAAAGCCTTGCTGCCCGGCACCATTGCCGCTGCATTGGGCTTATTGGCCGCCGCCGTGATGCTCTGGTATGCGCTGTTCTACACCGCGCAAACCCAACAACAAAGCGAACTCAGCCGCGCGTGGGGCGACAGCCAGTCGGCCGCCTTGCAGCAAGCGGTGAAACAACTGAGTGCCCAAACCCTGGCGGCCGCGCGCAATCCACAACTGATTTTCGCCCTGCAAAGCCTGAATAAAGATGAGATCAGCGCGGCCGAGCGCAACCTCGGCTATTGGCACGGCGTGGTTGACGCGCAATTGAATGCCCGCGGCCAAGCCGTGCAAGACAGCAATCGCGCCGCACCGATGAACTTTGCCGCACTGGACATGCTGCGCCGCGCCGAAGCCGGGCAAATACCGGCACCGGAAGCATACAAAGTCGGGCAGCGCTGGCTGGTCTATAGCGCCGCGCCACTGCGCCTGAGCGCTGAGACGCCACCGGAAGGCACTCTGCTGCTGGTGGTCGACCTGCAGAGCCTGCTCGGCACCCTGCCCGTGCTGGCCGCCGACATTGGTCAACTGCAGTTAGCCCAACAATTTGGCAACGCCCCGGCGCAGCTGCTCGAACAACGCGGTCAAGCGGCCGACGTCAGCCCACAGAGCCTGAGCAGCGGCAATCCAAACTGGAAACTCAGCTTCACCCCCGGCAGCGCCCTGACCCAACTGATCTTCCCACCGCAACTACTGCTGCTGGCCGGCCTGCTGGCGCTGGTGGGCGCATTACTGGGCCTGTACCTGACGCAGACCGAGCTGCAACACCGCTTGCGCGCTGACGTGGCGCAGTTAACCCAACTGATCAATGAACTCGCTGCCGGTAAAGCCGTCAAAGCCTTCAGCCTCAGTCTGCCGTTACTCGACGCACTCGCCAAGCTACTGGCGCGCATGTCCCAACGCAAACGCGAGGCTCCCGCCGGCCCTGAGCCGGCAATTTCTTTGCCCCGCCCCGACGCGCGCAGCGAACCGCTTAGCAATGCTGCCGATGAGCTGACTGATCCGCTGTTTCAAGACACTGACATTCTCGATATCGACATTCTTGATGAAGACCAAGATCTGCTTGGTCTGGAGCAAATTCCCAGCATGAACTTCAACCTAAAAGCAGCACCCAAACTGGATGCCAACATCTTTCGCGCCTATGACATTCGCGGCGTGGTGGGCGACAGCCTGACCCCCGAGGCGGCCTATTGGATTGGCCGCGCGATTGGCTCCGAAAGCCTGGCCCAAGGCGAACCCAATGTGTCGGTGGGCCGCGATGGCCGCTTGTCCGGCCCGCTGCTGGTCGAGCAACTGATTCAAGGCCTGCTCGATTGCGGCTGCCAAGTCAGCGACGTCGGCATGGTGCCGACCCCCGTGCTCTATTACGCCGCCAATATTCTCGCCGGCAAGTCCGGGGTGATGCTCACCGGCAGCCATAACCCACCGGATTACAACGGTTTCAAAATCGTCATCGCCGGCGACACCCTGGCCAACGAGCAGATCCAGGCGCTGCGCTTGCGCATCGAAAACAACGATCTGGCCAGCGGCGTCGGCAACTGCGAACAGATCGACGTGCTCGAGCGCTACTTCAAGCAAATCCGCGATGACATCGCCATGGCCAAGCCGATGCGCGTGGTGGTCGACTGTGGCAACGGCGTCGCCGGCGTGATTGCCCCGCAACTGCTCGAAGCCCTCGGCTGCACAGTGATTCCCTTGTTCTGCGAGGTGGATGGCAACTTCCCCAATCACCACCCGGATCCCGGCAAGCCGGAAAACCTGGTCGACTTGATCGCCAAGGTTAAATCCGAGAAAGCCGACCTGGGCCTGGCCTTCGACGGCGATGGCGACCGCGTTGGCGTGGTCACCAACACTGGCACCATCGTCTACCCGGATCGCCTGCTGATGCTGTTCGCCAAGGACGTGGTGTCGCGCAACCCCGGCGCCGACATCATCTTCGACGTCAAATGCACCCGTCGCCTGACCCCGCTGATCAGCGGCTATGGCGGTCGCCCGGTGATGTGGAAAACCGGCCACTCGCTGATCAAGAAGAAGATGAAGGAAACCGGCGCCTTGCTGGCCGGCGAAATGAGCGGGCATATCTTCTTCAAGGAGCGCTGGTTCGGTTTCGATGACGGCATCTACAGCGCCGCCCGCCTACTGGAAATCCTCAGTCAGGACAAGCGCGATGCCGAACACGTGTTCTCGGCCTTCCCGAATGACATCTGCACCCCGGAAATCAACATCACCGTCACCGACGAAAGCAAGTTCAGCATCGTCGCCGCGCTGCAGCGGGATGGCCAATGGGGCGACGCCAACCTGACCACCCTGGACGGCGTACGCGTCGACTACCCCAAGGGCTGGGGCCTGGTGCGCGCCTCCAACACCACGCCGGTACTGGTGCTGCGCTTCGAGGCCGAAACTGAAGAAGAGCTTAAGCGCATCCAGGAGGTGTTCCGCGGCCAGCTCAACAGCGTTGCGCCACAGGTCAAATTACCCTTTTGATCAAGCGCACACGTTTAACTTTTACCTTTTGAATGTTCACCATAGGAACCCTGCATGACCCTCAGCCGTGACGCTGCCACCCAAGTTGCCCAGGTTCTGTCCGAGGCGCTGCCCTACATTCGCCGTTTCGTCGGCAAGACGCTGGTGATCAAATACGGCGGCAACGCCATGGAGAGCGACGAGCTGAAAACCGGCTTCGCCCGCGACATAGTGCTGATGAAAGCGGTCGGTATTAACCCGGTGGTGGTGCATGGCGGCGGCCCGCAAATTGGCGACCTGCTCAAACGCCTGAGCATCGAGAGCCACTTTATCGACGGCATGCGCGTCACCGATGCGCAGACCATGGATGTGGTGGAAATGGTGCTGGGCGGCCAGGTCAACAAGGACATCGTCAACCTGATCAACCATCACGGCGGCAGCGCCATCGGCCTGACCGGCAAGGATGCACGGCTGATCCGGGCGAAAAAGCTCACCGTGACCCGCCAGACCCCGGAGATGACTCAGCCGGAAATCATCGACATCGGCCACGTCGGCGAAGTCGTCGGAGTCAATGTCGAGCTGATCAATATGCTGGTGTCCGGCAACTTCATTCCGGTGATAGCGCCAATCGGCGTGGGTGAAAACGGCGAGTCGTACAACATCAACGCCGACCTGGTGGCCGGTAAAGTGGCCGAAGCCCTCAAAGCCGAGAAGTTGATGCTGCTGACCAATATCGCCGGCTTGATGAACAAACAAGGCGAAGTCTTGACCGGCCTGAGCACTGAGCAAGTCAACGAACTGATCGCCGACGGCACCATCTACGGCGGCATGCTGCCAAAGATCCGCTGCGCACTGGAAGCGGTGCAAGGCGGAGTCAACAGCGCGCACATCATCGATGGCCGGGTACCCAATGCGGTATTGCTGGAGATCTTTACCGACACCGGCGTCGGCACCAAGATCACCAATCGCCAACAACCTCGGTAATTACTCGAGGCGCAACGCAAAAGACCAGCAGCTGCTGGTCTTTTTGTGTGTGGCGATGGTTGGTAGGGTGGGTTAGCCGCGTAGTGGCGTAACCCACCATCGAAATTTAATCCCGCCGGCGGACTGTTCGCTGCGCTCCTGAGTCCGCCCTACGCCCGCCCTACCTCTGTCCGCCGAGCAATTGCGCCAAGCGCGCCCGATCCGCGCTAAAACTATCATCGGCCTGCTTGCGCACCGCCTCAAAACGAACAATGTCCTTTAGCAGGGCCGCTTGCTCGGCTTTAAGATTACTGATCTGCACCAACAGGCTTTCTGGCACCGTCCGACCGGCACGCTCCAGCTCGGCCGCCTGGCTCTGCAAATTGGCCTGCTGGGTACGCAGCGACTGCAAATTGCCGCGCGCCGCCGCAATGACGCCATCCAACTCGGTCAATTTGCGCTCACGGGCACGGTCCACATCTTCCAGGCTGGAATACAGCCGCAGCAATTGCGCATCCGAACCGGCCTGGGCCTTGGCTTGATTGAGGCGTGCGCGCTCTTCGGCGGTTGGTGCCGGCGGAACCGTGCGCAACAGCCGGCCTTGCTCATCCAGTACGTCATAGCCCTTGCCGATGTATTGCGGCGGTACGCCCTGACGATCGAGCACCACCACGCCCTTGTCGCTCAGATAGCGATACAACTCGCTAGCGCCAGCCCAGGCCGGCAGCAACATAATCAGCAGCAGTGAACAGCGCAGCGCGCCCGATTTACCCATAAAAGCAACCCTGTGGTGGTGTTAGCTAGATTCCGTACTGCGCGCGATACGCTTGGACCGCCGGCAGATGTTGCTTAAGTTCAGCATCATCGGCGAGATATTCCAGTACTTGCGCCAACGACACAATACTTACCACTGGCATGGCGAAATCGCGCTCAACTTCCTGGATCGCCGACAACGCGCCTTGGCCGCGCTCTTCACGGTTCAGCGCAATCAACACCCCAGCCGCTTGCGCGCCCTGGCTTTGAATAATCTGCATCACTTCACGAATCGCCGTGCCGGCAGTAATCACATCATCGACAATCAGCACCCGTCCTTGCAGCGGTGCGCCAACCAGGCTGCCACCTTCGCCATGGGCCTTAGCCTCTTTGCGATTAAAGCACCAAGGCACGTCCAGCTGATGCTGCTCGGCCAGCGCCACGGCAGTCGCAGCCGCCAAGGGAATGCCTTTATAAGCCGGGCCAAACAGCACGTCGAACGCAATGCCGCTCTCAACCACGGCAGCGGCATAAAAACGCCCGAGCTGGGCCAAGGCCAAGCCGCTATTGAACAGTCCGGCATTAAAAAAGTACGGGCTAACGCGCCCCGACTTGAGGGTGAACTCACCGAAACGCAAAACCCCACGCTCAATGGCAAAACGGATGAAATCGCGTTGATACGCCTGCATGAAAAAGCCCCGAACGGCACGAAATTATCGACAAGGTTAGAGCCCGCTCAAGCAGCTTGCCGGCAAACAGCCCCAGGGTTACCCCAACAGCCAGGCGGCGCAGCAACTATCGAGCAGGTTTTTAGCTAATTTAGCTAATACAGAGGAGCTCGGGTATCATACACGCACGTGTTTTTTGGGGCCATTTATGCGGATCATCAGTGTCAACGTCAATGGTATGCAGGCGGCTATCGAGCGCGGTCTGCTGACGTGGTTACACGCGCAAAATGCCGACGTTATCTGCCTGCAGGACACCCGCGCCTCGGCCTTTGAGTTAGATGACCCAGCCTTCCAACTGGATGGCTATTTTCTCTACGCCTGCGATGCCGAGGTGCCCAACCAAGGTGGTGTGGCGCTGTATTCGCGCTTGCAACCTAAGGCAATTATCAGCGGCCTGGGTTTTGAAACCGCTGACCGTTACGGCCGCTACCTGCAAGCCGACTTCGATAAGGTCAGTATCGCCTGCGTACTGTTGCCCTCCGGGCAAAGCGGTGACGAGAACCTGAATCAAAAATTCAAGTTTATGGACGATTTCGCCCATTACCTCGACAAGCAGCGGCGCAAGCGCCGTGAATATATTTATTGCGGCTCACTGTACGTGGCGCACCAAAAAATCGACGTGAAAAACTGGCGCGACTGCCAGCAAACGCCGGGATTTCTCGCCACCGAACGGGTCTGGATGGATCAGATTGTCGGCAGCATGGGCTACGTCGATGCATTGCGAGAAGTCAGCCGTGAGGGCGATCAATTTAGCTGGTGGCCGGATACCGAGCAGGCCCAACTGCTCAACCTCGGCTATCGCTACGATTATCAATTGCTCACCCCGGGCCTGCGCCGTAGCGTGCGCAGCGCGCGCCTGCCACGCCAACCGCGGTTCTCCGAGCACGCGCCACTGGTAGTCGATTACGACTGGACCCTCAGCGTTTAAAGGGTCGGCCAGCATGATCCGCTTGCCAAAATCACACCGCGTTACACCTCGCTTGCCTACACGCCGAACACAATTACCGCGGATTTTGCAGCGCATCTATGCTGCGGCGCTGCTGCTGCTGTGCATGACAGTCATAGGCAGTCTGGGTTTCTACATTACCGCGGCGGACGAGCAGGCCAACTTCTCCGACGCCCTGCACATGACCCTAATTACCATTACCACCGTGGGTTATGGTGAAATCATTCCATTGACCAGCCTCGGCGAGCGCATTTTCGCCGCCTTCATCGCCCTCACCGGCTTTGGCACCGTGACCTTCCTATTCACCAGCCTCGCGACCTTTTTTCTAGAAAGCGATTTCGACTACAGCTTGCGGAGACGACGCATGGAAAAAGCCATCAAAAAACTCTCCGGGCATTACATTATCTGCGGCTTCGGCCGAGTCGGTCGTAACGTAGCCCACGAACTACAGACCACCAGTCGCGCCTTCGTGGCCATCGACAGCGATGAGAAATTGCTCGAAGAGCAGCACGAACACTTCCCCCATCTATTGCATCTGTATGGCGATGCCACCGACGACGACCTGCTGCTGGCCGCCGACATTGCCGACGCCGCCGGCGTGTTCGCGGTAACCGGTGACGACAGTCGCAATCTGATGATTATTCTCACCGCCCGCCAACTCAATCCGAATATTCGGGTGGTCGCCCGCTGCCATGAAATACGCAATATGGCGAAGATGAAAAAGGCCGGCGCCGATACGGTGATTTCACCGGACTTTACCGGCGGCATGCGCATCGCCTCGTCGATGATCCGTCCCCATGTGGTGACCTTCCTCGACGAAATGCTCCGCTCCGATCACAACGTACGCCTGGAAGAAGTGCCGATCAGCCCAGAGCATCGCCTGCTCAGCATTGGTGAACTCAAGCAACGCTGCCCCAATTGCGTGATTTTATCGATTCGCAATCAGCACGACTTTATCTTCAACCCAGCCGATAACCTGACCCTGCAACCCGGCCAGACCTTGATCGCCATGGTCCCACCGCAAGGTCGCCATGAATTGCTCACGGCGCTCAGCTAAATTCTGCCAGACAACAAAAAGCCTGAATTTTGCCGGCTTTTTGTTGTGCGAAGAACCGCCTTACTTAATCAAGCGCCAGCTGAAGGGATAGCGATACGCCTGCCCTTCGTTCGCCTTGATCCCGGCGATGATGGTCAGCACCAGCGCCGTGATGCCGACCAGTGCCAGCAACGGGAAGCCGATCATCACCAGCATCAGCAGAAAGCACAACAACGCCGCCAGCGACACGCTGATCTGAAAGTTCAGGGCTTCTTTGCCCTGTGCATCCACAAAGGGGTCAAAGTCTTTCTTCAGCTGCCAAACAATCAAGGGGCCGAGCAAGTTACCGAACGGAATTGCCAAGCCAAAAAAAGCCGAAAAATGACAGAACATCGCCCATTGCCGGGCTTCCTTGCTAGGTGTTGAGCCTTGAATGTCGTTCATACGGCTTCTCCTCGATTGATTAGTCGGCCAGCGCCGCTTGTTGCAGTTCAAACAGCTCATTCATGCCTTTTTGCGCCAACGCCAGCATCGCCGTCAACTCTTCAGGCTGGAATGGCGCGCCTTCGGCGGTGCCCTGCACTTCGATAAAGCCGCCGGCAGCGGTCATCACCACGTTCAGGTCGGTCTCGGCGGCCGAGTCTTCAGGGTAGTCCAGATCCAGCACCGGTTCACCCTGATACATACCGACAGACACCGCAGCGACCATCTGCTTGAGCGGGTCACCACCTTTCAGGCCACCACGTTTTTTCATCAACTTCAGGGCATCGACCAGGGCCACCATGGCGCCGGTGATGGACGCGGTACGGGTGCCACCGTCGGCCTGGATCACGTCGCAGTCAACGTACAGGGTGTTTTCACCGAGCTTGGACATGTCCAGCGCGGCGCGCAGCGAACGACCGATCAGCCGTTGAATCTCCAGGGTGCGGCCGCCTTGCTTGCCACGGCTGGCTTCACGCTGGTTACGGTCACCGGTGGCGCGCGGCAACATGCCGTACTCGGCGGTCAACCAGCCCTGGCCCTGGCCTTTGAGGAAACGTGGTACGCCGGATTCCACACTGACCGTACAGATCACTTTGGTGTCGCCAAACTCCACCAACACCGAACCTTCGGCATGTTTGGTGTAGTTACGGGTGATACGGATCGGGCGCAGTTGATCTGCGGCACGGCCACTTGGACGTTTCATCAAGGAATACCTGCTTGGGACGGAAATCTGTCGCTCATTATAAGGCTCAGGCGCCGGCCAGAACATCGCCGATTGGGTGACCCCGACGACTGCGCTACAATTGACCGCCTCGATAGCCGTTTTTATCTCCTCAGCTTCATCTATTCAGCCAAGAGGTACTCCCATGGTGCACAGCATGACCGCCTTTGCCCGCACTGAACTGGCAGGCAGCCACGGCACCCTGAGCTGGGAGCTGCGCTCGGTGAACCATCGCTACCTCGAGCCACAACTGCGCCTGCCCGAAGCCTTCCGTGATCTGGAGAGCGCCGTGCGCGATGCCCTGCGCCAGGGTCTGTCGCGCGGCAAAGTCGAATGCACCCTGCGTTTTAACGATGACAGCGCAGGGCAAGCGCTGAATGTTGACCCTGAGCGCGCCGCACAACTCATCGCCGCCGCCGAAACCGTCGCCAGCCTGATTAAACAGCCAGCCGCCCTTAATCCACTGGAAATACTCGCCTGGCCGGGCGTGTTGGTGGCCACTGCCGCCGATCCGCAAGCCCTCAACAGCGAAGCCTTGACTCTGTTCAAGCAGGCCCTCAACGAGCTGAAAAACGGCCGCGGCCGGGAAGGCGCCGAGCTGGCCAAGTTGCTTAACGAGCGCCTGGATGCGATTGAAGGCGAAGTCGCCTACCTGCGCGAGCAGGTGCCGCAGATGCTCGCCAGCCAACGGCAAAAAATCCTCGAGCGCTGCCGCGAAATGCAAGCCGAGCTCGACCCGCAACGCCTGGAGCAAGAGATGGTGCTGCTGGCGCAAAAGAGCGATGTGGCCGAAGAGCTCGACCGCCTCAGCACCCACGTCGGCGAAGTACGGCGGGTACTGAAAGCCGGCGGCGCGGCGGGCCGGCGCCTGGATTTTTTGATGCAAGAGCTCAATCGCGAGGCCAACACCCTCGGTTCCAAAGCCTTCGACACCCGCAGCACCCAAGCCGCCGTCAGCCTTAAAGTGCTGATCGAGCAGATGCGTGAACAAGTCCAGAACATCGAATAAACGAGCCAGCGATGACTATCAACACCACCAGCGGCACCCTCTATATAGTTTCGGCGCCGTCTGGCGCGGGCAAAACCAGCCTGATCAAGGCGCTGGTCGATGCGCAAGCACAGATCCGCGTGTCGGTTTCGCACACCACCCGCGCCATGCGCCCGGGTGAAGTCGAGGGAGTGAACTACCACTTCACCGAACGCCAAGCCTTTATCGAAATGCTCGAGCGCGACGAGTTTCTCGAGCATGCCGAAGTCTTCGGCAATCTTTATGGCACCTCCCAGCGCTGGCTGGAAAAAACCCTTAAGGAAGGCTTCGATCTGATTCTGGAAATCGACTGGCAGGGCGCGCAACAGGTGCGCCGGCTAATGCCCCAGGCCAAATCGATCTTTATTTTGCCGCCGAGCCAAGAAGCACTGCGCCAGCGCCTGACCAATCGCGGCCAGGACAGCGACGAGATTATCGATGGCCGCATGCGCGAAGCCGTCAGCGAGATGAGCCACTACGTCGAATACGACTATCTGGTAATCAACGACGACTTCACCAGCGCCCTCGACGACCTTAAAGCGGTGTTTCGCGCCAACCAACTGCAACAAGGCGTGCAACAGCAGCGTTTCAGCGACTTGCTCTGCCAATTGCTGGCCTGAATCCGGTCCGCTCGACGGATTAATCCGCAGCTTGAATGCGGGTTAAATCGCCACAACAATCACCACTGGGGAAATCAACACTTCCCTTAAGGCTGGTGATTTTTTAGACTACCCAGTCCGCTCGCCCATTTGGGCACAGCTCTATCTTGCTTTTGCTACGAGGATGACCATGGCCCGCGTTACCGTTGAAGACTGCCTAGACAACGTCGAGAACCGCTTTGAGCTGGTCATGCTCGCCACCAAGCGTTCCCGCCAACTGGCTACCGGCGGCAAAGAGCCGAAGGTAGCTTGGGAAAACGACAAACCCACAGTAGTGGCCCTGCGTGAAATCGCCGCTGGTCTGGTGGATTACGATGTAATTGCCCAAGACGATCTGATCGAAGACGAACCACTGTTCGCCACCTTCGAAGACGAGGCCAACGAGGGCTAATACATCTATGTCGGGTCGAAGTCCTAAGCCTCAGGTGCCGTCAGTTCAGCAGGAGGTCCTCTCTTGCCGAACATAGACAACCTCGCCGAACGACTTTCGACCTACCTCGGCGCCGACCAGGTCAATCTGGTCCGCCGCGCGTATTTCTACGCCGAACAAGCCCACGACGGCCAATTGCGTCGCAGCGGCGAAGCCTACGTCACCCACCCGCTCGCCGTTGCCCGGATCCTCGCCGAAATGCACATGGACCATCACAGCCTGATGGCCGCGATGCTGCATGACGTGATCGAAGACACCGGCATCGCCAAAGAGGCACTCAGCGCGCAATTTGGCGAAACCGTCGCCGAACTGGTCGATGGGGTCAGCAAACTGACCCAGATGAACTTCGAAACCAAAGCCGAGGCGCAAGCCGAGAACTTCCAGAAGATGGCCATGGCCATGGCCCGCGACACCCGGGTGATCCTGGTCAAGCTGGCCGACCGTCTGCACAACATGCGCACCCTCGACTGCATGCCCCATGAAAAAAGCCGACGGATTGCCAAAGAAACCCTGGAAATCTACGCGCCTATCGCCAATCGGCTGGGCATGCACAACATCCGCATCGAGTTCGAAGACCTCGGCTTCAAGGCGATGTACCCGATGCGCTCCGAACGCATCCGCAACGCCGTGCGCAAGGCCCGCGGCAACCGCAAAGAGATCGTCAACAAGATCGAAGAGTCGATCAGCCACTGCTTGGCCCGCGAAGACATGCAGGGCGAAGTGCATGGCCGCGAAAAACACCTGTACAGCATCTACCAGAAGATGCGCGGCAAACGCCGGGCCTTCAACGAGATCATGGACGTTTACGCGTTTCGCATCGTGGTCGACAAGGTCGACACCTGCTACCGCGTGCTCGGCGCCGTGCACAATCTGTACAAGCCGCTGCCGGGACGTTTCAAAGATTACATCGCGATTCCCAAGGCCAACGGTTACCAGTCGCTGCACACCACCCTGTTCGGTATGCACGGGGTGCCCATCGAGATCCAGATTCGCACCCGCGAAATGGAAGAAATGGCCAACAACGGCATCGCCGCTCACTGGTTGTACAAAGCCGATGAGCAAGAACAACCGCGCGGCACCCACGCCCGCGCCCGCCAGTGGATCAAGGGCGTGCTGGAAATGCAGCAGCGCGCCGGTAACTCCCTGGAGTTTATCGAGAGCGTGAAGATCGACCTGTTCCCCGACGAGGTCTACGTCTTCACCCCCAAGGGCCGGATCATGGAGCTGCCCAAAGGCTCCACCGCGGTGGACTTTGCCTACGCGGTGCATACCGATGTCGGCAACAGCTGCATCGCTTGCCGCATTAACCGCCGCTTGGCGCCACTGTCGGAGCCGCTGCAAAGTGGCTCGACGGTGGAAATCGTCTCCGCCCCCGGCGCCCGACCAAACCCGGCTTGGCTGAGCTTTGTGGTCACTGGTAAAGCCCGCACCCATATCCGTCACGCGCTGAAACTACAACGCCGCTCGGAATCCATCAGCCTCGGTGAACGGCTGCTGAACAAGGTGCTGTCCAGCTTCGGTAGTCACCTCGACAAACTCTCGGTCGAGCGCCTGCAAGGCGTGCTCAACGAGTACCAGCTGGAAGTCATCGAAGACCTGCTGGAAGACATCGGCCTGGGCAACCGCATGGCCTTCGTGGTGGCCCGCCGGCTGCTGGCCGACAGCGCCGAACAACTGCCGAGCAACGAGGGCCCGCTGGCGATTCGCGGCACCGAAGGCCTGGTGCTCAGCTACGCCAAGTGCTGCACACCGATTCCCGGCGACCCGATTGTCGGCCACCTGTCGGCTGGCAAAGGCATGGTGGTGCACCTGGATACCTGCAAGAACATCAGTGACGTGCGCCATAACCCGGAAAAATGCATCCAACTGTCCTGGGCCAAAGACGTTAGCGGCGAATTCAACGTCGAGTTGCGCGTCGAGCTTGAGCACCAGCGCGGCCTAATCGCCCTGCTGGCCAGCAGCGTCAACGCCGCCGACGGCAACATCGAAAAAATCAGCATGGACGAGCGCGATGGCCGCATCAGCGTGGTCCAGTTGGTGGTCAACGTGCATGACCGCGTGCATTTGGCTCGCGTGATCAAAAAACTGCGTGCCCTCAAAGGCGTCAGCCGCATCACACGGGTGCGCGGGTAGGGTGGATGACGCTTCACCCATCCACCATCTAATCGAAAACCGCTGGTGGATGAAAAGAGCGTTATCCACCCTACGCCCATCCGCAATAACCCAATCATTCAGGAGCATCCCATGAGCAAGACCGTTATCAGCAGCGACAAAGCCCCGGCCGCCATCGGCACTTATTCCCAAGCGATCAAGGCCGGCAACACCGTCTATATGTCCGGGCAAATTCCACTCGACCCCGCCACCATGGAGCTGGTGGAAGGCTTTGAAGCCCAGACCGTGCAGGTGTTCGAGAACCTCAAAGCGGTGGCCGAAGCGGCCGGTGGCAGCTTCAAAGACATCGTCAAACTGAACATCTTCCTGACCGACCTCAGCCACTTCGCCAAGGTCAACGAAGTCATGGGCCGTTACTTTGAACAGCCTTACCCCGCTCGCGCCGCCATCGGCGTTGCCGCACTGCCCCGTGGTGCCGCAGTAGAAATGGACGCGATTCTGGTCATCGAATAAAACCTGCCCAAGGTCTACTGCGCTTGGTGAGACTACGTTGAAAACAGGCTCGGAATGCTCATTTACAACCTGTAAACTCCGCTTCCTCGCCTGTTTGATTCGCTGCGCTCACCCTGCGGGTCAGCCTTTGGCTGTTACTGCGTTGCGCCTTGTCTGACCTGCGCTCGCTACGACCTTGAACAGGTTTCGCGCTCAAGACGGGGATAGCCCCGCACTCATTTATCCAGGTATTCACCATGCGCCACCTACTCTGCCTGCTGGTTTGCGCGGCCCTGCTCAGCGGCTGCGCCAGCAAGCCTAAAGACCCCAGCGGCATCTGGATCAACCAGGCGGCCATCGACGCCGCGGTGAAAGGTGGCCATTTGCGCGAAGCCTTGCTGGCCTACGGTCCGAATCTGGAGTGGAGCCTCAACAGCGCACGCCAGCAAGCCGTCTTCAGCAACGGTTTCGAACTCGCCGACGGCGCCCTCAGCGCGCAAGCAAATGGCGAATGGCAAGTCAGCTTTTACGGCGAAAACCACGAAACCCTCAAACCCGAGGGTGATCAGCTGCTGCAACTGGCCAGCCCGACCTGGCCCGAACAGCGCTTTATGCGGCCGAAAACTCCGCTCGCCAGCGGCGCACCGACCGGCAGCAACTTCGAATACAGCCTCTACGAAGCCTATTTAGGCGGTACCTGGAAGATTCGCAGCGGCCCAGGCGAGGGCGGCCTGGTGCTGTTCCACGCCGACGGCAAGCTGGAAGGCCTGCCGGGCGCCGAACGTTACGCCCTGTGCCTGGCCGGTGACTGCGCGGCCATGAGCGGCGACTACGACAGCCTCTGGCTGCAACTGGGTAAGGAAGGCAACGAATGGGTGTTCGTCCGCGATGGCGACCAACTGCAAATCTTCGCAGCCCTCAACCGCGCCCAGCCCGATGAAATGCCTGACCTGCACCCAGGTGAGCTGCGCTGGTTACTCGAGCGCGACTAAGCGCGACAAACACCGGCTGACTTAGCTCTTACGCCCAACATTCAAGGAACCAACATGCGCGCAGAACGCGACGAAGACGAGATCCGCGCCCCGCGGGCCAAACCGCAGCGCCGCCTGGCCTACGAAATAGCCCTGGGCATCATCCTCGGCGGCAGCGGCCTGTGGCTGCTGCAAGTGCTAACCAGCCTGATCGCCGCCAAGTTTATGTTGCAGCAACTGCAGCTGCATCTGCCCGGTTGAATGCCAGAGCAGCGCCTTTAACTAAGCCGCGAAGACGACCGGCGCAGGATCTTGATCGAATAGGTGAACGACGGTTTGCGCGTGACGCTGATGGCTTTGCGCGTGACTGTGTCGAGGGTGATGTTCCAGAAGCCGGTGCTCGGCACTGTCAGTTTGGCGGGGAAGGTATCGAAGGCGCCGCCGTGGTAGGTGTGCCGGCCACCGTTTTTGAAGCTGCGAAAGTTCGCATCGCTCATCAGGCGGATGTTGCAGGTTTGCGAAGACTCGATGATGACAATGTCGTCTTCATTTAGATGTTCGCGCTGGTGAATGTATTTCATGCCCTGCTCCAAGCTGCTGTGTTCAGCCAAATCAAAACGACAGTATGACGGGGAAACCCCGCAGCCGGCACACACCAGTCAGCGGAAACCGCACAATTGCGCGCTCGCAAGCCGTTGAAAAATCTAGTGAGCGACACCTAAGCCCCTGCCAACAGCGCCGCATAGCCCTCGCGATAGCTCGGGTACTGCGGCGCCCAGCCCAAGGCGCGGGCGCGGGCGTTGCGGCAGCGTTTGCTGCCGGAGCGGCGTACGGCAGACTCCTCGGCCCAGGTGGTAACCGCCAAATAGTCGCGCAACCAGGCCACTACTTCGTGCAGCGGCGCCGGTGCATCATCGACGCCGATGTAGCAATCCTCCAGCGCCACCCCGCGGGCGTCGGCCTGCAGCAGAAAGGCCAGCAGCCCAGCGGCGTCGTCGGCATGGATGCGATTGCCGTACAGCGGCGGCGAGTTAATCACCCGGTAACCTTGGCGCACCTGATTGAGCAGAAACTCGCGACCCGGTCCGTAGATGCCGCTCAGGCGCAGCACGCTGGCCGGCAAGCCGCAGCTGCGCAGCAGTTGCTCGGCTTCGAGCATGATCCGTCCGGAGAAGCCTTCAGGCTCGGTGGCCGAAGTTTCGTCAATCCATTCGCCGTCGTGCTGGCCATAGACGCTGGTGCTGGAGACAAACAGCACGCGCTTGGGCCGCTGCCCGGCCTGCGCCAACCAGCCCAGCACATGCCGCAGGCCATCGACATAGGCGGCGCGATAGCCGCCCTCGCCACCCTCGCTGGCGGCCACGCAATAGACCAGATAATCCAACTCGGCGCTGGGCCAAGCAGGCGGGCAAGCAGCGCTGTGCAGATCGCCGGCCACCGGCAGTACGCCAACCGGCAGCCGCCTGATCTCGCGACGCAGGCCGTACACGCACCAACCGGCCGCCAACATCTGGTTGGCCAAGCGACCACCAATATCGCCACAGCCGGCAAGCAACAACGAGGGCGAAAGGCTCATGGCGCGGCTCCACAACTAAAGCGCGCAGCCTAGCAGCCTGTCGGACTTAGGTCTGCCCTACTGCGGGAAAACCGAATTTGGTCATTTCTTGCGCTTTCTCTGTAAATAGAGAGGCGTTGAATAGAATGACTATTCGCCGCAAAAGAGCGCAAAAACTGCCGCAAACCGGTCTTTCCCTCGCTACGAACGGTCAAGCCCGACAGGCTGCTAGCGCGCCCTACCGACAGCGCCAAGCATTGTGCGCACACACTTGCCTCGACGCACCCGCCAATCCGCTTTGACCGCGCAGCCTTGGCGGCATAACTGCGACAAATCGTCGGTGCCCGAAATTTTTTCTCCATGCTAGAGTCGCGATCATGAAGCTGACTCGCCATCACCGCGCGCTACTTGCCTGGACGCTCTATGCCTGCGTGCTGTTCAACGCGCTCGCCTGCAGCATTGGTCATGCGCAAATGGTCGGCCTGCAACTCAGCGGTATCAGCGGCATGAGCTGCGCGGTGGGTGATAGCGGCGCCATCGACAGCAGCGACGGCGCCGGGCAAAGCAGCCTGAGCAGCACCTTTAGCTGTCCGCTGTGCGCCAGCGTAACCCTGAGCTTGGCCCTGCTGTTTTGCCTGAGCTGGCTGCTGCGGCCAAGTCGCCAGCGGTTTTTGCCGCGCCCTGCCGAACGCCAACCACCACCTCGCTTCACCTGGCCCAGCGCCAACCCCCGCGCCTCCCCGTAACTGTCTTGCCATGGCCAGCCGGTAGCGCGTCTGCGTGCGGTCGGCCTGCGTTTAACCAAGACATTTTCTTTACCGGTTAGCCACTGTTTGCGCCTGCCTAAATGCGCGCAAATCACCTGCTGCGCATTTTGCGCCCTGAGCTGCCGGTTACCTTTTATGGGGTTTGTTATGCGCAAGTTTAAATCTCGAGCGTTGCTGGTCATAGGTGCCAGCCTGGCGCCCAGCGTTTTTGCCGAGCCTGTGCAGCTCAGCCCGACCACGGTGCAAGCCGAGCAAGCCAGCGATCCGACCGCACCGACTCAGGCCGAGGTGCGCGCCGATTTTGCCAAGATCCCCGGCGGCGCCAGCGTGGTCGACAGTGAAAGCTATAAAACCGGGCGCAGCAGCACTCCGCAAGACACGCTTGGGCTGGCCACCGGGGTGTTTGTGCAACCGCGCTTTGGCGCCGAAGAGTCGCGTTTGTCGATTCGTGGCTCGGGCCTCAATCGCACCTACCACGGTCGCGGTTTGTTGCTGATGCAAGACGGCGCGCCGATCAACCTGGCCGACGGCAGCTTCGACTTCCAGACCCTCGAACCCTTGGCTACCGACCATATCGAGGTGCTGCGCGGCGCCAACGCCTGGCGCTACGGCAACGCCAGCCTCGGTGGGGCGATCAATTTCGTCACCCCAACGGGCCGCAGCGCACCACCGTTGGACCTGCGCGCCGAGGCCGGCAGCTTTGGTTATCAACGCATCGCCGCCGCCGTGGCCGAGGATTTCGGCAACGCCGACGGCTACCTGAGCGTCTCGGAGTTTGGCCAGGACGGTTTTCGCGACCACGCCAAACAAGACAGCCAGCGCTACTTCAGCAATATCGGCGGACGCATCAACGACCAGCTGTATACGCGCCTGTACCTGACCCACGTCGAGTCCAACTCCGAGCTGCCCGGCAGTCTGACCAAGGCGCAAATGCGCCAAAACGCCCAGCAAGCCTCCACCAGCGCGATAAAAGGCGATCAAAAACGCGACCTCAGCATCAACCGCATCGGCAATCTCACCGGTCTCGAGCTGGGCAACGGTCATCGCCTGGAGCTGGCGACTTACTACACGGAGAAATCTTTGTTCCACCCGATTTTTCAGGTGCTCGACATCGACAGCACGGACTTTGGCATGCGCCTTACCCAACGCTGGGACAACACCGACGGCTGGGCCTGGCAAGCAGGCGTGGATGCCAGCAAGGGCCGTAATTTCCAGAACAACTACCTCAACGCCGGCGGCGAAAAAGGCCGGCAAGTGGATGATCTGCACCAGACCGCCAACAACCTCAATGTCTTCACCGAACTGACCGCGCCACTGGCCGAGGACTGGTCGCTGATCGGTGGCCTGACCTGGCTCAAGCAGACCCGCGAGGTCGACGACCAGCTGCGCTGCAATGCCTTTATCAGCGCCTTCTGCAAGCCGCAGAACGACTCGTTCAATGAAACCTACAGCGGCCACATCGGCCGGCTCGGCGTATTGAACAACGCCAGCGACGCGCTGCAACTGTTCGCCAACGCAAGCCAAAGCTTTGAGCCACCAACTTTCGGTGAAATGACCGGCGGCATCATCAAGGCGCCGAATCAGGCGCAAACCGCCGACACCTTGGAAGCCGGCCTGCGCTGGCAGCAGGACCACCTCGACGTCGATCTGGCCATCTATCACAGCCGCGTGCATGACGAGCTGCTCAGTCTGAATGATGCCAAGGGCAATCCGCTGGGCACCGTCAATGCGGATGAAACCATCCACCAAGGCATCGAACTGGGCAGCACCTTGACCCTCGACCAATTCACCCTGCGCGGCCAATACCTGCTGAACGATTTCCGTTTCGACAACGACGATCTCTACGGCGACAACCAACTGCCGGGCATGCCCAGCCAGTTCGTTAAAGCCGAGTTACTCTGGCAGCGCGATGGCTTTTACGCCGGCCCCACCGCCGAATGGGTGCCGACCGATTACAACGTCGACATGGCCGACAGCCTGAACGCCGACAGCTACGCCATCTGGGGCCTGAAAGCCGGCTACCGGATGCCAACCGGGATCGATGTATTTATCGAAGGCCGCAACCTCGCGGACAAAACCTATGCCGCCACCACCGGCGTAGTCGCCAACGCCAAGGGCCAGGACAGCGCGCTGTTTATGCCCGGCGACGGCCGCGCGGTGTTTACCGGCATCGAGTGGCGGCTATGACCGCCGCACTGCGCATTGCGCCACGGTTAACTTCGCGGCAGCGCCTGCTGCGGCTGTTACCGTGGCACCGGCGCCTGGCGCTGCTGGCCTGCGCCGGCGTGTTCAGCTGGGCGCTGAGCGGCATGTTGCATCCGCTGATGAGCGTCCTGCAGCCACAACCGGCAGCCTTTGTGCCGCCGCAAACGGCCTTGCTGCTGGGTCAGTTGCAAGCCCCGAGCGTCATCCTGCAACAAGCCGGCATCCAGCAGGTTCAAGCGCTGCGCCTGCTGATGCTGGATGGCCAGCCGTACTACCAAGTGCGGCTGGCGGGGCAAAGTACGCCGCGTTATTGGCAGGCGCAAAGCGGCCTTGAGGCAGCACTTAGCGGTCGGCATGCCGAAGTGCTGGCACGCCATTACCTGGGCACAAACGAGCCACTGCATGTCGCCGACACCCTCACGGCGTTCAGCAATGAATACGCCTTTATCAACCGCTTGCTGCCGGCGGTGCGGGTCGACACCGCCCGCACCGATGGCCTGCGCCTGTACCTGGACCTCTATCAAGACCGCCTCGGCAGCCTGGTGGATGACCGCAAGGCGGTGTTCAGCTCACTATTTTTGTGGCTGCACAGCTTTCACTGGCTGGACCTGGGCGGGCCGCTGCGGCCGGCCTTGATGCTGCTGCTATTGGCGGCCAGCCTCGCGGCAGTCAGCCTCGGCGTAGCCAGCTTCGTCGCCCGCCGCCATGGGCGCACGCACCTGCGCCGCTGGCACGGGCGCGCCGGCATCGGCATGGCGTTGGCGACTCTGGCCTTTGTCGGCAGCGGCGCCTGGCATTTGCTGCACAAACTGACTGCCGAGGCGCCACCCGCGCCCTTCACCGCCGCGTTTAACAGCAGTGCTTTAACCCAAGCACCGCAACTGAGCTGGCGGCAAGACGGCGAACAGCTGGTCAAAATCAGCTTGCTACAACTCGACGATCAACCGGTGTGGCGTCTGCAAGGCCTGCGCGCAGGCACCCAGCCGAGCCTGCGTTATCTGGCCGTGGATGGCCGCGAGCTGGACGATCTGGCGCCGCAACGCTACGCCGAACAGCGTTTCGCCCAGTACGCCGCGCCATTGGGCCTTGGCGCGCCGAGCAGCATCAGCGTGCAGCGCAGTTTTGATCACGACTACGGCTTCGTGTTTAAACGCCTGCCGGTGCTCAAGGCCAGTTACGCAGACGCTCAACACAGCGCGCTGTTTATCGACCCGCTGGACGGTGCCTTGGCCGGCCGGGTGAACGACGGCGACCGCACCGAGGGCGCAAGCTTTGCCTACCTGCACAAATGGGAATTGCTCGGTGGCCTGAGCAAAACCGTCAAGGATGTTGCCCTCAGCCTGATCGCCCTGGCCCATCTGCTGCTGGTATTTGGCGGCCTGTATCTATGGCGCCAGCGCCGTGGAGCCTGATGCCGAGTTGCTATTACCGCCGGCCCGCAACCGCGCCGGACGGAATAAAAGCCTTACCGGGGTTTCGTTAATGATAACGATTTGCAATAATATTAAGGATTACCGCCGGCCGCCGTCAGCCATAGACCCGCTCAGTCCTACCTATCGAGGTCAGACACCCATGAATATGCTGTCCACCCGCAGCCAACCTTCGTCGTTGCAAGCCCTGCTGCGCAACCTATTGACCGCCGTCGCCCTGCTGGGCGCCATCGCCCTGAGCCTGCCGGATTTTGCCCAGGCGCAAGAGCCCGGCGCTCAACCGCTCAACGCCGCCCACAGCACCGCCACAAGCGCGCCAACAGAGGCCACAACGACTGCCGGCACCACTGCGCCAACGGCCGAGGCGTCCGCCGCTGAAAGCTTACTGACGGCCGATATGTCGCCCTGGGGCATGTTTCAGAATGCCGACGTGATCGTCCGTGGCGTGATGATCGGCCTGGCGCTGGCCTCGGTGCTGACCTGGACCATCTGGCTGAGCAAAGGCCTGGAGTTGCTCGGCGCCAAACGCCGCCTGCGGCACGAATTGAGCCACCTCAAACAGGCCCGCTCACTGCCCGAAGCGCAGCGCAACGCCACCGGCCTGAGCCGGCACCTGATCGAAGATGCTCAGGACGAGCTGCAACTGTCGGCCAACGCCCGCGGCAATGACGGCATCAAGGAACGGGTGAGTTTTCGCCTCGAACGCCTGGTGGCCGCCAGCGGTCGGCAAATGAGCAAAGGCACCGGCATGCTGGCCACCATCGGCTCCACCGCCCCCTTCGTCGGCCTGTTCGGCACCGTGTGGGGCATCATGAACAGCTTTATCGGCATCGCCAAATCGCAGACCACCAACATTGCCGTGGTCGCGCCCGGCATCGCCGAAGCCTTGCTGGCCACCGCGTTGGGGCTGGTGGCGGCGATCCCGGCAGTGGTGATCTACAACGTCTTCGCCCGCTCGATTGCCGGCTATAAGGCCCAAGTGGCGGATGCCTCGGCCCAGGTGCTGCTGCTGGTCAGCCGCGACCTCGACCTGCCGAGCCCCGAGCGGCAAATGACGCCGCTGCCAGCCAAAATCCAACCGCATATGGTCAAGGCAGGTTAAGACGCATCCATGGCCCTGCACCTAAGCGAAGGCGGCGACGACCTTCAAGAAAACCACGAGATCAACGTCACGCCCTTTATCGACGTGATGTTGGTGCTATTAATCATCTTTATGGTGGCCGCGCCCCTGGCCACCGTCGACATCAAAGTCGATTTGCCCGCCGCCAGCGCCACCCCGCAGCCGCGCCCGGACAAGCCGCTGTACCTGACGGTCAAAGACGACCACAGCCTGTTTATCGGCGAGCAACTAACCGCCCGCGAACAACTCGGTCAGGCCCTGGACCAACAAACCCAGGCCAATAAAGACACCACCATCTTCTTTCGCGCCGACAAAAACGTCGCCTACGAAGAACTGATGGAGGTGATGAATGCCTTGCGCGGCGCCGGTTATTTGAAAATCGGCCTGGTCGGCCTTGAGGCGGTCGGCCAACCATGAGTCGCAGCGCCACTCACCTGCCGCGCCTAACCATCAGCCTGCTGCTGGTACTGGGTGTGCATATTGGTCTCGGGATTTTGGCGCTGAACTGGCAAGTTAAAGCCGTGGCGGTCGAATTGCCGCCGGCGGCTATTTTAATCGAGCTACCGCCGCAGCCCGCCGTCGCACCGCCGCCGGCGCCTGCCGTTATTCAGCAACCAACGCCAGAACCCGAGGTAGTGGTAGCCCCAAAACCCAAGCTGGTACTGGAAAAACCTAAACCCAAGCCCAAGCCAAAACCTGTGGTGAAACAGGTTAAACCCGCGCCAACCCCGCCAACACCTGCGGCCAAGCCGGTCGAACAGGCCACGCCAACTGCCACCACGGCCCCGGCTGCCGCGCCGGTAGCCCAGCAACCGAGCACCAGCAGCGCCACGCTAGCGGCCAAAGCCACCTGGCAAAGCCAGCTACTCAGCCACCTGGCCCGCCACAAACGCTACCCCGACGAAGCCCGCCGCCGCGGCATCGAAGGCACCAGCCAAGTGCGCTTCAACCTCGACCGCGCTGGCGGCGTGCTCAGCGTCGAACTGGCAAAAAGCTCCGGCAACGCCGCGCTGGATCGCGCCACCCTCGCCATGATCCGCCGCGCCAGCCCGGTTCCGGCGCCACCAGCGGAACTGCTGAATAACGGTCAGTTGGAAATAGTCGCGCCGTTTATTTATGCGTTGGAGCGCAGGTAAAGCAAGGCGTTGCCCTTGGGTTTCGCAACCGAACGCCGCAGGTGTATTGCCTGTTTAATCGGTTGACTCGCTACGCTCGCCCTTCGGGCCAGCCTACGGCTGTTACTCCGCTTCGCTGCGTTGCGCCCTTACGGCGAGTCACTTCTGGCAGTCGCCCCAGAAGTAACCAAGAGGGCTTGCCCCTGCCATCCGGGTCTCGCTGCGCTCGACTAGATTCGCTTCGCTCACCCTTCGGGCCAGCCTGCGGCTGTTACTCCGCTGCGCTCCGTTTCCTCACGTAATCATTGCTCCATGGGCCCGCTGCGACGGGCCATCCATGGCCCAACACAGCTCTCGCGGCATCCTGCCGCTCAACCCACTACGCAACAATTACGTTCGGCCTTCTGAAAAGGGGCGACTGTCCGGGCGCGAATGGTTTTACTCGACATAACAACTGACTGGCTGTTGATTTTAAAAATCAAAAGCAATCAAAAATCAGTGCAATAACTCGGTCCAAATACCCCCGTCAGGAGGCCGAGTGCAGGTGTTGCGTAGAGGGGCGTTTGGCAGGATGCCAAACGAGGCATGTTGGGCCAAGGATGGCCCGTCTTGCCGACCCTCGGAGCGGCGCCGGAGCGAGGGGAGTTGAGCGCAGCGAAACCCGGATGTCGGACGCACTTTCTCTTTGGTTACTTTCTCTTTTGCGCGAGCCAACGTAGCGCAGCGAAGTAACAGCCGCAGGCTGGCCCGAAGGGTGAGCGAAGCGAATCAAGAGAAAGTAACTCGCCGAGGGGCGAAGCCAGTAAATAAAGTCGATGAAAGTGCGGCGGGGAAACTCAGCTCCGCAGGCCAACAGCCCATCCTAATAGCTAATGTACGGTGCGGTGAATTACCCGGGTTTCACCTGCCCTATCGGACTGCGCTCAACCCAGACTACGAGCCGTGATGTCGTTTTGATGTTGCAATTTGCGACGAGCGTCATATGATCGCCGCGCTCCGCATGAAGCGGAGCTGGGAAAACACAGAATTAAATCAAGGAAGCGTTATCCATGCGTACTCTAAAACTCGGCAAAACCCTCTTGGCCAGCATCGCGGCCTTCACTCTGAGTGGTTGTGCTTCCATCGTTAGCGACTCTGAATACCCAGTCAATTTTAGCAGCGCCCCGGAAGGTGCCAGCTTCACGGTACAAAACCGTGCAGGCCAGACCATCCACACTGGCACCACCCCCGCTACCGTGACGCTGAAATCGGGCGCCGGCTATTTCAAAGGGGAAACTTACTCCATCGCTTTTCACAAAGATGGATTCGACGATCAAAAAGTGGAGCTCAATACCAGCGTGAACGGATGGTATTGGGGCAACATCGTCTTTGGTGGCCTGATCGGCATGCTGGCAGTCGACCCTGCCACGGGCGCTATGTACCGACTGCCTGAAACTGCACAAGCCACTCTACCTCCGGTTGCTGCCGCTGCCGCTGCAGGTACAGCATCCGGTCTGCAAATCGTGGCATTCGACCAAGTTCCAGAATCTATTCGTAACCAGTTGGTTCGCATTAACTAAGCGACCGGACTGCAAGAAAAGAGACCCGTGCCAAAAGCGCGGGTTTTCTTTATCTGTTGCTTATGCCGCACCCTGCGCTGCGCGGTCGGCAATCAGTCATATAGGACGGGTAAAAAAACCACACCGCTGTTCGCTCTGACGTTTCTGCTCAGGCCTCACCCACGCCATCCCCCACCTCTCTAGTTGGCTCATTAGATTGCAGAAGCTATGCTAGCTCGCATCTTAATGGAATATGACTATGACCCTCACCGAGCTGCGTTACATCGTTACCCTTGCCCAAGAGCGGCACTTTGGCCGGGCGGCTGAGCGTTGCCATGTCAGCCAGCCGACCCTGTCGGTGGGGGTGAAGAAGCTCGAAGATGAGCTTGGGGTGATGATTTTTGAGCGCAGCAAGAGCGCGGTGCGCCTGACGCCGGTGGGTGAAGGCATAGTGGTGCAGGCGCAGAAGGTGCTGGAGCAGGCCCAGGGTATTCGCGAGTTGGCACAGGTGGGCAAGAACCAGCTGGTGGCGCCGCTACGGGTGGGCGCCATCTATACCGTGGGGCCTTATCTGTTCCCGCATTTGATCCCGCAGTTGCACCAGGTCGCGCCGCAGATGCCGTTGTATATCGAAGAGAACTTCACCCATGTGCTGCGCGACAAGCTGCGCAATGGCGAGCTGGATGCGATCATCATCGCGCTGCCGTTTCTCGAAGCCGATGTGCTGACCAAGACCCTGTATGACGAGCCTTTCTATGTGTTGATGCCGGCCGATCACCCCTGGACGGCGAAGACCAGCATCGACAGCGCCCTGCTCAACGACAAGAGCCTGCTGCTGCTGGGCGAGGGCCATTGCTTTCGCGATCAGGTGCTGGAGGCCTGCCCGACGGTGCGCAAGGGCGACGAGCTGCACACTACGGTGGAATCCAGCTCGCTGGAAACCATCCGCCATATGGTCGCCTCGGGTCTGGGCATCTCGGTGCTGCCATTCTCGGCGGTGGACAGCCATCACTACGCGCCGGGCATCATCGCGGTGCGGCCGCTAAGTCCGCCGGTGCCGTATCGCAGCATCGCGATTGCCTGGCGTGCCAGCTTCCCGCGCCCGCAGGCGATTGATGTGCTGGCCGACTCGATCCGCCTGTGTTCGGTGGCGCGCCCGCAAGGCAGCGGCGCCCCGGCATGACGACACTGTCGCACATCCCGGTCACCGAGCTGAAAGGCGTCGGCGCGGCGCTGGCCGAGAAGCTGGCGCGGGTCGGGCTGGAAACCCTGCAGGACATTCTCTTTCACCTGCCGCTGCGCTATCAGGATCGCACCCGCTGCGTGCCGATTGGCGCGCTGCGGCCGGGGCAAGATGCGGTGGTCGAAGGCGTGGTGGCCGGCGCCGATGTGCTGATGGGTCGGCGGCGCAGTTTGCTGGTGCGCCTGAGCGATGGCACGGGCACCCTGAGCCTGCGTTTCTATCATTTTAGTACGGCGCAAAAAGACGCCCTCAAGCGTGGCACCCATCTGCGCTGCTACGGCGAGGCGCGACCCGGTGCCTCGGGGCTGGAAATCTATCACCCGGAATACCGCGCCCTGACCGACAACGAGCCGGCGGCGCTGGAACAGACCCTCACGCCGATTTACCCGAGCACCGAAGGCCTGACCCAGCAACGCCTGCGCCAGCTCAGCGAACAGGCACTGGCGCGTCTGGGCCCGCACAGCTTGCCCGACTGGTTGCCGGCGGCAATCGCCCGCGAATATCAACTAAGTCCCCTCGACCAGGCCTTGCGTTACCTGCACCGGCCACCACCGGATGCAGACCAAGAGGAACTGGCCGAGGGCCGCCATTGGGCCCAGCATCGGCTGGCGTTCGAGGAGTTACTGACCCATCAATTGTCGATGCAGCGCCTGCGCGAAAGCCTGCGGGCGCAACACGCGCCGCCGCTGCCCAAGAGCCAGCAATTGACCAGGCAGTTTTTGGCCAATTTGGGCTTCCCGCCGACCGGCGCACAGCAGCGGGTCGGCGCGGAAATCGCCTACGACCTGAGCCAGTCCGAGCCGATGCTGCGTTTGCTGCAGGGTGATGTCGGCGCCGGTAAAACCGTGGTCGCCGCCCTGGCCGCCTTGCAGGCGCTGGAGAGTGGTTATCAGGTGGCGCTGATGGCGCCGACTGAGATTCTCGCCGAGCAGCATTTCATCAGCTTCCAGCGCTGGCTTGCGCCACTGGGCATCGAGGTGGCGTGGCTGGCCGGCAAGCTCAAGGGCAAGGCCCGCACCAGCGCCCTGGCACAAATTGCCGGCGGCACGCCCATGGTGGTGGGCACCCATGCGCTGTTTCAGGAGGAAGTGCAGTTTGCCAAGTTAGCGCTGGTGATCATCGACGAGCAGCATCGTTTCGGCGTGCAACAGCGGCTGGCCCTGCGCAAGAAGGGCGTCGAGGGCCGCTTGTGTCCGCATCAGCTGATCATGACCGCCACGCCTATTCCACGGACCCTGGCGATGAGCGCTTACGCCGACCTCGACACCTCGATCCTCGACGAACTGCCGCCGGGGCGCACGCCGGTGAATACCCTGCTGATTGCCGATAGCCGGCGCATCGAGGTCATCGAGCGGGTGCGCTCGGCCTGTCACGAAGGGCGCCAGGCCTACTGGGTCTGCACCCTGATTGAGGAGTCGGAAGAGCTGACCTGCCAGGCGGCGGAATCCGCCTATGAGGACCTATCGGCGGCCCTCGGCGGCCTGCATGTGGGGCTGATTCACGGGCGCATGAAGGCGGCGGAAAAAGCCGCGGTGATGGCGCAGTTCAAACAGGGTCAGCTGCAATTGCTGGTGGCTACCACCGTGATCGAAGTGGGCGTCGACGTGCCGAATGCCAGCCTGATGATTATCGAAAATCCCGAGCGCCTCGGCCTCTCGCAACTGCACCAATTGCGCGGCCGGGTGGGTCGGGGCAGCGCCGCCAGTCACTGCCTGCTGCTCTATCACCCACCGCTGTCGCAACTCGGTCGGCAACGCTTGGGCATCATGCGCGAGACCAACGACGGTTTTATCATCGCCGAGAAAGACCTGGAGCTGCGCGGCCCCGGCGAGATGCTCGGCACCCGCCAGACCGGCTTGCTGCAATTTAAAGTGGCCGACCTGCTGCGCGACGCCGACCTGTTGCCGGCGGTGCGCGACGCCGCGCAACACTTGCTGGCCGACTGGCCGCAACATGTCAGCCCATTGCTGGAGCGCTGGTTGCGCCACGGCCAGCAATACGGTCAGGTCTGACGATCAATCCGCCAACCTCGCCAGTGCTGGTTATACTGCAAGTAGAACAGGCCGTATAACCTGTGCGCCGTCGTTTTCAGCGCGCCTGAGCAGCCCCTTAGCAGGACCAAAATATGACTCAAGTCGCCGCCATCGTTGCAACCGACAACCTGCAGCCACCCACCATCATCGTGCAGCTGCTGGAAAAACTCGCGCTGCCTTACCAAGTTTGCCTCGAACAACCGGGCTTGGCACCAGCGCAACGGGTGCAAGCGGTGCTGCTGGAAGATGAGCTGGGCGCGCTGCTGGTGCTCTACCCGCAGAGCCAACTGCTCGACCTCAGCCGGCTGGCCGAACTGACCGGACGCAAGCTAATCGCGGTCAAGCCCGAGCGCCTGGAGCGCATGCTCGGCAAGCATAAGCTGGCGCAACTGCCGGGCCTGCCGGCGCTGACCAGCTCGCCCTGCCTGTATGAAGAACGCTTGCTGCAAGAGTCGACGCTGCTGATCGAGTCCGGCCAGCCCGGCGTGCTGCTGGCGATCCCCAGCGAAGCCTTTCGCGGCCTGCTGAGCAAAGCCAGCACCGCGCGCTTTGGCGAGCTACTGAGCCAGATTCAGCCGAACCTTAATCGCCCCGACGATGACCGCGCGGAAATCAGCCAAGCGGTGCAAGCCTTCACCGCCCGGCGCATTCAGCAGCGCCTGGAAGAAACCATCGAGATTCCACCGCTGCCGGAAACCGCGCAACGCATCATCAAGCTGCGGGTTGACCCGGACGCCACCGTCGATGACATCACCGGCGTGGTCGAAACCGACCCGGCGCTGGCCGCGCAAGTGGTCAGCTGGGCTGCCTCGCCCTACTACGCGGCGCCGGGCAAAATTCGCTCAGTGGAAGACGCCATAGTCCGGGTGCTGGGCTTCGATCTGGTGATTAACTTGGCGCTGGGCCTGGCCCTGGGCAAGACCCTGAGCCTGCCCAAAGACCAAGCGCAACATTCCACCCCTTACTGGCAACAGGCGATTTACACCGCTGCAGTGATTGAAGGCCTGACCCGCGCCATGCCCCGTGGGCAACGGCCGGAAGCCGGGCTGACCTACCTGGCCGGACTGCTGCATAACTTCGGCTACCTGGTGCTGGCCCATGTGTTCCCGCCGCATTTCTCCCTGATCTGTCGGCATCAGGAGGTTAATCCGCACCTGTCCCACAGCTATATCGAGCAGCACCTGCTGGGCATCACCCGTGAGCAGATCGGCGCCTGGTTGATGCGCTTTTGGGAAATGCCGGAGGAGCTGTCCACCGCCCTGCGCTTTCAGCACGACCCGGACTACCAAGGCCAGCATGCGCCCTACGCTAATCTGGTCTGCCTGGCCGTCAGCCTGCTGCGCAGCCATGGCATCGGCTCGGGGCCCCAGGCGGAAATTTCGGAAGACTTATTTGCCCGTTTGGGCCTGACGCGCGACAAGGCCGAAGAAGCCTTGCACAAGGTGCTCGACGCCGAAGTGGCGCTGCGCGAACTGGCTTCGCAGTTTCATCCGCATCATTAATTGTCGGCTGACCGAACCGCGCACAAACGTAGGGTGGGTTAGGCGCATGACCTCGGGTTATCTGCTGATGCTTAGTTCAGTTGCGCCGTAACCCACCAGATGGGGCAGGCCGATCACCGCTTGGTGGGTTACGTGGCGCACACATTGCGCAGTTGATGTTCTGACCCTGCTCTGCGCCACTAACCCACCCTACAAAAGCTGCGTGCAATAGGTAACTGCTACATAGCCCTATTTGAGCGCAGCCCGGCGGGCGGCAAAGACCTTGGGCAAGGCCTGTACGCTGGCCTTCAGCAAGGCTTTAACCGGCTCTTGTTCATAGAGTGCGGCGTATTCGGCCAGTTGCGCGCTGGGCGTCTGCCGGTAGGCGAACAACATAAATGACTGCACGCCTTGCTGGCTGGACTCGCGCAGGGCGTCCCGTTGCGCGGTGGTTTTGCTGCTGAGGGTGGCTTCATCGATGCTGCCGCCTTGGGCCTTAAGCGCCAGCAAGGCTTGGGTCTTGCCCACCTCATATCGCAGCAAAGCGGCTAATGCGGTGGTTTGCGCGGCGCTGTCCAAGCGCTGCACCAGGGCCAGACGATCGGCCCGCGGCGGGCGACTGCTGAGTTGCTCGCGGTAGCTGGCCAGCTCTGCTTCGTTCGCCCCCACCGCTCGTTCCGCCGCCGTGAAGTGCTGCGCCAGCGGGCTTTCCAGCAGCGCTTGGGCTTGCTGTAAGTGCTTGACGCTGAACTGCGGGGCCAGTTGCTTGGCTAAGTCCAGGCACAGCGTCTCGGCTGCAAAGACCTTGGCCAGCGCCGCCTGTTGTGCATCGGGCAAACCACGCAGCAGCAGCGGCGCGGTTTGCTCGCACAACAGGCCGATACCGGCCAACTCAAACACCTTGTTAAAGGCTTGTGGCGACGGCGTTTGCGCCCACGCCAAAGTGGCGGCCAGCAATAACGGCAGAGCAATTAAAAAACGCATGGGGGGCATGTCCAAGGTGACTCTTTGCAGCCTAGTCAATCAGCCTACGCCCGACCAGCGGGCTCAGCTGAACAGACCGCGTGAAAACTACTGCGCTCGGTTATGCGGCTTTTTTCGCGCTGCTTTTCTTCTTCGGCATCAGGTACTTCATCAGGCCCTGAAACCACATCACCAGCGCTGGGTTGCCCTGGATCTGGATCTCTTTGTTCTGGATGCCCTGCATAAAGGCCAGCTGCTTGTTCTTGGCGGTCATGGTGGCGTAACCATAGGCGGCATCTTTAAACCCCAGGGCAAAGGCCGGCTCTTTGGCCGGTCCGCTGTGGCTGGTGATGCGCTGGTCTTTGACGATGAAGTGGCGAGCAACCTTGCCGTCGAGGGTGTGCAGTTGAAACTGCATGTCGCGGTCAACCAGTTGCTGCTGGAAAACGGTATTTTTGTGGCTGGCCTTGGTCATCAGGCGACCCAGCATCCACAGCAGGAAACGAAATTTCATCGGCGCAGCCTCGAGCAAAGGGGAGTGAAACGGCGGCGCATTGTAGCGTTTTTGCTCGAGAGGCGGTCAGCCTAAAGTTGGGTTGTCCGGGGCCTGCCGGCCCCGGACAAGCACTCAGTTAACTGAGTCTTTCAGCGCTTTACCCGGCTTAAAGGCCACGGTGTTGCTGGCTTTGATGGTTACCGGCTCGCCGGTTTGCGGGTTTTTACCCGTGCGTGCACCGCGATGGCGCTGCACGAAAGTGCCGAAACCAACCAGGGTGACACTGTCTTTACGGCCCAGTGCAGTGGAGATTTCGTCGAGTATGGAGTTGAGCACGCGAGCAGCTTGATCTTTGGTCAGATCAGCCTGTTCTGCGATGGCGGCGGCGAGTTCAGGTTTACGCATAAAAGCCTCTTTGTAGACGGTTTATTGTTGTTGTGTCCGTGCGGTTCTTCCCGAACCGCGACCAAGGCGCCGCAGCAGCTCTACGTTGCGGCAGACCCCGGGAGAATGGCATGCGTCTGTCACTGGCGCCAGTCTTGTCCGACACTTCAGCGCGGCATAGACACCGCTAAACCGACAAAAGGCCCGGCATTTACGCCAACAGTGCTGGCAGCTCGCGGTTGAGCGCCAGTTTTTCCTGCACGGCAGTACCGGTTAACGCATAACCGAGCAGGCGCCCTTCGGCGTCGCGGCACAGCGCCTTGATGTCTTGGCCGCTGCCCGCCACCGTCCATTCGCCGGCCACACCGCGCGGTGGCGGCGAGACCACCAAGGGGCACACCGGGGTTTTTACCGTCACCGGCATCGGCCCGTAACTGACGGCCGTCGGCTTGCCCGCCAGGGTTTGCGCCAGAGCGCGGGCGCAGGCCATCAGTGGCATGACATAGAGCAGGTTGAGGCCGTCGACCTCGGCGCAATCGCCCAGGGCGAAGATGTTGGCGTGGGAGGTCTGCAACTGCCGATCCACCACCACCCCGCGATTAACCGCGAGGCCCGCCGCCGCTGCCAAGTCGATCCGTGGGCGCAAGCCGATGGCCGACAGCACCAGGTCGCAGGCGACTTGAGTGCCATCCGACAGATGCGCCTGCAAGCCGTCGTCGCTGTGCTGCAAGCTGGTCAGCACCGGGCCGAGGTGAAAGCGTGCGCCGAGGCTTTCCAGCCCCGCCTGTACCGCAGCGGCGGCGGCCGGATGGAGCAAGCCAGGCATCACCTGTTCGCACGGCGCCACCAGCTCAACGCTGTAGCCACCGAGGCTGAGGTCGTTGGCAAACTCGCAACCGATCAAGCCGGCGCCGAGCAGCAGCACGCGCTTCTTACCGGCGGCGGCAGCGCGAAAGCGTGCGTAGTCTTCCAGGTCATTGATCGGGAACACCGCGTCTTGCGCATCGCCCGCCACCGGCACGCGGATCACCTCGGCGCCCCAGGCCAGAATCAGGTCGCGATAGGCCACCGCTTCGTCGCCAATCCACAACTGCCGATGGCCCGGATCTATGCCGCTGATGCGCGTATGGGTGCGAATCTCGGCATTCAGCTGCTCGGCCATGGCACCGACCTCGGCCATGCTCAGGCCGTCGGCATCCTTGTTTTTGCCAAATCCGGTGGACAGCATCGGCTTGGAGTATGAGCGGCCGTCATCGGCGGTAATCAGCAGCAGCGGCGTTTGCGCATCCAGCTTGCGAAACTCCTTGGCCAGGTTGTAACCGGCCAGGCCGGTGCCAATTATCACCACGGGTGCGCTCATAAAAACTCCACAAATAAAAATAAGGCGGCCACTCGGCCGCCATTTAACTCACTGCGCTAGCCTGCTCGCCAGCCGCTTAATCAGCAGCCCATCGCGACCTACCAGCAGCTGTTTATTAGTTGATTTCGATCATCTCGAAATCCAACTTGCCGACGCCGCAGTCTGGGCACAGCCAATCCGCGGGCACGTCTTCCCAGCGGGTACCGGCAACAATGCCGTCGTCCGGCCAGCCCATCGACTCGTCATAGATCAGTCCACAGACCACACATTGCCACTTCTTCATTTACTGCAACCTCAGCACACTTAAAATTGTCGGACAATTATTAGACACGACTCAGGCCGCTTTGTACTGACTGGCACGCTCAGAAGCAAGTGCCAGCGATCCGCCCAACCTTTGGCCGGGGGGCCAGGCCGACTCGCCGGGCGTGTTAAGCTGGGCCCATTATTCGCCTGCCAGTTACCACCAATGCCTACTGCCACGCCGTCTGCAGCCAATCCCGCAACAGCCCATTGGCTCAGCGCCAGCCAACTGCCCGCACCGCCCAGTGCCCAGCAGTGCGACTGGCTGTTCGATCAAGGCTCGCTGACCCGCCGCCTGACCGAATTGGCTGACGAACAATTTAGCGTGCTGCCCTTGCTGGAAGGCTGGCAAGCACTGCGCAGCGATGAGTGCCTGGCCCTCAAGGTGCCCGAAGGCAGCCAGGGTTGGGTGCGCGAGGTGTATTTGCGCGGCCATGGTCAGCCCTGGGTATTTGCCCGCAGCGTCGCGGCCCGCAGTGCGCTGGAAGGCTCCGGGCTGGACTTGGCGCACCTGGGCAATCGCTCCCTGGGCGAGTTGCTGTTCAGCGATCAGGCCTTTGTGCGCGGCCCGCTGCAAGCCTGTCACTACCCCGCCGCCTGGTTGCCCAGCGCGGTGCGCAGCGAGCAACTCTGGGCCCGCCGCTCAGGCTTCAGCCGGGGTGCCCTGGCGCTGTTGGTGGTAGAAGTGTTTCTGCCCAGCCTCTGGCAGCATGTGGCGGGCCGCGCCACCCTGAACCCATAGAGAATTCGCGCAGTTTGCCCGGAGCCTGTCGATGTACCAACGCCTACTGAAAAACCTCAATCGCCTGCACCCGCGCGCCTGGGACTTTATCCAGCTGATGCGCCTGGACAAGCCCATCGGCATTTACCTGCTACTGTGGCCGACCCTCTGGGCGCTGTGGATCGCCGCCAAGGGCGTGCCGAGCGTGGCCAATCTGCTGATCTTCGTGTTCGGGGTGATCTTGATGCGCAGCGCCGGTTGCGTGATCAACGACTACGCCGACCGCAACTTCGATGGCCACGTTAAGCGCACCGAGGCCCGGCCGCTGGCCAGTGGCAAAGTGCAACCGCGCGAGGCCTTAGTGTTGTTCGGCGTGCTGCTGGCCGTCAGCTTTGCCTTGGTGTTGTGCACCAACAGCAGCACTGTTTGGCTGTCGTTCGGCGCAGTAGCGCTGGCCGCCTGCTACCCCTTTATGAAGCGCTACACCTACTACCCCCAGGTGGTCTTGGGGGCGGCGTTCTCCTGGGGCATACCCATGGCCTTTACCGCGCAAACCGGCGAATTACCGGCCACACTCTGGTTGCTGTACCTGGCCAATTTGCTGTGGACGGTGGCCTACGACACTTACTACGCGATGGTCGACCGCGACGACGACCTCAAGGTCGGGGTCAAATCCACCGCCATTCTGTTTGGCGACGCCGACCGCTTAATCATCGGCGGCCTGCAAGGCTTGGCGCTGCTGTGTCTGCTGTTGGCCGGCGCGCGCTTCGAGCTAGGCGCCTACTACCACCTGGGCCTGGCCGTGGCCGCCGGTTGCTTTGCCTGGCAACTGTGGAGCACCCGTTCACGGGACCCGCAGGCCTGCTTCGCGGCGTTTTTGCACAACCACTGGGCTGGGTTGGCGATCTTCCTCGGCATAGTCGCCGACTACGGGTTGCGTTGACTCCCCACTCCCTACTCCCCACTTACCACTTCCCACGCCCACTCCCCACCTTACGACTGCAGCTACATGTAACATCACTGCAATAATTTCGTTATCTAATGCGAGCTAAGACAGCGAATGACCCGAGGTTTGATCCATGGCTGGCAAGAACATTCTGATCGTTGATGACGAAGCGCCGATTCGCGAAATGATCGCGGTGGCGCTGGAGATGGCCGGTTACAACTGCCTGGAAGCAGAAAACGCGCAGCAGGCTCACGCCATTATTGTCGACCATCAACCCGACCTGATTTTGCTCGACTGGATGCTGCCCGGCACCTCCGGCATTGAGCTGGCTCGACGGCTTAAGCGCGAAGAAATGACGGTGAATATCCCGATCATCATGCTCACCGCCAAAGGCGAAGAAGACAACAAGATCCAGGGCCTGGAAGTCGGCGCCGACGATTACATCACCAAACCCTTCTCACCCCGTGAGTTGGTTGCGCGCTTAAAAGCCGTGCTGCGCCGTGCCGGCGTCAGCGACAACGAAACCCCAATCGAAATCGGCGGCCTGCTGCTCGACCCGATCAGCCATCGCGTCACCATCGACGGCAAGCCCGCCGAGATCGGCCCGACCGAATACCGCCTGCTGCAATTTTTTATGACCCACCAAGAACGCGCCTACACCCGTGGCCAGCTGCTCGATCAGGTCTGGGGCGGCAACGTCTATGTTGAGGAACGCACCGTCGACGTACACATCCGCCGGCTGCGCAAAGCCCTCGGCGAGGTGTACGAAAACCTGGTGCAAACCGTGCGCGGCACCGGCTATAGATTCTCGACAAAAAGCTAACGACTCGCTCAAGATTGTCACCTGCACCAGCCTGTTGGTTTAACCACAGGCTCGGCACAAAACCCGCAAGCAGTCATAATCAGTGTCTAATCTGCGTTCTATTCGTATCAGTACGCCTGCCATGGACATCCCCAACACGTGAATTACAACTGGCGCGGCGCTGTTATTCGCCGTCTGTTATTGCTCGTCAGCGTCTGCCTGCTGATCGGTTTCCTCAGCGGCTACTACGCCTGGGCGCTGGTGCTCGGCCTGAGCCTGTACCTGGGCTGGAACCTCAATCAACTGCAACGCCTGCACGCCTGGCTCAAGCAACATCAGGCCGATGAATCACCGCCGGATGGTTACGGTCTGTGGGGCGAAATCTTCGACAATATCTACCATCTGCAACGCCGCGACCAACGGGCCCGTGGCCGTTTGCAGGCGGTAATTGATCGCTTTCAGGAATCTACCGCGGCACTTAAAGACGCGGTGATCATGCTCGACCGCGACGGTAACTTGGAGTGGTGGAACCTCGCGGCGGAAACCCTGCTGGGCCTGAAAAGCCCGCAAGACAGCGGCCAGTCGATTGGCAATCTGGTGCGCCATCCGCGCTTTAAAGAGTATTTCGAGCAAGGCAAATACAACGAACCGCTGGAGCTGCCGTCGCCGATCAATGATCGCCTGCGGGTGAATTTTCAGATCACCCGCTATGGCAACGACGACCACCTGATGCTGGTGCGCGACGTCACCCGCGTGCATCAGCTGGAGCAGATGCGTAAAGACTTTATCGCCAACGTCTCCCACGAACTGCGCACGCCGCTGACGGTGATTGCCGGCTATCTGGAAACCCTGCTCGATAACGTCGAGGAAGTGAATCCGCGCTGGCGCCGTGCCCTGCAACAGATGCAACAGCAAGACCGGCGCATGCAGACACTGCTTAACGACCTGCTGATGCTGGCCAAACTGGAAGCCACCGATTACCCGGCCGACAACCAGCCGGTCTCGGTAGATTTACTCTTGCTGTCGATCCAAGCCGATGCCCAGGCCCTGTCCAGCACCCGCCAGCACCGCATCAGCCTGGACGCCGATGCCACGCTGCAGCTCAAAGGCAGCGAGGCCGAGTTGCGCAGCGCCTTTTCTAACCTGGTGTTTAACGCGGTCAAGTACACCCCCGACGAGGGCAGTATTCAGATCCGCTGGTGGAGCGACGCCGCCGGTGCGCACCTGAGCGTGCAAGACAGCGGGCTGGGCATTGAAGCCAAGCATCTGCCGCGCCTGACCGAGCGCTTCTATCGGGTTGACTCCAGCCGCAACGCCAGCACCGGCGGCACCGGCCTGGGGCTGGCAATCGTCAAACACGTACTGATGCGCCACCGCGCCCGCCTGGAAATCAGCAGCGTAGTCGGCAAAGGCAGCACCTTTACCTGCCACTTCGCCCCCCAGCAAATCGTCAGCCGCTGAGCACCGCGCCCCCTCAGTGCTGGGCAATTAGCGCCTCAACGGCTAGGCTAGTCATCTGGCCGCCAGCGCTGTGCCGCCCTCACTTGCCTGGAACTATCGAACCACCGCTATAAATGGCAGCCTTCCCCGAAGGTCTTCCCTACACTCTATAACCCGGAACTATCGAATCACCTTTATGGACCCTTCCCCGAGTTACACCGCCATCTCCTACTTCGCCGACTTTGGTCTTATCTTTTTCGCCTTGCTGCTGGTCTTGCTTAACGGCTTTTTTGTTGCCGCCGAGTTCGCCATGGTCAAGCTGCGCGCCACCAAAGTCGAAGCCATTGCCCAGGCCAATGGCTGGCGCGGACACATTCTGCGCACCGTGCACAGCCAGTTAGACGCCTACCTGTCGGCCTGCCAATTGGGCATCACCCTCGCCTCCTTGGGGCTCGGCTGGGTCGGCGAGCCGGCCTTCGCCCACTTGCTGACGCCGCTGCTGGAATACGCCGGTATCGACTCGCCGGCCCTGGTGCATGGCATCGCCTTCTTCTGCGCCTTCTTCATCATTTCCTATCTGCACATAGTCGTCGGCGAGCTGGCGCCTAAGTCCTGGGCGATCCGCCAGCCCGAGCTGCTGTCGCTATGGACGGCCGCGCCGCTGTACCTGTTCTACTGGGCCATGTACCCGGCGATTTACCTGCTTAACGCCAGCGCCAACAGCATTTTGCGCATCGCCGGCCAAGGCGAGCCCGGCCCGCACCACGACCACCACTACAGCCGCGACGAACTCAAACTGATTTTGCACTCCAGCCGCGCCCAAGACCCCAGCGACCAAGGCATGCGCGTACTGGCGTCGGCGGTGGAGCTGGGCGAACTGGAAGTGGTCGACTGGGCCAACTCCCGTGAAGACCTGGTCATCCTCGACCACGATGCTTCGCTGAGTGAAATCCTTACCCTGATCCGCCGCTACAAATACAGCCGCTACCCGGTGCACGACGCCAGCAAAGACGAGTTCATCGGCCTGCTGCACATCAAAGACCTGTTGCTGGCCCTGGCCGCGCTGGAAAGCATGCCGGAGACCTTCAACCTCAGCGAACTGCTGCGTCCGCTGGAGCGCGTCTCCAAACACCTGCCGCTGAGTCAGTTGCTGGAGCGCTTTCGCCAGGGCGCCGTGCACTTCGCGTTGGTCGAAGAAGCCGACGGCAAGGTGATTGGCTACCTGACCATGGAAGACGTGCTGGAAGTCTTGGTCGGCGATATTCAGGACGAACACCGCAAGACCGAACGCGGCATCCTCACCTACCAGCCGGGCAAACTGCTGGTACGCGGCGACACCCCGCTGTTCAAGATCGAACGTCTGCTCGGCGTCGACCTCGATCACCTGGAGGCCGAAACCCTCGCCGGGCTGATCTACGAAAGCCTCAAGCGCATGCCCGATGAGGAAGAAGTGCTGGAAGTCGAAGGCCTGCGCATCGTCATCAAAAAAATGCGCGGCCCGAAGATAGTGCTGGCCAAGGTGCTTAAGCTGGATTGAGCCGAGCCGCCGCATCGGGCTCGCCGCTCTGTTGCAGAAACAGCGCGAACAGCTCGGCATGGGTGGCGCCCCCCAGCGGGTGATACAGATTGCGCCGGAGCACCTTGACCGTCTCCGGCCAGCGGCCCAACCGTTGCGCACTCACTTTGCGCCCCCCCTGCAGAGTCAGCCACACCGTTGCACTCTCGCGCTCAGGCCGGCGCACGGCTACCGGCCCCATCAACAACGCGCCAACAAGCTTGCCCTCGGCCCTGCGCCAAGACGGCCAGTTGTCCTCGTGGATACGCTCAGCACCCTCAAATTGTCCATTTACCCTCCTCATTTGTAGAGGTCCCCGAAGCGGCTGCGCCGGCTATGGTGGGTCGGCATATCCAGCGGCTGCACATCGGTAGTGCGACTGCGCGACGGACCTTCCAACTGAGGTGAGCAATTGAAACTATCCAAATTTTTTATCGCGGTTACCGCGACCACTACGCTGTCGGCCATTGGCCTGGTGGGCTGTCAGACAACCAGTGCGCCGGCGGCCGATATGGTGATGCGCAACGGTTACGTTTATACCGTCGATGGGAAAAACTCGGTGCAGCAGGCAATCGCGGTGACCGGCGGCAAGATCGTTTATGTCGGCAGCGATGAGGGCGCCAAGGCCTATGTCGGTGAGCAGACCAAGCTGGTGGACCTAGCCGGGCGCATGCTGATGCCAGGCTTTGTCGATGCCCATATGCACCCCGGCGACGGCGGCCGCGCTTTGCAGTTGTGCAACCTGAATTATGAAAAAATGACCCGGGCGAAACTCCAGAGCTCGATTCAGGCGTGCCTGGATGCCAGCAAAGATAAAGAACCGAATGCCTGGCTGGAGGTCGGCAGTTGGGACCGGATTGGTATGGCCAGCCTTGACGCCGACCCGGATAAATCGATTCTCGATGCGCTGAACACCAAGCGGCCGATTCAGGTGCGCTCCACCGATTTCCATACCGTGCTGACCAACTCGCGCGGCCTGCAAGTGGCGGGCATCAGCAAAGCCACAGCGGATCCGGTCGGCGGTAAATTTGCCCGCGATAGCGCCGGTAACCCGACCGGTATTGCTGAAGACAGTGCCGCTGAAGCCATTGCCACTGTGGTGCCCCCCGTGACGGATGCGGAAAAGCTCACGCAGACTCGCCTGGCCCTGGATGCTATGCGCCAGCAAGGCATCACCAGTTTCTTTGATGCGCTGTCCAGCCCGGAAAATGGCAAGGCTTTTACCAGTTTGCAGCAGTCTGGCGAGCTGACCGCGCGGCCCCTATTGTCAATCAAACTCGACCCGGCCGAGGCCGCCAAAGACCCGGTCAAGACCGTTGCCGCTGCGCGCGCGCTGGCCAATACCTATGACCAGGGTGAGCTGAAGGTGGCGCCCGGCGTGAGCATGCGCCACGTCAAACTGTTTATGGATGGCATCATCAACGCCCCAGCGGACACCGGTGCCTTGCTTACGCCCTATCTGAAAAATGCCGGCAGCGAGGCTGCGCCGAAATGGCTGCCTGGCAGCAACCTGGGTGAGTTGTACTTCCCGGCCAAGGTGCTCGACCCACTGCTGGTGGAGGTGGTGAAAGCCGGCTTCGATCCGCACCTGCATGCCACCGGTGAACGCGCGGTACGTGAGTCACTGGATGGCATCGAATACGCTCGCAAGCAGCTGCCGGGTAATGCCTTCCGCCCAGCCATCGCCCATGCGGAAACCGTGGCCACGGCAGACTATGCGCGCTTCAAGCAGCTGGATACCACCGCCACCATGTCCCATCAGTGGGCTCAGCAAGCGCCCTTCTCGGTGGATGGCACCAATAATGAACTCGGCCCTGACCGGTTCGCGCGCATGGAGCCGTCCGGCAGCATTACCAATGCCGGTGGCCGGGTAGCTTACGGCAGCGATTGGCCGGTTGACCCACTGGATGAAATGCTCGCGCTGAAGATTGGCGTCACCCGCTCCGGCGACCCAACCAACCCGCACAGCTATGGCCCTGACTTGGCCGGCAAGATCAACAGCGACCCAGGCATGTCGCGTGCAGCGGTGTTGCGCTCCATCACCATGAACTCTGCCGAGCAACTGCGTCTGGATGCTCAGCTGGGTTCGATCGAGGTGAACAAAATCGCCGACCTGATCGTCCTGAACAAAAACTTCATGACGGTTCCAGAAGACGAGCTGGCGCGTAACCAAGTGCTGATGACCGTGGTTGGCGGCCAGGTGGTATTTGCCAAAGATCAGTTCAGCAACCTTGCCCCGGCACCGCTGGCCACAGCAGCCAAGTAACCGTGCACCACGCCGCCTGGGTAGCAGTGGCTCCCAGACGGCACAACCGCCGGCCGGAGCGTGCTGGCTTCTACCCGCGCGGCAAGCGCGATCAAACCCAGCCAAATAGGTGATGGCGAACGCCACATGTTCGCCGTCCGGGCAAAGCCGGGGGCCACGTCAATGAGCTGTACACACTCCAAAAGCTGGAAAAATAACTATAAAATTCAAAGGGGTAAGCATCATGAAAGTAAACAAATGGAGCATTCTGGCCTTGGCCATCACGGCCGCAACAAGCCAGTTGGCTTATGCCGCAGAAGTGGCTAATGACGACTCCAAAGACATCGGTCCTGAGCTGCTTGCACAAGGCATGAGCGGCTCCAGTCAGGCCCAAGCCGGTGGTTTTATTGAAGACAGCGACCTGACCTTGCTGAGCCGCAACATGGCCTTCTACAAGAACTTCAGAAACACCGACCCGCAAAGCCAGAACTATCGCAATGAGTGGGCGCAGGCGGAAATGCTCACCTACACCTCGGGTTATACCCAAGGCACGGTTGGCTTTGGCGTCGACGCCTTTGCCAATGGCGCAGCGCGTCTTAATAGCGGCGGCGGCACCGGTGGCAGCACCCTCCTGCCAACCAATGGCAGCCACTGCGCCGAAGATGCCTTGGGTCAAACGGTCAGCTGCCAAGGCCAAGACGCCTACGGCATGGTCGGCGGCGCGGTGAAAATGCGCATTTCCGAGACGGTGTTGAAAGCCGGCGATCTGAATCCGCAGAGCCCGGTGTTTAGCACCTGGGACGGCTACTTGATGCCCGCACACACCAACGGCCTGATGTTCAGCAGCAATGAGATCAAGGATCTGGCGCTGCAGGGTGGTCACTTTACCTCGGGCAACAGCGAAAACAGCACCAACCGCAGCGGTAACCTGGGTACCACCTACGGCTATACCCGGGTTGATCGCGCCGACTATATCGGTGGCGACTACACGTTCAGTGAAAATTTGTCGGGTGGCCTGCACGCGGCCAATTTTGAAGATGTGTGGCACCAGTACTACGCCGACCTGTACCACCACTGGACGCTAGGCGAAGACACCTCACTGCTGACCAGCATCAACTACTACAAGACCGATGACGCAGGCGATTCGCGCGCTGGCGAGATCAACAACGACTCATTCAGCGGGGCGCTGGCGCTGACCACCGGGGCGCACACCTTCACCTTTGCCCATCAGCGGATTAACGGCGACACGCCATTCGACTACCTGGGCATCAGCGGCTTCAGTGGCGCGGATAACGCGGCTAACGGTGCCAACCCGTTGAGCGCCTACAACGGTGGCGGCTCGATCTGGCTGGCCAACTCCTCGCAATGGTGTGACTTCAACGCGCCGGGGGAGAAATCCTACAAGCTGCAATATGACCTGGATGCCAGCAGTTTTGGGGTTCCGGGCCTGAGCTTTATGACCCGTTATGTCACCGGTAAAGATGGCGATGGCACTGGCGCCGACGCGACGGGCGCCTATGGCTGGGAAAACGCGGTGCAAAACGGCGACGAGTGGGAACGCGATATTCAAGTGGCTTACGTCGTGCAGGACGGTACCGCCAAGGGGCTGTCGTTCAAGCTGCGCCAAGCCACCTATCGCGGTAACAGCGACGCCAACGTCAACGCCGGTGCTGACAACGAAGAAGTGCGTTTAATCACCGAATACCCGCTGGATATTCTGTAGTTCAGCGCGGCGTAACCCATCGAGAGTGTCCGATGGGTTACGCGACCCCATAGGTCCAAGTGGCGATGCCGGCCGGTAGCGTCGAATAAGGCTGATCGAAAGGGTAGGTCCGCTGGCATTTACCCTTTCGCAATTTCAGCTCAGCGTTTAGCCACTTAGCACCAAGGGCGCTACTTACCTACCCGGGCAAAATTCGGCAGGCTGCCAACCGGCTGATTGAACTCGTAGGGGATCGACTCCAGCGCCAGGCCGACGTTGCGCTGCACCACGAAGTGCAGGTGCGCGCCGGTGCTGTTGCCGGTGTTGCCGGAGCGGGCAATGGCGCTGCCGACTTCGACCCGCTGCCCGGCTTGGGCGGTGACCGAGCCGCGCATCAGGTGCAGGTAGACGCCCATGGTGCCGTCGTCATGCAGGATGCGCACGAAGTTGCCGGAGGGGTTGTTGCCGCGCCCGCTCTGGTTGTTCTCAATGCTCACCACCATGCCCGCGCGCGCCGAGAGTATCGGCGTGCCTTCTGGCATGGCAATGTCCATGGCGTAACGGCCCTTAGGGGTGAAGTGGCTGTAACGGCCATTGGCGCCCTGGGTCAACCGGAACGGCCCGCCACTCCAGGGCAGCGGGTAGTGGTAGAGCGCTGGCAGCAAGCGCGGGTCACCCAGGGCGGTGCGCAACTTGGCTTTGTAGTGCATGGGTTTGCCGGGATCCAGCGGTGCCAGGGTGACTAGGCGGATTTTGCTGCGCGGCGGCAGCACCCAGCGAATCGGTTTGTCCGGCACGCCGCCGGCGTTGTCCAGACGGTCCAGGCGCAGTTCGATTTCCACCGGGGCATACAGGTCGTTATTCACCAGCAGGGTTTCGCCAGCGTCGTGCTTTTGGGTTTCGAGCTTTACCTGCTGGTCGATGTGCTCAACCATGCGGTCGCGAAACACGAACACTTGGGCACCAGGCGCGGCCCTGTCGGTGTAGGTCACCACGCCAGAGGCATCGGTGTATTTGTAGATGGTCAGGGCCGACACCGGCAAGGTGGCGACCAACAGACCGGCAAGCACAAGCAAACGCCCAAACATAACTGCACGCTGTTTTTTAGATGACTAAGAACGGCAAGATTAGCAGCCCCGCTCACGCTGCGCGAGGCAGCTGCGGCGGGCCTGTGACCTAATGCCGATCAAGGCATACCAGCGAACCAACAGCCGTTATCGCGTGAACGGGTTTCCAGCTCTTTGTAGGAGCGCTGATTATTAGGCGCCGGGCACGAAGTGTTTCTGCACCGTGCCACGGGCGATCAACCGCGACAGATAGTCGAGCTTTTGTGGGTCGCGGTCGACGAAGCGGAAGGTCACTTGCAGCCATTCGCTGTCCGCGCTTTGTTCGAAGGCGGCGATGGCGTGCAGATAGCCATTCAGTCGCGCCACCTCGCCACCCTCGCCCTGCTCCAGGTCGAGCACTGCGCTTTCCAGAATCTGCGGCAACGGCTCGCTGCGCTTGACCAAGACCACCGCATCTTTAAGGCTCAGGCCCTTGATCACGCAGGCGAGCATGCCGCCCGGCAAGCGCAGTTGGCCCTGACCGCGACCGCTGGGCGTGGCCGCGGCTTTAGCGCCAGGCGCCGACTTAGCGCCGGTGAGGGCCGACAGTGAATCGTTGGCAAAGGGATTGGTCGCCGCCGGCTTGGCTGCCGGTGCCGGGCTTTTGCTGCCGGTCAGCGCCGACAACGAGTCGTTGGCAAAGGGATTGGCCGTCGTTGATTTAGCCGCCGGTGCCGCACCGGGGCTGGCCAGTTTGCCGCTGCGACTGAGGGCCTTGGTCACCTTGCTGATCAGTTGCTCGCTGGAGAACGGCTTGCCGATAAAGTCGGAAACCCCAGCCTGAATCGCCTGCACCACGTTCTCTTTATCGCCACGGCTGGTGACCATCACAAAGGGCGTGGCTTTCAGGTTGTCCTGCTCACGGCACCAGCTGAGCAACTCCAGCCCCGACAGCTCGGGCATTTCCCAGTCGCACAGAATCAGGTCAAAGGTCTGCTTGCCGAGCAGTTGCTGGGCTTTGCGACCGTTGATTGCTTCATCTATATGAATGCCGGGAAAGTGATTACGCAGACTCTTTTTGATCAAGTCACGGATGAAAGGCGCGTCATCCACCACCAGTACACTGACTTTGCTCATCAACCACTCCCGCTCGAATGGTCTTAAGCATAGCCGTCTGTGCTGGCATAGCGCCAACTCAAAACGCTATCCGGTCAGGGCGATTTACTCGCGTGGCTTGCCCTGCACTTCTTCCTGCATGCGCTTGAGGCCCATGTGCCGCACGTCGGTGCCGCGCACCAGATAGATCACCAGCTCGGCGATGTTGCGCGCGTGGTCGCCGATGCGCTCCAACGAGCGCAGAGCCCAGATCACGTTGAGTACCCGCGAGATCGAGCGCGGGTCTTCCATCATGTAGGTGACCAGCTCGCGCAGGGCGCTTTTGTATTCGCGGTCGATGACTTTGTCGTATTGCGCCACCGACAAGGCCAGGTCGGCATCGAAACGGGCGAAGGCATCCAGCGCCTCCTGGACCATTTTGCGCACCTGGTCGCCGATATGCCGCACCTCGACGTAGCCGCGCGGGGCCTCGCCTTCTTCGCACAGGAGGATCGCGCGCTTGGCGATTTTGGTCGCCTCATCGCCGATCCGCTCCAGATCGATTACCGACTTGGAGATGCTGATAATCAGGCGCAAATCCGAGGCGGCAGGCTGGCGACGAGCCAGAATGCGCACGCACTCTTCGTCGATATTGCGTTCCATCTGGTTGATCTGCTCGTCGCTCTCGCGCACCTGCAAGGCCAAGCCGGAATCGGCCTCGACCAGGGCGGTGACCGCATCGTTGACTTGTTTTTCAACCAGGCCGCCCATGGCCAGCAGGTGGCTGCGAACCTCTTCCAGTTCGGCGTTGAACTGGGCGGAAATGTGCTGGGTGTGGCTGTCTTTGTTCATCATAATGGCTCCGCAAAAAGTGAAAGCTTTAAACCTTAAACCGTAGGTTGGGTTAGCGGCGGGGGCCGAGTGCTTAAAACCAACACACTACCCGAGCGCCGCGTAACCCAACACAACGCCGGCAAAAGTAGCGACCGTGTTGGGTTACGGCGCGCGTAAAAATGCCGCATCGCCAGGCATCCTGGTTGCGCGCCTAACCCAACCTACGATTAGCCATAACGACCGGTGATGTAGTCTTCAGTTTGCTTCTTGGCCGGGTTGGTAAACAGCGTGTCGGTGTCGCCAAATTCGATCAGTTTGCCCATGTACATAAAGGCCGTGTAGTCCGAGACGCGCGCGGCTTGCTGCATGTTGTGGGTGACTATGACGATGGTGAACTTGGTCTTCAGCTCGCAGATCAGCTCTTCGACTTTCAGCGTGGAGATCGGGTCCAGCGCCGAGCAGGGCTCATCGAGCAACAGCACTTCGGGCTGCACGGCGATGGTACGGGCAATCACCAAACGCTGTTGCTGACCGCCGGACATGCCCAGGGCCGAATCATTCAGACGGTCCTTCACCTCGTCCCACAGGGCGGCGCCGCGCAGCGATTGCTCCACCGCCTCATCGAGAATGCGCTTCTGGTTGATGCCCTGAATGCGCAGGCCGTAGGCGACGTTCTCGTAGATGCTCTTCGGGAACGGGTTGGCCTTCTGGAACACCATGCCGACGCGGCGGCGCAGATCGGCGACGTCTTCGCCTTTGCGATAGATGTCACGGCCGTCCATGTTGATCGCGCCTTCCACCCGGCAGCCATCGACCAGATCATTCATGCGGTTGAAGCAGCGCAGCAGGGTCGATTTGCCGCAGCCCGACGGGCCGATAAAGGCGGTGACCCGTTGCTTGGGGATATTCAATTTAACGTCGTACAGGGCCTGTTTGTCGCCGTAGAACAGGTTCAGGCCGGGCACTTCCAGGCCGACGGTTTCTTCGGCCAGGCGCATGCTCTGCGAGCTGCGCCCGAGGCTGCTGATGTTGATGCCGTGAGTAGGTGCTTCGTGTTGCATAACGTCACTCCGTTTGTAGCGGAAAGTGGGCAAGTGGAGAGTAGATAGTGGGGAGTAGGAAGTGGGCCGACTCCCCACTCCCCACTCAATCAATGATCCAAGGCTTTGTATTTTTCGCGCAGATGGTTGCGCAGGGTTACCGCGGAAATATTCAGTAGCGCTATCACCAGCACCAACAACATCGCGGTGGCGAACACCAGCGGCCGCGCCGCCTCGACGTTGGGACTCTGGAAGCCGACGTCGAAAATATGAAAGCCCAGGTGCATGATTTTTTGATCGAAGTGCAGGTAAGGGTAGTTGCCATCCACCGGCAGTGCCGGGGCCAGCTTGACCACGCCAACCAACATCAGCGGCGCCACTTCACCGGCGGCGCGGGCCACGGCGAGAATAAGCCCGGTCATCATCGCCGGCGTCGCCATCGGCAAGACGATTTTCCACAGGGTTTCCGACTTGGTCGCACCCAAGGCCAGGGAGCCTTCACGCAGGGCCCGGGGAATCCGCGCCAGGCCTTCTTCGGTGGCCACAATCACCACCGGCACGGCCAGGATCGCCAGGGTCAGCGAGGCCCAGAGCAAACCGGGAGTGCCGAAGGTCGGCGCCGGCAAGGCTTCCGGGAAGAACAACCGGTCCAACGAGCCGCCCAGCACATAAACGAAGAAGCCCAGGCCAAACACGCCGTAAACAATCGCCGGCACCCCGGCCAGATTGTTCACCGCGATGCGGATAATCCGCGTCAGGGTGTTTTGCTTGGCGTATTCACGCAGGTATACCGCCGCTAGCACGCCGAACGGGGTGACTATGATGGCCATCAGCAGGGTCATCATGATGGTGCCGAAAATCGCCGGGAAAATCCCGCCCTCGGTGTTGGCCTCGCGCGGGTCGTCGCTCAAGAACGACCAGAGGTTGTGAAAGTAAGTCCCCAGCTTGGCGAATACCGACATGCTGTTGGGCTGCAGGGCTTTGACGATCTTGCCCAGGCTGATTTCTTTCTGTTCGCCGCCGACTTCACGAACGACCAAGCTGTCACGGTCGAACTCAGTGTGCAGGCTCAGCAGCTCGCCTTCCAAAGCTTTATAGCGTGCCTCGAGTGCCGCACGCTCGGCGTCGATATCGGCTTGCGCGGTGGCGTCCAAAAGCCCTTGCAGTTCGAGCTTGCGGGTTTGCAAACGCAGGCGCTCGAGGCCGTGGTTGATCGCGCTGATGTCTTTCTTTTCCAGCTGGGCGAGCCGGCTGGACAACTGGTTAACCCGCACCAGACGCTCTTGCAGCACCGGCCAGGCAGCCTGACCTTCGGCGATCACCTTGCCGTTTTCTTTCAGGCTGACGATATAGCCGTAGAAGTTGCCCCACTCACGGCGCTCCAGCGCCACCAGGTCCTGCGGGTAGCTGCGCTCGGTCAGCCACTCGCCGATCACCCAGGAAAAATCGTTGCCATTGACATCGCGGTTGCCGACTTTGATCAGGTCACGGGTCATAAACTCCGGGCCCTGCTCGGGCACCGGGAAACCGGCGCTTTTCAAGCGCACGCGGGTCACTTCTTCGTCCTGCACCAACTCACCGACGATCAGATGCGCGGCCTGGCCGGGAATCTGATAGTTGGCCTGCAGCAAGTCTGATGGCCAAAAATAGCCCAGGCCACGCACGCTGATCAGCAGCAACAGGCCGATGGTCATGATCACCGCAATCGACGTCGAGCCGGCGCTGATCCATATGCCGGGGGCACCGCTTTTGTACCAACTTTTCAGAGAATGCTTTTTCACGATAACTACCTTTTATTCCACACCTAGGGCTGCGCGTATTAGAGCGACGCGTACTTGCCACGCAAGCGCTGACGAATCAATTCGGCCAGAGTGTTCATCAGAAAGGTGAACGTCAGCAGCACGAAGGCGGAGAGAAACAGCACGCGATAATGCGAACCGCCGACCTCGGATTCCGGCATCTCCACCGCGACGTTGGCCGCCAGGGTACGCATGCCTTCGAAGATGTTGGCGTCCATGATCGGCGTGTTGCCGGTGGCCATCAGTACAATCATGGTCTCGCCGACCGCACGGCCCATGCCGATCATCAACGCCGAGAAGATACCCGGGCTGGCGGTCAGAAGCACCACCCGGGTGAGGGTTTGCCACGGCGTCGCACCCAAGGCCAGCGAACCCAGCGTCAGGCTGCGCGGCACGCTGAAGATGGCATCTTCGGCAATCGAGAAGATCAGCGGAATCACCGCAAAGCCCATGGCCAAGCCGACGATCAAGGCGTTGCGCTGATCGAACTGAATGCCCATGTCGTTGGTGATCCACAGGCGCATATCACCGCCAAAGAACCAGCTTTCCAACAGCGGGCTCATGCTCAGGGAGAACCAACCCACCAACAGCACCACCGGAATCAGAATCGCCGCTTCCCAACCGTCCGGCACCCGCTGGCGAATCGAGGCAGGCAAGCGGCTCCAGGTAAAACCGGCGAGCAGAATGCCAATCGGCGTCAGCAGCAAGAGACTGAACACTCCCGGCAAATGCAGCTCAACATAGGGCGCCAAAAACAGGCCGGCGAAGAAGCCGAGAATCACCGACGGCAGCGCCTCCATCATTTCAATCACCGGCTTGACCTTGCGGCGCATGCTCGGCGCCATAAAGTAGGCGGTGAAGATCGCTGCGGCAATTGCCAGCGGGGCGGCCAGCAACATGGCGTAGAAGGCTGCCTTGAGGGTGCCGTAAGTCAGGGGCGCGAGGCTCATCTTCGGCTCGAACTCGGCGTTGGCCGCGGTCGACTGCCAGATGTACTCAGGTTTGTCGTAGCTCTCGTACCAGACCTTGCTCCACAACGACGTCCAGGAAATTTCCGGGTGCGGGTTTTCCAGCTTGAGCGGCAGCAGCTTGTCGCCGGCCTCGACCACCAGCTTGTTGGCCCGTGGCGACAGCGCCAGCAGGCTGGCATTGGCGGCCACCGGCTCAATCAACAGGGTGCGCTGGGCGGTGCTATGGAACACACCCATTTCACCGGCGCCATTGAGTGCGACGAAACCCTTGCGGCGCTCCTCGGGGACGATTTGGCGGATCGCCGAATCGCCCATCTGGAAGTCGCGGATATGCTTGAGGCGTTGCTGATCATCCGGGTCGCGGGCCATAAACCATTGGCCGATGCCGCCCTTGGAGTCGCCGATCATCAGGGAAATACCACCGAGCAGCTGGCTGCTGGTGGTCACTTCAGTAGTCGCATCTTGGAGCAATTCATAGCGGCCATTGAGGCTGCGCTTGGGCAGGTTGAACACGTCCATATGGGCGCGGCCATTCTGTACAAACAGCCAGTTCTGGCGCACGTCGATAAACAGCGCCTTAATCGGCTCGGCAATTTGCGGCAGTTCGATGCGCGCTTCGCTGACGCTGGTTTCGCCGGTGAACTGGTTTTCTTCCTTGGTCAGCTCCAGCACATGCAATTGCGTGCCGGTGGAACCCACCACCAACAAGGTGTCGTCGTGCACGCCAAGATTGACGTGCTCCAGCGGCCGGCCTTGGGTATCCACCTGCAACGCCGTTTCACCGTAGGGGTATTCCAGCTCCGGGGTGATGGTTTTCTTGCCGTCTGGATAGCTGGCCTTATAGGCGTGGCGCAGCACCAGCGCCTGACCATTGGACAGGCCCAACACCACCATGGCACTGCCCGGCTGGCCTTGCTGTAACGACACCACCTGGGCGCCGGCCGGTAATGGCAAGCTGACGCGACGCAGTTCATTGCCGGTCTTCAGCGCAAAAAACAGCGCCTCGCCCCGATCAGAAATCCGCAGGCCGATTTGATTCTGTTCTTCGATTGCCAACAACAGCGGCTTACCGGCGTCTTGCAGCCAGGCCGGGCTCTGCACCTTGCCCTCGCTCAGCTCGGCGCCCTTGAACAGCGGCATCACCACATAGGCCAAGTAGAAGAAAATCAGGGTGATGGTGGCCAGCACCGTGAGGCCGCCGACAAACACGTACCAGCCGGTAAGCCGGTCTTTGAGCGCGCGAAGGCGGCGCTTGCGTTGCAATTGCGGGGTATTGAAGTCAATCCGCGCAGGAGAAGAATTAGTCATGGGCAAAAGTAGTCATCGGGAAGTTGGCCAGATCGTTCATGCTGATTATCAGGCAAAGCCTAACCGCGCTTTGTGACAGAAAGATTACAGCAGACAAACACAAAAGGTCCGCCGACCAGTGACACTGGTAGCGAACCTGTTCGTTAACGTGACCCGATAGCTCAGACCACGCCTGGGCTTCCTTACCCTTGCACCTAGAACTTAGAGGCCGAGGTCTTTCAGCGCCTTGGCAACGACCTTGGCCGGCAGCGGGATGTAACCGTCTTTAACTACGGTTTGCTGACCTTGCTGCGACAGTACCGACTTCAGAAACTCGGCTTCCAGCGGCGCCAACGGCTTGTTGGGTGCCTTGTTGACATAGACAAACAGGAAGCGCGCCAGCGGGTATTTGCCGCTCAGGGCGTTTTCTTCGCTGGCTTCTTCAAACGTGCCGCCGTCTTTCTTGGTCAGCGGCAGGGCGCGGGTGCTGGAAGTCTTGTAACCGATACCCGAGTAGCCAATACCGTTCAGCGACTGGCTGACCGACTGCACCACCGAGGCCGAACCTGGCTGCTCGTTGACGTTACCCTTGAAGTCGCCTTTGCACAGGGCGGCTTCTTTGAAGTAACCGTAGGTGCCGGACACCGAGTTACGGCCGAACAGCTGAATCGGCTTGTCGGCCCACTCGCCGGTTAGACCCACGTCGCCCCAGGTCTTGATGTTGGTGCCGCCACACAGACGGTTGGCCGAGAATATACCGTCAACCTGGGCCATCGACAGCCCCTTGATCGGGTTGTCTTTGTTCACAAACACGGCCAGGGCATCGACTGCGACCGGCACAGCAGTCGGCTTGTAGCCGTATTTGCTTTCGAAGGCGGCCAGTTCGACGTCCTTCATCTGGCGGCTCATCGGGCCGAGGTTAGATGTGCCTTCGGTCAGGGCGGGCGGCGCGGTGGAAGAACCGGCGGCCTGAATTTGGATATTCACGCTGGGGTAGAGCTTTTTGTAGTCTTCAGCCCACAGGGTCATCAGGTTGGCCAAGGTGTCCGAGCCAACGCTGGACAAGTTGCCGGATACGCCGGTGGTTTTTGTGTAAGCAGGAATGCTTGGATCAACATTGGCGACCGCGCTGGCAGCCGCAACAGCTGCCGCGACAAACGTCATGGCCGTCATCAAACGCTTCAGTTTCATGCCTTACTCCTAGCTGGATAGGTTAACTCGGCGGCCAGTATCGGTAGGCCATGTGACCACTCTATGTCGTGATTGTGACAATTAGATGAATGTCCGAGCATGGATTAAAGACCATAGACGCCAGCGAGCAACGAGTACAGCCTGCGCGAGCGGCGGCCAATCGGAGATTAGGATTGGCGCGAAAACTAAAAGGTTGAGGTGACCTGCGGCCTGCAACGACCACAGGGCCTTTATTTAGGCTATGTCCCAGTTACGTGTTGCACACAGCTTTTGTAGGGTGGGTTAGGCCGCGCCCGCTCTCGAAAACGCTCCCGGCGTTTTTCCTACCTCCCCCATCCATGGGGATTGCGCGAACCACGGCCTGCCAACAACGCAAAACCCGACCGCGCCGTAACCCACCATAGTGCTCGACCGGCAAACCGCATGGTGGGTTACGCGGCGTCCGGCTTGCGCGGTGATGCACACAACCACTGTCCGCGCCGCTAACCCACCCTACGAATTACCGCGCACCAGGCATCGCCTAACCGACCCGCACGCTTCAACACATAACTGGGACAGAGCCTTTATTTACTCCGGCAACAGCGGCGGCAGCGGGATTTCGGCGAAGGGCACCGGCAGCTTGATCACACCATCGGCCGGCTGATTGGCGCGGGTGATGGCGATCAGCTGGCGAATATCCTGCAGACGCAGGGCTTGCGGGACGTGCGGGTCGTTGCCGAAAAAATCTTCCCAATGGCCAATCACCGTCAGCCGGGGCTGCAGGCGTTTGAGCAGTATCTCTGGATACGCCGGCGACTGGTTCCAGGCGCCGGCGCACAGCACCTCAACATCCACTCGCTTGGTATCCGGCAACTGCGGCGGCAAGCCCAAAGGCGCGGTGCTGCCGGCATCCTGGTAGTGGATGCGGTAGACCGGCTGGCCTTGAGCGTCGAGCAAATCCACCAGCCAGGCCAGGGTCTGGCCCTCCTTCCAGCCAAACGTCGAGGTCGGCAATTCAGTCAGATCCTGGTCATAGCCGCCAGTCAGCAACTTGATGCCGAACATATGCGGCGAGTGTTCGCTCTTGATCGCCATGGCGCGCATCTGCCCCTTGGGCGAGTAAAACCACTGACCGGGGGTGGCGCCGATGGCCATCAGCGCTTCGGCATCGACGATGCGCTCACGGGGGATGGCGGCGGCGAGAATATGGCCCATGGTCTTGCTGCCATAGACCTTGGCCTGCGGCGCGTGGCTTTGCAGAATGCGCGGCACGTCCAGCAGGTGATCGTAATGGGCGTGGCCGACCAGCAGCATGCTGACGTCGGCGGCAGGCGGCATCAGTTGATCGATCTTGGCGTTATCGGCCAGCACCGTCAGCGGCGGCTGGCCGAGGGTGGCCGGGTTGCTGAACGAGGGCGCAAACAGCAACGCCTCCCCCTGCCAACGCAGCAAATACCCACCGACCCCGAGGTATTGCATGCTCGGCGGGGCCACCTTGGTTGCTTCCCAAAGCGGCAAGCCGGCAGGGTTTTGCGCGCAACCGGCGAGCAACAACAGCGATAACAGGGCAATCCGACGCAGCATGGCCAAGCTCCTTAACAATGACTCTGTTCCAGTTAATGTGTTGCAGCGCGATAGCCCTTTGTAGGATGGGTTGAGCTTGCGATACCCATCGAGTATCCGGCGGCGATCAAGCCCGTGATGGGTATCGCTGCGCTCCACCGCATCCTACGGCCGGCTTTTCAACGGTTAATGGGTCGCAACACCTAACGGGTACATCGCCTAAAAATAGCCCTGCAGCCTAACCGGTCGCCCGCAACGAAAGCACCGAACCTGTGGCTAGTTAGCCGCAGGGTTCGCCGTCAAAAGCCCGGCTCAGAACTATCCGTCGCCGGCCTGACACGGATCAATGCAGGCGGCGGCGGGCTATTGCTAAAGTCCCGGCCCATTTTCTGCGCCATCTGAGTGCCATCGCCATGTCCGCCCCGCTCAAGCCCGAACTACTCTCGCCCGCCGGCACCCTGAAGAACATGCGTTATGCCTTCGCCTACGGCGCCGACGCGGTGTACGCCGGGCAGCCGCGCTACAGCTTGCGGGTGCGCAACAACGAGTTCGACCACGCCACCCTGGCCATCGGCATTAACGAGGCCCATACCCAGGGCAAGCGCTTTTATGTGGTGGTCAATATCGCCCCGCACAACGCCAAGCTGAAAACCTTCCTCAAAGACCTGGCGCCGGTGGTGGCCATGGGCCCGGATGCGCTGATCATGTCCGACCCCGGCCTGATCATGCTGGTGCGCGAGCACTTCCCGCAGATGGCGATTCACCTGTCGGTGCAGGCCAATGCGGTGAACTGGGCCAGCGTCGAGTTCTGGCGCCAGCAAGGCCTGACCCGGGCGATTCTGTCGCGGGAGTTATCCCTGGAGGAGATTGGCGAAATCCGCGAGCAAGTGCCCGGCATGGAGCTGGAAGTCTTCGTTCACGGCGCCCTGTGCATGGCCTATTCCGGCCGCTGCCTGCTGTCGGGCTATATCAACAAACGCGACCCCAATCAGGGCAGCTGCACCAATGCCTGTCGCTGGGAGTACAAGACCCACGAAGGTAGCGAAAACCAACTCGGTGAGATCGTGCAAAAGTACCCGCCGATCCCCGTGCAGCAGATCGAACCGACCCTGGGCAGCGGAGGCCCCACAGACCAGCTGTTTCTGCTGGAAGACGCCAGCCGCCCCGGCGAGCTGATGTCCGCCTATGAGGACGAGCACGGCACCTACATCATGAACTCCAAAGACCTGCGCGCCGTGCAGCACGTCGAGCGCCTGCTGCAGATGGGCGTGCACTCGCTAAAAATCGAGGGCCGCACCAAATCCCACTACTATTGCGCGCGCACCGCCCAGGTGTATCGCAAGGCGATTGATGACGCCGTGGCCGGCAAACCCTTCGACAAGTCGCTGATGGACACCCTCGAATCCCTGGCCCATCGCGGCTACACCGAGGGCTTCCTGCGCCGCCATGTGCATGACGAATACCAGAACTACCAACACGGCTTCTCGGTCAGCGAACAGCAACAGTTTGTCGGCGAACTGACCGGCGAGCGCGTCAACGGCCTGGCCGAGGTCAAGGTCAAGAACCGCTTCGCCGTCGGCGACCTGCTGGAGCTGATGACCCCGCAAGGCAACCTGAATTTGCGCCTGGAGCGGCTGGAGAAACACAACGGCGAAGCCATCACAGTCGCCCCCGGCGATGGCCACACGGTTTACCTGCCCGTGCCAGAAAGCATCGACCTCAACTACGCCCTGCTAATGCGCAACCTGGAAGGCACCGGCAGCCGCTAGGCGCTTGGGAATTGCCGCAGGCTTGCAGGGACTGCGAGACGGTTCAGCTGCCACCCACCGCCTATCCAAAAAGCGCCACAAGCCCAGCCCCGCCACTGCACTTCTGCGCTGCCGCCTTATCTAAATAGTTCAGAGAAAGGGGGCTTATATGAACAGCGTTCGCCCTGCTGCAGTGGCAGGCAGTTTCTATCCGGCGGATTGCGCGCAACTGGCGCGGGAGGTGTGGCAGTTGTTGTCTGCCGCCAGGCCGACGGCGGCGACAGCGGCACCCAAGGCATTGATTGTTCCCCATGCCGGTTATGTGTATTCCGGTGCCGTGGCTGCCCAGGCTTATGCCCGACTGCTACCACTGGCGGCCAAGATCAAACGGGTGGTGCTGCTGGGGCCGGTGCATCGGGTGCCGGTGTACGGCTTGGCCTTGTCGCGGGCCAGCGCGTTCGCCACGCCGCTGGGCCAGGTTACCTTGGATGTCGCCGGTATGGCCGCCATCGCCGATCTGCCCCAAGTCTGCGTCAGCGATGCGGCCCATGCGTTGGAGCACTCCCTGGAAGTGCAGCTGCCTTTTCTGCAGGCGGTGCTAGGTGAATTTCAGCTGGTGCCGCTGGCCGTGGGTGACGCCAGCACTGCCGAGGTGGCGCAGGTGCTGGCGCGTCTGTGGGGTGGCGAGGAGACGCTGGTGGTGATCAGCTCCGACCTTTCGCATTTTCTGCCTTATGGGCAGGCGCAGCAGATTGATGGTGAAACTGTGCGACAGATTCTGGCCCGGCGTCCGCCGCTGAGCCATGAGCAGGCCTGCGGGGCGACCCCGGTCAACGGCCTGCTGGCCTTTGCCGCCGAGCATGGGCTGCACGCCGAACTGCTCAAACAGTGCAATTCCGGCGATAGCGCGGGTGACAAGTCGCGGGTGGTGGGCTATGCGTCCATCGCCTTCTACCCCGCCCAGCAAGCCGCCAAGGACTACAACGATGAGCAGGGCAAAACCCTGCTGCAACTGGCCCGGGGGGCCATTACCGAGCATCTGGGCGGCCCCGAGCAAGTGCCCCCCGAGCGCTCCTGGCTGCATAAACCGGGCGCCAGTTTTGTCACCCTGACCCAGCAGGGCCTGCTGCGCGGCTGCATCGGCAGCCTGCAGGCCCATCGGCCGCTGATTGATGACGTGCAGGCCAATGCCGTGGCGGCGGCCAGCAGCGATTGGCGTTTTGCACCCTTGCGCCGCGATGAGTTGGCCGGCACCCGCATCGAAGTGTCGCTGCTCTCGGCCACCGAGGCGCTAACCGCTGGCAGCGAACAGCAGGCCCTGGAGCAATTGCGACCGGGCCTCGATGGCTTGGTGCTGGAATACCGCCAAAGCCGCGGCACCTTCTTGCCGCAAGTGTGGGAGAGCCTGCCCGACCCGGTGGATTTTCTCACCCATCTCAAACGCAAAGCCGGCCTGCCCGCCGACTTCTGGCATGCAGATATCCGCCTGGCGCGCTACAGCGTTACCAAGTGGCAGGAGACTGGCGATGAATGATCTTAGCGCCCATTACCCCGGACGTTGGTGGCACCCGCTGCCGGATGGCCGCATCCAGTGCGACCTGTGCCCGCGTGATTGCAAGCTGCGCGACGGCCAGCGCGGCGCCTGCTTCGTGCGCATGCGCGAAGGCGATCAGGTGGTGCTGACCACCTACGGGCGCTCCTCCGGTTTTTGCATCGACCCAATCGAAAAGAAGCCGCTCAATCACTTTTATCCTGGCTCCTCGGTGCTGTCCTTTGGCACGGCGGGTTGCAACCTGGCCTGCAAGTTTTGCCAGAACTGGGATATCAGCAAGTCCCGCGACATGGACCGGCTGATGGATCAGGCCGGCCCGGAGCAGATCGCCCTGGCCGCGCAACAGGCCGGCTGCGCCAGCGTGGCCTTCACCTACAACGACCCGGTGATCTTTGCCGAATACGCCATAGACACCGCGCTGGCCTGCCGCGAACTGGGCATCCACTCGGTGGCGGTGACCTCCGGTTACATCCATGCCGAGCCGCGCCGCGAGTTCTACGCGGTGATGGACGCGGCGAATGTCGACCTCAAGGCCTTCACCGAAGACTTCTATTTCAAACTCACCGGCGCGCACCTGCAGCCGGTGCTCGACACCCTGGTGTACCTGCGCCACGAAACCAAGGTCTGGACCGAGATCACCACCCTGCTGATTCCCGACCACAACGATTCGACCGCCGAGATCGAAGCCCTGTGCAAATGGGTCTACACCGAACTGGGCCCGGATGTGCCCCTGCACTTCACCGCCTTTCATCCCGACTTCAAGCTGCTCGACGTGCCGCCGACCCCACCGGCCACCCTCAGCCGCGCCCGGCAGATCGCCATCGCGCAAGGCCTGCACTATGCCTACACCGGCAATGTGCATGATGCCGAAGGCGGCAGCACCTTCTGCCCAGGCTGCGGCGAGGTACTGATAGTGCGCGACTGGCACCGCATCCTGACCTACCGCGTGACGGAAGATGGCCATTGCCCACAGTGCAACACCCGCATCGCCGGACGCTTCGGCCACTACACCAGCGCCTTCGGCCCGCGCCGGATTCCCGTGCGGCTGCAGCCAAACCTTTGAGCGAGCAGCCCACCGCCAACGCCCCGCTGGCCAACAGCAAGGCCAGCAACCAAGCGAAAATTGCCCGCGCCAGAACCGCGCCCAACAAAGCCACCGACCAGTAGGATGGGTTGAGCGCAGCGATACCCATGCTGCTTGCAACCGACTCGACTCGCGTGGCCAAGCCCCCATAACAGACCGCCACCAAGCCAAAGCAAGCGCTAGACACCCCGCCGGCAAATGGGTAGCGTCAGCGCTGCCACGCTCTAACCCAAGGGCGGCAGGCCTGCCGTCTTTCATCACGTATTTCTCCCTGAACGGGTTGCGCTTACCACGGCTTGTTCAGCGTTAGATAAGGACTTATAGGGGCGACAAGGAAGGTTGTACGACATAGTGTTGCGATAAATAAATGTGGCAAGTTATGCCGCCTAATTACTAGTCAGGCCTTAAAGGAAACCGAGAGCCTATATGCCAACACAATTAGTAAATGAGATTTTACAATCAATGAATCGTGAGACTTTAAATCAACTAGATCTCGCAGGAGTTATTAAACATCCTGGCGAGAATGGTCGCGCACGAGAAAAAATAATATTTAATTGTTCAAATCGACTTATTCCAAAAGATTTTGGAATTGACAAGCTATAACTTCGCCATTGTCATGGCGTGCCAAACAATTACTAAAAACCTAAACCCTATTTTTTGATGGAGTAAAACATGAACAGTAGCGTAGGTATCACTTGGATTAAAATTGCCGCAATCTATTTCGTGCTTGCAATCGCGCTCGGTTTGGTCATGGGCGCGTCGCACGACTATTCATTGCGTTCGGTACATGCGCACATCGCGCTTTTTGGCTGGGCCTCGTTGGCAATCATTGGTTTGATTTATTGCCACTTTCCCGCCATCGCAAACAATCGCTTGGCGAAAGTGCAATTCTGGCTGCATAACCTCGGATTGCCCTGCCTCAATCTTGCAATCATCGGCGTCCAGCGGGGCAATACCGCGCTTGAACCGATCATCGGGATTGCATCCACCGTTGTAGCGATTTCGGTGATTCTGTTTGCCGTGAATATTTTTAAGAACATGAAAAGCTAAGTGCCCGTGTGAAATAGATTGTGAATCTGGTACTTGGAAGAGCGAAAAAAGGGGACGGGTTTATTTTTTAATCAGTCCTTACGAAATTATTAAATTAATTCGTCCCCTTCCCTCCTTCTCTCTGCGGCCGAGTGCCGCCGGCCCTTAGCTTAATGGTTAGCTTCTATCGAATCATCGTAATACACCGGAGGACTTATGATTCTTGAGACCGCAAAACTGAATGTAATTCCAGGTCGCGAAGCAGAGTTCGAATCGTCTTTTCAATTAGCATCGAACATAATCTCGTCCATGCGCGGTTATATCTCCCACCAGTTACAGCGTTGCCTGGAAAATCAGTCGCAATACATCCTTCTGGTCAACTGGGAGACCCTAGAGGATCACACCGTAGGATTCAGAGGCTCGCCCGAATACCAAGAATGGCGAAAGCTACTGCATCACTTCTACGCGCCATCACCAACAGTTGAGCATTATGAACTGGCTCATCAAAATAGAGTCTAACCAACGGCTTTAATCTAAATATTCGCCACCCAAACCCAACCAGGGAGCTTTATATAATGGAGACTTTTTCCGAACACGAACGAAAAGAACTCCAGACCGCAAAGAGCCTGTTAGAAAACCCAGGAATTGCCGCCAGGGTCACCAACTTCATCGGCGTGCCAATCGAGAAAGGCTTGGCCTTATTGCCGGACAATTGGAATAAAACCATCGGTGAAGTTACCCAGACGGCGCTACTTAAAGCCTCGGAGGCTGCCGCCTTTACCATGAAGGACATTCCTGGTGAGGCGTCTTCCAATATCTGGCACAAACTCGGCGTGGCGGTGAGTGGCGGGGTGGGTGGGTTTTTTGGCATTAGCGCACTGGCCGTGGAGCTGCCTATTTCTACGTCAATCATGCTGCGTTCAATCGCGGACATTGCCAGAAGTGAAGGCGAGTCCATCACCGCCATAGAAACCAAGCTGGCCTGCCTGGAAGTATTCGCGTTGGGCGGTAGTAGTAAGTCTGATGACGACAGCGAGAGTGGCTACTATGCGGTGCGCGCGGTATTGGCTAAATCGGTAGCCGACGCCTCGGAGTTTATTGTGGGTAAAACCCTAACCGATGAAGGAGCGCCCATATTGATTAAGTTAATCGCAAAAATTGCCGAACGATTTGGCGTGCAGGTAAGCGAGAAGGCCGCCGCGCAAGCCATACCTGCCATCGGCGCGGCGGGCGGGGCGATAATTAACACTATCTTTATGGACCACTTTCAAGACATGGCCAGGGGGCACTTTATAGTCCGCAAGCTGGAACGAAAATATGGCAAAGAGCTGATTGAGCGCCTGTATGCAGAGTTGCCAAAGCTCGGCTAATGCGTTGCTTAACCAGTGCGTTTTTTGGGCCGGTGTGCCGTAGTTTTTGCTTAGGCTGTGCCCAGTTACGCGTGAACGCCATACATTTCGTAGGAGGGGCTTTAGCCGCGAGCCACATGGATAGCGGTGAGCCGTATAGAACGGCTGGCGCCCGCGACCAGCGCACAGCCATCGCGGCTAAAGCCCCTCCTACAAAAGCAGCAGCCTGCGCAACGCATAACTGAAACATCTCCTTGAATAACCGTCGGTGCCGAAAGCCTTCGACCTCAACTAGGCTCTGCGGGTGCGCCAGTTCTAGGGCGCGAACAGCCGCAGGGTAAAGGCCTGCGGCAAAATATTCAGTCGAGGAGCCGTTATGCAGAAACTTGTCACGCTATCCATGGCCGCTGCGGCCTTGCTGTTGGCCGGTTGCGGTACCAACCCGAGCAGCCCGCCGAATCCGCCACTGAGTAACGCGCCGATGGCCAGTTGCAAGGTCACCAGCCAGGCGGAAATTGCCGGGTTATTCGAGCGTTGGAACCGGTCGCTGATCACTGCTGACCCGCATCAGGTGTTAAGCAATTACGCCGAAGACTCGGTGCTGCTGCCGACCCTGTCCAACGTGCCACGCCTGACGCCGGCGGCCAAGGAAGATTACTTCGAGCACTTTTTGGCCAATCGGCCGTCCGGCAAGATCGATTCGCGGACCATCCAGCTGGGCTGCAACAGCGCGGTGGATATTGGCCTGTACACCTTCACCTTCGGCAAAACCGGCGCGGTAGTGCATGCCCGTTACACCTACACCTATAAGTGGGATGGCCAGCAATGGCTGATCAGCAGCCACCATTCCTCGGGCATGCCGGAGAAGTGATGGGGGCTCTTTGTAGGAGGGGCTTTAGCCGCGACCGGCGCCACCACCGCACGCACGGACACACAACAAGGCATCGCGGCTAAAGCCCCTCCTACGAGGTTTGCGGCGCTCAACAGAATCGTAGGGTGGGGCGCATGGGCACGGACGCTCTATCTCTACGGTGTTAGCTGCGCCGTAACCCACCGGCGGGCGTCCGGCCGATCAGCGCCTGGTGGGTTACGCGGCGCCCGTTTACCTCAGTGGCTCTGCAAGCTCAATTCTGCGCCGCTAACCCACAAAAGCAGCCAAATGCGCTCAGTCGCTCGTCAATTGCTCGCGCAGCAATTGGGCGAAGGCGGCCGCCGGTAGTGCTGGGCTGACCAGATAGCCCTGAATTTCGTCGCAGCGATGGGCCTTGAGAAACTCCAGCTGAGCTTGGCTCTCGACCCCTTCGGCCACCACTTTCAGCTCCAGGCCGTGGGCCATGGCGATGATGGCGCGGGTAATGGCGGCGTCTTCGGCGTTGCTGCCCAGGTCGCGGATAAAGGTCTGGTCGATCTTCACGTAGTGCACCGGGAAGCGCTTGAGGTAGCTGAGCGAGGAGTAGCCGGTGCCAAAATCGTCAATCGCCAGTTTGATGCCCAAGCTGCGCAATTGCTGACAGGTGCCGATGACGCTTTCGACGTTATCCAGCAGCAGGCTTTCGGTCAGCTCCAGTTCCAGCAAGTGCGGCGGCAGGCCGCTTTCTTCCAGCACTTGGCGGACCAGGCTGGTGAGGTTGCCTTGGCGCAGTTGCTGCGCCGACAGATTGACCGACACGCGGATCTCCGCCAGCCCCTGCACTTGCCAGGCACGGGCCTGCCGGCAGGCCTCGCGCAACACCAACTCGCCAATGGCGCCGATCAAGCCGGTCTCTTCGGCCAGGCCGATAAAGTCGCCGGGCGGCACCAGGCCCAGCTCGGGATGCCGCCAACGCACCAGGGCCTCGGCGGAACTCAGGCTGTCGTCGGCCAGGCACAGCTTGGGCTGGTAGAACACCTCCAGCTGGCCTTCGGTGATCGCCTTGCGCAGTTGGTTTTCCAGCTGCAAGCGCTCCAGGGTGCAGGCCTGCAGGTTGTCGGTGAAGAACTGGAAAGTATTGCCGCCCAGGTGTTTGGCGTGCTGCACGGCCATGTTCGCCTGGCTGAGCAGGGTGGAGATTTCCCGCGCGTTGTCGGGCAGCAAGCTGATACCAATCGAGGCGCTGACCACCAACTCTTGGCCGCCGACGGTCACTGGTTGGCGCAACTTGCCCAGCAGCCGGCTGGCCAAACGCGCCAGGCTCGACAAGCTGCCGAAGCCGTCGAGCAGCACCGCGAACTCATCGCCAGACAAGCGCGCCAGGGTATGCGCCTCGGGTACGCTTTGGCTGATGCGTTTACTCATCTGCCGCAGCAGTTGGTCGGCCAGCTCATGGCCGAGGCTGTCATTCAGCAGCTTGAAGCGGTCCAGGTCGATGTGCAGCAGCGCCAGGCTTTGCCCGGATTGCCGCGAGCGCTGGCCGGCTTCGTGCAGCCGCTCTTTGAACAACGTGCGGTTGGCCAGCCCGGTCAGCTCGTCGTAGTTGGACAGGTAACGCAGGCGCTCTTCGGCGTCGCGGCGCGCGGTTAAATCGACGAAAAACCCGACCGTGTGGCTGATGCGGCCCTGGGCGTCGCGGATCATGCTCAGTTGCAGCCATTGCGGGTACAGCTCGCCATTCTTGCGGCTTTCCAGCAGCTCGCCCTGCCAGTGGCCTTCGCGCTCCAGCTCCTGGCTGATCAAGTGGTACTGGCGGCGCGCATCGCTGCCACGGATAAAATGCCCAATGTTGTGCCCGAGTAACTCCTCGCGGCCATAGCCGGTCACCGCAGTAAGCGCTTGGTTAACCGCCACCACCTGGTTGTCCGGATCGAGGATGACTATCCCCTGATTGGCCGCCTCGAACACCGTGGCGGCCAGGCGTTGTTCTTCTTCGCGGCCTTTGCGCTCGGTGATGTCGCGGCGGGTGCCGAGCATGCGCAGCACGCGGCCCTGGGCATCGCGCTCAACGGCGCGGCCCCGGTCTTCCACCCAGACCCAGCGGCCATCGACATGCCGCACCCGGTATTCCACCGCGTAGCCATCGGTCTGGCCTTTTAAGTGCTCGATCAGTACCTGGCGCAGCAGCGGCAGGTCGTCGGGGTGCACCCGCGGCTTGAGGTCAGTCAACATCGCCGTCACCGACTCCGGCTGCAGGCCAAACAGCTCAAACAGCTGCGAGTGGTGCAGGGCATCGCTGGCCAGGTCCCAATCCCACAGTCCCAGCTCGCTGGCCTCCAGCGCCAGGGCCAAGCGCGCCTCGCTCTTGCCCAGGGCGTGGGTGGTGTCGTCCAGCTCCAGGGTGCGCTGGGCCACGCGCATTTCTAAATCGCCATGGGCACCGCGCAGGTCGCGCTCGGCGCGGCGGCGCTGTTCGACTTCGCGGGCCAGCTGCACGTTGAGGCCATCGGCCTGCTGCTTGGCGTATTCCAGGTTGCTGATCAGCGCCTGATTCTGCGCGCGTTGGTTGAGGCTGCGTTTGAGCAGGCGATTGATCTGCCAGGTCACCACCAGCAAGGTCGCCGATAGAATCAGCCCGAGCACGCCCCAGCTCTGTTGCCGTGGGTCATTACTGAGCAGCATGACCAACAGAAAGGGCAGCACGCCGGGCACGGTGAAGGTCAGAAAGGCCGTCAGGCTGACCGCATAGGCGACGCTGGCGGAAAGAATCGCCGCCGCGATCAAGCCGTACACCAGCGCCTGCTGGAGCATCGAGTGGGGCGGCACCAGGGCGATCTCGACGAAGGCCAGGGTCAGCCCGGACAGCCCGGCGCCGAGCAAAAACATCCGCCGCCAATGGGGGTGCGCTTGCTTGGACGGCAGCGCCGCGTTAAAGGCACCGACCTGCAGCAGCCGCAACACCGCCAGCAACACCAGCCACACCAGCCAGCCCGACAAACGCAGGGTGTTTTCCGGGCTCCAGAGCAAATAGGCGCAGGCCAGACCGCTGAGCAGCATAAACAGCGTTGGTACTTGCGAGCCCTGATAGAGCAAACGGGTGCGCTCGACGGCACGCTCGGCCGCCAGCGACAGACCGGTTTCAGGCCCATCGCTGAGCGCAGCGCTAACGGGAAGGTGTTTATTGGGCGTGGTCATCGGCGCTGTCTACTAAGTGTCTGTCGCACAACTGGTTGCTGCAGCGCCGCAGCAGCACCAGCCGTAGCGTGACGGGCTTCTCAATGTGCGGCGAGCATACCGCGAGCTGGCGGCTGCGCTAAAGCGTTATCTGCACCGCCCGGCCGGCCCGCCACAGCCCCGGTGAAAACGACTGCGCTCGGTTATGCGGCTCGCAAAGAGGGGCCAACAGCGCCTAAAATGCCGCCATGCATGATGACCTCTCCCCCCTGTTAAATTCCCTCAACGACGCGCAACGCCAGGCTGTCGCAGCCCCGCTCGGCCGTCAGTTGGTTCTCGCCGGTGCTGGCTCCGGTAAAACCCGCGTGCTGGTACACCGCATCGCTTGGCTGGTGGCGGTGGAACACGCCTCCCTGCACTCGGTGCTGTCGGTGACCTTTACCAACAAGGCCGCCGCCGAGATGCGCCAGCGCATCGAACAGTTGATGCACGTCAGCCCGCAGGGCATGTGGGTCGGCACCTTCCACGGGCTGGCGCACCGGCTGCTGCGGGCCCACTGGCAAGAAGCCGGGCTGGCGGAAAACTTCCAGATTCTCGACAGCGACGACCAGCAGCGCCTGGTGAAACGGGTGATCCGCGAGCTGGGCCTAGACGACAACAAGTGGCCGGCCAAACAGTCGCAATGGTTTATCAACGGCCAGAAAGACGAAGGCTTGCGGCCCAAGCATATTCAGCCGGCCGGCGACCTGTTTTTGGCCACCCAGCTGAGCATCTACCAGGCCTACGAAGACGCCTGTGCCCGCGCCGGCTTGATCGATTTTGCCGAGCTGCTACTGCGCGCCCTGGACCTGTGGCGCGACAATCCCGGCTTGCTGAACCATTACCAGCGGCGCTTCCGCCACGTATTGGTCGACGAGTTCCAGGACACCAACGCCGTGCAGTACGCCTGGCTGCGGATGCTCGCCCAGGGCGGCGAGAGCCTGATGGTAGTCGGCGATGACGATCAGTCGATCTACGGCTGGCGCGGCGCCAAAATCGAAAACATGCACCAGTACAGCCGCGATTTCGCCGATGCCGTGACCATCCGCCTGGAGCAAAACTACCGCTCCACCGGCGGCATCCTCAAGGCCGCCAACGCGCTGATCGCCCACAACCAGGGCCGTCTGGGTAAAGAGCTGCGCACCGATGCCGACGACGGGGAGCCGATCAGCCTGTATTCGGCCTTCAACGAATACGACGAAGCCCGCTATGTAGTCGAATGCATCCAGACCGCCCATAAAGAAGGGTTGGCCCGCGCCGACATCGCCATTTTGTACCGCTCCAACGCCCAGTCGCGAATTCTCGAAGAAGCCCTGCTACGCGAAGCCATCCCCTACCGCATCTACGGCGGCCAACGGTTCTTCGAACGGGCCGAAATCAAGAACGCCATGGCCTACCTGCGCCTGCTGTCGCAGCCAGGCAACGATGCCGCGCTGGAGCGGGTGATCAACGTGCCGGCCCGTGGCATTGGCGAGAAAACCGTCGAAACCATTCGCCAACAGGCCCGCGCCGCCGACCTGTCGATGTGGGCCGCTTGCCAATTGTTGGTGAGTAATAAAGGTCTGCCACCGCGCGCCACTGCGGCCGTCGCCGGCTTCCTGGAAACCGTCGCGCTGCTGACCGCCAAGGCGCTGGAAATGCCGCTGGGGCTGATGACCCAGACGGTGATCGAGCAATCCGGCCTGCTCGCCTATCACAAGGAAGAGAAAGGCGAGAAAGCCCAGGCCCGAGTGGAAAACTTGGAGGAGCTGGTCAGCGCCGCGCGCAACTTCGAGAACGCCGACATCCAGGAAGAAACCACCCTGCTGGCGGCCTTCCTCGACCACGCCTCCCTGGAGGCCGGCGACACCCAAGCCGCCGAACACGAAGACAGCGTGCAGCTGATGACCCTGCACAGCGCCAAGGGCCTGGAGTTTCCGCTGGTGTTCTTGGTCGGCATGGAAGAAGGCCTGTTCCCACACAAGATGAGCCTGGAAGAGCCCGGTCGCCTCGAAGAAGAACGCCGCCTGGCCTACGTCGGCATCACCCGAGCCATGCGCCGGCTGGTCATCAGCTACGCGGAAACCCGCCGCCTGTACGGCGCCGAGACCCGCAACAAGGTTTCGCGTTTCGTGCGCGAAATCCCCGAGGGGCTGATTCAGGAAGTGCGCCTGAACAACAGCGTCAGCCGCCCGTTCGGCGCACCGCGCAACCAGAGCATGAGCGACAGCAATTTGTTTGCCGGCAGCCAGGTGCCGGAAACCGACTTCAGCCTCGGCCAATCGGTACGCCACTCGCTGTTCGGCGATGGGGTGATACTCAACTTCGAAGGCGCCGGCGCCCAGGCCCGGGTACAGGTGAACTTTGCCAACGAAGGCTGCAAATGGCTGATGCTTGGGTTTGCCAAGCTGGAAGCGGTGTAAGCGCCGCCGCTATTTTAAAAAGCACAGATAACATCAACCACACAACGCAATACTCCACCAACCTCAAAAAACATCAATACAAGGAAGTCTGAGCATGCCTCTCAATCTGACCGATGCAAGCAACAACACTTGGCTCATCGATGATCACGGCAATCTGCAAAATGCCATTAAAGCCAACAATGACAGCTACGACAGTACGGGTTTCAGTGTCAAAATTGGCGCAAGCACAAGCTCTTTAGGCTGGAGCTATGGAGTAGCCACTACAACCGCAAACACTCAAACGCTCACAGCAACCCACGCCGGCGAAGCGCTGAGCTTGACTCGCAAGACCTATGTGGGTGATGGCTTTGTTCGAGTCCTTGAAATAGTTACCAACACCGGCACCACCTCAAAAGACGTCAATTTCAATCTAAGCGATGACGTCTATCACGACAGCAATACACGCCTCCTTACTAGCTCCAACGGTGACAGTACCTACACAACCGCCGACGATTGGTTCATGGTGGATCACCTTTCCACCGAACGAGCAAAAGCCATACATATAGTGTCCGGGGGCACTGGGTCGCCAAGTAGCGCCACACGTACTGACACAGATAGCTTTGATACCAACTTCAATTTTAACCTTGCTGCCGGGCAGACCAAGGTAATTATGCACTTTTATGCCCTAGCCCCCGATCAAGCCACTGCAACAACTACAGCCAACTCGCTTAAAAATCTTGCCAACAGCGACTACCTTGTCGGATTGACGAGTACCGAACTAAATACGCTAGCTAACTTTCCCCAGAATATTTCCAGTGCCAGCACTGCCACACTTCAAAGTTCAGAACTTAATCTGACACTGACTGGTACCGCTAATATCAACGGCACGGGTAATTATCGCGATAACAGCATCACCGGCAACAGTGGCAATAACACGCTCTACGGTGGCGCAGGTAACGACACGCTGAACGGTGGCGCAGGTAACGACACCATGAACGGTGGCGCCGGCAATGACACCTTCGTGGTCGACAGCGCCCTCGATGTGGTCAACGAGCTCGCCAATGAAGGTGTCGATACCGTCAAGAGCTCGGTAAGTTTCAATATCACCGCCCGCCCATATCTGGAAAACATCTCCCTGACCGGCAGTGCCGCCATCAGCGCCACCGGCAATGGCGCCAACAACATTCTCGACGGCAGCCAGAACGCCGCCGCTAACGTTCTCACGGGCGGAGCAGGTAACGACTCCTACATCATCGGCGCAGGCGACGGCGTGGTTGAAGCTGTAGATGCGGGAACCGACACCGTCCAGTCTGCTATCAACTTCACGCTCGGCACTAACATTGAGAACGGTGTTCTGCTTGGCTCTGCACTTGGCCTGACAGGCAACAGTGCTAACAATAGCTTGATCGGTAATGCGGCCAACAACACGATCACCGGCGGCGCCGGTAATGACACCCTAAGCGGAGCGGCTGGCGCTGATAGCTTGATTGGCGGCATCGGTAACGACACCTATTACGTCGATAGCAGTAACGATGTAATAACCGAGCTTGCTGGAGAAGGCACTGACAGCGTTGTTTCTTCGATCAACTACAGCCTCAGCTCAACGCTTGAGAATCTGACCTTGAGCGGCAATGCGTTCAAAGGCGTAGGTAATAGCGCCAACAATGCCCTCACCGGTAACGCCAAAGACAACTACCTAAACGGCGGCACAGGCGCCGACACCATGAGCGGTGGCGCTGGCTCAGACATCTATCTGGTAGATAACGCCGGCGATGTCGTGGTTGAGGCCATAGCCAGCGGCGCAGACAGCGTACAGAGCAGCATCAGTTACACCTTGGGTGCCAATGTGGAAAACGGCACCCTGACCGATACCGCCATCACGCTCAATGGCAACGGCGAAAACAACCAGTTACAAGGCAACGCCAGTAATAACATCTTGAATGGCGGCCTGGGCAACGACAGCCTAAACGGCAATGCTGGCAATGACTCGCTAATTGGCGGCGACGGTGACGATGTCCTGATTGGCGACAATGGCGCGGCGGAAATGCGTGTCGGCGCAGCTGAGACATTAATTAATGGCAAAACCGTAGCGCTAAATATCTCTGTACCAGAGTCAGCAACCGGCTCCATTACCCTCAGCGGCACCATCAGCGCGGTCAACCTTGCGCAGACACCAATTAATCTGGTTTACATACTCGACCAGTCCAGCAGTATGATGGAAAATTTTAGTGGCGAGGTCGATATCGGCGATTTAAACGGCGACGGCCAAGTAAACACTAGACTGGACGCTGCTATTGCCTCATTCCAGAAGCTCAACCAATCAATCATCGACAGCGGTCTCGACAGCCAAGTGAAGGTTGCATTGATACCCTTCAGTGGCACAGCCAATCTGGCTTATAGCGGCTCAGCCAGCCTAGATAGTGACGCTAATGGTCGCCCCGATATTACCGACACGCTTTCTCAACTACAGTTTCTTACCACTGGCACCAACTACACCGATGCGATCAGCAAAACCATTACCCACTTAGGTAACAGCGGTAGCGGGCAAAACATTGTGTTTTTTGCCACTGACGGCCAGCCAGATAATCAAAACTACTTAAGCCTCTTACCAGCACTGCGGGGATTAGGCCAAAACGGTACGGTGATCAGAGCCCTCGGGATGGGTACCGGGGCAACTGAAGCAACGCTAGATGCACTTGATGACGGCATTGACAATAACTCTGCGTCCATCGTCCTTAACCCTGAGGAGCTCGATATTGGCCTACTCAACACCTCGGTTCTGGCTATTGGCGAAGGCGCTTGGGTTGAGGTTTATCGCAATGGCGAGCTGGTAGATCTGATTGGCTCGGATCGTTTTACCGTTACACCGCTAGGTCTGCAGTTCCACTCCAACGCCATTACCCTCAGCGGTTCGGCAACCGACCAGATCACTGCCAAGCTAATGACCCTCGACAGCAACGGTGCCATGCTGCAAACCAGCCTGCCGGTATCCTCTGGCGCCTTCGTTTCCAACGACACCCTAGTGGGAGGGGCCGGTAATGACCTGCTGGATGGCGGAGTGGGTATCGACAGCATGGTAGGTGGCATCGGTGACGACACCTACAACGTGGACAACCTCTCCGACAAGGTGATCGAAAACGCCGCCGAGGGTACTGACTTGGTCAAGTCCAAGTTGGCCAGCTACAGCCTTGCCAGCAACGTGGAAAACCTTGAGCTGATTGGCTCAGCCAGCAACGGTATCGGTAACGAACTGAACAACCAGATCACCGGCAACCAGAACAACAATGCCCTCAGCGGTCTGGCAGGCAACGATAGCCTTACTGGCGGTGCGGGCAATGATACGCTCGATGGCGGTAGCGGAAACGACACCATGGTCGGCGGCATCGGCGACGACACTTACATCATCGACTCGACATCCGACTATGTAACCGAAGTTTCAAACGCAGGTGTTGACACCATTAAAATCGCTTTTAATGCAACGATTGGTGGATATATCTCGGGGGTAAGCACATCCAAATCTTATAATTATATTGAAAACATTACTTTAAGCACCGGCACCATAGCGACGAATGCTATTGGCTCAGAGTATAGCAACGTTATTATTGGCAACGAAAATAACAACCAACTGTTCGGCTTGCTTGGCAACGATACATTAAATGGCGGCTCCGGCGCTGACACCATGAATGGCGCAGAAGGTAATGACACTTACTACATCGACAACGCTGCAGATGTAATTGTCGAAACCAGCGGAATTGACAGTGTCATATCTTACTTAAATGGTCATCTCCTTGGTGCCGGTCTCGAAAACCTCACGCTGGCCAACAGCGCCACGGTGTTGACTGCTACAGGCAATAGTCTCGCCAATAAAATTACTGGCAATAACTACAACAACACCCTGAATGGTGGCGCGGGAGCGGACACCATGTCTGGCGGTGTTGGCAACGATATTTATATTGTTGATAATGCCCTAGACCAAACCATTGAGGGCATTAACGCCGGCACCGACTCCGTGTTGGCATCTTCTAGCTACAAACTGTCTAGCAATCTTGAAAATCTAACGCTGTCCGGCAGCGCCGGCATTGCGGGTGCAGGCAATGAACTGACCAATAGTTTGCAGGGCAATATCGGTAATAATCGTCTGCTCGGCTATCTTGGCAACGACACGCTCAATGGTGCTGCCGGTAACGACACGCTAATCGGCGGGGCTGGTAGCGATACGCTAACGGGCGGCACCGGTAATGACAGCTTCGCCTTCGACAGCCTGCAGGGCACTGATCGCATAACGGACTTCGTCACCGGCCAAGACAAACTAACGTTTAGCCTTTCAACCCTTCGTATTGGCGATGGTGACACCGTCATAGATGGCGCTCTTATGCGTTCGGCTAGCGGCGGTTTTGGCACTACAGCTGAGCTGGTGATATTCACCCAGAATATTACTGGCAGCATTACCACCAGCAACGCGGCAGCAACCATTGGCTCAGCCAGCAGTGCTTATGCGGCCGGTGATAACCGCTTGTTTACTGTCGATAACGGTAGTGAAACAGCGATCTATCAGTTCCACTCTGCCGGCGCCGATGCGCTAGTCTCTACTGCCGAACTGACCTTGCTTGGCACAGCGGCAAATATATCTGCATCCGCCTTAAGTGATTACCAGTTTATTGCTTAAGCGAAATAAACCGACGGTGGAGGCTCCTCCATCGTCATCTATCACAGCAATCCGAATTACCACTCGCTGTTCAGCGAAGGCACTAAATGGCTGATGCTCGGCTATGCCAAGCTGGAGGCGGGGTGAGTGGCGACCGACCCTAGGAGGCGGTTGAACTCGGCGCTACCCATCCGGCCAAGCGCCACAACAGCGGGCCCAGCCCAAGGACATGGACGTGCGCACTTATTTACTGCTGGCAACCTTGCTGCTGAGCACTGAGACCTGGGCTGCTGAGGCGTTCCGGGTGGAGCACCGGCGTTCCAGCCACAGCGACTGGAATACCGGCACCGATTACATCCAGATCGAAACACAGCTGGAATATGACGGTGAGTTGATCGACGCCGCTAACTTGGCCGAGTTGATCGAGCCCGATCCCGAGCAGCGCCGGGGCCTGCAACTGTTCGATGCCGCGACCCTCGACGCACAAAACGCCTTGACCCTGTTTAGTCGCGGCAGCGGCGAAGACTATGAACTGGCCCACCTGTCGATGCAGGGCAACCAGCTGCAGGCTAAGGTGCTGCTAAAAGGCCTACCCAACAGCTGGTTCACCGATGCCCGCCGGCCCGGTTGGATTTCCCTGGCGGGTGAGAAGCAGCTGTATATGATCCAACGCCAACCGTTGCGCATCGTCGACGTTGGCATCGGCGCGCTGCTCGATGTGCAAGGCGAAACCGCGTTGCTGGCCGATACCCCCTGGGGCGCCGATGCCGAGCGCAATCCGGCCCCGCGCGTGCGCGCCGTAGACCTCAGCAGCGGCAAGCAGCTGAGTGAACTGCGCTTAGACGCGGGCTGCTTTGTGCTGCCCGAGTTTGAGTTCAGCCACCCGCAGGTGTACGACAAAATGGGCGCCTCGACTAACCAGCGCCTGGGTTTTGTCGATGGCCCGGCGTGGTTTGCGCGCAACTTGCAACTGCTGCCCGGCAGCGAGCTACAACTGCGCGCCGAGCAGCAACTGCCAAAGCCCGACCCCAAGCGCTGGGGCATTAGCCTGCGACAGATCGATCTCGGCCAGCAGCCGCGCAGCTTCGAGAGTCTCGGCTGGGCCAGCAGCCCGAGCGAGGAGAGCGTCGACGACAACATCGACATCACCGCCAAGGACTGCAGCGGCATTAACCCCAATCCCTACCAGCATCCCAATGCCGAGCCGTATCCGAGCGAAACCCTGCTCGCCGATGACCTCTGCCTCAGCGATCAGCACCACGAGGTGGCCGCCAGTGAGCGGGCCAAACGCTGCTTGCTGCCGGTCAAGCAACGTAGTTTGGCCAAGGGCAGCAACTGGGAGCTGCACGAGCTGCGCTACGACTACCGGCCCGGTGGCGCAGAGGTAAAGCCCCAGGTGCAAGCGCAACTGCTCTACCAGCTGAGTAAAGATGGTCAGCGTTATCGCTATCTAGAGGATGCTTCCGGCGGCGGTGAAGAGCGCGCCATCCGCGAGGTAAGCGTAATTGGCAGCAACGATGTGCTGCTGAAAACCCGTGGCAGCGGCCCTTACGACCTCTGGCGCACCCACAGCGATGCCAACGGCCAATTGCAGTTGGACAACCTGCTCGAGAGCGAGCCCTACCCCGCCAGCCCCTTCGACCCGAGCCTGGCGGGCTGGGTGTATTTGCGCAGTTACGGCTTACTCATTCGCCAGCAACCCTTTGCGGCCATCTCGGCGGGCAATCAGTTGCTGGATATTCGCCACGGCTGGTTCTACCGACTCTACGTCGATGACGAGCAGGGCAATTTGCACCTGATCGCCACCCCACTGAACAACCCCCAGCAAGCCTTTGCCGACGCCCCGACGCTCAGCATCAATAGCCGCTGCATGCGCACGCGCGACAGTAATTGGGAGTTCACCGTGCCGCCGGTCAACGCCACGCTGGCCGAGTCCGCCCGGTGGTTGCAGCGTAACTTCAGCCTCAGCGACGACCCGCAAGTGCCGCCCAAACTGCGCGCCGACAACCAATTGCAACTGCAAGCGAGCTGCGATCCGAGTGCCGTGAAGTAGCCGCCTACGCACTATCGGCCGACACCATCCACCCTCATCCTGAACGCGCTGGATGAGGGCAGAAATAATTTCTGCCCTTCGTGCATCCGCATTGGCGTTTGTTACGTATCTGAATGGCTGATGAGCGAGTTGCTGACGACCAGCACTCGAATTTAGCCTGGAGGATTCATGCAAAACGCAAACAGGCCAACCACAAGAAACCTATCACTACCCCTCGCCACCACGGCCTTGAGCCTGCTCTTGGCCAGCAATATGGCGTTTGCCGAGACCAGCCGCAGCAGCAAACTGCTGCTGACCGGCGGCGTGTCGCAAATCGAAGGCGCGGCCGGCGGGGGCTTAACCCCATGGGCAGTTATCGGCGGCTACGGCACTGGCGAGGAAATCGGCGCCAGCCTGCATTACTCCTATGCCGACGCCCAAGACTTTGCCTTGAGCAGCAAAGGTCTGACCGTAGGTTTATATGACCGGGTGGAACTGTCACTCGCCGAGCAGCGGTTCAATGTCAGTGAATTGAACGGCGCCTTGGGCGGCTTGTTGGGCACCAGCGATATCAAGCAAACCATCGTCGGCGCCAAAGTGCGCCTGGCTGGCGAAGCGGTGCTGGATCAAGACACCTGGATGCCGCAAATCGCCGCCGGTATGCAATACAAAAATAACCAAGAAGAAAAACTGGTTAAGTTTCTCGGTGCCAAAGATGACAGCGGCATTGATTACTATGTGTCGGCCACTAAATTATTTATCGGCCAAAGCTTATTGGTTAACGGCACCCTGCGTATGACCAAAGCCAACCAACTGGGCATCCTCGGTTTTGGCAGCGAAGACAACAACAGTTACAAGCCGCAACTCGAACTGTCGACTGCTTATTTATTGTCACGCAACTTAACCGTTGGCGCCGAATACCGCATGAAGCCCGACAACTTAGACAAAAGTAACTTACCCAACGGCACCCTAGCCGAAGACGACTGGTGGGACTTATTTGTCGCTTACGCGCCGACCAAAAACGTCTCGGTAACCGCCGCCTACGTTAACTTAGGCAATATCGTTGATGGCAATAAGCTCGGTTTGCGCGGCTTCGCCGATCAACAAGCGACCTATCTCTCCGTGCAACTTGGTTTCTAATTACCAAGCAGCGACTAACAGTTAAAGGAATATTACCATGCGTTCACTTTTTACCCAGCTGGCGGCCACTCAGCAACAGTTCTGCACTTTGATCTTAACGGCGCTGCTCAGCCTTATCAGCGTTCAGGCGCACGCCGAGCAAACGACCTTCGAGAAGTTTGGCAGCAAGCCCGGCTTAGTGCTGATTGTCGATGACATGATGCTCAACTTAATTGCCGCGCCACTGACCAAGCCGTTTTTCGATAATCCGAAAAAAGACTTTATTAAATTTATGTTGGTTGAACAGTTTTGCGACCTGCTCGACGGTGGCTGCAAGTATTCAGGCCGCGACATGAAGACCACCCATGCCAACTTTAAAATTGGTCGCGCCGAATTTAACTCGCTGGTTGAGTCACTACAAATTGCTATGGATAAGCATGCTGTGCCCTTTACTGCGCAAAATCAGTTACTGGCAAAGTTAGCGCCGATGTATCGCGACGTTGAAGCCGGTAACGGGCCAGCACCTGCATCCGGCACCAACGCTAAGTAACGCCGATGCGGACAACGGTTAATCGCCATCAGCCATTGTCCGCGCCCTGGCTATACTACCGACCTGTTAGGGCTTAACAGCCATACGCCTGAGCCAACACCAATGAATGATGACGTCCTGCGCCGGCAACACCTCAGCAGCTTGCTGACGGCGATTGCGCAACAAGATCGACAAGCTTTTGACGCGCTCTATCGACTGACCTCGGCAAAACTCTTTGGCATTTGCGCGCGCATGCTCAGCCAGCGCAGTGACGCCGAAGATGCACTGCAAGAGGCCTATGTTACGGTCTGGCGCAAAGCTGATTTATTTGACGCGAAAATCGCCAGCCCGATTACCTGGCTGGCCATGATTGCGCGCAATAAGTGTATTGATCGCCTACGCACCGGCGGCGTTGAACGTAACCAAGCGTCGCTTGAGTTAGCCGACTCGCTGCTCGCCCACGAGCCCGTCGATCCCCTTGAGGTGGACAGCGACCGGCGCCGGCTCGATCAATGCCTGTCGACGCTTGCGGATAATCATCAAGGTTTAATCCGTACGGCCTTCCTCGATGGTTGCACCTATGACGAACTGGCAAACCGTAAAGGTGTGCCGCTGGGAACCATGAAAAGCTGGATTCGCCGGGGCCTGTTGCGCCTCAAGGCTTGTTTAGAACAATGAACACCACCGACCCCGTTAACCCGCAAGAACTTGACCTGCGCATAGCCGAGTATGTGTTGGGCGTGCTGGATGCAAAAGAGCGCGCCGAGGTGGCCGACTTAATTGCCAGCCACCCGCGCTACGCCGCGCAACTGAGTGCCTGGCAACAACGACTCGGCCCCTTAACTGACGAATACGACTCGCTCGAGGCGCCGAGCTTTATCTGGTCGCGCATCACTCACGCCCTGCAGTGGTCGCCAGCGAGCGCGCAGCCCCGCCCGACAACAGCAAGCAGCCGTTTCTGGAGCAGCTTGGCGGTTTGGCGTGGGCTAACAGCCGGTGCCCTGGCAGCCAGCCTGATCTTGGCGGGCGTGTTAATCGTGCAACCCAAGCCCGCCAGCTATAGCGCCCCGCTGACGGCAGCCTTGCAGCTCGAGAATGGCGCGGCCGTGTACACCGCCACTGTCGATGCTCAGCGCCAACGCATCGTGATCATTCCGGCCGCCGCCCTGCAACTCGATGGCCGGGTTGCCGAATTGTGGTTTATCAGCCCCGGCGCCGCGCCGCGCTCACTGGGGTTACTGCATGCGGACCTACCAATGAGCGTGGCTATCCCCGACGACTTACAACAACTGGTGAGCGCAAATACTGTGTTTGCCATCTCACTCGAGCCGGCTGGTGGCTCACCGACCCAGCAACCGACCGGCCCAGTAGTGGCTAAAGGGAATATTTTTAGCCTCTGATGCATCTTTTCCTGAAGCCACTCCGTAGCTCTAGTACCCCACTGCTTGGGGCCCACTTAAATTACGGAGTTAGACCATGAAATTGGTTCGCCACGCGCTGGTTACTGCTGGTTTTTCCTTGGCCATCGGCGCTGCATTGCCCGCCTTCGCCGTCGATTCGGTACTGGTTGGCGGTGCGCCCATGTACCCAAACAAGACGATTGTTGAAAACGCGGTTAACTCCAAGGATCACACCACCTTGGTCGCCGCTGTTAAGGCCGCCAGCTTGGTCGACACCCTCAACAGCAAGGGTCCTTTCACTGTTTTCGCGCCAACCAATGCCGCCTTCGCCGCGCTGCCAGCCGGCACCGTTGAGAGTTTGGTAAAGCCTGAGAACAAAGCCGCCCTCAGCAATATTCTGACCTACCACGTGGTTGCCGGTACGCACACCGCCAAAGACCTGATGGCGGCGGCCAATAAAACCGCTGGCAAAACCATGCTGACCACAGTGCAAGGCGAAAACCTCACCGTCAGCTATAACGGCAAACTGCTCAGCCTAACCGACAGCAAAGGCACCAACACGGCGATCACCATCGCCGATGTTATGCAGTCAAATGGCGTGATTCATGTCGTCGATAAGGTTTTGATGCCTTAAACGCAGCACCTAAGGCATCCGCAAAGCTCAGGCTCTGCGGTGCCGCCCCCCATAGCTTTAAGCGATGTTTACCTTAATACCTGAACACTAGCTGTGGGCGCCGATACTCGGTTAAACCCATAACGAGTCCATAGCCAGCGTTACTCCCCGGCTGCCTGCGCCCTTACCAACCCAGCCAGCACCGCCCGGTCATACCTGCTTAACTGCAGGCTAGGCGTCAGCCCGTAAAGGCTGGCGTTTAAGCCTCGCCGCCCCTCGTGTCACCGGAGCCACCGCACGCTATGCAAGCAATCAGCCGCGCACACGCGCCCTTGCTGGGCAAAATTTTGTTGTTGGCGTTGGCCTACCTGGTCGCGGGGCGCTTGGCGCTGCTGCTGGCGATTCCACCGGGTTTTGCCAGCGCGATGTTTCCGCCGGTGGGCATCGCCTTGGCCGCCGTGTTGATCTGGGGTTACCCGCTGCTGATCGGCGTATTGCTTGGTTCGACCCTGCTCAACCTCAGTATCGGCGGGGCGCTGAGCCTGCCCGGCTTACAGGTGGCCGGCGGCATCGCCCTGGGTACCACGCTGCAATGCTTACTCGCTAACTGGCTGATTCGCCGCTGGGTTGGCTTCCCCAACCCGCTCACCGATGAACGCAGTATTTTTCTGCTGTTGCTGATTGGCGGCCCCCTGACCTGCATCGTCAGCGCCAGCGGCGGGGTCGGCACCCTGTATGCCAACCAGATCATCAGCGCTGCCCAAGTGCCCGCCAGTTGGTTGACCTGGTGGGTCGGCGACAGCATCGGCGTGCTGATTGCCACACCGCTGATGTTTATTCTGTTCGCCCAACCGCGCCCGCTGTGGCGCAGCCGGATCAACAGTGTCGGCCTGCCGCTGCTGATCGGCAGCGCCATCATGGTGCTGCTATTTATTCGCGCCAGTGCCGATGAAGAAGAAAGTCTGCGTATCCGCTTTCATCAGCAGAGCAAGCTGATGGCGGCGGCCATCAAGACTCGTTTTGAGCTTTACAGTCACTCGGTGCAGTCTATCGAGCGCTTATTTGCCGCCTCGCAGCTAGTCAACCGCCGAGAGTTCGGCACCTTTGTTGCCAACTTGCCAAGCACCTACCCCGGCGTGCGGGCGCTGGGCTGGAGCCCGCAGATCAGCCAGGCGCAACGCCCAGCCTATGAGGCGGCGATGATCGCCCAAGGCCATCCGGGGTTTAGCATCAGCCAAAGCAACGCCACCGGTAATCTGATCAGCGCCAGCCCGCGGGATGTTTATGCGCCGATCACCTACATAGAGCCGTTGGCCGGTAATAGCCAGGCGCTGGGTTACGACCTGGCCTCCGAACCGATCCGCCATGCAGCCATGCAGCGCGCCCGTGACACCGGCGAGGTGAGCATGACCGCGCCCATCAGTTTGGTGGTGGACCCGCAACAAGAACCCGGAGTGCTGCTATTTTACCCGGTATATCAATACGCTACGTCGCCCAACGAGCTGACCGAACGACACCAATATCTGCAGGGCTATGCCACCGCCATGGTGCGCATCAGTGACCTGATCAACGCCGCGTTAAGCGGCTACTCGACCCGCGATTTTCAACTGCAACTGGTCGATAACACCGATGCCGCCCCATCCGTTATCTACGGCGCCGTCGAGGACAATTTACCGGCCTATGCCCGGCCACTGGTTTGGCAGGAGAACTGGCCAGTGGCCGGGCGCAGCCTGCAGTTATCGATTGCGACGAGCAGCGATTTCTTGCAGCACAATCAAAGCCGGCAATCCTGGGCGCAATTGGTCGGCGGTTTGCTGCTGTGCAGCTTGCTCGGCGGCTTTTTGCTGAGCATGACCGGGCGCGCCGACCAGGTGCGCCGGCTGGTTAAGCAGCGCACCCTGGAGCTCAGCGCCATTTTAGAAAACGCCGCCGAGGCGATTCTGATTTTCGACCAGCACGGCCACATCGAACGCTGCAATCCGGCCGCCAGTAAACTGTTCGGCTACGATGCCGCGCGGATGCTTGCCCAGCCACTCGACACACTACTGCCAGCACTGCAAGGGCAGGTCGAGACCAGCCTGCAAAACCTGCTCGGTAACGACATTGAGGTGCTGGGCCAGCACGCCGATGGCCAGCAACTGCAACTGGAAATCAGCTTAAGCAGCTTTGCCTTACCCGGCCGCCAGCTGTACATCTGCCTGCTGCGTGACATCGCCCCACGCAAACAGGTTGAGCAGCTGAAAAACGAATTTATCTCCACCGTCAGCCACGAGCTGCGCACCCCGCTGACGTCCATCAAGGGCTCCCTCGGCCTGCTGTCCGCCGGGGTATTCGGCCAACTGCCGGCTCCCGCGCAAGAGCTGGTAGACATTGCGCAAAGCAACTCCGAGCGTCTGGTCAGCTTGGTTAATGACCTCCTCGACATCGAAAAACTCGAATTTGGCCAACTCAGCATTCAGCTCACCGACACCGACTTGCGCCCGCTCCTGCAACAGGCGCTAAAGCTTAACCAAGGCTACGCCGAGAGCTTCAAGGTGCAGCTGCGCCTGGATGACAGCGCCCTGCCGGCGCAACTGACGGTGGCCATCGACAGCCTGCGCTTGCAGCAAGTCCTGAGTAATTTAATCTCCAATGCGGTGAAGTTCTCCAACCCCGGCGGCCGGGTTGAGATCGGCGCGCGCCTGCTCAATGGCCAGGTCGAGGTGACTGTGCGCGACTATGGATTGGGGATTGCCGAGGAATTTCGCCCACGCATTTTCCAGCGCTTCGCCCAAGCCGATGGCTCCGACACCCGCCGCCATGGTGGCACCGGCCTGGGCCTGAGCATCTGCAAAGCCCTGATGGCGCGCATGCACGGGCAGATAGGTTTTCACAGCGTGCCGGGCGAGGGCAGCACCTTTTACTTCAGCCTGCCGTTGGCCTAAGGAGTGGGAAGTGGGAAGTGGGCATAGCCCAGCCTACGCAAACCCCATCACCAGCAATATCGCTGCAAAAATCCCGAAACACTCTGGCGCTAGCCTCTGTCACACTGGGCGGGCAAACTACGCGCGTGTAATCCATTGGTGGAATGACTGCTATGCAACGTTTTATGACCTTTTTCATGGTGCTGTGCCTGGGCCTGACCCTGAGCCTGGACGCCAATGCCCGGCGCATGGGCGGCGGTAAATCCCTTGGTTCGGCGCCGAGCCATCAAACCAGCCAAGCGGCGCCTAGCAGCACAGCGGCAGCCCCGGCGGCCGGCATGGCAGGCAAAGCCGCAGCGGCGGGCGGCATGTCGCGCTGGCTCGGGCCTTTAGCCGGCTTGGCGGCGGGCGGTCTGCTGGCCTCGATGTTTATGGGCGGCGGCTTTCAAGGCATGCAGTTTCTCGACATCCTGATCATCGGCCTGATTGCCTTCCTGGCCTTTCGCTTTATCGCCTCACGCCGCAAGCAACAGGCGCAACCCGCGGCTGCCGGCGGCGTACCTTATCAGCGCGATATCACGCCACAACCGAGCAACATTTTCGGTGCTTCGACGGCGTCGAGCGCGCTTAAGCCGGTGATCAAAGCGCCGGCCTGGTTCAACGAAAGCAACTTTATCAAGGTTGGTCGTGAGCACTTTCTCAATCTGCAACAGCATTGGGATGCCAACGAAATGGACAAGCTGGCCGAGTTCACCACCCCGCAACTGCTGGCGTTTTTGCAGCAAGAGCGCGCGTCCCTGGGTGATGGCTTCCAGTCGACCTACATCGATGACCTCGATGTACAGCTCGATGGCCTCGATGACCTGGCCGACAAGACCGTCGCCACCCTGACCTTCAGCGGCATCGAGAAAACCTCGCGCTTCGATCAGGGTGAAGCCTTCAGTGAAAGCTGGCGCATGGAACGCTTGCAGGGCGACAACCAGCCTTGGCTGATTGCCGGTATGCGCCAGAACTAAAGGCTTGCGGCAGTACAACAAACCCGGGCATGCCCGGGTTTTGTTTGCCTACTGATTATGGGTTGAACCCGGCCGATTATCGCCTGGTGGGTTACGCGGCGCCCGCCTGTCGCAGTGGCTCGGCAAACTCAACTCTGCGCCGCTAACCCACCCTACAAAAGCTCTGTGCGTTATCGACGGGCGATTGCTGCTACATTCAAGGCGCGGCAAATACCTCCAAAACCTCCACCAGAGAGACTTCGCCATGCTCGGTTACGCCACTATCGGCAGCAATGATCTGCCTAAAGCCAAAGCTTTTTACACCGCACTGCTCGCCGAGATGGGCGCTAAAGTGCTGATGGACGTTGGTCGTGCGGCCTTCTTCGGTATCGATATGAGCAAGCCGATGCTGGGCATCTGCACTCCCTACAACCAAGAGCCGGCGCAACCCGGCAACGGCAATATGGTCGCACTACCGGGCGGCTCCCGCGCAGGCGTGGATAAGCTCTACGCCAAAGCCATCAGCCTCGGCGCCACCGACGAAGGCGCTCCGGGCGAACGCATGCCGGGCTTCTACGGTGGATACTTTCGCGACCTGGACGGCAACAAGCTGGCCTTCTTTCATATGGGCTAAGCCGGCCTGTTAACCACGCTGCCAAGCGGCGTGGTTAAGCTTTTTTAGTTATCCAGGCCCAGAGCATTGCACAGTCGATTGGCGCACTGCCGCTCTCATCCGTAACTGTCACTGTCACCCACACCTCGCCTTTATCCTGCTGCTCGAACGCGACAATCTGCTCGGCCGTCAGGCTGGCCACGGCGGTCAAGCCGCCGACCGCCCGTTTGCGATAGTCCACTTTCAGCGTCTTGATCAGCGGCAACTTAGTTTCCGGCAGGTTCATGGCGACTAAAAACCCGCTCGCCGACTCGGCCAACAAGGCCATCGCGGCGGCATGCACGCCCTTGATATGGTTTTGTACCCGGCGGCGATTGGCGATGCTCAGGGTGGCGCGCTGACGGGTCATTTCCTGCACCCGGATGCGCGCGGTGCCGGCCAGTTTGACCTGCGCACCGAACAACCAACTCAAGGCCGGCGTGCGCCAAGCGGCGGGCAATTTATTGAGTACAGCAACGATGCGATTAAGGCGATTGGCCACGGCCATGGGCAACTCCAGAACGGCGCTTAGAGGCCGCCGGAGTCTGCCACAGCCGGTGCATGGCGCTTAGGGCCGAACCGCCAACCGCCTGGGCAGTTCGGCCAACTCAGGGCAGCCGTTAGTGGCAAAAAATCGCCAGCCTATTGCGACCTGTAGGAGCCAGCTTGCTGGCGATGCTTGTTGCGACGAGTGGATCGCCAGCAAGCTGGCTCCTACGAAAAGCGCCACGCCTAACGGCTGTCGGACTGACCTTAATGCTTAGCCGCTGCCGGCGCGGCAACCGCTGGCGTCGGTGCCACAACCGGCACTACCGCGACTGGCGCCTGGCCTTTGGCCCATTGCTGAATCTCAGTGCTGCGCACCTTGCTGGTGGCCACCGACTTGTTCAGCGCCTCGGTGTAGTACTCCAACCAGGTGCGCGAACCCGGCAGCATATAGGCCAGATCACGCATGCCCACTTGCAGGGTCAGCATCACCTGTTGGAAATCCTTCTCCTGGCCAAGCAGGGTTTTCGCCAACTGCTCGACCGTGCCCGGATCTTGGGTCGGCTTGAGAATGCCGGCCAGATTGCCGGTTTGCTGCTGGGCCACTTGCGCCAGTTGCGCCTCTTGTTTGTGTAACTGCTCCTGCTGCGTGCTGAGGTCGCCTTGCACCTCGTGTAGCTGCTTTTTCAATTCTTCGATCTGTGCTGCGGTTTCATCCACGGGGTCACTGCTCATCAGGTTGACGCTTTGCACTATCACCGTCACCAGCACTATGACCAGCACCACCACGGCCAAGCCGAACAGAATTAGCCGGTTAACCTTGGCGGATTTTTCCAGCAGGTGCAGGCGCTCCGCGTCGCTCAGGACGGCATCGCCACTCGGTTCAGATTCGCTTTTCATGCTGCATTCCCATCCGCCTAGTCGCCACACTCATAACTGATTATATCGACCATAGCAGCAAATCCCTGAGCCCTGCGAATAGGGTCTGTTGCCGTTTCATCGCGAGCCGCGTTGCCGCGAGAAATGGCAACAGACCCTGGCCATTCTCGGCCGTGGGCGGGCGAGCCTGTTAAACTCTGTCGCCATACTGCCAGCGCAGTTTCCCGGCGCTCCGTAACCCGCTATTAAAGTCGCTTTTCGACTGGAGACTCAGGCCTTGGAAGAAGTCATCGAACAACTGCGTGAACTCAACGAAACCGTGCCGGTGCCGCTGGAATTACCCGAAGAAGAAGTGCTGGTCGAGATTCAAGAACAGCTGCTGATTCACCTGCCGTTTGAGCTGCGCGAGTTTCTGCTCAAGGTCAGCGACGTGGTCTACGGCCACCTCGAGCCCGTCACCGCCAGCGACCCGCAATCGCACACCTACCTGCCGGAAGTCACCGCCACCGCCTGGAGCCTGGGCGTGCCGCGCGACCTGGTGCCGATCTGCCAAGACGGCGACGACTACTACGTGGTCAGTGTCGAAGGCGAAGTCACCCTATGGTCCGGCGCCGAAGCCGAACTGACCGACGAGACCTGGGACTCGGTCTGGCACTGGGCCCGCGACGTGTGGCTGGAGAGCTGAGTTTTTAGCTAAAGCCCCGACTCAACAGGCCGTGTGAAAGGCGATGTTCTAGTTATGCGTTGTGCAGGTTGCAGCTTTTGTAGGAGGGGCTTTAGGACCCACATGGATGTGGGAAATGCAGCGAGCCGTATGGAACGGCTGCTGCCCGCGACCGCTTCGCCACAGCGCGCGCTGACACACCGCAAAGCATCGCGGATAAATCCGCTCCTACATTTGGCGCTCAACAGGTAATGGGGACAGAGACTCAAGGCAGATAGATGCGCAACTCGCCACCGCCCAAGGGCGCGCCGTTGCGGATTTCGATGTGGCCGCACACGCCATTGCGCTCATGCAGGGCGGCGATACGGCCAGCGAAGTACAGCCCCAGGCCGGTACTGCCGGTGCTGTGATTGAGGCTAAGGACATAGTCCGATTGCTCAGCGAGCATGGCCGCCGGGTAGCCCGCACCGTCGTCGCAGATCGCCAGCACCAGCACGCCCTGCTCTTCCCAGGCGCGCACCAACAGCTCTTGGCGGGCATAGCGGATCGAGTTGGTGATGATATTGGCCACCACCGAGGCCAATAACTCCTGATCGAAAAAGCCCATCAAACCGAACTCTGCGACCTCGCAACGGGCGCTGATATGCCGGCTCTGCAGCACCTCCTGATGGCGCGCCAACTGGGCTTGGATAAAGTCTTCCAGCTCATGATAAGCAGGGCGCAATGGCAGCTGGTTGATGCCCAGTTTGTACAGCCCCAGCAGTTGCACCAGCATGCCGTTGAGGCGGGCGAACTCGTACTCGATGATGCCGTGTTCACGGCTGTGCAGCAGCGCCGGCGGCAGCTGTGTCAACCATTGGCTATGGGTCTGGATCAACAGGGCCAGGGAGTTTTTCATGTCATGCACGGTGGAGGCGATCACCGTGGAAAACTCCAACCCCGGGCGCTCCTCACTCATCGCCAAAGGCCTTGTGCCGCAGCTTTTGGTAGCGGGCAAAACGTGGATCGTTCTCCGGCATGATCCGCACCGCCGCCAGGCACGCCCGACACTCTTCGAGCAGCGCCGGTTCTAGCTGCTCGCCCCCCAGGCGCAGTAACGACTGGGCGGTATTGAGTGCAATGCTGATGTTTTTCGGCTGCAGCGCCAGGGCCGCGCGAAAATGCTCCAGGGCCTGGCCGTGCTCGCCTTGCTGGTAGCTGCGCACGCCTTGGCGATTGCGCTCCAGCGCTTGCAGGCCACTGCCGAGGATGGCCGGGTCGCTGGTTTGCAGGGCAATGCCCTGCATCACCGCCGGGTCATCGCCGTAGATCTCGACGCAGTTTTTCAGCAAGGTATCACTGGCTCCGGGTTGCCCCAGCTCACGCAACTGACTGGCCACCGCCATGGCCGTCTCGGCGGAGAAAAACGACTGCAAGTCGCCCAACCGGGCCACGGCTTCTTCGGTGAGTTTCTTGGCTTGGGCGGCATCGCCGGACAGTACCAGGCTGCTGGCATGGGCCAGGCGCGCGCGCACCTGCACCGCCTGGTCGGCGCTGTAGGTTTTTTGCAATTCACTGATGGTCTGGTTGATGTCCTGCTGCAAGCGTTTATCCAGACTGCCATCGACCGCTTGGCCGGTGAGGGCCTGGGTCAGCCCGAGGTAGTTTTCCGGGTTCTTGAAGCTGGAGGTGCGGCCCTGCTCCACCGCCTGCCGAAAAGCCTTGGAGGCGATACTGAAATCATCGTTTTCCAGCGCCAGCTTGCCCAGCTGCATCTGCCGACGAATGGCCATCGGCGACAGCTTCACGGCCTCCTCCAGCAAGCCTTGCGCGCGCTGGCCCTCACCCTGCGCCGCCAGCACGGCGGCCAGGCCATCGTAGAGCCCGGGCAACAGCGGAAAGCTTTTTAACGCCTGCTCATACACTTGCTGGGCGCGCGGCAGTTGCCCACGCGCCTGCAGCAAACTGCCCATGGCCGTACAGGCCCAGGGCATGGCGCGGTCGGCCAACACCGCAGTGAGCAGTTTCTCCAACTCATCGAGGCGACCCAATTCGCGCAGGGCGCCGGCTTGGTAACGCAGGCACAGCGACGCATAGCGTTGGTCTTGCTGACTTAGGCTGGCGCACGCGGCCAACACCGCCGTCGGGTCTTGCTTATCGAGGGCCTGCAAAATCGGCTGCAGGGCGCTTTTGCGCTCCAGCAACTTATCCAGCCGCTGGCTCAGGCTGGCGCGGTTGAACGGCTTGGTCAGGTAGGCGTCCGGCTCATGCTCCAGGGCGCTGAGCACCATGGCCTGGCTGCTCTCGGCGGTGACCATAACGAAAATGCACTGGTGACTGATCAGCTTGCCGATCAGCAACTCCTCCAGCACCTGCTGGCCGTTCTTGCCGGCACCGAGGTTGTAGTCATGCAGGATGATGTCGTAGCGCTTGTGCCGGCACAGGCTCAGGGCGTCTTCGCCGCGGTCGGCCATGTCCACGTCCTTGGCGCCCAGCTCGCGCAGCATGGCTTTGAGCGAGGTGCGGAAGTCGGAAAAGTCATCGACGATCAGAAAGCGCTTGTGGCTGTAATCGAGCATCGAACAGATCCTTGCTTGATAAAGAGTCCAGTACAGCCAGTGTAGTTAGCCAATCCCGGCCTGCCTGATCACCTCAGCGGACCCGCGCCGTTTCAGCCCCCAAACTGAGCAAATTGAGCAGGAACTGGCCGAAGTAATTCAGGTCCTGCTCGATGGCCGCCCGCGCCGCTTTGGCGTCGCCGGCCTGCAGGGCTTTGAGGCAATCGCCGTGGAAGTCATTCAGCCGTAACGACAGATCGGCTTCGGTAAACAGGCGGTTGAAGAAGGGTCCGACTTGCAGCCATAACGACTCGATCAGCCGTAGCAACACCGGATTGCCGCAAGCGTGGTAAAGCGTCAGGTGGAACTGGCTGTTGTTACTCAGATAGGCCTGCACGTCGCGTTGTTCGAGGGCGGTTTCCATGCGCTCGATGCAGCCTTGCAAGCGCTCGAGTTCAGCCGGGCTGATGCGCGCGGCGGCCAGTTCCACAGCCAGGCCTTCGAGGTTGATGCGCACCGGCAGCAACTGCTCGAAGCGCTCACGGGTCATCGCCGGCACCCGCAACGAACGCTGCGGTTCGCCCTCCAGGGCGCCTTCGGCCACCAGGCGCTGCAAGGCCGCACGCACCGGCATCGGGCTGGTGCCCCAGGTGGCGGCCAGATCGCGGATTTTCAGCCGTTCACCGGGCTGGAAGCGCCCGCTCAACAGACCGGCGCGAATGTTTTGGTAGAGCTGTTCTTGCAGGTTATCGGCCATGGCTTAGCAATCCCCAAATGGCGGAGCGGGCAGTTGGGCGAGGGTCAACGAGCAGTTGTGCATGGGATTTCTCCGGGTGACGAGCGAATATTTGAGCGAGTCGTAGGTTGGGTTAGGCGCGTATCGGCAAGCCGCGATGCCGCAGGTTTCGGAGCGCCGTAACCCAACTGGGTTGTAGCTGTTGCCGGCGTTGCGTTGGGTTACGCAGCGCTCGAATAATGGGTTGGTTTGCAGTTGTTTGCAGCCGCTGCCCAACCTACGGAGCCTTATTCTCAATTAAACAATTACCGCCATCGACGATCAGAACCTCGCCGGTAATGTAACTGGCTTCCGGCGAGGCCAGAAACGCCACCGCCGCCGCGACTTCTTCCGGCCGTCCGGCGCGGCCAATCGGGGTGTAGGTGCCGGCATGCCGCTCTTCTGCGGTGGAGGAGCCGGTGGCGATCCAGCCCGGCGCCACGCTGTTGACGGTGATGCCCTGTTTGCCGACTTCCAGGGCCAGGCTCATGTTCAGTCCCAGCAGCGCCGCCTTGGCCGCGCTGTAGGCCGACTCGCCGGGGTTACTGCCACGGGTGCCGGTGGTCGAGCTGATATGCACGATGCGCCCGTAGCCACGGGCTTTCATCCCCGGCAACAGGGCGCGGGTGAGCAGAAAGGCGCTGGTCAGGTTGCGCGCCAGCGACAGGTTCCAGGTGGCCAGATCCATGTCCGCCACCTCGGCAAACGGCTCTGGGCTGCCCTGCATGGCCATGCCGGCGTTATTCACCAGAATGTCGATATGGCCAAACTGCGCCAAGGCCCAGGCGGCCAACTCGGCCACCTGCGCTTCGTCGGTCAAATCCGCCGGCATGGCGCGGGCGTCTATACCTTCAGCTTGCAACTCGGCGGCGCGCTGGTGAATCCGCGCGCTGCTGGCGGTGAGCAATACGCGCACGCCTTCGCGGCCCAGCCGGCGGGCGATGGCCAGACCGATGCCACTGTCACTGCCGGCGCCACTGACCAGCGCGACCTGATCCTGCCAGATTGAAGTTGTCATACTCATGCTCCAATGTGATCACAAAGTTAGGCGCATCTTAGCAAAAAACCGCTAATCCGCCAGCTATTGACAGTTATGTGATCACAAATAAGAATGTGCACAAATTCGAACGAGGCGTTCAACATGACATCCAGTGGTATCAGCCCAGCCGCCGTAGCAACCTTCAGCGCCCGCGAGCGGCAGCGTTTTGTGGCGCAAAACCCCAAGTCGGTAGCCCTGGCTGAGCGGGCCCGGCACTCGCTGTTCGGTGGCGTGCCGATGCACTGGATGGCCGACTGGTCGACGCCCTCGCCGCTGTTTGTCGAACGGGCCAAGGGCGCACGTTTCTATGATGTCGATGGCCACGAGTACATCGACTTTTGCCTCGGCGACACCGGCAGCATGTTCGGCCACTCGCCGGACCCAATTGCCCAAGCCATCAGCGAACAAGCCCATAACGGCCTGACCACCATGCTGCCCGGCGAAGACGCAGTGGTGGCCGGCGAACTGCTGGCCGCCCGCTTCGGCCTGCCCTATTGGCAGGTGACCGCCACCGCCACCGACTCCAACCGCTATGTGTTGCGCTGGGCCCGTGGCATCACCGAGCGCAAGGTGCTGCTGGTATTCGACGGCTGCTACCACGGCACCGTCGATGACGTGATGGTGCGCTGCCACGACGGCCAGACCCAGCCGCGTTCCGGGCTGATCGGCCAGGCTTATGATTTGACCCAGTACAGCCGCTCAATCCCGTTCAACGACGTGGCCGCACTGGAAGCGGCGCTGGCCCAGGGCGACGTGGCGGCGCTGATGTGCGAACCGGCGATGACCAATATCGGCATGGTCATGCCCGAGCCCGGCTTTATGCAGCAATGCCGCGAGCTGACCCAGAAATACGGCAGCCTGCTGATCATCGACGAGACCCACACCATCTCCACCGGCATGGGCGGTTGCACCAAACTGTGGAACCTTGAGCCGGACTTCTTCGTGGTCGGCAAGCCGATTGCCGGTGGAGTGCCGTGCGGCATCTTCGGTTGCAGCGCGGCGATGGCCGAGGCCATGCAAGCCGCGCGCAAACGCGCCAGTGCCGGTAATCACGGCCACGGCCACAGCGGCATGGGCACCACCCTGTCGGCCAACGCCCTGGCCATGCACTGCATGCGTGCCAACCTTGAGCAGGTAATGACGCCCGCCGCCTACGCGCATATGTTGCCGCTGGCCAAGCGCCTGGCCGATGGTTTTCGTGGCTTGATCGGCAAGTACGAGCTTAAGTGGTCGGTGACCGAACTGGGCGCGCGCAGCGAGTTTCAGTTCTGCCCGCAACCACCGAAGACCGGCGCCCAGGCCGAAGCGGCCTTCCACGACGAGCTGCAGATGGCCCTGCACCTGTACCTGATCAATCGCGGCATTTTGATCACGCCGTTCCACAACATGACCCTGTGCTGCCCAAGCACCTCGGCGGCGGATGTCGACCAGCTGATCGCTACCTTGGATACCGCGCTCGAAGAGCTGCTGGCCATCCCCGGCGCGCGGGAATAACACCCGACCGGCAACGAACGACGAGACCGTAGGATGGGTTGAGCGCAGCGATACCCATACTGTAACTATCACCAATATGCAGAATCGATGGGTTACGCCGCTGCGCGGCTAACCCATCCTACCCAGGACACCAGCATGCAATTTGCCCAGATCCAAGAAGCCCGCGACTTCCTTGAGCAGCACCCGGACGTACGCCTGATTGAACTGTTTTTGATCGACGCCAATGGCGTGCCACGCGGCAAGTTGCTGCACCGCGCCGAACTGCTGGCCATCTATGAGAGCGGCCGGCCGCTGCCCAGCTCGATTCTGGCGCTGACTATCCAGGGTGAAGACGTCGAAGCCACCGGGCTGGTCTGGGACGTGGCGGATGCCGACTGCTGGACCTATCCGCTACCCGGCAGCCTGACGCTGCAACCCTGGCGCGCCCAGCCGACCGGCCAGCTGCAGGTGAGCATGCACCCGACTCAGGGCCTGCCCGCCAGCCCGGCCGACCCACGCCATGCGCTGATCCGCGTGATCGACCGCTTGAAGGCCGACGGCTATAACCCGGTGATGGCGGTGGAGTTGGAGTTCTACCTGCTCGATCAGCAGCGCGATGCCAACGGCCGCCCGCAACCGGCGCGGCAAGCCAACGGCGTGCGCCCGCAAGCACCGCAGGTGTATGGCGTGGCCGAACTGGAGCAGGTCGAGGCATTCCTCAATGACCTGTATGCCGCCTGCGAAGTGCAGGGTTTGCCGGTGCGCACGGCGATTTCCGAGTACGCCCCCGGTCAGCTGGAGCTGACCCTGGAGCATCGTTTCGACGCGCTACAGGCGATCGATGAAGGTGTGCGTTACAAGCGTCTGGTCAAGGGCGTGGCCCACCAGCACGGGCTGCAGGCCTGCTTTATGGCCAAGCCGTTTGGCGATCAGGCCGGCAGCGGCATGCATATGCACGTCAGCCTGGCCGACGCGCAGGGCAATAATCTGTATGCCAGCGAAGACCCGCACGGTACGCCGCTGCTCAAGCACTCCATCGGCGGCATGATGAGCACCTTGCTGGATTCCCTGGCAATCTTCTGCCCGAATGCCAACTCCTTCCGGCGTTTTCAGGCCAACAGCTATGCGCCGCTGGCCAAGAGTTGGGGGGTGAATAACCGCACAGTATCGTTCCGCGTACCCGGCGGTCCGGCCAACAGCCGGCACATCGAGCACCGCATCTGCGGCGCGGACGCCAACCCCTATCTGGCGGCGGCGGCGATCCTGGCCGGCATCCATCAGGGCATTCGCCAGCAGATCGATCCGGGCCCGGCCATCACCGGAAACGGCTACGCCCAAGCCAAGGAGTTTTTACCCACCGACTGGCTCACCGCCCTGCGTGCGCTGGAGCAATCGGACTGGGCCAAAGAGCAGTTCAGCGCGGAGTTTCTCAAGGTGTTTTTGGCGATCAAACACGCCGAATACCGCGAGTTTATGGGCGAGGTCGGCGAGCAGGACTGGCGCTGGTATTTGACCCACGCCTGACCGCGAACCGTAGGATGGGTTGAGACGCGTAGCGCCGATACCCATCGGTGGTGATGGGTATCGCTGCGCTCAACCCATCCTACGTCCGCCCCCTTTATCGGAGTTCCTGTAATGACCCAACCCGTAGTGCTAATTACCGGTGCCGCCGGTGGCCTCGGCAGCGCCCTGGCCCGGCGTTTTGTCGATGGTGGCTGGCGCGTGGCCGCCAGTGATATCAACAGCGACGGCCTGCATGCGTTGGCCAATAGCCTGCCGCTGGCCGCCTGCGAGACCATCGACCTGCGCCGCCCGATCAACTGCACAGAGCTGCTCAGCCGGGTGCTGGCCAGCACCGGCCGCCTGGATGCACTGGTGAATGCCGCCGGAGTATGGCGCGAAGGGCCGGTGGAATCCTGCAGCGAGGCCGAATTCGACCTGGTGATGGACGTCAATCTCAAGGCCGCGTTCTTTATGTGCGCCGCCGCCATCCCGGCGCTGCGTGACAGCCGTGGTGGCATCGTCAATATCGCCAGCGACGCCGGCCATCAGGGCAATCGCAACGCCGCCCTGTACTGCGCCAGCAAGGGCGCGCTGACCCTGCTGAGTAAAACCCTGGCGCTGGATCTGGCCCCGGACGGCGTGCGGGTCAACTGCGTGTCCCCCGGTGATATCGCCACGCCGATGCTGGATTTTCAGGCCGAGCAGTATGGCAATGGCGACCCGCAAGCCTACAAACGCGAGCTGCTGGCGCTCTACCCTCAGGGCCGTAACGCGCGGTTCATCCGCCCGGACGAAGTTGCCGAGCTGGTCTGGTTTCTCTGCCAGCCCTATGCCGAAGCCATCAGCGGCGCCAATCTGGCCATCGACTTCGGCCTCTCGGCGGGTAAATAAGCCCGGCCGCCGCTTGCACCAAAGAGGGCACGACCATGCAGCACTGCGCGATGGTCGTGCAGCAAAAACCCACAACCACGCAAAAAACCCGCCGGCTGCGGCCCTTGACCGCACTCGGACGGGCCGCGTCAGTGCGCTAAAACACGGCACTCGGCAGATTTGTGCAGCCGTACAGGGCAGGCTGGCGTTATCCTTGCACGCCTGCGCACTGCATTCTTCGCCCAGCGAAGATCCCCCGCCCAACTGAAGAGCCTGTTGTTATGGATTCCGCGAACGCCCAGCTGTCGATGACGGTGTTAATGACCCCAACCATGGCCAACTTTTCCGGCAAGGTACACGGCGGCACCCTGCTCAAGTACATCGATGAAGTTGCCTACGCCTGCGCCAGCCGCTATGCCGGCTGCTACGCCGTGACCCTGTCGGTCGACCAGGTGACCTTTCGCCAACCGATCAATGTCGGCGAACTGGTGACCTTTCTCGCCAAGGTCAACTACACCGGCCGCACCTCCATGGAGATCGGCATCAAGGTGATTACCGAAAACATTCGCGAACGCTCGGTGCGCCACACCAATAGCTGCTTCGTGACCATGGTGGCAGTGGGCGACGATGGCAAGCCGATCCCGGTGCAGCCACTGGAATTGACCAGCGCCGACGACAAACGGCGCTTTCTGCATGCCCAGCAACGCCGGCAGATCCGTCAGGAGCTGGAGCTACGCTACAAAGCCCTGCACGACGAAATCTACGCACCGCCCGCCACCCTCTAAGCGGCTACTGCGGCCAGCCGCGGTTCTATCGGGTAAGCTCAGTCCATAGCCCGAGGAACCGCCATGCTGGATCTAACCGACCTATCGATTTTGCTGCTGTTTGCCGCCTGCGCCGCTTGGTTGTGGCGCGGCCACGGCATACGTGAGCGCGCCCTGGCGCTGGTGCGCCGGCATTGCGAGAAAGTCGAGGTGATTCTGCTGGACGACAATGTCGCCCTGCAGCGCTTGCGGTTCCTGCGTGACGGCCGTGGCCAGCGACGTTTGGCGCGGGTGTACGGCTTTGAGTTCACCGTCACCGGCGAGCAACGCCACATCGGCAGCATCAGCATGTTTGGTCAGCACCTGGGGCAGATCGAACTGGCTGCCCACCCCTTCAGGGTCAAGGCTGATAGCGATGCGCTGGTGGCCGAGTCATTCAGCGCCAAGGCCGATAGCGATGCGCCGGTCGCCGAACTGTTCAGCCCGCAAACAGCCACTGACGCGTCACAGGCCGAGCCGTTACGCGACAAAGCGGCCAGTGCTGCCGCAGGGGCGAAAATCATTCAGCTCAGCGACTGGCGTCAACGCCATTCAGGCTCCGACAAGCTGCACTAAGCCGCGCCCAACGACGGCTTGACTGCCCGCTCAGAGCAAACCCAACGCCCGCAGGCTGGCCTTGCCTAACTCAATGCGCTTACCGCTGGTGTCGGGTTGCGGCATGTCGATATTCAGGGCGAAGCTGTACAGCTTGCCATCCTGTTCAAGCCAGCCCACCCACCAGCCAATATCTGGCTCGTAGCTGTCGGCCCAGCCGGTCTTGCCGTACAGGGTCCAACCAGCGCCTTGCTCCAGCCGGGCAATCTCGCGCACTTGCGCCTGCGCGGCGGCGGCCAGCGGCAATTGACCTTGGGCCAAGCGGGCGAGGAAACGGGTCTGCTCCACGGCGCTGATTTGCAGCGGCCCGACCAACCAGAAATTATCCACCTGGCTGCCGATCTCGGCATTGCCATAGTCCAGTTGGCGTACCTTGGCGTCCATCTGCGGCAAGCCGATGCGCCGCGCCAGCTCTTGGTAAACCGGCACATTGGAGACTTTAATCGCCTCGCGCAGGCCCATGTCGCGCTCCCAGGCCTTGTACGGCTGCGGCTTGCCGCCATAGGGCAACAGCTGCTCGACATCCTTGACGGCACCCACCTCCAAGCCAATCAGACTGTTCGCCAACTTGAAGGTCGAGGCGGGAATAAAGCGGGTTTCGGCCCGCGCCTGAGCGTGGCCACGCAGGCTGCCGTCCTGCACATCCAACAGCACAAAGGTGCCGCGCACCCCGGCGGCCTGAAACAACTCGGCGATTTTCGGCTGCTCCTGCCAGGCCCATACCGGGCTCGCCAGCAACAGCGTCAGCAGTGCAAAAAGACTTCTCATATGCGGCGTTCCCCTTGGTTAAGCCTGGAAAACGCTCAACCTTACGCGAAACGCCGCAGGCCTTGTGGCGCGCGGTGTAAACAAAGTTGTCGATTAGATGTTCACAGCGTAACCCACAAGATTGCACCAGCACGCGAGTAATCAGGCCGGCAGAGTCATCGAGTGCTTGAGCACAAAGGCGCTCAACAGCTGGTTCAGCTGCTCCGGTTGGTCCAAGGGCGTGGCGTGACCCGAGTCGGCAATCACCACCAGCTCGGCATTACTCAGTTGCTCGACATAGCTCTGCTTGTAGGCCACCGGGGTGTAATCACGATCACCGGCCACCACCAGCAAGGGCGTCTTCAGCTCACGCACGGCCGCCAATGCCGACCAGCCGGGAATCGCGCGCATGGCATGCAGGTACGAGTGTCTATCATTGGTCGCGATGCGCTGGGCCAGCAAGTCCCGCAGGGCCCGCTGCTCGGGCTTGGGAAACAGCCGCCCGGCCAGCACCCGGCCGAAACGCTCCAGCCCCAGCCAACGCACCATCGCCAGGCGCAACCAGATTTGCCCACGCACCCGCCAGCCAGTCACCGGAAAGCTCGGGGCGGTGTTGATCAGCACTGCGGCACGCACCAGTTGCGGCTGCTCGGCCAGCAGCTGAAAGGTCAGCATGCCGCCCATCGACACCCCCACCAGGATGCACGGCCCGATGCCCATGGCCTGAATAAACTCCGCCACGTCGGCGGCCAAGGCCGCCATGCTGGTGGGCGCCCGCAACGGCTCGCTCAGGCCATGGCCGCGCAAGTCGAGGGCATAGACCTGGCAAAAACTCGCCAAATGATCAATTTGTGGCTGCCAGTCAACCAATGAGGAGCCCAAACCATGTAACAACAGCACTGGCGTGCCGCGACCTTGGCAAATATAAGCAAAGCGCCCCCCAGACAAATTTAAATAGGCCATTGATTAATCCTTAGTTAATATAAATAAAAGTCAGCCGCCTAATAACATCAAGCAAAAATCTAATTCATCGCTGAATAATAGTTACTTATGCGTTAGTCGTTATTTGCCTTAGCCCGGCAAAAAACTTAGAATCAACCTTCAGCGCTTCGAGAGTCGATCATGTTCAGCATCGCCAGCCCAACCCAAGCACGCAGCAAACAAGCGCTGGAGCGTTTTCTTAATGTGGCCGCCGAGCAGTTGGCAAATAACACGTTTGAAGAAACCGGCATTGCCCAACTGGCGCAATTGGCCGAGTCCTCGGTGGGCACTTTTTACCGCTTGCTCGGCGATAAAGATGTGCTGCTGTATGCCGTGCACTCACGCTTTGTCGACCAAGTGCAGGGCATTGTCGACACCCTCAGCGACGAGCTTAAGCACAGTGAACTGCCGCTTGACGAGCAGATTGAACGCTTTATCAGCAACGTAATTGTGCAATTCGACGGCAATGAAGGCCTGCTCCGGGCACTGATTCGGCGCAGTTCGGTTGACCTGCAATTTCGCCAGCGCTTTCACCATATCAACGCCTATATCAGCCAGGCCTTTTGTCAGCTGGTGTTGGCCCATGCCGCCGAGCTGCAACATCCGCAGCCGGCACAAGCCGCCGATCTCGCCGCCCATCTGCTGCTGGCCGGGATGAACTACTTCACCATGGTCGGAACTTTCGGCAGCACCCCACCGAAAGTTATTCCCCATGAACTTGCCCGGTTTATCTGCAGTTATTTGCACAGCGCCTAATTATTAGCGCACGCCATCGCGACGTAATTGTGCCGGGGTAAACTCGGTCGGCTTCAGGGCCAGATTGAATTGGGTGGCCGGTTCTTCATTGGACAATATGCCAATCACATAACGGCCGCCCATCAAGTCATATACCGCGTCACCCATGCTCCAGACTAACGGCTGATCGTAATAGTTGACGGTATAGGACTCGCCCAGGCGCCAGAGTTTGTCTTGGCCGTCAAAATGGTCGGCCACCAGGATCTGGTAGCTGTCCTCATCGAAGTACAGATCGCGCTGTTTGTACTGGTGGCGCTGCCCCGCCTTGAGCGTGGCCCGCACATGCCAGACCCGGTGCAGCTCGTAACGCAGCAGGTCGGGATTGACGTGGCCGACCTTGACGATGTCGCTGTACTTGTTGGTTTTCGCGGCGAGGCGGTAGTTGTTGTAGGGCACATACATTTCCTGCTTGCCCACCAGCTTCCAGTCGTATTTATCCGGCGCACCGGAAAACATGTCGAAGTTGTCGGTGGTGCGCATGCCCTCGGACGCCGTGCCGGGTGAGTCGTAGGCCACATTCGGGGCCCGCCGCACGCGCCGCTGACCCGAGGCATAGAGCCAGGACAGGCGCGGTTCCTTGACCTGATTGAGCGTCTCATGCACCAGCAACTCGGTGCCGGCCAGGCGCGCCGGGGCCAATACCGACTGGCGGAAGTAGAAGAGGATATTGCCGTTGTCCTTGCTGTAGTCGCCAGCATCCTGGTTGAACAGAAACTGGTCTTCAATCTGGGTCATAAAATAGGCGCCACCGCTTTGCGGCACCGCCTGGGCGTAATGCCGCTTGGCGCTGTCACCGCGGTAGCGCGCCAGGTGATTCCACAGCACTTCCAGCGCCGACTGGGGAATCGGAAAAGGCGTCGCAGTGTGAAAGTCCGCGATGCCGTTGCCTCCCTCGATCAGCTTGGCGCTGCCCGCATTGGCCTTGGCCGCCGCGTAGACCTTGTCGGGATACGAGGCCGAGCGCCGCGTCGGATAGACCTGCAACTTCCAGCTCTGCGGATAACGCTCGAGCATGGCCGCCTGGCCCGGGCTCAACTGCCCACGGTATTGGGCCAGGTTGGCACGACTGATACTGAGCAAGGGCTGGTCGGCCGCAAAAGGGTCGAGGTAACTGCCGCTGGCATCCAGGGCATCGCTGCGCTGGGCCAGGCCACCGGTCCAGGCCGGAATGCTGCCGGCGGCGTTGCCGGCCATCTCCGCGCCCATGGGCGTGAGGTCTTTACCCAGGCGGGCGGCTTGCTCGCTAGGCACCTGGGCTTGCAGTAACTGGCTGGCCAGCAAGCTCACCACGAGCAAGCCACTGGGCAAAAATTTGAGTGTGCGCATGATGGTCGATCCTCTCTCAGAAACTGTATTTGACGTTGAAGCTCAGGAAGTCGCGGTCGCTGCGTTTGTTCAGCAAACCGCCGCCGCTGTAGCCCACGTACTTGGCGCCCACCGTCAGGGATTCCTGGTAGATCGCATCGACTCCCACCGAGTAGCTCTTGGCATCCTCAACCAGGCCATTGGTCAGCTGCGGCGCCACCCCATGGATGCCGTATTGATAGCCGAGGCTGGGCACCAAATTGACCAGGTTGAAGGCGTTGCTGTAGGTCAGTTGCAGGTTGGTTTGCGCGCCATAGGCACTGCTGGTGGCGGAGTAGTAATCGGTATCCGAGCCCAGGCCTTGCACCCGGCTGCCGACCAATTCAGAGGAGAGCAACGCCGAGTTGGCACCGAGGAAATCGGTAAAGTTGTAGAGCGCCACCAGCGAGGCCTGGTACATGTCCTTCTCGTGGTAACCGTCTAAGCGGCTGCCCACCGCCAGGCCTTGCCGACTGCCGAGCAAGGCGCTGGGCAGGTATTCGTTGAGGCCCAGGGCAATCGGCGTGTCGGGTCGGTAGCTCAGCTCACCGGCCAGCGACAAGCCATTAAACATACTGTCGCCACCGATCGAGGTGTTGAAGCTGATGCCGAGCAGATCGCGCTTCTCCAGGTACTCGGCGTAGTAGCTGGCGCTGCTGGCGTTGGGCAGCACGCCGACCACCGGCAAGGTGACGGTGTCGCCAACGGTCAAGCCGAGCATCGGCACCTGCATGTTGTAACGCAGGTAGTAGAGGCCCAGTTCGGTTTCATTCAGCTGCGGCACGTACCAGCGCAAGGCGGCGCCGTACTGCGCGGCATGGTCGGCGTCGAGATCCTCGCCACGGGGCATAAAGGTGGTCGGCAGATAACCCTTGCGCAGGTTGTTAAGGAAACCGGCCGGCAAGGCATCGACGTAGGCCTGGGCCATGCCCGGACTGTCGAAGGCATTGCCGCCCGCCAGCGGCTCTTGCAGCGGCGGCACCGACAGGTAGTTGCAACCTTCGCCGAGCACATCGAGGGTCGAGTAGTAGGTGCCGCAGGGGTCGATTTTGGACTTTTCCCAGGCCCAGCCCGGTTGCCAATAGCCCTCGACGCTGAGGTTGTCGCGCAGCTCCAAGGAGCCATAAGCCATGAACGTCGGCATATAGGCTTCTTTCACTTCCGAGCCGGGCGCGCGCAGGGCATTGATGTCCACCGGGTTGGTGGCGCCAATGCCGTTTTGGTAGAACAGCGACTCGCCCCAGTTGATCACCTGCCGGCCCAACCGCGCATTCAGGGCGCGCTCGTCCAGCTCCCAGCTGCCGTAGACAAAGGCATCCAGCAAGTCGACGCTGGAGCCGGCCTCGTCAAGACCGTCATTGCTGATCTGCCGATGCGGCAAGGTCTCGTCTTCCAGAACGTAGTCATAAAAGGCCCGCCCCCGGACGAACACGCCGTACTTGTCCTGAAAGCGCAGGTCCAGCTCCGACACGCCCTTGACCACTTCCGAGAACAGGTCGTGTTTGCTGAAGTTCAGGTCACCGTCATCCGAGTTGATCAACCCGGCGTTACTGCCGCGACCACCGTTGGCGCGGGCAATCAACTTGGCATCGCGCGCCTCCATGCGGTAACTCACGCCGTAGGACAGGGTGGTGTCCAGGGACATCGTCCAGTCGTCCTCGCGCAATTGAAACGCCTGCGCGGCGCCCAACGGCAAGGCGCTTAAGACCGCCAGACCGGCTAACGCCAGGGTCTTTACTTGATAGGTCACGGTGACCTCCTGTTGTTGTTTTTATCGGAATCGGAACACTTGTTCCCAATCAATCTAAACGCCAACAAGCGGAATTGGCAACCCTATTCCGAATTTTTTCTTGCGCCACTGATCGAGCCTGGGGCTTTGTGACCGTCCGTCGCCAGAGCCGTCGGCGATCACGGTTCAGGTAGCGGCTCTAGCCTGCCCTTTTGCCCGCCAGGCGCGCAGGTCGGCCAGGCAAAGTCCGAGGAAAAGCGAATCTCAGGCATTGACGGAATCGGAATATCAGTTTCATATTTAATGGGCAAGCCCCTAATAAAAACGGAGACGCCGCCATGCCCACTGCCCTAACTGCCCGTCTTGGACTCTGCTTAGCGCTGCTGCTGAGCAGCCTGCTGTGTACCTCGGCCTGGGCTGCATCGCCCTGTAGCGAGCGCAAACCCTTCTTGCTGATCCCCGGCAAGATCAGCTGCAGCCATCAATCCACCTGGGTGGCGTCTGGCCCGTTAAGCAGCCGTAAGGTGATTTACCAGGTGCCCAGCGGCACCCCGCCCGCCGGCGGTTGGCCGCTGGTGCTCTTCTATCAAGGGTCATTTTTTGCGCTGGACAGCTTCGTCTACTACAGCAACGAGTGGGCCGGGAAGCTCTACAACGAGGGCAAGACCATCAAGACCCTGCTCGACCATGGTTACGCGGTGATTGCCCCGAGCGCGCCGGCCGACCTGTTCTGGCAGACCAACATCCCCGGCCTGTCGGGGGCGCTGTACGAAACCAGCACCGACTTCACCTTTATCAGCAACCTGCTCGAGGGCGTTCGCCAGGGTCGCTTCGGCCCGCTGAATTCGCACCGCCAATACGCCACCGGGATTTCCAGCGGCGGCTATAACACCAGCCGGATGGCGGTGTCCTTCCCCGGCCAGTTCAAGGCGCTGGCGATTCACTCCGGCTCTTACGCCACCTGCTCAGGGCCACTGTGCGTGGTGCCCGACACCCTGCCGGCCGATCACCCGCCGACCACCTTCCTGCATGGCTTCATCGACACCGTAGTGCCGTGGTGGAGCATGGATATGTATTACGACCGCCTGCTGCAGCAGGGCATCGAAACCAGCCGCTACACCGAACCCCTGGGCAACCATGAATGGTTTGCCGCGTCGCCAGGCATCATCCTCGCCTGGTTCAACGCCCACCCTTGAGTCATAGGCCGCCGGCCCGGTACAGCTATAGCCTGGCGAACCGGGCCTGGTATTGGGCTGTTCAGTGCAACAAGAACGCCGCGACCCGCTGCGCCGAATCCTCGGGGTCTTGCTGCATAAAGCAGTGACCGCCGGCCACGGTTTGCCCGCTGACGTGGGAGCTAAGCGCCGACCAGCGCGCCACTGCGGTGGCAATAAAGGGATAAGTCTGCAGGCCGTAAATCACCTGGGTGGGGATTTGCACCTTGGCCAGTGACGACCACAGGCGCTTGGGGAAGGAGCCGAAGATATCCGCCTCGCGGCTCGGCCGGCATTTCAGCTCGACGCCGGCCTCCAGCGATTTGAGGCCGTGCTCGACATAGGCCCACAGAGCTTGATCAGTCCAGCCTTTAAACATGCCGCGACCGTGCAAGGCATCGAACGCCGCCTGCCGCGATGGCCATTGCCGGCGGCGGGTACGGGCCTTGCTGGCCATGCTGTTACGGCGGTACAAACCGACCACATCGGACAACGCCATCACGCCGATCATCGCCGGGGTAAAGAGCACCGGATCGAGCAACACCGCGCGGCTAAACAGCCCCGGTTGTTTGGCCAGCATCAGGCTGGTCAGCACTCCGCCAAAGCTGTGGCCCACGGCGTAAGTGGGCACTGCGCCGTAAATCCCCCGACCGGCATTAAAGGCTTCCAAGGCCAGGGCGGCGCTGCGGTTCCAACCGTGAAAACGGCCGCCGTGATCGCTGTCGCCATGGCCCTGAACGTCGCACAGCCAGAGGTCAAAATCGGCCGCCAGCAGGCGCAGCAAGGGCTCATAGGTGCGCCCGCAAAAACCGTTGCCATGCAGAAAATGCAGCAGCGGTTTACCCGACGGCGGCGTATGCCAGCCCCGCAAGGTAAAACCCGCCGAGCAGGCGTGTGACCACGGCAGTAACAACATGAAAAGACCCGCTTTAGAGAGTCTGTCCAGTCTAACCGGCCCGTCGGTACAAGGAAAATCGCGCGACAACTGCTAGGATGGCCGCCGACTTCTCTGCTACGTCTCGAGCGCCCATGGACATCTCCAGCCTGATTGACCTGTTTTTGCACCTAGACAGCCATCTCGACACCCTGATCAGCCAGTACGGCGTGTGGGTTTACGCCATCCTGTTTTTGGTGATTTTTTGCGAAACCGGGTTGGTGGTGATGCCGTTTCTGCCCGGCGACTCGCTGCTGTTTATCGCCGGCGCCGCCGCCACCCACAGCGGCCTCGACCCCTGGCTGCTGGCCGGCTGCCTGTTTGTCGCGGCAGTGCTGGGCGACAGTTGCAACTACTGGGTTGGGCGACGTTATGGGGTGCGCTTATTTGAGCGCGGCAACTCGAAAATATTCCGCCGCGACTACCTGCTGCGCACCGAAATCTTCTATGCCGACCACGGTGCCAAGACCGTCACCCTGGCGCGCTTTCTGCCGATTCTGCGCACCTTTGCGCCCTTCGTCGCCGGCCTCAGCCGCATGCCCTACGGCCAGTTCGTCAGCTACAGCGTGCTCGGCAGTGTGCTGTGGATCGGCGGCCTGATTACCCTCGGCTATCAGTTCGGTAATGTGCCCTTTATCAAACAGAACCTGACCCTGTTGATCCTTATCATCATCGGCCTGTCGCTGGTTCCGATGCTGCTCGGCTGGTGGCATCAGCGCCGGCAAAGCGCGCCGGCGGGCTAACACGGCGATGTTTGTACTGCTTGAGTCCACCGATCACAGCTTCATCAAGGAACTGCACGAGAGCCTGCAAGCCTACGGCATCGTTTGCCTGGTCAGCGATCTGGGCAGCGGCGCGGACGGCAACCAGCACTTCGCCATTCAGCTGGCCGTCTATTCGCAGATGGAGCGCGCCCGCCGCCTACTGTTCCACAGCGCAGACTTTGCCCGCTCGCTGCACCCGGAGTTTCTGCCGGCCCTGCAGCAGATCCGCGAGGTGCCCCGGCAACAGCTGCTGCGCTGGTTAACCTCGACCTGGGCGCTGCGCTTAACCGCCCTCTGTCTGGCGGCGGTGGTGCTCGGGCTACTGGGCGACGCGCTGCTCAAATAGCCGAGCATTAACTTAGCCGACACGCGGCTAAACCCAGGCGCAACGCCGCCGCGTCCTGGGCCTGGCTAAAGATCAACTCAAGGCGCGAATCGTTGCGCCACTCGGTGCTGCGCCAATGCGGCGCTTGGCCGTCCAACATGTTGGCCGACAGCCAACCGGCGTTGGTCTGCAGCACCAGTTTGGCCCGCCGCCAAGGCAGGCTGGCCAGCCATTGCTGCAGGCGCATCAGCTCGAACTGCTGACTCGGGTGCCAGCGCCAGCCGATGCTCCAGCCTTCCGGTTGCACTTGAATCAGGCAAATCGGCTGACTGGTATCGGTCCAGACCTGCGCCATTGGCGCCGCCCCTTGCGGCAGTTGCAACGCTTCATTGGCCGGTTGCGCCTGCGCGGCAAAACCCGGCAACTGCTCCAGCTCGAGCTGGCCTTGGGTGGTCCAGTGCAAGGGCGTGACCGGCAACTGCGCCTGCAGCCTGGTACGCACGGCGGCGTCCAGACCTTCGGCCTTATTCAGCAACAACAAACCGGCTAACGCCAATGCATCCTGTTGATTGTCCGGCAGCGGCTGACCGGCAGCCAATGCCGCCGCATCCAGCACCAGCACCGGCGGTTGCAGCGCCAATACGCCAAGCCAGGGCGGCTCGGCCAACTGGCGCAATAACTCGGCCGGATGGCCCAGCCCGGAAGGCTCGATAAACAACCGGTCCGGCTCGGCTTGGCGTAACAAGCGTGCCAGACCAATCTGAAACGGCGCGCCATTCACGCAGCACAGGCAGCCACCGGCCACCTCCGACAGGCTGATGCCATCGGCACTGGTGGTCAGCAACGCCTGATCCAGACCCACCAGACCAAACTCATTAATCAGCACCGCCCAGCGCTCAGCCACCGGCTTGTGCGCCAGCAGATGGCGCAACAAACTGGTTTTACCGGCGCCCAAGGGCCCGGCAATCAGGTGCGTGGGAATATTGCTCAGCATGCTTGGGCTCGGTTTTGGGCTAAGTTGGCGAAATGATGATTATGCTGCCGCCTTTATGGGCGACAGGAAAGTGCCGTGTAGGGTCTGTTGCCATTTCATCACGCGGCTTGCGCTGAAACGGCAACAGACCCTAAAGTCGCGCGGTTTATTTTTGGCGCTGCCCGTTATGGATTGATGGCCGATTTCGTAGAGTGGGCTTAAGGTCGGGCATTTGTAGGATGGGTTAGCCGCGTAGTGGCGTAACCCATCGCGGGCGACCGACATGATTGCCGCCGATGGGTATCGCTACGCTCAACCCATCCTACGAAAAGCCGCCTGCAACAGTTAACGGCTACATAGCCTTATTTTTTGGAGCCAATTTATGCGTATTTGGATTGCCCTGTGCCTGTCTGCCCTGCCCTTACTCGCCCAGGCCGAAGCTTGCATCGTCCACAGCAAGGGCGCGCAGGTGGAGGTTAAAGTCTGCCAGCAGAACCGCACCATCCCGGCCAACTTGTTTCACGATGGCTTTTGCCAACCGCAATTAAGCGGGCAAAAGATCGATGTCAGCTACGCCGAACAATGCCCAAGCGGCGCCTTCGGCGTTTGCCGTAACGCCCATGTCGGCGGCAGCGCTTATCAACAAGACATTTATTACTACGGCGTGGCGACCGACGCGCGCCTGCTCAAACCGGCCTGCGAGCAACAAAGCAAAGGCGTATGGATGGCGCCCTAAGCCGCATTAGCAGCTCAATTTACGCCAGCCAATCCAGCGTCAGCAGCAAACGCCGCTGACCAGATGGCAGCGGCGGGGAGCGATGGATCAGCCCCGCGCCTTCGTTACCCAGCCACTTCTCGCCTTTGGCCAACAGCACATGACCGGCGGCGCTGCGCTCGATCAGGCCGATGTCCTGCGGTTCGGCCGCCGGATCACCCAATTGGCGGCGCGCCATCACTCCCTCGCGCAGCCACTGGCTGCCCACCCCGGCATAGCTGGTGATCAGCCGCAGCGGCACTTGGTCAACGTGAAAACGCGGGCACATAGCCTTATCCAGCAGGCGCAAACGCAAGCCGATACGCTTGGCATCCAGCAGGTAAGCAAAGGCGCTGACCAACCAACTCACGTCGGCGAGGAAATCCGCCTGGCCGGGTATTGCAGCGCAGTGCTCGACCAGGTTGGCCAGCCCGAGCGGCGCCTCACCACTGGCCAACTCAATCATCATCGACTGAGCCAACGGCTCACCCTTGGCCAACACATGCTCGGCAAAAGCACTCACTGGCGCCGCCAGTGAGCGTTGCCACAGGGCCAGATTGACCTCATCACGCAGCACCTCGCCGAGCACTTCCACCTGCCGGCCGAGTATTTGCGTCGGTGCCCACCGCGCGCCTGCGGCCAGCATCAGGCGGCCTCCTCATACCAGGGCCCGAAGGGGTCCGGCAGGGCGCGCCAGGCCTCGATGCCCAGGGCGATTTCCGCGTCGTCCAGCAGGCAGGCGTCCAGCTCGGCGGTGAGCCGGGCGAAGTCGATGTTCTGGCCGATAAAGACCAGCTCCTGACGACAGTCGCCGACTTCCGCCAGCCAGTTACCCATAATTGCCTGCACGCCCTCGTCATCCTCGGGCCACTGGTGTTTCGGCACAAAGCGCCACCAACGTCCGGCAAAACCATGGCGCATCAGGCCACCGGCCTGGGACCAACTGCCGGCCTCTTGATACTTGCTGGCCAGCCAGAAAAAGCCCTTGGAGCGCAGCAGGCGGCCATTGCTCCATTCGCAGTTGATGAAGTTGAAGAAACGCTCGGGGTGCAACGGCCGACGCGCTCGCCAGACGCTGGACGCAATGCCGTATTCCTCGGTTTCCGGCACATGCTCGCCACGCAGTTCCTGCAACCAACCCGGCGCCTGGGCGGCCCGTTCGAAGTCGAAGCGGCCAGTATTGAGCAGCTTCGCCAGCGGCACCTGGCCCATGCTCATTGGCACGATCTCGGCGTGGCTGTTGAGCCGGCGCAGGATGGCCAGCAGCTCCTCACGTTCGGCGCTGGCGATCAGGTCGATCTTGCTGAGCAGAATCACGTCGGCGAACTCCACCTGCTCGATCAGCAAATCGGTGATCGAGCGTTCATCGTCTTCGCCCAGGGTTTCGCCACGGCTGGCCAGGCTTTCGGCGGCATGAAAGTCCTGCAGGAAGTTCACCCCGTCGACCACCGTGACCATGGTGTCGAGACGCGCGATGTCGGCCAGGCTCTGGCCGTCTTCCCCACGGAAGGTGAAGGTTTCCGCCACCGGCAGCGGCTCGGAAATCCCGGTCGACTCGATCAGCAGGTAGTCGAAACGGCCCTCACGGGCCAGCCTTCCGACTTCCTCTAGCAGGTCTTCACGCAGGGTGCAGCAGATACAGCCATTGCTCATCTCAATGAGTTTTTCTTCGCTGCGACTCAAGTTGACATCGCGCTGCACCGCGCTGCCATCGATGTTGATTTCGCTCATGTCGTTGACTATCACCGCGACCTTGAGACCTTCGCGGTTACGCAGAATGTAATTGAGCAGGGTGCTTTTACCGGCGCCGAGAAAGCCGGAGAGCACGGTGACGGGGAGGCGATTGGACACAGGGACGATCCTCAACATAAAGCGCTATAGGCTATTTTCAGCGCGCGGCTGCTCCTGACGGCGAGCGTGATCGACAGGAGCACTGCGCAATTTCAAGGCAATACGCCGGCTACAAATTCCGTTATAACATAACATATATGTTACGGATGACAGTCCCGGTTTTCTGACGGTCTTTACCGCCCAGGCGCGCAAAGCACTCCGCGGCCATCAACTACGGCCGGCGATAAAACCTGATGGCTTTGCGCTAATACCGCCATTTTGCTGCGCTTCGAGCCACGCACGCAGGCCTGCCGGGGCGGGGGATTTGCTGCTAGGTTAGCGTTCTGCGCCCGCACCCCCTCCCACGAGAGCCCTTTATGTTTCCCGAAAGCAGCATTCCCGAACTGGCCCATGTGATTCAACTGGCAGTCGCCCCGGTGTTTTTGCTGACCGCCATCAGCACCATGCTGGCGGTACTGACCAACCGGCTATCGCGGGTGGTCGATCGCACCCGCAAGCTGGAGAGCTTTATTCTTGAGCACCCCGAGCGCTCGACCCAGCCGCGCACCGAGCTGTACATGCTGTTTAGCCGCACCGTGCTGTGCAACCGCGCCATCAGCCTGTGTACCCTCACCGCACTGCTGATCTGCACGGTGATTGGCCTGCTGTTTATTAGCGCCTTGCTGAGTTTCAACGCCACCTTGGCGGTGGCGGCGTTGTTCGTGGTCAGCATGGGCACTTTTATCTTTGCGCTACTGAGCTTTCTGCAGGAAATCCGCGTGGCTTCGACCGCCCTGGAAAACTCCGCCAAACAAATTCTGGAGTTGACCAACCAGCGCATCCAGAAGCCCTGAGTGAGCGCGCGGATTCGGCATCAATCCGCGCCAGCTTCTTGCCCGTCGTCGGCAGCCGGTAGGCATTTTTGTTCGAGCAGTATTTGCTCCAGCTCCGCCAGTGCCAGCGGCGGGCTGAAATAATAACCCTGGATTTGATCGCAACTGTGCTCGCGCAAGTACGCCAGTTGCGCGGCCGTCTCCACCCCTTCGGCGATAACCTGCATCTTCAGGCTATGGGCCATGCCGATGATCGCCAGGGTAATCGCGGCATCGTCGGGGTTAGTAGTGATGTCGCGGATAAAGGCGATGTCGATCTTCAGTTTGTCGATCGGGAAACGGCGCAAATAGGCCAGGCTCGAATAGCCGGTGCCAAAGTCATCGATGGAAATCTGCACCCCGTGCTGCTTTAAATTTTGCAATTTCGCAATAGTGCGCTCGGTGTTCGCCATCAGCGAGCTCTCGGTCAGCTCCAGCTCCAGCAGATGGCCGGCGATATGGTTGTCGGCCAGGGCCTTAATCACATCACCCTCCAAATCGCCGTCGAGCAGTTGGCGGGCGGCGACATTCACCGCTATCTGTAACGGGCCGATCGAGGAGCCCAGCCAGAGTCCGATCTGCTTACTGGCCGTGGCAATCACCCAACTGCCTACGCGTACTATCAGCCCGGTCTCCTCCAACACCGGAATAAACTCATAGGGCGCCACCAGCCCGTGCCCTGGCCGCCGCCAGCGCAGCAAAGCCTCAAGCCCGACAACCCGGCCACTGCTGAGCTGCACCTTGGGTTGGTAATACAAGACGAACTCATCGTTGTCGCAGGCTTTGTGCAAGGCCTCTTCGAGCTCGAGTCGCGCCAACACATCGACATTCATTTGCGCGGTAAAAAAACTGAAGGTGTTACGCCCCGCTTGTTTGGCCCGGTACATCGCCGTGTCGGCGAATTTGATCAGGCTGTCCGCATCAGAGGCATCGTCGGGATGGACGGTGATGCCGATGCTCGCGGTGACGTCCACTGCGTGGCCATTCAGATCGAAGGGCACCGATAACGCCTCGCGAATTTTATTGGCCACCAAGGCGGCGCCTTGCTGGCCCTGGCGCGCCAGAATCAAAGCAAACTCATCGCCACCCAGGCGGCCGACCCCATCGCGCACGCCCACGCATTGCACCAAACGATTGCTGAACTGGCCGAGCAATTCATCGCCAATCGCGTGCCCCTGGGTCTCATTGACATTCTTGAACTGGTCCAGGTCGATATACAAAACGGCGACCGGCCAGCCGCCATCTGCGGCCTGCGCCAAAGTATGCTTGAGGGTTTCATAAAATAACCGGCGGTTAGGCAGGCCGGTGAGGGCATCGTAATGGGACAGATGTTGCAGGCGTAGCTGGGCTTGTTTGCGCTCGCTGATGTCACGCAGCACGCTGACGATGATCCACTCGCTGCCGAAGCGCTGCGCCAGCCGATGCACTTCGACCTCGATCAGGGAGCCGTCGACGCGGCGTACCTGGGTTTCGGTCAACTGGTTGGTACCGTGCCCGGCAATCAGGGCATCGTAAATACCCTCCAAGTATTCACGCGGCCCCACACTGATAGTCACCGGGTTCACCAGGAACAACTCATCACGGGCATAGCCGAGCATTTTACAGGCAGTCGCATTGAACTCGATAAAGCGCATGTTGCTGCGACTCACCAGCATAATGGCGTCGGCAGTGGCGTCCATCGCGGTACGAAAGCGCTGTAGGTCGACCGTGCGCGCTTGCACCTGCTGCTCGAGGATCACGCTGTAGTTTTTCAGAAAATCGCCATATTCTTTCAAGCGCAATAAATTGCGCACTCTCAGCGACAATTCGGCACGGTCGAATGGCTTGGTTAAAAACTCTTCCGCTCCCGACTTGAGGCCTGCCAGCCGCGCGCTGCGGTCGATTAGTGCGGTCAGCATGATGATCGGAATATGTGCGGTGGCGGGGTTGGCTTTGAGTGTGCTGGCCACCTCGTAGCCGTTCATGCCGGGCATCATGATGTCGAGCAAAATCAGGTCTGGGGCCAGTTGCGCGATGGAGGCCAAGGCATCTTCGCCATCGGCGGCGCTGAGGGTCAAATAACCTTCGGCCTGCAGCAGCGCCTCCAGCAGCTTACGGTTCTGGGCTTCATCATCGACGATAAGAATGGTGGCAATCGGGCTGGTCATGGCTGCTGATCCGAGGAGGTTGTGCTGCTGGCCGAACCCTTGACCGCAGCCATGAGGCTGTCGATCACTGCGTACAACTCCTGGTAATGCAAAGGCTTGGCGATATAGCCGTCGCAACCGGCTAGCCGGCTCTTCTCCTGATCGGCTTTCATCGCCAGGGCGGTCAGCGCGATGACGGGAATGGCGACGGTGGCCGGATCTTGTTTGAGCAGCGCGGTGGCCGCCAAGCCGTCCATGCCGGGCAGCTGGATGTCCATCAAAATCAGATCCGGATGGTCGCTGCGCGCCAGGATCAAACCGGTTTCCGCATCGGTTGCGCTCAGCACGCTATGGCCGGCATTCAGCAGCAGCAGGGTTGCCAGTTTCATGTTCGCCGGATTGTCTTCAATGACTAATATTCTGGCCATCGGGTGCTCTCTTTAATGTGGCAATAATGCCCGCCTGACCTCGGCGAGAAACTGCGCTTGATTGAGCCCGGCTTTTTCGGCTATCTGTATGCCCTGGCCCGAATCGCCATTGAGCATGGCGCGGTCCTGCGACGTGACCTGTTTGGCGGTCACCACCAGAATCGGGATCTTCGCGGTACGCGCATCGGCGTGCAGCTCTTGCACCACATCGAAACCACTCACGTCCGGCATCAGCAAATCGAGCAGAATCAAGTCCGGCTGTAGCTGCTGCGCCAGGCTGATCGCCTCGCGGCCACCATAGGCGCGCACCAGCGAATAGTTCGCGGCCGGCAAGAGCGCGGCAATCATCTCCACGGCTTGCGGATCGTCGTCGACTATCAAGAGCCGATGGCTATGCTTGGCATCTGGCTGCAAACCCAGGTGCTCCAGCGCGGCTCTCAGTTCGGCGCTGTGGATAGGCATTTGCAACACGGCCGCGGCGCCATCGGTGAGGGCCAGATTGCGCTCCAACAGCCCGGCGATAAGCACCAGCGGCACCTGCGCTAGGGCGCTATGTTCATGCAGTTGGCGGAGAAACGCCTGGCCTTCGGCCTCCGGCAGTTGCAGGTCCAGAATGATCAAACTGAGAGATTGCAGAGGCGCCAGCAGCAGCGCCTCCTCGGCACTGGCCGCGCGCAACAGGCTAAAACCCTCGGCGTTGAGCAACCGGCGGATCAAATCAGCCATGGCGTCGTCGCCCTCGATCAACAACGCCGTGCGTTCATTGGCCGGCGCTGCGTAGAGGCTAGTCACGCTGGCACCGGTGGGCGCGGTGAGCAGGGCTTGCGCCGTCGTGCGCAGCGGCAACCAGGCGGCAAAGCACGAGCCCTCGCCCTCACCGCTGGCCACCGCCACGCTGCCGCCATGCAGTTCGGCCAGTTGTTTGACCATTGCCAGACCGAGACCGGTGCCCTCGAATTTGCGCGCCAGACTGCTGTCGATCTGGCTAAAGGCCTGGAACAGTTTTTTCATATTATTGGCGGAAATCCCGATGCCGTTGTCGCTGACGCAGATTTCGAGAAACTCGCGGTACTCATTGTCGGCCAAGGGAAAGCGGTGCACCGGCCAGGTACCGGCCAGCGTACCCACGCTGGCGCGCGTGACGCTCCGGGCGCGCAGGCTCACGCGACCACCACCACCACCACCACCACTGAATTTGACTGCATTGGACAGCAGGTTGTAGATAATTTGCTTGGTTTTGCGCGTATCCAACTGGGATAGGCCCAAGTCTTCGCTGATATCCAGCTCCAGCTGGATGCGCTGGGCAGCGGCCTTTTCCTTGACGATCGACAAGCTGTTGGAGAGCAGGCTGCGCAAGTCGACCTCCTCCAGTTCGAGCTCCATCATGCCGGCTTCGACCTTGGATAAATCCAGAATGTCGTTGATCAGCGACAGCAGGTGCTGGCCACTGGTAAAAATATCGCCGATGTATTCGCGCTGCTTATCGCTCATCTCACCCATCAAGCCATCCTTGAGCGCCTCGGAAAAACCGATGATGGCATTCAGCGGGGTGCGCAATTCATGGGACATGGTGGCCAGAAACTCCGATTTCATCCGGCTGGCATGCTCCAATTCGATGTTTTTCTCTTGCAGGGCGCGCTCGAAGCGTTTGCGCTCGGTAACATCCCGCGCCGCGGCAAACACCCCCTGCAATTTGCGGTCACGGTCATGGAAGGTCGCGGCGTTGTAGGACACCACCGTTTCTTCGCCATTCAAGGCGCGCACGGTCAGTTCGTAGTTACTGACTTTATTTTCGCTGAGCACCCGTTTGATCGCGGCATCTGCCCGGCCTGGATCGGTAAAGAAATTTTTGCAGTGCGCGCCGATCAGCTCATCACGCGTGCGCCCGGTGAGCGCAATCATCTGTTGATTGACGTCCGAGATGATCCCCTGGGGGTCGGTGGTCATCAGCGCGTCGATGTTCGATTCGATCAACGAGCGGGTATAGAACTGCTGGTCACGCAGGCGTTGATCGAGCAGCGCCTGGGCGGCCTCGACCTGTTTGCGCGCAGTGTTGTCGGTGCCGATCAGCAGATAACCGATGATCGCGTCCTGCACATCGCGCAGCGCCGTGACCGAGACGATGGCCGGAAAGCGACTCTCGTCTTTACGCACATAGGTCAGCTCGTAAATGTCTTCGATGCCGCGTGAGGCCTTGAACACCAGCGCTTCAAAGCCCGGCGTAATCGCCGTATCCAGCTCCAGGCTGAGCAGCCTGGCCCGCTCGATCAGCTCTTGCGGGTCGGAGATATCGGCCGGGGTGATTTTGTTCATCACCTCCGCCGCCGTGTAGCCAAGCATGCGCTCGGCACCGACGTTGAAGATCTGGATCACACCCTTTTCATCGGTGGCGATGCTGGAGAAGTTGGCACTGTTGAAAATCGCACTCTGCAAGGCCCCGGCCTTGAGCAGCGCCTCTTCTGCCTGCTTGCGCGCGGTGTTATCGGTGCCGATCAACAGATAGCCGATGATGGTGTTTTGCGCATCGCGCAGGGCGGTGACCGAAACCACCGCCGGGAAGCGGCTGCCATCTTTACGGATATAGCTCAGCTCGTAGATGTCTTCGATGCCCCGTGAAGCCTTGAACACCAAGGCCTCGAAACCGGGCGTAATGGGCGTGCCAAGCTCGACGCTGAGGGCCTTGGCCCGCGCGATGACTTCTTGCGGATCAGAAATGTCGGCCGGGGTGATTTTGTTCATCACCTCGGCCGCCGTGTAGCCGAGCATGCGTTCGGCGCCGACGTTGAAGATTTGAATCACGCCCTTGGCGTCGGTGGCGATGCTGGAGAAGTTGGCACTGTTAAAGATCGCACTCTGCAAGGCCCCAGCCTTGAGCAACGCCTCTTCGGCCTGCTTACGGGCGGTGTTATCGGTGCCGATCAACAGATAGCCAATGATGGCGTCATCCACATCGCGCAGGGCGGTGACCGACACCACCGCCGGGAAGCGGCTGCCATCCTTGCGGACATAGCTCAGCTCGTAGATATCCTCGATGCCCCGTGAGGCTTTGAACACCAAGGCCTCGAAGCCGGGCGTAATCTTTGTGCCAAGCTCGACGCTGAGCGCTTGGGCGCGCGCTATGACTTCTTGCGGATCGGAAATATCGGCCGGGGTGATTTTGTTCATCACCTCCGCCGCCGTGTAGCCGAGCATGCGCTCGGCGCCGACGTTGAAGATTTGAATTACGCCCTTGGCGTCGGTGGCGATGCTAGAGAAGTTGGCACTGTTGAAAATCGCGTCCTGCAAGGCGCCCATTTTTAGCAGCGTTTCTTGACGGCCAATTTCAACAGTGCTTTCCGGGCTGGCCGGCGTCTTGCCCGCATCATCATCTGAGCCGCTATTCGACATAAATTTCTTCCTGCGAAAAATCACAGCTCAGCAAGCGGCGCAGACCAAGAAGCCAGCCAATCGACTGCCGAGCTGTGCCCACAGATGATTATTGCTATCCGCGCCAAATCGCGAACAAACCGCCGACGAGGAGCAAATAACTTAAAGAAACGATAGCAGAGCCGCCCCATTGATCAAGGCAGCAGAGCCACCGCTCAGCCGCGTGGTTTAAGGCCTGCAAGGTGCAACGCTGATAATCCACCGACAAAAAAACGCATATAAACGCGACTTTCTGGCTTATCCAGCGCACTGTTGTTAGCGCGCCGCGACGACCCGACTAAGCTGTGAGTTAGGCCGCTATCTCAATAAGGTGTTCTGGCATGTCAGCATCAACCGGTGTGCAACACGAAAACGAAAATCTGGCGGACTCCGTCTTCAGGGACATTGATCTCAGCGGCTCACGCTTTGAAGACGTCAGCCTGCGCAATGCCGTATTTGAAAACAGCGCATCGAGCGGCGCAACGCTACGCAATGTTTGTCTTGCCGGCGTGTCCATTGAGGATGCAAACCTTGAGGGCATGACCATTGATGGCGTGCTGGTCTACGATTTATTTAAAGCCTATAAACAAACTAAGGCTCAGTAGTTATTGGCATCACTGCACACCGATGTCAAACCACTCACGGCGCGGCGCTTGACCCCCAGGGCCGCAAACCTATGCATAACCATAAGAAGTGCTGCCGATGCCCCTGCCCTCCCTGCTGGTCTGTGACGACTCCAACATGGCCCGCAAACAATTGCTGCGTTCGCTGCCCGCACGCTGGCCGGTGACCATCGAACAGGCGGCCAATGGCCTGGAAGCCATGGTGATTCTGCGGCAGGGCAAGACGGATGTGCTGCTGCTGGATCTGACCATGCCAGAGATGGACGGCTACGAAGTGCTCGCCGCCGTAAAAGCCGAAGGCCTGGCCTGCAAGATCATAGTGGTCTCCGGCGACGTGCAGGAGCAGGCGGTTCAGCGCGTGATGGCGTTAGGCGCTCTGGCCTTTGTGCAGAAGCCGGCGGACCCCGAGCTGCTCAAACAAGCCCTGAGTCGCCTGGGCCTACTGGATGCCCACAGCGACTCGGTGACACCCCGCCCACACAACATTGAATCGAGCATTAGTTTCACCGATGCCTTCCGTGAAGTCGTCAACGTCGCCATGGGTGGGGCCGCAGCCTTGCTGGCGCGGGTGCTGTGCGTGTTCATCCGCCTGCCGGTGCCCAACGTGAATATTTTCGAGGTCGGCGAGTTGCATATGGCCCTGGCCGATGTGCAGCGTGGCGAGGGCCATACCGCCGTGTGCCAAGGCTTTATCGGCGGTGGCATTGCCGGCGAGGCGCTGCTGATTTTTCACGACTCGGAAGTCGACGACATGGCCCAGCTGCTGCACTGGTTCAGCCGCGACTATTCCCCCATGGAAATGCTTCTGGACCTCTCTACCGTGCTGATTGGCGCCTGCCTGAGCGGCATCGCCAAACAGATCGATGTGCAGTTTTCCAAGAGCCACCCGATGGTCTTGGGCGAGCACGCCTCCATCGATGAGCTGATCCGTCTCAACCGGCCTCGCTGGAAGAGCACCCTGGCGGTGGAGATCAGTTACAGCATTGAAGGCCACCAGATTCATTTCGACCTGCTGCTGCTGTTCACCGAAGACTCGGTGGCACTGCTGTCCAACAAGCTTGATTACCTGATGAACTGAGCATGAGCGCTAACCTAGATATCAACGAATTTCACTCGCTGCTGGCCGTAGTCCAAGGCATCGATGTCGGCGTGGTGCTACTTGACCGTCAGTACTGCGTGCAAGTCTGGAACACCTTTATGGAGAACCGTTCCGGGCGCCAGCCCGACGAAGTCTATAAACAATCGATCTTCAGCATTTTCCCCGAGCTGGAGGAGGACTGGTTTCGCCATAAGGTCGAAAGTGTGGTGACGCTGGGCACACCCACCTTCACCATTTGGGAGCAAAGGCCCTACTTGGTGCGGTTCAAAAATTACCAGCCGATCACCGGCCAGCAAGAGTTCATGTACCAAAACACCACGATTTTGCCGCTGATCTCCGCCAATAGCAGCATCGAGCATGTGTGCCTGATCATCTACGATGTGACCGATGTGGCGGCAAATAAGCTGCAGTTACAGGGCGCCAACCTGCAGCTCAAACAGCTGGCCCGCACCGACCGCCTGACCGGCTTGAACAACCGCGGCTACTGGGAAGAATGCCTGACCCACGAATATGCCCGGCACCGCCGCTACCAGAGCAACGCCGCGCTGGTGATGTTCGATATCGACCACTTTAAGAAGGTCAACGACACCTATGGCCACCCGGCCGGCGATAAGGTGATTCAGGCGGTCGCCGAGGTGGTGCGCGAACAGGTGCGCGATACCGACTACGCCGGCCGTTATGGCGGCGAGGAGTTTGTAATCCTGCTGCCGGATATCGACAGCGCCGGTGCCCGGATATTTGCCGAACGCCTGCGCCAACGCATCGAAGCCCTGGTGGTGAGCCATGAAGACCAGCGCATCAGCTTCACCGTCAGCCTCGGGGTGGCCGACCTCAGCCTGCCGATGGACGAGCACAAACAGCTGATCGAACGGGCCGATCAGGCCCTGTACGCCTCGAAAAAAAGCGGCCGTAACCAGACCAATGTTTACTCAGGCTGAGCCTGCACGCGCTGCAGCAAGCCCTCACTCAACCACTGCTTAAGCCAACCGGCGGCCTTGGCGGGGGCCTGCTCGCCGTGCTCGGCGAGTTGCTCGCAGAGCTGGGCAAAGTTCCAGCCAGTAACGCACATGCCCAGCAGGGCGCAGGCTTCGTCGTCGGCAACGCTGCGGTAACGGCTGATCAACTCATGGCGCCAAAGCAGGCAGAGCATCGGCTGTGCCAAGCGGCTGCTCGGCGGGAAATCGCCCTCGGCTTTGGCCGCCTGCCACAGCGCCAGGCTGTTGTATTCAAGCCTTAACTGTTGCACACAGGGCAGCAGTTGCACCTGCAGGGTCGGCCACTCCTCAACCGCCAGGCTGGCCATCTGCGGCACCGTCAGCGGCGCGCCGGGCAATGCATCGAAGGCCAGGGTAAAAGCCCATTCCAAGCGCGCCAGCTCCACTAAGGGCGCACTCTGCTGCGGACTCAGCTGCTGGTGGATAAAGTCGGCGAAGCGCTCGCCGAACCAGCGCAAACTAAAGTCTCGGGATGGATGGGCGTCCAGATAGGCCTGCACCAGCAGGGCAAATTCCTCATCGCCGAGCCAGTAGTGCACGGCCGGGAAGTCCTCCAACATTACCCCCAGCAAACGCGCCCGGTAGGCGTGATGGTAAATCGTCAGGCCTTGCTCCACCGACAAGGTCGGGCTGCCAACCAAACTGGCCTGCAAGGCGGTATTGGGTTGCGCGTCGGCCCCGAGCAAATACCCTTCTAGCGCCAGTTGCCAGTCGTTTAGGCGCATAGGGCACGACGCTGTAAGGTGGCATTGCCCAGTTCGCGGGCCTGCTGCAACTCGGCCAGCAGTTCGCTAAAGGGTGGGTAGTTATCGTCGCGCTCGATCATGGTCGAAACCGGCCCGAGGTGCTCGAGGGTGCGCTGATACAACTGCCAGACCGGATCGCAAATCGGCTGGTCGTGGGTATCGATCACGTAGTCGCCATAGTCACTGTGACCGGCCAAATGCAATTGGCGAATGCGCTGCGCCGGCAAGCCGCTGATAAAGCTCCAAGGATCGAAACCATGATTACGGGCGCTGACGTAGACGTTGTTCACGTCGAGTAATAACTCACAACCACTCAACTCACTGAGCCGCGCGAGGAACTGCCATTCGTTGAACTCATCGTTGGCGGTGCGCAGGTAACTTGAGACGTTTTCCAACACCAGCGGCCGCTCCAATACGTCCTGTACTTGGCGCACGCGAGCGGCTACATGCTGCAGGCTTTCTTCGCTGTAGGGCAGCGGCAACAGGTCGTGCAGCTGATGGGCGTTGCCACGGCTCCAGCACAGATGGTCGGAGATCCAGGCCGGCTGTACCCGCGCCGCCAGTTGTTTGAGGCGTTGCAAATAATCCAGGTCCAGCGCATGCGGGCCGCCGATCGACAGTGACACGCCATGCATGACCAAGGGGTAGTTCTCGCCGATGGCATCGAGGTAATACAAGGCCTTGCCGCCATCGACCAGGTAATTTTCCGAGAGGATTTCGAACCAGTCCACCGCTGGGCGCTGTTCGAGAATCTCGTCGTAATAGTGATTGCGCAAGCCCAGGCCATAGCCAAGAGTCGCAGTAGTGGATGACATGCAACACTCCAAAAAAGTGCTGATGGCCGCTGCCGGCCATCAGCCACAAAGGTAACGGGTGGCGGTGTTATGCACCGACAGTGCCGCCAGCCGCTTTGCAGTCCGTGATGCTCATCGTTTTCCAGCCTTGGCCCTTGCATTCACCGTGGCCTTTGCAGGCATTTTTGGCCGTTTTACAATCGTTTTGACCTTTGCAACCGTTAATACCGTAGCAATGCACTTGTGCCTCTTCCGCCATTACCTGGGTCGACAAACTGGCGAACAAACCCGCAGCGGCCAGGGCCAGTGCTGCGCCAGTCATGCTTACAGTGGTTTTGCTATTCATGGGATATCCTCAAAGCTGCTTAGGGAAGCCGGCTTGAACGAAATGTTCAGCTGCCGACACCTTAGTAGAGCGCTCGCGCCGTCTGGCGTTACAGCGCCCTGCGAAAAACTCTACGCTGGTCGAAAACAGCATAGTGGAGGCTGCCTCAGGTGCAGGACATTCCGCGTACGGTCTGGGTGCTCGGCCTGGTCAGCCTGTTTATGGATATCTCCTCGGAGCTGGTGCACGGCCTGCTGCCGGTGCTGCTGGTCGGCCAGCTGGGCGCCAGCATGCTGACCCTCGGCTTGATCGAGGGCGTTGCCGAAGCCACGGCGCTGATCGTCAAAGTCTTCTCCGGCACCCTCAGTGACTATTTCGGCAAGCGTAAAGGCCTGCTGCTGCTCGGCTATGGTCTGGGGGCGCTGAGCAAGCCGTTGTTCCCCCTGGCTGGTTCGGCCGGTGCGGTGTTTACCGCGCGGCTGCTCGATCGCATCGGCAAAGGTATTCGCGGCGCGCCACGGGATGCCCTGGTGGCCGACGTGACACCGGCGCCGCTACGGGGAGCGGCCTTTGGCTTGCGCCAATCGCTGGACAGCGTGGGCGCCTTTGTCGGCCCGCTGCTGGCGGTGGTGTTGATGCTGCTGTTCAGCAATAACATCCAGCTGGTGATGTGGTTTGCCGTGCTGCCGGCCTTGGTCGCCGTGGCCCTGATTGTCTTCGGCGTACACGAGCCGGTCCGCAGCAAACCCACCGGCCGCCTGCGCGGGCCGATCAGCCGCGACAGTCTGCGGCGCTTCCCGCCGGCGTTCTGGCGGGTGGCAGTGATTGGCGCGGTGTTCACCCTGGCGCGCTTCAGCGAGGCGTTTCTAGTGTTGCGCGCCCAGCAGGCGGGCCTGGCCGTGACCTGGCTGCCGCTGGTGATGGTGCTCTTGGCGTTGTTTTACCTGCTCTCGGCCTATCCGGTGGGCAAGTATTCGGATCGGGTCGGCCGCCACGGCTTGCTCGGCATCGGCCTTGGTTTGCTGATTCTCGCCGACCTGCTGCTGGCGGTGGATGGTTCGCTGCTCTGGGTGCTGCTTGGCGTGGCGCTGTGGGGGCTGCACCTAGGGTTTACCCAAGGGATTCTGGCCGCCATGGTCGCCGACAGCGCCCCCGCCGAACTGCGCGGCACCGCCTTCGGGGTGTTCAATCTGCTCAGCGGCGTGGCCATGCTGCTGGCCAGCGGCTTGGCCGGCTGGCTGTGGCAAAGCTTCGGCGCGGCCAGCTGCTTCTATGCCGGCGCCGGATTTGCCGGGCTGGCGTGGTTGCTGGTTGCCGCCGCCGGTCAGCGGCGGCACAAATAACGTAACAATTGCCCGGCAGATACCGCCCGGCAAAGAAATACAAATGCCCGACCAAGCCCTATGCTCAGCCGCTACCCGCTTGACCAATCTGCCCGGTTTCCACACAGGGCTAACAGCAGACGCCCGGCCTCTGGAGACAGCGCGATGAACCTGACCATCAACGGCACACAACAGCAGGTCGATGTCGAACCGGACATGCCCCTGCTCTGGGTCCTGCGCGATGAGCTGGGCCTGACCGGCACCAAGTTCGGCTGTGGCATCGCCCAGTGCGGCGCCTGCACCGTGCATATCGCCGGCACTGCGGTGCGCTCCTGCGTGACGCCGGTCGGCAGCGTCTGGGGCCCGGTGACCACCATCGAAGGCCTCGGCAGCCCGCAGCAGCTGCACCTGATCCAGCAGGTCTGGATCGAGCAGCAAGTGGCCCAATGCGGTTACTGCCAGCCCGGACAAATCATGGCCGCCGCCGGCTTGCTCGGGCAAAACCCGGCGCCCAGCGATGCCGAGATCGATGCCGCGATGAGCAACCTGTGCCGCTGCGGCACCTACCCGCGCATCCGCACCGCCGTGCATGCGGCGGCCAAAGCACTGCAGGAGCTCTGAACATGGCCATTGCAGGCACCATCAGCCGTCGCGCCTTCTTGCTCGGTTCGGTCGCCGTCGCCGGCGGCGTGGCCTTTGGCGTGTACCAGTACCGCCAGCCCTACCCCAACCCGCTGGGCGCAAGCATCGGGGCGAGCGTGCTCAACCCTTACCTGATCATCGACCAGCGCGGCGTGACCATCATCACCCCGCGCGCCGAGATGGGTCAGGGCGTCCATAGCACCCTGGCCGCACTGGTGGCCGAAGAGCTGGATGTGCGCTGGGAGGACGTGCGCGCCGAACACGGGCCGGCCAGCTCGGCCTATTTTAACCAGGCGGTAATCGCCGGCACCGCGCCCTTCGCCGCCTTCGACGAGAGCACTGCCGCGCGCTTTACCCGCGAGGCCCTGGGCGTGGCCAGCAAGTTTATCGGTGTGCAAATGACCGGCGGCTCCAGCAGCGCCGCCGATGCCTTCGACAAGATGCGTATGGCCGGTGCGGCCGCCCGGTTGGTGCTGATCGAGGCGGCGGCGCGGCGTTGGGGTGTGCCCGCCAGCAGCCTGCGCACCGCCGACGGCCAGGTCATCAACCCCGCCAACGGCGCACAGTTCAGCTACTCCGAGCTGGCCGTCGAGGCCGCCAGCATCACCCCGCCCACCGAGCCAACACTCAAAGACCGCAGCCAGTGGCGCTACCTGGGCAAATCCATGCCGCGCCTCGACATGCCCGCCAAGTGCACCGGCACCGCCCAGTTCGGTATCGACGTGCGTTTACCCGGCATGCTCTACGCCACTGTGCGCGCCAATCCGCGCCTGGGCGGCGCGCTGAACAGCTTCGACGCCAGTGAGGCCAAACAAGCCAAGGGCGTTAAACAGGTAATCGATCTGGGCGGCGCCGTCGCGGTGGTGGCCGACAATACCTGGCGGGCCTTCCAGGCCGCCGCCAAGCTCAAGTTCGACTGGGGCCCAGCGCCTTACCCGGCGAGCAGCGAGGCGATCTTTGCCGCCATCGCCGCCGCCTTCAATGGCCCGGTCGATGATGTGCCGGTGAATAACGGCGATGTCAGCCTGGCACTGGCCAGCGCCCAGCAGGTGGTGCGCGCCGAATACCAGGCGCCCTTCCTCGCCCACAGCACCATGGAGCCGATGAACGCGGTGGCGCAGCTGCACAACGGTCAGTTGGAGATCTGGGCCGGCCATCAGGCACCGACTATCATCCGCCAGCAGGCCGCCGAACTGGCCGGTTTACCCATCGAAAAGGTGCACCTGCATGTGCAGTTTCTCGGCGGTGGCTTTGGCCGCCGGTTGGAGAGCGACTACATCCTGCAAGCGGTAAAGCTGGCCATGGCCCTGCCCGGCAGCCCGATCAAACTGACCTGGACCCGCAGCGAAGACATCCAGCACGACATGTATCGCCCCGCCGCTATCGCCCGTTGTCAGGGCGTGATGGGTAGCGCTGGGGTGCCGCTGGTGGTGCAGATGGATATCGCCAGCCCCTCGGTCGGCCGCTCATTCGCCGCCCGGGTCGGCATGCCTTCGGTGGGCCCGGACCGGGCCATCACCGAAGGTTCGGCCGGCCAGCCTTACCGCATTGCCAACTACCGGGTGAGCGGCTACGACCCCGGCCTGCAGTTGCCGGTGGGCAACTGGCGCTCGGTGGGCGCCTCGTTCAACAGCTTCTTCCACGAGAGCTTTCTCGATGAGCTAGCGGTGGCCGGCGGCGTCGATCCGCTGGCCATGCGCCTACAAATGACCGCCGATTTCCCGGTGGCGCAGCAGGTGCTAAACACCGTAGCGGCCATGGCCAACTGGCAACAACCGCTGCCGGCCGATCGCGCCCGTGGGCTGGCGCTGTGCCTGTCGTTTGGCACCACCGTGGCGCAAGTGATCGAAGTCAGCCAGAGCGCCGCCGGCGTGCGCATCGACCGGGTCTACTGCGCCGCCGATGTGGGCATCGCCCTCGACCCGCGCAACCTCGAAGCGCAAATGAGCTCGGCGATTATCTATGGCTTGTCGGCGGCGATCATGGGCGAAATCAGCTTTGCCGACGGCGCCGTGCTGCAGTCCAACTTCCATGACTACGACGCCTTGCGCATGCGCCAGGTGCCGCCAATCGAGGTGCGGATTCTCGAGAACGGGCCAACCCTCAGCGGCGCCGGCGAACCCGGCACACCGCCGTCCTTGCCGGCGCTGGCCAATGCCATCCACGCCCTCACCGGCCAACGGCTGCGCAGCCTGCCGTTGAACAAACAGGTGAAGTTCGCCTAAGCCTTACGCCGCTGGCCGGTAGGGCCGGCGGCGCTTAGCGGTTATCCTAAGCAACCCTGACCTATCCGTGCCCCGCAATGCTGCTGATCTCCAACAACGTGCAGCTGCCCGACAGCGAAATCGAACTGAGCGCCATTCGCGCCCAGGGCGCCGGCGGGCAGAACGTCAACAAGGTCTCCAGCGCCGTGCATTTGCGCTTCGATATCCATGCCTCGTCCTTGCCGCCCTTCTACAAGGAGCGCCTGCTGGCCCTGCGCGACAGCCGCATCACCGGCGACGGCGTGATCATCATCAAAGCCCAGCAATATCGCACCCAGGAACAGAATCGCAACGACGCCCTGGAGCGGCTCAAAGAGCTGATTCTGGCGGCAATCAAAGTCGAAAAAACCCGTCGGCCGACCAAGCCGACACTGGGCTCGAAGAAGCGCCGGCTGGAAGGCAAGACCCAGCGCGGCTCGATCAAGGCCGGGCGTGGCAAGGTGGATTATTGACAGCATGCAAATGCTCGCGCATTACCGCTGAGTTTTTAAATACTCTGTGAGCCTGTCAATCAACTAGGCTGAGCGGTGTTCTCCAGCGGCGGTTCAACGCTCGGTAATAATAAAAACAGGAGGTTAATTAGCCATGACCGATGACCACCAGCTCGGCAGCGAAGATGACGACTATGCCGAACTGCGCGGTGGTATGCGCCTACTGCGTGAGCAGGCCGAGGCCCAAGCGTTGATTAAAATTGCCCAGTCCGCGAAACGAATTGCCACCCTGGATCCTGACCAAGTGCGCGGGCTGATGCATGAACTCAGCGTGCATGAAATCGAATTGGAAATGCAAAACGAGGAATTGCGCCTGATTCAGGCCGAACTGGAAGGCGCGCTGGGGCGGTACTTTGAGCTCTACGACCTGGCACCCGTGGGCTATTGCAGCCTGAGCGAGACCGGTCGAGTGCTGCAAGCCAACCAGTTGCTCGCCACCTGGCTGGGCACCTCCGAGCAGGCACTGGTCACCCGGCCACTGGCGAGCTTTATTCACCCCGATGAGCACGACAACGAATACCTGTTACGTCGGCGACTGTTGAACCGTGGCAGCCCGCAAATGTGCCAGTGGCGCTTTTTGAGCCATGCTGGCAACCCCATCTGGGTACAGGTGCAGGCGGTATTGCGCGCGGACGCCAAGGGCGCCCCGAGCTTTCACCTGGTGCTGACCAATATCGATGAACTCAAGCAAACCCAGCAGGCCCTGCAGGCCACCCTGAATGAACAAAACGCACGAATCCAAGCGCTGCAACAACAGCTGAGCAACTGCAGCTAATCGGCAAACTTCAGCGCTTAGCGGTCTAGCTCCACCCGCAACGCCGGCTGCCCGGCACGGGCCGCGATACTTAGGCGATAGGCCGCGTCATCGGTTACTGGGTTATACCAGCGGGCCTCGTAGTTATTCTCGCCAAGCCAGCGCACGGCCAAGTCGAAACCCTGATCATCTTCCAGTCGCCCATTACGGCTGAATGGCTGCCAGTGCCCCTGCCGCTGCGTTTCGATCTGCAACAACGGTTGTTCGAAAGCCATGGCGGCCGGCGCTTGGTCTTGCCATTGCAGGCGCCAGTAGGGTTCTTCCTCGTCGGTGATTAGCTCAGGCGGCTGCAGCAATTGTCGCGGCTGCTCCTGAGTCTGCGCCGCTGGCCAGAACTGCCCCAGCTTTAAGTCGAAATCGCGGCTGGCGGGCAAGTCGGCAAAGTTACCGCGCGCCAGCATCTCGCTCAGCAGCCGGCCGCTGTGGGCCGCCAAAAAGGGCGCGGTCTGCGGGCCATACAGGGTATGGCCGCCTTCGTAAAACTGCAGGGCGTATTCGCCCGGCGTGGTGACGTAGCCGCTGTAGCCGTTGGCCACGCTACTGACCACTAGCGGCGCTACCGGCCGCCCAGCCTGGGTCAGGCTCTGTTGCAGCTGCTGGGCGATCAGCTGGCCGCTCATCACCGTCACTTCAAACGGCAGCATGGCCCAGTAGCTGTTGTCGATCTGCAGGGTCTGGATCAACAGCCGATGGGGGAACGCCTCAGGCGGCGCAATCAGCGGCTGCAGCCAGCGGGTGCCGAGCCAGTGCTTGGCGCCCTGACAGTCGTCGGCGAACCAGGTTTTCGGCTGCCCCGGGTGGATAAAGGGCAGCTGCCAGATTAGTGGGGAATGGTGCTCTATGGGGCCTGCGGCCAGTGCGGCACCTATGGCCGGCTGACACAGGCTGGCGCTGCCGATACTCGGCTGCTGCAGCACATCCACCTCGCGCAGGGCGCTGTGCAGCTGCACCTGGTCATGCAGTTGGCCATCCAGCTGGCGGAACAGGTCAAAGGCCTGGGCGCCGATGTTGCTGCCGACTCGCCGGGCCTCGGCATAACTGAGGTGCTCAAACTTAACGTTGGGCGCCACATCGCCGTGGGTGGCCTCGAAGGCGCCGTGGATGGGTTTCTCCGCCAAGCCGTATTGCTGTTGCACCCGCCAGGCCAGCTCGTTGGCGATATAGGCCCAGACATCGGCATGGTAAAAGCCGGTGTCCGAGCCAATGCCGGTGCCGTGGATGGAGAAGCTGGAAAACGCCCCCCGCGGCCGGTACTGGCCATCGCTATCCTGCAGGTCGATACGCACCATTGTCAGGGTCGGGTTGATGGCCTGGAATACCCGCCCTGGGCTGGCGTCCTTGTCGATCACCTCGGGGTTGCTCAGGTAGGGTGCCAGCGCGCGGTTGCGGGTCTGCCCCCAGATCTCGCTCTGCCCGACCGCCAGCTTGGCCGGCCGCAGCTGGCCACGAGCCTGCAGAATCGCGCCTTCGAGGCGCTGGGCCAGGAAGTTAAACCAGCGTTGATCGAAGCCGGCGGCATTGCTGGCACGCTGGTTGTAGAAGTCGTTGCCGAAGTATTGCCCAGGCGCGGCGTGGGTGTGATTGGCAGTCAGCACCAAATTCTGCGGGGCAATTTCAGTGACTGCCGCCAGCCGCTGGCTGAGGGCCGCATGCAAAATCTCCGAGCCAGCCAGCAGGTCGGTTTGCACCAACACCAGGGGCTCGCCGCCCTTGGCCCGCAGGTAGAACACCCGCGCCTTCAGCCGGGTGCGAAAGCCATCGCCATAGGCCGACCAGATGGCAAACCCGGCCTTGGGCAAGCCCGGCGGCGGGGTGATATCCACCTCCACCACCGCCCCCAGCAAGGCTGCCGCCTGTTCGCTAAGCGGCTGCGGCGCGCTGTTGGCAAATTGATAATGCAAACTGGGCGACTGGCAGGCGCTCAGCAGCAGACTAAACAGGACAATAAGGACGAGACGCATCGGGCAAACTCCCGGATCGTGGGGAGCGTCACCCTAGCGCAAAGATGGCACGTTAGTACAAGGTAAATCCGGCCAGATTGGCGGCAAGAGTGGCCATTCGTTAGGCTATGTGCCCATTAACTGTTGAGCGCCGCAAAACTCGTGGGAGGGGCTTTAGCCGCGATGCTTTGCAGTGTGCCAGCGCGCCCTGTGGGATGCGGGTCGCGGCTAAAGCCCCTCCTACAAAGAGCTACCGCTTGGCGCA
>NZ_JAUYNT010000024.1 GCF_030698175.1 Pseudomonas sp.
ATCCCGAACTCAGTAGTGAAACGATTCATCGCCGATGGTAGTGTGGGGTTTCCCCATGTGAGAGTAGGTCATCGTCAAGCTTAAACACCAAACCCCTGATCATCGTAAGATGGTCGGGGGTTTGTCTTTGCGCGCAGAAAAATTACTAAATTTCATTTTCCGCAGGCAGAATGTGCGCCCACACCTTACGGCTTTTTTGAGTGTTATCTGATGGCTGATTCAGTGGGACTACAGCAAGTAGCGGATCTGCCGCTCGAGGAGTTGGTGGGCTGCCATGAATGCGACATGCTGTTACGTAAGCCGCAGCTGGCCGCGGGTGATCGGGCTGAATGTCCGCGCTGTGGCTTTGTGCTGTATAGCCATAATCATAAGGTTATCCGTCGCAGTCTTGCGCTAGTTCTTGCCGCCTTGTTGCTGTATGTGCCGGCAAATTTCTTACCAATTATGCAGATCAATGTTCTTGGGCAAAGCTCCGAAGATACAATCTGGAGCGGCGTGCTGAGTTTGTATGATGCTGGCGGTCTGCTTAAAAGCATTGCGCTGGTGGTATTTCTTTGCAGTATGGTTATTCCGCTGATTAAGCTATTAATCCAGTTTCTGGTGCTGTTAAGTATCTGCCTGAATGTTGGTCGTGGTTGTGGGTTGTTGTTATATCGCATGTATCACCATCTGCGGGAGTGGGGCATGCTTGAGGTTTATTTGATGGGGATTTTAGTTTCCATTGTTAAACTTATTGATATTGCTTCGCCGACCCTAGATTTTGGATTGGCGTGCTTTGTCGCTTTGTTATTAGTGCAGGTGTGGTTGGAGGTGACTATGGAGCCGCATCAAATTTGGGAAGCCCTGTCTGGGAAGGACTCGCATGCGGGCCATTGATGCGGGGATCTTGATCTGCGTGGAGTGCCATCAGTTAAATCGGCAAATACCGGATAGCGTTGGCCAGGACTGTACGCGCTGTGGTGCGCGTGTGCACGCCAGACGCACCGACAGCCTGCGGCGAACTTGGGCATTACTGGTGACTGCTGCGCTGATGTATATCCCGGCTAACTTTTTACCGATTATGACGGTGTACTCGCTGGGTAAAGGGCAGCCGGACACCATCATGTCGGGGGTTATTGAACTTATCCATTACGATATGGTGCCCATTGCTCTGATAGTTTTCGTGGCCAGTATCTTGGTGCCGACTTTTAAATTGGTAGGTCTAACTTTGTTGCTCTATTCAGTGGAGCGACATCAACCCTTGTCGGCGCGCCAGCGCGGTTGGATGTATCGTTTTATTGAGTGGATCGGCCGCTGGTCAATGCTGGATATTTTCGTTATTACAATTTTAGTGACATTGGTTAATTTTGGCAGTCTTGCCAGCATTGAGGCTGGGTTTGGTGCCGTGGCATTTTGCAGTGTGGTGGTGTTGACTATGCTGGCCGCTGTAACATTTGACCCTCGATTAATTTGGGATAACACGGAGTCCGACAGCGATCATGAGTGATATACCTATGGCTAAGACTCGCCCTGCGTCTAACTGGTCGGCAATTTGGGTGCTGCCGTTGGTGGCCTTATTGATCGGCGCTTGGCTTGGTTGGCAGGCGTATCAAAAGGCGGGTATCGAAATAAAAATAGCGTTTTCTACTGCTGATGGCATTCAGGTGGGTAAAACTGAATTTTCATATAAGGGCATGACTATCGGCAAGGTCATCTCCATGGACTTTGCTATGGATGGCAAAGACAAGGGCGTGATAGCCACGCTTGAAGTGGACAAGCGTGTTGAGCCGTATCTGCGTACGCATACACGTTTTTGGTTGGTAAAACCCAGTGTCAGTCTGGCAGGTATCACCGGTTTGGAAACTTTGGTTTCTGGAAATTACATAACCGCAAGCCCAGGTGATGGTGAGCCGACGCGTGAATTTGTTGCGCTCAATGATGTACCCCCCCTAGCCGAAAGTACTCCAGGTTTGCACATTACGCTTAAGTCGGAGCGCCTTGGCTCGCTTAATCGCGATAGTCCAGTTTTTTATAAGCAGATTCAAGTCGGTCGGGTTCGCAGTTATGCGCTGGCCGAGGATAGTAAAAACGTAAATATTAAAGTTTTTATCGAGCCGGAATATGCTGCGTTAGTTCGTAAACATACGCGCTTTTGGAATTCGAGTGGGGTGACTGTCGATGCCTCGCTTAGCGGTATTAAAGTGCGCACTGAATCGTTGGCTAGTATCGTCGCCGGCGGGATTTCTTTTGCCACACCCGAGAATCGTGGGGACAGCCCGCCGACCGATCCGAGTCTGCCGTTTCGCTTGTATAACGACTTCGAGGAGGCGCAGTCCGGTTTCAAAGTGGTGGTTAATTTTCCAAGCTATGACGGGTTAAGCGCCGGTAGCACGCCGGTTATGTTTAATGGTGTGCAAGTTGGATTGTTAAAAAAGCTTAAGGTTAGTGATGATCTGGTTAGTGCTAACACCGAATTATTAATGGATCCGCTGGCTGAAGATTATATGACCGAGGGGGCTGAATTTTGGCTGGTTAAGCCATCGATCTCGCTCGGCGGTATCTCCGGTATCGAGGCGCTGGTTAAGGGCAATTACATTGCCATCCGTCCAGGTGCAAAAATCGCTCGCAGCAAGCGTGAGTTCATTGCATTGGCCAAGCCTCCCGCCATGGACTTAAACGCGCCAGGCCTGCACTTGGTTTTAATCAGTAGCAAACTTGCCTCGCTGTCGGTGGGCAGTCCGGTATTGTTTCGACAAATGAAAGTTGGCGCAGTGCAAAGTTATCGGCTCTCGGCCGATAGTAAACAAGTGCTGCTGGGCGTGCATATTGACCCTGAGTTTTCCGGGCTGATAAACAGTTCCACGCGCTTTTGGAATGCCAGCGGTGTCACCTTAACGGGCGGTTTGTCAGGTATCGAAGTTAAGAGTGAGTCGTTGCAGAGCTTACTGGTTGGCGGCATAACCTTTGAAACACCAGATGCTAAAGCAGCTTCACCTAAGGGTCGTTTACCGCAATTCAATCTATTTGCGGATCGTGATAAGGCCTTGGAAAAAGGTGTTGAAGTAACTATTCAGGTCGGCAGCGGTGATGGCTTGAATGTGGGTACGCCAATTCGCTTTAAAGGCATTGATGTCGGCAAAGTTGATGAGGTTGAACTGACCGATGATCTCAAGTCGGTCATCTTGCATGCGCGCATATTTAAAGCTGCTGATCGCATTGCACGCAAGGGCAGTCAGTTCTGGGTGGTCAAGCCCGAGGTGAGTTTGGTCCGTTTGGCTAATCTGGACACCTTGGTAACTGGCCAGTACCTGGATGTGCAGCCCGCTCCGGTTGGAGCCGCCGCGCAAACAAGCTTTATCGCGCAATCGCAAGCCCCCACCACAGCCAGTAGCCCTTCGCAGCAGGGCTTGAAGCTGGTGTTGAGCACGCCGACCCGCGGCTCGATCAAGCCCGGCGTGTTGATCAGTTATCGTGAAATTCCGGTGGGTAAAGTATTGGATTACGAGCTTGGACCCACTTCCGATTTGGTCTTGTTGCATGTATTGATTGACCCGCGTTATGCCGCCTTAGTGCACAGCGGTACGAAGTTTTGGAATACCAGTGGGGTCAGCGTCGATGCAGGTTTGTTCAAAGGGGTAAAGCTGCGCACCGATTCGCTGGAGTCGATGCTTGAAGGCGGCATTTCCTTCGCCACCCCGGATGTTCCGCTGATGGGAAATCCTGCGCGCCCTGGGCAAACCTTTATGCTTAACGCCGAGCCTAAGGATGAGTGGCTGCAGTGGTCACCGAAGATTGCGCTGGGTAAGTAGCGCCACTTAAACAACTAAGGCCGCGAATGCGGCCTTAGTTGTTTATGGCGGTTGAATAATCGGTCCGCTGCACTCTCAGGCCGGAGTGGCGTCCGCCGCAGTTGCGCTAGGCGCGCTGCTGGCTTGCTCGCGCTGGCGGATATATTTCCAGTCCGCTTCATCCAGATAGATTCCCTGCGGTCCGCTGCCAGCCTCCAAGTCAATCGCCACATGGGCGGAGACCTGCGGTTTAACGCTGGCCAGGATCGGCACGAAGCCCAGTTGCAGGCTGGTTTCCAGCAGCGCTTGTTGATTGCGCTCGTCGATGTCTGCCGCCTCGTCGAGGTAGTAAGGCAGGCGAATCTGTCCGGCGCGTTCGCGGTCCATCAGGTGCAGCAACAGGTACATGTTGGTCAGTGCCTTGATGGTCATGGTGGTGCCGTTGGAGGCCGCGCCGTCGATGTCGGTGTGCACCACAGGCGCGCCGCCGACCTTAGTAATCTCGAAGGCTAGCTCGAACAAATCTTTAAGCCCTAGTTGGTTGTGATTGGCGGCTACTAGACGGGCCAGATATTCCTTGGCCTCTTCGTTGCGCGAGTCCTGTTCGACCGATTGGGTCAGATCGAACACCGAGAGGGTTTCTCCTTCTTCGTACTGACCGGCGCTGTGGATGATCTGGTCGATATGCTTGAGGGCGTCCTTGTTCGGCGCCAATACGATGCGAAAGCTTGCCAGGTTGGAGACCTGACGCTTGTTGATCTCGCGGTTGAACAGCGCCAGTTGGTGTTCGAGATTGTCGTAGTCGCTGCGGATATTGCGCAGGGTGCGGGCGATGTCAGTGACCGCAGCACGGCGGGCCTTGGCCAGGGTAATGGCTTCGTCCTGGCAATGGGCGTAGGCGTTGATCAGCAGTTGCAGGCGCCGTTCGACATCGTCTTCGTTGTCGAATTTGGCCACGCCTTTTAAGCGTACCTGGGCGTACAGCGCTTCGATTTGGCCGTCTATGCGTTGCAGGCCTTGCCAGCTGTCCTGATAGTCGTTCAGCAGCGGCAGCAGGTTGTCGAGGGAATCGTCGACCGGGTCGAGAAAGGGCGCGCCGAAGGGCAGATTGGTGGGCAGCAACTGGCGACGACGCAGCGCGTCTTCCAGGGTGCGTTCCTTGGCTTCGAGGTCGGCGAGTTGTCGGCCGACCAGTTGCAGTTTGGCCGACAGTTGTTGCACGCGCTCGGTGAAGGCATCGCTGCTGCGCTTGAGCTGATCCTGGGCCGCCTCCAGCAGTGCCAGTTGTTCGAGTTTGTCTGCCTCCTCGACGCTCAGGGTCTGGCTGCGACGATAGTCTTCGAGATTCTTCTGCGCCTGTAATACGTCCTGATAAAACTGCTCGGCTTGCACCTTGCTGGTGGTGCGGTCGGCGGCCACCGCTTGTTGGATCTTGAGCTGTTTGAGTTCTTTGTCCAGGCGCTGTTTTTGATCGCGCAGCGCGGCTCGGTCGGCCAAGGCTTGCAGCGCTGGTGGCTCGATGTGCGAGAGGTCGATCGACAGGCCGGGGGCGACAAACTGCTCGCCTTTAAAGCCATCCAGCACCTGGCTGAGGGATTGTACCCAGGCGTCGCCGTCATCCAGCTGAATGCCTTTTTCGCCCAGCGGCAGGCTGAACAACGCACCATTGAACAGCCGCATCAGGCGCTCTACGTCTTGCTGGGTAAACTCTTCGCGCAGCCGGGCGTAGCTGTTGTTGTCGGCATGTTCGAGCTGTTGTTTTACCGATTTAAGGCGCTTCTCCAGCTCGTGCAAGCGCTGGTCGAGGTCCTCGCTGCTGAATTGGCGTGATTGCGCCAGGGCGCCGGCCAGCTCGTCGTGAGCATCTTTGACGGCCAGCAATTGCTGCTCAAGCGGGTGGGCGTCGCTGAGTAGGGCAAAGCGATTATTAAGCACCGCCAATTCGCCCAGCCAGCGTTGCAGCTCGCTGATCTCGCGTTCCAGACGCATCAGCTCATTGGTGCCGGCGCGTTGTTCATGTTGCAGGCCGTCCTGCTGGGCGCGGTAATGCTCATGCTGGATGATCAATTCTTCGCGGCGCGCACCGCTGTAGTCTTGCCAGGCGCCGAGCAGGTTATCCAGTAATGGCGAGAGTCGATGTAGCTTGCCGCGCAGCAGTTCGCGCTGCGCCACGCCGGCAGTCAAGGCCTGGATTAACGGGCCGGCGGCGACCAGGGCCTGGTAGTCCTGCTCCATGCGCCGCACATCGCGGAAGGCCTCTTCGCAGGCGGCAATGTAGTCGACGCTGCCCGAGCGCAGGCTGTGCTCGAAGGCATCAATGAACAATTGCTTGAGTTTGGCCGCGGTGATTTCGCGCATGTGCAGCAGGTTGATAAACAAGGCACGGAAGGTTTTCAGGCTTTGCTCATTGGTGGAGCGCAACGGAATCAGCGTCAGGTCCAGTGGGATCGAGGTGTGACCGCCGACCAGCAGGCGCCGCAGTTCGTCGGGCTTCACTTCGTAGGCCTTGATCTGCTCGCGCTCAAGGTTGGCGAACAGTTCACGCTGGCGCAGGCAGGTGCCGTTTTTCTGGTAGTGGGCCAGGTCCAGCTCGCCGGCATAGACGAAAAACTGGTGACCAAAACCGCCGCCCGGCCCGCGCCCGGCCACTCCGATCACGTGGGGGCCGTGGGGCAGTGCCACTTCCACCAGGATGTAGCTGGTATCGCTGGCGAAGTAGAACTTGCGCGACTGTTCCAGGCTGTACTTGCCAAAACTCATGTCCGACATGCGCGCCAAAATCGGGAACTGCAGCGCGTTGATCGCCGCGCTCTTGCCCAGGTTGTTGGCGCCATACACCGACAGCGGGTGTTCCAGCGGGAATAGGCCGAGGCTGTAACCGGCGGTATTCAGGAGGGCGAAGCGGCGGATGCCGTAGCGTTGCTGAGTCATGCGTCAAGCTCCTGCTCTTCGGCGATGGCGCGGGCCATGGCTTGCTGTTCCGTTTCTGCTGCGGTGTCGGTGCCAGTTTCATCGAGAGTGTCGATCTCGATAATCTCCTCGCCGCTGTCGTCATCCAGCAAGTGCGGACTGGGCAGCTCGATACTTGCGAGCGGCAGGGCGCTGTGCAGGCTGGCGGCTAGGTCGCGGTCTTGTTGTACCGACAGGCAGACATCGAGGAAGCGGTGCATCGGCGGCAGAAAGCGGTAGACGCCGTTGTCTTCACTGGCAAAACCGAGCTGGGTCATACGCCGCATGACTTTCTCTTCCAGCTCGTCTTGGGTTTGCACTTCGGCTTGCAGAAACAGCTCGCGGTATTTCTCCAGCAGCGGCGGTAACTCATCCCTGCCGAGGCTGCCACCGTCGAGCACCGCCAGCGGATCGCGGCCTTGGTCGGCCAGGTGCTCGACGATGATAAAGGTGAACAGCGCCAGGCGTTGCGCGGTCTTGTTGACCTGGGCGCCGATTTGCTCGGGGACGAAGTAATAGAAGCCGCGAGGGTCGCATACCAGCTCGAAACCCAGGGCTTTGAACAGTGCGCGGTAAGCGTCTTGCAGGTTCGACAGTTGACTGTACAGCTCGGCATCGCGGCGGCTGACATGGTAGCCCTTGAACAGCTCGCGAAAGATCGGCGCCAGCAGGCTCAGCTCAGAAAGGTCAAGATTCATCGGGTAATTATTCCTGCAGGTGTAGGCGTGCTGTGGCTTTTGGACAGGGCGTAAGAGCTCAGGCTGACTTGATGTTCGCTGGTCAGGTAGTCGCGCCGGCTCAGGCGTTCACGCTGGAAGCGGCTGTCGCGGGATAGCCGCGAGAACCAATAGAGCAGCTCATCGGTGGCGCCCTCAGGTTCTTGCTCCAGCAACCAGAGCATCAGGTCGGGCATCGGCAGGGCATTGGCGCAGCGCTCGAGCATCTCGCGGGCGGTGTGCGGGGCTTGTGTGGGTTTGCCGCCGCGCGGGCCGCTGGATTTGGGGAACTGCGCCGGTTTTGGCTCGAAACGGGCCAGCGCGTAGACATAGGCCTCAACCTGCGAGGCAGTGCCGAGGAAGGCGCTTTGTGGCCGAGTAAACAACGGCAGCGAGGCTTGCGGCACGGCGTCCAGCCCCTTGCGGCGGATGGCGGCCAGCGCCAGGGCCGCGCCACGGGTCACGGCGTTGTGCCGGCGCGCCTCTTCGCGCAGCGGCAACAGCAACACGCGGGCGCGGCGCAAGGTCAGCTGGGCGCTGGTCTGCATCTCGAGGATGCGCGCATGGGTGCGCAGCAGCAGGTCGTCATCCACCAACTGGCCGAGGCGTTGTTGCTCGCTGAGCAGGCGCAGGAGCACCTGCTCGACCCGCTGCACGCCTTGCTCGAAGGCGCCGTCGGCGGCCACCAGTTGGATCATCGGTTCGACGTATTCGTCCCAGGTCGCCAGCACCTCGGCATAACGCTGACGCAGCGGGATTTGCCGGTCACTGGTCTTGGCCCGCTCGGCGACGCCGACCAGCGCCTGTTCGTCATTGGTGAGTTTCTTTAAAACATCCCGCACGCGCATATCGAGCAGGCGCAGCTGGCGGGCTAGGTCATGACTGTCGCGGTTTTCGAAGGCGTCCTGGATGTAACTGGCCAGCCGCTCGAGATGGCGCAGATAGGCCTCGATCTCCAGGCACAGGCCGAGGCGGTGCTCGCGGCGCAGGTAGGCGAGAAAGTCATGGATCTGCGCATTCAGCTCGAAGCGATTCGGGCTCTTGGCCACCGGCACCAAGATGTCCAGGCGAATCCACTGGTCGAGCAGGGCGGTGATATCGGTCGCTGAGCCCTCGACCAGCTGATTGCCAAGCTGCTTGCGCAAATCGCTGAGGCTCAGCGTGCCCTGATCGAAGCGCTCACACAGCGGTTCAAGCAGGCTCCAGTGTTCGGCAAGGGCACGTAACACGCGCTTGGGGTCGATCATCGCTAAAACGGTCTCGCAGAGGGCTGAAACACACAAAGGCGCTGATTGTACTGTATGGGCCGCTAAATTCAGCAGTTGCCGGCCGGGCTTTGTCGCCTTGGCGGGCTGGGTGACACAGGTGTTACGCCGCTGGGGTGATGGGTAACGCCTGCGCGCAATTGTTTGTGAGGCGAAGGCCGGGAGCCTTGGTTTTCTCGACTATGGGTTGGGCGTTTCTGGCGCGGCGGTCCCTATAGTGGCTACATGCGAGGAGTCGTCACTTTCCGGCTCGCGATCCTTTAAGGAATTTCTTATGCGTGCATCTTCGCGGTTATGTTTTCGCGCTTTGACCCTGCTGGCTGCCGGCGTGCTGGCCGGCGCGGCGCAAGCGCGCATGGAACCGATGAATGATGGCGAGTTGGCGGCGGTGTCCGGCCAGGGCTTTCTTAACCTAAATGCCGAGAGCAATGCTGGGATCGATTACACCCGGATCAATCTGGGCTTGAAGGTCGAAACCCAGATGAATATGAACAAGCTGCAGCTTGGGCTTTACCCGCGTGCGGGCGAGGCGGCAAATTCCGCTGACATATTGATCAATAACTTTGCCTTGGGTAGCGTGAATGATGCAACTGGGACAATTAATCCATTCATGATTAATGACCCCTTTATCGAAATGGCCTATTCGGGCAATAAAATTGTCGGGCTGCGGGTTGGCTTTGCCGAGTCCAAGGGCACCTTGTCGGGGGATATCAAGAACCTGACGGGGAGCGTGCCGGTTCACATTAAGGGCACGGCACAACCGATTTATGACGCAGCGCCCTGGTATACCGATGCTTTGTTGGGGCTGGCCGGGGTGTATCCCTCCAGCCTCATGGAGGCCGATGCCGAGTTGGTGAATGGTTCGGGTAATCTAGATCCTGTGCGAGCCACTATGTCAGGCATGCCAAATGGCAGCAAACTCAATTGCACCAGCGGCTGTTTGGGTGGTTTGACCAATGCACTTTTGGGCCTGTTTACCTCGCAGAACTGCGCCGTTTCGGGGGTTAATACCTGCTTTCCTTTGACCAATTTCCAGTCCTTGCCGGTTGGCAATTCGGCCATTGTGGATAACCCAGGCACCGCGACTATCGAGGGGGCGGCTAAAGGCTTCTTTATCTCCATGCAAACCCAGGCGGTAGCGTGGAAAGATCTAGACAGCAACACCTACAAGACCGCCCTGGCCGGCGCTTATCTGAATATTCCCAAGTTCAAAGATGCCAACGGCAATTTGGTGGCGCCTATCACTATCGACTTTGATCAGGCCTTTGGTGGCATTCCGCGGGTTGATACCTGCCTGGGTACGCCGGATCGGGGGTGCTAGTTATGGGTAAATTATTGCCGTTATTAGGGTTGCTCGGTATCGCCAGCGTGCAGGCCGAGATGGTGGCCATGGAAGACGGCGAACTGTCTGCGGTGCAAGGTGCCGGTATCGGCATAGTGCTGGAGCAAGTGCTGATGGATGCCAGCCAAGCCACCATCACCATCAACGACATCACCAATGCCAGTGGCCAGAACGTGCCGATCTCGGTCAAAGAGTTTTATCTCGGCGCGACCGGCAGTAATAAAGGTGCGATTCTCAATCCGGTCACCATTGGACGCCTCAATCACCCCTTCACGCTCAATTTGGCCAAAGGCGAAGAGTTGCGCAGTTTGCGTGATGACGGCCAGTTCGTGCAGACCACTCCGAGCAATTTGGCGGTACTTGAGTTTGCCTTTCCCGAGCGCTTGGCCACGGGTGGCAATGCCTGTATTTCAGGTTTTGCTGCGGCAGGCAGCAACTGTTCGAGTCGCGCCGCAGAAAAAGTCGATATGGGCGTGCGGTTCGATTTTAACGTGGTGCCGGGTGGGCGCACCGACATTATCAATGTGGATATCACCGAGCTGGCGATGGATGGTTCCTACCTGCGCATGTGGGGGGATGGTGCGCGGGCTCAGTTGGTTGGTGAAGCGCGGCTGAATATCTTTGCCAAAACTATCGACATCATGTCCTGCGCTGCCGGTACTACTAATTGCACCTCGGCCGCCGAACAGGCGGCGCGCAGTATTTACCTGACCAATGCCTACGCCAACGTTTCGCTGGGCTATGGCAAAACCCAACCCTTGCTGCTGGATGTCATCAGTAATGGCCAGTTTGTGCTTGAACTGTCTAACCCGGTTCTGGCTGCTGGGGTGAACCCACTGAGTCCTGGGGCGGGTGCGGTTGATACCCGCAGTGGCGTCGGCAAGACCCGCGCCGAGGATTTTTACGCCAATGCCCCGCGCACCAATATCGTGGTGGATAGCCTCAACTTTGGCGGTACTCGTCCGGGTGCCGGTCAGGCCCCAACGGGCGGTTACGACTTTGGCAGCAATGAAATTCGCGGCCTCAGCTTCAACTACTTAAAGGCCACCAGCCATGATCTGTAAGCGTCTTGTGTTGGGTTTTTTGGCCCTGTTGGCAGGCTCTGCCCAGGCCGAACTGCAGCCACTGGCGGACGCCTCGCTGAGTGATGTGAGCGGTCAGGGCGGGGTGTATTTGTCCGGTGAGTTCAGTATTAACAAGGATGGTGGGCCGCTCTGGAGTACGCCTGCCACCACCAATGCCGCGAGCTGGACTGTGGGTGAGCGCAGTTGCGCCACCAAGGGTTCGAGCACGCCGGAAAGCTGCGGCCTGCGGGTGGCGATTCGCTCCGAGCAAAATGGTGGTTGGTATGTGCTGGATAACATCAAAGGTATCTTCAGCTTCGAGGGGCTGACCCTGCGCACGCGGGTGATTAACAGTGGTTTTGCCGGAGATGGCGTCGGTTTTAATCAGGATGTGCTGGAGTTCGGGCTGCCTAATGAGGTCAAGTTTAAGCAGGCCAGTTTCGCGGTCGCGGTCGCGAGCAAGGGCGAGTGGCGCAACAATGCCGTTGGAGCGGCAAGCCGCGACGCTACCTTCCAGCAGACCAATCTGTTCTCGGCCAAGATCGACGGCACCATCCGCATGCAGGGCAATGTTCTGGTGTTTCCAACCAATTGAGGGCTGGCTGATGCGTAGTTACTGGCTGTGGTTGCCCCTGGTTCTGAGCCCCTTGGCGCAAGCGATGCAGGTGTTGGATGACGTGTCGTTGGCGGGAGTGTCTGGCCAAAACGGCATCAGCATGGAAACCACTGGTGGTGGTTGGTCGGCGGCCAGCGTCAATTACAGCCAGGATGGTCAGACCCTGAGTGTCAAAGGAGTCAGCAGCCGGCCACAAAGCGGCGCCTCGGTTTCCACCACCAGCATCGACGTAGTCGGTGATCAGCTACAGATTGAGCACAGTGCCAGCCCCTCGGTATTCAGTGTCGAGAACATCGAAATGGCCGGCAGTGGCAAAAGCTTCGGCAGCTTTCGGGCCTTCTATACCTTGGGCGCCAGCCTGAAATTAAAAGGCGGTGGAGCCAGCGGCGTCAGTGGTTTTGCGGTCGGTGACAGCAAGCTGTCGCTCACCGATGTGACCTTCTACTACCGCGACAATGGCTTCGACTTGATCGTTAAGGGTGCCTCCTTTGACACCTATTTGAATAATGCTTACATCGACATTGTGGGCGGCGGCAGCGCTAACGCAGTTAAGTTGGATCTAGGCACTTCGCGCCTGGTGGCCAACATTGCCGGCATCGGCCTGGACCTTGCCCACGGTGACCCAGTGCCTGGGGTGCTGGCGACGCCCGGTGCGCCAGACACGCGCGATGCCAATGCCAGTCGCAGCTTCGGCAAGCTCAATATGGACCTGCGCCTGGGCGGCAGCATCAGTATCGGCAGCGGTGGCGCCAGTGGCGAAGGCTTGCGCATCACGCCGAATATCAGCATCGCTAACAGCCTGTTTCAGTATCAGGATGAGGGTGTGCTGCGCGCCGAGAACTTCGCCGGCACGCTCAGCAGTACCTCGGGTTTGAGCATCGATTTGGAGCAGGATGGCGTCGGTAGCTACGCCAAGGTGGCTTTTCAAGACCTCAAGATTAACGCCACGCTGGGCGGCTTGATTATTGGTAATCCGACCAATCAAAAACTCGGCAGCCTGGCGTTTGATTTAAATTTTATCGACCAGGGCGCCAAGCAAAACTGGCTCAAATTACGTGCCGGTGGCGATCCAAACTCAGGTCTCAAGGGCGTCACTACCGATCTGAGTTGGAACCTGGCCAACAGCTCGGTATCGCTGACCGATAACGGCAGCAGCATTTACTTCAGTGGTTTGCGCACCAACGGCACGGGGCAGTTCAGTTTCGACTTGACCAAGAGTTGCGCCGCAGGCGTTAGCACCAGCTGTTACGCCGGCAGCCAGAGCGACATGAGTAAAGGCAACTACAACGGTCACTTCGATGGCCTGCGCTTTGGCCTGAATAACGTCAAAGGCAGCTACAGCTTCGACGGCTTGCGGGTCGGCAGTGCAGCCTCGCCACTGCAGGGAGGCACCGAGCTGCTGGTGCTGATGGAGGTCTTCCCGGCGTACGACTTCACCCTCAATGGTCAGCTGACCATTCGGCCGGGCGGCAGTGTCGGCGACGGGCTGCGCTATAACGCTGACTTCTTGGTGACCGAGGGCAACGCGGCGCTGACGGTGGACGAAAATGGCAAAGGCCTGTGGTTGTCGGGCACCAGTTACGACATGCATTTTCGCGACGGCTCGCTGGATGTCAGCAATAACGGCATCGAGCTGCGCAAAGGCACCTATTGGTCGAAGCTGGATGTCTCCGATGTGCGCTGGGGTGATCGCACTGCCGGTGTCAGCCTGGGCCGCATAGTGCTCAAGCGTTACGAGCAAGGCTCAACCTTGACGCTCAGCTCGGGTGGTGCCGGTGCGCTTTGCGTCGGTGCCAGTGGCGCCAGCTCGAGTGTCTGTAGCGCTGCCGGTGGCCGCTGGGAAGATCGCGGCAATGAAGGGGTGACGGTCAAGTTGAAGAACGTGTTTGTCAAAGACACCAGCACAGTGGCCAATAACCAGGTGTCGAGCAACGAGAAGCGCAATCAGCTGATCGTTGAAACTGATCGCAGCACGGATGCCAACGGCAAAGCCATTAACGGCACGGGCAGCCAGCTGGTGCTGGATAATTTTTATACCTCTGATGGTAACCCGAGCAATCCGGACGCCAACACCTACGGCGTGAATGCCGACCTCAACCTGGACGTTGCGCCAACCCGAGTGAAGCTCAAGACCGGCGCCAATGCGGGCACTTATGTAACTCCAGACCCGCTGGGCTTTGCGGTGAATGGGCGCATTCACTTCAAGGAAATTAACGTCGAGCGCCTGCAGAACGTCCATCCAACTGGCGGCGCGGTCACTGCGATGTACGGCATCAAGGCGCAGAACGCCGATATTCGCGCCAACCTGACCGCCACACCGATCAACTAGCGCTTATCCGCCGGTGTGGGTGAATCCAAGCGCTGTTGAGCTTGGATTCACCCGTGCGGGGCCGCTAAACGCCGATATTTCGCTGTTTCCTCGCCGTAGCGCAGCTCTGCACCTTCGCGGGCCTTTGCGCCTGTCGCGATTCAAGCCACAATTAACCCCTCTATTTGGTGCGTGCTCTGTATCCGGCGCGCAGCCCTCGGTTTGTAGGTTGATTGCCGCGGCGGCGGGCCCGTCAGGAGTTGGTTATGAGCAGCAATGATCGCGTCATTATTTTCGACACCACCTTGCGCGATGGCGAGCAGAGCCCCGGCGCCTCGATGACCAAGGAAGAAAAACTGCGCATCGCCAAGGCTCTTGAGCGGATGCGCGTGGACGTGATCGAAGCCGGTTTTGCGATTGCCAGCCAGGGTGATTTTGAGGCGGTCAAAGTGATCGCTGACACCATCAAAGACAGCGTGGTCTGCAGCTTGTCGCGCGCCCTGGATGGCGATATCGAGCGCGCCGCCGAGGCCCTCAAGGGCGCCAATGCCGGGCGGATTCACACCTTTATCGCCACCAGCCCGATCCATATGCAGTACAAGTTGCGCATGCAGCCCGAGCAGGTGATCGAGCAGGCGGTGCATGCGGTCAAGCACGCGCGCAACCTGTGCGGCGATGTGGAGTTCTCTTGCGAGGATGCCGGTCGCTCGGAGCTCGACTTTCTCTGCCGCATCATTGAAGCCGCCATCGATGCGGGCGCGCGCACCATCAACATCCCCGATACGGTCGGTTACGCCATTCCGCACCAGTTCGCCGAAACCTTCCGGCAGTTGCTCACTCGCATCCCGAATGCCGACAAAGCGGTGTTCTCAGTGCATTGCCATAACGATCTCGGCTTGGCGGTGGCCAACTCACTGGCGGCGGTGGTCGCCGGTGCGCGCCAGGTGGAATGCACCATCAATGGCTTGGGTGAGCGTGCCGGCAACGCCGCGCTGGAAGAGGTGGTGATGGCGATCAAAACCCGCCAAGACCTGTTGGGGGTTTATACCAATATCGACACCCCGCATATTCTCAGTACTTCGCGGATGGTCTCCGGGATCACCGGTTTCCCGGTGCAGCCGAACAAGGCCATAGTCGGCATCAATGCCTTCGCCCATGAGTCGGGCATCCATCAGGACGGCGTGCTCAAGCATCGCGAAACCTACGAAATCATGTCCGCCGAATCGGTCGGTTGGAATGCCAACAAAATGGTCATGGGCAAGCACTCGGGGCGCGCCGCCTTTCGTTCCAAGCTGGATGAACTGGGCATAGTGCTGGCCGGTGAGAGCGAATTGAACGCCGCCTTTGCGCGCTTCAAAGACCTGGCCGACAAGAAGCACGAGATCTTCGACGAAGACTTGCAAGCGCTGGTGTCCGATACCCTCGCCATCGAGGCACCAGAGCACTTCAAACTGGTGTGCCTGGAAGTGGCGTCGAAAACCGGCGAAGTGCCCCAGGCCAAGGTGGTGCTCAGTGTTGACGGCGGCGAGCAAAACGCCGAAGCGACCGGCTCGGGTCCGGTGGACGCGACCTTCAAGGCCATCGAGTCCATCGCCGAGTCGCAGGCCATCTTGCAGCTCTACTCGGTGAATGCCATCACCCAGGGCACCGACTCGCAAGGTGAGGTGACGGTGCGGCTGGAGAAGGGCGGGCGCATCGTTAATGGCAACGGTGCCGATACCGACATCTTAGTCGCCTCGGCCAAGGCCTATATCAATGCGCTCAATCTGATGCAGGCCAGTGCTGCCAAGGCGCACCCGCAGGTAGCGGAGCTTTGATCGACGAACTTCGTCGGCGCGCCTATCTCAGCGCCATGCAGGTGGTCAGCTGGCTGCCACGGCAGGTCTTGCCCTTTGCCGCGCCGGCCCGGCCCGAGTGGTTGCCGCCGGCGCCGGTCGAGCTGGCGCCCGAGCCACAGACGCGCCCCGTAGCACAGTCGACTCCCGCAGCGGCGGCGCCGATTGAGGCGCCGCGGCCACGGGTCGAAGTGCCACGGCCACAAGCCACGCCACGAGCAGCCAGCGTGGCCGAGCCGGCGCCAAGCGAAGCGGCAGAACCTGCGCCCAAAGCCCTGCCGCCACCGCGTTTTAGTCTGCAACTACTGCGCGCCGGCAGCTGCGCGCTGCTGGTCGAGTTGCCCACCGGCGAGGCCTTTACTCGGCGCGATCCGGCCTACTTGCTGCTGAAGGATTTACTGCGTGCCGCCGGCCTGCCGGACGCGCCGCAAGTAATAGGTGAGCCGGTGCGCTGGCCGCTGCTGGCGCGCGGCAGCCTGGATCAAGGCCCGCACGCGGCGCTGGAATATGTGCAAAGTTATGTCGCCGCACAGCTCGAGCAGCAAGAGCGTTGCGCCTGTTTGTGGCTGCTGGGTTTGCCCGCCGTGCGTTATGCCGGCGAGGCGGATGAGGCGGCCTATAACCGTGAGCTACAAATTGACGGGCTGGGCGCGGCCTGGGCTTTGCCTGGGCTGGAGCTGCTGATGGATGAACCGCAACGTAAAGCCGAACTCTGGCAGAGCATGCGCCGGCTAATGCCGCGCTGGCACACTGCTGCCGTGGAAAACCATTGAATGACTGATGCTATTAGCTTTCGCCGCATGACCCTGAATGATCTGGATGCAGTGCTGGAAATCGAGTTTGCCGCCTACAGCCACCCTTGGACACGGGGCATCTTTACCGACAGCCTCAACTCCTATGAATGCTGGTTGATGTTTGACGGCACCCAGCAGGTTGGCCACGGTGTGATCAACCTGATCATCGATGAAGCCCATTTGCTCAACCTCACCATCAAACCGCAAAGCCAGGGCCAGGGTTTTGGCTATTTGTTGTTGGAGCGCTTGATGCAGCGCTCGCTGGAACTCAAGGCCGGCGAGTGCTTTCTGGAAGTGCGCGCCAGCAATCAGACCGCCTACCGCCTGTACGAGCGCTACGGCTTCAACGAAATCGGCCGCCGCCGCGATTACTACCCGGCCGTCGGTGGCAATGAAGACGCGCTGGTGATGGCCTGCACCTTGTTTGATTAAAAGGTTTTTTACCCGGCGCATTAGGCTTACTTAAGATTGATTTTGTAGGGTGGGCTTTAGCCCACCGTTGCTTGGTAAAGGGCTTGGTGGGCTAAAGCCCACCCTACGCTTTGCGTTCAACACTTAACGGGTACAGCGCCTTACTTAACTTGGAGTGCCACGGATGCACTATCAAACTTATGGCGATCCTGATGGGCGGCCAGTGTTTTATTTTCACGGCATCCCAGGCGCTCCCGCCGAGGCCGCTTGGCTGGCGGCTGCGGCGCAGGCCAATGGTTTACGCATCGTGGCACTTGAGCGCGACAGCCTCGCCCCGAGCTTGCAGGGCGAAGCCTATCTGGCCGAGCTAGCGGCCGCTGTGGTGCGCCTGGCCGGCGAGCAGCCCGTGCACCTGTTGGGTTTTTCGATTGGCGCCAGTCTGGCCTTGCGCGTGGCCGCACAGCTGCCCAAGCCTGCCGCCGGTATTTGGCTGGTGTCGGCCGCCGCGCCCTTGGAGTGGCCGGATTCTTGGCAAGGCATGGGGGCGGGGCGCTACACCTTCGCCTTGGCGCAAAACTACCCTCGGCTGTTTAAGCTGCTGTCGGTTTATCAAGGCTGGCTGGCCCGGCATTTTACCGGCCTGCTGTTGCGCAGCTTGTTTCAGGGCGCACGCGGAGTGGATGCCCAGCTGCTGACGCAAACGCCGCTGCGTGAACAGCTGATGGAGGTTCAGCGTCAGTGTTTCGCGCGCGGTGCCGGCGCCTATGTGCGCGATGTGCAGTGTTATGTCGAACCTTGGGCCACGAGTTTGGCGCAGGTGCAGGGGCCAGTGCAGCTATGGCACGGCGATCAAGACAACTGGGCGCCGGTCAGCATGGCCCAGGCGCTGCTTGCTCAGTTTGGCCCGCAAATCCAATTGCATTGGCTGGCCGGGCGCTCGCACTACAGTTGCCTGCTGGATGCCGCGCAGCCGCTGTGCCAGCAGCTGGCGGCCAGTTGTCGTAACTGATCGTGGCCGCGCAACGGCGGCTGTCCGGGCTCGGCTGTGACCTCGGCCAAGTCGACCTTGTCAAAGCCCTTGCACTGTCCGTATGGTGCGCAGCGAGTTCTAGGGAGCATGTGCGATGAACGATTTACAACACCTGTTCGAGAATAACGAGCGCTGGGCCGAGGCGATTAAAGAAGAAGATCCGACTTTTTTCGAAAAGCTCGCGCAGCAGCAAGTGCCGGAATATTTGTGGATCGGTTGCTCCGATGCGCGGGTGCCAGCCAATGAAATTGTCGGCTTGTTGCCGGGCGATTTGTTCGTCCACCGCAACGTCGCCAACGTGGTGCTACACACCGACCTCAACTGCCTGTCGGTGATCCAGTACGCGGTAGACGTGCTCAAGGTTAAGCACATTCTGGTCACCGGCCACTACGGTTGCGGTGGTGTACGGGCGGCCATGCAGGACACCCAGTTCGGATTGATCGACGGCTGGCTGCGGACCATTCGTGACCTCTATTACGAGCAGCGCGAGCACTTGGCGCAATTCACCGATGAAGAGGAGCGGGTCGACCGCCTCTGCGAGTTGAACGTGATTCATCAGGTCGCCAACGTCAGCCACACCACCATCGTGCAGAACGCTTGGCATCGCGGACAGCCACTGTCGGTGCATGGCTGCATCTACGGCATCAAAGATGGCCGCTGGAAAAACCTCAACGTCAGCGTCAGTGGTCTCGAGCAACTGCCGCCGCACTACCGCCTGCGTCCGCTCGGTTTGAGCTGATGCCGCCGGCTACGGGGGCGGCCGCCGGGCATGCTGAGCCGTCCGCCGCGCCGCCGAGACTCTGCGTAATCGCCGGCGACGGCATCGGCCCTGAAGTAGTGCCGGTCGCCGTCGAGGTGCTGGCCAAGCTACTACCAGCGCTGCAAGTGACTGAAGCCGAGGCCGGTTGGGATTGTTTTCAGCGCCACGGCTGCGCGGTACCGGCGGCCACACTGGCGAGCATGGGTGCCTGCGGCGCCGGCCTGTTCGGTGCGGTGTCTTCACCCAGCCGCTCGGTAGCGGGATATCGCAGCGCCATTCTGACCTTGCGGCAGAGCCTGGGGCTTAACGTCAATCTGCGCCCGGTGCGCAGTTGGCCGTGTGTATCGCCGCAGGCCGGGGTCGATATGCTGATCCTGCGCGAGAACAGCGAAGGCCTCTACAGCGGCCGCGAGCACTGGGAAAGCGACGGTGTGGCCATCGCCGAGCGGGTCATCAGTCGCCAAGCCTGCGAACGCCTGGCCGCCTGCGCGGTGCAGATCGCCGCCGCGCGTAACAGCCGCCGAATCACCCTAGTCCACAAAGCCAATGTGCTGCCCCTCACCTGCGGGTTGTTTCGCGACAGTTGCCGCGCAGTGCTGGAGGCCGCCGGTTACGCCGCCGTGCTTGATGAGCGCCTGGTCGACGTGGCCGCCTTGCAACTGGTGCAAAGCCCGCAGGCGTTCGACCTGATAGTCACCAGCAACCTGTTCGGCGACATCCTTTCCGATTTGGCCTGCCACTGGAGTGGCGGCCTCGGCTTGGCGCCCTCGCTGAATTGGGGCTCGGGCTTGGCCCTGGCCGAACCGGTGCACGGCAGCGCGCCAGACATCGCCGGCAGCGGGCGCGCCAATCCATTGGCCGCCATCCTCAGCGTGGTCTTGCTGCTGCGCTACCACTGGCAGCAACCGCTGTTGGCCGAACGCATCGAACAGGCCGTGAGCGACTTTCTCGAACAAGAGGGGCGGATAGACTTCGGCTGCGAGACCACTCGCGTTATCGGCCAGGGCATACTGACCCGGCTTTAATCTCTGCCAATCGGGCTATGCACGCGTTTGGCGTTGCCAGTGCTTAGGTAGCATTCCTTATGACGTTACCGCGAGAATTCCTGTGACCGAGCTTACAAATCCGCCCGCCAAACCATCCCGTGCGGCATTCCATCAGCAACACCAAGCCCGCGCCGAGGCCGAAGCGCAGCGTTTGCTGGCCGCCAAGCAGCGATTGGGTGGGCGTTGGCTGGCCTGGGTTGCCAGCGAGCTTTACGCGCTGAGCCCGGCGCCCTTTGCGCAAATGGTCAGGCGTGAGCTGGAGCGCTTGAGTCAGTAAGCCTTTAGCTAAGGCTCTGTACCCGTTACGCGTTGAAGGCCGAAAATCTTTCTCGAGAGGGGATTAGCCTTGGTACTTGTGCGATCTGCACCGACCAATCGCGGATAAATCCGCTCCTACAGGAGGGGGGCAGTCGATGAAGTTGTTGCAGGTGCCGGGTTTGTGTAGGAACGGATTTATCCGCGAAACAAGCGTGGCACCTGCAATCCGGCAGGGTCACAACCGTTCTCTTTCCTGCATTTATCCGGGTCACAAACTAGAAATTACGGGACTTGTGCTTTGCAACCAATAACTGGGACATAGCTTTTAACCCTTGGCGCCACCGGTAGCGGCGCTCGCTAAAGCTTTACTTCGCCGCGCCGGCCTTCTTCACCGCCGCCAGCCAATCGGGGTTCAGCCGGTACTGCTCGGTATTCATTGCCAGCGCCGTCATGCACTCCTTGTGTTGCTCGCTTTCGCGCACGACCTGATTGAGGGCGCTGGAGTTGCCGTCCAGCTGGTGCATCTGCGTCAGCCCCAGATGATAAAAACGCAGCAGCTGCATGGCCGCCGGGTCGCGGGCCAGCACGCCGGCGCTGACGTGGTGCATCACGTTGGTAATGCTCATCAGGCTGCGCTTGAGTTGCCAGCCGTAGACGGCGCTGGCCATCCAAGGCTGCGACCAGAATTTAAACCGCACCAGCGCCACGCTCAGCAGCAGCGCGACAATAACCCCGGCCAGATTTAAGCGAAAATTATCGCCACCCGGTTCGCCGAACAGCAGCACCGCAAGGGTCGACAGCAGCATGGCCAGCAGCGCGAAGCTCAGGGCGATGATCAGCGTGCTGCGGCGGGTTTGCTGGCGGTAGGTTTCAGGATTCAACGGCTTGATCTCGAACATCACAGCGCAGGACTCCGTGGTTAAGTAGGTAGCAGGCGTGCGGCGTATTATCACCCGGAGCAATCCGCGCAGACAGGCTTAACTTCACCTGCGCCAAGGGGCAGTCCTGGCTTTGCCGTGCGGCGCTGCTCGGTGGCGAGACGCAGCGCAACGCAGTCTTGGGCATGTAGCGATCATGATGTGCATGGGCCAGGTGCAGCTGGCGCCTGATCATTGGGCGGCGGCGCTTAGGCTTTCAGCTTTGCCTCGGTGCGGGCATGCTAGGTTCACCGTGCAGTACTGGCGACAGCGCGCTGCTGGCGTTTGCCGCCCTGAGAGATGGTTGAGCTATTTATCCTGCGCGAGAGGTTTGCTCTCGCTGAGAAACGCTATGAACTCGACTCGTCATCGGCTCTGGGCTGGTTGGTTTTGCCTCGGTAGTTGCGCCGCGCCCACCGCGCAAGCGGCAGAGCGCGTGGTTTTATACGGCGATGAAAGCTATCGACCTTACAGCTTTGTCGAGAACGGCGAGTTCAAAGGCATCTACGTGGATATCTTGACCAAAGCTGCCGAGCGGATGAAACCCGAGTATGTGATCGACTTGCTGCCAGCCCCCTGGAAGCGCGGCTTGCTATACGTCGAGCGGGGCTCGGGCTTTGGCCTGTTTCCGCCGGGCCTCAAGAAGGAGCGGGGCTATATCCAGCAGTACTCAGTGCCGCTGTACCGCGAGACGGTGGTGGTGTTTTGCACCGACAAGGTGATGCGGAGCAATCCTCAACAGTTCCCCGCAGACTTTGCCGGGCTGGTGATGGGCATCAACAATGGCTTTCTATTGTCGGATCGCCTGATGCAAGCCGCGCAGCGCGGTATCGTCAAACTCGAAGAAGCCAAGGACAACGACTCAAACCTAAAGAAACTCGCCCTGGGCCGGATCGACTGTTACGTCAGTGATCGAGGCGCCGCGCTTTACTCGGCAAAGCAACTGCGCAGTACCGAAAGCGGCTTCAACCTGGAGTTGCACGAGGCCGCAGTGTTGTCCAATGAAGATACCTTTATCGGCTACAGCGCCAAGGCCAGCCCGCCGTACAAGTTTGATTTCATCAATAAAATGGACGCCGTCTTAACTGAGATGAAAAACAGCGGGGAAGTTGAAGCAATCATCACGGGTTATTTTCGCTAGCGCATCGGTGCCGCCTTCTCCTGGTAGATACGGATGCCGGTTGACGGCATCGCTGTCTAGGTTATGATTAAGCAGCGTTAACGCTTAACGTTAAGGATTAAAAAGTGATCATCAGCTTTAAATGTGATGAAACAAGGTCTCTGTTTGAGGCTGGCGATTCCCGGCGCTGGAATGGCGTTTTAAGGGTGGCTACAAGAAAGCTGTTGATGCTGCACGCTGCTGTCGAGCTACGCGACTTGCGATCACCACCGGGCAACCGGCTGGAACAATTGCAGGGCAGCCGAGTCGGCCAGTGCAGCATCAGGATTAACGATCAATGGCGGATCTGCTTTGTATGGACGCAAGCCGGCCCCACTGATGTTGAAATTGTCGATTACCACTAAGGAGGCTGCACCATGATGACTAACGGTATGCGCCCAATCCATCCGGGCGAAGTGCTGCGCGAAGAGTTCTTAGAGCCGCTGGGGATTACTCCGGCTGCGCTTGCCCGTGCCCTGAATGTGTCGGCACCGACCATCAACGATATTGTCCGTGAGCGGCGGGGGGTTACGGCTGATGTGGCTATCCGCCTTGCGCGCTACTTCGACACCTCGGCGCAATTTTGGATGAACCTGCAAATGGAATATTCCCTCGCCATCACGCTGGCTAGCAGTGGCGAAGAGATCGAGCACGAGATTCAACCGCTGGCGGCTTGCGGCTGATTAAATCCGTGGAGGAGTTATGGCAAGTATCACTATCCGCAAGCTCGATAAAAGCCTTAAAGAGCGTCTACGAACTCAGGCGGCTAGTCATGGTCGTTCAATTGAGGAGGAGGCGCGAGTGATCATCTGTCGTGCGTTGACTCGGTCTGAGCCATGCGGGCTTGGTAGTTGTATCCACACTCGCTTTGCGCGGGTGGGCGGTGTTGAGCTTGATCCGCAGGCGCTTCGCTCTACGGATCTCGCCGGTAGTCGGGCAGTCACTCGGTAATCACTACTCCAGAAACGACAAAGGCCTAGCCGAAGGTAAGCCTTTGTTTGGTAGGGTCGCAACGAGTGGACTTGAACCACCGACCCCAGCATTATGCGTCGCCTGAGGCGAACCTCGCAGGGCCAGTGAAAGCCCTAGAGTGAGCCTTTCAGTCATGTATAAGCCTCGCTAACACTCTCCTTTCCTGAAAAAGCTGTCCATGTAGTCACTACGGTCTTTACGTGACCTATTGCTCACTGTAACTTGCGCCGTCGGCTATTTTTTTGCCGACGAACGGCACAGGGAAGCAGCAGGGATGGCTAGGCGTCGTAAAACATCGGCTTTTGATGATTTGATCCATATAGCCAGCCGCCTGCCTTGGTGGCTGAGCCTGCTGATCGCTTTCGCAACTTGGTTCTGGCTGCATTCCTACGCGACCAGCCCGCCTCCGGTTGTTACTGCTGATCCTAAGCAAATTAGCCAGTTAATGGTCGGCAGTGCTTTTCGCAGCTTCGCGATGGTTCTTCAGTTTGTGCTTCCCGCCGCGTTTGTACTTGGTGCAATCGGCTCTGTGCTTGCCGGTGCAAAACGGCGCACATTAATCGTCGATGTCGCCAGCGCAACCAAGCCCGGTAAAACCATTGAGGGGATTAGCTGGCAGCAATTTGAGCAGCTAACGGGCGAAGCATTTCGTCGTCAGGGTTTTACCGTTACTGAAACCGGCGGCAATGGCCCGGATGGCGGCATTGACCTGATCCTGCACAAAGATCGCGAAAAATACCTCGTGCAATGCAAACAGTGGCGCTCACTTAAAGTCGGCGTCACGGTCATTCGTGAGTTCTTTGGTGTGATTGCGGCCGAAGGGGCTGTCGGTGGCTTTGTCGTGACCTCGGGGGCCTTTACTGCGGAGGCTAAAGCCTTTGCTAGCGGTCGCAATATTCGTCTTGTTGAGGGTGCCGAACTCAATCGCTGGATAACTGCATCTCGCGGTACGCAAAGCACGCCACCCGTTAGAACCCAGACTCAAATAAATCCAGTGCCGCTACAGCAGCTGTCTGTGCCTAGCTGCCCTGTGTGTCATTCGGGAATGCAAAAGCGCACAGCAAAGCGTGGGGCGAATGTTGGGAATGAGTTTTGGGGGTGTTCGCAATATCCAAAATGTCGTGGCGTTGTTCAAATCTGACTGTTGCCGGTAGAGCATAAATAAAGCTCTTCAAACTTTGGTCGTTAAAGCATTGTTTTTTCTAGCGTATTTTAAATGGGTGAAATTATGACAGTAAATTTTGAAGTTGTAATTAATACGCCGGTATATGAAGTGGATATGAAGGCTGGGTTGGATACGCTGCAAGGCGTGTCTGATGCTACTCGAATTATCGCTGAGACATTGGTGACTGGGAAGGTTCCGCAGAGGAAAACTTATAAAAGTGATGTAAGGACGACGTTGAAGAGAAGTTTTAAAGGTTCTTATGGTCATATTTTTAGCCTTGATATATCAGATGATGAGCTAAAAAAAGAATACAGAAAAATTGGAGCCTCAGCTTTTTCGGAGTTGATGTCCTACTTTATGAAAGAAGCCTTGTATTTAGAGACTGATGAGTTGTCAGAAAAGGCTCAGCGAGTGATTTTAAAAATCGAAAATTCTGTTGAGCTTTTGATTAAGCAATTAAGAATGTCTGCTATGGTGGATATTCATGAGATATCCACTAAATTTGATCATGATGTTGTTATTAACTACAGGAAAAGCCTTACGGAAAGAGTGCCGCTTGCCAAATTCGATAGAGCCACAGGGCTAGCTATAAAGGCAAAAAGAACTGATGAAAAGCTAAGTATCGTTGCTGCTATTAGGAGGTTTAATACTAATACTGGCAATGGGCGGCTGCAGTTGGAAGGAGGGGATGAGACAGTTGCATTTGGTTTTTCAACTCTATATAGGGATGTTGTGTTTGCCACGAAAAAGAAATTCTCAGAAAATCTCGATTATAATAACGGAATAAATATCGAGAGATGGAGGTATGTCGAGATTATCGCCTCCCCCATCAGGCTTCCTGATGAGAAAATTATAAAGTATGTCGTAAAAGGGTTTCATGATGACTAATAGGTATGTATGGAGTGCAGTGGTACTCATTGCGTTCGTTTTTTTGTCGTACGCCTTTCATTTTTATTACGAGCTAGGATACAAGGTTTCTGATAGTCCGGAGGTATGGGGGCAGTTGGGTGACTATGTCGGCGGGCTGCTAAATCCGCTCTTAACCTTCATATCTCTTGTCTTGCTCATAAAGTCGCTTGCGTTGCAGAATGAGGCCAATGCGGACCTGAGAGACGAAATAAAAATAACTAGAAAAACTGAAAAATTACGCTCATTTGAAATTCAGCTGTTTAATATGATTGATTCTCAAAGGGCTGCATTTGAGTCATTTAGGGTTAGTGTTTCGGCTGATGTTGATGTTGATGTTGATGAGCGTGTGATACTGTATGGTGCAGAGGCGGTAATTAGACTTGAGCTGGAAGTTCAACGGTTGAAGGCGGATTGTAACGATAATAGTATTATTGCTGCGCTCATAGAGGATTACGATCCGGCTGATCGAATTTATGGACATGCGAGAATGTTTTGCAATATGGTGCGGATAATTTCAGAAAAGCTTAGCGGTTCCAATGGCTTTGATCTAGAAGATCGGAATTCGCATTATTTAACGCTTATAAATTTTACGGATTTTTCATTGTTGTCTTTAATTATGATGAGTGCAAAATATCTGGATTATCCCTCAGTGCAATATTTAAAAACTAATGAGGAGTTCTGCGCTGTTCTAGTTGAGGTAGGTCTCAGCGCTAGTGTGTATTGAGTTTTTCTTTTGGGGGTGGTAATGGTGGAGTGAAAAAGGGGATAGATTTATTTTCTGAAAGGTAACTGGGTGCCCAATTAAATAAGTCTGCCCACTTCGCTGACTTATTAACGAATAAAGTTGGCGCCTCTTTTCGCTGGCGCTTGCTGGTCGTCGCACTTCAAGCCAACGTTTGACTCTACGGTTGATATATTTTATGCCTGAATTACTTGCGGGATTTACGCGTCGTTTGCATGGCGAATGGTTGCCTTCATTCTGCGACGCGCCACACCGCAACTATACGTCCGCAGGCTTTAGGGATGAGTCCATCCATAAGCTAACTGAGTTTGATGCGCACTGGTTTATGCAGGCGGTTGATGCGCGGCTGGTTTCTCAGTCGGATGGGTTTTTCCTGGCGCCTCGCAGCAAGGCGAAGGAGCAGATATTTTGGCAGGGTGCCAAAGCCCAGAGTCCACGGCCTATCACCTTGTGGCTGGAGCCGGTCATCACGATCGGCGCCCTCGCTAGACTCAGCCAGCAATTTGGTTGGCCCGCCGCCAATCTGGGCGCCCAATCCAAAACTTGGGAGTTTGATTTGGTGTGTTATGGCGCGTCGTCCGATGTCGAGCTGATCTGTTGTGAGGTTAAGAAGCACAGCAAAGAAATAGCTCAGCTTTTGCATTACATGCATTTGCACTGTGCCTTGGCTCCTCATGCGGAGGAGCCTTCAGACCCCAAGGAGCGCAATGCTTATCGCAAGGTTCAGGGCATCAGAGTTTCTTGGCCTCGTTACTTTTGGGCGCTGGGCCCCGGTGGAGAAGGCCAGGTTTTCCGCGTTCAGAGAGAGCAGGAAACTCAGAAGTTCAGTCTGATTCCCATTGCTGAAGATTCGCTAATGTATGCAGAAGCCTGAAAAATGGACTGATTTGTTTTCCCCTTGATTCTTGGTAGTCGCGCAAACGCTACCAAGTTTTATCGCGCAGCCCTTCGGTACATTCCTTTACGTCATCGTCGATGACGTTTCCCGGCTTGATGCACTCTTTCATGCTTTTGCGTGTGCCTCGGTTGGCTTCGCGTTCGCGCTGATCCTGCATTTGCAGATTGCTGCGGGCGCCTTCGGCCAGCGGGCCTTTTCCGCCGGCCATAAGCTCCATCATGGTTCTGTTTACGGTCTCCCCGAAGGCTTCTGCGTATGGGGTTGTCGCCTCCTCGCAGTGATGCCGGTCGTGATTAAATCCGCACGATCATGTGGTTTTTCTTGTGAGTTGAGCCATGGTTGCTACAATCCTCATGATAGTGAGGATTTATCTATCCCTGCCTTGTCGCGGGTGGTATTCCTCAAGAGCTAAAGGATTTTGTGTCAGGTGGTTCGACTCCGCACACATTCCTCATGATCAGAAGGATTTACAGATGAAGTTCGAAATCGATTCTCCGGCAAAGCTCGGCACTGTGATCCGTGCAAGCCGTAAAGCCATGGGGCTTCGCCAGGATGATGCGGCCGGTAGCATCGGTGTCAGCGAGAATTTCCTCGGCAAGGTGGAGCGCGGCGGTGAGACGGTGCAGTGGGGCAAGCTCTTCCAGGTAATGAAGGAGTTAGGTCTTATCGTGACCGTTGAGGTGCCGGAAGAATTTTCGGTGCTGACGCAGAACCACCTGCAGCACATCCGCAACAGATCGACGCACAGCAGCAAGAGCGCTGCCCCGCGTGAGGCTGAGTAATGGCTCGCGAATTATACGTGTGGATCAACCACGCCCGAATCGGTGCGCTGCAGGAGCAGAACGGTTTATGGACGTTCGGCTATAGCCAGGCATGGCTGAGTAGCCCTGACGCCTATCCGCTGTGCCCTGGTTTGCCGCTGCAGGCCGAGGCGCATATTGACGGTGCCTCTGTTCGTCCGGTGCAGTGGTATTTCGACAACCTGCTGCCGGAGGAGGGGCAGCGCAGGCTGATTGCCAATGCCGCTCGGGTGTCTGAGGCGGACGCTTTTGGTCTGTTGTCGCACTTCGGGGCGGAATCGGCCGGCTCAATCACGCTGCTGCCTGCCGATCAGGTGCCAGCGGAGGGTGGCCTGCAATTGTTGCCCTATGAGGAGCTATCGCGGCGCATTCGGGAAATGCCGCAGATCCCGCTGGCGGAACGCTCCGCTAAGCGTATGTCGCTGGCCGGCGCTCAGCACAAGGTGGCGATTGTCTATGACCAGGGCCAATTGTTCGAACCAACAGGCAGTGCTCCGTCAACGCATATCCTCAAGCCTGATCACCCCGGCGAGGCTTGGGCGCACTCGGTTATTAATGAGTGGTTTGTCATGACGCTGGCAGCAAAGGTTGGCTTGAATGTGCCTGCAGTGCATCGGCGCTATGTGCCTGAGCCGGTCTATCTAATTGAACGATTTGATCGCCGCATTGGCGTACAGGGTTGGGAGCGCTTGCACTGCATAGATGCCTGTCAGTTGCTGGGCCTTGATCGGAGTTACAAATACATCGAGGGTAGTATTGACCGCCTGCGAGACATAAACGCCCTGTGCACGCCTGCAGCCAAGGTGCGCTTGGCGCTGTTTCAATGGCTGGTGTTCAATGTGTTGGTTGGCAATGAGGATGCTCATCTGAAGAACCTCAGTTTTATGCTGACGGGCAAGGCGGTGATGTTGGCGCCGTTCTATGACTTGTTATGCACTGCGGTCTACGGCACGCGGGCTTTTGGTCAAGATAGTTGGCCTCAGCAGGCGGAGATGGCTTGGCCGATCCTGGGTGTGCGGCGGCTGCAACAGATTAACTTGCCGGTGTTACTCGCCGCCGGTGAGGCGCTGGGAATCAAGTCGGCGACCGCCAGAAACGCGATTAAGAAGCTGGTTGCCGCCGTTCAGGATCATGCGCAGAAGCTTTTGGCCGAAACCGAGAGGGAGAATCAGCTGCTCGCGCAAAGCAATGCCGGCATTCGGGCGACCTTGGGCGGGGAGTTGAGGCTGCTGCGGGCAATCGTCAGTATCGTGATCGCCGAGATGTCCCGTCAGCTTGCTGATGAATAGCCTGGTTACCTGCACTGGGCGCAGCTTAGGCACATTCTATGCGCAACCCAGAAACGACAAAGGCCTACCCGAAGGTAAGCCTTTGTTTTGTATGGTAGCAACGAGTGGACTTGAACCACCGACCCCAGCATTATGAATCGCTCTAGTCCGCCCCTGTTGAGCCTGAGAGTCCCATAAAAAGGGGCTTTTAGTGTTGATCTAACCTCGCTAAAACAGAGCTTTACAGAAAAAAGGCCTGATGTAGTCACCTCGTTTCGACGCATGCGTGGCGGATTCTGCAAGGGGTATCAAGCCCGTTTAAGCTATACTAGACAAGCAAAAACACTGGAGACCGCCCCCTATGACTACCCTAACGTTGCAAGCCAAGAAGGCTTATTGCGCAAAAACTCGTCGGTCTAATTATGCGGCTAGCCTTCGGCTTGAAGGTTTCAATAGCTCACTCGCTGATGCGCAAAAACCGCTGCCAACTCGCGATGCCGTGTTGAGCGCATACGGCTGCAAACAGGCCTAGTGTTGGACAAATACGGAGTTGGGCAAGACTCCTATTGTTATCCTAGTACAAGCGTTCTGATCAATCGCCTTGGGCTTATGGATGATGATCTGCTCGGTCAGGCTGAGCATGATCTAACGCAGATTGCCGCTAGCGAAATCGATTTTGAACTCCCGCCCTACAACCTTGCGTATCTGCAGCAAATCCATCGGTATTTGTTCAGGGATGTATACGATTGGGCTGGCGAGATTCGTACTGTCGATATTTCCAAAGCGGATACCCGCTTCTGCAACGTCAATCGTATTGAGCCTGAGGCCAACAAGCTGTTTTTGGCGCTATCAAAAGCCAACTGGCTTGAAGGGCTTGAGCGCTCGACCTTGGTTGTCGCTGTGGCTGAGCTTTTTGGCGACCTCAACGTTATTCATCCCTTTCGTGAGGGCAATGGTCGGGCTCAGCGCATCTTGTTCGAGCACATCATCGTCAACGCTGGCTATGAAATTGACTGGTGGGTGGTCGGCGAAGGCGAGTGGATTCAAGCCAACATTGGTGCGGTGGTTTGCGATTACACGGCCCTGATCGGCATTTTTGATAGATGTATTGGCAGCCAGATCACAGCCTAGACGCCCTATGACCCAGGGCGTTTTCGATGAGGGCCAAGCATGTGATTATGAATAGCCCTAATGTGTCCTCGCTGTACCGGAGAAGCCCGCAGAATGAGGTTTTCAGCGGTGCCCAGTCCTCACTAAAAAATAATCATCCAGAAAAATGGGCAGATGTAGTTACTCTTTCTCATCGTCATAAATAAGCACCGGGTGTGCGCGAAATGCACCGCCTCCGTCATACTTTGAAAAATTTACTGATGCACCTTTTTTAATAGAATTTGGGCCGTAGACACTTTCTTTGTGAAAGAAAACGTTGCCATCCTCTTGTGAAATAAATCCCCAGGAGTTATGTAGGAAATTGTTTATAGTGCCTTCGTGTCTAGGTGCTACTGCGTAGCATAACTGACAGCATTTGCTTACTAGTTCATCCGCTGTTGGTCTTTCATTCGGGGATTTTTTTAAACAGGAGAGTGCGATAGAAAGTAATTCTTTGGCAAGAGGGCTGAATTGTGGATTGCGGAGCAGGAAGTTTGGTGCAGGTTCAATGTCTACATTTAGTATTTTTTGAACTGCTTTAAGTCCGTTTCCGAAAGGTAAAAGTCCAGTGATTAATTGATAATACATTGCGCCAATGGACCATACATCGGCGGGTGGTCCAACTTCATGAGGCGTTTCTATCGCTTCTGGTGCCATATAAGGTAAAGCACCAACTGCAGTTTGTGACATCGATATCGTTGAGGGGCCGCCCATAGCTGCATCAGTGAGCTCTTCCCCAGCCATTTTGGCAATGCCAAAATCAGTTATCTTTAGTGAGGTAAGAGAGTATTCGCCACTTACCATTACATTTGAAGGTTTTAGATCTCTGTGTATTACTCCTGCATGGTGCGCGGCAGCTAACCCTTTAGCTAGTTGATTGAATACTCTGGCTGCAAGGTATGGGTCTAAGAATTTTGATTTTACAAGTAGTGCTTCTTGTAGATCTTTTCCTTCAATTAGTTCTTCAATTAAATATCTATTGTCGCCCTCTCTAACATAATCAAGTGTTTTGGCTACGTTATGATGGTTTACTTTTGCGGCTACTATTGCGCTACGTTTAAAACGTTTGGTGGCTGAGCTGTTTTTCGGGGTTTTTAAAGCAACAAATCTGTCCAGTAATTGATCGTGCGCTTTGTAAACATATTGCATGCCCCCTTCGCCAATTTGGCCATGAATTGTGTATCGATTACCTATTATATTTCCGGCTGCATGCTGTGTCATTAAAGGAGTATCTCCGGATTCGATATGTCGAATATAATGAATTCGCGATCGTTTGCGCGTCGTTGGGGGGAGCCAAGCGCAACAACACAGCTGCCGGGAAGTTCGGCATTTGTTGAGACTAATCTGTTATTTATGTAGACTTCACTAACTATATTCGTGGCTATGAAATCTGTTCCGTTGTATTCAATTACTATTTTTCCTATGCCTATTAGTTCTAGTGCAATGCCTCTGTTTTTGGTGTTTAAATAAGTGGCTGTGCCGCGATGCACTACTAAGGCCTGATGCTGGTTAATAAGTATGTGTTTTGCAAGTGTGTCGCGCAGGGCCGTAATGCTCGGGCGGTTTGCAGGGTTGTGTTGCAAGCATAGATTTAGGATTTCTATAACTTCAGCGTCCAGCGATATTGGTGTTAGATTAAAGTGATGCGGGGCAACTGGGCGGCCGTTTGAGTATATTAATTCGTTTGGTAGTGTTCCAGAAGCAAGGAATAATGCTGTTGCTCCGAATGAATATACGTCTATGGCTGTTGTGAAACTCGGATTGTCAGTGTATAGCTCTGGCGCCGCAAAGCCGTGAGTTCCAATGAAGCCAACTGTTTCGGCATTGAATCCTGTTTTTCTTGCTAGTCCAAAGTCATATATTTTTATGACCCCTTCTGGGTCTAGCTGCGGCTACTGATGGTTATTATTTAAGGTCAAAGCCTGATGTTTTTTTTGAGACCGCCATTGAGGTTTGCACCTCAGTTATTCCCGATCTAATCAACACCACCGGCATCACCATCACTGGCGTGTCTCATGCCAGTACCTATAACGGCTGTGTTTTCACCTACACCATTAACTCAAACGGCACTACGGGTTCTGGCGGCTTCAATATGACCGGCAACGTGCCGGCCTTAATTAATCAATACACCTGCCAAGCGGATGAGCCTGCATCGATCACTTGGCCGCTGGGGCCGCGTGATACCTCCTTTCCAAACAACGTAAATCCCGCCACGGCCACCGTCCCGCCGTTTCCGGTGTGCACGGCTGGTTGCAAGGTCGCTAAGGTTTCGGTTGATAGCTGCTACGCCATCAATGACCAAGTGCCGACGTTTATGCACTGTGATTACAACGTCAAAAAAACCGGCGAAACCTGTTCAACGGCCGACACTGCCCCCAAACCCGATACCAGCAAATGCCCGCCCGGAACGGTGCTTTCCGGCAGCAGTTGCGTTGCTGATCCGCCACCTGATCCCTGCATTGATAACCCTGCCGGCCCCGGTTGTACCCCGCCAGTCGATCCGTGCGTTGCCAACCCGAGCGGCCCCGGTTGCACGCCCCCGTAGATCCCTGTGTTGCCAATCCATCGGGGGCGGGCTGTCCGGGTGGTGGTACTGATCCCGGTGACGGCACGACTCCCGGCACAGGCACCGGGCCGGGCACAGGCTCACAACCGACCCCCGGCTCTGCTGGCGGTTTGGCCTGTGGCGATGTGTTCGTCTGCTCGGGCGACTCAATCGCCTGTGTCACGGCCGAGCTGGAAAAAATCCAGATGTGTAATGGCGTGCGTAACAGCGACTACAACGGCGCAGGCAAAACCACCATCGGCGAAGCGCTGCAAGATCCCGATGGCGACCTAGAAGAAAGCGAAGTTCACCTCGAATCGCTCTTTTCCGGCCACACCCGCTTTCTCCCGAGCACTTGCCCGCCGGCGCAAAGTTTTACGGTCTTCGGCCGCCAATACGCCTTCAAAAATGATCTGTTCTGCAACTTTGCGACCTCCATGTCATGGCTGGTGGTGGCCATGGCCAGCCTGACGGCCGCTATGTACATCGGCCAATCGTTCGGGAATTCATAAAATGTATTACGCCTATTTCGCCCTGATGCTATTCGACATTGTTGGCCGGCTGGTCACCACCGGCATGCGTTATCTGTCCATCGGTGCTGTGACCTATTACGGCGTTAATTTTGTCGTCAGCGAGGCCAAGGATTACATCTTGGCCAACTTCATTACCGCGCCGCCGTTGGTGCAACACATCCTCGGCCTGATGAAAGTCGATGTGGCGGTAAACATCCTGTTGAGCGCGGTCGGCATGCGGCTGATCTTGGCCGGCATCGACAAGGTGGCCGACGGTCGCAAGAAATATCAAACCGTGTTCCGGGCGTAGGGGCTGACTGATGCTCGCCTTTCGCACCGGCCTGCAAGGCCACGGCAAAACCCTCAACGCCATCAAAGAGCTGGATGCCAAAGCCAAGGCCGAGGGTCGGCCGGTCTACTACCACAACGTCAACGGCCTCAAGCCGGAAAAACTCAAGGCCCAGTGGTATCAATTCGACGATCCGCATAAATGGTTTGAGCTGCCGGATAACTCCATCGTCCTGATCGATGAGGCCCAGCGTTTTTTTGGTGTGCGTGATCCGCGCAAGGCCGTGCCGGATTACTGCTCAGAGTTTGAGACCATGCGGCACGATGGTCTTGAGGTGCATCTGGTTACTCAGCACGCCTCTTTTCTCGATGCCCACATTCGCAAGCTCTGCAACAAACACATCTATGTGCTGCGTATCTTCGGCGGCAAAAAGCTCTCGCGTTACGAAGCTGAAAAATACATCGATGTTGAAAAACAAACCGCGCTGAAAGATGCCTCGCACAGCTTCGTAAAGCTCGACTCAAAATTCTTCGGGGTCTATGACTCGGCGGTAGAGCACCACTTCAAATTTCGCCCGCCCGGCAAGCTGCTGATTATCCCGGTGCTGATTCTGTTCATCGCCTTCATGCTCTACCGCGCCTTCGACAGCTTCAACGGCAAGGATGCGGCCAAGGCAGCAGAAGGCGTTGTGGCCGGTGCTGCGGGTGGTGCGGCCGGCATGCTGCCCAGCGTCGTTCCTCCCGCTGAGGGCGGCACTAAAAGCAAAACACTCACCGCGGCCGAATACGTTGAAATCAGAAAGCCGCGCATTCCTGACCTACCCAGCTCCGCGCCGATTTACGACAGCCTGACCAAGCCGAAAACCTACCCGCGCCTGTCGTGCATGATTTCCAGCGACCCCAGCTACATCGACCGCAACGCTAAGCGTTACCGGGTGGTCGCGGCCGGCGAAAAATCTTACATCTGCGAGTGCTTCACCCAGCAAGGCACCTGGCACAAAACCACCTTTGCCTTCTGCCAGAACTCGGTTGAGTACGGCAGTTTCGATGCTGCGATTGCCGACCGCACCTCGCTAAGCCTCGACGGCACAAGCACCGAGCGCGCGCCCATTGCGGCAGCCCCTGAAGCGCCACCAGAACCGCCGCAAATGCGCCTCACGATCATTCCCGACTCATCCCGCACCGCGAGCCAATAACCATGATTAAAAACCTGTTCTGCGCAGCGTTCGCGTTGGGCTTTCTGCTGGGGATGTTCATCACTGATTGCTGGTGGCTCGATCAATGGGGCGGCTTTGGTGCGGGTCCTTCGCAAGTGCGCGAGCCCGCGAGCGCCTGCGAAGCCCGCCCGGTGACGTCCCTGTAGCACGTCAGATAGATAGCTTTTAAGAACCTCACTAGACCTGAGTAATCGGAGAAACACAGTGAACAAAGCAACTGATCAAATTCGTCTCGATTTGCTAACAGCTGAGGAATCGCCGTTCGGTCGTTTGTTCCTAAACCCCAAGACAACAGCGTTGACTGACCTGACAGGCGTTCGCCTGCTTGGCTGTCGTGTCGACACGGTGCGCCAACATTACAAAGGCTTACCGCGCCCTGAATTGCTCTGTCTGGTGGAGCAGGGTGGCATGGTCAGTTTTGCCGGGCACACATGGCACGCTGGACGTATTGGCCGTGACTCGGGTTATCAGTACAAGCTGCAAAACGCCGACCTTGGCTTTGTGTTGCTGCTGAAAAACTTCAACGTCAAAGTGGACGTGGTGGGTTCACACATGAAAATCGAGGTCAGTCCTCACGCCATTCAATCGTGCTCGCCTGAAGTGCTGCAAGAATGGATGGATCGCTTCGCCCATGAAGCGCTTGAGCATGTTGAAGTCAGTCAGTGCGCGGCGCATCTGGCATTAGACTTTCAGGGTTGGACACCCCCTGCCGATTTGACCAGTGAAATGCAGTGTCGTGCGCGTTCACGTCGGGATATTTCGGGCATTAAGGAGATCCATCACGCCGGGGAGTCGGTGACTTACGGCTGCGCTCAATCGTTTTTGTTCGGCTCTGCCTCTGGCATGCAACTGGCCATTTACAACAAATCCCTGCAGGCCAAATCGGCTGACAAACTCGACTACTGGGAATCGGTCTGGCGCACGCTGGATAACCCGTTTGATGCTGCTTGCCCGCTCAACTACAACCCAGACGAAACGGTCTGGCGTGTGGAGCTGCGCTTTCATCACTCCATCGTGCAGCAGTTTGCAGACGGCTCCTGCGATGCGCACACCGGCGCAGTGATTGGCACCACCAATTACCAGCACCTTGCGCCACACCTAGACGGCCTTTTTCAATACGGTCTTGCGTCGTTCCGTTATCAGGCTTGTACAGGTCTGTATGACGCGTTCTGGACGCTGATGCGGCAGGATGTGCGTGTCTCTGTGCCGGTGGTGTCATTGGTTGACCACACGGCTTACAAGCGTCATTACAAAACCGCCAAAGGCTTCTCGGGTAAGAATGTTGAGCTGTTCGTGGGAAACTTCGTGAGCCTGTTAGCACGGGAGCGTGTCGGCGCAAAAAAGGCGTTCGCCAGCCTCAAGGAATGGGATTGCTGGCCAGTGATCCGCGATCACTACGAAGCCAAGGGCAAGACTGAAAATCAGATTTATGAGCACATCCGCGACCTGCTGACAGAACGGTCGATCAGGTGGGGCAGGGCGGTATGACCACTCGTAAAGATGGCAAAACGTGGACAGCGGATTTCTACGAGGATGGTCGTAGCGGTCGGCGTATCCGTAAATATGGTTTTCTGACTAAATCGGCTGCACAGCGCTATGAATCCGATTTCTTCGCCAGCTTGAACAATACCGGCAGGCCGCTGGATGATCGCTTGGCGGATCTGGTGAACGTCTGGCAGGAACTGCACGGCTGCACGCTTAAAGACAACAAATACAGGCTGTCGCGCACCTTGGCTCTGGTTGAGCGCATGGGTAATCCGTATGCGTCTGAGTTCGATTCGTTGGCTTGGGCACGTTACCGGCAGTCACGGTTAAAAACGGTATCCGCGCAAACCATCAACCATGAGCAGCGCTATTTGTCCGCTGTCTTCTCTGAGTTGATTCGGTTGGGCGCATGGCATGGCGTTAATCCGCTGGCCAATATCCGCCAAATCAAAACCGACCAGACCGAGCTGTCATTTCTGACCTTGCCACAGATCCATGAATTGCTGGGGCAGTGCCGCAAGTCGTCCAATACGCACACCTACCCGGTTGCGCTGATGTGCCTCGCCACGGGTTGTCGTTGGGATGAGGCGGAATCGCTTGAGCGTAAAGCGATGTATAGCGGCAAAGCCCACTTTCATCGCACCAAAAATCGCCAGTCGCGTTCGGTGCCCATTCCTCCCGGGGTGGAAGCGTTGGCGCTAAAGCTGGGCATGCCCGGAAATGGTCGATTATTTATGTCGTGTCGAGCGGCATTCCGTGGCGCTTATGAGCGATCCAAGATCAGTACCCCAGGTCAACTAACCCACATCCTGCGGCACACCTTTGCCAGTCATTACATGATGGGCGGTGGTGACATCCTCGGCCTGCAACGCATCCTCGGGCATGCCTCCATCACGATGACCATGCGCTATGCGCATATGTCGCCGGATCACTTGGAGTCGGCTTTGCGGCTTTCTCCGCTGGTCCAGAGTGGGTATGTCATTTCCTAAGTCAATGTTATGCTATCAGTGATCTCATTGATTGCACTTGGAGGCATCATGGCTAGCATTACTATTCGTAATCTCGACGACAACCTTAAGGCACGCCTGCGCATTGAGGCCGCTAGCCATGGTCATTCAATGGAGGAAGAGGCACGACTGATTATTCGTCGCGCCATCGAGAAATCAGACTCGCGTGGTGGGATTGGTAGCCGTATTCATGCCCGTTTTGCGCAGGTAGGTGGCGCGGATCTTGAAATTCCAGCGCGTAAGGACAAACCACGAGCTGCGGACTTTGATGAATGATCGTTCTTGATACGAATGTTCTTTCAGAGCTAATGCGCTCTGAGCCAAATCAGCAGGTCTTGGCGTGGGTTGATGCTCAGGCGGCTAATGGCCTGATGGTTACGTCGATTACTGTGGCTGAGATCCTCTACGGCATTGCGCGCATGAGCGATGGAAAGCGCAAGCAAACCTTGCACGCTTTAGCGGTCGCTATGTTTGAAGAGGATTTCGCGGGCAATGTGTTGCCCTTTGACTTAGAGGCTGCTGAGTTTTACGCCGAGCTTGTTTCCGAGAGTGAGGCATCGGGTCGGGCTGCTGGTATGGCGGATGCGCAAATTGCGGCTATTTGCCGTGTCCACGGTGCGCAGCTTGCTACGCGTAATGTTCGGGACTTTGATCGGTTTGGGATCTTGATCATCAACCCTTGGAAGGGTTGAGAATTTGTCAGTAGTCGGGATGTAGTCTGTTTGTAGTCCATACCCCAGAAACGACAAAGGCCTACCCGAAGGTAAGCCTTTGTTTTGTATGGTAGCAACGAGTGGACTTGAACCACCGACCCCAGCATTATGAATGCCGTGCTCTAACCAACTGAGCTACGTTGCTATTTGTGGCGCGCATTATCCGTATCTGAGTTTTATCTGTCAAACCTCAGTTTCACTTTTTGATCAAATACTTACCCTGTCGTGCGAATTTTGCTTTGATTGGACCGGAAAGGTATCTATCCAATCCGGAAGGATTCTGTTCTTGGCACTATTTGGCCTTTGCAGCAGCGTGCGACACTTCTTCGACACCTACTACCCTAGAAAGCCAAAACCCCTGAAATTCACTAGGAAAATCAGGGGTTTAGGGTGGTGCATTTGGTGGAGCCGGGGGGATTTGAACCCCCGTCCGCCAGTACTCCGCTGTCGGTTCTACATGCTTAGCCGTGTCTACTGAGTTAACCCTTGGCCGCCCGACGGGCAGGGTGCTTTGGGCGAGTTGTGTAAGTTTTAGCCGCTTCGTCCACAACGTACTGCACGGCGATTCTGTTCTATATGACAATCATTTTGGGTTTACAGACATCCCCTGATGATTGCTGGAGCCGAAGCTACCAGAAGTGGCACTTGGCTGCTTACGCAGCTAGTTGCGCACCGTAATTGTCGTCATTGGCAATTATGGATTTTTGCAACAGTGGATTTACGAGTCCTGTTACCTACTCGGCATGCCCCTAAAGTTTCGCGACCGGCGTCGAATCCTAATCGGCCCCAAAGTTGTGGTGACACAACTCTGACTCGCAGTGTACGGCAAAGGTTCCTGAGCGTCGACACTCGAGCGTGCTGGATCAGCTGCCGGCCTCCAGTAGATCGAGCGCTTGGCCTAGCACTTTGACCGAATCGGCATGCTTGCCGGCCTTGTGCAGCGCTTCGCCTTCGGCGCGCAGCTTGCGCACTTCGGTGAGTAGGGTCAGATCGCGTGGCGGGTCGGTCTTGAGGATTTCGTCGATCTTGGCCATGTCTGCCGGGCAGTGCATGGCCCAGAGTGGGGTGCTGAGCAGCAGGCTGCAGATAAATAGGCTGAGGCGGCGCATAAGCATTCTCCATGGGCGGGCTTTGAGTATAGAAAGCTCGCGCCGCGTTTGATGCCCGTCGGTCGCGTCGGGCTAGGCCGGGCTTTTGGCTTGAGTGACGCGGTCCAGCAGATACACCAGGTTGTGGTAGTCGATGCCGGCATGCTGCGACAGGCCTATTTCGCAGGTGCGGCTGGTGGAAATGCCCTCATCACACATCTGTACGGCGTCTTTCAGGCTGCGCAAGGCGTGGGCATTTAGCTCTGGGGTGGTGAAGCCTTTGTCGCCGGCAAAGCCGCAGCAGTGGATGCCCTCGGGGATGACCAGTTGTTGGGTGCAGCGACGAACGATATCGATCAGGCCTTGAGCTTCGCCCAGATGCTGGGTGCTGCAGGTGACGTGGACGGCGACGGGTTGCTCTTGCGGGCTGAACGTCAGCCGATCCAGCAGGTGCGTGCGAATAAATTTCACCGGGTCGTGCAGTGTTAGCCGTGGGTCGAGGCCGTCTTGCAGCAGGCGCAGGGTGCAGGGGCTGGTGTCGCAGTAGATCGGGTCGAGGCCGCCGCGGCTGGCGTGCAGCAGCGCCGCGATCAGCTCCTGACGTTTGTTGTCGGCTTGTTCGGCATAGCCTTTGGAGGCGAATGGCTGACCGCAGCAGAGGTTGTCCAGGTTGTCTGGCAGCACCACCTGAAAGCCGCCTTTCTCCAGCAGGGCGCGGGTCTTGTCGAACAGCGGCATTTGCTCGGCATCGCCGAATGCCGGGCCCATGGCGCGGGATACGCAGGCGGCCAGATAAACCACTCGCGGGCGTTGGTCGCTGAGCGCAGGCGTGAGCCGGATCGGCTGCGCGGCTTGTGGCATGGCGGCGGTCCACAGTGGCAGACGGTTGCCGGAGAGGCTGCGCAGCGCCGTCGAAGTCTTGGCCAGTAGCGGCGCGCCGAGCAATTTGCGCGCGCCGTTGGCGGCCATCAGGGTCAGGCGCGCACCTTTGACCGTGCCGGCAAAGTGTTCGGCCAGCCAGTTGGCGGTGCCAGTGTGCTGAGCGTCACGGCTGCGCAGTTTGCGCACCAGGTCGCCGGTGTTGATACCCACCGGGCAGCGCTGGGCACATAGGCCGGTGGCGGCGCAGGTGTCCAGGCCCTGGTATTGATAGGCTTGCTCCAGCTCGCGGGTGTCTATACCAGCGCGTTGTTTGGCTTGGATGTCGCGCCAGATCACGATGCGCTGGCGCGGGCTGAGGGTCAGGTCTTTGGATGGACAAACCGGCTCGCAGAAGCCGCACTCGATACACTTGTCGATGATTTCGTCGGCGGCCGGCAAGGGTTTCAGGTGTTTCAAATGAATCTGCGGGTCGCTCGACAGCACCACGTCGGGATTGAGAATGCCCAGCGGGTCGAGCAGGCGCTTGATCGTCCACATCAACTGATAGGCATCGCTGCCCCATTCCAGTTCGACGAAGGGCGCCATATTGCGCCCGGTGCCGTGCTCGGCCTTCAGTGAACCGCCAAACTCGACCGCGACCAGTTGCGTCACCTCGTCCATAAAGGCCGAGTAGCGTGCCACTTGCTCCGGCGTGTCGAAGGCCTGGGTGAAGACGAAGTGCAGGTTGCCTTCCAGGGCGTGGCCGAAAATGATCGCCTCGTCGTAGCCGTGTATATCGAACAGTGCCAGCAGGCGATTGACCCCGGCGGCCAGTTGTTCGACCGGGAAGGTCACGTCTTCGATGATTACCGTGGTGCCGGTCTGCCGCACGGCGCCGACTGCCGGGAAGGTGTCCTTGCGGATCTTCCACAGCTGCTCGTAGACCTGCGGGTCCGAGCTGAAATCGACCTGTTTCTCCAGCGGAAAATGAGCGATGGAGGCCATGATCTGCGCCAGCTGCTCGTGCAGCAACGCTTGGCTGGCCGCGCGGGATTCGATCAGCAAGGCGCAGGCGCCAGCGGAGAGCTGCTTGACCCAGAGCGGCATGCCGGCCTTGTTTTCCACCGAGCGCAGGCTGCGGCGGTCGAGTAATTCCACCGCCGACACCGGCTGGCTCTTCAGTACGGTGACGGCCAGGCAGCAGCTGTGCACGTCGGGAAACACCATCAGTGCGCTGGCTTTGTGCGGGTAGTCCGGCACCGTGTGGTAGGTGACCGAGCTGATAAAACCGAGGGTGCCTTCGGATCCGACCATCAGGTGGCTGAGGATATCCAGCGGCTGCTGGTAATCGATCAGGGCATTCAGTGACAGACCGGTGGTGTTTTTTAGCCGGTATTTATGGCGGATCTTGGCCGCCAGTTCGGGGTTGCTGCGAGTCTGGCGGCCCAGTTCGGCCAGCTGTTCAAGCAGTGAACCGTGGCTGGCCTGGAAACGCGCCACGCTGAGCGGGTCTTCGCTGTCCAGCAGGCTGCCGTCGGCCAGAATCAGACGGATTCCGGCCAGGGTGTGGTAGCTGTTTTGCGCCGTGCCGCAGCACATGCCGCTGGCGTTGTTGGCGACTATGCCGCCGATTTTGCAGGCGTTGATCGAGGCCGGGTCGGGGCCAATCTTGCGTTGGAAGGGGGCCAGTGCGGCATTGGCCTGAGCACCAATCACCCCCGGTTGCAGACGAATCTGCGTGCCCTGACCGCGTACTTCGCGACCGTTCCAGTGATCGCCCAGCACTATCAATACCGAGTCGCTGATGGCCTGGCCCGACAGGCTGGTGCCGGCGGCGCGGAAGGTCACCGGCACCCGATGAGTGCTGGCCAGTTGCAGCAACGCTATCACTTCGGCTTCGCTCTCGACCCGCAGCACCAGCTTTGGAGTCAGCCGGTAGAAGCTGGCATCGGTGCCGAAGGCCAGGGTCGACAGCGGGTCGTCGAAGCGCCGGTTATGGGGGATCAGGTGTTCGACGGCGGCAAGAAAGGCGACGGGCAGGCTCATGGGTGCTCCGGATTATTGTTAGGCGTGGCTTTTTGTGGCCGCAGATTTATCCGCGATGCCGTTTGCCTTGAAAGCATCGCGGCTGAAGCCGCTCCTACAGGTGCCGTGCTGCGCTCAGCGGCCCAGTTCGCGTACCAGCGAGCCGGCGCTGATGTCGCGGATCGATTTGGCACCGGTCAGCACCATGGCCACGCGCATCTCTTTCTCGATCAGCTCCAGCAGGTTGCTTACTCCGGCGCCACCGGCGGCGGCCAGGGCATAGATATAGGCGCGGCCGAGCATCACGCTGTCGGCGCCGAGGGCGAGCATGCGCACCACGTCCAGGCCGGTACGAACCCCTGAGTCGGCGAGGATCGCCAGCTCGCCTTTCACCGCATCGGCGATGGCCGGCAGGGCGCGGGCGCTGGACAGCACGCCGTCGAGTTGGCGCCCGCCGTGGTTGGAGACGACTATGCCGTCGGCGCCGAAGCGCACCGCGTCCTTGGCGTCTTCGGGGTCGAGGATGCCCTTGATGATCATGGGGCCGTCCCAGAAATCACGAATCCATTGCAGGTCTTGCCAGGAGATCGACGGGTCGAAGTTGTTGCCCAGCCAGCCGATATAGTCGGCCAGACCCGTGGGGTCGCCACGGTAGGCGGAGATATTGCCCAGGTCGTGGGGGCGGCCCAGCAGGCCCACATCCACGGCCCAGCTTGGGTGCATCACGGCCTGCAGCATACGGCGCAGCGGCGCGTTCGGCCCGCTCATGCCCGAATGCGCGTCGCGGTAACGGGCGCCGGGCACCGGCATGTCGACGGTGAACACCAGGGTGGTGACGCCGGCAGCTTTGGCGCGCTCCAGGGCGTTTTTCATAAAGCCGCGATCTTTCAGCACATAGAGCTGGAACCACATCGGGCGGCTGATGACCGGCGCCACTTCTTCGATCGGGCACACCGAAACGGTGGACAGGGTAAAGGGGATGCCTTTGGCGGCGGCGGCTTTGGCGGCCTGCACTTCGCCACGGCGCGCGTACATGCCGGTCAGACCGACCGGGGCGAGGGCCACCGGCATGGCCAGGGTTTCGCCCAGCAGTTGGGTTTCCAGGCTCAGTTGCGACATGTCGCGCAGCACCCGCTGGCGCAGGGCGATGTCGGCTAGATCGCTGACGTTACGGCGTAGCGTGTGTTCGGCGTTGGCGCCGCCGTCGATGTAGTGGAACAGGAACGGCGGCAACTTGCGTTGGGCGGCGGCGCGGTAGTCGGTGGAGGCAGAAATGATCATGGGGTTCTCACCAGGGAAAACTTGTTATTGCCCTCTGCCGCAGTCGACAGAGGGGGGCTCTTAGAGCCTGTTTACGATCTTTTGAGCTAGAGCCAGGCAAGGCGAAATTGGGTGAGGGCGCGGAGTTTACGAGCTGTAAATGAGCAGCCCGAGCCCAATTTCAACGCAGCATGGCCGACGATCAAGAGATCGTAGGCAGGTTCTTAATGCACCAGCATTCCGGTGAACACATAGGCCTGCAGCAGGGTGATCAGGCCGACAAAGGCGGCGAAGATCAGGCTGTGTTTGAGGGTGAAGCGGAACAGATCAGATTCCCTGCCGACCAGTCCGGTGGCGGCGCAAGCGACGGCGATCGATTGTGGCGAGATCATCTTGCCGGTCACCCCGCCGCTGGTGTTAGCGGCCACCAGCAAGGTCGGGTCTACCCCGATCTGGTGTGCGGTGGTGGCTTGCAGCGAGCTGAACAAGGCGTTGGACGAGGTGTCCGAGCCGGTCAGAAACACCCCGAGCCAGCCGAGGAAGGGCGAGAAGAACGGGAAAGCCACGCCGGTGCCGGCCAGTACCAGCGCCAGGGTCGAAGACATGCCGGAGTAGTTGGTGACGAAGGCGAAAGCCAGCACCATGCCGATTGACAGAATCGGCAGTTTCAACTCGACCAGGGTGTCACGCAGAGAGGTCAGACCTGTTTTCAAGTTGACCCGCAATACCAGCATCGAGATCAGCGCCGCGAAGAAAATCGCCGTGCCGGTGGCTGACACCGGGTCGAATTTGTAGACGGCGGCAATGGCGGTTGGGTTGGCGACTATCGGCGCGACCTTGATCACCAGTTGGTCCAGATGCGGGATGGCGAAGTACAGCACCCAGTTTTCCAGTACGCCGCCGACGGCGAACATGGCCTTGAAGGGTTTCAGGGTCCAGATGGTCACCAGTACGGTGAGGATCAGGAAGGGTGACCAGGCCTTGAGGATCTGCCCGAAGCTGTATGGCGTCGGTGTGGTGCTACGAGTGCCGCCGAAGCCGCCGCCGAATGCCACTACTGCAGAGCTAACGCCGGCCACTGCGGCCTTGGCGGCGCGCGCCGGTTGCCAGACCTGAAGGAACAGCGTCAGCGAGACCAGGCTGACCAGCGCCGAGGTGATGTCCGGCAGCTCCGGGCCGATAAAGTTGGAGGTGAGGTATTGGGTGATGGAGAAACTGACACCAGCTACCAGCGCCGCCGGCCAGGTTTCTTTGATGCCGCGCCAGCCATCCATCATCGCTACCAGCCAGAAGGGCACCAGCACCGCCAGGAAAGGCAGCTGACGACCGGCCATGGCGCCGATCTTGAACGGGTCGATGCCGGTTACCTGGCCCGCCACCGTGATTGGAATACCCAGGGCGCCGAAGGCCACCGGCGCGGTGTTGGCAATCAGGCACAGACCGGCGGCGTACAGCGGGTTGAAGCCCAGGCCCACCAGCAAGGCGGCGGTGATCGCCACCGGAGCGCCGAAACCGGCCGCACCTTCGAGGAAGGCGCCAAAGGCGAAACCGATCAGCAGCACCTGCAGGCGCTGGTCGTCGGTGATCGACAATACCGAGCTGCGGATCACCTCGAACTGGCCGCTCTTGACCGTGAGTTTGTAGAGAAATACCGCCGCAACGATGATCCAGGCAATCGGCCACAAGCCGTAGGCAAAGCCATAGCCGGCGGCAGCAAAGGCCATGTCGGCGGGCATCTGGAACGCGAAGATCGCCACGGTAATCGACAGTGCCAGGGTGATGCTGCCGGCGACGTGGCCCTTCATGCGGAACACGGCCAAGGCCAGGAAGAAGAATACGATCGGAATCAATGCCGCCATCGCCGACCAGCCGAGGCTGCCGAGGCTGCCGAGGCTGCCGAGTGGGGTGTAGAACTGTTGCCAGGTTTGCATGATGGGGTGGCCCCTAATTGTTGTTGGAGTGCCTGGGTGTAAACGCTAAGGCGATTGGCAGGCCTTGTGACGCTTACCGGAATAAATTGGTAATACCAATTTACAAAACTACTGGGCCAGAGTAAAAGGACGGCTGTTGTCTGTCAATTTGTCGCACTACGACTTTGGTCTAAGGTGGGCGTGACGCGCCGTCCTTGTGAGGCTTTTGCCGGCTGGTTAGGCTGGGCGGCATTGATGAGAAACACCGCGTAAGCGCGAGCTAAACGCGGTGCCATGCAGCTAGGAGGATTTATGGGCTTTGGTCAGGTGCAGCCGCGCCGTTTGTCGGATGACATCGTCAGTCAGCTCGAAGCGCTGATTCTTGAGGGCTCGCTGCAGACCGGTGAGCGCTTGCCAGCGGAGCGGGTATTGGCGGAGCGCTTCGGCGTGTCGCGGCCGTCGCTGCGTGAGGCGATTCAGAAATTGGTCGCCAAAGGCTTGCTGGTCAGTCGTCAGGGTGGTGGCAATTACGTGGCCGAGGGGTTGGGCGCGACCTTTAGCGATCCCTTGCTGCATTTGCTGGAAAGCAGCCCCGAAGCGCAGCGCGACCTGCTGGAGTTTCGCCATACCCTGGAAGGCAGTTGCGCCTTCTATGCCGCGCAGCGTGCCACCGAGCTGGACCGTGAGCGCTTGCGCGAAGCCTTCGAGGAGTTACAGCAGTGCTATGCCGCGGTCGATAAGGTCACCAGGGCGCAGGAGGGCGCGGCGGATGCACGCTTTCATCTGGCGATTGCCGAGGCCAGTCATAACGCCGTGCTGCTGCACACCATCCGTGCGCTGTTTGATCTGCTCAAGCGCAATGTGCTGACCAATATTGGTGGCATGTACGCCCAGCGCAGCGAAACCCGCGAGATGCTGATGCAGCAGCACGGCGAACTATACGCGGCGATTATGAGTGGGCAGGCGGAGTTGGCGCGGCAGGTGTCGAACCGGCATATCGACTATGTGCAGGAGGTGTTGGCGGAAGTCGGCCAGGAGGCCCAGCGCACCGCGCGGGCGCAGCGGCGGCAGGGCTTGTAGCAGCTTGAAGTAGAGCGGCTGCGCTGGGTGCGCGGCCGTATCAGTCTTCCTTGCCCTTGTTGCGCACGGCCCGATGCAGTTCGCGATCGGAGTCACGTTCTTTCTCGGTGTTGCGCTTGTCGTACTCTTTTTTACCTTTACCAAGGCCGATTTCGCACTTGATCAGGTGGGCTTTCCAGTAGATCGCCAGGGCGACGCAGGCGTAGCCTTTTTGCTGCACAGCGTTGATCAGTTTTTCCAGTTCGCGCTTGTTCAGCAGTAACTTGCGGGTGCGCAGCGGGTCGGCAATCACGTGGGTGCAGGCGGCGGTCAGTGGCGCGATATGGCAGCCGATCAACCAGGCCTCGCCATTTTTTAGCAGCACATAACTGTCGACCAGTTGGGCTTTACCGGCGCGCAGGCTTTTGACTTCCCAGCCTGACAACACCAAACCTGCTTCGAATTTATGTTCGATGAAGTAGTCGTGACGGGCTTTCTTATTTTGGGCAATGCTGCCCTGAGACTGTTTCTTTTGCTTGGCCATAGCGGCGCATTATAAGCAGTCGTGACCGGCACGGCTACGGCGAAGGTGGCTGCTTGAGAGGGTGGGCGGAAACCCGGACAATGCGCGCGCCATAATGTCGTTGCTAGATCTGCATGGCTGTGGCGTTGTTGCACTGGGCGCCAGGTTGGCGTTTTTATTTTGTTGGCGAGGGCTTTGTTGCCCTCGTCGGCGTATTTGTTACCTCATTGTGTAAGTGAGACCGGCATGACCACTCGTATTCTGCGCTCCGCTTTGTTGCCCTATCCGGCGCAGACCCTGTATGACCTCGTTAACGACGTTGCCCGCTATCCGGAGTTTTTGCCTTGGTGCTCGGCGACTGAGGTGTTAGAGGTCAGTGAGGTGCAGATGCTTGCGCGGCTGGTGGTTGCCAAGGGCGGCTTGAGCCAGCGCTTTGTCACGCGCAATCAGCTGCTTGGCGGCCAGCGCATTGAGATGAATCTTGAGGAGGGGCCTTTTAGTCAGCTGCACGGGGTCTGGGAGTTTAAGGCGCTGGGCGACAAGGCCTGCAAAATCAGTCTGGATCTGTCTTTTGACTATGCCGGGCCTTTGGTGCGGGCAACCCTGGGGCCCTTGTTTAATCAGGCCTCCAACACTCTGGTCGACGCGTTCTGTCAGCGGGTAAAACAGCTCTATGGATAAGCCGAGTATCGGTATTGAAGTGGCTTACGCCCTGGCGGATCGGCAAAAACTCCTGCGTCTGCAGGTGCCCTGTGGCACCACTGCGCGACAGGCTGCGCTGGCGTCGGGCATGGATGCGTATTTTCCCGGGTTGGATTTATCCGGCTGCCCGCTGGGGATTTTTGGCAAGGCGCTGAGTCAGCCGCAGGAGCGGGTGTTGCTTGGCGGGGAGCGCGTCGAGATTTATCGGCCGCTGTTGGCCGACCCCAAAGAGGTGCGTAAGCAGCGTGCCGAAAAGGCCGCGAAAGCCAAAGCCTTGGGCGGTTAGCGGGGGGTTGTTGCGCGCATAAAAAAGCCCGGATCTCCGGGCTTTTTAGTGTTGCGAGGCTCACTGCGGTGCGCTTTCCAGGGGTTCAGGGCTAGGCATAGGGGTGGTCTCGACGTTGTCGACTTCGCCTTGGATCTTCTCCAGCAATGAGCCGGGTGCCGGTGGCGCTTCTTTGGTTTCGGTCGGCTGCTTAGGTTGGCTGCTCGGGGTGCTGCCGGCTTCCTGACCAAGAATGGCTTCATCGCGGCTGACGCCGGGCATGAAGTCACCAGCTAGGCCGATCAGCTGGTCATTGTCATTGAATAGAATGCTGGCGTGTTCTTGCTGGCGCTGACCGCCACCGGGCTGCAAGGTGTAGAGGTAATCCAGGCGGTTGGGGTGGAAGGTGTCGCTGATCAAGGCGTTGCCCATAATAAACCGCACTTGTCGTCTGGTCATTCCAGGCTTCAACTGGTCTATCATGTCCTGCGTAACGACGTTACCTTGTTGAATGTCGAGTTTATAAACACCGGGGAACGAACAGCCGGCGAGTGCGAACAACCCTGCAAGGGTCAGGCTGGTCAGCAGGAGCTTGGTGTTTTGCATCGGTGGGCGACTTCCACTATCTTGGCTGGGCAAACGAAACCCCGATCATACCTGCATTAAAGGAAGCTGCGAAGCCGCTTCCGTGAGAAAGCTGACCATGGTTGAAAATAGCGAGCTACGCAAAGTTGGTCTGAAAGTGACCCTGCCACGGGTCAAAATTCTGCAGATGCTCGACTCGGCCGAGCGCCGACATATGAGTGCGGAAGAGGTTTACAAGGCGCTGATGGAGTCCGGTGAAGACGTTGGCTTGGCCACGGTTTATCGCGTTCTGACCCAGTTTGAGTCTGCCGGGTTAGTGGTGCGCCACAACTTCGATGGTGGTCACGCAGTATTCGAATTGGCTGACGGTGGGCATCACGACCATATGGTCTGTGTTGAGAGCGGTGAGGTGATCGAATTCATTGACGCTGAGATTGAAAAGCGCCAAAAAGAGATCGTCAGTGAGCACGGTTTTGAGTTGGTCGATCACAACCTGGTGCTCTACGTACGCAAGAAAAAGTAAGCGTCGCGGTAAAGCAGCAAAGGCGACCCATGGGTCGCCTTTGTGCATTCTGGCGTTGCTGAAATTCAGCTTTGCGCGGTACTGACCATTTTTCTCGCGTGTGCCAGTGACTCCTTGGTGAGGTCGACGCCGCCGAGCATGCGGGCGATTTCTTCCACGCGCTGTTCGCAAGCCAAGTGCGCGACGGCGGTGTGGGTGGCATCGCTGTCGCGGGCCTTGTGCACAAACAGATGGTGATGGCCTTGGGCGGCGACCTGGGGTAGGTGGGTGACGGTGAGCACCTGGCCGCGTTCGCCGAGGCGGCGCAGCAGTTGCCCGACCACCTCGGCGGTGGGGCCGCCGATGCCGACGTCCACTTCATCGAAGACCAGGGTGGGCACCCGCGAGGTTTGGGCGGTGATCACCTGAATCGCCAGGCTGATACGTGACAGTTCGCCGCCGGAGGCGACTTTGGCCAGCGCTTTGAGCGGCAGGCCAGGGTTGGCGCTGACCAGTAATTCCACCTGCTCAAGACCCTGGGGGTGCGGCTCGGCACCGCTGGTACTGCGTAACTCAATATTGAAGCGCCCGCCGGGCATGCCTAGGCGCTGGATTTCGGCTTCCACGGCGGCGGCCAGAGAGCTGGCAGCGTTCTGTCGTAGTTGGCTTAGCTCGCTGGCTTTTTCCTGGTAGTGGCGGGCGTAAGCGGCCAGCTCCTCGGCCAAGCGTTCGGTGGCTTGATCGTCGGCATTCAGGCCTTCGAGTTCATCAAACAATTGCTGCTGCAGTGCGCTCAGTTCGCTCGGTTGAATCCGGTGTTTGCGCGCCAGGGTGTAGATGATGTCGAGGCGTTCTTCCAGCAGTTGCTGGCGGGCCGGGTCGGCGTCGAAGTGATCGAGAAAGCGGTTGAGCTCGCCGACCGCCTCTTCGACCTGAATCTGTGCGCTGGCCAGCAGGTTGACGGCCTCGCCAATAGCGCCGGCGCTGCTGTTAAAAGGCGCGAGGCGCTGCAGGCTGGAGGTCAGGGTCGAGAGCACATTGCCGCTGTCGTGTTCGCTGCAGTGTTCAAGTACCAGTCGGCAGGCGCTGAGCAGGCTTTCGGCATTGGTCAGGGCTTTGTAGTCCTGCTCCAGTTGGTTCAATTCGCTGTCGCCGAGGGCGAGGTTGTCCAGCTCTTCAAGCTGGTAGCTGAGCAGTTGATGGCGAGCGCGTTGCTCGTCGCTGGCGCTGGATAGGCGCTCCAGTTCGCTGCGGGTTTGTCGCCAGCGCTGCGCCGCCAGTTGCACCTGGCGGGCCAGTTCCTGGCTGCCGGCGTATTCGTCCAGCAGGCGGCGATGGGTGTCGGGTTTGAGTAGGGACTGGTGTTCGTGCTGGTTGTGAATATCAATCAGCAACTCGCCGAGGGCCTTGAGGTCGCCCTGTGGGCAGGGCGAGCCATTGATGTAGCTGCGCGAGCGGCCCTCGGCGGTGATCACCCGCCGTAGGATGCAGGGGCCGTCGTGATCGAGGTCGCGTTCGGCCAACCAAGCGCGGGCGTCGGCAATGTTAGTGAGATCAAAGCTGGCCAGAATATCGGCCTTATCGGCGCCGGGGCGCACCACGCCGCTGTCGGCGCGATCCCCCAGGGCGAGGCCGAGGGCGTCGAGCATGATCGATTTACCGGCGCCGGTTTCGCCGGTAATCACCGACATGCCGGCGTGCAGTTCGAGGTCGAGGTGCTCGACTATGGCGTAGTTGTGTACAGCAAGATGCACCAGCATGGCGGCAGCTCCCAAGGCTTTGTCTGGTTATTTATACAGTGTTTTGTTTGCTGCTGACAATCCTTGTTGGCCCTTGAAGCTGAAGAATTTGTCCCCATATTTAGGGCTGAAATGCGGGTTGAGGCTCGGCATTGTTACGGCATTGTTATATGAGAGGAGAGACGCATGGCTGACGAACAGAACCTTGATGCGCAAGCCTTCGAAGCGAATTCGACGGCTGATGGCGGATCGAGCGACGATCTAGTGGTTCGCGTGCAGGCGCTTGAAGAGCAGTTGGCGAGTGCCCACGATCAGGCTTTGCGGGTTGCGGCTGATTTGCAAAACGTGCGCCGCCGCGCCGAGCAGGATGTTGAAAAAGCCCACAAGTTTGCCTTGGAGCGGTTTGCCAGCGACTTGCTGCCGGTGGTTGATAGTCTTGAACGTGGCCTTGAGCTGTCGAACCCGGACGATGAAGCGATCAAGCCTGTCCGTGAAGGTCTGGAGCTGACCCTGAAGTTGTTCCAGGACACTCTCAAGCGCTATCAGTTGGAAACGCTGGATCCCCACGGCGCGCCGTTTAACGCCGAGCATCACCAGGCCATGGCCATGCAGGAAAGCACCCATGCAGAGCCCAACAGCGTGCTCAAGGTGTTCCAGAAGGGCTATTTGCTCAATGGTCGTCTGTTGCGTCCGGCGATGGTAGTGGTCAGTAAGGCGCCGAGTGAGGCGCCGCCGTCCATCGACGAGCAGGCTTGAAATTTAGTCCTCAGGCCCCATCTATTGGCTAAGGCCTGAATGTATACCAAGGCGCTTTTGTGGCAGCTGGGCGGCCACGAAACAGTCAAAAAAAATTACTACAGAATTTTGGAGAGTGAAGATGGGCAGAATTATCGGTATCGACCTTGGGACTACTAACTCCTGCGTTTCGGTCATGGAAAACGGTGTCGTTAAAGTTATCGAGAACGCCGAAGGCACCCGTACCACGCCGTCGATCATTGCCTACGCGGCGGATGGCGAGATCTTGGTCGGTCAGTCGGCTAAGCGCCAGGCGGTGACCAATCCGCACAACACCCTGTACGCGGTGAAGCGTTTGATCGGTCGTCGCTTCGAAGAGGAAGTGGTTCAGAAAGACATTAAGATGGTGCCTTACAAGATTGCCAAGGCAGACAACGGCGATGCTTGGGTTGAAGTGAACGGCCAGAAAATGTCGCCGCCACAAATCTCGGCTGAAATTCTGAAAAAAATGAAGAAGACCGCCGAAGACTATCTTGGCGAGTCAGTAACCGAGGCGGTGATCACAGTTCCTGCGTATTTCAACGACAGTCAGCGTCAGGCGACCAAAGACGCCGGTCGGATCGCCGGTCTGGATGTTAAGCGGATCATCAACGAACCAACCGCAGCCGCTCTGGCGTACGGCATGGACAAGGCCAAGGGCGATCATACCGTGATCGTTTATGACTTGGGTGGCGGTACGTTCGACGTTTCCGTGATCGAAATCGCCGAAGTCGATGGCGAGCATCAGTTCGAAGTGTTGGCCACTAACGGTGACACCTTCTTGGGCGGTGAAGACTTCGATATACGCCTGATCGACTATCTGGTTGACGAATTCAAGAAAGACAGCGGCATGAACCTTAAGGGTGATCCGTTGGCCATGCAGCGCCTGAAAGAAGCCGCTGAAAAAGCCAAAATCGAGCTGTCTTCGAGCCTACAGACCGACGTGAACCTGCCGTACATCACCGCAGACGCCACCGGCCCTAAGCACTTGAACGTGAAAATCTCCCGCGCCAAGCTCGAAGCGCTGGTCGAGGATCTGGTTCAACGCACCATCGAGCCTTGCCGTATCGCTTTGAAGGACTCCGGTATCGACATTGGCAAGATCGACGACGTGATTCTGGTCGGTGGCCAGACCCGTATGCCGTTGGTGCAGAAGCTGGTGACCGAGTTCTTCGGTAAAGAAGCCCGTAAAGACGTTAACCCGGATGAAGCTGTGGCCATGGGCGCAGCTATTCAAGCCGCGGTATTGTCTGGTGATGTTAAGGACGTGTTGTTGCTCGACGTTAGCCCGCTGACCCTAGGTATCGAAACCATGGGTGGCGTGATGACTGCGCTGATTGAGAAGAACACCACTATTCCGACCAAGAAGTCGCAAGTGTTCTCCACCGCCGATGACAACCAGGGCGCCGTGACCATTCACGTGCTGCAGGGCGAGCGTAAGCAAGCCGCCAGCAACAAGTCGCTGGGCAAGTTTGACCTGGCCGAGATTCCGCCGGCGCCACGTGGCGTGCCGCAGATCGAAGTGACTTTCGATATCGATGCCAACGGCATCCTGCACGTATCGGCCAAAGACAAAGCCACTGGCAAGCAGCAGTCGGTGATCATCAAGGCTAACTCGGGTCTGTCTGAGGAAGAAATTGCCCAGATGGTGCGCGATGCCGAGACTAACGCCGAAGAAGATCGCAAGTTCGAAGAGCTGGCAGCGGCGCGTAATCAGGGCGACCAATTGGTTCACGCCACGCGCAAGATGCTGGTTGAAGCCGCTGACAAAGTGACTGCTGACGAGAAAGTCGCAATCGAGAAGGCTTCTGCCGAGCTCGAAGTGGCGATCAAAGGCGACGACAAAGAAGCCATTGAGGCCAAGATGAACGCTCTGTCGGAAGCCACCACGCCGCTGGCGCAAAAAATGTACGCCGAGCAACCCCAGGCAGCCGACGCGGCAGCTCCGGGTGCTGAGGCCGCAGCGGGCGCGGATGATGTGGTCGATGCTGAGTTTGAAGAGGTTAAAGAGCACAAATAAGCATCCGCTAACTTTCGCTCTAGCCTGTTGCGACTGCGGTCGTAATGGGCAGAATACGCCGCGCGGGAGCTTGCTCCCGCGTTGGCGTGTCTGGTGGTGGCGATTTGCAGCAGTTGATTTGCGGTAGCTGATTTGAGAGAGCAGGAAGGTTATGGCCAAGCGTGATTATTACGAAACACTCGGTGTTGAACGTGGCGCTAGCGAGGCAGAGCTGAAAAAAGCTTACCGGCGGCTAGCCATGAAGCACCACCCGGATCGCAATCCGGACGATAAGTCGGCCGAAGAGAAATTCAAGGAGGCCAATGCCGCCTACGAAATTCTCTCCGATGCCAGCAAGCGCGCGGCTTACGATCAGTACGGCCATGCCGGTGTTGACCCGCAGATGGGTGGCGGCGGCGGTGGTGGCGGTAATGGCAACTTCTCCGATATTTTCGGCGATGTGTTCAGTGATTTCTTCGGTGGCGCTCGCGGCGGTTCCCGTGGCGGCGCCCAGCGTGGCAGCGATTTGCGCTACACCCTGGAGCTGGATCTGGAAGAGGCGGTGCGTGGCACTACCGTGACCATTCGCGTGCCAACCCTGGTCAGCTGCAAGCCGTGCGATGGTTCTGGGGCGAAAAAAGGCACCAGCCCGATCACCTGCACCACCTGTGGCGGTATCGGTCAGGTGCGCATGCAGCAGGGCTTCTTCTCGGTGCAGCAAACCTGCCCGCGTTGTCATGGCAATGGCAAGATGATTGCCGATCCATGTACCAGTTGCCATGGTCAGGGTCGCGTTGAAGAGCACAAAACCCTGTCGGTGAAAGTCCCGGCTGGAGTTGATACCGGTGATCGTATTCGTCTGACCGGTGAAGGTGAGGCAGGCAGTCTGGGCGGTCCGACTGGCGATCTGTATGTGGTGGTGAATGTGCGTGAACACGCGATCTTCCAGCGTGACGGCAAGCACCTGTACTGCGAAGTACCGATCAGCTTTGCCGATGCAGCTCTCGGTGGTGAACTGGAAGTGCCGACGCTGGACGGTCGGGTTAAGTTGAAAATTCCCGATGGCACTCAGACCGGCAAGATGTTTCGTTTACGCGGCAAAGGTGTGGCGCCGGTGCGCGGCGGTGGTGCTGGCGATTTGATGTGCAAGGTAACGGTCGAAACGCCGGTGCAGCTGAATAAGCGTCAGCGCGAATTGCTCGAAGAGTTTCGCGGATCGTTGCTCGGTGATACGGCGCACTCGCCGAAAGCCAATGGCTGGTTTGAAGGGGTGAAGCGTTTCTTCGGCGACGTGTAAAAGCCTTTTTAATATCTGCTGCGCTTGGTGATGCTTCGTTGAAAACAGGCTCGGAAAGCGCCTTGGCGCTAACGTGCTTTAGCGCGGCCCGGAGGGTGAGTGAAACGAGTACTGCTCATTTACGGTGCTGTCCTCGCCTGTTTGATTCGCTTCGCTCACCCTGCGGGCCAGCCTTCGGCTGTTACTGTGTTGCGCCTTGCCTGACCTGCGCTCGCGACGATCTAAAAAGGTTTTAAATAATCAGCAGTAAGTCGCCGCTGTGCGGTTTGCGGCTTTGGCTGAACAGTTGGGAGCTGGATATATGCGACGTATAGCCGTAGTGGGCGCCGCCGGGCGCATGGGCAAGACCCTGATCGAGGCCGTCGGCCAGACGGATGCGCGTTTGACCGCAGCGGTTGATCGCCCGGATAGCAGCTTGATTGGCGCCGATGCCGGTGAGTTGGCGGCGCTGGGTAAGTTGGGTGTGCCGCTGTCGGCCGATTTGGCGGCGGTGCTGGAGCAGTTCGATGTGCTGATCGACTTCACTCATCCCTCGGTGACCTTGCGTAACTTGGCGCTCTGTCGGCAGGCTGGCAAGGCCATGGTTATCGGTACTACCGGTTTTAGCCTGGAAGAAAAGCAGCTGCTGGCCGAGGCTGGTAAAGAGATTCCAATCGTCTTTGCTGCCAACTTCAGCGTCGGCGTTAATCTTTGCCTGAAGCTGCTGGATACCGCCGCAAGAGTGCTGGGTGATGAGGTTGATATCGAGATCATCGAAGCCCATCACCGGCACAAGGTCGACGCACCTTCGGGTACGGCGCTACGCATGGGCGAGGTGGTGGCGCAGGCCTTGGGTCGCGATTTAGCTGAAGTGGCCGTGTATGGTCGCGAAGGTCAAACCGGCGCTCGCGAGCGGCAGACCATTGGCTTTGCCACCGTGCGCGCAGGCGATGTGGTCGGTGATCACACGGTCTTGTTTGCCAGTGATGGCGAGCGCGTAGAAATCACCCATAAAGCCTCCAGTCGGATGACTTTCGCCAAGGGTGCAGTGCGCGCAGCATTGTGGCTCGAGGGGCGCGTAGCCGGGCTCTACGACATGCAGGATGTGCTGGATCTGCGCTAATCTGGCCGGCAGGCGTTGATAGCGGTAGACCAAAAAGGCGTTTTTCTATAAGCTACAGCTTTAGTGTGTCCACTAAAAGTTGCGCAAAATGAATCAGATAAAAAAGCGGGGTGACGGTCAACACGTCATCCCGCTTTTTTACAATTTGCGTTTGCTTCAAGCTTTGCTTTACCGGAGGTCTTCTTGACTAAGTCAGCCCTTAAACCTGCCATTTTAGCCCTTGCTGATGGCAGCATTTTTCGCGGTGATGCCATTGGAGCCGACGGTCAGACCGTTGGTGAGGTGGTTTTTAACACTGCCATGACCGGTTATCAGGAAATCCTCACCGATCCTTCCTACGCCCAGCAAATCGTTACCCTGACCTATCCGCACATCGGCAATACCGGCACTAATCCGGGGGATGCCGAGTCCACGCGCGTCTGGTCGGCAGGTTTGGTGATTCGTGATCTGCCGCTGGTGGCCAGCAACTGGCGCCACACCCAGACGCTGCCTGAGTACCTGAAAGAGCATGGTGTCGTGGCCATTGCCGGTATCGATACCCGCCGCCTGACCCGCATCTTGCGTGAGAAAGGCGCTCAGAACGGCTGTATCTTGGTCGGCGCCGATGCCACCGAAGAGCGGGCGCTCGAATTGGCGCGCAGCTTCCCCGGTATCAAGGGTATGGACCTGGCCAAGGTGGTTTGCGCCACTGAACGCTACGAGTGGCGTTCCAGTGTCTGGGATCTGGCCAGCAACGAACATGCGGAAATCGCCGCCAGTCAACTGCCCTACCATGTGGTGGTGTATGACTTTGGCGTTAAGCAGAACATCTTGCGCATGCTGGTTGAGCGCGGTTGCCGCCTGACCGTGGTGCCGGCGCAAACCCCGGCGGCCGAGGTTCTGGCGCTCAAGCCGGATGGCGTGCTGTTGTCCAACGGCCCAGGCGATCCTGAGCCGTGCGACTACGCGATCAAGGCGATTCAAGAACTGCTGCAAACCGAAATTCCGCTATTCGGCATCTGTCTTGGCCATCAACTGCTGGCTCTGGCCTGTGGTGCCAAGACCGTGAAAATGGTTAACGGCCACCATGGTGCCAACCACCCGGTGCAAGACCTGAAAACCGGCGTGGTGATGATCACCAGTCAGAACCACGGTTTTGCTGTGGATGAGGTGAGCTTGCCGGCTAATTTGCGGGCGACCCACAAGTCGCTGTTTGACGGCACCCTGCAAGGCGTTGAGCGCACCGATAAGGTCGCCTTCAGCTTTCAAGGGCACCCGGAAGCCAGCCCAGGCCCGACCGATGTAGCGCCATTGTTTGATCGCTTTATCGAGTCGATGGCCAAGCAGCGCTAGGCAGTTACAGCAGCATTGTGTTGCGGGCGTCTAGGCAAGGCGCCCGCAGCAGCAAGACCCAAACGTACATGCAGCGCGCCAGGCTTTAACCCCCGCTTGCCGCAACACCACCGCGCGGCGGTTAACCCAGTGAGCCAGCTGACCAAAGGATTCGAGAGAAGACCATGCCAAAACGTACAGACATTAAAAGCATCCTGATTCTCGGCGCCGGCCCCATTGTGATCGGCCAAGCCTGCGAATTTGACTACTCTGGCGCCCAGGCCTGTAAGGCGCTGCGCGAAGAGGGTTATCGGGTCATTCTGGTGAACTCCAACCCAGCCACCATCATGACCGATCCGGACATGGCGGACGCCACCTACATCGAGCCGATCAAATGGTCGACTGTGGCCAAGATCATCGAAAAAGAGCGCCCGGACGCCTTGCTGCCAACCATGGGCGGCCAGACGGCGCTGAACTGCGCCCTCGATCTGGAAATGCACGGTGTTCTGAAGAAGTTTGGCGTTGAGATGATCGGCGCTAACGCCGACACCATCGACAAGGCGGAAAACCGCTCGCGTTTCGACAAGGCGATGAAAGACATCGGCCTGGCGTGCCCGGTTTCCGGCATTGCCCACAGCATGGACGAGGCCTACGTGGTCCTCGAAAAAGTCGGCTTTCCGTGCATCATTCGGCCGTCTTTCACCATGGGCGGCACCGGTGGTGGCATCGCCTATAACCGAGAGGAATTTGAGGAGATTTGTGCTCGCGGTATCGACTTGTCGCCAACCAGCGAATTGCTGATCGACGAATCCCTGATCGGCTGGAAAGAGTACGAGATGGAGGTTGTTCGCGATAAGAACGACAACTGCATCATCGTCTGCACCATCGAAAACTTCGACCCGATGGGCGTGCACACCGGCGACTCAATCACCGTAGCTCCGGCGCAAACCCTGACCGACAAGGAATACCAGATCCTGCGTAACGCCTCCCTGGCGGTATTGCGCGAGATCGGCGTGGAAACCGGCGGCTCCAACGTGCAGTTCGGTATCTGTCCGGACACCGGCCGTATGGTAGTGATCGAGATGAACCCGCGGGTATCTCGTTCCTCGGCGCTGGCCTCGAAAGCCACCGGCTTCCCGATTGCGAAAATTGCCGCCAAATTGGCCGTCGGTTACACCCTCGACGAGTTGCAGAACGACATCACTGGCGGCCGCACCCCTGCTTCGTTTGAGCCGTCCATCGACTATGTAGTGACCAAACTGCCGCGCTTTGCCTTCGAGAAATTCCCCAAGGCCGATGCCCGTCTGACCACTCAGATGAAGTCGGTGGGCGAGGTCATGGCCATCGGCCGGACCTTCCAGGAATCGATGCAAAAAGCCCTGCGCGGCCTGGAAGTCGGGGTTAACGGCTTCGACCCTATGGTCGATCCGAGCAACCCGGAAGCCGCCAGCATTCTGCGCCGCGAATTGACCGTGCCAGGCGCCGAGCGCATCTGGTATGTGGCCGACGCCTTCCGCGCCGGCATGAGCTGCGACGATATCTACGCCCTGACCAAGATCGACCATTGGTTCCTGGTGCAGATCGAAGACCTGATCAAAGACGAGGCCCATGTACAGACCTTGGGTCTGGCCTCGATTGATCATGGGCTGATGCTCAAGCTCAAACGCAAAGGTTTCTCCGATGCGCGCCTGGCCAAGCTGCTCGGTGTGACCGAGAAGAACCTGCGCAACCATCGGCACAAGCTGAAGGTGTTGCCGGTGTACAAGCGCGTCGACACCTGCGCCGCCGAGTTCGCCACCGACACCGCCTATCTTTACTCGACCTACGAGGAAGAGTGCGAAGCCAAGCCGACCGGCCGTGACAAGATCATGATCCTGGGCGGTGGTCCGAACCGTATCGGCCAGGGTATCGAGTTCGACTACTGCTGTGTGCACGCCGCCTTGGCGCTGCGGGCCGATGGTTATGAAACCATCATGGTCAACTGCAACCCAGAAACTGTGTCCACCGACTACGACACCTCGGACCGTTTGTATTTTGAGCCGGTAACCCTGGAAGACGTGCTGGAAATCGTCCGTATCGAGCAACCGAAAGGCGTCATCGTGCAGTACGGCGGCCAGACTCCGCTGAAGCTCGCCCGCGCCCTGGAAGAGGCTGGCGTGCCGATTATCGGCACCTCGCCGGATGCAATCGACCGCGCCGAAGACCGCGAGCGTTTCCAGCAGATGGTCCAGCGCTTGAATCTGCGCCAGCCCGCCAACCTCACTGCGCGCAGCGAAGACGAAGCGCTGGCGGCATCCAAGACTATCGGTTATCCCTTGGTGGTGCGGCCGTCCTATGTGTTGGGCGGGCGGGCGATGGAAATCGTCTACGAAGAAGAAGAGCTGCGTCGCTATATGCGCGAAGCGGTGAAGGTTTCCAACGACAGCCCGGTGCTGCTCGATCACTTCCTGAATTGCGCGATTGAAGTGGATATCGATGCGGTCTGCGATGGTGAGCAAGTGGTGATCGGCGCGATCATGCAGCACATCGAGCAGGCCGGTGTGCACTCCGGCGACTCGGCGTGCTCCTTGCCGCCGTACTCGCTGCCCGCGCATATCCAGGATGAGATCCGCGATCAGGTCAAGAAAATGGCCATCGAACTCGGCGTGGTCGGTTTGATGAACGTGCAGATGGCGGTGCAGGGCGAGGATATCTTCGTTATCGAAGTTAATCCGCGCGCTTCGCGTACCGTACCGTTCGTGTCCAAGTGCATCGGCATCTCGCTGGCGATGATCGCCGCACGAGTAATGGCCGGCAAGACCCTGGCTGAAGTGGGTTTCACCAAAGAAATCATTCCGAACTTCTACAGCGTCAAGGAAGCGGTATTCCCGTTCGCCAAGTTCCCCGGCGTTGACCCGATCCTCGGCCCAGAAATGAAGTCGACCGGTGAAGTGATGGGCGTTGGCGACACCTTCGGTGAGGCCTTTGCCAAGGCCCAATTGGGCGCCAGTGAGATCCTGCCCAACAGCGGTTGCGCCTTTATCAGCGTGCGCGATGACGACAAGCCGTTGGTGGCCGAGTTGGCGCGCAGCCTGATTGAACTGGGCTTTGAGGTGGTTGCCACCTCGGGCACCGCCAAGATGATCGAGGCGGTCGGTTTGCCGGTGCGCCGCGTCAACAAGGTTACCGAAGGTCGTCCGCACGTTGTCGACATGATCAAAAATGACGAAGTCACCCTGATCATCAACACCACCGAAGGGCGTCAGTCGATTGCTGACTCCTATTCCATTCGTCGTAATGCTCTGCAACACCGGATTTGCTGCACCACCACCTTGGCGGCGGGCGAGGCAATCTGTGAGGCGTTGAAGTTTGGTCCAGAGAAGACCGTGCGCCGCTTGCAGGATCTGCATGCAGGACTCAAGGCATGACTAAATACCCAATGACACTCCAGGGCGCTCGCGCCTTGGAAGACGAACTGCAGCACCTGACCAAGGTTGTGCGGCCCAAACTCAGCCAGGACATCGGCACCGCCCGTGAGCTGGGGGACTTGAAAGAGAACGCCGAGTATCACGCTGCTCGCGAGCAGCAAGGCATGGTCGAGGCGCGGATTCGCGATATCGAAGGCCGTCTGCAAAATGCTCAGGTGATTGATGTGGCGGCGATCCCGCGCACCGGCAAGGTGATTTTCGGCACCACGGTGGAAATCGCTAACGTCGAAACTGATGATCGGGTGACCTACCAGATCGTCGGCGAAGACGAAGCGGACATTAAGTCCGGCAAGATCTCAGTCGGCTCACCTATTGCTCGCGCCTTGATCGCCAAGGAAGAGGGCGATGTGGTGGTGGTCAGAACGCCGAGTGGTGTGGTCGAGTACGAAATTGTCGAAGTCCGCCATCTTTAGGCGCGAGCCGTATCGGGCCGGCGCCGTTACTTGGCAGCTGGCCCAGACGTTTTGGGTTGGCGGTTTGTGGCTACTGCATTTTGTGGTGTTGCCAGGCTTGCGTGAAATCGGCTTGGCGGGCCTGCTGGTCGACGATCTCAGTGCTCGACTTAAGCCTGTGCTGGTCGGCTTTGCGCTGGTCGGCGCTGCGTTGCAGCTGTTGGTGTTGGTGCAGGCCGAGGGCGTTGCGAGTGGCTGGCGAGATTTTCGTGGGCAGCTGCTAATGGCGGTGCTGGTGTTGGCGGGGGTGTATTTCGCGCTGCTGCAGTGGTTGCCGCTGGCGGCGTGGTGGCTGCAGTTCAGTTACCTGCTGTTGGCATTTTGCGGCTTATTGCTGGTGTTGCAGGCGGTGCCGTCAAGCGCGGCAATCAGGGCGCGTCGAGCGCGCCACTGAAGGCCGAGGATTAGACGTGCCGGCTAACGTTGGACAGTTGCTTGTTGGCTTGCGGGTTCTTGCGATAGATCAGCGCCATTTTGCCGATGACCTGTACCAATTCACTTTTGGCCGTTTTGCACAGCTCGGCAATCACTGCCAAACGGTCTTCGCGCACGGTGATACGCAACTGGATTTTAATCAGTTCGTGGTCGCTGAGCGCACGCTCCAACTCGGCGGTGACACCTTCGGTCAAGCCATTGTCGGCAATAGTGACTACCGGCTTTAAATGGTGGCCGATGGATTTGTACTGTTTCTTCTGCTCCTGGGTGAGCGGCATAATCTGATTCCTGCGTCTGATCTGGTAAAAAGCGGCGTTCAGTTTACCCGAGCCACTCGTGGCCCGCCCGCTTATTCATAGAACGCTAATGCAGCAAGCTATTCACGATTCGTTATTTTTGAGGTGCCAAGTGGCCCGTTCCAAGACTAGCCAGAACTGGCTTAGAGAGCATTTCAACGACCCCTTCGTGAAGATGGCGCAAAAGGACGGCTACCGTTCGCGTGCCAGCTACAAGCTGCTGGAGATCCAGGAGAAGGATCGGATTTTGCGCCCCGGTAATGTCGTTATCGATCTGGGCGCGGCCCCTGGCGGCTGGTCGCAAGTCACCAGTCGGGTGCTGGGCGATAAGGGCCGCTTGATTGCCTCGGACATTCTGGAGATGGACAGCATCGAGGATGTGACCTTTATTCAGGGCGACTTTACCGAAGAGGCGGTGCTGGCGCAGATCCTGGCGGCCGTCGGCAATCAGCCGGTTGACCTTGTGATTTCTGATATGGCCCCCAATATGAGTGGAGTAAGGATGGCCGATCAGGCGCGCGCAATGTATCTGTGCGAGTTGGCGCTGGATCTGGCTGGGCAAGTGTTACGCCCCGGTGGTGATTTTCTGATCAAGATTTTCCAAGGTGAAGGCTTTGATCAGTACCACAAGCAGGTGCGGCAAATGTTCGAGAAAGTGCAGATGCGCAAGCCGCTTTCCTCGAGGGATCGCTCGCGTGAGCAGTACCTGCTGGCACGCGGATTTCGCGGTGGCGCAAGTGCGGAGTAAGCGCACTTTGGCCTGTGACTGATTAGCCAATATGGTTGCTGGTCAGTGCGGCTGAGGCGACGGATTCATAAAGGGTTACAGACGGCGCCTGCCAGTGGTGGGGGTTGTGTAGTAAGTTAGGCCGGTAAATCAACCAGCCGTCATGCGAAGCACGGTCCCAGCGCGCGGCCTGCTACAGAGGGTAGTTAATTGAACGATATGGCAAAAAACCTGATCCTTTGGGTGATTATCGCTGCTGTCCTGGTGACGGTAATGAGCAATTTCTCCGGCCAGCCGGAGAGTCATAAGCTCAATTATTCCGACTTCATTCAGCAAGTTCAGGAAGGCAAGGTTAAAGAGGTGACCGTCAACGGCTACCTGATCAAAGCCAAGAGTACTGATGGCGGCTCCTTTGAAATTGTCCGCCCGGCGATTGCCGATAACGGCCTCATTAAAGACCTGATGGATAACAATGTCGCCATCGTTGGCGAGCAGCCTGAACAGCAAAGCATTTGGATGCAGTTGCTGGTGGCGAGCTTCCCGATTCTGGTGATGATTGCCGTATTTATGTTCCTGATGCGCCAGATGCAAGGCGGCGCAGGTGGTAAAGGCGGGCCGATGAGTTTCGGCAAGAGCAAGGCGCGCTTGCTCTCGGAAGATCAGGTCAAGACCACTTTTGCTGACGTCGCCGGTTGCGATGAGGCCAAAGAAGAAGTCGGTGAGCTGGTTGAGTTTTTGCGTGATCCGGGCAAGTTCCAGCGCTTGGGTGGTCGTATTCCCCGTGGTGTGCTGATGGTTGGCTCGCCTGGTACTGGTAAAACCCTGCTGGCCAAAGCCGTGGCTGGCGAAGCCAAAGTGCCGTTCTTCACCATTTCCGGTTCGGATTTTGTCGAGATGTTTGTCGGCGTGGGCGCTAGTCGTGTGCGCGACATGTTCGAGCAGGCGAAGAAACACGCCCCCTGCATTATTTTTATCGACGAGATCGATGCGGTTGGTCGCCATCGTGGTGCTGGCATGGGCGGCGGTCACGACGAGCGTGAGCAGACCCTCAACCAGTTACTGGTGGAGATGGACGGCTTTGAAATGAATGACGGCATTATCGTGATTGCCGCCACAAACCGCCCAGACGTGCTCGATCCGGCACTGCTGCGCCCAGGTCGTTTCGACCGGCAGGTGGTGGTTGGTCTGCCGGATATTCGCGGTCGTGAGCAAATTTTGCAGGTGCACGTACGCAAGGTGCCGATTGGCGAAGATGTGAAGCCTGAAGTGATTGCTCGCGGTACCCCGGGTTTCTCTGGTGCCGATTTGGCCAACCTGGTCAACGAGGCTGCACTGTTTGCTGCGCGCGCCGGTAAGCGCACCGTTGAGATGAAAGAGTTTGAGTTGGCTAAAGACAAAATCATGATGGGCGCCGAGCGCAAGTCGATGGTGATGTCGGAAAAAGAAAAGCTCAATACTGCCTATCATGAGGCCGGGCACGCCATCGTTGGGCGCATCGTCCCTGAGCATGATCCGGTTTATAAAGTCTCGATCATTCCGCGTGGCCGGGCGCTGGGCGTGACCATGTTCCTGCCTGAGGAAGATCGTTACAGTCTGTCCAAGCGAGCGCTGACCAGTCAGATTTGTTCGTTGTTTGGTGGGCGAATTGCCGAAGAAATGACCCTGGGTTTTGATGGCGTCACCACTGGTGCCTCCAACGACATCATGCGTGCCACGCAGCTGGCGCGGAACATGGTGACCAAGTGGGGCTTGTCGGAAAAGCTCGGGCCGTTGATGTATGCCGAGGAAGATGGCGAGGTGTTCCTTGGGCGTAGCATGGGCAGCCAGCAAAGCAGTGTGTCGGCGGATACCGCCAAGCTGATCGACTCGGAAATCCGCAGTCTTATCGACCATTGCTATGCAACCGCCAAGCAAATTTTGGCCGATAACCGCGACAAGCTGAATGTCATGGCTGAAGCCTTGATGAAGTATGAAACCATCGATGCCGAGCAAATCGAAGACATCATGACCGGGCGAGTTGTGCGTGAGCCAAAAGACTGGTCGGATGGTTCGGGCACCTCGTCGGGTACGCCAGTTGTTGTCGAGGTGGCTGAGCGAACCGATACGCCTATCGGTGGCCCGGCTGGCGAGCATTAAGGTTTTTCCATGACCGCGTTGCAGTGCCCAACCCGATTGCCTTGCGGCAATCGGGTTCTTGATTTAACCCGTCCGCAGGTGATGGGTATTCTCAATGTCACCCCAGATTCTTTCTCCGATGGCGGGCGCTTTCATTTGCGCGATGCCGCTTTGCGGCATGCTGAAGCCATGCTGGCGGCTGGCGCCAGTCTGATCGATATTGGTGGTGAGTCGACGCGTCCTGGTGCGCTGCCGGTGTCTGCTGAGCAGGAGTTACAGCGTGTGGCGCCGATTGTTGAGGCGATCGCCGCAGAGTTGGATGTGATCATTTCCGTAGACACTTCGACACCTGCGGTCATGTTCGAGGCTGCGCGCTTGGGTGCCGGCTTAATAAATGATGTGCGTGCGTTACGCCGCGAGGGCGCGCTGGCGGCGGCGGCGGCCACGGGTTTGCCGGTGTGCTTGATGCATATGCAGGGCGAGCCGGGCAACATGCAGCAAAACCCGCTGTACCAGGATTTGCTTGGCGAGGTTCACGGTTTCTTTGTTGAGCGCCTGGCGGCCTGTGCGGCTGCTGGCATCCCTGCAGGGCGGCTGGTGCTTGATCCGGGTTTTGGGTTTGCGAAAGATTTGCAACACAACTTGAGCCTATTCAAGCATCTTGAGAGGCTGCATGAGTTCGGTTTGCCGTTGCTCGTTGGGGTGTCGCGCAAAAGCATGATTGGCCAGACTTTAGGGCGTGATGTTGATCAGCGTCTGGCCGGTGGTTTGGCTTTGGCGGCCCTGGCGCTGGCCAAGGGCGCGAAAATTTTGCGAGTGCATGATGTGCTTGAAACGGTTGATTTAGTACGCATGCTTGCTGCGGTTGAAGCGGCGGAATAAGAAGGGCAAAAGCAGATGAGTAGGAAGTATTTTGGTACCGATGGCATTCGTGGCCGGGTTGGTGTTTATCCGATCACTCCGGATTTTATGCTTAAGCTCGGTTGGGCCGCTGGTATGGCGTTTCGTCAGCATGGTATTTGCAAGGTGCTGGTCGGCAAAGATACGCGGATCTCTGGCTATATGTTTGAGTCGGCGCTGGAGGCTGGGTTGTCGGCTGCTGGCGCCGATGTGATGTTGTTGGGGCCGATGCCAACGCCGGCGATTGCCTATTTGACGCGCACCTTTCATGCGCAGGCGGGCATTGTGATCAGTGCCTCGCACAATCCGCACTACGACAATGGCATTAAATTTTTCTCCGGTGCGGGCACTAAGCTGCCGGATGAGATCGAGTTGCTGATTGAGCAATTACTCGATGCGCCTATGGAGGTGGTTGAGTCGGCGCAGCTGGGTAAGGTTTCGCGAATTAACGACGCGGCCGGTCGCTATATCGAATTTTGTAAAAGCAGCGTGCCTAGCAGTACCGACTTTGCCGGTCTCAAGCTGGTGCTCGACTGCGCTAACGGTGCGGCCTATAAGGTGGCGCCTAGTGTATTTCGTGAGTTGGGCGCGCAGGTGTCGGTATTGTCGGCGCAGCCTAATGGCCTAAATATCAATGATCAATGCGGTTCCACTCATTTGCAGGCTTTGCAAGCTGCGGTAGTAGCAGAGCGGGCTGACTTGGGTATTGCCTTCGATGGTGATGCTGATCGGGTGTTGATGGTCGACCATATGGGCGCCATTGTTGATGGTGATGAGCTGCTGTTTATCATCGCTCGCGACTTGCAGGAGCGTGGTCGCCTGCAGGGCGGCGTGGTCGGCACCCTAATGAGTAACCTGGGCCTTGAGTTGGCCTTGGCTGAGCTTGAAATTCCCTTTGTGCGGGCCGGGGTCGGTGATAGGTACGTGATAGCTGAGTTGCAGGAGCGCAACTGGCAGCTGGGTGGCGAGAATTCTGGTCATATCGTCTGCTTCCAGCACACCACCACCGGGGACGCCATTATTGCCGCGCTGCAGGTGTTGATGGCGCTCAAACGTGCGGGTCTCAGTCTGGCCGAGGCGCGTGGTAGCGTGCAGAAATGTCCGCAGGTGTTAATTAATGTGCGCTTTGCGGGCGGTATCGATCCGCTTGAACATCCGCAGGTAAAGGCCGCTTGCGCCGATGTGACTGAGCGAATGGCGGGGCGTGGGCGGGTGCTGTTGCGTAAATCCGGTACTGAGCCATTACTGCGGGTGATGGTTGAGGGCGAGGATGGCGCGCAGGTACGTGCCTATGCCGAACTGTTGGCGAGTGTTGTCACGCAGGTATGTGCCTGATTCGCTTGCCAGTTTGCCGGCTGTTGGGTACCATCTGCGGCCAATTTGATCGATGAGCTTGAGCATGCGTCGCCCCTTGGTTGCTGGTAACTGGAAAATGCACGGTACCCGCGCCAGCGTCGCTGAGCTGATCGAAGGTCTGCGTCATCAGGTTTTGCCGGGTGATGTTGATGTTGCAGTATTTCCGACCTGCCTACATGTGGGGCAAGTGGTCGCCGGCCTTGAGGGTGGTGTGATCGCTGTCGGTGCGCAAAATTGTGCGGTTGAGTCAATGCCGGGTGCATTAACCGGTGAAGTGGCTGCTAGTCAGTTGCTAGACGCCGGTTGTAGCTTGGTTTTGGTTGGCCACTCTGAGCGTCGCCTGTTGCTGGGTGATAGCGATGAAGTGGTGGTACGAAAGTTTGCCGCGGCTCAGGCTTGTGGTTTGCTGCCGGTGCTTTGCCTTGGTGAGACATTGGCGCAGCGCGAGGCTGGTCAGACGCTTGAAGTGGTCGCTCGTCAGTTGAGTGGCGTGCTTGAAGAGTTGGGGGTTGGTGCTTTTGCTAATGCGGTGATCGCGTACGAGCCTGTTTGGGCTATTGGTACGGGGTTGACGGCTTCTGCGCAGCAAGCGCAAGAGGTGCATGCGGCAATACGCGGACAGTTGGCGGCGGAAAATGCCGAAATTGCCGGCGGGGTGCGAATTCTCTATGGCGGTAGTGTGAAAGCGGTAAATGCGGTTGAGTTGTTCGGCATGCCGGATATCGATGGGGGGCTGATTGGTGGTGCCTCCCTGAATGCAGATGAGTTCGGGGCGATCTGTCGCGCCGCAGGAAACTGAGAAATGCTGGAAACAGTCGTAGTTGTAATTCACTTGTTGGGCGCGCTTGGCGTTATTGCTTTGGTGTTGCTGCAGCATGGTAAGGGTGCGGATGCTGGCGCCTCGTTTGGTGCTGGGGCTTCGGGTACCGTATTCGGTAGTCAAGGTTCTGCTACCTTTCTTAGTCGAGTTACTGCTATACTAGCGGCCGCTTTTTTCGTAACTAGCTTGGGTTTAGGTTTTTTTGCTAAAGAAAAATCTATTACTGCGGGTGATGTTGGTCTGCCGGCTCCGGCAGTGATGGAAGTGCCGCAAGAAAAACCGGCTACTGATGATGTGCCGGTGCTTGACGCGCAGAAGCCAGCAGCCGATCCGGTTGATGTGCCAAAAGCGGTAGAGCAAAAGTAATACAGGTTTTTGCCGTGGTGGTGGAATTGGTAGACACGCTACCTTGAGGTGGTAGTGGCCTTTGGCTGTAGGGGTTCGAGTCCCCTCCTCGGTACCAAATCAAGAAGGCCCGCAGATTGCGGGCCTTCTTGTTGCTGAAGCTTGGATTGACCCAGATATGGGTTCAGTCGTATACTTCGGCCCAGCTTTAAAGCAGGGTTGCGCTAGTTGGAAGCTGGTTGAGCTTGTTGTTCACTGGTTTTCAATTTGTTTGACGCTCCTGCGCAGTAGTGTGGAGCCCCTTTTTAGGGGCTTTTTGCTAGATGGATGATTCTTGTCGTCAGAGTTTCAGGCGGCGTAAATGAATGGGCGCTTCGCCCATTTTTTATTTGTACGGCATGCGCGAGGAGTTCATGTGTCGAGCAAGCTAGAAGAGTTGCAGGCCTTGCTGGCTCCAGTGGTCGAATCCCTGGGCTACCAATGCTGGGGTATCGAGTTCCTGTCGCAAGGTCGACACTCGCTGTTGCGAGTGTATGTCGATCATGCCAATGGCATTTTGGTGGAAGACTGCGAAGCGGTCAGCCGCCAAATTAGCGGTGTTCTCGATGTTGAGGACCCGATTGCAGCTGAATATACCCTAGAGGTTTCCTCGCCAGGTATGGATCGGCCGCTGTTTACCATTGAGCAGTTTGCGCTGCATGCCGGTGAGCAAGTGAAGATCAAATTGCGCTCACCCTTTGACGGGCGACGCAACTTTCAGGGCCTTCTCCGTGGGGTGGAGGAGCAAGACGTGGTGGTGCTGGTTGATGACCACGAGTTCTTGTTGCCGATCGATTTGATCGATAAGGCCAATATAATTCCCCGGTTTGATTGAGACGCGGATCCCGCGGATCCAATGGATTGCGAAAGGCGAGGCGTACGATGAGCAAAGAAATTCTGCTGGTTGTTGAGTCGGTATCTAACGAAAAGGGTGTACCGCCAGGCGTAATTTTTGAAGCGCTGGAGTTGGCACTGGCCACGGCGACCAAAAAACGTTTTGACGTTGAGGTTGAGTTGCGGGTGGAGATTAATCGCCACACCGGTAACTACGATACTTATCGTTGCTGGACAGTTGTTGAAGACCAGATGCTGATTAATTTGGCCTCTGAGTTGACGCTGGATGAGGCGCAGGAGCAAAAGCCTGACGCTAAAATTGGCGACCTGATTGAAGAGAAGATCGAGTCGATTGAGTTCGGTCGGATCGCAGCGCAAGCGGCCAAGCAAGTCATAGTGCAGAAAGTGCGCGAGGCTGAGCGCGCTCAGGTGGTTGACGCTTACCGGGATCGGGTTGGCGAGATCATCTCCGGCACCGTTAAAAAAGTGACTCGCGATAACGTCATCGTTGACCTGGGTAACAACGCCGAGGCGCTGTTGGCTCGCGAAGACATCATCGCGCGGGAAAACTTTCGGGTTGGCGCGCGTCTGCGGGCATTGCTGAAAGAAATCCGCAGCGAAAACCGTGGTCCGCAATTGATTCTCTCGCGCACCGCGCCGCAGATGCTGATTGAACTGTTTCGCATTGAAGTGCCGGAGATCGCTGAAGAGCTGATCGAAGTCATGGAAGCCGCACGCGATCCTGGCTCACGGGCCAAAATTGCCGTGCGTTCCAAGGACAAGCGGATTGATCCGCAAGGTGCTTGCATCGGTATGCGCGGTTCGCGTGTGCAGGCGGTTTCCGGCGAATTGGCCGGTGAGCGAGTGGACATCGTGTTGTGGGATGACAATCCTGCGCAGTTCGTGATCAACGCCATGTCGCCGGCTGAAGTGGTGGCCATCGTGGTTGACGAAGATACCCACTCGATGGATATCGCCGTTGGTGCCGACAACTTGGCGCAAGCCATTGGTCGTGGCGGTCAAAACGTGCGTCTTGCTAGTCAATTGACTGGCTGGACCCTGAACGTGATGACCGAGGAAGACCTGCAAGGCAAGCAACAAGCTGAAAGCGGCGACATCCTGCAGCGTCTGATCGACGAGTTGGAAGTTGACGAGGAGTTGGCTCAGGTTCTGGTTGAAGAAGGTTTCACCAGTCTTGAAGACATCGCCTATGTGCCGATCGAAGAAATGCTCAGCATTGATGGCTTTGACGAAGAAATCGTTAATGAGCTGCGTGCTCGTGCCAAAGACCGGTTGCTGACGCGCGCTATTGCTACTGAAGAAAAACTGGCTGACGCCCATCCGGCCGATGACCTGCTCTCACTTGAGGGTATGGATCACGACTTGGCGTGCGAACTGGCAGTGCGTGGTGTGATTACCCGCGAAGACCTGGCCGAGCAGTCGATTGACGACCTGCTCGACATCGACGGCATCGACTCAGATCGTGCCGGCAAGCTGATCATGGCCGCCCGCGCCCATTGGTTTGAGTAATACCCGCGGCCTGAGGAGAGAGATGCATGACGCAAGTCACGGTGAAAGAACTGGCCCAAGTGGTCGACACACCGGTGGAGCGCCTGCTGCTGCAGATGCGTGAGGCAGGTTTGCCGCACACTACCGCCGAACAAGTTGTGACCGACAATGAGAAGCAGGCGCTGTTAGCCCACCTCAAAAGCAGTCACGGCGCTAAGGTTGAACAGCCGCGCAAGATTACTTTGCAGCGCAAAACTACTAGCACCCTGCGGGTTGCTGGTAGCAAAACCATTAGCGTTGAAGTTCGTAAGAAGAAAGTCTTCGTTGAGCGCAGCGCGGAAGAAATTGCCGCCGAGAAAAAGCGCGATATGGAAGACAAGCTCGCGGCTGAAAATGCTAAGCGTCAGGCCGATAACGAGGCTCGTCGCCTCGCTAGCGCTGCCGCTCAGTCGGCTGCGCAAGGCGATGCATCTGCTGCTGCGCCAGTGGCTGCTGCACCTGTTGCCGCCGCTGCACCTGCGCCGGTAGTGGCTGCTGCGCCGGTTGAAGAACGCAAGAAAGACGAGTTGCGCCGCCCTGATAAGCCGCGTAACGAAGATGCCGACCGCCGTGGCGACCGTAAAACTACGGCCCATCGTCCATCGGTTAAAGAAAAAGAGAAGGCTCCGGCCCCTCGCGTTGCGCCCCGTACTACCGACGAAGAAAGCGACAGCTTCCGTCGTGGTGGTCGCGGCAAGACCAAGCTGAAGAAGCGTAACCAGCACGGTTTCCAGAGCCCAACCGGCCCGGTAATCCGCGAAGTTTCGATCGGTGAAACCATCACTGTTGGCGACTTGTCGCAGCAGATGTCGGTTAAAGCCGCGGAAGTGATCAAGTTCATGTTCAAGATGGGCACTCCGGTGACCATCAACCAAATCCTTGATCAGGAAACTGCGCAGCTGATCGCTGAAGAACTCGGCCACAAAGTGACCCTGGTGAGCGACAACGCGCTCGAAGAGCAGTTGGCTGAGTCGATCAAGTTTGACGGTGTTACCAGTACCCGCGCCCCAGTGGTAACGGTTATGGGTCACGTTGACCATGGTAAGACCTCGCTGCTCGACTATATCCGTCGCGCCAAGGTGGCTGCCGGTGAAGCCGGTGGTATCACCCAGCACATCGGTGCTTACCACGTTGAAACTGACCGTGGCATGGTGACTTTCCTCGATACCCCGGGTCACGCCGCGTTTACCTCGATGCGTGCCCGTGGTGCCAAGGCTACCGACATTGTGATTCTGGTGGTTGCGGCGGACGACGGCGTGATGCCGCAGACCATCGAAGCCGTTCAGCATGCCAAGGCTGCCGGCGTACCGCTGGTGGTTGCCGTGAATAAAATCGACAAGCCGGGCGCCGATCTCGATCGCATCCGCGCTGAACTGTCGGTTCACGGGGTTACCTCGGAAGAATGGGGTGGCGACACGCCGTTCGTTTCGGTCTCGGCGAAAGTCGGTACTGGCGTCGACGAGCTGCTCGAAGCCGTGCTGTTGCAAGCTGAAGTACTGGAATTGAAAGCCACTCCAACGGCTCCTGGCCGTGGCGTTGTGGTTGAATCACGCCTGGACAAGGGCCGTGGCCCGGTGGCTACCGTATTGGTACAAGACGGTACGCTGCGTCAAGGCGACATGATTCTGGTCGGCTCGAACTTCGGTCGTATCCGCGCCATGCTCGATGAGAACGGCAAGCCGATCAAAGAGGCTGGTCCGGCGATTCCGGTTGAGATTCTCGGCCTGGATGGCACCCCGGAAGCGGGCGACGAGATGATCGTGCTGGCTGACGAGAAGAAGGCCCGCGAAATCGCCTTGTTCCGTCAAGGCAAGTTCCGCGAAGTCAAACTGGCTCGTGCGCATGCCGGCAAGCTGGAGAACATCTTCGAGAACATGGGCCAGGCCGAGAAGAAGACGCTTAACATCGTCCTCAAATCTGACGTGCGTGGTTCCCTCGAAGCATTGCAAGGCGCCTTGGGCGGCCTGGGCAATGACGAAGTTCAGGTTCGGGTAATTGGTGGCGGTGTCGGTGGTATCACCGAGAGCGACGCTAACCTGGCACTGGCTTCGAGCGCGGTGATCTTCGGCTTCAACGTGCGTGCCGATGCCGGTGCGCGCAAGATTGTCGAGCAGGAAGGTCTGGATATGCGTTATTACAACGTGATCTACGACATTATCGATGACGTCAAAAAGGCCCTTACCGGCATGCTTGGCAGCGATGTTCGCGAGAACATCCTCGGTATTGCTGAAGTTCGCGATGTGTTCCGTTCACCTAAGTTCGGCGCTATTGCCGGCTGTATGGTGTTGGAAGGTGTTGTGCACCGTAACCGTCCGATTCGTGTACTGCGTGAAGACGTGGTTATCTTCGAAGGCGAGTTGGAATCTCTGCGTCGCTTCAAGGACGACATGTCCGAAGTGCGTGCCGGCATGGAATGCGGTATTGGCGTTAAGAGCTACAACGACGTTAAAGCTGGCGACAAGATCGAAGTGTTCGAGAAGGTCCAAGTGGCCCGCAGCCTCTAAGCCGCGAGCTGTACCACGCAACGCCCGGTCAGGCTCTCGTCTGGCCGGGCGTTTGGCGCTTTCAGACCGCTCGGGTTTTATCCGGGTGGTGAGTGACAGGTAATAAACCATGGCAAAAGAATATAGCCGCACCCAACGTATTGGCGATCAGATGCAGCGCGAGCTGGCACAGTTGATCCGCCGCGAAATTAAAGACCCGCGCGTCGGCCTGGTGACCATCACCGCCGTCGAAGTGAGTCGTGATGTCAGTCACGCGAAGATTTTTATCACCGTGATGGGCCAGGACAGCGCTGAAGATATCGCCCAGAACCTCAAGGTGCTGAACGACGCCTCCGGCTTTCTGCGCATGCAGTTGGGCCGCTCCATGCAATTGCGCAATGTGCCGCAGTTGCACTTTCACTTTGACTCAAGCGTGTCGCGCGGCGCCCATTTGTCGGCGCTGATCGAGCGTGCCGTGGCCGAAGACAGCCAGCACCCTGCCGCAGCCGCCGAAGCAGATAGCAAGGTTGACGAGGCTGGCGAGGCGGATAAGGAGTGAGGGGCGTGGCTCAGGTTAAGCGTATTCGCCGCGATGTCAGCGGGATTATCCTGTTGGATAAACCCCTCGGCTTTACCTCAAATGCGGCGTTGCAGAAGGTTCGCTGGCTGCTCAATGCGGAAAAAGCCGGGCATACCGGCAGTCTCGATCCGTTGGCCACCGGCGTGTTGCCGCTGTGTTTCGGTGAGGCGACCAAGTTTTCCCAGTACCTGCTGGACGCCGACAAAGGCTACGAGACGCTCATGCAGTTGGGGCAAACCACCGCCACCGGCGATGCCGAGGGTGAGGTGCTGTTGCAGCGTGAGGTGACCTGTAGTCGCGCCGATATAGAAGCAGTGTTGCCGGCCTTTCGTGGCCCCATCAGCCAGATTCCGCCGATGTACTCGGCCCTGAAGCGCGATGGTCAGCCACTCTACAAACTGGCCCGCGCCGGGGTGGTGGTGGAGCGCGAAGCGCGTTCTGTTACTATCAATGGCCTGCAATTGCTCGACTTCGAGCAGGCCCAGGCGCGCTTGTCGGTGAGTTGCACCAAGGGCACGTATATCCGCACCTTGGTCGAGGACATTGGCGAGCAATTGGGCTGCGGGGCTTATGTGGCGCAACTGCGTCGCACTCAAGCCGGTCCTTTTGCCTTGGCGCAAACGGTCACGCTGGAAGAGCTTGAGCAGGTGCATGCCGAGGGTGGTAATGAGGCCGTTGACCGCTTTCTGTTACCCTCCGACAGCGGTTTGCAGCATTGGCCAATAGTGCAGTTTTCCGAGCACAGCAGTTTTTACTGGCTCAATGGCCAGCCGGTACGCGCCCCAGAAGCGCCGCAGTTCGGTATGGTCCGGGTACAAGATCACAACGGTCGCTTTATCGGTATCGGTGAAGTGAGCGAAGACGGGCGGATTGCGCCGCGTCGATTGATTCGGTCGCAGTGACCGAAGCGGGCTGTTGTAAATCGTAAGATTTGTGGCAGCTTTAGCACGAGGGTGGCTGTTAATAGGCGCGGTCACATCTCATTTAAAAAATACGGGGAGTAGTCCCTGGCCTGTTACCTAAAGGAGCCCATCATGGCACTTAGCGTTGAAGATAAAGCCCAAATCGTAACTGAATACCAGCAAGCTGTTGGTGATACTGGTTCGCCAGAAGTGCAAGTTGCACTGCTGACCGCCAACATCAACAAGCTGCAAGGTCACTTCAAAATCAACGGTAAAGATCACCACTCGCGTCGTGGTCTGATCCGTATGGTTAACCAGCGTCGTAAGTTGCTGGATTACCTGAAGGGCAAAGACGTTACCCGTTACACCAGCCTGATTGCTCGCTTGGGTCTGCGTCGCTAATACGACGTTGTTGAGGTTGGTGGTCTGTCGCTGGTTGTCGTGCTGGTCCTTAGGGGCAAGCCGGCAATCTACGGCAGGCCACCAGCCTCAAGTTTTATCTGGGTAGCGCTCGGGTCCGATTCCCGCAGTTGCCCACAAATTTTGCAGCACCGGATTTTGTAATGGCTAGTTTTGCAACAAGCAGATTTCCCCAAGGCAAAAAAGAGAAGGTAACCACACCGTGAACCCGGTAATTAAGAAGTTTCAATATGGTCAATCGACCATCACCCTCGAGACTGGCCGCGTTGCCCGTCAAGCCTCCGGCGCCGTGCTGGTCACTGTCGATGACGACGTTGCCGTATTGGTAACAGTGGTTGGCGCCAAGCACGCCGATCCAAGCAAGGGCTTCTTCCCGCTCTCCGTGCACTACCAAGAAAAAACCTACGCAGCCGGCAAGATCCCCGGCGGTTTCTTCAAGCGTGAAGCCCGTCCGTCCGAGAAAGAGACGCTGACCTCGCGCCTGATCGACCGTCCGATCCGCCCGCTGTTCCCAGAAGGCTTCATGAACGAAGTGCAGGTTATCTGCACCGTAATGTCGACCAGCAAAAAGACCGATCCAGACGTAGCCGCCATGATCGGCACCTCGGCCGCCCTGGCCATTTCCGGTATCCCGTTCGAGGCTCCGTTTGGCGCCGCTCGCGTGGCTTTCCACGAAAGCACCGGCTACCTGCTTAACCCAACTTACGAGCAACTCAAGGCTTCGAGCCTGGACATGGTCGTAGCCGGCACTAAAGACGCCGTGTTGATGGTTGAATCGGAAGCCAAAGAGCTGACCGAAGACCAGATGTTGGGCGCGGTGTTGTTCGCCCACGACGAATTCCAGGTAGTGATCAAAGCCGTTACCGAATTGGCCGCCGAAGCTGGCAAGCCGACTTGGGACTGGACTGCTCCAGCCAAGAACGACGTACTGATCGACGCAATCCGCGCCGAGTTCGGCGCGGCGATCTCCCAGGCTTACGCCATCATCGTTAAGCACGAGCGTTATGCCCGTCTCGGCGAGCTGCGTAACCAGGTAGTGGCCAAGTTCTCCGGCGCCGAAGGCCAAGCCTCGGCTGGCGAAGTTAAAGATGTGTTCGGCGAAATCGAATACCGCACCGTGCGCGAGAACATCGTTAACGGCAAGCCACGCATCGACGGCCGCGACACCCGCACCGTACGTCCGTTGGCCATCGAAGTCGGCGTTCTGGCCAAGACCCACGGTTCGGCTCTGTTCACCCGTGGCGAAACTCAGGCGCTGGTGGTTGCCACTCTGGGTACTGCCCGTGACGCGCAGTTGCTCGACACCCTGGAAGGCGAGCGCAAAGACCCGTTCATGCTGCACTACAACTTCCCGCCGTACTCGGTAGGCGAATGTGGTCGCATGGGTGGCGTGGGTCGCCGCGAAATCGGTCACGGCCGTTTGGCCCGTCGCAGCATCGCGGCCATGCTGCCAGCTGCTGACGTATTTCCGTACACCATTCGCGTGGTGTCGGAAATTACCGAGTCGAACGGTTCCAGCTCCATGGCTTCGGTGTGCGGTGCATCCCTGGCCTTGATGGACGCTGGCGTTCCGCTGAAGGCTCCGGTTGCCGGTATCGCCATGGGTCTGGTTAAAGAAGGCGAGAAGTTCGCCATCCTCACCGACATCCTCGGCGACGAAGATCACCTCGGCGACATGGACTTCAAGGTAGCCGGTACCGCCAAAGGTGTTACCGCGCTGCAGATGGACATCAAGATCAACGGCATCACCGAAGAAATCATGGAAATCGCTCTGGGCCAAGCCCTGGAAGCGCGCCTGAATATCCTCGGTCAGATGAACCAGATCCTGGCTACCTCGCGCACCGAGTTGTCGGCTAACGCCCCAACCATGATCGCGATGAAGATCGACACCGACAAGATCCGCGATGTGATCGGCAAAGGCGGCGCGACCATTCGTGCCATCTGTGAAGAGACCAAAGCTTCGATCGATATCGAAGACGATGGCACCATCAAGATCTTCGGCGAAACCAAGGAAGCTGCCGAGGCCGCGCGTCAGCGCGTACTGGGCATCACCGCGGAAGCTGAAATCGGCAAGATCTACATCGGTAAGGTTGAGCGGATCGTCGACTTCGGCGCCTTCGTTAACATCCTGCCGGGTAAAGACGGTCTGGTGCACATCTCGATGCTCAGCGATCAGCGCATTGAGAAGGTTACCGACGTGTTGAAAGAAGGCCAGGAAGTTAAGGTTCTGGTCCTCGACGTCGACAACCGTGGCCGCATCAAGCTGTCGATCAAAGACGTGGCTGCTGCCGAAGCTGCGGAAACTGCCAGCGCCTAATAGCGCTAGCGACTGAAAAAGGGCCCTGCGGGGCCCTTTTTCATGTACTCGTTAGTGGTTGGCTTCGCTTGTGTAGGGTGTGTTAGCCGCATCGCTGCGTAACGCACCAACGGATACGGCTAATCATTGCAAAAAATGGTGGGTTACGCCTGCGGCTAACCACACCCTACGAAGCCAAAGCGCTTTCAACCACTAACGCAGGCATAGCCTTTTTCATGGCTGCAGGCCCTGCCGCACACAGACAACACCGAGAACTGTTAATCCATGCGCCTCGATAAATATATTGCCGACACGACCGACCTTTCGCGGGCTTTGGTGAAGATAGCTTTAAGAAGTAAGCGTGTGATGGTCAATGGCGAGCAAATTAAAGACGCCAGCTTACAGATAAGCCCGACCGATATTGTCCAGCTTGACGGTGCAGCTCTGCGCCCAGTCGGCCCGCGTTATTTTATGCTGCACAAACCGCTCGGTTACATCTGCGCCACCATCGATAACGACCACCCCACGGTGCTCGATTTACTCGACGAGCCGAACAAAAAAATACTGCATATTGCCGGACGCCTCGATATCGACACCACGGGGCTGGTATTGATTACCGACGATGGTCCGTGGAACCATCGCGTAACCTCGCCGCGCCATGAATGCCAAAAAACCTATCGCGCCACACTGGCCAACGCTCTAATCAGCGATGCAGAACAAAAGTTACAGGCAGGTCTATTGCTCAACAGTGAAAAACAGCTGACCAAGCCCGCCACACTGGAGCGTCTATCCAGCAACGAAGTGCGGCTGACCATTAGCGAGGGCAAATACCATCAAGTAAAAAGAATGTTTGCCGCACTCGACAATCGGGTTGTGGCGCTACACCGCGAGCGCATTGGCGCTATCACCTTGGATGACTCACTGGCCGTGGGTGAGTATCGTCCGTTGACCGAAGCAGAAATCCAAAGCATTCAGTAACCTCTAAAAAGCTGATAAGGGCCAACAAGAGACGCCGCTCCCTGCGAGGCTTTTTTTGCCCGAACAATGCCGCTATTACCGTAGTAAACAAGGAAGTACTGGATGGACAAGACCCACTGTCACTATCACCTGGCGCAACCGGCCACCTGGCACTGCGCCAGTTGTCCGCGCGATTACGGCGATTGTTGCCTGCCGCTGAATGCCGATGACCAGGATGCGGTGGCCCTTTGCCCGCTGTGTCGCAGCAAGCTAAGTTTTCTCGGCGCGGCCAATAGTGCGCAACCTTTTTGGTTGCGAATTCCCAAATTCTTTCTGTATGCCTTTCAGGCTGGGCCTTTGGCGTTCGCCGCTTTGTTGGCGCTGGCCAGTCTGTTTATGCCCAGCTCGAAAATCCTCTGGCTGGTGCTGCTCAGCGTCGCCACCAAGTACCTGCACAGCGTGATCGAAGCCAGCAGTCAGGCGCAGCAGGAGGCGCCGAGTCTGCGGAGCGCTTTTGTCGGCGAAGGCTTCGCCCTGTTCTTCCGGCAGCTGGCGGTGTTTGTCATCGCCGCAGCAGTACTGTGGTTAGCCGCCGATTTTGACAGTGAGGCGCTGTACTGGGTGGTCAACCTGTTGATCATGCTGGTGCTGCCGGCCAGCATCATCCGCCTGGCGCTGGAGAAAGAGCTGGCGGCGGCGCTCAGTCCAGAGCTGGTCGGCCAGGTGATCAAAGCCATGGGCTGGCGTTATCTGATTCTCTGGGCCTTTCTGTTTATCCTCTGGCAATCGCCCAGCTACGTGACTTACATGCTCTCCAGCGGCTTGCCACGGGTGGTGCTGATGCCGATTGCGGCGGCGCTGTTCGCCTACTTTGCCGTGGTCATGTGCGCCATGATGGGCTATGTGGTGTTCCAGTATCAGGGCGCCCTGGGTTATGTGATTGCCGATGAAACCCAGCAAAATCACTTTCCGGTGGCCGAGTATCAACGCCGTAAAGCCTTGGCCGAGGCAGAGATTCGCCTGAAGGAGGGGCAGAGCGCCCAGGCCTTGGAAATCCTCACCCAGGCTCTGGAACGCAGCCCGAACGACCTCAAACTCAATGAGCGTTTTCATCAGCTGCTCTTCGGGCTGAATGACCGCGACCGCTGCCTGCGCCATCTGCAGCATTACCTGCCGCTGGTGGTCCGGCTTAATCCGGCACTGGCGGTCACGGCATTGCTGAATGTGCGGCAACTGCAGGCGGATTTTCTGCCCGCCGATGCCTTGCTCTGCGAGCAACTGGCCGGCGCCTTGCTGGCCCGACATAAAAACCGCGAAGCCCTGAGTCTGCTGCGTAATCTGCACCAGCGCTTCCCGGACTACCCGCATATCCCGCGCGCCTATCTGTTGGCGGCCCGGGGTTTTGCCGAAGGGCTGGGGCAACTGGAGCCGGCGCAACAGCTGCTGGGCTTTATCCGCGCCCGTTATCCGAGCTCGCCTTTGTTGGGGGAGGTGGCCAGTCTGCAGGCCATTATCGCCAAGTTGGCCCAGGTCAAAGTCGGCTGATCGCTTGGCGGGCAGCAGGGCTTAACTGACGCGGTTTTGCTGATGCTGGCCCAGCAGCTGGGTTTGCTCGGCATCCGGGAAGTGTTGGCGCATAAAGGCCGAAACCTCGGCCACGCTGTGACGGTCTTGGCGCTGGCCGAGCAGCTTGCCTAAGTGCAGGCTGAGGCCGAGCATGGCCGCCGGTGGTTGCACGCGACAGGCCAGTTTGCGCCAGGGGTACAGCGCATGGCGCTCATCGCCGGCCTTGAGCAACTGTTGCAGCAGGTGCAGTTGGATGGCCGGATGCTCAAGCAGGCGTTGCTGTGGATCGCCCATGTCGAGGGCCAGTTTTTGTAGCAGCGGCAACTGACCGCTGGCGGTGGGCAGGGCAAACAGTTGCTTGAGCAGCGCGCCGAGCAGGGCCTTGTCCTGGCGGCTCTTGGCCACCGGGTAGAGTTGTTCCAGCAGGGCCAGACGGCCTGGGTAGCGGCCGAGTAAATCCAGGCCACGGCTGGCGGCCTGGTCGAGGGCGAAGCGGCTGATCAGCTCGGCCAGCGCCGCCACTTCACGTTTGTACTGGGCATCCGGGTCGACTTTGAGCAGGAAGCTCTCATCCACTTTCAGTTGGCCAAACTGCTTGGGCAACCATACCAACAAAAAACCCGCGGCCAAGCCGCCCAGGTGGGCGTAGCGATTGACGTGATCGTTGGCCAGCATGCCGAGCAATTCCTTGCCCATCCACAGCGGCAAGATCCACAGCGCCGGTGCGCGAAAGTAACCAAACAGCGGCCCCAGCCAGTAGAAGAAGTTGATCTTGCGCAGCCCGTATACGCCCAGGTACATGCCCATCAGCCCGGACACCGCACCGGATGCGCCTATGCCGGTTAACCATGAGGGTTCGAACAGCCACCAGAACAGATGGGAGGCCAGCCCGCTAACGAGGTAAAGACCGAGAAACATCCAGCGGCCCAGGGCGATTTCCAGGGCGAAGCCGAAGATAAACAAAAACAGCATATTGCCCAGCAGGTGATCGACGCTGCCATGCAAGAACATCGCGCCGAACAAGCCTTGCACGGTGAATTTGGCCGGGACAAAGCCAAAGCGATAATTGCTGAGTTGGTCGCGGGCCGCTTCGGCCGGCTGGCGAGCGGCCTGCCACTGCGGGTCGGCCAGGTAGGCCGGGCTCTGGTGCAGTTGGTTTTCGAACTCCAGATCGGTGAGCAGCATGCCGGCCAGGTCTTTACTGCGCAGTTCACTGAAGCCTTTTTGTTGCTCGGCATTGAGCTTGTGCTCTTGGCTGAAGGCGGCAATAAAACTGGCCTTCTCGCGGCTGAGCAGGCCGGCGTCGAGGTAGGTTTTCACCGCCCGCTCTTCACGCGCGCTGTCGCCGCCCTGATAACCGAAGTAGATCAGGCAATTGAGCACAATCAGCAGCAGGGTGATGACGGGCGGACGCTTAAAATCCAGCGGGTGTTCGGCGGGCAGAATGATCATGAGGAACGTCCGTGTTGGCGTATCGAGCTGTTACTGGCCGCGTTTGCTTTCAATTTGGCGCAAGCGACCGCCTTCGAAAGTCAGGTAGTAATACATGCCATTGTTGGGGCCGTAGGACCATTCCTCGATTTGCAGGCCAAGGTTGCCATTGATGGTGTCGGTGTAGCCGAGCAGGTCGCGGCTGGCGGGCTGCCCGCACTTGCGCAGCACTTCGCTGCTGCGATCACCCTCATTGACCAGTTTTTGTCCGCAGCGAAAGGTGGCGTTGGCGTCGTAACTCATGACCAGCAGCGGCAGTGCAAGCAGGTATAGGGCGCGTTTCATTTGAGCTGTTCCACGATGGGCGGGAGTGAGTTTATTGACCGCGTTTGCTTTGGATTCTAACCAGCCGATTGGCTTCGAAACGCAGGTAGTAATACATGCCGTTGCGCGGGCCGTAGCTCCACTCGTCGATGCCCACCTGGCTGACGCCGCCATAGTAGTCGACCACCTCGCGATAACCGAGAAACTCCTTGGTCGCAGGTTCGCCACATTTGGCCAGCACTTCGCTGGTGCGATCCTGCAGGCTGATCAAGCTGCTTTGGCAGCGCAGGGTTGAGGTCGCCTGAGCCAGCGGAGCCAGCATTAGGCCGCTCAGCAGCAGGCCGGTAAGTAGCGGCAAGTTTTTCACACAAGCTCCAAATGATTGGCTTATTTCAGCCTACACCGGCGCCCGACGTCTGTCAGCGCCGGGCCGCTGCCGGCGTTTATTGGCTGCCCAGTTGCAGGACGCTGGCGACCCGGCCATCAGCCTCGGCCGGAGCCACGCTGACATCCAGCAGGTAGATGCGTTGGTCTTCCAGGCTGCCGCGGTCAACCAGGTACTGTTTGATACTGGCCGCCCGCGCCTGGCCCAATTTGCGCAGCAAGCCTTGGTTGCCGGCCCAGTGGTTGATGACCGCTTCATGCAGCTTGTTGGTGCGCTGCTCGCTGTCGAGCTTGTCCCAATCGGCCGGGATTTTTTGTTTGAGCTGAACGCGGTAGATGCCTTCGAGCAAGTCGGCTTTTTCATCCTCGGGTACTTCCAGCGCGCTGGCATCGGCAGGAACGGTATCGCCGTCACGTTGCAGCGCTTTGTAGTAGCTGTTTTGGTATTCGCGCTGCAGGCGTTGCTCGGCCAGCAGTGGGCCATCCGCCGCCTGGGCGCTGACGCCTTGCACTTCCAAGCGCAGCACCGGCCGTTGTTTGAGGGCGGCAGCCAGGGTGTTGAGCACGCCCTGGGCTTGTGGGTCTAACTCGGTGGCGCCTGGGCTGAATTGCACGCGGTCGAGATTGACCTCATCGGCGCCGCTGACCAGCCCGGCAATAAATTTGAACGGCGCTGACGCGGCGCGTACCACCAGATTGCGCAGGGTTTGCCAGATGATCGGCATCACACTGAACTGGGGATTATTGAGGTCGCCACTGACCGGCAGTTCGATCTCGATTTTGCCGTCGCTGTCTTTCAGCAAGGCAATCGCCAGCCGCACCGGCAGGTCGACGGCGTCCGGGCTGTCGACTTGCTCGCCAAGCTCAAGTTGCTCGAGCACCAGTTTGTTTTCGGCGTTGAGTTTGCCCTGGTTGATCTTGTAGAGCAGGTCGAGGTTCAGCCGACCCTTGAGGATGCGGTAACCGGCGAATTTGCCCGAATAGGGCGTGAGGGTGGTCAGCTCGACCTGTTTGAAGCTCACCGCCATGTCCAGGCTGGCCAGCGGATTGAAGGGGTTGAGGTTGCCGACGATGCTCACCGGCGCATAACGGTCGACCTTGCCCTTGATCGACACCGCAGCCGGCTTGGGTTGGCTGCTGTCGATGCGGCCGATGTGGCCTTCCAGCTGCTGAATGGCGGTGGCAAAGTCGGGTTTCAGGCTGAGGTCGGCAAAGTTGGCCGAACCATTTTTCAGGCTGATTTCGCCCAGGACAATGACCAGCGGTTTGCTCTGCGCGGCCGCCGGTGCGGCCTTGCTGGCCGGTTGTGGGATGAGCAAATCAGTCAGGTTGGTGCTGCGGTCTTCATTGATGGTAAAGCGCGCGTAGGGCTGGTTGAAGTTGATTTTGTTGATGCTCAGGCTCTCGCCATGGCGGTAACTGAAACCCTGCAGGTCAAGCTGCTGCCACTTGATAAAGTCGCGGCGTTTGACGGTGTCGAGGGTGTGCAGCTGTTTGACCTGCACGCCACCGTCGATGCTGAAGGCCAGCGGTTCGGTGCTCTGCAGGTCAACGGCCAGGGCGCTGTCGAGCATGCCGCTGCGCAGTTCGATGCGCACAAAGGGCGCGAGGTAGGCTTGGGCGATACGCAGGTCGATATTTTCTGTGTCGAGCTTGAGCTTGGCGCTGACTGGGCTGAGCGCCACCTGGCCGGCGGCTTTGAATTTGCCGTGCTTACCCACGCCGGTATCCAGGCTCAGGGTAAAAGGTGATTGGTTGAGGCTGTCGAAATTATTCAGGTCCAGGTTCAGTGGGCCGAGCTCGAGCTTAACCTCAGGCGTTGCCCCACGATCGGCCAGGTGAATTTGATAGTCGCGCAACTGCATATCGCTGAGCAGCACCTGCCAGGGCTTACCGGCTGGGGCCGGGCTGGCGGGTGTGGTTGGCGCGGTTTTTTCGGCAAACAGCTTTTGCCAGTCAAGCTGGCCATCGGCTTCCCGGGCCGCCCAGGTTTTCAAGCCTTGGCTGCGAATTTTGCCGATCAGCACTTGCTGCTTGGCCAGATCTAGGCTGGTTTCGCTGATGTGCAGGCTGGCCAGTTTAAGCAGTGGCTGGCCGCCTGGGCGGTTGATGGCCAGGGGTGCCAGGCGGATGTCGAGGTTGCTCAGTTGTAACTGGGTACCGCCGGCCAGGCTCAGTCGATAATCGCTGGCAAAATTAATCACGCCCTCTTGCAGGGCCAGTGGCAGCACGTCGCGCACACGGGGCCAGATGCTTTTGAGTTGACCATCGCTGAGCTTGAGTCGACCGTTGGAGCTGATCGGGTTGAGCGCCACTTGCCCTTGCCAGTCAATCCGCCCACCGTGGGGGCCGGTGGCAACCAAGCTCATTTCGGCGCTATCGCCGGCCAGGGTGCTGAGGTTGTTCAGGCTCAAATCCAAGGCGTCGTAGACGAATTCAATCGGCTCGCTGGTACGTAAGTCTTGAAAGTGCAGCTGGCCGCCGGCCAGGGCCACTCGCTCGATGCGCAGCGGGAAGGGTTCGCTCGGCGCCTCGACTTCCTGGGGCTCGGGGCTGGCGGGCAGCTTGAATAATTGGCTTAGATTGAGGCGGCCATCTTTAGCGAACAGCAGTTCGACCTTGGCTTGCTCCAGGCGAACATCGGCCAGGTGCAGCGCGCCGCTCCAGAAGCTGTCCCATTGCAGGTCGGCCTGTAACTTGGCAAACCCCAGCTGCTCGGCTGGGGCCTCCCCCAGGTGCAGGCCCCACAGTGTTAGCTCAAGGCTAAAGGGGTTGAGCTGCAGGCGCTCAAGCTTGGCCGGCACGTTGCTGAAACTGGCCAACTGTTGGTTGATCAGCCGCAGGGCAATGCCGGGGATGATTAAAAACCCCAGCAGGCTGTACAAGATTACGCCAATGAGTGCGGCGGCAGCGGTGCGTTTCAGTCCCTTGGGCATGGCGTGGCATCATCTATGGCAGCTAAAGATGCTTGGGAGTATGGCATGCGCACCGCGAATTTGACCCCTGTCAGAGCTGCAGGATCAGGGTTTTCAGTGGTGGCTGGCCGTCTTGCGAGGGGAAGTCCGCCGCTGGGGTGAGCACCTGGCAGTCGCGCACCGGGCGGCCGAGTTTTTCCGCGCAGCGCAGCACCTGCTCGCGCCAGTCGGTCAGCGCCACCTTGGCCAGGTTGTTACAGCAGATCAGCACGCCACCCTCGGCGGTGGTCAGCAGCGCCGGTTTCAGCAGGCTTTGGTAGTCGCGCAGCAAGTCGACGGTGCCGAAAGCGCTCTTGGCCCAGGCCGGCGGGTCGAGAAACACCAGGTCGAATTGGCGCGGTTGCAGGCGTGGGTAGTTCGGCAACGTTTGCCGCCGGCGCGGCAGTATCGGTAGGCCAGCCAGTTGGCGGATGGCGGCAAAGTAGTCGGCCTGCAAAAACTCCATCGCCGGCAGTTGCGGGTTGAGCAGGGCGTTTTCTTTACCCACCGCCAGGTTGCTCTCGGCAAAGTCGAGGTTGCACACCGCGCTGGCGCCACCAGCTGCGGCAGCCAGGCCGACACCGCAGGTATAGGCGAACAGGTTGAGTACCGATTTGCCCTGGCTGTGCTGCTTGACCCAGCCACGGGCATTGCGCAGGTCGAGAAACAGCAGCGGGTCCTGGCCGACATGCCGGCCGCGCACCCGATAATTCAGGCCCCATTCGTGGCCGATCAGGTCTGCCAATGCCGCCGGTTCGGCCGAGTAGATCGGATCGCTGCGATCGATGCGCGAATTGCCCTGGCTGCGGTCGTTGTAGACCAACAGCAGTGGCTGATCCAGTGTGGCGCAGACGATTTCATGCAGCTCCAGCAAGGCCTCGCGGGGCAATTGCGCATGGAAGCTTTGCACCAGCAATTGCGGGCCGTACCTGTCGATGCACAGACCGCCGGCGCCTTCCTGGCTGCCGTGGAACAGCCGGTAACAGTCGCTTCCCTGGCTGTGCAGCTCACTCAACAAGGCTTGGCGATTGAGCAGGGCGGCGCGCAGCGCCTGATTCAGAGTGGACATGCGCAGCGCCTCGAAATGGGGCCGGCAGTTTATCAGTTCACCACTAAAAACGCCGACCCATGGCCGGCGTCGTTGCCGTGTTGCTGAGCGGTCAATCAACCACAAACAGTTTGGCGCCGCTCGGGGTTGAGGAACGATGCGCTTCGGCCTGGTCGGCCACCTGATAGCTCATGCCAGGCGTGAGGATAAAGTGCCGACCGTCTTGCAGCTCGGTGTGCAGTTCACCTTCGAGGCATAGCAGGATATGGCCTTTCGAGCACCAATGGTCGGCCAGGTAGCCTGCGCTGTACTCGACCATGCGCACCCGCACGCTGCCAAACTGACAGGTGCGCCAGTAAGCCGTGCCGGTTTCGCCAGGGTGTTCACTGGGCGTGATGCTGGACCAGTCGGTGGTGCCGAAAGGAATGCCGCTGATCTCCATTGCTGTCTCCGTGAGTTGTTTGCTGTAAGGCTTAGTTAGTCGCAGCAGAGCATCGAGCGGCAAGTGTCGGGGTCAGGTCTTACATCTGCCATGGCGTAGTTATTTTGCTGCATGCAAGATATAAGATCTGATCCCCGAAAAACCTTAGTCAAATCACCCAGGGCTGCCAGAATCAAGACGCCATTATTGTGCTGTCTATGGCCAAGTACCACTGCATGCAGCTTCCCGTGAACGCATGAGGTTAGACCATGCCGCCTGATCAGACTGACACACTCATCACCTACCGCTTCACTTTCGCCGATGGGCAGTCGGTCGAGCATGGCGTGGCCCTGGAGGACGACGCCGGCTTGCCTGAGGCGGCCGCCTGGACGCGCCTGGATTTCCAGCAATGCCCGCATTGCCCGCTGTCGGTCAACGAGGTGCAACTTTGCCCTTTTGCGGCGGCCTTGCAGCAACCGGTGAACATGCTGGCCACGCGCTCCTCCTTCGAGTCGGTGGATGTGCGGGTGCGCTGGCGTGACCGGGAAATCCACCAGCACACCACTTTGCAGCGAGCGGCAGGTTCGTTGCTGGGGGCCGTAGGGGCGGCCAGCGGTTGTCCGCATACGCGTCTGCTTAAGGCCATGGCCTGGTTTCACCAACCTTTCAGCGGTAGCGACGAAACCTTGTTCCGGGTGATGGGCAGTTACCTGTTGGGCCAGTTTCTGCGCACTCAGCACGGCCTGGCGGCGGACTGGGACTTGGCCGGGTTACGTGAGGTCTACCGCAATCTGCGTCAGGTCAATCTGGGCATGGCTCAGCGTCTACGCACCGCCGCCGAACGGGACTCGAGCGTCAATGGCCTGATTCTGCTCGACCTGCTGGCCGCCGATACCTTGTACAGCCTCGATAAGTACCACGGCGAACTCGACCGCTTCTTCGCCGAGTATCTGCAAGAGCCCTAGGGCCGTAGGGTGGGTTAGCGGCGCATTACAGCGGCCGTTGAGCCAACGGTGATTGTGGCGCGCCGCGTAACCCACCAAGCGATATTCCGCGTTGCGCCGATGGTGGGTTACGCGGCGCGCCAAGCTTTGTGCTGTTGTATGGATCTGGTCTTGCGCCGCTAACCCACCCTACAAAGGCTACAAAAGCGTAACGCGTAGCAAGGGGTTAATCGCGCTCAAGCGCCAGGGCTACGCCCTGACCGCCGCCGATGCACAGGGTGGCCAGGCCTTTCTTGGCGTCGCGCTTGAGCATCTCGTGCAGCAGGCTGACCAAGATGCGGCAGCCCGATGCACCGATTGGGTGGCCCAGAGCAATGGCGCCGCCGTTGACGTTGACCTTGCTGGTGTCCCACTGCAGCTCTTGGCCGACGGCCAGAGACTGGGCGGCGAAGGCTTCGTTGGCTTCGATCAGGTCCAGATCGCTCACCTGCCAGCCGGCTTTGGCCAGGCAGCGTTGGGTGGCGGACACCGGGCCGATGCCCATGATGGCTGGATCAACCCCGGCGTTGGCGTAGGCTTTGATCCGCGCCAATACCGGCAGGCCGAGGGCCTCGGCCTTGGCGGCGCTCATCAGCAGCACGGCGGCGGCGCCGTCATTCAGGCTGGAGGCGTTGCCGGCGGTGACCGAACCGTCTTTCTTGAACGCCGGCTTTAGTTTGCCCAGGGACTCGGCAGTGGTGCCGGCGCGCGGTTGTTCGTCGATGGCGAAGGCCACCGGCTCACCTTTGCGTGAAGGCACCAGGATTGGGGTGATTTCGTCAACGAAGCGGCCGGCTTCGATGGCCGCTACGGCTTTTTGCTGCGAGGCAGCCGCGAAGGCGTCCTGGGCTGCTCGGCTGATGCCGTATTTGTCCACCAGGTTCTCGGCGGTGATGCCCATGTGGTAGTCGTTGAAGGCATCCCACAGGCCATCGCAGATCATGGTATCGATGACTTTGGCGTGACCCATGCGCAGGCCGGTGCGCGCGCCTGGCATCACGTAGTTGGACAGGCTCATGTTCTCTTGGCCGCCGGCGATGATCACTTCGGCGTCGCCGCAACGAATGGCCTGGGCGCCCAGGTGCAGGGCTTTGAGGCCCGAGCCGCAGACCTTGTTCAGGGTCAGGGCCGGCACGGCATGGGGCAGGCCGGCTTTGATCGCGGTCTGCCGGGCCGGGTTCTGGCCGGCGCCGGCGGTGAGCACCTGGCCGAAAATCACTTCATCCACCAGTGCGCCATCCAGGCCGGTCTGCGCCAACAACTGGCGGATCACCGCCGCGCCCAGATCGACGGCCGAAATATTCGCCAGTGAACCTTGAAAGCTGCCGACGGCGGTGCGGGTGGCGGCGACGATAACGACTTCTTGCATGGTGCAGTTCCTCATGGCGGCTGAGTGCGGTCAGTGACTGACCCGAATGGCCGTAATGGTCGCACACCGAGCGGTCGCCGGCCAATTGCGCCTAGCTAGGCTCTGACGTAAGTGCGGCTCGCTCGCTACGGCGGCAGCGCTTAACGTGACGGCAAGCCCATGCGCCGGCGGGCACGGTGGATGGCGCCGTTGCGCACCGCCCAGCGCAGCAGGAACGCCAGGCTGTGCACGCCGGCGCGGATCAGCGGGCGCTGCCAGGCGGCTTGCTGCAGGCCGAGCTGCTGGCGCGTCCAGTCGGGTAACAGGTCGATGCCGGCCTGCATAAACAGTCGCGACACTGGGGCGGCGGCGCGGCTCGGTGCCGGTGCATTGAGCAGTACTCGGCAGATCTCCCGGGTCCGTTCATCGCAGACCAACTGCGGGCGCATGGCCGTGAGGTAATCGGCCACTGCCGCGCGGGATTTGGGCACGTCGCGGGCGCCGAGGCGCTCGGCGACTATGGCTATTTCGGCGTAGTAGCGGTCCTGCTCGGCCGCCGGTAACTGTGGGTTGAAGTAACGCAGGTAGCCGGCCAGAAAGCAGGAAACTTCCGCCACATGCACCCAGGTCAGCAGCTCCGGGTCGCTGGCGGCGTAGGTGCGGCCATCCGGCGCGGTGCCGCTGACCTGTAGATGGATGCTGCGCACCCGTGCAAGCAGTTCGTCGGCCGAGGCGGTGGGGGCGAAGCTGGTGCCGGCGATAAACTGGCCGGTGCGGCGCAGACGGCCGAGCATGTCCTGGCGGAAGTTGGAGTGGTCCCAGACGCCGGCCAGAGCCAGCGGATGGAGCATCTGCAGCAACAGAGAGGCGATGCCACCGACCAGCATGCTGGTGAAGTCGCGGTGCACTTCCCAGGGCATGGAGTCGGGGCCGAACAGTCCCGGATCGCCCTTGGGGTTTTCATAGTCGACCTGCCCCAGAGTCAGGCCGCTGAGGCTGAATACCCGCCTTTCGATACGCCGGCGCAGGGCTTCCATAGGCTTCAAATTCAGCGGTTCAGGCGTTGGTCGATCAGGCCGTCGACCACGCTCGGGTCGGCCAGGGTCGAGGTGTCGCCCAAGGTGTCGAGCTCATTGCAGGCGATCTTGCGCAGGATGCGGCGCATGATCTTGCCCGAGCGGGTTTTCGGCAGGCCCGGCGCCCATTGCATCAGCTCCGGCTTGGCGAAGCTGCCGATTTCCTTGGCCACTAAGGCGACTAACTCTTGCTGTAGGGCTTGGTTTGGCTCGATGCCATTCATCAGGGTGACGAAGGCGTAGATGCCCTGGCCCTTGATGTCGTGGGGGTAGCCGACCACTGCGGCTTCGGCGACGGCGTCGTGCAGCACCAGGGCGCTTTCCACTTCAGCGGTGCCGATGCGGTGGCCGGAGACGTTGATCACGTCATCCACCCGGCCGGTGATCCAGTAGTAACCGTCCTCGTCGCGACGGGCGCCGTCGCCGGTGAAGTAGTAGCCGGGGAAGGGTTTGAAGTAGGTGTCGATCATCCGCTGGTGATCGCCATAGATGCTGCGGATCTGCCCAGGCCAGCTGGCTTTGATCGCCAACACGCCGCTGCCGGCACCCTCAATCTCCAGGCCTTTTTCGTCCAGCAGGGCCGGTTGCACGCCGAAGAACGGCCGGGTCGCCGAGCCTGGTTTGAGCAGGGTGGCGCCGGGCAGCGGGCAGATCATGATGCCGCCGGTTTCGGTCTGCCACCAGGTATCAACTATCGGGCAGCGGGTTTCGCCGACCACGTGGTAATACCATTCCCAGGCTTCCGGGTTGATCGGCTCGCCGACGCTGCCGAGCAAGCGCAGGCTCGACCGCGAGGTCTTTTGCACCGGGCCGTCGCCCTCGCGCATCAAGGCGCGCAGGGCCGTCGGCGCCGTGTAGAAAATATTCACCTGGTGCTTGTCGATCACCTGCCAGAAGCGCGAGCTGTCCGGGTAATTCGGCACGCCCTCGAAGATCAGGGTAGTGGCGCCGTTGGCCAGCGGACCGTAGACGATGTAGCTGTGGCCGGTGACCCAGCCGACATCGGCGGTGCACCAGTAGATGTCGCCGGCGTGGTAGTCGAACACGTACTTGTGGCTCATGGCCGCCTGCAGCAGATAGCCGCCGGTGGTGTGCAGCACGCCCTTGGGTTTGCCGGTGGAGCCTGAGGTGTAGAGGATAAACAGCGGGTCTTCGGCGTCCATCGGTTCGGCCGGGCAGTCGTCACTGACGTCTTTTAGGGCCTGGTGATACCAGAGGTCACGGCCTTCGACCCAGTTGATTTCGCCCTGGCTACGCTCGACCACCACTACTGTGGAGACTGTCGGACAACTCAGCAGGGCCTTATCGACGTTGTTTTTCAGTGGCACATATTTGCCGGCGCGCACGCCTTCATCGGCGGTAATCACGGTGCGGCAATCGGCATCCAGAATCCGGTCGCGCAGGGCGTCCGGGGAGAAGCCGCCGAACACCACCGAGTGCACCGCACCGATGCGCGAACAGGCGAGCATGGCGTAGGCCGCTTCGGGGATCATCGGCATGTAGATGCAGACACGGTCGCCTTTTTGTACGCCACGGCTTTTTAGCACATTGGCCAGTCGGCAGACTTTATCGTGCAGCTCGCGGTAGGTGATTTGCGCCGACTCGCTGGGGTTGTCGCCTTCCCAGATAATCGCGATCTGCTCGCCGCGCTCGGCCAGATGGCGGTCGATGCAGTTGACGCTGACGTTCAGTTGGCCGCCCTTGAACCACTGCGCCAGGCCGCTGTGCATATCGCTGACCAGTACCTGATCCCAGGGCTTGCTCCAGTCCAGAAAGGCCTTGGCCTGCTCGGCCCAAAAGGTCTCTGGCTGCTCGATGGATTGCTGATACAGGCGCAGGTAGTCGTCGTTATTCAGCAGGGCGCGCTGGCGCACATGCTCGGCAACGGGGTGGGCAGTGATCTCGAACATGCTCGGGTCCTTATTATTGTCTGCGCGTGGGCGATTGCAGCGGCGCGCTACCGATTGATAAGAGTGACCCAGGCCGTTGCCGGGTTCAAGTGTTGTCGGGTAGTTGCCGGGCAGTAAAAAGCCGGCGTGAAGTGGGCCTCAGGCCGGCTTGGGATTTACTTGAAAATTAGCCGCGGTGACGGCCGCGGAAGTAGTCGATCAGCCCTTGGGTTGAGCTGTCTTCGGCTGGCTCCGGCTCCCAGCTGGTCATGCGCTGATAGACGTTCTTGCCCATCTCCTTGCCCAGCTCCACACCCCATTGGTCGAAGGCGTTGATGCCCCAGATCACGCTCTGCACGAATACCTTGTGCTCGTACAGCGCCACCAAGGCGCCGAGGCGGCGTGGGCTGATGCGTTCGAGCACCAAGGTGTTACTTGGTCGGTTGCCGGGGATCACTTTGTGCGGCGCCAGGCGTTGCACTTCGCCTTCCGGCAAACCTTTGGCACGCAACTCGGCCTCGGCTTCACCGTGGGTTTTACCCAGCATCAGGGCTTGGCTCTGGGACAAGCAGTTGGCGTACAGCCACTGGTGGTGGTCGGCCACCGGGTTGTAGCTGACCACCGGTACGATAAAGTCGGCTGGAATCAGCTGGGTGCCCTGGTGCAGTAACTGGTGATAGGCGTGCTGACCGTTACAACCGACGCCACCCCAGATCACCGGGCCGGTAGCGGTGCTTACCGGGCTGCCGTCATGCCGTACACTTTTGCCATTGGACTCCATGTCCAGCTGCTGCAAGTGCTTGGTGATGTTGCGCAGGTAGTGGTCGTACGGCAGGATCGCGTGGCTTTGCGCGCCCCAGAAGTTGCCATACCAAACTCCCAACATGGCCAGCAGCACCGGCATGTTGCGCTCCAGTGGGGCGCTCTGGAAATGCTGATCCATGCTGTAGGCGCCGGCCAGCAATTCTTTGAAATTGGACATGCCAATCGCCAGGGCAATCGGCAAACCGATCGCCGACCACAGCGAGTAACGCCCGCCAACCCAGTCCCACATCGGGAAGATGTTCTCGGCGCGAATACCAAACGCCAGCGCCGCTTCGCGGTTGCTCGACACGGCAATAAAATGCCGGTGCAGCGCCTCTTCCGAACCGCCCTGGGCCAGGTACCAGGCGCGCGAAGCTTGGGCGTTTTTCAGGGTTTCGAGGGTGCCGAAGGTTTTTGACGAGACGATAAATAGCGTGGTTTCTGCCCGCAGTTTGCCGGCCAGTTCAAAGAACTCACTGCCGTCGATATTGGCCAGGTAGTGGCAAGTGACGCCTTTTTGCGCAAAGGGCAGCAACGCCTCCGAGACCAGTTGCGGGCCGAGGAAGGAGCCGCCAATGCCGATATTGACGATGTCGGTGATCGGCTTTTCGCTGTAACCGCGCCACAGGCCATTGTGAATGCGGCTGACCAGTTCGGTCATCTGATTGAGTACGCGGTGCACTTCAGGCATCACGTTAACGCCGTTTACTTCCAGGCGATCACCGACCGGCCGGCGCAAGGCGGTGTGCAGCGCCGGGCGACCTTCCGAGCTGTTGACCAGCTCGCCGTCAAACAGGGCGCGAATCGCTTGCTCCAGGTCGCACTCACGGGCCAGATTAACCAATAGGCTGCGGGTTTCACTGGTGATCAGGTTTTTCGAGTAATCAAGAAACAGGCTACTGCTGCTCATCGAGAAATCACTGAAGCGCTGCGGGTTTTCGGCAAACGCCTGGCGCAGGCTGAAATTCTGCATCGTTTCGCGGTGTTGGCTGAGCGCCTGCCAAGCGGGCAGAAGGGTGGCGTCAAGTGGGTTTTGGTAATACGCCATGGTTGCCGACTTCCTTGAATAATGATGTGCGGTCTTTGAATGTCAAAAAGCCCGGAGAGTTCCGGGCTTTGATTCTAACGGCTTAGGGGTTGAACATAGCGCGAAATCTTAGCGCCCTAAGCCACTTGTACCGGGATTGCGTTAGTGGTGTGACTGAGCTCATTGCCTGGCGCCATATAGAGCATGCGCGGCTGGAAATTAACCAGATCGGCTTCGCTGTAGTGGGCGTAGGCGCAGATGATTACCCGGTCGCCAACTTTAGCTTTATGGGCGGCGGCGCCATTGACCGAGATCATCCGCGAGCCGGCTTCGCCACGAATCGCATAGGTGGTGAAACGTTCGCCGTTGTCGACGTTATAGATCTGAATCTGCTCGTATTCGCGGATGCCCGACAGATCCAGCCAGTCGCCGTCGATGGCGCAGGAACCTTCGTAATCGAGTACCGCGTGGGTGACTTCGGCGCGGTGCAGTTTGGCCTTGAGCATGATGGCGTGCATGGTGATCTCCTCAGAACCTGTTGAATGTCGACTGCGGGCTACGCGCGCGGTACTGCGTTTAAAGTGGCTGATCTTCGCCCAAGGTGAGCCTTAACTGGGCTGCTTGGCACCACCAGCGGCGGGCGAGTTTGCCCGAACGCTGTCGGTGGGGCAAGCGCCTGGGCCGCGGGTATCAGGCCGTTGCTGGGCGCTCAAACGCCAGGTTATCGATCAGTCGGGTAGTGCCGATAAAGGCCGCTGCCAGAATCACCAGATGTTGATCGCTTGGGGTCGCCGGCTTGAGGCTGTTGGCCTCGCGGATTTCTAGATAGTCGGGGCGCAAGCCGGCTTCTTGCAGTGCGGCTAACCCCTGGCTGAGCAGCGCCTGGAAGTCGTTGCCGCCGGCCTGAATGGCTGCCGCCAGCTCGCTCAGGGTGCGATAGATGGCCGGCGCGATGCTGCGCTGCTGCTCATCGAGATAGCCATTGCGTGAGGACAGCGCCAAGCCATCGGCGGCACGGACGGTGGGCTCGCCAATGATCTGAATGGGCATGTTCAGGTCGCTGACCAGGGTGCGAATCACCGCCAGTTGCTGGAAGTCTTTTTGCCCGAAGATGGCCAGGTCCGGCTGAACCATATTGAACAGCTTACAGACCACCGTCGCCACACCTTCAAAATGCCCAGGGCGACTGGCGCCGCACAGACCGTCGGAGACGCCCGGCACGCTGACCCGGGTTTGCCCTGCCATGCCGTGGGGGTACATCTCTTCAACGGTGGGGGCAAACAACAGGTTGCAGCCGGCTTGCAGTAGGCGCTCCTTATCGGCCTCGAGGGTGCGCGGGTAGCTGGCCAGGTCTTCCTTGGGGCCGAACTGCAGCGGGTTAACGAAGATGCTGGCGACCACGAAGTCAACCCGCTGGCTGGCTTTCTCCACCAGTGCGGCGTGACCTTCATGGAGGTTTCCCATGGTCGGTACAAAGCCAATGCGCTTACCTTCACTGCGGGCGTGGGCCACTGCGGCGCGCAATTCGCGCACCGTTCTTACTATGTTCATGGAAGCATTCCGTGTTTATGCCGAGAAGCCGTGTTCGGCGGCAGGAAAGGTAACGGCTTTAACGGCCTGCACATAGGCGCTAAAAGCGGCGGCGATGGAGTCTTGGCCAGCCATAAAGTTTTTTACAAACTTGGGGCTGCGACCGCTCAGGGCTAAACCGAGCATGTCGTGCAGTACCAGTACCTGGCCGTCGGTGGCGCTGCCCGCGCCAATGCCGATTACCGGGATTTTTACCGCCTGGGTGATTTCTTCCGCCAAGCTGCTGGGCACGCATTCAAGCAACAGCATGCAGGCGCCGGCTTGCTCCAGCGCGATAGCATCGGCGCGCATCTGCCGGGCTTGCGCCTCATGGCGGCCTTGCACCTTGTAACCGCCGAGAATATTCACCGCTTGCGGCGTCAGCCCTAGGTGCGCGCAGGCGGGAATGCCGCGCTCAGCCAGCAGTCGTATGGGGTCGGCCAGCCAGCCGGCGCCTTCGAGCTTGACCATGTGCGCGCCGGCTTGCATTAAGGTGGCGCAGTTATGCAGGCATTGCTCGGTGGTGGCATAGGCCATAAAGGGCAGGTCGACCAGAATCAGTGCGCCCTGATTGCCGCGTTTAACCGCAGCGACATGGTAGGCCATGTCGGCAACGGTTACCGGCAAGGTGCTGTCATGGCCCTGCAGGACCATGCCGAGTGAGTCACCCACCAGCAGCACTTCAACGCCCGCCTGGCTGGCGGCATGGGCAAAGGTGGCGTCATAGCAGGTCAACATGGCGATTTTCTCACCGCTCTGCTTGAGGCTTTGCAGGGTGCTCAGGGTAACGTCAGACATGGAAAGCGTCCTCTTCTGCTGCAGGCGCAGGGCAACGGGACGCCTATAGTCCTGATGGCGCGCCGGGAAGTCAATTGCAGGTGTTACCGGGTTGTTACTGGCGTTACCGTACTTGGGGTAAATCCAGGGCGGCACTATTGCCCAGTTTCTCCAGGCCGACGAAGGGGCAGGCGGCCAGCAAATCACTCAGTTGGCGGCCATCGGGCAGGCACAATTGACTGGCAATTTCGGCCAGCGGATAGAGCACGAAGGCGCGCGCCTGTAGATGGTAATGGGGCACGCGCAGGCGCGGCTGATCCAGCAGGCGTTGGCCAAACAGCAGAATGTCCAGATCCAGGGTGCGCGGCCCCCAGCGTTCGGCTTTGCGCACGCGGCCCTGGCTCAGTTCAATCTGTTGCAGGGCGTCGAGTAGTTCGAGGGGCGTTAGCGCGCAATCGAGCAACGCCACGGCGTTGACGTAACGGGGCTGATCGGCGGGGCCGAGCGGGTCGCTGGCATAAAACGAGGAGACGGCGCGCACTTGCGTGTGCGGCAGCTGGGCGAGGGCTAGCAGCGCCTCGCGCAGTTGCTCAAGTGGCTCGGCCAGGTTACTGCCCAGGCCGATATAAACCGCTTCAGTCATTCGCGGAAGGTGCGTCGGCGCCAGGCCCGCGGCGCTTGCGATTGCCGCCACGGCGTTTTTTTCGTGCCGGTGCCGCGCCGTCTTCCGGCTTGGCGACCAGGTTGCGGATCATGTTGCGCCGCTCGCTGTCGTTGACTTCCTGGTAGTCGGTCCACCAGTCGCCCAGGCCGCCGGTCTGTTCACCGGCGTCTTCGCGCAGCAGGAGGAAATCGTAGCCGGCACGGAAACGGGGGTTCTCCAGCAGCAAGTCGGCGCGCTTGCCTTGGCGGCGCGGCAGACGTTCTTGCATGTCCCAGATTTCGCGAATCGGAATGCTGAAGCGCTTGGGGATGGCGATGCGTTGGCACTGCTCGGCAATCAACTGGTGCGCGGCTTCGTGCATGGCCGGGATCGGTGGCATGCCGCCGTTTTGCAACTCGCTGACCCGTGCCGGTAACGCCGGCCAGAGCAGGGCGGCAAACAGAAACGCCGGAGTTACGGTTTTGCCTTGTTGGATGCGTGCGTCGGTGCTGGCCAGTGCCAGGCGAATCAGCTCGCCGGCGTACTCGGGGTCACGCTTGAGGGCGCGGGCCGTGGCGGGGAACAGTGGGGCCAGCAACTCATGCTCGACCAGCAGCTCAAAGGTGCGCTCGGCCTGACCGGCCAGCAGCAACTTAAGCACTTCGTCAAACAAGCGGGCCGAGGGAATTTCCCGCAGCAGGGGCGCCAGCAGCGCAATGGGCGCGGCGCTGTGTGGTTCGATGTCGAAATCGAGTTTGGCGGCAAAGCGCACCGCGCGCAGCATCCGCACAGGGTCTTCTTTATAGCGCTGCTGCGGGTCGCCAATCAGCCGCACCAGGCGGTTCTGAATGTCGTGCACGCCGTTGGCGTAGTCGAGAATGCGCTCGCAACTGGCGTCCAGATAAAGGGCGTTGATGGTGAAGTCGCGGCGCTGGGCATCATCTTCCAGGGTGCCGTAAACGTTGTCGCGCAGAATTCGACCGCTTTCATGGTGCGAAGACTGGTTGCTGTCGTGGTCGTCATCGTCGTCGCAGATTGCGTGGTTGGCGCGGAAGGTCGCCACTTCGATGATCTCGCGGCCAAAGTGCACATGCACCAATTTGAACCGGCGACCAATTACCCGAGCGTTGCGGAACTCGGCGCGCACCTGTTCTGGGGTGGCGCTGGTGGCAACGTCAAAATCTTTGGGATTTATATTGAGCAACAGGTCGCGTACGCAACCGCCGACGAGGTAAGCCTGGTAGCCGGCCTGTTGCAGGCGGTCGACCACACTGACCGCGTAGCGGCTCAGGTCGGCACGTCGCAAGGGATGCTGGTTATTATTCAGCACGATCGGGCTGCTGCGCTTAAGGGGCTTGCGGCGCAAGGGCGAGCGGAGTTTTTGCAAGAACTTCTTCAGCATGGGCGTCACTGTTTGACGGGGCGATTTTGACAGGATAGCGGCCAAAATCAGCAATGGCCCCAGGATAGGCGCCGATTCTAGCATTGGCTGGGGGAGATGGTGTAGCAAGCGTGCTTAGCGGGCAAAGCTACTGGGGGAGCCGAGACTCCCCCACAAGTAGATGCGTGCTGTGTTTTTATTATTATGACGGGCTTGTTGTTTTTGTTGGTTGCCCGGTTTTTCGCGCTCTTCGCGCTGGAAATACTCCTAAGTCAGGAGTGAAAAGAAACGGATTACTTTGGATGCTGACCTTGCCATGCTCGCCGATGTCATTAAACATCTAACGTTCAACCAGTTCAGGCGCTGCCTTGGGCAGTTTTATTGTTCTCGGCCTGGTTGTGGGGCGAACCCCGCAAGTACTTATTTCGTCAACGCGTTGTTCCAAAAGAATCAGTTTGCTGCGCCTGCGCATTGTTGTTTTTGTTGTGCTGCAGTCGATACGTCTTGTTTTTATTATGGTTTTTGCTGGTTTTTATTGTTCTTGTACTAGAGATATAGCAGAACCCGTGCCAGCTTTTAAAAATCGTTTAAAATCAGTGCGTTAGGTTTTTTGGTGGTGGTCTTCAGGCATAAAAAAGCCGGGGCCTTGTTACTCTAGGCCCCGGCTTTTGTTACTGAGTGTGAATTGGGTAACGCGAGTTTTGAACTATGCCGCACGCTTTCGGTCGACGGGCGGTTACGGATTGCTGACTGCGCCGGCTTTGCGCCGTGGAATCCCCAGGCGTTGGCGGCGTTCCCACAGGCATTTACGGCTGATACCGAGTTTGCGCGCGAGCTCGGTTTCGGTCATGTGGTCCTGATGCTCAAGCACGAAATGCTGGAAGTAATCCTCCAGCGACAGGTCTTCAGTTGGCTCGTTAGTGGTGCTACTGGCACCCTGCTGGGGCAGCATGCCGATAAAGTCGTCATCTTCCAGATCGTCTAGCTCGATATCGATACCGAGCAGTTCTACCGAGATTTCCGTGCCTTCGCACAGGATTACCGCCCGCTCAATGGCATTTTCCAGTTCGCGAACGTTGCCCGGCCAGGTGTAGTGGCGGATGGCTTGCTCGGCCTCGTAGCTGAAATGCAGGTCGGTGCGGCCCATTTTGGCGCTTTGGCGGGCGAGAAAGACGTCGGCGATTTCGCCGACATCACTGCCGCGTTCGCGCAGTGACGGCAGCTTCAGGGCTATCACGTGCAGGCGGTAATACAGGTCTTCGCGAAACTGGCCGATTTTGGCCAGGGTTTTCAGGTCGCGGTGGGTGGCGGCGATCAAGCGCACATCGACCTTTTGCGACTGCACCGAGCCGACCCGGCGAATCTCACCCTCTTGTAGCACACGCAACAAGCGCGCCTGGGCTTCCAGTGGCAACTCACCGATCTCATCGAGAAACAGGCTGCCGCCATCGGCTGCTTCGACGAGGCCCGCGCGGCCCGAGGTGGCGCCGGTAAAGGCGCCTTTCTCATGGCCGAACAGTTCCGATTCAATCAAGGATTCCGGAATGGCCGCGCAGTTGACCGAGATCATCGGCGCTTTGGCGCGCCGCGACAGGTTGTGCAGCGCGCGGGCCACCAGTTCTTTGCCGGTGCCGGATTCGCCTTGAATCAGCACCGTTGAGTCGGTTGGCGCGACCCGGCGAATTTTGTTGTAAAGGTCTTGCATCGGCGCGCAGGAGCCAATAATGCCGATCTCGCTGTCGACATTGGCGCCGGCTTTGTCGCTGCTGGCGCGGCCACTGCTGCTGGCGGCGCTGCGTTCGGCCGGAGTGCTTTTGCTGTCTTGGCGATCACGCAAAATACGCGCCACGGTTTGCAGCATTTCGTCGTGGTCGAAGGGTTTGGCGATGTAGTCGATCGCGCCCATCTTCATTGAGTCCACGGCCGAGCGCAGGCTGGCATAGCTGGTCATGATCAGCACCGGCGCGCCTTGCGCCAGCTTGATCATTTCGGTGCCAGGCGCGCCCGGCAAGCGCAGATCGCTAACGATCAAATCAAAGCTGGCGATGCTGAAGCGCTCTTGCGCCTCTTGCACCGAGCCGGCTTCGCTGACCTGATATTGATTGCGCTCAAACAGGCGACGCAGCGCTGAGCGGATGATGGTTTCGTCTTCGACGATGAGAATGTGCGGCATCAATTAAAGCTCTCTCGACGGTCTGAGGTGGCGGCGGATGGCGCATCTATATGCCTAGGCAGCGTTACCCGAAAGCGAGTGCCTCGCTGGCGCTCGGAGTCGGCTGGGCTGTCAATGGTGATCTGCCCATAATGCTCTTCCACGATCGAATAGACCAGTGCAAGGCCGAGGCCGGTGCCATGGCCTGGATCTTTGGTGGTGAAAAACGGTTCGAACAGACGGTCGATAATGGCTTTGGGAATCCCCGTGCCTTCATCTTCAACCAGCAGTTCGACGGTCTGTGCCGAGGCCTCGGTTTTGACCCGAATAGCGCCGCCGGCCGTGGAGGCGTCGCGGGCATTGGAGAGCAGGTTGATCAGCACTTGCGCGAGGCGTTGCGGGTCGCCGCTGACCAGGTGTTGCGGGTCGCAGAGGTTGAAAAACTGCACATCGACGCTGTCACGATTGAGCGACAGCAAGCTGATGGCTTCCTGGGCGACGTCCGCCAGGCAGACCACTTCCTCGTTGTGCTGGTGATTGCCGGCGTGGGCAAAACTCATCAGCGACTGGACGATGCGCGACACCCGTTTGGTTTGTTGCAAGATTTGCGTGCTGATCTCGCCGAGCTCGGCGTCATCTTCGCGCTCGTAGCGCAGGTTTTGCGCCAGGCAGGCAATCCCGGTGATCGGGTTGCCTATCTCGTGGGCGACCCCGGCCGCCAGGCGTCCAATTGAGGCCAGGCGTTCCGAGTGGGCCAGTTTGTCTTCCAGTAGCTGGGTGTCGGTGAGGTCTTCGAGCAAAATCACCAGCCCGGTATTGCCTGGCGCCAGTGGCTCGCTGATCGCCGCTTTGCGCAGGTTAAGCCAGCGCACCTGACCGTCGAGCATGATCCGTTGTTTATGCAGGTGCTCCACCGGCAACTGCACGAAACACTCCAGCAGACCTTTCCAGGGTTCATCCAGGGTACTCAGGCGCGAGCCAATCACCTGCTGGGCGGAGATTTGCGTCAGGTCTTCCAGAGCCAGGTTCCACATCAGAATTTCCTGATCCTTGGCCAGCGAGCAAACGCCCATGGGCAGCTCTTGCAGGGTTTGCCGGTGATAGCGGCGCAGGGTGTCGAGTTCGGCGGCCAGGCCGGTGAGGCGTGAGCGATAGTCTTCTAGGCGGCTCTCAATAAAGTGAATGTCTTCGCTGACGTAGCTCTCATTGCCGGATTTATAGGGCAGAAAGGTCTCGACCATTTCGGTCGCCACGCCGGGGCCCATCAGCCCTGAAAGGTTGGCCTCGAGGCGGTCACGCAAGCGCCGCAGGGCATAGGGGCGGTGTTCATCAAAGGGCAGTTGCAGGTCGCGCAGCGCTTGTTCGACTTCTTTTTGCGCGGCCATCGCCCCCAGCGGCTTGGCCAGTTGGTTGGCGAAATCCTGCGGCGAGTGGACCAACAGTTCGCGCCGTTGTGGGCGCGACACATTGTCGACGGCGCAGGCCTCGGCGGCGCTGCATTCTTCGCTGCTGGCTTCGGTAAACAGCGACACCAGGGTGAGGGCGAGGATATTCGCCGCCAGTGAGGCGATGGCAGCCAAATGCCAATTGCTGTCGCTGAGCACGTAAATCACATTCAGTGCGGGCAGGTGGATTTCTTGCAGGTTAAACAGCAGCGGTAACAAGGTGCTGACCAACCAGACGGTAATGCCGGCCAGTAATCCGGCGATAAAACCACGGCGGTTAGCCGTCGGCCAATACAGTACCGCCAGCACCCCGGGCAGAAACTGCAGGGTGGCGACGAAGGAGGCGATGCCCAGATTGGACAGGTCTTGCTCGGCGCCGAGTAAGGCGTAAAAGCCGAAGGCGGTCATGATGATGGTGGCGATCAGCGCGCGTCGCGTCCACTTCAGCCAGCGGTAGATGTCGCCCTCGGCCGGCGGCTGATACAGCGGCAACACCAGGTGGTTGAGGACCATGCCGGAGAGCGCCAGGGTCATCACAATAATCAAGCCGCTGGCCGCCGAGAGCCCACCGATGTAAGCAATTAAGGTCAGCAGGTCGTTGTTGACGGCAATGCCTAAACCGAGGGTGAAATATTCCGGATTGGTCGGTGTGCCGAGCTTGAGGCCGGCCCAGAGAATCGGTGGCACGGCCAGGCTGAACAGCAGCAAAAACAGCGGGAAACCCCAACTGGCGGTGACCATGGCCCGCGGGTTGAGGTTCTCGCTGAAAGCCATGTGGTACATGTGCGGCATGACGATGGCGGAGGCGAAGAACATTAGCAGCAGGGTGCGCCAAGGGCCCTCGTCCAGCGGGGTGCGTAGGGCCTCGAGGGTTTCGTGGTTTTGTTGCAGCCAGTTGCTCAGCTCGCCGAAACTGCCAAATACCCCGTAGACCGCGTACAGGCCGATGCAGGCCATGGCGACCAGCTTGACCAGTGACTCGAAGGCAATCGCAATCACTAGGCCTTGATGTTTGCCACGGGCCGCCACGTGGCGCGAACCAAACAAAATGGTGAACAGAATAATCAGCCCACAGAAACTCAAGGCCACACGGTTTTGCACTGGCTCGTGGGTGAGGATGCCGATGGAGTCGGTCACCGCTTGAATCTGCAACGCCAGCAGCGGCAACACCCCAATCAACATGAAAATGGTGGTCAGGGTGCCGGCCCAGGTACTGCGAAAGCGAAAGGCAAACAGGTCGGCCAGCGAGGCCAGTTGATAGGTGCGGGTGATGCGTAAAATCGGATAGAGCAGCACCGGTGCCAGTAAAAAGGCCGCCGAGATCCCCAGGTAAATCGCTAAAAAACCATAGCCATACTGGTAGGCCAAGCCGACGGTGCCATAGAAGGCCCAGGCGCTGGCATACACCCCCAGTGACAGGGTGTAGGTCAGGGGGTGGCGAATCACCCAGCGGGCGATCCAGCCGCGCTCGGTGATCCAGGCCACGCCAAACAGGATTAATAGATAGCCGGCGCTGATCAGGATCAGCTGGCTGAGGTTAAAGCTCGTCAGCATCAGATTGGCTCTGCGAATACAGGTAAGGGGCGGTCAGCGGATTTTGCCGGCGCAGGTCAGAGTTCATCGGCATCGCGTTGGCTCTGCAGGATAAAAGTCACCACAATCAGAATCAGCCACAACAGGTAGGGGCGATACCAATCACCATTGGCGTCGATCCACCAATCCATGATGGCCGGGGAGAAGAGATAAATGCCCACCACTAGGAGTAGGACCAGTCGATAGATATACATGCGGCAGCTCTTCGCGGGAATCTGCCGATGGTACTGGAAGGCGGGCGTGGCAAGCTATAAGGCGCAAGCTTGGTGCGTGGGTGAGGCGTCGCGGATGTTGATCGGAGGGTATTACTGCCCGTGCGGCGCAGATCTGCGCCACCGCATGGGTCATGCACTAGAGCTGTAGCGGTCATCCATACACGGTGAAATAAGGGGGCGATGCTTTGGCAACGCACCACCCCACAACACTAACCAGATTCAAGCCTGTGGAGGTTGCCGATTAACGCTCATGAGCCAGTTGCCTGCCACAATTGCCGCGCCCGTTGCGATCAGCCCAACCACGGCTCGCCAGTTGCTGAAGAATGCATTCAAGGCGGTAATAGTTGCTGGAACATCGCCGCTATTGGCCGTGATGGTGATGTTGGCCGCCATGTTCGGCTCGGCATGCAGATACTCGCCAGCCTCGCTACTGACTGCGCCAACCAACACCTGCCAGCGCCCTGAACTGGTTTCTTTCGACTGCGCTTGCAGCCCTTGTTTTTTCAAGGCTGCAACAATGCCCAAGGACACTTTTTGCGCGTCATTATTAACCGCAAGACAGAACTTTTTAACTTCGGCGGCACTAACTGCGGTTCCCTGAGCGAAATCCAGAGGGCCGCTTTGAATCATGGCTTTACTACTTACAGGCGCATTCATGACATATTTCCTGTTATCAAAATATCGTTGGTTATATATGATGGATCGGCAGGGTTAAATAAATTTGCCCTGCCGATCCAGTCGTGCTCGTCGTTGATTAGTTATGTTCTAACAAAATCCCGGTGCGTTCTTGTTGAATGGACATCAAACGATCCAGCACTTGCCGAGAAACCAGAGAGACTTGCGAGTAACTCACAGACATTTTGATACTTTCGCCACTCATGGAGGCCGTTACGGTGGCGCAGTTTTGACCGTCCGGGAATACAATTTTTTGCGGGCCGACTGACACGTTGCTGGAAATGACTTCACCGAGCACCAAGTCATTGAATAGGCCAGCATAATAGGTCGGGGTTACCTGAAACTGAGCGGAGGCGCCGCTGACAACGTTTTTCTTGAACACGGCACCTTGTCCACTCATGCCAATCCCCAGATTACCCAGCTGGTTAGACTTGTTGTTGATGATGATCGAGTCGGCCGGAGCCGAGCCGGAACTCTGAACCAATTGCTGAACGTTGTCTTTGAACACGCAATCCCAGACGCTGCCCAGCTCAGTCACCAGGGTCTGGCTTGCCTTGTATACGCCAACCCCGCCGACCTGCTTGTAATTGGCAATGGCGACGTTGTAGTCCACCTCCCACTCCACGCCACTTGAGCCCTGGGTTGGAACTGTCGTTTGTTTCCAGGAGACACTTTCCAAGCCGATGGAATCGGGCAGTACTTGATAGACACCCATGGTCCAGGTCATCTCAGTATTGTTATTGAAGTCGACGTAATAAGTACTCATCTGTATTGCTCCATTAATTTAACCAGTGTGGTGCAGCCACAGCATCCAAAGCAGCAAGGTACTCAACGATTTAGCACGATCGCATAAGCAGTCCCCTTCCAAGTGATATTGCTCTGCGCTTTACAGAGAGCAATCGCTGTGCCAAATGAAAACTTCATAGATATCAACCAAGAGGCTTTTTCTCAGGTTCGCCAGTGGCCGAAATCGGCCATTTAATAGAAATAGGCTGGATGGTTTTGCCCAATGCTCAGGCTGGCTGGCGTTTGTTGGTGAGGCAGCGGGAACTCTTGGGTAATGATTTTAAATTGGGGTGCCGAGATGGCCGCTGTTAGGCCCAAGAAGTTGGAATGCGAGCCACGCGACGTCACCCCATAGCGCTTGCTATGGGGTGACGTCGCGGCTGAGATGATTGACGCAGGCCGAATCGAAAGAGTCGGCCAAGGGCTTAAGGCACCCGCAGCCCAGAGGAGTGCGGGTGCCTATCGCAGCTTAAGCGGCTGGTAGCGTTGCTTTGCTGTAGCAGAGCCGGCTGGGCCGTAATTTCATCCGCACCAGTGACAGCAGAAAGCTGAAACCGCACTGGTTAGGATCAAGCACCGGCACATAGCTGCCCAATGCCTCTTCAAGCAATTCGCCGACCCGTGCAGCCACATCGACGAAGCCGGTACAGCCCAACAAAATCGATTGCGCACCGTCCTGTTTGATTGCCTGCAGCGCCATTTCGAATGTTTTGGCTACCACTATGTCGAGGTTCGACAACTGGTCGACCGGGCAATTGATCGAGTAGATCGAGGCGAATGACTCCGACAAACCGTAATTGGCCACATGCCCCCTCTGCATGGCCAAGGTACTGGGCATGATGGTGATGATGGAAAACCGCTGACACAGGCTTAGCGCGCTGAAGGCCGAGGTTGGAAAACCGCCGATAATGGGGATGTCGATGACTTCACGGGCGGCTTCTACGCCACACATATCGAAATCGCTGAGCCAGATACCTTGGAAACCCTCTCGCTCGATGGACTGCGCCATCTGCACGACGGGCAGGGCATTCTCCGTTAGATTGAGTCGATTCTCGATGCAGGGGTTGCCCTGGCGGATATTGCGCACTTCAACCAGCACATCGGCAGGAATCACCGGCTGCACGGCAGCCAACAGCTGCTGGTTATAGGCGTCGGTGTTGACCGGAGCCAGAATACAAATTCGCAGGGCACTCATAATTCAACCTCCGCGCGCTCAGCCTGGAGGGCCCCTACCGCCCGGTAGGGGCCCATATAGCCAAGCGCCTCCAACAGTTGCATGAAACTCCAGAGAATCAGCCCGCCAGGCTCGCGCAACTGAGGTTCCGCCTGCCAGGCCAGTAGGGTGACCCGGCGTTGCTGCAGTGCCGGGCTGATGCTGCCATCCGCTTGCACCACATCACCGTTGGAGAGCACGGCGTTGCCTGGACCCTCGACAAAGTAGGCAATACTGTCTGGCGCCATGCTCAGGGGTTGTGGCGACAGGTTGTCCCAGGCCAGTAAGGATTCATTTTCGTAGATCACACTGATGCGCGTCTCGCCATCGCGGATATGCACCTTGCCAATATCGAAGCCCCCGGCGGTGCTTACTTCGGCTGACTCAAAGTGACCAGTGCCCGAAATGGCATAAGCCTGCAAGCCAAACTGCTGCTGTAAAAAGGCGATCATGGCCTGGGCCGTTGCGATTTGGCCGCGCTGCAAGGCTCGCCCCAGGGTCAGGGCGCGCGCTAAGGTGCCTTGGATGGGCAGGGCTTTAGCCAGCAAGCCCGGAGCCATGATCCAGATGGCCAGGCCGCCGAACTCACCAAACTGAGGATCGGCAACAATAGGGCGCATCATCTGCTCGATGATCACGGCGGCATCGTTTGCGTAATCCGGCGCCTTTCCCGGGGTTTCTTGCGGCGTGACGTTCAGCTCCACGCTGAGCCCGGTCTGACTGACCAGAAAGGCCGGTCGCGGTGTCACCTGCGCAGCGGCGAATGTCAGCATCGGCAGTGACGGCACTGCCCGGCCGGCGCCGTCAGCATCAATCACGGCCAGACCAAGCCGCGCGGCCACCAGGCAGGCAACCACAAAGCCCAGCGCGCCACTTTCCGGCGGCACCAGATAAGCCAGCTCCCGCCCTTCGCGGGCCAAGCGCTCTTGCACCAATTGGATGGCCCGAACCGGACCGTCAGGATACATGCAGTCGGCAATGGCCTCAGGCGCGCCCATATACGCCAACATGACACTCTCACCGTTCACCGCCTCGGCGACAGTCACGATGCGAATGCGTTCGCTGGGGTAGTAATCGCCCTGACGAAAGTGCGCAACCAGATGACGTGCCGAGAGCAGCGTGCCGCCGCCACCGCTGCCGAAGAAACAACCGCCCAACAACAACGGTTCCAGATCAATGCGTCCAAGTTCATAAGCCATGCTAAAACTCCCTTTGTTGACGAGGTTTCTCCGACTAAGCGCGCAGCTGATCGAGCAAATCCAATGCTCGATTCAGGCCCGCATGTGAAGCTTCTGGCGCCACGCCACGCACCGCCCGGGAAAGCAGCTCCACGGCTTGCGCACCGCGCTTAGTGCGGCTCAATAGTTGCGCCAGCTGGGTCGCGGCGCTGATGGCGGCGGGCACGGCGCCCAGCGCCAGCGCCGTCGATAGCGCGTTCTGCAGACTGCTTTCAGCACCTTCGTGGTCACCTATAAGCAGCAAGCCACTGGCCTTGAGCAGCATTAATTCGCTGAGATAAGCGCGCTCCTGATGGTCGAGGGCCACGTCCAGGGCCTGGGAAACCAGGCTGATGGATTCATGGTGGCGGCCTGCGCGTAACAGAATTTCACCGCGTTTCCAGGCCTGGAATGAGTGAAACAAGCGTCCGCCATTGCGCAATACATGCTTTTCATAACCCTCGACGATGACTTCTTCGGCCTCATCGTACAAACCCTCAGCGCCCATATAGCAGCCGCGAAACACTTGGCCGACGCCTTGATAGAAGGAGAACTCGTATTCTTCGGCCAGACTTTCCAGCTCTAGGGCCAAGGGCCGCAGCTGCGCATAGTCTTCGAACAGGCAGGCGAGCCAGGCGGCCCCTTGCAGCGCCACCAGGCGATTGAAAGCATTGTATTGGCGGGCCGAAGCGCGCTGGATCAATTGCGCCATAGCGCTTCTGGCGCGCTGAAAAAAGCCCAATTCAAAGGCGGCCAAGCCTTCCAGGGTGAAGGCCAAGCCAATCAGGTCGAGGCCCTCGGCTTCCGGCCAGGCGGGGCGAAACTCACTTAAGAGTCCGGCGCGGGACAGGCAGGCTAGGGTCTCCTCCTTGTCGCCCAGCCAGAACAGGGTATTGGCCATGGCGACATGTGCCTCGGTCTGCATCTTGGCGAGTCCCGAGGCCTGCGCTCGCTGTAGCAGTTGCTGCGCCGTGGCGCGCGCCTTGACCAGGTCCAGGCTCATTAGCTGAGCGGTCCAGATGCCGAACTGAATCGTCGACAATTCATCGGCGTTACAGCGGTCACGACCGATGTCCAGGGCCGCCTCATAACTGGCACTGCTGGCGCTGCTTAGCCAGCCCTCAATGCTGCGCAAGCTGACGCCAAGCAAGCGATGGAGTTCAAACTGCAAGCGCCATAAGTCTTTGCGCTCACCGACTTCAGCGGCCAGCGCCAGGCCTTTTTGCAGTATCGGCAGCGCCTCACGGAAGTTGGCGCAGGCCACCAGGGCACGACCTTTTGACAGATGTCGTTCGAGCGCCAGGTATTTGTCTTCGCGCAGCTTCAAGCGTCGCTCTATCACCTTGCGATTCACCCCCAACAGGAGGGCTGCCGCACTTTTATTGCCGGTACAAACCAGCAGCGCATGATCAATCAACAATTGCTCAGTGGCGGCCAGTTTGTCCTCGCCGTCCAGTTGCAGCAGCGACGCCGCCAGACTGACATGGTTCTGCGGCGCAGGCTGTTCTTGAGAAAGAAAAGGCTCCAAGCGCAGCAAATCTATTCGTGAGGTATCGGCAAGCACGCCAATTCGATCAATAAGATTGCGTAGTTGTCGCACATTGCCTGGCCACGTTTGGCGACACAGCAGAGCCAGAGCTTCGGGGGTGAAGGAGATGGGCCTGGGCTGGTGGCGGCAGAAGTATTCGATGAGATCGGGAATATCCTCCCGGCGCTGCTCAAGACTGGGTAATTGCAACTCGAGGACCGCGAGTCGATAGTACAGATCTTCTCTGAAGCGTTCCTGGCTCACCAGCAGCTTTAGGTCACGGTGGGTGGCGGCGATGATGCGTCCGTCGAACCGCTGATTTTCGTTTGAACCCAATGGCCGGTATGCGCGGGTTTCAAGCACGCGCAGTAATTTTGGTTGCAGCGACAGGGGAAGCTCGCCGATTTCATCGAGAAATAAGGTGCCGCGCCCGACCATCTGCAGCAGGCCGGGGCGATTGCTCGCCGCTCCGGTAAATGCCCCCTTGGCGCAACCGAACAGCTCTGACTCAAGCAAGTTTTCTGGGATGGCCCCGCAGTTCAAATCAATAAAGGGCAAGCCCTGGGAGCCCAGGCGATGCACCATCTGCGCGGCTACTTCTTTGCCTGAGCCCGTCGGGCCGCTGATCAGAACCGGGCGATCAGTCTTGGCCACGCGCTGGATAAGGTGTTGCAGATGTTGAAAGGCACTTGAATTGCCAATCACCTGAGCCTCGACCGGCACTGGCTCTCTTACAATGCTGAGATCCGCTGAATGAGCTGTATGCATCGTCTTGATAGTCCATTACTAAGACAAGTCGGTCGGTGCGAGCTTTGTAGCCAATGCCAGCGCTTGCAGAGCATAGGCGTTGATGCGGGAAAATATCGCCTTCTGACTCTATCTCAGATTGCTGATATTGAAAGGCGCATAACGGTCTTACAGCAAAAGATCAGGCAGATGGGCGGCGCCGTCGAAGGACGGAAGGTTTTTTACTGATTTTTGCCGGCTTAGTACGTCTGCCACAGTGCATCCCGCGCGCTTGCGACGGGGCTTACAGCAGCTGCGCTTCGGGCCGGCTGAGCACTCGCGGGATGAGCTCGGGCTGCCAGTGCTGGGCCGCCCACTGCAGGATTGCGCTGGGGCTGAGCTCCAGCAACTCTTCCGGTGCCGCTTGGCCGAGCGCGCGCAACGCCCGCAATAGCAAGGGCCGCGCTTGCGCAATTGGCAGCGGCGGTGCGCGGTAAGACTTGCCGAGTTTGTGGCCGTCCGGCTGGGTAATCAGCGGCACATGCAGGTAACTGGGTGCCGGCACGCCGAGCAGTTCTTGCAGGTAGAGCTGGCGGGGGGTGGAGTCGAGCAGATCGGCGCCGCGGACTATGGCGTTGATGCCTTGCGCGGCGTCGTCAATCACCACCGCCAGTTGATAGGCGTACAGGCCATCACGGCGGCGGATGACGAAATCGCCCACCTCACGGCCCAGGTGCTGGGCAAAGGGGCCTTGTACGCGGTCGGTAAATTGATAGCTCAGTTCGGGCACGCGCAGGCGAATCGCCGTGTCCGCCCAAGGATGCCCGGCATTGCGGCACAGGCCTGGGTAAATGCCCAGATAGGGTTCGAGTTGCTTGCGTGAACAGCTGCAGGCATAGGCCAGGCCCTGGTTGAGCCAGCGTTGCAGCACCTCGGCGTAGGCGCCGTGCCGCTCGCTTTGGCGCATGACCGGGCCATCCCATTCAAAGCCGTAGCTTTCCAGGGTGGTTAAAATCGCCGCCTGGGCGCCAGGCACTTCGCGGGGCGGGTCGAGGTCTTCGATGCGCAGCAGCCAGCGGCCGCCGACCGCGCGGGCATCCAAATAGGAGGCGAGCGCCGCCACCAGCGAGCCGAAGTGCAGATAGCCACTGGGCGTCGGCGCAAAGCGGCCTATATAAGGGGGCTTACTCATAAATAGTGGCTGCCAGAAACAACACGGGGCGCCGAAGCGCCCCGTACTGGGATCAGGAACCGATCTGTTTTTCGCGGATTTCCGCCAGGGTTTTGCAATCGATGCAAAGGGTGGCAGTCGGCCGTGCTTCGAGTCGGCGGATACCGATTTCGACGCCGCACGAGTCGCACCAACCGTAGTCGTTGCTCTCGATCAGCTGCAGGGTTTCGTCGATTTTCTTGATCAGCTTGCGCTCGCGATCACGGGCACGCAGCTCCAGGCTGAACTCTTCTTCCTGGCTGGCACGGTCGGAGGGGTCGGCGAAGTTAGCCGCTTCATCCTGCATGTGGTGCACGGTGCGATCAACTTCCTGCATCAGCTCGAGTTTCCAAGCTTGCAGAATGCCGCTGAAGTGCGCGCGCATTGGTGCGCTCATGTACTCGTCGCCCTTAACTTCTTTATAAGGGGTGAAGCCACGGTTCAGTGGACTGCTGGTTTTAGCCGGGGCTTTCGCTTTAGCTTTGGTTGGTGCTTTTACTGGTGCTTTGGTGGGCATGGCAGACCGCCTCTCACTATCTCTAATCCACTGCGCAGTAACGCTATCCTTTGCCAGTTTAACTGGCCCTGCGGCTGCAAGCGGGCGAACTTACCAGAACACTGGGGCCTACGCCACTCCCGGTTGTCGCGCTTGCTACTGTTGTTGGCAATGGTTGAGTAGAATTGCCGCCTTTATTTGCGCAAGGAAGGCCCATGGCCCCGCTCTACAGTGCGCGTAGCCGCGCCATCGAACCTTTCCATGTTATGGCACTTCTGGCCCGTGCCAATCAATTACAGGCAGACGGTCATGATGTGATCCATCTGGAGATCGGCGAGCCGGACTTCACTACAGCGGCGCCTATCGTTGCCGCCGGTCAAGCGGCATTGGCGAACGGGCAAACCCGTTACACCGCCGCCCGTGGTTTGCCGCAACTGCGTGAAGCCATCAGCGGTTTCTATGCCCAGCGCTATGGCGTAAACATCGACCCGCAACGGATCTTGATCACTCCAGGCGGCTCCGGCGCCTTGCTGTTGGCCACCAGTTTGCTGGTCGATCCGGGCAAGCACTGGCTGTTGGCCGATCCCGGCTACCCGTGCAATCGGCATTTTTTGCGCCTGGTGGAAGGCGCGGCGCAGCTGGTGCCGGTCGGTCCCGAGGTGCGTTATCAGCTGACGCCCGAGCTGGTGGCACGGCACTGGGATCAGGACAGCGTCGGCGCCCTGGTGGCTTCGCCGGCCAATCCGACCGGCACGCTGCTCAGCCGTGAACAACTGGCCGGCTTGTCCCAGGCGCTGCATCAGCGCGGTGGTCATCTGGTGGTGGATGAGATTTATCACGGCCTGACCTATGGGGTGGACGCCGCCAGCGTGTTGGAGGTGGATAACGACGCCTTCGTACTCAACAGCTTCTCCAAATATTTCGGCATGACTGGCTGGCGACTCGGCTGGCTGGTGGCGCCGGAGGCTGCGGTGCCAGAACTGGAAAAACTGGCGCAGAACCTTTATATCAGCGCCTCGACCATCGCCCAGCACGCGGCGCTGGCCTGTTTCGAGCCGGCCACCCTGGAGATTCTCGAACAACGCCGGCATGAGTTTCAGCGCCGCCGCGACTTTTTATTGCCGGCATTGCGCGAGCTGGGTTTCGGCATTGCGGTGGAGCCCGAGGGCGCCTTCTATCTATATGCCGACATCAACGCCTTCGGCGGCGACGCCTTTGCTTTCTGCCAGCACTTCCTGGAAACCGAACATGTGGCCTTTACTCCGGGGCTGGACTTTGGCCGTTATCAGGCCGGCCAGCATGTGCGTTTTGCTTACACCCAGAGCCTGCCGCGCTTGCAGCAAGCGGTTGAGCGCATCGCCCGTGGCCTGAAAAGCTGGCGGCCCCATGCAGTTTGAGCCAACCCTGGAGCAGGGGCGGCTGCTGAAGCGCTACAAGCGCTTCCTCGCCGACATCGAAACCGCCAGCGGCGAGCTGTTGACCATCCATTGCCCGAACACCGGTTCGATGTTCAATTGCATGCAGGAGGGCGGGGCGGTCTGGTTCAGTCGCAGCAATGATCCCAAGCGCAAGCTGCCCGGCACCTGGGAACTCAGCGAAACCCCACAAGGGCGCCTGGCCTGCGTGAATACCGGGCGGGCCAATGCCCTGGTCGAGGAGGCGCTGTGGGTCGGGGTGATTACCGAGCTGAATGGCTTTACTGGGCTGCGCCGTGAAGTGCCGTATGGCGAGGAGCGCAGCCGGATCGATTTTCGCCTCGACTACCCAAGCGGCCCGGCCTTTGTCGAGGTGAAAAGCGTCACCTTAGGCTTTGCCGACTCAAGTGTGGCGGCCTTCCCGGATGCGCGCACGGAGCGCGGCGCCAAACACCTGCGCGAGCTGGCGACGTTGGCCCGCAACGGTGTGCGCGCGGTGCAGCTGTATTGCGTGAACCTCTCGGGTATCGAGGCGGTGAGGCCGGCCGCAGAGATCGATCCGGCTTACGCCCAGGGCTTGCGCGAGGCGGTGGCGGCGGGGGTGGAGGTGTTGGCTTATGGCGTCGAGATCAGCCCGTTGGAGATTCGCTTAGTGCGCCGGTTGGATGTGCAACTGTAGGGCGGCCTCGCCGCGTTAGCGGTAGCCCGCCACTCATAGCTGTTACACCCCGACCCAAATCCCCTCGGCATCCTCGTGGCAAGCGAGGGCTTTTAGCGATTGCCCGGCGCAAGGCCCGGCCACGCATTCACCGGACTCGATCAGAAACAGCGCGCCGTGGGTGGCGCACTGGATCAGGCTGTTGCTGTGGTCGAGAAACTGGTCCGGTTGCCACTCCAGCGGCACGCCGCGATGGGGGCAGCGGTTTTGGTAGGCATACACCTGACCTTCACGGCGCACGGCAAACAGCTTTACGCCACCCAGTAAAAAGCCCCGGCTCTGACCTTCGGTCAGCTGCTCTGGGGCGCAGAGAAATTTCATCGGTGTCTCCCTATGAGCCGGGGATTATCCCGGTCATAGGGTCTGAGCGATAGCGCCGCATGGCAGCGCGCGGCTGATTTCGCCTTGCTTAGCGGGCTAGATTTCCCAGATCAGGTTGGCGGCGGCGTAGCGACCGGGTTGGCTGAAGCGATCGAGGCTTGGGCTGTTTTCGCTCAGGGTGCCGAGGTCGTTGCCGTTCCATTGCCAGTAGTGTTTGTCGGTGAGGTTGTACAGGCCGGCGTTGACCTTGACCTGCTCGGTCATCTGCCACCAGCCGCTGAGGTCGAGAATACCGTAGCCCGGAGTGGCGAACTTGTCGGGCGTGGCGCTGCGGTCGATGCGGTCTTTGTTGGCCACCAGGGTCCAGGTCAGCTCGCTGCCAAACTGGCCATTGGGTTGGCTGTAGCCGATGCCGAACACGCCCTTGAGTGGGTCGATGCTGTTGATCGGCTGGCCGGTTTCTTCGTTTTTACCATGGGCATAGGCCACCGAACCCGTCAGGTGGCTGCCGTTGGGCAGGCCAAACTGGTTGAGGAACAGCTCGCCTTTGGTTTCCGCGCCACGGATGGTCACCTTGTTCAGATTGACGTACTGGAAGTCGCCGAAGGGGAAGGCGGCGGGGTCGCTGGAAGTGCGGGTTTCTTGCTCGATAAAGTCTTTGTAGCGGTTATAGAACAGCGCCACGCCGAGGCTGCCGTAATCGCTTTGACCGCGCACGCCCACTTCGAAGCTGTTGCTGGTTTCCGACTTCAGGTCCGGGTTGGCCAGGGTGCGGTACATGCCGGGGTTGATGAACTCGCCGAAGATTTCCACCGCCTGGGGTGCGCGAAAGCCCGCGGCGTATTGGCCGTAGAGGCTGATGGCCTCGTTCAGTTGGTAGGTGGCGCCAAACTTGGGTGACCAGGCGGAGTCCTTGTAGGTCGGCGGATTGGGGTTGGTCGCCGCGCTGTTCAGGTAATTCTGGGTGACGTGCGGGGTCATCTCATAGTGGTCATAGCGCAGGCCCGGCAGCAGGGTCCAGTTGCCCAGCTCGATACTGTTCTGGGCAAAGGCGGCGTAGTTCCAGGTGGTCGGGTCGGGGAAGTCGCTGGTCGGTTTGACTGGCGTGGTGACGCCGCTGCTCAGCACGGTTTCGCCGCCTTCGCGCAGGTCGGAGTTTTCCAGGCGCTTGATGTCGATGCCGTAGGTCAGTTGCTGTTCAACCTCGCCGGAGACGATGTGCTTGTCCAGCTGCAGGTTGCCGGCCCAGAGCTTCTCGTTGTAGTGCGAGTCGCGCGTACGGTAGCGCGCTTTGTTTGCCACTACGCGGTCCTGATAGGTCTGCTGGCGGGTTTCGCTGTCCTGATGGGTGAGCTGCCATTTCAGCTGGTCGGCCAGCGGGCTGTCGAGCTGCAGGCGGTGATCGAGGGTGAAGCGGTCGCGGTCGACGTTGTCCTTGGCGTCCGAGGTGCGAATGGTCGCGGTCTTGCTGTATTCGCTGAGCACGTCGGTGTTGGTCTGGTCCTGATAGTGGTCGTAGGTGAGCTGCAGGCGCTGGCCTTCGGCGTAGTCCCAGCCGACCTTGGCCAGCAAGTTGTTGGCCGTGTAGTTCTGCGGGTTGGCCTCGGTGCGGTTGACGCCGATGCCGCCCACATTGCCGTGGCTGTCCTGCGCCTGCCCCGTGCGTTGGCCGACATTTACCAGGCCATCAAATTCGCCCTGGCGGCCGGCAAGGGTGGTGCTCTTCAGCCAGGTGTCATCGCTGCCGTCGTAGCCGGTTTTCAGGCGGGCGTACAGGTCATCGCCGGCCTCCAGATAGTCGGCGGCGTCCTTGGTCAGAAAGCTCACCGCGCCGCCAATCGCATCGCTGCCGTACAGCGAGGAGGCCGGGCCACGGATGATTTCCACACTCTTCATCGCATCGAGGTCGACGTAATTGCGCTGGGCGCCGAGGAACTGGCCGAAGGCGAAGGCGTTGGGCATGCTCACGCCGTCCACCTGGGTCAGCACCCGGTTGCCACCCAGGCCACGGATGGTGAAGCCGGACAAGCCGAAGCGGCTGCCGGTGCCGCCGACCGAGACGCCCGGCTCGTAACGCACTAGCTGCTGGATATCCATGACGTTCTGCTGGTCGATGTCGCGCTCGGTGATCACCGACACCGTGCTCGGCACCTCGGCCAGGGTTTGTTCGTTACGGGTGGCGGTCACCGTCACCGTATCGAACTGGGTCGGGGTCTTTTCCGTGGCCAAAGCCAAGGCTGGGGACAACAGCAGCAGTGCCAGCCAGGGGCGGCGGGCAAAGGGTGGACGCGACGACATGGACTTACTCTCCTAAGGTTTTTACTAAGTAACCAGGCCTGGCAGGCGCAGCGGTGTAGCGGGCTTTTTGGCCTCCAGGTGACAACCTAAGGGGATGGTTGTCCCGGCTGAGTCAGCCAATTTCTGGTTACAGGTTGGCATCGGCGCCGACCTTAAACGAGCTTGACTCTCAAATGCAAATAATTATCATGTAGATTAAATCTTTGCATGACAGCTCGACGATGCCGCGTTTACCTCTCTGCTTATTGCTCTCGCTAGGCCTGCACATCGCGTGCGGCGGGCTGCTGCGTGAGTCATTTGCGCTGGCGGGCGAGGCGCGGGCCCAGGCCGAGGCTTTGCCGTTGGTGGTGCAGCTGGTCAGTCTGGAGGCGGCTCCGAGCCCTGCAGTCGCGCCGCTGTCGGCTACGCCGGTTGCGCACCAGGCGCCCGCAGAGCCAGCAGCAGAGCCTGAGCCGCTGGTGCAAGTAGCGTCGGCTCAGGCCAAAACGCTGGCGCTGAAAAAGCCATCGGCGCCGATCAAGCCTTCGCCTCAGCTGACCCATGCAGCACCGCGTCCGGTGCCAATTGCCGCGCCAGCGGCCAGTGCTCAACCGGCGGCTACCAATCTATCGGCCAAAGCAGCTCCGGCCGTGGCCGTGCCATCGGCGGCCAAGCAAGAAATCCTCAGTTTTAAGCCCGCCTTTCATGCGCCGCCCGCGCCACCGCGTTATCCGGCGCAGGCGCGGCGGCGCAATCAGCAGGGCGTGGTGATGATTGAGGTGCGTCTGGATGAGCGCGGTGAGCAGCGCGAGCTGAAGCTGCTGCGCTCATCCGGGGTGGACAGCCTCGATCAAGCTGCGCTGGACGCCGTCGCGGTGTGGCGCTTCCAGGCCGAGGTACGCGACGGGCAGAGCGTGCCGAGCCGTGTGCAAATCCCTATTCAATTCGCCCTGACGGCGAACCGTTGATCCCAAGGAGTAACGCAATGAACCTGCAACCGCAAACGACCCCGGTGGCCGCTGGCCTGTACCTGGCCTGGCAAGTACTGCGCAGCGAGCAACCAAAGCTGCGCGCCCGCGATGCTGCCGAGCAACTGGCGGTGAGTGAGGCGGAACTGACCGCTAGCCGCATGGGCGTCGATGCCGTGCGCCTCAATCCACAGTGGGCAACCTTGCTGCCGGCGCTGGGCGAGTTGGGTTATGTGATGGCCTTGACCCGTAACGAATACTGCGTGCATGAGCGCAAGGGTCATTACCGTGAGGTGACGGTGATGGGCAGCGGTCAGATGGGTCTGGTGGTGTCGGCGGATATCGATCTGCGCCTGTTCCTGGGTGGCTGGGCCAGCGTGTTTGCCATCGCCGAAGACACGGCGCGCGGCACTCAGCGCAGCATTCAGGTGTTCGACCGGCAGGGTCTGGCGGTGCACAAGGTGTTCCTCACCGAAGACAGCACCCTGGCTGCCTGGGCACCGCTGGTCGAGCGTTTTAGTGCGCAAGAGCAAAGCCCAGAGCTGGACCTGCAACCTTTGCCGGCGGCAGAAGCGCCGCAGGCCGATGGCGAGATTGATGTCGAGTCGCTGCGCAGCAATTGGGCAAGCTTGAAAGACACCCACCATTTCTTCGCCCTGTTGAAAAAGCACGGCACCACCCGCACTCAGGCCCTGCGCCTGGCAGGTCGGCAGTGGGCTGAGCCGCTGGCGCCGAGCGAGCTGCCGAAGTTGCTGGAGCAGGCCGGCGCGGCCGAGGTGCCGATCATGCTGTTTGTCGGCAATCGCCATTGCATCCAAATTCACAGTGGTCCGGTGCGTAATCTGCGCTGGCTGGACAGCTGGTTCAATGTGCTCGACCCCGAGTTCAACCTGCACTTGCAGACCCGTGGCGTGACCGAAGTGTGGCGCGTGCGCAAGCCGAGCAGCGATGGCGTGATCACCAGCTGGGAGGCCTTCGACGCCCATGGCGAGCTGGTGCTGCAGCTGTTTGGCGCGCGCAAACCAGGCGTGCCAGAGCTCGCGACCTGGCGGACCTTGGCCGAAACCTGTCCGGCTTTGGAGGCCTGAAATGATTCGGCGCAGACTGAGTCTGCTGGCGCTGTGCAGTGCCTTGCTGGCCGCTCCGCTGGTGCAGGCCGAGCCGTTGCCGCAGCGCTGGGTGAGTGCCGGCGGCGCGCTGAGCGAATGGCTGGTGCTGCTGGGCGGCGAGGCCAAGCTGGTGGGGGTGGATAGCACCAGCCAGCACCCGCCATCGCTGCGCAGCCTGCCGGGCATCGGCTACCAACGTCAGCTGGCCGCCGAAGGCATTCTGTCGCTGCGCCCGGACGTGCTGCTGGGTAGCGAGGAGATGGGCCCGCCACCGGTGCTGGCCCAGCTCAAGGCGGCCGGGGTGCAGGTGGAAGTGCTGTCCGCCCGTGCCGATCTGGCCAGTCTGAGCAGCAATCTAACCCGTATCGGGGCACTGCTAGGTGCCGAGCCGCAGGCGCAGCAGGCGTTGGCGGCCTATCAGCAGCGTCTGCAGCAGCAGCAGGCCGATTGGATTGCCCAGGCGCAGCAGAGCCAGGCGGCGCCCAAAGTGCTGCTGTTGCTGGGGCATGCCGGCGGTAATCCCTTGGTGGCCGGGGGCGATACGGCCGGCGGTTGGTTGATTGAGCGTGCTGGTGCGCAGAATCTGGCCACCCATAGCGGTTACAAGGCGTTGTCCACTGAGGCGCTGGCCGCCCTGGATGCGGATCTGTTGATAGTCGCCGATCGCAGTCTCAGTGGCGACGCGGCAGCTGCGGCCTTGCTCAAAAATATGCCGGTGCTGGCCGCCGGGCGGGCCGCACAACAGGGGCGAATAGTGCTGCTTGATCCAACTCTGCTGGTGGGTGGCTTGGGGCCGCGGGTGCCGGATCAGCTGGCGGCTTTGGCGGCAGGCTTTTATCCTGCCGCCCACGCCCTGACCGCCAACGCTAAGAGTCAACCATGACCACTGCTGTTAAACCCCGTTCCTTGCTGCTGGCCCTGAGTGTTCTGTTGTTGCTGGCCTTCTGGCTGTCGCTGGCCTTGGGGCCGGTTAGCTTGCCGCTGTTGGATACGCTCAAGGCCGGCTTGCGTCTGCTCGGCGTGCCGCTGGATGGCGCCGGTTTGCAGCAGGCCGAGTTGATTGTTGGGCAGATCCGCCTGCCGCGCAGCCTGCTGGGCTTGGCGGTGGGCGCGGTGCTGGCGCTGTCCGGGGTGGCCATGCAGGGCTTGTTTCGCAATCCCTTGGCTGATCCTGGGCTGGTCGGAGTTTCCAGCGGCGCGGCACTGGGCGCGGCGCTGGCAATTGTGCTTGGCAGCCTGTGGGGCGGCATTCCTGAAGCGCTTGGGCCGTATTTATTGTCGTTGTGCGCCTTCGCCGGCGGTTTGGGGGTGACCGCGCTGGTCTATCGCTTGGGACGGCACCAAGGTCAAACCAGTGTGGCGACCATGCTGCTGGCCGGTGTTGCACTCACCGCACTGGCCGGCGCGGCCATAGGTTTACTGACTTATCTGGCTGACGACGCCACCCTGCGTACCCTGACGTTTTGGAACATGGGCAGCCTGAATGGCGCCAGCTATGCGCGGCTCTGGCCATTGCTAGTGGTATTGGTACTGGTTGCCTGTTGGCTGCCACGCCGGGCGGCGGCCTTGAATGCGCTGCTGCTGGGTGAGTCGGAGGCGCGGCATTTGGGTTTTGAGGTGGAGCGGCTCAAGCGCGAGCTGGTGTTCTGTACCGCCCTGGGTGTTGGCGCGGCGGTGGCGGCGGCGGGGCTGATCGGCTTTGTCGGTCTGGTGGTGCCGCATCTGTTGCGACTGCTGGTCGGACCGGATCATAGGATTCTGTTGCCGGCCTCGGCATTGGCCGGGGCCAGCTTGCTGCTGCTGGCGGATCTGCTGGCGCGCTTGCTGATGACTCCGGCGGAGTTACCAATCGGCATAGTTACGGCGTTGCTCGGCGCACCCTTCTTTCTTTATTTGCTGGTTCGGGAGCGCCGCTGATGCTTGAAGTTCAACAGCTGCGCGTGCAGCGCGGCGCGGCGGTGGTGCTCGACGAGGTGAGTCTGCAACTGTTGCCGGGGCAGGTGCTGGGCGTGCTCGGGCCGAATGGCGCGGGCAAGAGCACCTTGCTCGGCGCCTTGAGTGGCGAACTGGCGGCCTCTGCCGGGCAGGTGTTGCTGGATGGTCGGGCTCTGGCCGACTGGCCGGGGCCTGAGCGGGCGCGGCGTTTGGCCGTACTGCCGCAGACCTCGACCCTGGACTTTGCCTTTCGGGTTGAGGATGTGGTCGGCATGGGCCGTTTGCCGCATTCCAGCGGCCGCGAGCTTGATCGGCAAATTATCGCGGCGGCCCTGGCGGCGGCCGATGCGGCTTATTTAAGCGGCCGTAACTACCTGGCGCTGTCCGGTGGCGAGCGCCAGCGGGTGCATCTGGCGCGGGTGCTGGCGCAGTTGTGGCCGGGCGGGGCAGGGCAAACCTTGCTGTTGGATGAGCCGACCTCGATGCTCGATCCGCTGCACCAGCACACGACCTTGCAGGCGGTGCGTGATTTCGCCCAGCGCGGCGCGGCGGTGCTGGTGATAGTGCATGACCTTAATCTGGCGGCGCGTTATTGCGATCGTCTGTTGCTGCTGGTCAACGGCCGGCCACAAGTGCTGGGCAGCCCAGATGAGGTGCTGCAGCCGGATAATCTCAAAGCGGTCTTCGGCCTGGATGTGCTGGTGCAGCGCCATCCCGAACGTGACCATCCACTGATAGTGATTCGTTAAGGGTCTTGTATGCGTCTGTTGTTGTGCTGTTTTTTGCTGTTGTTGAGTGCTTGCCAAACGGCGGCGACATTGCCGCCGATACCGGCTTGGCAAAGTTCGCAGGGCCATGAACATGCTGATCTTGGCCGGATTATTGACCTTCGCAGCGGCGCCAGCCTGACACCGGCGCAGCTGGTCGAACGCTTGGCCGCGGCGGAACTGGTGTTGGTCGGCGAGCAGCATGACAATCCCGATCACCACCGCTTGCAACTGTGGCTGTTGCAGGCCCTGGCCGCACAACGGGCGCAAGGCAGCCTGTTGCTGGAGATGCTCAATCCCGATCAGCAAGACAAAGTCGGTGCAACTCATGCCGCGACCCTGAACGGGCAAGCGCCGGCTGATCTACCGGCGGCCTTGGGTTGGCAGAAGAATTGGGACTGGGCGCTGTATGGGCCGATTGTCCGCTATGCGTTGACGCAGCCGTACCCGTTGCAGGCGGCCAATCTCAATCGCAGTGAGATCATGCAGATCTACGCCGCGCGACCCGCGCTGCAGGGCCGGCTGTCGACGACGGCCCCGGTGCGCGAAACCTTGCTGGCCGATATTCGCCAGTCGCATTGCGGTTTGCTGCCGGAAGCGCAACTGCCGGCCATGCTCGCGGTACAGCAGCAGCGTGATCGGCGTATGGCCGAGCGGCTGCAAGCAGCGCCAACCCCGGCGTTGCTGCTGGCTGGCGGCTTCCATGCGAGGCGCGATCTGGGCGTGCCTTTGCACCTGGCCGATCTGGGTGTCGATGCCGGCACTCTGGTGTTGCAACTGGCCGAGGTGGGCAAGCCGGTGAGTGCCGCCAGCGCCGACTTTGTCTGGTACAGCGCTGCACTGCCGGAGAAAGATTATTGCGCCAGCTTGCGTCGCCCGGCGCCAACTCAGTAGGGCCCAGAATCCGCGGGGTGAATACCCACTGCAGCGGGTTCTTGTGGGTTGAGTTCGTAGGGTGGGTTAGCGGCGCCACGCAGGCTCAAAACCTCAGCTCGCAGTCAGTGCGCCGCGTAACCCAGCGAGCGGTTTCAGACTCTTTGCGAAATTAGCGCGGCATAGGCCCTATGTTGGGTTACGCAACGGCTTAAACCGCTGCACGGCTTAGCTCACGCCCCCCGCCGCTAACCCGACCTACGAATGCCCTGTCTCAGGTAATTAACAACTTGGCGGGGGGCAGCACGTAACTGCTACATAGCCTAAAAATAAATAGCAGCGAAAATGACTGTGACCGGTTCTTTTCACGTTATTACAGGCAAAAAAAGACCCAGGTGTGAGCTGGGTCAAAACCGTGTTTAGCCTGATGAGGAGATAACCTGAAAAGTCCGACCTGGTCTTTCAGCTTACCGGCTGACCTCGCGATCAACTGATGTAATAATAACAATTCTCATTCGCAAGTCAACGATTTTTCCTTGGATTTTATTTTTACCGGGCTGCAAAGCAAACGACCCGGCGCAGGGCCGGGTCGTAGTGTTTTTGCCTGACGCTGAGCGCGGTTATTCGGCGGTCGGCAAGCGCAGTTGGGTGACGTCTTTATTCAGCAGGTCGATGCGCCGGGCCATGCTCTCGATCAGGCTGTGGGCTATCCGCGGATTGCTCTGCATCAGGCTCAGGAATTGCTCCTTGGGGATGATCATCACGGTGCAGGGTTCGCTGGCAATGACCGTGGCGCTGCGTTTTTCGCGGGTGAATACCGCCATGGCGCCGAAGATTTCATCCTTTTGCACATCACCGACCTTATGGCCGTCGACATAGGCTTCGGCATGGCCTTCGATGATGACGAATACGTGCTCGGCTTCGTCGCCTTGATGGATCAGCTCTTCGCCAGCGGCAAAGCTTTGAAAACCGGTGGCGGGGCGCATTTCTGGTTGCTTGAGCCGTGACAGGGCATCCGACAGCAAGGCCGTGTGGCCAAGCAGGTATTGCACGAACATTTCCTGGCGCTGCTCATTGGCATAAATATGTTGGAACACTGCCGAGCGCGAGTACGGAACCAGGCTGATGGACTCTTCGCTTCTATAGATGCAGCTTGGCAGCTCAATGCCTTGACGCAGGCCGACCAAGTCGCCTTCTTGCAGGTAAAACAGCGGCCGACCATCAATCAGTGCATGCAGCAGGCCGTTTTCAATCACAAACAGCTGGTTGATCGGCAGCAGCGGGCCAAGATCTTCGATCTTGTCAAAGCTCAACGCCGGCCCCGTTGGCGCAAGACCTTCAAGTAGCTGGGTGGGGAGGCTTTGCAGTCGGCTGATCAGCTGATCGGCATACGCCGGTTGCTCACCGAGTAGATACATGGGAGAAATTCCTTGGGCGGTCTGGGCTGGCAAAATGCACGAGCGTTCTAACAACACTAGGCTTTGGCCACTATTACGACAAATACCGTGTGCGGAGGCTGTGAGCTAGCTCTTGTTGTGCGCCGTTACTGAGTCGAGTAGGCCATTTAACTCGGCTTTGTGGGCCGGCGGCAACTCATTCCAGTTTACATCCAGCAGGGCGCCCTCAATGGCATACAGCAAAACTTTTGAGGCGCGAAACCCGCGGGCTTTCACCGCCCGGTAAGCGTCGACCGCACCGAGCCGGCGCAGGTCCGAGGCGCTATGAATGCCGGAGGCGTGCAGCCACTGAGCGGATGTCTTGCCAAGGTTTTTTAGCTCTAGCAGTTCGTCGTTCATTGAGCCTCGGTGCACTTGGGGGATGCATCTGGTTGTGAGGGATAGCCTGCCAGAAAGTGTAGCGGCCAACTGACATTATGCGACTGCTGCGGGTCGCCCCACGCACGACTCAGTGTGGGCAGTAACGCTTCGAGAGGATTACCCCTCTGTTGGGTGCATAACTGGACTGCTGACCAGGTGTTCAGGTAGCCCAGCAGTTGGCTCAGGGTCCACTGTTGTTGCATGGCAAAGGCGGGTAATTGCAGGCGCGGGAAGGGCGCCGCTATGTCGCTATAGCCGCAGTCGACACTGCTGCGGCCGCTCGGCCAGTAAGCTTTTAGGCTGTGGTGGTAGAGCTGTTCAATGATGACGTCGACCGCCGGATTTACCCTGAGCAAGCCGTAACACCAGGCACAAAAAAGCCCGTCGGGTTTTAGCAGGCGGCTGACTTGGGCAAAAAAAGCCGCATCGGCAAACCAGTGCAGGGCTTGGGCGACAATTATCAGGTCAAGGCTGTCTGGCGCGATGGGCAGTTGTCGCGCATCGGCGACCAGCAGTTGCAGGTTGGCGCGGGGCTCGGCGGCGGCCAATTGGGCAAAGCTGCCGTCACAGGCCAGCACCTGGGCAAAGTGCTCGCACAGCGGCCGGCTGGCTTGGCCATTGCCGCAGCCGATATCGAGGGCCAGCAGATTGGCCGGGCTGTGTTGCGCCAACCAGGCGAATAACGGCGCCGGGTAGTGCGGGCGATAGTTGGCGTAGTTACTGGCGCTGGCGCCAAACAGTTCGCTGATTGCACGCATGGCCTATTTAGTGCGATAGCGCAGGCGCGTGCCGAAGTTCATCGACATCAAGATTTCATCGGCGCTCAGCTCTTCCGGGAAATAGGCGCCGGATATTTGCGCATGGGCAATGCTGGCGCCTTGCATGCAGGTGTTGCGTAGATCCAGGCCGCGTAAGTCGGCACCGCGAAAGTAGGCGTCGGTAAAACGCACGCGGTCAGCATCCAAGACGCGCAGGTCGAGACCACGAAAGTCGCCGCCGGAGAGATCGATCTCGCCGGTTTTGGGTTTTTGCGCATTAAAACCGGCGACATTTTCGCCACGAATGAGGCGGTACAGTGGGTTGTCAAGCTGGCGAGGTTGGCTCATGGGACATTTCCATTGAGAGGTTCAACGCAAGTATAGAGGGCGCTGCCGAGCTTGCCTGCAGCGCTCCCACTCCCCACTCCCCACTCCCTACTTCCCACTTACTACTTCCCACTTACTACTTACTACTGCCAGTGCGTAGCGTGATTACAGCCCCGGCAGGTAATTGCGCAGACGCTCGATCAGGCTGTTGAGGCTGACGGCGTCGTGGGTGTCAATCCGTGTGCTTAGGGCCTGCTCAACACTGTCGAGCGGCTCGCGGCTGGCCTGTTGGGCGTCGATTACCGCTTGGGTGGCGTCGGAGGGATCAAGCTTGGCGGCTTGGCGTTGCGCCAGCCACTGGCTAATGATTGCATCCGGGGCGTGGCAGTCGAGAATCAGCAAGGGCGCACCGGTTTGCTCGGCCACTTGGCAGGCAGCCGCACGCTGGGCGTGCTTGAGGTAAGCGGCGTCGATGACTACCGGGAAACCCGCCTGTAGGGCGCTAGTAGCCAGCTGATGCAGGCGCTGATAGGTGGTGTTGCTGGCGGCATCGGTATAGATGCCGCTGCTGATTTGGCCTTGCAAGCCCGCATTTTGTTCGCCGAGCAAGCGCTTGCGCTCGACATCCGAACGCAGCCGAATGGCGCCCAGCGCTTCGACCAGGCGCATGGCTACATGGCTTTTGCCGACGGCGGAAACACCGTGGGTGATAGCTAAAAAGCTCGACGGAATGGCGCTGTAACTTTCGGCCAGATTGGCGTAGCGGCGGTACTGGGCGAGGATCAATTGGCACTGCTCGGGGTCTTGCTCCTGCCCGAGGCGGAACAGACTGACCTTGGCACGCACCAGGGCGCGGTAAGCCTTGTAGAAATTAATCAGGTCGAGGGCGGCGTAATCGCCGGTGTGCTCCAGCCAGGCGCTGATAAAACGCCGCGACAGCGGCTTGAGGTTGCGGTCTTCGAGGTCCATGGCCAGAAACGCGGCGTCCAGCGCGATGTCGATCAGGCGGAAGGGTTCGTTGAACTCGATGCAGTCAAACAGCACCACGCGGCCTTCCAGCAGCGTGGCGTTGCCTAAGTGAATATCGCCGTGGCATTCGCGGATCGAGCCGTTGGCGGCGCGCTGGTTGAGCAGCGGTTCGAGGCGGACAAAGTTGCTTTCGGTCCAGGCCTCGAGTGCATCCAGCTGCAGCAGATCGGCGGCGTCGCTGAGCATCGGGCGGATTTGCTCAAAGTTCTGCCGCATCGGCGCGGCAATAGCGTGGGCATTGCACAGTGGATGCTCGGCAGCCACCCGTGGCGTTTGTTGGTGAAAACTGGCGATTTGCTCGGCCAGGGCATCGATATGCTCGACGCTTAACTCACCACGGGCCTGCACGGCATCCAGCAGTTGGCTTTGAGGAAACTGGCGCATCTGCAACGCGTACTCGATGACCGGACCTTGACCATTGAGTTGTGGCGCCTCGCTGCTGCCGGTGATCGGCAGTACTTGCAGGTACAGGCCTTCGGTCAGGCGCTGATTCAGGCGCAGCTCTTCGGCGCAAAAATGCGCGCGCTCGGCCAGGGTGCTGAAATCGAGAAAGCCGAAGTTGACGGGTTTTTTAATCTTGTAGGCAAAGGGGCCGGTGAGCAGCACCCAAGAGATGTGCGTCTCGATAACCTGGAATTGCTCCACGGGATGCGGGAACAGGGCCGGGTTTTGCAGGGCGGCAATCAGTGCTTGGCTCACGGTCAATCCTTGCGATTAAGAGGTTGGAAAGGCCGCCATTATGGCCTCTGTGCGCTGCCGTGCAAACCGCTGCGGTCGGTCTGTGGGCGGTGGGCAATATGGGTATAATGCCGGCCTATGACTCGTTCCCGCTCCCCTCGTGCTCGTCCCCAACGCCGTTCTAACGGTTTTCATCCCTTGCTTGGTTGGGCGCTTAAGCTCGGCTTGGTCGGCCTGGTGGTGCTCGCCGGCTACGGGATTTACCTCGATGCGGTGGTGCAGGAGAAATTCTCCGGTAAGCGCTGGACGGTGCCGGCCAAGGTTTACGCGCGGCCGTTGGAGTTATTTGTTGGGCAAAAACTGACCAAGAATGACTTTCTGACCGAGTTGGATGCCCTCGGCTATCGGCGTGAAACGTCGGTGGCAGGCCCTGGCGCGGCGCTCGTAGCCGGTAATAATGTCGACCTGCACACCCGTGGTTTTCAGTTCTATGAAGGCGCAGAGCCGGCACGGCGCGTGCGGGTGCATTTCTCGGGCGCCTATGTCGCGGGTCTGACCCAGGCCGGTGGCGCCAGCCTGGCGGTGGCGCGACTGGAACCCTTACTGGTGGGTGGTTTGTATCCGGCGCACCACGAGGACCGGATTCTGATCAAGCTTGAGCAGGCGCCGCCGTATTTGCTGCAAACCTTGGTGGCGATCGAAGACCGTGAGTTTTTCAATCACTACGGCGTTTCGCCTAAGTCGATTGCCCGCGCCTTCTGGGTCAATGCAACTGCAGGGCAGTTGCGCCAAGGCGGCAGCACGCTGACCCAGCAGTTGGTGAAGAACTTCTATCTGAGCAATGAGCGCAGCCTGAGCCGCAAGCTTAACGAGGCGATGATGGCCTTGTTGCTGGAGCTGCACTACAGCAAAAACGAGATTCTCGAAGCCTACTTAAATGAGGTGTTTCTCGGTCAGGACGGTCAGCGGGCTGTGCATGGCTTTGGTCTGGCCAGCCAGTTTATGTTTAGCCAGCCGATGTCTGAACTAAAATTGCATCAGGTGGCGTTGCTGGTCGGGATTGTCAAAGGGCCGTCGTACTACAACCCACGGCGCTACCCGGAGCGCGCCCTGGAACGGCGTAATTTGATTCTTGATGTACTGGCCGAGCAAGGTGTGGTCACGCCAGAGCAAGCAGGCGCCGCGAAAAAGCAACCCTTGGGCGTGACCCAGCGCGGCAGCTTGGCCGACAGTTCCTATCCAGGTTTTTTGGATTTGGTTAAGCGGCAATTGCGCCAAGATTATCGCGAGGAGGATTTGACCGAAGAAGGCTTGCGGATTTTCACCAGTTTCGATCCGATCTTGCAATTGAAGGCGGAAGCGGCATTGGCGGAAACCCTCAAGCGGTTGTCGGCCGGGCGCGGTAAAAGCGTTGATGAGGTCGAGGCGGCGATGCTGGTCACCAGTCCAGAAACCGGTGAGGTGCAGGCGCTGATCGGCAGCCGTCAGCCGCGCTTCGCCGGTTTTAATCGGGTGCTCGATGCGGTGCGGCCGATTGGTTCGCTGATCAAACCGGCGGTGTACCTGACGGCGCTGGAGCGGCCGAGCCAATACAGCCTGACCAGCTGGCTGAACGATGCACCGTTCTCGGTCAAAGGCCAGGACGGGCAAGTCTGGAAACCGCAGAACTATGATCGCCAGGCACATGGCAATGTGTTTCTGTATCAGGCTTTGGCCAACTCCTACAACCTGTCTACCGCCAAGCTGGGGCTGGAGTTGGGCGTACCAACGGTGCTGAAAACCCTTGAGCGCTTGGGGGTTTCCCGTGAGTTTCCGGCCTATCCGTCGATGCTGTTGGGCGCGGGTTCCTTGACGCCGATGGAAGTGGCGGGGATGTATCAGACCCTCGCCAATGGTGGTTTTAATACCCCGTTACGCGGCATTCGCAGTGTACTGACTGCCGAAGGCGAGCCGCTCAAACGTTATCCCTTCCAGATTCAGCAGCGTTTCGATCCCGGCGCTATCTATCTGGTGCAAAACGCCATGCAGCGGGTTATGCGCGAAGGTACCGGGCGCTCGGTCTACAGCCAGTTGCCGGCGTCGCTGACCCTGGCTGGCAAAACCGGTACCAGTAACGATTCGCGCGACAGTTGGTTTGCCGGCTTTAGCCAGGACTTGCTCGCGGTGGTGTGGCTGGGGCGCGATGATAACGGCAAGACGCCGCTCACCGGCGCCACCGGCGCCCTGCAGGTGTGGACCGGGTTTATGCGTAAAGCCGACCCGTTGCCGCTGGATATGCCGCTGCCGGATAACGTCATTCAGGCCTGGATTGATCCGCGCACGGGCCAGGGCTCGGATCCAAGTTGTTCGGGTGCGCAACAGATGCCGTATATTCGCGGCAGTGAGCCTAGCCCCGGCAGCGCCTGCGGGATCCAAGCCCCCGCAGGTGAAGTGATGGATTGGGTTAAAGGCTGGTTGAATTAATTGAGAGGGTTTGACGTGAGCAAATGGCTAATTACTGCTTTGGCAGCGACAGCGCTGTTGAGTGGTTGTGCATCGGTTCAGCGCGGCGCCATTCCGGTGGTCGAGGCGGGTGCGCCAGTGCCTGGCGGTGGGCAAGTGGCAGCCGGTGGTAACTATCGCGCGCCAGCGCCTAAGCCGCAGGCGGTCGCACAAGATTCCGGCGTGGTGGTGATGGTGCCGGGCGGTGCGGGTGCCAGTTCCGCGCCGATTCAGAGCTATCCGGCCAGTTCGGGGCCTATCGTCGGTAATGTCAGTGGTACGGCACCGACAGCGCTGCCTGGCCCTGTTACGCAGCAGTCATCGCCGGGTTTTAAGGTGATTAAATCCACCGTGCCTAGCGGTATTCCAAACACTGCCGGCTTGGCCGGCGATGAGCAATTAGATGGGCCGGTGCTGGCGCTGCTGACCACTGCTAAGCAGCAACAAAGCAGCGGCGATCTGAATGGTGCTTCTTCAAGCCTTGAGCGCGCCCAGCGGATTGCCCCACGCGAGCCACAAGTGCTCTATCGCTTGGCCGAAGTGCATTTGGCCCAAGGCGATGCGGCGCAAGCCGAGCAGTTGGCGCGTCGCGGCTTGAGTTACGCCAATGGTCGCGCTTCGTTGCAGGCCAGTCTGTGGGAGTTGATTGCCCAAGCGCGCGAGCGTCAGGGTGATCCGGCGGGTGCCGCTGAAGCGCGTCAGCGCGCTCAGGTTAATCTTTGATGACAGTACGTTTGTTGCTGACGCAGCAGTTGCTGTTAATCGAGGTGGAGCTGCGTCAGCTCGATTGGTGGACGGTAACCTCACCAACAGCGGCGGCGTTGGCCAGTGAGCAGCCGTTTGCAGTCGATAGCATGGCGTTTGAACAGTGGTTGCAATGGCTGTTTTTGCCGCGCATGCAGCAGCTGCTAGAGTCGGGTGCACCGCTGCCCGGCGCTTGCGGGATTGCGCCAATGGCCGAGATGGTACTGGCTGAGCGCGCCGATCAGGCGCGTGCCTTGCTGCAGTTGCTGGGGGAGTTTGACCGGCTGATCATCGGCGCGGCCTAAGCTCGCGCCAATCTGAACTTAGTTGCAGTTCTCTTTGATGGCCTTTTGCGCCTCGGCAATTTTCGCCTGACGTTGATCTTCGCCCAAGCGTACTTGCTCACCGTTGACCTCGGTGCGTAGGCGCGGATTGTTCTGCAATTGTGCAAGGTTGGTGCGCACCGATTCGCAGTACTTTTTGCGCTCGGCGGCCTGCTCGGCGACCTGTTGCTTAACCTTGGCGTCGATCACTTTTTGCTCGGCTGCACCGCTGTCCACCGCTGCCGGCACTGGCGTAGCGGCTTTGGCCGCCGCTTTCGGCTGGGCGATGACGGTATTAACGCTGGTCGCGGCCTGCCCCTGCGGTGGGTTGGCACCAAAGTGCGTAACGCCCTTGTCGTCGACCCATTTATAAACTTGGCTGGCCATGGCGGTGGTGCTTAGTGTGAGCAACAGACTGCCCAAAATCATCATGCGGCGCATGCGTTTTCCTTTTATTCGCTGCAAAACCTGCCCCTACTATAACCAAATCTGGTGATTCGTCATCCTGCGCCGCGTCACAGCGCTTTAACTGCATAAAGCCGTGGCGTTTACTTGACTTGCCGGGCGCTATTGCGAAGAATTGGCAGTTCGCTGAGTCGGCTTGTTTATCTCAAGCTCCTTGGCAGACCATGAGGCGCACACCCGCGCCGACCTGTTACTCCCCGCAACGCGTTACCTCGCGCTGGGTGGGATGCTCTCCGCAACATTCAGGAGCGCTCCCAATACTTGCTCAGTCAGTAGCTGACGTAGTCGGCGACCACCGTCGCTCATGCTCTGCTTGGCAGTAAACCTATTCGAACCGTCCAGCCGTGGACGCAATTCTGGCGTTTTAGAGGTGAATAACGTGGAGCTTTTATCAGGCGCTGAAATGATCGTGCGCTTTTTGCGTGACGAAGGCGTTAAGTATATTTACGGGTACCCGGGTGGTGCTCTCCTGCATGTCTACGACGCGCTGTTCAAAGAGCCGGAAGTGGCACATATCCTGGTTCGTCACGAACAAGCCGCAACCCATATGGCCGACGGTTATGCCCGTGCCACCGGTAAAGCCGGCGTGGTATTGGTAACCTCCGGTCCTGGCGCGACCAATGCCATTACTGGCATCGCCACCGCCTATATGGATTCGATCCCGATGGTGGTGTTGTCGGGTCAGGTGCCGAGCCACATGGTCGGCACCGACGCCTTCCAGGAAACCGACATGATCGGTATCTCGCGGCCGATCGTGAAGCACAGTTTTATGATCAAGAATGCGGCAGAGATTCCGGAAGTCTTGAAGAAAGCCTTTTATCTGGCGCAATCCGGTCGTCCCGGCCCGGTCGTGGTCGATATCCCCAAGGATATGACCGATCCGACCCAGAAGTTCGAATACATCTACCCGAAAAAAGCCAAGCTGCGCTCTTACAGCCCGGCTTTGCGTGGGCATTCGGGGCAGATCCGTAAAGCGGCAGAGATGCTGCTGGCGGCCAAGCGTCCGATCATTTATTCAGGTGGTGGCGTGATCATGGGCGGCGCTGCTGCGCCGCTGACCGAACTGGCAAAAATGTTGAACTTGCCGGTGACCAATACCCTGATGGGCTTGGGCGGTTATCCGGGCATGGATCGCCAGTTCCTCGGCATGCTGGGGATGCACGGTAGCTACACGGCCAACCTGGCTATGCACCACGCCGACGTGATTCTGGCGGTGGGCGCGCGTTTTGATGATCGGGTGATTAACGGCGCTGCAAAGTTCTGTCCGAACGCCAAAATTATTCATATCGACATCGATCCAGCCTCGATCTCGAAAACCGTCAAAGCCGACATCCCGATTGTTGGTCCAGTCGACAGTGTGTTGACTGAGATGGTGGCGATCCTCAAAGAGATCGGCGAAACCCCGAACCCAGAAACCGTAGCCAGCTGGTGGAAGCAGGTCGATGAGTGGCGCGGCAGTGGTCGTATGTTCCCTTATAACGAGGGTGACGGCAGCATCATCAAGCCGCAGATGGTCATCGAGACGCTGAGTGAAGTGACTAAGGGTGATGCCTTTATTACCTCGGATGTCGGCCAGCACCAGATGTTTGCGGCGCAGTACTATCGCTTCAATAAGCCTAATCGTTGGATCAACTCCGGCGGCCTGGGCACCATGGGCTTTGGTTTCCCGGCGGCAATGGGCGTTAAGCTGAACTTCCCGGATGACGAGGTGGCGTGCGTCACGGGTGAGGGCAGTATCCAGATGAACATTCAGGAGCTGTCGACCTGCATGCAGTACGGTTTGCCGGTCAAAATCATCAACCTCAACAACGGTGTGCTGGGTATGGTGCGCCAGTGGCAGGACATGATGTACAGCAGTCGTCACTCGCACTCTTATATGGAGTCATTGCCAGACTTCGTTAAGTTGGCCGAGGCCTATGGCCATGTGGGTATGCGTATCACCGACTTGAAAGATCTCAAGCCGATGATGGAAAAGGCGTTCGCCATGAAAGATCGCTTGGTGTTTCTCGATATCCAGGTCGATACCAGTGAGCACGTCTACCCCATGCAAATCAAAGACGGCGCGATGCGCGATATGTGGCTGAGCAAGACGGAGCGGACTTAAATCATGCGACACATCATCTCTCTGCTGCTGGAAAACGAGCCAGGCGCACTGTCGCGTGTTGTTGGTTTGTTTTCGCAGCGCAACTACAACATCGAAAGCTTGACTGTTGCGCCGACCGAAGATCCGAGTCTGTCGCGGTTAACCTTGACCACCGTTGGTCACGATGAGGTGATCGAGCAGATCACCAAGAACCTCAACAAGCTGATTGAAGTGGTTAAACTGGTCGACCTGTCTGAGAGTGCCCACATTGAGCGCGAGCTGATGTTGGTTAAGGTCAAGGCAACCGGCGCGCAGCGGGCTGAAATCAAGCGGACCACGGATATTTTTCGTGGTCAGATCGTCGATGTCACCAGCAGCGTTTACACCATCCAGCTTGCTGGAGCCAGCGACAAGCTGGACAGTTTTATTCAGGCGATCGGCACTGCTGCCATCCTGGAAACCGTACGCAGTGGCGTCACCGGCATTGCCCGTGGCGACAAAGTACTCAGCATCTAAATCTTTGGCGAACGGCCTAAACGGCCAGTTAATAGGGGAAATCCATGAAAGTTTATTACGATAAAGACTGTCAGCTGTCGATCATCCAGGGCATGAAAGTCGCCATCATTGGCTACGGTTCCCAGGGCCACGCGCACGCCTGCAACCTGAAAGACTCCGGTGTTGACGTTACAGTTGGTCTGCGTACCGGTTCTGCCACAGTTGCCAAGGCTCAGGCCCATGGCCTTAAAGTTAGCGACGTGGCTTCGGCTGTTGCCGCTGCCGACGTTGTGATGATTCTGACTCCGGACGAGTTCCAGTCGCGTCTGTATAAGGACGAAATCGAGCCGAACCTGAAAAAAGGCGCCACCCTGGCCTTCGCTCATGGTTTTGCCATTCACTACAACCAGGTAGTGCCGCGCGCCGACCTCGACGTGATCATGATCGCGCCAAAAGCGCCGGGCCACACCGTGCGTTCCGAGTTCGTTAAAGGCGGTGGTATTCCTGACCTGATCGCGATCTATCAGGATGCTTCCGGCAACGCTAAAAATGTTGCCTTGTCCTACGCTTCGGGCGTTGGCGGCGGCCGTACCGGCATCATCGAAACCACCTTCAAGGACGAAACCGAAACCGACCTGTTCGGCGAGCAGGCCGTTCTGTGTGGCGGTACCGTTGAGCTGGTTAAAGCCGGTTTTGAAACCTTGGTTGAAGCTGGCTACGCGCCAGAAATGGCCTACTTCGAGTGCTTGCACGAACTGAAGTTGATCGTTGACCTCATGTACGAAGGCGGTATCGCCAACATGAACTACTCGATCTCCAACAACGCCGAGTACGGCGAGTACGTGACCGGCCCGGAAGTGATCAACGCCGAATCCCGTCAAGCCATGCGTAACGCTCTGAAGCGCATTCAGGACGGCGAATACGCCAAGATGTTCATCCTTGAGGGGGCTTCCAACTACCCATCGATGACCGCCTACCGTCGCAACAATGCCGCACACGGCATTGAAGTGGTTGGTGAGCAGTTGCGTTCGATGATGCCGTGGATCTCGGCAAACAAAATCGTCGACAAGACCAAGAACTAAGCTTCTTGTAGATGTAAAAGAACGCGGCGATTGCCGCGTTTTTTTATTTGTGGGGTCGGCTTCTGGTATAAAGCCCAATGGCTGAAGGCGGGGTGGTTGAACCCTGAGCTCCAGCTCCAGTCGAAAATCTCTCAATCCGTTGCAAGGTGCTGTTCATGAACGAACGTCCCGAAGAGGCCGCTAAAGCCTCCGATACTGAAAGTCTGTTGCCCGTCGATGAGCATGTAGAAGAAGGGCATGACGCCGAAGGTCGCAAGGTCCGTCATCGCGGCGTGTATTTGCTGCCGAATCTGTTTACCACGGCCAATTTGTTCGCCGGTTTTTTCTCGATCATCAGTGCCGTCAATGGCAAGTTTGAAATCGCCGCCATCACCGTGTTCGTGGCGATGATTTTGGATAGCCTGGATGGCCGGGTCGCGCGGCTAACCAATACCCAGAGCGCCTTTGGTGCCGAGTACGACTCACTGTCGGATATGGTCGCCTTTGGTGTGGCGCCGGCAATGCTGGCTTATGAGTGGGCGCTGTCAGGCTTGGGTAATGTTGGTCTGGCGGTTTCCTTCATCTATGTCGCGTGTGCGGCCTTGCGCTTGGCGCGCTTCAATACCCAGATTGGTAAGGTCGACAGCCGCTACTTTATTGGTCTGGCCAGTCCGGCAGCTGCAGGTGTGGTGGCGGGCACCGTTTGGGCCGTATGGACGCTGGGTGAGAAGAGTGGCGTTGCAGGGCAGGATCTACCGATAGTGGTGGTGATGCTGTTTGCCTTGTTGGTCGCGGCGGCTGGTTTGTTGATGGTGAGCAACTTCAAATACAACAGCTTCAAGGATCTCGACTTGAAAGGTCGGGTGCCGTTTGTGGCAATACTGGCTGTGGTACTTGGTTTCGCTGTGGTCTTTAGCGACCCTGCGCGGATCTTATTGCTGGCTTTCCTGGCCTACGCCACCTCTGGCCCGCTGCAATACTTGCTGCGCTTGCGCCGTACTCGCACAACAGAATAGGCATTACCCCCTTCGCTTCATAACTGCCGTGCATTCGCATCGGCAGTTATGAAGTTGAGGTACGGCGCCCCGCGCGATGCGTTAGTCCTCCCTGCCACTCTTCCCCTCTTCCTCTGCGCGCTAGTAATGTGCGACGTGCTGCTGCCTCTGTGTGTCTGCGGCCCTATAGGTCGCCAGGGGCCTATATATAGGCGTTTACTGTATTAATGGGTGCGGTTCAAAATTAAGCCTTGACGTGTCAATCTGAGGGCCTATAATGCGCACCTCTTACGGCGTAGACCTCTCGTAAAACTCCTTGTAAAACAAGAAGTTAGCTTTAAATGAGGGGTTGCAAAGCAGCGAAATCTGCGTAGAAT
>NZ_JAUYNT010000026.1 GCF_030698175.1 Pseudomonas sp.
TCCAAGCCTTGTGCGCAGTGATGCGCAAGTATCTGACCGGCGTTTGGGCCTGCATCCAGCAGGGCGAGCGCTTTGATTCCAGCAAACTGTTCAGCAGCATTCACCAAGTGAAAGCTTGACCTCCAACAGAGTATCTACAAAATCGACCTGCAACGTCTAACGGGTGCAGAGCCTTATTGTTGTGCGGGCTTGCCCAGACCTTGCCAGTGCTTGCCACCGATCATGATAAAACGCAGCTGCTCGGTGATTTTCGCTTCGGCGGTCAAGTGCGCCGGCAGCGAGGCGGGCGGGGGGTCGATCAGCTCGGGCAGGGTGGCGAACACGGTTTTCACCACCAGATCGGCAAGCACGTCCATGGCTGGATCATCGAGGTGCGGCATTTTGCGCATCAGTTTCAGGTCGGCGGCCAGGTCATCGGTAATGCGCTGGCGCAGGGCGCCGAGGATCTGTCGCACCGGTTGCGAGCCACCGTATTGCTCGCGGGCGAGAAACAAAAACTGTGGGCGATTGGCTGTCACCGAGTCGATAAAAATCCGCGCGCTGGCCTCGATCATCCCGCCCAGTTCGAACTCGTTGCGGCGTACCGCGCGCAAGGTGTCGCGGAAGGTCTCACCGACCTCGGCCACCAGCGCCAGCCCCAGTTCGTCCATGTCGTGGAAGTGCCGGTAAAAGCCGGTGGGCACTATGCCGGCCAGACGGGTCACCTCGCGCAGGCTCAGGCTGCCAAACCCGCGACCGCCGTCCATCAGGCTGCGCGCAGCCGCCATCAAGGCTTGGCGGGTTTGCAGTTTTTGTTCGGCGCGGGGAGAAGACATGGTTGGCGGGCATCCTTGGCAATAGCGGCACTCTATCAAATGCGGGCTCGGTGCTGAAACGTATCTGGGTCTATCGCCTGCCGAATGCCGGGCAGCCGGCTTAACGGCTAGCTCTTCCAGAATTTAGGCACGGCCATCAGCGCCAAGCCAATCGCCCAGAGCAACCAAGGGTCGCTGATAAAATACGGGTAGCCGATCAGTGCTATGCCGCTGAAGAAGGCCGCCTGACCAGACTGTGTGAAAACTACTGCGCTCGGTTATGCGGCGTTAAAAACAGACTCAAAATGCTCATTTACAACCCGTAAACTGCGCTTTTTCGCCTGTTTTTGCCTTGCCTAACCTTCGCTCGCTACGTTTTCACACGGCCTGTGACGCTGCTGTTTTTTGCCGTAGATCAGGTAGCCGACGCCGATTGAGCCGAATAGCAGGCGGCTGAGCAGGGTCGCAGTGCTATCCATGGGGCTTATTGCTGCTGGCTTTCGAGATTTTGCAGGCGTTGCTCGTTGAGTGCGTTGGTTTGCTCTATCTGCTGTTTGAGTTGTTGCGCTTGCTGTTGCAGTTGCTCTGCTTGCTTGGCTTGCAGGCTGGCCACCGCAGCGGTTTCACCGAGGCCGCAAGCGCTGAGACTGGCTAGGCTGAACAGGCAGATGGCGAGACGAAAACTGTGCATGGGGCGCTCCAGGATAATGTGAGGTATGGCCCATTGTAGGGCGGCCTCGGCGCAGCCAGTCCGCCATTTTTGCGCCCCGCCGCCGATCTGTGACGAATTGCCGATTAACGGCGCCCAGTTGTTAGTGATGGCTACATTCGCCAGATCAACAGCGTTGAGGAGCGCCAGTCATGCAGCTCGATTTGCTCGGTGGGCGCGACGCCGGGGATGGCGAAGCTGTTGCTGATCAGCAGGGCGTTCGGCTGCATTTCGGCGCGGGCCTTGAGCCAGAGTTTGGCCATCGGCGCCGGCGACAGAAAGCAGTAGACCGCGTCATAGCCGGCCAGCGGCTGTTGCCAGAGATTGCGGTAGCGGATCTGGCAATTAGGTCGCAACAGGCAGCGCAACCAGGCCAGAACGAATACCAGCGGCGCGGTCTCGACCCCGACAAACTGCGCCTGCGGGTAGCGTCGCGATAGCTGATAAAGGCTGCCGGCCAGGCCGCTGCCCAGGTCGATATAGCGAAACTCCGGCGCCAGGGGACGCAGCAATAGCTCCAACTGCTGACAGGTTTTTTGTCCGGTCAGATACAGCGGCACCCGCTCGCGCAGGCTGTTCCAGTTCAGCAGCAAGAGCAGCACAAAGGCGCCGAGCAAGGCGCTGGGGGGGAGCTGTTGGCCATTGAGCAGTAACAGCGCGGGCACAAACAACAGATTGATTGGCAGCCACCAGCTCGGCAACTTAAGCCGGCGGCCCAGCAGCGCGGCCAACAGTCCTTGCAGTAACCCGGCGGCGATTGGCTGGGGGCGATACGCCCAGGAGGCATGGGCGGCGATGACCAAGAGCAGCACCAACACCCCTGCCCCCAGCTGCGCCAAGAGTGCGCGCAGGGCCGGGTGGTGCAGGGCGGGATGCTGTTGCAGTGCTGTCATCGAGCGGGTCCGCTGTGGATGGCGGCATCCTAGCATTTAAGCCTGCCGGGTAAACGTGGCGAAACACATCGAACCAAAGAGCGGGTTTGTGACCCATATGGACGAGGGAAATGCAGCAAGCCGCTGGGAGCGGCTGCTGTCCCTTGATGCAGTAGGAGGGGATTTATCCGCAACTGGCCAGTGCAGACAACACCAACATCAAGGCTGACGCTCTCTTACGCAAGGCCACACGGGCTTAACAGGTAGCGGGTCATTTCAAACATTGCGACTTACGAAGCCGAAGGCATCACAGCTTGCGTCACTTTGGTCGGATGCAGCTTGAACGCGTAGAACACCACCGCCAGCAGCACTAGGAACGCCGGGCCGACATACAGGGCGATGCGGGTGTCCGGGAAGTAAGCCATCAGACCGACCACCAGCGCCAGGAATGCCAGCGCCAGGTACGAACTCACCGGGAACAGCCACATGCGGTACTTGAGCCCTGCACGTTCAGCCAGGCTCAGGCCTTTGCGAAACTTAAGCTGGGCCAGCAGGATCATCACCCAGGTCCAGATGGCACCAAAAGTGGCGATAGCGGTGACCCAGACGAAGACCTTCTCAGGCGCCAGGTAGTTGAGCAACACGCCCAGCAACAGCGCACCAATCGACAGCAGCAAGGCACGACGTGGCACGCCGTTGCTCGAGGTCTTGGCGAAACCCGCCGGAGCCTGACCGTTCTGCGCCAGGCTGTAGAGCATGCGACCGGTGCTGAAGATGCCACCGTTGCAGGACGACAGTGCGGCAGTGATCACCACAAAGTTGATGATGCCGGCGGCGGTCTTGATGCCCAGACGCTCGAAGGTCATCACAAACGGGCTGCCCTGGGTGCCGATTTCGTTCCACGGGTAGATCGATAGGATCACAAACAACGCGCCGACGTAGAACAGCAGAATCCGCCAGAACACCGAGCCGATCGCATTCGGAATGGTCTTTTGCGGGTTCTTCGCTTCACCGGCGGTCAGGCCGATCATCTCAACACCCAGGTAGGCGAACATCACCATTTGCAGGGACATCAATACGCCTTGCACACCGTTGGGCATAAAGCCGCCGTGGCTCCACAGGTTGGAAATCCCCAGCGCCACGCCGTCGTTGCCGAAGCCGAACGCAATCACGCCGATGCCACCGACGACCATCGCGATGATGGTGACGATCTTGATCAGAGCGAACCAGAACTCGAATTCACCGAAGGCTTTGACCGCGATCAGGTTGATCGAACCCATGCTCACCAGCGCCGCCAGCGCCCAGATCCAGCGGGGCACCTCGGGGAACCAGACGCCCATGTACACCGCCACCGCGGTGATTTCCGCGACGCAGGTCACCAGCCACAGGAACCAGTAATTCCAGCCGGTGAGGAAGCCCGCCAGCGGGCCGAGGTAGTCTTGGGCATAGCGGCTGAAGGAGCCGGCCACCGGGTTATGCACGGCCATCTCGCCGAGGGCGCGCATGATCACCAGAATCGCCAGCCCGCCGATGATGTAGGACAGCATGATCGCCGGGCCGGCCATTTCGATGGCCTTGGCCGAGCCGAGGAACAGACCGACACCGATACAGGCGCCGAGCGCCATTAAGCGAATATGCCGTTCGCCGAGTTCGCGTTTGAGCGGGCCGCCCTGAGCGGTCTCGCCTTGGAGCAAGTGGTTACCAACTGGCATAGGGATACAACCTCGTCTTGTTATTGGATAAGACCACTGAGTGTTCGAAGCGCTGACCGATAAGCCAGAGCTTCCCGAAACCGGACCTGCTTCGTGGGCAGCTCCGTTCTGTAGGACAAAACCTGCAAAATCAGCGGGGCCTGCAGTATAAAAAGCTTCCGGCAGGGGATTTCACTCTATAAACCACTACATTCAGCGAGAAGTCTCGGGGAGATTTCGATTTGTGGAGGTGTATTACCTGGGTTTTGTCCGTTTATTCAGCGCTGAAATGGCGTCGAGTATTGCCTCGTAATGGTCTGTCGTCATGCCTCGACCTCGGTCGTTTTTACCCATTTCAGGTTGCTGGTCCAGCCATCTCAGGCAGCAGTTGCCAGTACAGATAGGACGGTGGCGGGCTAGCAGTCGAGTCAAATTCGACAATGGCGATCCGTCGGCGCTGATTAGTCTTGTGGAGTGCAACCCGCCGCTAGCCGTAGCGCTTCTTGGCTTCAATCGCCAGGCCGCTGCCGATGCTGCCGAACACGTTGCCTTCCACATGGCGGGCATTCGGTAGCAAGGCGGCGATTTGCTGGCGCAGCGCCGGGATGCCGCTGGAGCCGCCGGTGAAGAACACCGTGTCGACTTGCGCCACGCCAATGCCGGCCTTGTTCAGCAGTTGCGCGACGCTGTCTCTTACCCGTTCGAGCAAACCGTCAATGGCGTTGTTGAGGTCGGCGCGGGTCAGGGTCACGGCCAGCTCGGCTTCGATCCGCTGCAGTGACAGGTGATGCTGCTCGACGCTGCTGAGGGCGATCTTGCTGTCTTCCATCTGCATGGCCAGCCAATGCCCGGCGCGCAGTTCGATCAGTTTCAGTAGGCGGTCGACGCCCGTGGTGTCTTGGCAGTCGTAGCGCATGCTTTTCAGCGCCAGTTGGGATTTTTGCGCGTATACGGCGTTAATCGTGTGCCAGGTGGCCAGGTTCAAATGGGTGCTGGTGGGCATCGGCGCCGCGCTTTTCATCCGGCTGCCGTAGCCGAACAGCGGCATCACCGCCTGCAGGCTCAGTTGCTTGTCGAAGTCGGTACCGCCGATATGCACGCCGCCGGTGGCCAGAATGTCGCTGTGCCGTTCGGCGTGCATGTGCCGCTCGGGCGCCAGGCGGATCAGGGAGAAGTCCGAGGTGCCACCGCCGATATCGACGATCAGCACCAGCTCTTCGCCGGTGATGGTGCTTTCGTAGTCGAAGGCCGCGGCGATCGGCTCGAACTGAAACGACACCTCCTTGAAGCCGATGGTCTTGGCCACGGTGATCAGGGTGTCGGCGGCCTCGGCGTCGGCTTTCTCGTCGTCATCGACGAAGAACACCGGGCGGCCCAGCACCACTTGTTCGAACGGCCGGTCGGCAATGGTCTCGGCGCGCTGTTTTAGTTCGGCCAGAAACAACCCAAGGATCTGCTTGAAGGGCATGGCGCTGCCGAGCACCGTGGTTTCGCTTTTCAGCAGCTTGGAACCCAGCAGGCTTTTCAGCGAGCGCATCAAGCGGCCTTCATAGCCTTCCAGGTATTCGTGCAGGGCCAGGCGGCCGTAGACCGGGCGGCGTTCTTCGAAGTTGAAGAACAGCACCGAGGGCAGGGTGATCTTGCCGTCTTCGAGCGGCAGCAAGGTGGCGGCATCCGGTTGCAGCCAGCCGACGGTGGAGTTGGAGGTGCCAAAATCGATGCCCAGGGCATTGGCGGGAGGACTAAGACTCATGCGACGGCTGTTCCGGGAAAAAACGGCCGCGCAGTGTATGCGAGTGTGCCGGCCGATGCGCGGGGAAATGTCTGCCGCGCATCGGCCGACAGCCGCTAAGGCATGCCGTCGACGTAAGGCCAGCTAGGCTCAAAGCACTGGATAGGACTCTACGGAGGGGTGACGAATGCGTGAGTGCCTGCTTGCCGTGCTGCTGCTGAGTTGGGCCTTGCCGGACGTGACGCTGGCCGAGCTGCTGTTGCTTACCGAAGAGGCGCCGCCGACCAGTTTTTTGCAGGATGGCAAACCGGCCGGCTTGGCGGTGGAAGTGGTCGAGCAACTCCAGCAGCGCAGTGCCAGGCCCGCGCACATCGAGCTGCAGCCTTGGACGCGCGGCTACCAGTTGGTTAAAACCCAGGCCGACACGGCGTTGTTTCTGATGGTGCGCACGCCCGAGCGGGAAAGTCTGTTTCAGTGGGTGGGGCCGATTCTGCAGGGCAGGACCAATTTCTACTCGCTGAAAGCCAATCACCTGCAACTCCATAGCCTCGAGGCGGCCAAGCAGGCGGGCACAGTCGCGGTACCCAAGCAGTGGTACACCTACGAGGCGCTGGCGGCTCTGGGGTTCGATCTGTACGGGACGCGCGGCCCCAAACAGATGGTCCGCATGCTCAAGGCTGGGCGGGTCAAGTTGATCGCCACCGAAGACCTGACCCTGCGCGGTGAATTGGCCAGTGGCGGCCTGACGCCCGAGGAGGTGGAAGCGCAGTTGGTATTGATGAAGTCGGATTACTACATCGCCTTTTCGCGGCAGACGGACGCGGCCGTGGTGGCCGAATGGCAGCGCCAACTTGACGGCATGCGTGAGGACGGTAGCCTGACGGCGATCATCCAGCGTTGGTTGCCGGGTGTCAGCCAACCTTGATTCGTGGAACCCTTGCATGCCTTCATCTTCTCGCGGGTCATTGCCCTTAGCCGAGCGCGCGGCATTATTTGGCCAATTGGCGGCGCTGGAGCAGGCCGGGGTGCCGGTCGAGCGGGCCTTCGCCATGCTGCAGCTGTTGCCTGCCAGTCAGGCGCGCGTCGTCGCTGCCGGGCAGCAGATTGCCAAGGGCCGGGATCTGGCCGGTGCCGGTCAGTGCAGCGGTTTGTTTAGCGCGCTGGACGTGACCTTGTTGCAGGCCGCACAAAGCGCCGGCAGCCCGGCGCGGGTCTATCAGCGCCTGGCCAAACACTATGAGCAGCAAGCCCAGCAGGCCAAGAATCTGCGTTCGCGGCTGCTGTTGCCAGCCGCCATGTTGCTGTTGGCATTGCTGGTGCAGCCCTTGCCCAGTTTGGTCAGTGGCCTGCTCAGCCCGGCGGGCTATGTCTGGGGCGTGCTGCAGCCTTTATTGCTGATCGTGCTGGTGTTTTATTCGGGCCGCCGCTATTGGCAGCGCTCCCAGACTCCGGCGGCGCTGGGCAGCGCCAGCCTGCTGGATGCCTGGCTGCTGCGCCTGCCCGTGCTGGGCGCGGCCCATGCACGGCGCAATGTGCGCGATTATGTGGAAACCCTCGGCTTGCTGCTGGAAGCCGGCCTGCCGATGTTCAGCGCGCTGCCCAAAGCCTTGGCCACCTTGAGCAATAGCCAGTTACGCCAAGACTTCTTGGCCTTGCAGCTGCGGGTGCTGGGCGGTGAGTCCTTGGCGGTGGCGTTGCGGCCGATGGAGTTTCCCGGCCAGCCACTGCTGCTCGGGTTGATTGCCAGTGGCGAGGCCAGCGGGACCTTGGCGGCCAGTTTGTTGAGTTATGCCCAACACGAGACCTTGGCGTTGGCCAGCCTGCAAGAGCAACTGGCCACTTGGTTGCCGCGCTTGGCCTATGTGCTGGTGGCGCTGTGGATGGCCTATGGGTTGCTGACCGGCGCTGGCATTGTCAGCCAGCTACCACCGGAGTTGCGTTAACGGTGGCAGGGCTCGCACTCGACCGGATCGCGATGTGCCTTGCCGGCGGCGGCAAACGACTGACTAGTAACTATTGATTGGCAGGACAGGTTAATGCAGCGAATTTCTCACCAACAACTGCGCAGTGCATTTCGGGCGCTGCTGAGCGGCGACTGCTGTTATCACACCGCCTCGGTCTTCGATCCGATGTCGGCGCGGATTGCCGCCGACCTGGGCTTTGAAGTGGGCATCCTGGGTGGCTCGGTGGCGGCCTTGCAGGTGTTGGCCGCGCCGGATTTTGCCCTGATTACCCTCAGTGAGTTTGTCGAGCAGGCTACCCGCATCGGCCGGGTGGCGCGCCTGCCGGTGATTGCCGACGCCGACCATGGCTATGGCAATGCGCTGAATGTGATGCGCACCGTGGTGGAGCTGGAACGGGCCGGCGTTGCCGCCCTGACTCTGGAAGACACCCTGCTGCCGGCGCAATTCGGGCGCAAGTCCACCGACCTGATTGGCGTGGCGGAAGGCGTCGGTAAAATCCGTGCGGCCGTGCAGGCGCGGGTCGACGGCGAACTGGCGATCATCGCCCGCACCCATGCCGGCGTGTTGTCGGTGGCCGAGGTACTGGAACGCACTCAGGCCTACCAACAGGCCGGCGCCGATGCCATCTGCCTGGTCGGGGTGCGCGATTTTGCCCACCTCGAACAGATCGCCGCGCACCTGAGTGTGCCGCTGATGCTGGTCACCTACAGCAACCCGCAGTTGCACGGCGATCAGCGCTTGGCCGAGTTGGGCGTGCGCATCGTGGTCGACGGGCATGGCGCTTACTTTGCCGCGATCAAGGCCACCTACGACTGCCTGCGCCAGCAACGACAAATCACCACGGCCACCGACTTGAGCGCCTCCGAGCTGGCGCACAAGTACACCCATCCCGAGGACTACTTTGTCTGGGCGCGGGAATTTATGAACGTGAAAGAGTAACGCGTCGGTCGTTGGTGGCCCGATCAGCTGCCTTGCAAAAGCCTCTGGATGCGCCCATACCATCAAGAACAAGGCTTATTGTGTGGGAGGCAGCATGGCGGGTGGTTGGATGGCCGATGGGGCCGTGCAAGAGCAAATCGACAACAGCATTGAGGATGCCGTGCAGCGCGCCCGCAGCCAATTGCCGACGGGCGATAGCCTTAGCCATTGCGAGGCCTGTGGGGAAGAAATCCCGCTGGCGCGGCGCGCGGCAATCAAAGGTGTGCGCCTGTGTGTGGCCTGTCAGACTGAGCGCGATAAACAGCAGGCCGTGAGTGGCTATAACCGCCGCGGCAGCAAAGACAGCCAATTGCGCTAAGCCGCCGGGCTGTCCGCTGCGCCGCTCGGGCCTCGCGCCGGGCGCTGATTTAAAGCTAAGCAATACGCTGTGCAACCTCCGGGCAGGCAATGCTGGAGGCATCGTTGTTGATGCATGACTCAAGGTGGGGCGATGGAATTCAAGGATTACTACAAGGTGCTCGGGGTTGAACCGGGCGCGGATGACAAGGCCATCAAGACCGCCTACCGCAAGCTGGCGCGCAAATATCACCCGGACGTCAGCAAGGAAAAGAACGCCGAGCAGCAGTTTAAAGAGGCGTCCCAAGCCTACGAAGCGCTGAAAACCGCCGACAAGCGTGCCGAGTACGATGAACAGCGTCAGCAGGCGCAACAGGGCCGGCCTTTTGCGCCGCCACCGGGGTGGCAGTCGCGTGGTAATGCTGGTTTTGCCGATCAATTTGGCGGCGGTGGGGGTGACTACTCCGATATTTTTGAGTCGATGTTTGCTGGCGGTGGGCGTTCGCGCGGCCCGCAAGGCCGTGCCCGCAACAGTGCGCGACGAGGATCAGACGTGGAAATGGAATTGCCGATTTTGCTGGAAGAAACCCTGGCGGATGAGGCTAAGAAGGTCGTCTTCCAGGTGCCGCAGCATAGCGCTGACGGCCAGCCGCTGGCCGCGATCAACAAGACCCTCAACGTGAAAATTCCGGCTGGAGTGACCGATGGCGAGCGCATTCGCCTCAAAGGCCAGGGCGCGCCGGGGCTGGGTGGGGCGGCGAATGGCGACCTGTATTTGATCATCCGCTTGGTGCCCCATCCGCTGTTTGATGTCGAGGCCCATAACCTGATCATCACCGTGCCGCTGACGCCTTGGGAAGCCGCGTTGGGCGCCAAGGTGGCGGTGCCGACCCTGACCGGCAAGATCAATCTGACCATTCCGGCCAATACCCAGAGCGGCCAGCGCTTACGGGTCAAGGGCAAGGGGCTGGTCAACAAGCTCGGTGAACGTGGCGACTTGTATGCACTGTTCAAAATCGTCATACCGCAGCAGGTCGATGAGCAAAGCCGCCAGCTGTGGGCGCAACTGGCTGAAACCGCTGCCTTCGACCCGCGTGCCGAATGGAGTAAGTAATGATGAGCAGCAGCCTGATTCTGCCGTTGAATGTCGACGAACTCTGCCAGTCGGCCGAGCTGTCCGTCGAGCACCTGCTGGAGATCGTTGAATACGGGATTCTCCAACCCTCTGGCCAGACCCCTGCGCAGTGGTTGTTCGATGCCGGCGCCTTGGTTGTGGTCAAGCGGGCGTTGCGGCTGCGCCGGGATCTGGACCTCGAGTGGGCCGGGATTGCTCTGGCGCTGGAGTTGATGGCGGAGCTGGAGCAACTGCGCCACGAAAATAGCCAGTTAAAGCTGCGCTTGAGCCGCTTTGAACAGCCCTGAAACGAGCTTTTCGTAGCGCTTAAGGGGCGAACTGCTAGAGTCAAAAAGAGGCTTCTGGGTTAGCCCGTAGCCTTGGCGAACTAATCAGCTTGACTGCGCTTTTAGGGTGGCCGGTATGTCCAGATCTGCACTTGTTGTTCGCGGCTTATGGCTTTCATTGCTGCTGGTGCAGACGGCGGACGTGCACGCGCAAGACTGCATCGGGGTGGTCACCAGTGGTGGCGGCGCGAGTTTTTGGCAGCAGGTTGGCAGTGGTGCGCAGGCTGCGGGCGTGGCTGAAAATGTCGCGGTCTATGTGCGCGGGCCGATCCGCGAGGGCGACGTGGCGGGGCAGCTGCAAATCATCGAAAAAATCTTGCAGCACGCCTGCAAGGCGTTGGTCATCGCCCCTGCCGGCGCGGCGATTTCAGCCCGCGCCGCCGAGCTTAAATTACGCGGCGTGAGCACCCTGTATATCGACCGCGATGCCGGCGACAGCAGTGCGGTAGTGGCGGTGCTCAGTACCGATAATTTTAACGCCGGGGTGATGGCCGGTGAGCAGATGGTTAAGCTGTTGGGCGGTCATGGCGCGGTGGCGTTGTTGCGTCATCAGCAGGGCATTGCTTCCAGCTCAGAGCGCGAGCGCGGCTTTGTGCAAAGCGCCACGGCCGGCGGTTTACAAGTAGTGTTCGACCAATATCTGGGCGACGACACTCAGCTGGTGCTAAGCAATTTTGCCGGCGCAGTAGCGCACTTAAATGGCGTGTTCACCCCTAACCAATCGACCAGTTTGCTGACCCTTGGAGCGCTGCGCCGGCTAAAGGCGGCGGGTCGCGTTACCCACATAGGTTTTGATGGTGACTCAGTGCTGATCGAGGCCGTGCGCAGCGGCGAACTCGCCGGCGTGGTGCTGCAGCAGCCCTATCAAATGGGCTATCAGGGCGTGCAGCAAGCCGCGCGTTTATTGCGTGGTGAAGCCGGCGGTCCGCGGCAAGTGCGCCTGGCGGCGTTGTACGTCAATCAAGCCAATCTCGACCAGCCTGAAGTCATGCGGTTATTGCCTAAGCCGTAATGAATGGCGCTGTACCTGTTGCAAAGGACCTAACCTTTCGAAAGAGGGAATTAGCCTTGATACGTGTGCGCTCTGCACCGGCCAAACGAGGATTTATCCACGAAGCAAGCGTCAGTGCGCTGACAACTCTGCAGTGTCACAACCATTCTTTTCCCCATATTCACCCAGCTCGCAAACCAGTGAATCGCCTCTGTTTTCGTAGACACTGCATTGACTGTTGGCTATCTGGGTACGGAGCACTTGGTTTGGCAGCTCGCTGAGATCTGACCTAGAGTTATGCGCAGGTCGACACAAGCACAAGCGCCCCCGCAAAGGCGAGGCCGTGTGCGCATGCCGGCCGTGTGTGCACCTTCGAATTTAGCGGCAGGAGATAACTCTATGCAATTCATACGCAAGTGGCTGTGCGCCGGTATGCTCATGCTGTTGCCGGTTATGGCCATGGCAGAAACACTGACCGCAGTGGGTGACCCTTGGCCGCCATTTCTCGATCCGAGCCAAGCCAAGCAAGGCGTAGCCACTGAGATTGCCCAGGCGGCTTTCGCCACTCAGGGGTACCACGTCGAGTTGAAATTTATGCCTTGGCAACGTGCCATTGATGGCGTCAGCCATGGCGAGTTCGACATCCTCATCGGTACCTGGAAAACCCCTGAGCGTGAAGGCTTCTTAGAGTTCAGTGAGCCCTATGCGGTCAATGATTTGAAATTTATCAAACGTAAAGGCGACAGCTTTGAGTTTACTGACCTGAATAGTCTGAGCGGCAAAAAGATCGGCATCGTGCGCGGCTATGGCTACAGCGAGGCGTTTTTGCAGGCCAACAACTTCAAGCGCGAGGAGACACCCACCCTCATCTCTAATTTGCTAAAGCTGGTCAATAAGCGCATCGATCTCACCCTTGAGGATGAGCTCGATGCCCGCAACATTATTAGTAAAGAACAGCCGGAGTTGCTCGATGCCATTGAGTTTGTCTCCCCGCCCATCTCAAGCAATGGCTTACATGTCTCCGCGGGGCTGAAAAACCCCAAGCATGCCGCCATTATTGCCGCCTTCAACAAAGGCTTTGCGATCATCAAGGCGAATGGCCAGCTGGCCGAGATTTTAAAGCACAACGGTATGCAGTAAGCGCCGCCATGCTCACGAGTAACCCCTAGACCAAGTCTGGCGCTAGGGGCTTGGCGGGCGGGTCTCGATGGCGCGATTGAGCTTGGCCATGACTGCGCTGGAGACATCCTTGCTGCAGACAATAAAACGCTCCAGCCCGGCCGGCAGGTCGCTGAACTGATACTCGGTGATGTTCTCCAGTCCCGCCTCCCGGCTGCGCAGGTACTGCCAGTCGGCTTGGTCGGCGAACATGTAGTTGACTCGATTGGCGGCCACCATGCGCATCAGGTTGGTGGGTGAGACGGTGGGGTGCTCGACCTGATTGGCGCTGTGCTTGATCAGCAGATCGAGCGCCGGGCCATAGGACACACCATCAATCACTCCCAGGCTGATACTGGGGTCGGCCAGCAGCGCGTTAACCTTCTTGTGGGCCTGGATGGCGGGCAGCGCTTTGGGGCCGACCAACAAAATATGTGGCGGATCAACGTGGAAGGCACGGGTGAACTGGGCCACTAGCTCACGCTCAGGCAGGCGATACCAGCCAATCGAGCAGAAGGCTTTTTTACCGTACTCAAAGTCATGCCAGATGCGTTTGGCCGGCGTCTGGACAAACACCGCCGGTACTTGGGCCTGGGCAAATATCTGCTTGGCCCGCAGCAGCAGAAAGCCCTGGGCGATGCCGTTGTCGTTGTAGTGATAGGGCGCCTTGTCCCGCCACGCCACAGTGATGGGTTCCTCTGCGGGTTCCTGGGCCAGGACTGGCAGGGCGAACAAGCCGCTCAATAACAGGTACGGCAGCGCAGCTTTCATGGTGAGGGTTCCGGACAGTGGCTGCGGCTGACGTGGCACCCTGGACGGCGGCGCTGAACGGCAGCAAAGCTATTGCGCAATTGTAGCTCAAACTACCTTGGTGTCGGCATTCGGGCGGGCGTTGCAGGCGGTGTGAAAATTACTGCGCTCGGTTATGCGGCCTGATTGGCGAGGACTTACAGCACCAGGTAGTTCTTCACCCCGGTGAAGATAATCTGCGCGGCCAGGGCGCAGACAAACAGGCCCATCAAGCGGCTGACGATCTGCAAGCCTTGCTCGCCGAGCAGGTGCTCGAACAGGTCCGACAGATACAGCACTAAGCCCACTGTGATGCTGGCGATGACGATTGCCGCCAGGGCCAGCAAACGGGTGTCCCAGTGGGGCTGGCCGGCGCTCATCACCAGCAGCGCGCCGATGGTGCCGGGGCCGACGGTCAGTGGGATGGTCAGTGGCACTATGGTGACGTCTTGCTGCAGGTTATCGACCTGCACCACCGGCTTGCCCTGAGCCATGCCGAGGGCCGAGATAAACAGCACTGAGCCTGCGCCAATCCGGAAGGCGTCGATGGTGATGCCAAACAGGCTGAAGATATGTTGGCCGAACAGGTACAGCAGGCCACTGGCGATCACGGTGCCAAGCGCCACCTTGCAGGCCAGCACTTTGCGCTCTTTGCGGGTGTAACCCAGGGTCAGGCTGATAAAACACGACAGCACGAAAAACGGGCTGTAGAGCACTAGCATTTTCAGGTACAGACTGAACAACTCGGTGAGCATGGGCGCGGCTCTGGGGCAGGCAAACGGCAGTTAGGACGATAGTGCGGCGTTGGCTTCGCGCTGCCGACGCAGTTCGCGTTCGGCAACCCAGTGCTCAATCAGTTCCCGCAGGTGCGACAGTTCTATCGGTTTGGCCATATGGCCGTCCATGCCGACCTGACGAGCGCGCTCCTTGTGCTCGGACATAATATGCGCGGTTAACGCCACCACCGGCGTGCGCGGCTGATGATGCTCGACTTCCCAGGCACGGAGCATTTCGGTGGCGGTAAAGCCATCGAGGACCGGCATTTCACAGTCCATCAGCACCAGGTCGTAACGCTGCGCCTGGATCGCCCGCAAGGCTTCTTCGCCGTTGTTGGCAGTGTCGGGCTGCAGGTTGAGCTTGGCCAGCATGCCGCGAATCACCTTGGTGGAGATACTGTTGTCTTCGGCCACCAGGATGCGGAAATCGCTGGGGATCGGCGCTGCGGGTGGCGGCGCGATGATGCGCATGCTGCTTAGGGGCGCGCCGCGCTGGAGTTGGCTGAGTTCGTCGGCGAGGGTGGTTTTTAGCGCGTAGCCGGCCACCGGCTTGGCCAGAATGCGTTTGATCCCGGCGTTGCGGGCGATGATCTTGCTCGGCGCATTGCTGATGCCGGTGAGCATGATGACCAGAATGTCGTTGTTTAAGCTGGGGTCTTCCTTGATCTTGGCCGACAGCTGCATGCCGGTCATGCCCGGCATGTCCTGGTCGAGCAGCACCACATCGAAGTGTTCACGCAGGTGCGCGCGAGTGCGCAAGATCGCCAGGGCTTCCTTGCCGCTGGAGGCCTCGCTGGCGTTCATGCCCCAGCTGGTGCATTGCTGCTGCAGCACTTTGCGGCAGGTGTCGTTGTCGTCCACCACCAGCACCCGTTTGCCTTGTAACTGCTGGTCAAAATCACTGGTGGGGTACTGCAGCCGCTCGCTGTCCAGGGGCAGGGTCAGCCATAGGGTATTGCCGCGCTGGGCGCCGCTTTGCACGCCAAACTGGCCGTCCATCATATGGATCAGCTGGCGGGCGATAATCAGGCCCAGGCGGCCACCGAGCTTGCTGTTGGCGAGAAAATCCTTGCTTTGCAAGGCGGCGTTGAGCAGGGCGTCACGCTCATCGGCTTGCAGCGGCTGGCCACTGTCCTGGATGGCGATGCGCAGGCGGGTTTCGCCGGCGCTGTTGTCCAGAGCCGCCACCAGCAGGATCTCGCCTTCGGCGGTCAGCTTGAAGGCGTTGTCTAGCAAACTCAGCAAGGCTTGGCGCAAGCGGCTCGGGTCGCCACTGATGACCCGTGGCACCTGCGGCTGAATAAAACTGATCAGCTCGACTTTTTGCTGTTCGGCCTTGCTGCGGAAAATCGCCAGGCAGTCGTCGATCAGGGCGTTGAGGTCGAACTGCACCTCGTCCAGTTCAATCTGCCCGGACTCCAGCTTGGAGATGTCGAGGATCTCGTTGATCAGCGTCAGCAACTCATTGCCGGCGCTGTGGATGGTCTGCACGTAGTCGAGTTGCTTGGTCGACAGCGGCGTGCCGAGCAGCAGTTCGCTCATGCCCAGTACGCCATTCATCGGTGTGCGGATTTCATGGCTGATGCGCGCCAGAAATTCGGCCTTGGCATTCAGCTCGGCGAGGCTGGCCGCACGGGCACGACTGAGGCTGAAGTCGGCGTGCAGGATGCGCCGCTGGCGCTCGCTGAGGGCGATGCTGAGCATGAAATGGCAGGCGATGGTGGCGCTCAGTTGGCCAAAGTTCAGCCATTCAGACTCGACCTGCCAGTAGCCAAAAAACACCGGCAAGGCACCGGCAAAGGTCAGGCTAAACATCAGCAGGGCGAGGGTGAACAGCCGCGCCGGTCGATAACCGTGGCGCCAATGATAAGCGGCGACAATAAACATGCTCAGCCCGCCAATGGCGATCAGCACATAAACCAGTTGGTTGAACTGCACATCAGTGACGATCAACAGCAACACGCAGGTCAGGCCGATCAGTACCATCTCCGCCAGCAGCAGCTTGGTCAGCGGCGTGGAGGGGCACACCTGGCGGAAAAAGCTGGCTGTAAAGGCCAGGGTGCAAAGCATGCCGAGCAGGATCGAAAAGTTGAGAATGCTCGGCTGCGCAGTTTGCCACTGGCCCAGCCAGGGCGTGGTAATCCCCAGCATGGTCATGGCGGCGACCAGCAAGGTTAGCTGGGTGGCGGCCAGCCACAGGGTGCTGGGGGTGCGCACATAGGCAAAACGCACCAGGTTGTAGAGCACCAGCATCACAATGCTGCCGAGCAGGCAGCCAAACAGCAAGGCGCGGCTGTCATCGGCGGCCAGTGCCGGGGTTGATTGCAGGCTGACGTCTGGGCGCAGTGCATGTTGCGAACTGAGTCGCAGGTATAAATCGATCGGCTGGCTGGACTCTGGCAATGGCAACAGGAAGTTACGGCTGGCCAGCGGCCGGCTGCTCAGCGGTAGCTTGTTGCCGGTGCGGGTATGGCTGAGTTGCTGCGAGCCTTGCAGCAGATAGAGGTCGAGGTATTCGAGATACGGCGAGAACACCCGCAGCATTTGTTCGGCCTGATTGGCCGGCAGGCGGTAATGCAGCCACAGCGCCGACTGGCCGCCGGGGCTGTAAAGCTGATTGAGTTGAACCGGGGAAAACTGCGTGACGCGTTCAGCCGAGCTGACTTCGTCCAGTTGCAGCGTGCCTTGAGTGTCGAGCAGCAGGCTCCAGCCAGGCTCTTGCTCTTGTGCGTGGACGGGCAAGGTGACGACGAAACTCAGCATTAAGCTGACGATTAGAGCAATGGCAATCCTGAGCCGGGGCACGGGCGAAATCCCTTCGAAGTAATTGTGCAAATTATAACCAGTCTACGCCTCGATGCTAGCCCGCAACAGACAGCCTGTCGCGGGCCTGCAGGTCGATGCTTATTAGTCTTCGCCGCGCTCGCGGGCGATGGCGCGATAACCGATGTCGTCGCGGTAGAAACAACCCTTCCAGCTGATCTGCTCGGCGAGCGCATAAGCCTGCTGCTGGGCGGCCAACACGCTGTCGCCCATGCCGGTGGCGCAGAGTACCCGGCCACCGCTGGTGACTATCTGACCGTCCTGCAATGCGGTGCCGGCGTGGAACACTTTACCCGGCAAGGCCGCGGCGTTTTCCAGACCGTTAATCACATCGCCCTTGGCATAGTCGGCCGGGTAGCCGCCGGCGGCCAGTACCACGCCCAGACTTGGCCGTGGGTCCCACTGGGCTTCAACCTTGTCCAGGGCCTGGGCTTCGGCGGCTTCGATCAGCAGCACCAAGGACGACTGCAAGCGCAACATCACCGGCTGGGTCTCGGGGTCGCCGAAGCGGCAGTTGAACTCGATCACTTTCGGGTTGCCGGCTTTGTCGATCATCAGCCCGGCATACAGAAAACCGGTGTAGACATTGCCCTCGCTGGCCATGCCTTTAACAGTCGGCCAGATCACTTCGTCCATCACCCGCTGATGCACGGCGGGGGTGACCACCGGGGCTGGCGAATAGGCGCCCATGCCGCCGGTGTTTGGGCCGCTGTCGGCATTGCCGACGCGCTTGTGGTCCTGGCTGGTGGCCATCGGCAAGACGTTTTTGCCGTCGACCATGACGATAAAGCTGGCTTCTTCGCCGTCGAGGAACTCCTCGATCACCACCCGCGAACCGGCTTCACCGAAGGCATTGCCGGCGAGCATGTCGCGCACTGCGTCTTCGGCTTCAATCAGGGTCATGGCGACTATCACGCCTTTACCGGCGGCCAGGCCGTCGGCCTTGATCACGATCGGCGCGCCGACTTTCTGCAGGTAGGCCAGGGCCGGCTCGACTTCGGTGAAGTTCTGGTAATCGGCGGTGGGGATGTTATGCCGGGCCAGGAAGTCCTTGGTGAAGGCCTTGGAGCCTTCCAGCTGCGCCGCGCCCTTAGTCGGGCCGAAGCAGCGCAAATTGCGACTGCGGAACAGATCAACCACACCAGCCACCAACGGCACTTCCGGGCCGACTATGGTCAGGCTGACGTTGGCGGCGGCGAAATCGGCCAGCTGCTCCAGGGCCAGCACGTCGATGGCGACGTTCTCGCACTTGGCTTCAGTGGCGGTGCCGGCGTTGCCGGGCGCGACGAAGACTTTAACGATGCGCGGGTCTTGCGCGACTTTCCAAGCCAGGGCGTGTTCACGTCCGCCGCTGCCGATGATCAATATATTCATGTCGGTCTCCTTAGGGAGGCTGGGCCTTGGCCCTTTTGGTGGGAAATGCTGCGCAGTTTCCCACCCTACAAAACGGTCCCGGAGTGCATCCGGGTTACGGCGCTGGCGTAGGGTGGACAACCGAAGTTGTCCACCACCGGGCCGCTATTAGTGACGGAAATGACGCATGCCGGTGAATACCATGGCGATATTGGCTTCGTCGGCGGCGGCTATCACTTCCGCATCGCGCATCGAACCGCCCGGTTGAATCACCGCGGTGATGCCGTTCTTGGCGGCGTTGTCCAGGCCGTCGCGGAACGGGAAGAAGGCATCCGATGCCATCACCGATCCGGCGACTTGCAGGCCGGCGTGCTCAGCCTTGATCGCGGCGATCCGCGCCGAGTTAACCCGGCTCATCTGGCCGGCGCCGACGCCGATGGTCTGGCGGTTCTTGGCGTAGACAATGGCGTTGGATTTAACGTATTTAGCCACTTTCCAGGCGAAGATCAGGTCGTGGATTTCCTGCTCGGTCGGTGCGCGCTGGGTAACGATCTTCAGGTCTTCTGCCTTGATCATGCCGATGTCGCGGCTCTGTACCAGCAGACCGCCGTTGACCCGCTTGAAGTCCCAGGCGGCGCTGCGCTCGGCGGCCCACTCGCCACATTCCAGCAAGCGCACGTTAGCTTTGGCGGCGACCACGGCACGGGCCTCCAAGCTGATTTTTGGCGCGATGATTACTTCGACAAATTGACGGTCGACGATGGCCTGGGCGGTGGCGGCGTCCAGTTCGCGGTTGAAGGCGATGATGCCGCCGAAGGCCGACTCGGTGTCGGTGGCGTAGGCCAGCTCATACGCTTGGCGGATGCCGCCTTCGCTATCGAGGGCCACGGCCACGCCGCACGGGTTGGCGTGTTTGACGATCACACAGGCCGGCTTGACGAAGCTTTTTACGCACTCAAGGGCGGCGTCGGTGTCGGCCACGTTGTTGAACGACAGTTCCTTGCCTTGTAGTTGTACGGCGGTGGCGATGCAGGCTTCGCCTTTTTGCGCCTCAACATAGAAGGCCGCGCTCTGGTGCGGGTTCTCGCCGTAACGCATTTCCTGCGCTTTGATGAACTGGCTGTTGAAGGTCTGCGGGAAGGCGCTGCGGCCTTCGGTGCTCAGCGTCTCGGCTGCCTGGTCGATGGTGCCCAGGTAGTTGGCGATCATGCCGTCGTAGGCAGCGGTGTGCTCGAAGGCTTTGAGCATCAGGGCGAAGCGCTCGGCGTAGGTCAGGCCGCCATTTTTCAGGCTGGCCAGCACGCTGGCGTAGTCGCAGGCATTCACCACGATAGCCACGTCTTTGTGGTTTTTGGCGGCCGAGCGGACCATGGTCGGGCCGCCGATATCGATGTTTTCAATCGCGGTCGGCAGGTCGCAACCGGGTTTGGCGATGGTGGCGGCGAACGGATAAAGGTTCACCGCGACCAGGTCAATCGGGCGAATGCCGTGCTCGGCCATAATGGCGTCGTCGATGCCGCGACGACCGAGGATGCCGCCGTGGATTTTCGGGTGCAGGGTCTTCACCCGGCCGTCCATCATTTCCGCGAAGCCGGTGTAGTCGGCCACTTCCACCGCCGCCACGCCATTGTCTTGCAGCAGCTTGAAGGTGCCGCCGGTGGAGAGGATTTCCACGCCAAGCTCAACCAGTTCACGGGCGAATTCGAGGATGCCGGTCTTGTCGGAGACGCTGATCAGGGCGCGGCGGACAGGGAGGCGTGTGGTCTGGTCGGTCATGGTGTTTTCCATCAGGCGTAGAGAGGGGTAAGCAAAAAGGGCGACCGTTGGCGGTCGCCCTTTTGATTTAATCTGGGTTTACAGCAGGTCGTACTGCTTGAGCTTCTTGCGCAGGGTGCCGCGATTCAGACCCAGCAGCTCGGAGGCCTTGGTCTGGTTGCCCTTGACGTAGTTCATCACGGTTTCCAGCAAGGGCGCTTCGACTTCCGACAGCACCAGGTTGTACACGTCGGTGACGTCGGCGCCTTCCAGTCGCGAGAAATAGTTGTGCAGCGCCCGCTCGACATTGCCGCGCAGGGTCTGGCCTTCAGCGCTCGGGGTATTCAGGTGCTGCTTAAGATTTACGTTGTCGCTCACCGCAGTTGCCCCGTTAAAACGTGTTTCATCAAAGCCTTCTCCGTTAAGGAAATGCTCGGTAATGGTGTTCATGCTGCCGCCCCTTCTGCGTGGTTATGGCACTCAATAAAAAACTTTTGAACGCTGACGTGCTGCGCTTCGGTTGTTTCTAAACGGTTGAACTGGCTACGAAACTCCCGCGCGCAAGGCAAGGTGGCCAGGTACCAGCCGACATGCTTGCGGGCGATACGTGGGCCCATCACCTCGCCATAGAAGGCGTGCAGCGCGGCCAGGTGTTGCAATAAAATCTGTTCCACTTCCTGCAAGCTGGGCGGCGCCAGTTGCGCGCCGGTGGCCAGAAAATGCGCGATTTCGCGAAAGATCCATGGTCGTCCTTGGGCCGCGCGGCCAATCAGTAAGCCGTCGACACCGGTGGCGGCCAACACTTGACGGGCCTTCTCGGGCGAGTCGATATCTCCGTTGGCGAATACCGGAATCGACACGGCCTGCTTGATCGCGGCGATGGTTTCGTACTCCGCATCACCTGTGTACAGGTCGGCGCGGGTGCGGCCATGCACGGCCAGGGCGCTAATGCCGCTCTGTTCGGCGATCTTGGCGATGTTGATGCCGTTCTTGTGCTCGCGGTCCCAGCCGGTGCGGATCTTCAGGGTCACCGGCACCGTCACGGCAGCGACCACCGCCTGAAGAATCTCGGCGACCAGGCTTTCATCCTTCATCAGCGCGGAGCCAGCGGCCTTGTTGCAGACTTTTTTGGCCGGGCAACCCATGTTGATATCAATAATCTGTGCGCCCATTTCGACATTCCGCCGCGCCGCTTCTGCGAGCATCTGCGCATCGCCGCCGGCGATCTGCACCGAGCGGGGTTCGGCATCGCCGCTATGGATCATGCGCAGGCTCGATTTTCGCGTGTTCCATAGGCGCACATCGCTGGTGACCATCTCGGACACTACCAAGCCGGCACCCAGGCGCTGACAAAGCTGGCGAAATGGCTGATCCGTGACTCCGGCCATGGGCGCGAGAATCAGCTGATTAGGCAATGTATACGGGCCGATGCGTACCGCCGACATGGGTCTTCCCTGCAGTTGGCTGGATCGGTGAGAGTGCGAAAAAGGGTTGGCATGATACCCGCTCTCGGTGTCAGGTTAAAGACTGACTTGAACAAAATATGAGCAGTTGCGGGCTTATAGCGAAGAGTTTGGATGGCGCTGCAGGCGCCCGAGAGTCGGCGCCTGCACGGTGTTTCGCGCGGCCTGGCGTTACTCGGGCGAGTGGAAGCTCAGGCTGTAGTTCACGGCCTTGGTACCGGGGTCGAGGATGTCCAGGGAGATGTGGATCGGCGTCTGCGGCGGCATTTCCGCCTGGCCAGCCAGCTCGCCGGCCAGGTATTCACTGGGCTTGAAACTGCGGCTGGCCAGCAGCTTGCCATTCAGGTCGGCGAAGCGCAGTTCCAGCAGCGGGAAGGGCTGCGAAAATGCCGCGCGGTTGTACAGAATCGCGTCGACCACCAGGGCGCCGGTGAACTCGGGATGGCTGCGCACCACCAGGTTGCTGCTCTTGATCAGGCTGATCTCGACCTTGGACGGCAGCTTGCAGCCGATGCTCGGGCAGAACTCGGCAAACCAGGGGCGGTATTGATCTTGTCGCGCCAGCTCGGCGAAGTGATAGCTGACGTATTGCGTGCCCAGGGCGGCCACTGCCAGCAGATTGATCACTAGCCAGGCGAGCTTGCGGCCCCAGGGTTTGTTCGGTTTGCGCCAGTCGAGTTGTAGGGGTTCTTGGGCCAGGTTGAACAGACCTTCGTTGCGCAGCTGCGGCTCATGGCGCACGTTGTGGTATTGCGCATCGCCGATTTCTTCGTCGGCGCTTGGCGCTTGCTGCTGCTCTTGCTCGTCGTCGGCAGCGCTGTCGTCGAAGCTTGGCTCGTTGCGCTCGGCCCGCAGCGGTGTCGAGTCTTGGTCCTGCTGCTGGTCGGCCGTGTCGAGTTCCAGGGTTGAGCTGTCGGTGAGAAACGCGTAAGTGCCGGCAATGGTCGGCTCGGCAGCCTTGGCGGCGGCTTCGGGGGGCGGCTCGGGTTTGGCTGCCGCTGGCGCAGATTCAGGCGTTGCCGGCGCTGCTGAGATCGGCTGGGCTGGCGGCGGCACAACAGCCGCAGGGCTGCTCAGATTGCGACTAGCCGCTGCGGATGGCGCCGGCGTTACTGGACGGCTGGGGGGATCATTGCTGAGCAGCTTTTCTGCCCAGTCGTCGTCGTAGGGCTTGCTTGCTTCGCGGGTGGTGAGAAAGCGCTCGGCCGGCAAAGGCGCGCGTTCGAGGGCGAGAAACTCTTGGGAGAGCTGGTGCTCTTGCTCCTCCAGTTTGGCCAGTGCCTCGTCGAGATCAAGGCTGTCCAGGTCCAGGTCATCGTGAATCCACAGGGTTTCGCTCGGCTGTTTGCCGGCCGGTGTCGCCTGCGCCGAGATGCTGGCTGCACTAGGTGCGGCGGCCGGCCTGACGCTGGGTTGCACGGGCTGTGGGCTGGCGCTGCTGCTTGGGCGCGGGCTGGGCGTGGCAGCGGGCGCGGCTTTAACCAGTGCCGGCTGTTCGCTAAGCAGTTGCTGGGCAGCATTGAACACGTGCAGGCAGGCGCCGCAGCGGACTGCGCCATGGGCGGCGCCCAACTGCGCGCGGCTAACGCGAAAGCTGGTGCGGCATTGCGGGCATTGGGTGACAAAGCTGTCGATCATGCGGCGGTCCGTGCGAAACAAGGCGCTAGTTTAACCTAAGCCCGCAGGCCAGTAGCTGTGAAAGCTGCTGCGCTTGGTTATGCGGGCATTTGCAGCTATTGGGTGCTTCGCCTGTTAGCGGCGGCGGCCGCTGATGCGTACCCAGCCATCGCGTATGCACAGTGGATCAAGCTCGAAAGCTTCGGCGTAGGCCGCAGCCACGTCCTCACCTTGTTCGGCAAGGATGCCCGACAGTGCCAGGCGGCCACCCGACTTGACCAGGCTGATCAGCTGCGGCGCCAGCGCGACCAAAGGGCCGGCGAGAATATTGGCGACCACCACGTCGGCCTGCACTGCGGGCAGATCCTCGGGCAAGTACAGCGGGAAGCGGCTGGCGTCGATGCCGTTGCGCTCGGCGTTGTCGCGCGACGCTTCGATGGCCTGGTAGTCGATGTCGGTGCCGACCGCCTGTTTGGCGCCGAGCAGCAGGGCGGCGATGGCCAAAATCCCCGAGCCGCAGCCAAAGTCCAGCAGATTGCAGTCGGTTAAGTCCTGACCGTCGAGCCATTCCAGGCACAGCGCGGTGGTCGGGTGGGTGCCGGTGCCGAAGGCCAGGCCCGGATCGAGCAGCAGATTGACCGCGTCGGGTTCGGGGGCGGCGTGCCAGCTTGGCACTATCCACAGGCGTTGACCAAAACGCATGGGGTGGAAGTTGTCCATCCAGCTGCGTTCCCAGTCCTGGTCGGCCAGCACTTCAGTGTGATGCTGCGGCAATGGCGCGCCGGTCAGTAGCTCCAGGTGGGCGAGCAGTTGCGCAGCGTCGGTGCCGTCTTCAAACAGGGCCAGCAAGTGGGTGTGCGACCAGAGTGGCGTGGTGCCCAGGTCCGGCTCGAAGATCGGCTGATCTTCGGCGTCCATAAAGGTTACCGAGACGGCGCCGACGTTGAGCAGCGCATCTTCGTAAGTCTCGGCCTGTTCTGGGCTGATGGCGAGACGGACTTGTAACCAGGGCATAACGGTAACCTCGAAGACACGAAAAAACGGCTTTTTAACCGGCCGGCAAGCTTACTTGAGGCGCCGGTGTCACGCCAGCCGGGCGGTGCGAGCGGTCGAGCCCGCGGTAGGCCAGGTGACAGGCGCCGCCCGCCAGCAGCGCCGGCAGCAGCAGGTTGAGCACCGGCACCAGCGCCAGCAGGAACATCAGCAGGCCGAAGGCGGCCATCGCGCCGCGTTGCTGGTTGATGGCTCCCAGTTGCTCCGCGCCGCTGGCCAAGCGCGACAAGGCCGGCGGGACCAGAAAGCGCACGTTCAGGTAGGCCAACAGAATCAGCACCAGCAGGCCATTGACCAGCGGGATCAGCAGGCACAGCAGCAGGCCGGCGGTGATCCCCAGCCAGGGGCCGAGACGGTAGCGCAGGCCGCGCAGCAGTTCGGTGGGCGCGGGGCTGCGTCCGGCCAGCGCTGGGTAATGGCGCAGGCTGCGGCTGCGCAGAGCGTCCATCAACAGCCATGGCAGCGCCAGGCGAATGCTCAGGACGATGACGCCGGCATACAGGGTCACCAGCATCACCAAGGTCAGCGCGGCCACATACAGAATCAGCATCGCCAGTGCTCCGGCTATGCCGCCCATACCGCCGCCACTGCCGCCCGCGAGGCTGGGGATCAGACCCAGCGCGGCGCCGCCGTAGATGACGACAAAGGAAATCCACCCGGCGAGCGTGGCGATTTGCTCGAAATAGCTATAGAACACCCAGCTCCAGACGCCGAACGCCAGCAAGCACAGGCCGCTGGAGCGCAGCAGGATGCCGGGCCGCAGGCTGTCGCGCAGGGCTAAGCCTAAGCAGGTGAAGGCTTCGCCGAACGCGTTGGCGATGGCTTGCAGGCGGGTCTTGAGGCTCATTGTGGACGTCCTTGTAAAATGAAAAAGGGCCGCGTTATGCGGCCCTTTTGGGTTGGCGGGTCAAGCTTAGTGCTTGTCCATGCCGAGTTTCTTTTCCAGGTAGTGAATGTTGACACCGCCCTTGCAGAAACCCTTGTCGCGAACCAGGTCGCGGTGCAGCGGGATATTAGTTTTGATCCCGTCGACGACGATTTCGTCCAGCGCATTACGCATCCGCGCCAGCGCTTCATCGCGGGTGGCGCCGTAGGTGATCAGCTTGCCGATCAACGAGTCGTAGTTCGGCGGTACCCGGTAGCCGCTGTACAGGTGCGAGTCGACCCGCACGCCATTGCCGCCAGGAGCGTGGAAATGCTTCACCAGGCCAGGGCAGGGCATAAAGGTAGCGGGGTCTTCGGCGTTGATCCGGCACTCCAGCGAGTGGCCGCGAATGATCACGTCTTTTTGGCTGAGCGAAAGTTTGTTGCCAGCGGCGATGCTGAGCATCTCCTTGACGATATCGACGCCGGTGACCATTTCCGACACCGGATGCTCAACCTGAACGCGGGTGTTCATCTCGATAAAGTAAAAGCTGCCGTTTTCGTAGAGGAACTCGAAGGTGCCGGCGCCGCGGTAACCGATGTCGATGCAGGCCTTGACGCAGCGGGCCAAGACTTCTTGCCGGGCTTTTTCGTCGATGCCCGGTGCGGGCGCTTCTTCCAGAACCTTCTGGTGGCGGCGCTGCAGTGAGCAGTCGCGATCACCCAGGTGAATGGCGTTGCCCTGGCCGTCTGACAGCACCTGGACTTCTACGTGGCGCGGATTGGTGAGGAATTTCTCCAAATACACCATCGAGTTGCCAAAGTAGGCGCCGGCTTCGGTGCGTGTCAGTTGCGCCGACTTGATCAGCTCTTCTTCGTTGTGCACCACGCGCATGCCGCGACCACCGCCGCCGCCAGCGGCTTTGATGATCACCGGGTAGCCGACTTCACGGCCAATCGCCAAGGCGGTTTCTTCGTCTTCCGGCAGCGGGCCGTCGGAGCCAGGCACGGTCGGCACGCCGGCCAGCTTCATGGCGTGCTTGGCGGAAACCTTGTCGCCCATCAGACGAATGGTCTCGGCTTTGGGTCCGATAAAGGCAAAGCCGGAGTTCTCCACTTGCTCGGCAAAATCGGCGTTTTCCGCCAAAAAGCCATAGCCTGGGTGAATGGCCGTAGCGCCGGTCACTTCTGCGGCGGCAATAATGGCCGGAATCTGCAGGTATGACTGAGACGCTGGGGCCGGGCCAATGCAGACGGTTTCGTCAGCGAGGCCGAGGTGCATCAAATCACGGTCGGCGGTGGAGTACACCGCGACGGTTTTGATGCCCATCTCTTTGCAGGCCCGCAGGATGCGCAGGGCAATTTCGCCGCGATTGGCGATCAGGACTTTTTGCAACAACATTGCCGGCTCTCCGCGCATCAAACGATGGTGAACAGCGGTTGGTCGTATTCCACCGGTTGGCCGTTTTCCACCAAGATGGATTCGATCACACCGCTGGTTTCGGCTTCGATGTGGTTCATCATTTTCATCGCTTCAACGATGCAAAGAATGTCGCCTTTTTTCACGCTTTGACCGATTTCCACGAACGCCGGTGAAGCCGGGCCTGGGGTGCGGTAGAAGGTGCCGACCATCGGCGAACGGGCCGCCTGGCCGTTCATTTTCGGGGCGCTGGCAACCACCTCGGCTACTGCGGCAGCCACAGGCGCGGCGGCAACTGGTGCTGGCGCGGGCGCCTGGGCGTACATAGGTTGCGCGTAGGTCGGCTGTTTGCTGTGCCGGCTGATGCGCACGGACTCTTCGCCTTCGCGGATTTCGAGCTCATCAATGCCGGACTCTTCCAGCAGTTCAATCAGCTTCTTAACTTTACGGATATCCATCTAGCAGCAACTCCCAATGTCAGGTCAGGGGCGTTTATTTTGTTCTATGTGCTCAAGCGCCGCGTCCAGGGCCAAGCGGTAACCGCTGGCGCCCAGACCGCAAATCACCCCTACGGCAACATCAGAAAAGTAGGAGTGATGACGGAAAGCTTCGCGTTTATGCACGTTTGAAAGGTGCACTTCGATGAATGGGATGCTCACCGCCAGCAGCGCGTCACGTAATGCGACGCTGGTATGGGTGAAGGCCGCCGGATTGAACAGAATGAAGTCCACGCCTTCGTTGCGTGCGGCATGGATGCGCTCAATCAATTCGTACTCGGCGTTGCTTTGCAGATAGAGCAGATGATGACCGGCTTCGCGGGCGCGCCGCTCAAGGTCCAGATTGATCTGCTCCAAGGTGGTGGCGCCGTAGACGCCGGGTTCGCGGGTGCCCAAGAGGTTCAGATTGGGGCCGTGCAGCACCAGTAAGGTGGCCATAGTGTTGTCCTTTGCTTAGCTGGGGCGACTATGCCGAATGCGCCGCAGTCTGTCCAGTTGTCGGTAGTAGCCCGCACGATGCCGGTTTTTTAAGACAATTGCGCGATGCTAATGCTTAATTCAGCGCATTGGCGCTGCGCACGCGAGCGGCAAAGTCGGCCGCGTCGATCTCACCTACGACACGCAACGCCAGGTGCTCGTCACCCTTAGGGGTAAAAAACAGCAGCGCCGGTGGGCCAAACAATTGGTAGCGGGTGAGCAAGGCCCGTTGTTCGGGATTGCTGGCGGTGATGTCGAAGCGAATCAGCCGGTAGCCGGCCAAGGCGCTTACCACCTCGGCGTTGCTGAGCACTTCGCGCTCGATCACCTTGCAGCTGATGCACCAGTCGGCGTACCAGTCGAGCAGCACTGGCTGCTGGGCGGCTTTGGCCGCCGCCAAGGCTTGCTGCAGATCGGCTGCGGAGCTGATGGTTTGCCAGTCGCCGTGAGCGCTTGAGCTTTGTGTTGTCGTGCTGGATGTGGATATTGTCCCCAGTGGCCGCAGCGGATCGGTTTGCCCTTGCAGGGCGCCGACCCAACTGGCCAGGGCGTAGACCAGCAAGATCAGTCCGCCGAGTTGGCTGAGCTTTTGCCGGTGGGTTTTTACCGTGAACTCCAGGGCGCCCAAATACAGCGCCACGCCAGCCGCCAGTACGCCCCACAGTGCCAGGGTCAGTGGCGCCGGCAGCACCCGGTCGAGCATCCATATCGCCACGGCCAGCAGCAGCACGCCAAAGGTGTTGCGTACCGTGACCATCCAATTACCGCTTTTCGGTAGCAGGGCGCCGCCGCCGGTGGCAAACAGTAGCATCGGTGTGCCCATGCCTAAGCCCAGCACAAACAGCTTGAGACCGCCGCCGAGGGCATCGCCACTGCTGCTGATATACAGCAGCGCGCCGGCCAGGGGTGCCGACACGCAAGGCGAAACCAGCAGGCTCGACAGCACCCCGAGCATCGCCGCGCCCCACAGCGAGCCACCACGGGTATTGCCGGCCAGACGGTCGAGGCGGTCGCTGATGATATGCGGCAGGCGCAACTCATAAACTCCGAACATCGCCAGGGCAAACAGGCCGAAAAACAGCGCGAAAGGCACCAGCACCCAGGGTGATTGCAGCCGGGCCTGTAGATTCAGTTCGGCGCCAAACACGCCCATTAGCGCGCCGAGCAAGGCAAAGCAGGCGGCCATCGACAGCACATAGGCCAGCGACAAGCTAAAGCCGCGCATGCCGCCGACTTGGCCGCGCAGCACCACGCCGGACAGAATCGGCAACATCGGCAGCACGCAGGGGGTGAAGGTCAGGCCGAGTCCGGCGAGAAAAAACAATGCCAGTTCGCGCCAGCTCCAGGCTTTTGGGGTTTGGCTGGCGGCGGCCTCGGGCTGGGTCAGTTCAGTGGCGTTGCCGTTCGCGTCGCTGTTGATCGAGAAGCTTTGGGTTTCCGGCGGATAGCACAGGCCTTTGTCGGCGCAGCCTTGATAGGTGACTTGCAGGTTAAAGGGCCGCTTGCGCGGATTGTTCAGCGGCAGTTCGACATCGAGTACGCCGTGATACACCTCCACTGCACCGAAGTACTCATCGGTCTTCGGCGTGCCGGCCGGCAGTTGCGCCGCGCCCAGTTGGACCTCGGGCGAGTCGCTACGAAACTGAAAGCGGTGGCGATACAGGTAGTAGCCGTCGGCGGCGATAAATTGCAGCTTGATGGCGGTCGGCGTGTGCTCGATCAGGTCGAGGCGAAAGGCCTCGCGCACCGGCAGGAAATCGCTGCTGTTATTCAGCGCGGCGCCAAATGCCGGGTTGGGGCGTGCATCTAACAGTCCGGCGCTGGCCGGCAAGGCCAGTAATAGCAGAATCAAACTCAGCAGGCGGCGCATGGACATCTCGTTCGGCGAGGATGGGCCATCATAGCGGAGCGGGCGGCGATACGGCAGCGCTAGCGTGCCACTGGCTGAGCGCTTTGTTGCGTGTTGTTGCGCGGTTATTGCTTAGCGGTCCCGCCATTGCTGAACAACTGCAGGCTTATTGTTTATTTAAATTCGCCCGGTTTGGGGAGTAGTTCGGTTACCTCGAAGCGCTGCGCCAGGGCCGCATAGGCTGGGTCTTGGCGAAACAGCTGGTACGCCTTGGCAAAGTCTTCCGCCAGCTGGGCGGGTGCCGCGCGGGAGAAGGCCAGGTACATGGACGCACCGGAGATCAGGGCGCCATCCAGGCGCTGCACCTGTTGGTCGAGGTTGGGGATATTGGCGCTGGCACTGCTCAGAGAGTACGGGAACCCAAAAATCGCATCGTAGCGTTCGGCGATCAGCATGGAAAACAGGTGGCTCTGGGTGACCGTCGGCTGTGCGATAGGCATGCCGTTGGCGATCATCGCGTTGACTTCTTCGCTGATGTAGTAGCCGGATGGCGAAGCCAAACGCCAGCGCCGGGCCATTTGCTCGAGATCCGGCAGATAGTGGATTTCGCCGGCGCGCGAGCGCTTGATATAGAGGGTGTTGCGCGAGACGTGAAGCGGGTTGCCGGGTAGAAATAGCGCAAAGGCCTCGCGCTCGGGGTTTTTGGCAACGAAGCTGACGGCCTGCACTTCGCCGAGCTCCAAGGCCAGTATTGCCCGTTTCCACGGATAACGTTCGAACTCCAATGTCCAGCCCAGGCGGCTGCTCACCGCGCGAATAAGTTCGACATGAAAGCCGGTCAGTTGGCCGTTCGAATCGACAAACTCGAAGGGCGCGTTATTGGCTTCCTCCAGGGCGACCAGCAATGTGCTGGCGCGGGCGGGCAGGCTCAGCAGTGCACACAGCACTAGAATGGCAATTCGCACAAGGTTCTCCATGGCTCTTACTTTGCTGATTTCAGTGTAGATCAGCGCCAGAGCACGGCGACCTGGACCTTTGCCGGCGCAGCCTAAACCCGAAACGCCTGCACGGCGGTATGCAGCTGCCCACCCAGTTTGAGCAAATTCTCGCCCTGCTGTCGGCCTTGGCCGATGCGCTGCAGATTGTCGCCGCCGAGTATGTGGATGCGTTCGCTGTGGCCGCGAATCTCGCTGACCGCGCCGCTTTGCTGGGCGGTGGCGCCGGCAATGCGTTCGGCCATATTGGCGATGGTGTGGATGGCGGCGACTATTTCGACCAGCGCACTGTCGGCGGCAGTGGCTTGGCTGGCGGTGGTTTCGGCGTGACCGACCTGGCTGCGCATGGCCTCCAGCGACTTGTGCGCGGCTTGCTGCAGGCGGGCAATCAGCTGCTGGATTTCTTCGGTGGCGCCGCTGGTACGCAGCGCCAGCGAGCGTACCTCTTCAGCCACCACCGCAAAGCCGCGCCCCATCTCGCCGGCGCGAGCGGCTTCGATGGCGGCATTCAGGGCCAGCAGGTTGGTCTGGTCGGCAATCCCGCGGATCACCGTCAGCACCTTGCCGATGGTGGCGGTTTCTTCCGCCAGGTGTTCGATGGCCTGGGCGTTGCCGCGTACTTCGCCGACCAGTCCATACAGCCCGGTGAGGCTCTGGCCAATCACGGTTTGCCCTTGTTCGACGGCGCGGCCGGCCGCGCGGCTGGCGCTGGCGGCTTGGCTGGCATCATCGGCGACCTGCAAGATGCTGCCTTCCAGCTCGCCGAGCGCATCGCGTATCTGCGCACTGTCGCCGGCCTGGCGTTCGGCGCCGCTGTGCAGGCCGCCGCTTAAATCGGCCAGGGTGCGGCTGCTGCCGGCCACTTGCTCGGCGTGTCCGCGAATGGTGCCGACCAAGTCGACCAGATAGGCCCGCAGGCGGTTCAGTGATTCTTCGATGTCGCGCAACTCGCGGGTGCGCGGATTGAGTTTGATCGCCACGCTGAAGTCGCCCGCCGCCCAGGCAGACAAGGCCGGCACCAGGCGGTTAAGCACATTGGTCAGGCTGCGTTGAATGCTGTCGATCAGCAAGGCGATCAGCAAAATCAGCCCGATCATCAGCCCTTGCACCCACTGCACCTGACGTTGAATACGACCGTGCTCAGTACGTACCGCCGGCTCCAGCGCGGCCAGTGCCTGCTGCAGGGCCGCGACCTTGGCTTGGGTGTGGATGGCCAGTTGTTGGCGTTGCTCGATCAGCTCGCCGGTGCGAGCCAGCTCTGCCGGGTAGCGTTTCAGCAAGCTGCTGAGCTCGCGTTTAAGGGCGATGCCCTGGTCTTCTGCGGCCTGCTGCTCGACCTCTGCCTCTAGACCCAGCAGCGCGCCGAAGCTGGTGCTGCTCGACTCCTGGCTGGCCGTCACGCCGAGCAGCGGCAAGGCATTCAGTCGTTCGGCCTGGACGCCAAGCAGCCCCAGCTCGCGCTCGACTTCAGTGCGCAACTCGCTGCGCCCGCTGCTGACCAGTTTGCCGCGGGCATGACTGAGGCGCGTCAGTTGCTGGGCGGCTTGCAATAACGGTGCTGAATAGTCGGCGCCAGTGCCGCCGGCTTGATCGGCGTACTGGCTGAGCAGCTGCAGATTGTCGGCCATCTCCCGCTCGGCCTGCAGTAGCAAAGCTTGCGGGTCGCCGGCCAGTTTGCCGGCGGCGAGCAGTTGGTTGCCGGTGAATTCACGCAGTTCGCTCAGGCTCGGGCGCAGTTGCTCGCCGAGTTGCGGCGGTAGCTCGTTGAGCTGTTGTTCGAGGTTGTCGATGGCCTGGCTGGCGGCGCTGTGGCGTAAGGCGTCGCCGCTGGCAAGGTAGTCCTGAATGTTCTGCGCCACCTTATGCTGAAAATCTTGCGCCAGGCTCAGGTAGCGATCCATCAGTACATAGGGTCGCTCAAGCGCCCGCTGCGACCACCAGAGGGTGACGCCAAGGCCGAGGCAAACGCTAATCAGCAGCAGGGTATTGAGGTTGGTCAGTTGTTTGAGGCGCATGCTGAACCCGCTAAGCGAAGTGGCGTAATGCCAGCAACTCTATTGCGGTTTTGTTGCAGTGTTATGACCGGCCTTGGCCTACTCGGCGGAGAAGATGGCGCTGCGATTGCGGCCGGCGTGCTTGGCGCTGTAGAGCGCTTGGTCGGCCTGTTTGGAGAGGCTTTTGCCGTCGTCGTTGTCGGTGAGTTCGGCGATCCCGCAGCTGAAGGTGCAAGACAAATCCTGCGGGTAGGCCGGGTGCAGTATTTCGGCAAAGCGCTGGCGAATATCTTCCAGCACCAGCAAGGCCGTGGCCGCGTCGGTGTTGGGCAGCACCACGGCAAATTCTTCGCCGCCGTAACGGCCGATGTGGTCGGATTTTCGCAGGCGCTGCTTAAGAAACATCGCCAGGCTTTTGATCACCCGGTCGCCCATGGGGTGGCCATAGGTGTCGTTAACTTTTTTGAAAAAATCGATGTCGAGCATGGCAAAGCTTAACGGCTGCTCGGTGCGCCGGGCGCGGCTGCGTGAGTCGTCGAGCAACTGCAGAATATGGGTGTGGTTGTACAGCCCGGTCAGGCTGTCGCGCACCATTCGCGCGTGCAGATGGCGCGCCCGGGCGGCGCGCTGGCGAACGGTGGCAATTAGGTGGCGCGGCTTGATCGGTTTGGTTAAAAAGTCGTCGCCGCCTTCGCCCATGGCGTCCAGCTGTTTGTCCAGATCGTCTTCGGCGGACAGGTAAATAATCGGCACGCTGACGTAGCGGTCGTTATGACGGATCACCTTGGCCAGTTCGGTGCCGCTGCAGTCGGGCATGTACATGTCGAGGATGATCAGGTCGGGCTGGAACTCGGCCAGCTCGCTCATCGCCCTGGCCGGTTCGGTCAGCGTGCGGGTCAGGATGCCGGCACTGTTGAGGGTGCGCTCGGTGTAGGTGGCTTGGGCGCGGGAGTCGTCAACAATCAATACTTTATAAGGCTCGTACTGGCCGCCGTGGGTCAGCGTCTCGATGCGCTCCAGTAGGCTGGAGGCTTCCAGGGAACCGATAAAAAACGCCTGGCCGCCGGCGCGCACGGCGCTCAGGCGGGTATCGGTGTCGGTGTCTTCCTGGCTGAAAAACAGCAGCGGCAGTTTCTCGCTGCGATTGTTTTGCACCTCTTCGGCCAGGCGCAGACCGCAGCCACTGCCGGCAAAATTGATGTCGATAATAATCGCCGCCGGGTGGCGCTCAGCCATGGCCGCGCGAAAACCGTTGGCGGTGTCCAAGGCTTGGGTCAGCAGACCAAAGGATTGCAATTGCAGGCTCAAGCGCTCGGCTTGCTGATGGTCTTGCAGGGCGATATAGATAGGTTTGCGCAGTGCCGGCAGCAGGGTTTGCTCAAGCTGATCGCTGTGGCGCAGGCCGGTGCGCGACAGGCGCTGCATCAGCAGGTTGAGCTCGCTGATCAGTTCGCTGTTGAGGCGGCCGTGGTTCTCGGTCACCGCCGTCAGGCTGTTATGAATGCCTTCGGCCAACTGGCTGTGCTCGGTCTGCTCAAAGCGCTGGGCGTAGCGCAGCAGCAGCACATTGCTTTCGACCAGCTCGGCCATCTCGCTGGCATTCCAGGCGCCGCGTTGCAGGCGCTGCCAGACTTCAAGAGTCAGCCTCGCTTGGTGGATAACGCGCCGGGCAAAGTGGTGCTTAAGACGGTCGCTGCTGGGGTCTTCTGGCTCGAGCATGGCCTGCTTGCGTTTGGCTGTTGCGGTTGGGGGGACGGATGATGGCGCTATGCTAGCAACGGATGATTCCGTAATTGCTGCCGTCGGTCAATTGGCGTCACCCGTTTGTCTACTTTGAGCTCAAATTAGTTCCATTGCTTCAGTCTGCGTCACCCGCACTAAGTTTGCCGTGACGCGCTGCGCAACGGTTCGCGCATCCCTTATAGTGCTGAGTACGCGAGCGGCTAAGGGTTAAGTCGAGCCGGCTCACACAATTTCATTTCGTCAGTGAAGGACTTCGCCATGTTGGACTGGAAGAACCGCAAAACCGAGTTGCTCGATAGGGTCGATGACTCGGTTGATGATGTGCGCAGCTACTTCGGCGGGCTCTGGCTAAGCCGCGCTCTGGGTGGCCTGCTCGGTTTGTACCTGCTGGTGGCCGGCGTGGTCGGCTGGTACTGGAGCCAGGAACCGGGGATTTTCCCGGTGCAGCAGCAGGCGCAAGCGGCCGCCGAGCGTTCGCAGCGGGCGCTGGTCAGTGGCTACACCACGGTAGAAACGCTGAAAACCGTAGCCTCGACCCTGCTCGACAAAGACGGCGGTTACCTGTCTAACGACCTCGCCCCGCCGGGCCTGTGGCTCGACAATATGCCCAGTTGGGAATACGGCGTAGTGGTGCAGGTGCGCGATATGTCGCGGGCCTTGCGCAAGGACTTTGCCCGTTCGCAGTCGCAATCCACCGAAGACCCAGACTTGGCCAAAGCCGAGCCACGCTTTAACTTCGACAACAAGAGCTGGGCTCTGCCGGCCACCGAGCAGGAATACCGCGAAGGCATCAAGTCGCTGGATCGCTACCTGGTGCGCTTGTCCGACCCGAGCCAGCCGAATGCGCAGTTCTATACCCGTGCCGATAACCTGAATAACTGGCTGGGCGATGTGGCCACTCGGTTGGGCTCCTTGTCGCAGCGGTTGTCGGCCAGTGTCGGCCGGGTACGCCTGAATACCGATCTGAAAGGTGCGGCGGTGCTTGCCGTCGGTGAGGCACCGCAGCTCAGTGAGGAGGTGGTGAAAACCCCTTGGCTGCAAATCGACAACGTCTTCTACGAGGCCCGTGGTCAGGCCTGGGCTTTGTCCCATCTGCTGCGCGCCATCGAGGTGGACTTTGCCGATGTACTGGCGAAGAAAAACGCCACCGTCAGCGTGCGGCAGATCATTCGCGAGCTGGAGGCTGCGCAAGAGCCGCTCTGGAGCCCGATGATTCTCAACGGCAGCGGTTACGGGGTGTTGGCCAATCATTCGCTGGTGATGGCCAATTACATCTCGCGGGCCAACGCTGCGATCATCGACCTGCGCACGCTGCTGACTCAAGGCTAAGGCATGCCGATTTCTGCCCAAGAGGCGGCCCATCGCGCCGCCTCGGATGCCGAACAGGTGGCCTGGGTCGATGAGGCCGATCAGCCGCTGGGCGGCGTCTCACGTCTGGAGTTGCGCCAGCGCGGCCTGATCGGGCGCGGCAGTTATATTCTGCTGTTCAACAGCGCCGGTGAGATCTGCGTGCACCGCCGTACCCTGAGCAAGGCGTTGTACCCCGGTTACTGGGACGTGGCCGCCGGCGGCATGGTGCTGGACGGGGAAAGCTACGCCGAGTCCGCCGCCCGTGAGCTGGAAGAGGAGTTGGGGGTGGCCGACGTGCCACTGCTTGAGCACGCTCACTTCTTCTACGACGCGCCGGAAAGCCGGCTCTGGTGCACGGCGTTTTCCGCCGTCAGCGATGGGCCGCTGCGCTTGCAACCGGAAGAGGTGCTGGAGGCGCGCTTTATCAGCATCGAGGCGGCGCTGGCCGAGGTGGCGCACAAACTTTATTGCCCAGACTCGCTGTTGGCGCTGCAACGTTACCTGGTCAATCGGCCGCTGAAATAAGGCGTGTGACAGATTTCTGCACGTGTTCGTGCAAGATGTTGCACGCGCTCGAGCAAAGGTCGCTAATCCTGTGGTTAATGGCGCAATAGGGCTATTAGCAAGTGGCTTTTTTGCCGTTACACTGCGCGCCCTCGAGCCTTTGCGCATGCGCGGCTCATCGATTTTCTAGCCCTGCGAGGACCGCCCTGGTGCTCAAGAAAAGCTCAGCCTTTGCCGCCCTCGGCGGTTTGGTGTACTCCACCGACAGCGGCCGGCATTGCCCTGACTGTAAGCAGCCGGTGGACGCCTGCACCTGCAAACAAAAGCTGATTCCAGAGGGGGACGGCATCGCCCGCGTGCGCCGCGAAAGCAAAGGCCGTGGCGGTAAAACCGTGACCACCATCAGCGGCGTGCCGCTGGCCTTGGAGGCGCTGACGGCACTGGCCACCGCCCTGAAAAAACGCTGCGGCTGCGGTGGCTCCCTCAAGGAGGGGGTGATCGAAATTCAGGGTGATCACGTCGAGTTACTGCTGAGCGAGCTCACGGCCCGCGGCTTCAAGGCCAAGAAGTCCGGCGGCTAACCCCGCGCCGGCTAAACTTTTTTGCTCTCGGCGGATCTGTCCGTCAATACCCGTCACGTTCACCCGCTAAGCTTTTTGCGGGTATGTCCGCCCTTATTTTCACAGGAATATCTCAATGCCCGTACGACGCACACGCAAAGATGACGGCAGCCAATGGACCGCAGCGGACAGCCGCAGCGTCTATGGCATTCGCAATTGGGGCGCCGGCTACTTCGCCATTAGCGATGCCGGCCGCGTTGAAGTGCATCCGAACGGGCCGAAAAGCGCGCCGATCGACCTCTACGAGCAGGTGGCGGAGCTGCGCAAAAGTGGCCTGTCACTGCCATTGCTGGTGCGCTTCCCGGACATATTGCAAGACCGCGTGCGTCAGCTCACTGGCGCCTTCGACAGCAACATTGCCCGCCTCGATTACCAGAGCCGCTACACCGCCCTGTACCCGATCAAGGTCAATCAGCAAGAGGCGGTGATCGAGAGCATTATCGCCACCCAGAATGTTTCCATCGGTCTGGAAGCCGGCTCCAAACCTGAGCTGCTGGCCGTGCTCGCCTTGGCCCCCAAGGGCGGCACCATCGTCTGCAACGGCTACAAAGACCGCGAATTTATCCGCCTGGCGCTGATCGGCCAGAAGCTCGGTCACAATGTGTTTATCGTCATCGAGAAAGAATCCGAAGTGCAGTTGGTGATCGACGAAGCGGCGGAGCTCAAGGTCGCCCCGCAGATCGGCTTGCGCGTGCGCTTGTCGTCCCTGGCATCGAGCAAGTGGGCCGACACCGGTGGCGAGAAGTCCAAGTTCGGCCTGTCGGCCGCGCAATTGCTGTCGGTGGTTGAACGTTTTCGCGCCGCCGGGCTGGACCAGGGCGTGCGTCTGCTGCACTTTCACATGGGCTCGCAGATCGCCAACCTGGCCGACTACCAGCACGGCTTCAAAGAGGCGATTCGTTACTACGGCGAGCTGCGCAGCCTCGGCTTGCCGGTCGATCATATCGACGTCGGTGGCGGCCTGGGTGTCGACTACGACGGTACCCACTCGCGCAACGCCAGCTCGATCAACTACGACATGGATGACTACGCCGGCGTGGTAGTCGGCATGCTCAAAGAGTTCTGCGACGCGCAAGAGTTGCCGCACCCGCACATCTTCTCCGAGAGTGGCCGCGCGCTGACCGCCCACCACGCCATGCTGGTGGTGCAGGTCACCGATGTGGAGAAACACAACGACGAAATCCCCTTTATTGACGACCAAGCCAGCCTGCCGGAAACCGTGCAGTGGCTGGTGGACCTGCTCGGCCCCACCGATATCGAGATGGTCACCGAGACCTACTGGCGCGCCACCCACTACATGAGCGACGTGGCCAGCCAGTACGCCGATGGCAAGCTCAGCCTGAGCGAAAAAGCCCTGGCCGAGCAGTGCTACTTCGCCGTCTGCCGGCGCTTGCACAACTCGCTCAAAGCCCGCCAACGCTCTCACCGTCAGGTGCTGGATGAGCTGAACGACAAGCTCGCCGACAAATACATCTGCAACTTCTCGGTGTTCCAGAGCCTGCCCGACACCTGGGCGATTGGCCAGGTGTTGCCGATTCTGCCGTTGCACCGCCTCGACGAAGAGCCGCTGCGCCGCGCCGTATTGCAGGACCTGACCTGCGACTCGGATGGCAAGATCAAGCAATACGTCGACGAGCAAAGCATCGAAACCAGCCTGCCGGTGCATGAGGTGCGGGACGGTGAGGACTACCTGCTGGGAATCTTCCTGGTCGGCGCCTATCAGGAAATTTTGGGGGATATGCACAACCTGTTCGGCGACACCGACTCGGTCAACATCTACCAAAACAACGACGGCAGCGTCGATCACGGCGGCATCGAAACCCACGACACCATCGAAGACATGCTGCGCTACGTGCACCTATCGCCGGAGGAGCTGATGACCCACTACCGCGATAAAGTCGCCAGCGCCAAACTCAGCGACCGCGAACGCACCCAGTACCTGGATGCGTTGCGTCTGGGCCTGACACGCTCGTCCTATCTGTCTAGTTAGGACGGGTCGAGCGGGATAGTGCGTAGGGTGGGTTACGGCGCCTCTCGGCATGGTGCAGACAGTCTGAGCTGCGCATGGGCGTCTAACCCACCCTACGTCCTACCAGCGCGGCTCTCGCGCCAGCAGCGCCTGCGCCGCGCTCGCCGGCAGTGGCTTGGCGAACAGGTAGCCCTGGCCAAAGTGGCAGCCCAGTTCGCGCAGCAGCGCCAGCTGGGTCGGCGTCTCTATGCCTTCGGCCACCACCTTCAGCCCCAGCACCTGGGCCAGGGCGATGATGGTGCGGACTATCTCCAGGCCCTGACGATCCTGATCCATCTTGCCGACGAAAGAGCGATCGACCTTGAGGATGTCGAAGGGGAAGCGGTGCAGGTAACTCAAGGAGGAATAGCCGGTGCCGAAGTCGTCGATGCTCAGCTGGATGTCCAGCTCCTTGAACCGGGCCAACAGCAGATTGGCGTTGTCCGCATCGTTCATGATGGCGCTCTCGGTGATCTCCAGCTTGAGGCTGTGGTGGTTAACGCCCGAGTCCTGCAGGGTGCGGGCGATTTCCTCGAGTAAACCTTTCTGAGCGAACTGTTTGCCCGACAGATTGACGCTCATGCCCAGCTCGGTCTCGGCGGGAAAGCGCTGCTGCCAGTCGCGGATTTGCGCCACGGCCTGGCGTAATACCCAGAGCCCCAGGGGGATGATCAGGCCGGTGCTCTCGGCCAGGGGGATAAACAGCTCGGGCGAGACCATGCCCTGCTGCGGGTGATGCCAGCGGCACAGCGCCTCGAAGCCGGCGATGCGACCGCTGCCCAGATCGACTATGGGCTGGTAGTGGAGTTCAAACTCCTGGTGCTCCAGGGCACGGCGCAAGTCGTGCTCCAGGCGCATGCGCGCCAGCACCCGCACCTGCATGGCGGCGTCGAACATCTGGTAGTCGTTGCCGCCGCGTTCCTTGGCGCGGCCCAGGGCGGTCTCCGCCGCTTGCAGCAGGTCGCCGCCCTGGCACTGGTCGATGACGGCCACGCCCATGCTGGGGGTGACGAAGAACTCCTGCTGCTCGTGGCTCAGGGGTTCGGCGAAGGCGCGCTGCATGCGTTCGGCGACGCGCAGGGCATCCTCCTGCTGCTCCAGGCTGTCGATCAGCACGGCGAATTTCACCCCGCCGAAGTAGGCCAGGGTATCGGAGGGACGGGCCAGTTGTTGCAGGCGCCGGGCCAGGTCGATCAGCAGCAGGTTGCTAATGTGATGGCCGAGGCTCTCGTGGATCAGGTGAAAGCGGTCCGGTTCGATCAGCAACAAGGCGAACCGTGCATCCGGGTGCCGTGCGCGCCGCCTCAGGCAACGCTCCAGGCGGTCGTCGAACAGCACGCGGTTGGGTAGGTTGGTCAGGGCATCCATGGTCTTGCGCTCGGTCAGATCGGTGCAGGAGCCGGCCAGGCGCACGATACGGCCCTGGGCGTCGCGCTTGCCTTGGCCGCGGCAGAGCAGCCAGCAGCAATCCCCGGCCTGGTTATAGACCCGCACCTCGACCTGGAGCTGTGGCGTACGGCCGGCCAGGTGGGCCTTGAACGCCGCTTTCAGCTTGCCCAGATCCGCCGCGTAGACCCGCGCCAGCCAGGTGTCCAGGCGGTCGGCGTGGTCATCCTGGGCATAGCCGAGGATGCTCTTGAGGCGCGGCGAGAAGAAAATGCTGCGGGCTCGCCGGTTCCAGTCCCACACACCGTCGTTGCTGGAGTGGGCAATCAACTGGTAGAACTCGCGGCTTTCCTCGATGGCCTGTTCCGCGCGCCGGAACGCCAGCTGGGTGCGCACCCGCGCCAGGGCCACGGCGAAATCGAAGGGCTTGATCAGGTAGTCGTTGGCGCCGCGGGCCAGGGCGTCGACTATCACCTCGCTCTGGCTGCGGGCGGTGACCATGATGATCGGCAATTCTTGCTGGGAGTAGCGCTGGCGCAGGCGGTCGAGCACTTCCAGGCCATCCATGTCGGGCATCATGATGTCCAGCAGGATCAGCTCGGGCGGCGCGCCAGCGACCAGGTTCAGCGCGTCCTGGCCGCTGGCTGCGAGCAGCACCCGATAGCCGTGGCGCTCCAGGCGGCGGCTGAAGATCTCGCGGTTGGTTTCCTGATCGTCCACCACCAGCAGACACGGCGGCGCGTTGCTCGAGTTAGGCAGGGGCATCGTGATCCTCCTGGAACAGCGGGGTCTGCTGGGCCGCCTGAGTGGTCGTGAGCTCGGCGGGGATGCGCATCAGGAAACAGGAACCCTGGCCCGGCGTACTACTGACGGCGATGGTGCCGCCCAGCAGCTCGCACAGGCCACGGGAGATGGCCAGACCCAGGCCGGTGCCGCCGTATTTGCGGGTGATCGAGCTGTCGCCCTGGCTGAATGGTTGGAATAGCCGGCCCAGCTGCGCCTCATCCATGCCGATACCGCTATCGCTGACTGTGAAGCTTAGCCAGTCTTGCCCGGCGCCGCGTTCGCGGTGAATCTCCAGGCACACCAGGCCGTGCTCGGTGAACTTGCAGGCGTTGCTCAGCAGGTTGTACAGGCACTGACTGAGTTTGAGCCGGTCGCTGTACAGTGGGCCGGCATCCTCGGCCAGGCGCACCTCAAGGCGGTTGCCATTTTGCTCCGCCAGCGGGCTCAGGGTGTCCAGCAGGTTGGCGACCAGCTCGTCGAGTTCGATGGTTTCGTTGTCCAGCTCCATCCTGGCGGCTTCCAGTTTGCTGAAGTCCAGCAGCTCGTTGATCAGGGTTTGCAGGTGCTGGGCGGCGCCGTGGATCTTGCGCTGGTCCTGCATAAGCCGCTCGAGGCCCACATCCTGCAAGTCCTCCAGCAGCATCTCGCTGTAGCTGATCACCGCGTGCAGCGGCGTGCGCAGCTCGTGGCTGACCGTGGCGAGGAACTGGCTCTTGATGCGGCTGGCTTCCAGCGCCTGATCGCGGGCGGCGACCAGCTCCTGGGTGCGTTCGCGCACGCGCTGCTCCAGGGAGGCATTGAGCTGCAGCAGCTGCTGATTGGCCAGGTAGAGTTCCAGGCTCTTGCTTTCCAGCAGGGTCTCGGCGGCCTTGCGCGCGCTGCGTTCGCGCTGCAGTTGGCGCAGCCGAAGGCCATCCTCTAGCTCGCTCATGAGCGGCGGGTGAGGGTGAAGCGGCTACGGTTGGTTGCGCCTGTCTCCAAGTCCTCGCGCCGCAGGTCGATGGCTTCGCCGTAGTGCTCAATGCAACCCAGGATCAGCCCTTCGGCCAGATCGGCGAAGGGCCGCCGCGACTGGTAGAGCATCACCAGATCGTCCGGCCCCTGACGCTCATAGGTGAAGGACGGCAGTTCGGCATCCGGGTAGAGCTTGCGCACCTCCACATGGATGTAGCGCTCGATGCTGCGCAGGAAGGCGAAGGCCGAGTCGACGCCCTCGAACAATCTCGGGTAGCCCAGAGCGAAACGGCCGAACAAGTGCTGACCGAAGGCCTTGATCAGATCCGGGACGGGCACTTGGGTCGCTGCGCTCAAGGCTGTCACCAGTTGCACCAGCTCTTGGTGATCGTAGGTGCCGACCGCGGTATAGGCACCGTCGTTGGCCAGCTGCGCCTGGCCGATGATGCGGTCGACGGTCTGCAGGCCGAAGCGGGTTTCGACCATTTCCAGAAACTCGGTGAAGACCATGCCTTTCATTTGTTGCTCCTTACTCGGGCCGACACCTGATGCGTCCCCTAGGCCGGCGGCCGTGGTCGCCCGCGTCGTCTGTTCACTATAGAACGCCTCGGGGGGGCGGCAAGGCGCGGGTCTGGCTTTCCGTCCGCCGGCTGGCGCGACCTATGCAGGCCGTGGAACCGACGAGGTTTGCTGGTCAGCCCGGCACCGCGTAACCACGGGCCATCAATCACCGGGATGATCAGTAGCAGCAATAGCTCCAGGCGGATGCAGTGGATCACCCGCTCGTCCTATCGATTAAGTTGAGGCATGTCGAGTCAAAGTGTTTCCGGTCAGATAAAAAAACCGACTTCGCGTCGGTTTTTTTATGCGCGGAGCGCCGCAATAGCGTCGTTGCTTTCATCAGTCAGTCATTACAGGGCGCGTTTGCTTGCCTGCAACGTGTAGCTGAGCGGCAGGCGCCAGCGGTCACGGTCAAGACGCCATTCGCCGTCAGCGGCGCGGCTCATCTGGCCTGGCAGTGCTTCCCAGGGGAGGCTGTCATGTTCTACCAGGCCGGTGATCTGCATGCCGTGCGCGAGCAGGGCGGTGATGATCTCGCCCATACCATGATTCCATTCGTGGGTGAGCGTGGCTTTTAGCGCAACCTCGGTATCCACATAGCTACAGTCGTCGTCGCCGACCAGGGGCGCTTCCCGCTCGAAGTAGGGGTATTCAATCACCAGCTCATCCTGGCGGTCTTCGTTGAGCGAAAACAGGACTGGGTGCCCTTCGCGGATAAACAGTCGCCCGCCGGGCTTCAGCAGGCTGGCGACAGTGCTGGCCCAGCGATCAATGTTGGGCAGCCAGCACAGGGCACCTATTCCGGTGTAGACCAAGTCAAATGACTCGCGGGGCAGCACCTCGGCAGCGGCGTACAGATCGGCTTCGACAAAATTTAGGTTGGCGCCAGTGCGCCGGGCGAGTGAGCGCGCTTGGGTGATCGAGGCCGAGGAGAAGTCCAGTCCGGTCATGTCCGCGCCCAAGCGCGCCAACGACAGAGTGTCGGTACCTATGTGGCACTGCAGATGGACGCCCCGCATACCAGCGATGTCGCCGAGCAGCGCGCAATCAAAACGCACCACCTGGGAAAGGTGCGTGGGGTTGTCCACGAAGGCTTGCGTGGCATATCCCGGCGATGCCGCGTGCAACGGTGCGCGCTCGTCCCAATTGGCTTTGTTCAGCGTTATGTAGTCACTCATGATCAAGCGTCCTTCCCTGTCTGCTGGCATGTCGAGCGCGGCAAATTGTAGCCTCGATGTTGGTCAGCCAGGTAGAGCGAACGTTAATAGTGTCTGACCCCTTAACGCTAAGACCCACTAGAGATGCTATGAGTGCTCTAACGGAGGTCCAAGTAGATCGGCATCACATGATTCAGCGTCAACGGTGCCAACCGCAGTTGCGCATAGCTATGGCGATCGACCCAAACTGCCTCCTCTATCTCAGAGGCGGCATTGACCTGGACACTTATGGCAATTCGAAACAACTCACAGCGCACCTCGAAGCCAGGCTCGTTAGCAGCCGGAGCACTAAACACGCCTAAAAAATGCGCCAGGGCAGTATCGATTTGTATCCCCAGTTCTTCATCTAGCTCGCGGGCCAAGGCATTCACCGCCAGTTCGCCGGGTTCGATCTTGCCCCCTGGTTGCATAAAAGCCGTAGTGTTGCGTTTGCGTACTAAGAGGGTCTTGCCGTCAGATCCGATCAGTAGGGCGGCTGCGATGTGGATTGATTGAGTCATTGGTAAGCCTTAGCTGATGAAAAGGGCTGTGTAAAATCTTCAGAGTAAACCAGGATTGGCGCTTTAATCCTAAGTCGCGCGACGTTGTGATCCGAGCCGGATCGACTACGTTTGCCGTGTTTCACCCGCCCCACGCTGCATTCAAACCACCTCAAGGGTGGCCATCATCCCTTGGTTCTCATGCTCGAGAATATGGCAGTGAACCATCCGCAGGCCCTTGAACGGTTGGGCCATTTTTACGCGAATGACTTCCTTGGGGCGCAGGTTTAGCGTGTCTTTCCAGGCCCGGTAGGGCGCCGGGGTTTTCACGCCGTTGAGTTCATGTTCGATGACTTGAAACTGGCAGCCGTGGATGTGGAAGGGGTGGTCCATGTGTGAGTCGTTGCTGATCTCCCACAGTTCAACCTCGCCAAGTTTGCTGGTGAGGTCGACGCGTTGCATGTCGAAGGCTTTGCCGTTGACCAGAAAATCCATCTGGTGCTGGCCGTTGTCCATGCGCATGGTCTCGCTGAAGGTCACGCGCTGCTGAGCCGTGGCTGGGCCGAGTTCGGGGATGGCCCGTAGTCGGGCCGGCAGCTTGGCGGGTTGGCCGCTGGCCAGGCTAACTTGCGCCAGGCTGATCAGGCTTTCGGCGGCCACGCTGCCCATCTTGTTGCGGTCATAGATGGCGGCTGTCAGCGCAACTTGGCCGTCTTGGGCGCTCGGTTGGACGATCAGCTCGATGCGTTCGGCCGGGGCGAGCAGAATTTCCTGCAACTCTTGTGGCTGCTCGATCAGGCCGCCATCGGTGCCGACCAGGCTAAAACGCTGGCTGCCCAGATTAAGCTTCAGGTAGCGGGCGCTACAGGCATTCCAGATGCGCCAGCGCTCCGGGCCGTTGAGTTGAATGTTCGGCTGATGCTGGCCGTTGATCAGTACAAATTGGCCTTCACGGCCGTTCATCCAGTCGTTGCTGTCATTCTCGGCGATGCTGCCATCGGCATTCAGCTTTAGATCGGAAATCAGCAGGTGCCGCTCGGCAATGTCAGCCAGCGGATCATCGGCGGCGCGCACGATAAAAGCGCCGGCCAGGCCGCGAAACACCTGCTCGGCGGTATGGCCATGGGGGTGTGGGTGATACCAATAAGTGCCGGCGCTGCCCTTGGGCAGGTTGAAGCTGTAGGTGCGCTCGCCACCCGGTGGCACCGGGTCGTGGGGGTTGCCGTCTTGCTCTGGCGGCACCGGCAGGCCGTGCCAGTGAATAGTGCTCGGTTGGCTGAGCTGGTTGATAAAGCGGATCTGCACCCGGTCGCCTTCGCGCACCTCGATCAACGGGCCAGGCAGGCTGCCGTTGTAGGCCCAGAAGCTGGTTGGCTGGCCGGCCAGCAGTTCGATCTGGGTCGGCGCGGCAATCAACTCGCCTTTGAATTCACCGGGCAGCTTGCTGCGGTTGGCCAACGTGGGCAGCTCGCGCAAGGTCGCGCCACGGGGCAGCGCATCTAAGGCGGCCAGCGTTGGCGCGGCGGGCATGCTGTGATCCATGCCCGGCATGTCGCCCATTGAGGCCATGTCATGCTCCATGCTGGCGGCGCGTAACCAACCGGGCAGCAGCGCCAGGCCGCCGACGCCGAGGGCATGAGTGAGGAAGGTGCGACGTATCATCGATATTCTCCAAGGCGAGCGGCGGGCGTTTAGGGTCATGCTTGCCATTGTGGCAAGGTCAAGCGGACGAGGATGTGACGGCACTCGCTGGGTGACGGTGCAGGCAATCCTCAGCGAGCTGTCAGCCAGGCCCCCGCACGGGTCAAGCGCCAGGCAAAAGCGGCTAGGGTCAGGCTGCGCAGCAGCATAAAAGCCAGCAGCGCCAGCCACAGGCCGTGGTTGCCATAGCCCTGCAGCGCCCAGGCCAAGGGTAAGCTCAAGCCCACGGCCAACAGCATGGCGTCGCGCATTTCGCGGGCGCGGGTGGCGCCGATAAACAAGCCGTCGAGCAGGTAGCTCCACACTGACAGCAACGGCAGCGCGGCCAGATAGGGCACATAGCTATAGGCCACGGCGCGCACGCTGGCGATGTCGCTTTGCAGATTAATAAACAGCTGTCCGCCCAGCAGCAGCGCCAGGGCAAACACCAGACTCAGCAATACCGACCAACCGCCGGCGACCACCAGGGTGCGTTTTAGTGCCAGGCCGTCGCGGGCGCCGATGGCGTGACCGCACAACGCCTCGACGGCATTGGCCAAACCGTCCAGGGCAAAGGCGCTGAGCATCAGGCCGTTGATCAGCAAGGCATTGGCGGCCACGGTACTGGTGCCCAGGCGCGTGCCTTGTACGGTGATTAAAAAGAACACCAGGTGCAGCGCCAGGGTGCGGATTAAAATGTCCCGATTCAGCGCCAGCAGCGGCCGCCAGTTCAACCAGTGGCGCAAGGCGCGCCAGTTGGCCTGGCCGGGAAACTGCCGCAACGCCCGGCGAGTCAGCCAGAGCCCGAGCAGCAGACCGCTGTATTCGGCAACTACCGCGGCTTGCGCGGCGCCGGTCACGCCCCACTCGAAGCCGAGCACAAAGACTAGCGCCAGTAGCGCGTTCAGCAGGTTGGTCGCTAGCATGATCAGCAGTGGCGCCCGCGCATTCTGGGTGCCCAGCAGCCAGCCGATCAGGGCGTAATTGGCCAGCGCCGCCGGCAGGCCCAGCATGCGGATGTAGAAATAGCTGCGGGTTAGTTCATCCAGTTGCGCCGAGGGCTGCATCAAGCTCAGCGCCAGGTCGCTGAACGGCAGGCTCAATAGCCCGAGTAGCAGGGCCCAGCCGAGGGCCAGCAGCAGCCCTTGCAGCAGGGTTTGCCGCAGCTGCGCGCCGTCACCGCGCCCGCAGGCTTGGGCGCTAAAGCCGCTGGTGCCCATCCGTAAAAAGCCCATTAGGCCGACCAGCAAGCCATACAAACTGCCACCAATCGCCACCGCCGCCAATTGTTGGGCTTCGGGCAAATGGCCGACCACGGCACTGTCCACCAGGGTCACCAGCGGCACAGATAAATTGCACAGCAACATCGGCGCGGCCAGCGCCCAGACCCGTTGATGGGTGGGGCGGTGCTGCCAGGCATCGGGTAACCAGGACATACAAAACTCCAGAACAGCGCAGCACTATACAGGCCAGGTGAAAACTACTGCGCGCGGTTATGCGGCCGGCATAAGTCATCTTGGATGATGCAGATAAACACCAATAGACCTGAGAACAGGGCTTTTGTAGGAGGGGCTTTAGCCGCGATGGGGCCTGCGCTTTATACGCCGCGCGGATCGGTCGGCGGCTTGATTGCGCGGGTCGCGGCTAAAGCCCCTCCTACCGGGTGTGCGCGCAACCAGCGGTCTGTGCGCGAGTCGCGGTTTGCCCATGGGCGACTGCCAGATCACCGCGCGCCTCGGCTATAGTGTTGGCCCACCGTCCCCCTCTGTGAGATGCCGCAATGGCGAAGAATGGATTGCTTCTGGCTCTGCTGTTGAGCCTGCTCAGTGCTTGTGATTCCTCCACCCCCGAGCAGGCGGCCGCGCCCGCAGTGCAAACGGCGCCGGTCAGCCCGCAGCAGGATCTCGGCGCCCTGGCCCAGCGCTACGCCGGCAAACCGCTGGAGGTGGTGGATGTGTCCGAGGTGCAGCTGGATGGCGCCAGCGCGCTGTCGGTAACCTTCGGCGTGCCGCTCGATCCCGAGCAGGATTTCGCCAGCAAGCTGCATCTGGTCGACAGCAAAAATGGCAAGGTCGATGGCGCCTGGGAGCTGGCGGATAACCTGATGGAGCTGCGCCTGCGCCATCTGGAGCCGCAGCGCAAACTGGTGCTGACGGTGGATGCCGGCTTGCGTGGGGTGAATGCCGCAAGCCTGGCCAAAGAACACATCAGCCAGCTGGAAACCCGTGACCTGCAAGCCAGCGTCGGTTTCGCCAGTCGCGGCTCGCTGCTGCCGACTCGCTTGGCCGAAGGCCTGCCGGTGATCGCCCTGAATGTCGACAAGGTCAACGTCGAGTTCTTCCGCATCAAGCCGCAGGCCTTGCCGGCTTTTCTCAGCCAGTGGGAGCGGCGCACCAGCCTGGAATACTACGTGGCCGATGAATTGCTGCCGATGGCCGATCTGGTTTACGGCGGCCGTTTCGATCTGAACCCGGCGCGCAACACCCGCGAAACCCTGCTGTTGCCGATCACCGGCCTGGAACCTTTTAAGCAACCCGGCGTGTACCTGGCGGTGATGCGCCAGGCCGGCAGCTACAACTACTCGACCCCGGCGACGCTGTTCACCCTGAGCGACATCGGCCTGTCGGCGCACCGCTATCAGCAGCGTCTGGATGTGTTTACCCAGGCGCTGGAAGGCGGCAAAGCCCTGGCCAAGGTGCAGTTGCAACTGCTCGACGGCGAAGGCCGGTTGTTGGTTGAGGGTCAGACCGATGGCGCCGGGCATGCCGAGTTGGCGTTGCCGGCCAAGGCCGAAGTGCTGCTGGCCCAGCAGGGCGCGCAAACCAGCTTGCTGCGTTTGAATGGCGCGGCGCTGGATCTGGCCGAATTCGATATCGCCGGGCCGCAGTCGCAGCCCCAGCAGTTTTTTGTGTTTGGCCCCCGTGACCTCTATCGCCCCGGTGAAACCGTATTGCTCAACGCCTTGCTGCGCGATGCCGATGGCCACGCGGTGAAGAACCAGCCGGTCAACGTCGAGGTGCGCCGCCCGGATGAGCAAGTCAGTCGCAAGTTCGTCTGGCAGGCTGGCGACAGCGGGCTCTATCAGTACCAGTTGGCGATCGCCAGCGAAGCGCCCACCGGCCGCTGGCAGTTGATCTTTGACCTGGGCAATGGCAAGCCGCAGCTGTACGAGTTTCAGGTCGAAGACTTCTTGCCCGAGCGCCTGGCGCTGGAGCTAAAAGGCCGCGATACACCTTTTAGCCCAGCAGAGAGCGCCGAGTTTGAGGTCAAGGGTCGTTACCTCTACGGCGCTCCGGCGGCCGGCAATCGCCTCAGCGGCCAGCTCTATGTGCGGCCGTTGCGCGAGGCGGTGGCCAGCTTGCCGGGCTATCAGTTTGGCTCCATCAGTGAAGAGGAGTTGAGCCAGGACCTGGATCTGGATGAGACCGTGCTGGACGCCGAGGGTCAGGCCAGGCTGAACATCGAAAGCAAGTGGGGCGAGGTCAAATCGCCGCTCAAACTGATAGTCCAGGCCAGCTTGCAAGAGTCCGGCGGCCGACCGATCACCCGGCGTATCGTCCAGCCGGTGTGGCCGGCGGCGCAATTGCCGGGGCTTCGCGCCTTGTTTGATGGGGAGGAAATTGACAGCAACGGCCTGGCCGAATTCGAGCTGCTGCTGGCCGATCCGCAAGGCAATAAATTGGCCGCCGAGCAATTAAAAGTCCGGCTGATTCGCGAGCGTCGCGACTACTACTGGAACTTCTCCAGCAACGATGGCTGGAGCTATCACTTCAACGAGAAGTACCTGAATCTCAGCGAAGAAAACGTCCAGATCACCAAGGGCGGCACCACCAAAATCAGCTTCCCGGTGGAGTGGGGCCCGTACCGAGTCGAGGTGGAAGACCCGACTACCGGGATGATCAGCAGCCTGCGCTTCTGGGCCGGCTACAGCTGGCAGGACAACACCGAAGGCGGCGCGGTGCGGCCCGATCAAATCAAGTTGGCGCTGGATAAACCGGCTTATGCCAATGGTGACACCGCCACAGTAACGGTCACGCCGCCGGCTGCCGGCAGCGGTTATTTGCTGGTGGAGTCGGCCGACGGCCCGCTCTGGTGGCAAGAAATTACGGTGCCGGCCGAGGGCAAAAGCTTCGAGATTCCCATCGCCAAAGACTGGGCGCGGCATGACCTGTATGTCAGCGCCCTGGTGATTCGTCCCGGCGAGCGCAAGGCCAATGTCACCCCGAAACGGGCGGTGGGTCTGCTGCATCTGCCGCTGGATCGCGCGCCGCACAAGCTGGCACTGAACCTGAGTGCGGCAGAGAAAATCCGCCCCAATCAGCCGCTGACGGTCAAGGTCAAAGCCCTGAACGCCGACGGCTCCACGCCTAAGCAGGTGCAGGTGCTGCTGGCGGCGGTGGACGTGGGGATTTTGAATATCACCGAGTACGCCACCCCCGATCCGTTTGCAGCGTTCTTTGGCCGCAAGGCCTATGGCGCCGATCAGCTGGATGTTTATGGGCAGCTGATTGAGGCCGGTACCGGGCGTATGGCCAAGCTGGCCTTCGGTGGTGACGCGGCGCTGGCTGGGGGCGGCAAGCGGCCGGACACCAGCGTGCTGATAGTCGCACTGCAGAGCGCGCCGCTGAGTTTGAACGAGCAGGGCGAGGGCGAACTGAGCCTGAATATCCCCGACTTTAACGGCGAGCTGCGGTTGATGGCGCAAGCCTGGAGCGACGACAGTTACGGCATGGCCGAGGGCAAGACGGTGGTCGCTGCGCCCCTGGTGGTTGAGCTGTCGGCGCCGCGCTTTTTGGCCGGTGGCGACGAGACCAGCCTGGCCCTGGATGTCAGCAACCTGTCGGGTCGCGAGCAGCGCCTCGATGTGCAGCTCACGGCCGAAGGCCAGCTGAGCCTGGCGCAAGCGTCGGGCGAGCAGATGGCGCCGCTGCTGTTGGCGCAAGGGCAACGCAGCACATTGAAAATCCCGGTGCGCGCTTTAGGTGGCTATGGGCAGGGCAAACTCAAGGTTCGCGTTAATGGCCTGGAGTTGCCAGGCGAGAACCTGCCGCCGCTCAGCCGGGAATGGACCATCGGCGTGCGTCCGGCTTATCCCGCCAAGGTGCAGAGCTTCCGCTCGGTGCTCAAGGGCGATAGTTGGAGTTTGCCGGCGGGCACTCTCGATCAATTCGAGGTGGCCGGCCGTGAAGCCTTGCTGGCGCTGTCGAGCAAACCGCCGCTGAACCTGGCCGAGCAGATTCGCGCGCTTAAGGCCTATCCCTACGGCTGCCTGGAGCAGACCACCAGCGGCCTGTACCCCTCGCTGTATGCCGATGCCGCCAGCCTCAAGCGTTTAGGCATCGAGGGCGAGCCGGCAGACGAGCGACGCAAGTCGATTGAATTGGGCATCGAACGGCTGCTGAGCATGCAACGCTACAACGGCAGCTTTGGCCTGTGGGGCGCCGACGGCGATGAGGAATACTGGCTGACCGCCTACGTCACCGACTTCCTGTTGCGCGCCCGCGAGCAGGGTTTTGGCGTGCCGGCCGAGGCGCTGAAAAAGGCCAATGAGCGGCTGCTGCGTTACCTGCAAGAGCGCAACCTGATCGACGACGCCTACAGCAGCAACGCCGAGCAAACTCGCTTCGCGGTGCAGGCTTACGCCGGTTATGTGCTGGCCCGCAGCCAACAGGCGCCACTCGGTGCCTTGCGCAGTTTGTATGAGCGCCGTAGCGATGCCCGCTCCGGCTTGCCCCTGGTGCAGTTGGCGGTGGCCCTGCAGAAAATGGGCGACCAGCCACGAGCCGACGATGCCTTGAATGCCGGCTTGGCGGTTAAACGTGACGACGATCAGTGGTATCACGACTACGGCAGCGTGCTGCGCGATGAGGCGTTGATTCTGGCCTTGCTGCAAGAGCATGACTTACTGCCGCAGCGCCGTGATGAACGGCTGTTCCGCCTCAGTGATGAGCTGGCCAGCCGGCCATACTTGTCGACCCAGGAGCGCAATGCGCTGTTCCTGGCCGGACGCGGTTTGCTGCTGAAACCCGAGAGCGACTGGCGCGCCGAACTGTCGCTGGCCGGCACTGTTCGCCCACTGAGTCACGCAGACAGTGGCATCAAACTGGATGACGCCGCCTTGGTCGAACCGCTCACCCTGCGCAACCTGGGCGACGACAGTCTGTTCCAGCAACTGACCATCTCCGGTTACCCGGTTCAGGCGCCGGCGGTGGGTGGTGAGAACCTCAGCATCAGCCGCGAGTACCTGGGCATGGATGGTAAACCGTTGGACGTGCTGGGCTTGGTCAGTGGCGACCTAGTACTGGTGCATCTGGCCGTGCAAGCCAAACAACGGGTGCCGGATGCCTTGGTGATCGACCTGCTGCCGGCCGGCCTGGAGCTGGAAAACCAGAACCTGGGCGACAGCGCCGCGAGCCTGGAAGATGCCAGCAGCGAGGTCAAAGAGTGGCAGAAAGCGATGCAAAACAGCGCGCCCAAGCATCAGGAGTTCCGCGCCGATCGCTACGTTGCCGCCGTCGATGTGCCGGGTGAAGGCACCACTCATCTGCTCTACCTGGCCCGTGCGGTAACGCCTGGCAGCTACCGGGTACCGCCACCGCAAGTGGAGTCGATGTACCGGCCCAACTGGCAAGCGGTTGGCGCGGCGCCCGAGCAACTGCGGGTTAAGGGTCGTTAAGCAACGACCGTGAGGGCAAATTCGTAGCGCTGCTGCGGATTTGCCGGCGACTTAAATTAGGCTATGTCCCAGTTACGTGTTGCAAGGGAGCTAACCTTTCGCGATAGGGAATTAGCCTTGATACTTGTGCTGCCTGCACCGACCAATCGCGGATAAATCCGCTCCTACAGGGAGGTGATCGATGACGTTATTGCAGGTGCCGGGCTTGTGTAGGAGCGGCTTTTGTAACAAAGGGCACCGCGAAGCAAGCGCGAGCACGCTGATAATCCTGCAGGGCCAAAACTGTTCTTTTTCGCGGACTTATCTGAGTCACAAACCTGAGGTCACGGGATTTGTGCTTTGCAACACGTAACTGGGACATAGCCTTAGAGGATCAGCAGACTCAGCAGCCATAGCCCCAACAACAACCACAGGCTGCCGACAATAAAGCTGCGGCGGATAAAGGCGCGCACGGCGCTATACAGAAAAAACAGGCCGAGCAGCAGCGCGGCGATGCTGAGCAGGGAGGGGGTGATGCCCAGCGCGCGGGACAGCCCGCCAATAAACTCGGCACCGGCCGAACCCAGTAGCTCAAGCACACCGCGCAAGCTGTCGACTATCCAGCGAATGAGGGTGCCGATAGCCTGACCGAGGCTGTCGAAAAAACCGGTTAGCAGCATCTGGTGGTCCTGTAGGGGAGGGCGTGGTGGCGAGGATCGTCTGGCGCTGCCAATGCGCTGGGTTAGTGTAACGATTTGTCGGTGCGCAGTTGGGCGACGATTTCAGCGGGCTTTTTTACGGAGCGCTCTATGGCTTGGCAACACCGCGCGGCAACTGCCGCCGATCTTGAACAGATAGTTGCAATCTACAACTCCACCATCGCCTCGCGGCAAGTGACTGCCGACCTTGAGCCGGTGAGTGTCGCCAGTCGGCAGCAGTGGTTCGCCGAGCATCAGGGCGCGCGACCCTTGTGGGTGGTTGAACAGGGCGGACAGTTGCTTGGCTGGCTGAGTTTCTCCTCGTTTTACGGGCGCCCGGCTTATGCGCGCACGGCCGAAATCAGCATCTATCTGGCCGCCAGCGCGCGGGGTCTGGGGCTGGGTCGCTACCTGCTCGAACAGGCGATTGCCGCAGCGCCGGCGCTCGGGCTGGATACCTTGCTGGGGTTTATCTTCGCCCACAACGAGGCCAGCGTGGCTCTGTTTGAGCGCTTGGGTTTTCAGCGTTGGGGGCATTTGCCTCGGGTGGCGGTGCTCGATGGGGTCGAGTGCGATGTGCTGATCTTCGGGCGGCGAGTTGCGGCTTGAGCTAATGGCAGGTGTTTTTGTTGGGGCGCCTGTGTGTGGGGCGCATTCGCCGTTTATGGCGCGGACTGCAAGGTCATTGCGACGTTGCAGTCCGGCGCGCTGGCAATCAGCGATTGCCAAGCAGCTCGGTGATGTTGATCAGTATGGACTGACCGACCGACACATAACCGGGCTCTCGCGTGGGCGAGTCGAACTCGGCGTTGGCCAGTTGCAGTTCTTCTAGCTGACAGGCCTCGAGGGCTGCGGGTAATAGCACGGTTGCCGCGCCCAGGGCATTGGCCTCGACGTTGTTGGCGTGGTCGATCGCGCTTTGCGTATCGGCAAAATTCGCGGCGCAATGGTTGGCCAGTGCTGGGCCGGCCAGTAGCAGCGCGAGGGTTGTCCAGGCAGCAATTGAATACTTGTTCATGACTAAATCTCCCGGGCTTGTCACGCTAGTTAGTGCTTGCGCAGAGGGCGTAGGCGGTAATGGAGAACGTTGTATTGCCACCGCCAGATCGGGTTACCGTCGCTGTCCAGCTCATCACTGGCGGGTTCGTCAGCGGTTCGAATAGCGGATAGCTTTGTACAATCTGCGAGCTGCCGTTGATATTGCTTACGCCCCCGCCGATGACTTTCTTGCTTGCGCCGCAGGACGCAGTGCAGGTCAGGGTGCTGACCCCTGTACCGCTGGTGCAGGTGGTGGATTGGCGTTCCAGCGCGGTCAAACCTGTCGCGCCTTGTTCACCTGTGTCGCCGATTGGTCCTTGCGATCCAGTTGCACCAGTGTTGCCGATGGGGCCTAGGGGGCCGACAGCGCCGGTCTCGCCGATTGGCCCTTGCGGCCCGGTTGCGCCAATATCACCTTGTGGGCCTTGCGCTCCGGTCGCACCGATTTCGCCCTGGATGCCTTGGTCGCCTTGGGGACCTGCCGCACCTTGTAGGCCTGTCTCGCCTTGCAGACCAATTGGACCTGCCGGACCCGTTGGACCGGTTTCGCCTATTGGTCCTTGCGGCCCAGTTGCTCCGGTCACGCCAATTGGCCCTTGCGGTCCTATTGCGCCTGTTTCACCCACTGGCCCTTGTGGTCCTGTTGGTCCTGCCGCGCCGGTATCGCCTTTGTCACCCTTGGTGCCGGGGCAGCCTGCGCCATAGCCATGCTCGCAGTTCCAGACCCGCTGTTCGAGGGCGGTGAGCCCACCTTTGAGGTTGAGCAGGGTATGTTCGGGGTCGTGATCGGCCAGCGCTGGAGTGCTGAAGCCGAGTAACAGCGCCGATACCAGCGCGGCGATCAGCGCAACACTGCGGTGCAAGGTGGTCGAGCCAGGGGCTAGGGTTGGCGCTGCGGGCTGGGGCCGCGAGTCAGCTAAATACTGGGTTCCCATGATTTATGTCCTGCCTGGAAAGTAAGCGCCTCTGCCTTACCCGAGCCTGACCAATCCGCTATGGATCTCCCTGGGTGGGGCCTGTGGCCCCTGAAGTAGAACGCCTGTGCCGGCGGGTTCTACCTTTCGCGGTATCCTCTGATCTCGAGCTTTGTGGCTGAGATGAAGGCCGAAGTTTTTGCTGTCGGTGCAACTGGCTCAGGCCTACGGCCCACCTTGTCTGATGTCAGTTTGATATTGGTTTAGAGGCCGTAACTGATGCTGTAAAGGTGTTGCTTGGATGAAACAGTGGAATGCGCCAGTATTCCGATAAGTGGCGAAAACGCGTCGATATCTTGGCGATCTTTGTTTGACGAATAGGGCTGGAAAGACCATGGGTTGTCGCCCGCAGTGCGCCACCAAGATGCGGGAGCCCTTATGGCGCGAGGGCCGGCGTTGGCTGGCGTGGCCCTTGTTATTGGCCGCTGGACTGGCGCTGCTGTGGGTGGCGGATCGTCTGTTTCCTCTGCCCCTGCCGCAGGATGATCAGGCCCGCGTGGTGTTGGCCGAAGACGGTACGCCGCTGTGGCGCTTTGCCGATGCCAATGGCGTATGGCGTTACCCGATCACGCCCGACGAGGTGGCGCCCGAGTACCTGGAGGCGCTGCTGACTTACGAGGATCGCTGGTTTTATCAGCACCCCGGTATCAATCCGCTGGCGTTGGGTCGCGCCGCTTGGCAAAACCTCATCGGCGGGCGAGTGTTGTCCGGCGGCAGTACCTTGTCGATGCAGGTGGCGCGGCTGCTCGATCCGCACAGCAGAACCTTCGGCGGCAAGTTGCGCCAGCTTTGGCGCACCCTGCAGCTGGAGTGGCACCTGTCCAAGCGGGAAATTCTCAGCCTGTATTTGAACCGCGCGCCCTTCGGCGGCACTTTGCAGGGCGTGGCCGCCGCCAGTTGGGCGTACTTGGGTAAGCCGCCGAGCCAGCTCACCCGCGCCGAGGCGGCGTTGCTCGCGGTGTTGCCACAGGCCCCGAGCCGCCTGCGCCCGGACCGTCATCCACAAGCGGCGCAAGCGGCCCGCGATAAAGTCCTCAAACGCTTGGCGGCCTTTCAGCTGTGGTCACCGACCGCCATCCGTGAAGCTCTGGAAGAACCGGTGCTGCTGGCGCCACGCCAAGAGCCGAATCTGGCGCCGCTATTGGCGCGCCGGTTGAATACGCCGGGCAGCCCGGCGCTGATTCGCACCACCCTTGACGCCGCCTTGCAGCGCCGTCTCGAAGACCTGTTGCTGGGCTGGCGCGCGCGGCTGCCGGAATACAGTTCGGCGGCGATTGTGGTGGTCGAACACGACAGCATGGCGGTGCGCGCTTACCTGGGCTCGGTGGACATTAACGACAAGCGCCGCTTTGGCCATGTCGATATGGTCAGCGCCCAGCGTTCGCCTGGGTCAACCCTCAAACCCTTCCTGTACGGCATGGCACTGGACGCCGGCCTGATCCATTCCGAATCCTTGCTGCAAGACGTGCCCCGGCGTTATGGCGACTATCGCCCAGGTAATTTCTCCGCCGGTTTCAGCGGCCCGGTGGCGGCCAGTGAAGCGCTGGCCACCTCGCTCAACTTGCCTGCCGTGCAGTTGCTGGAAGCCTACGGGCCGAAGCGTTTTGCCGGCGAACTGCGCAGCGCCGGCGTGCCCTTGGCCTTGCCGGTGCTGGCCGAACCGAACCTGACGCTGATTCTCGGCGGTGCCGGCAGCAAGTTGGAGGAGTTGCTCGGCGGCTATCGAGCCCTGGCCCAGGGCGGCAAAGCGGCGCGGTTGCGCTATCAGCCGAGCGATCCGTTAATCGAGCGGCGGCTGCTGTCACCGGGTTCGGCCTGGATTATCCGGCGCATCCTGAGCGGTCAGGTGCGTCCCGACCGCGACCCCCGCGCGCAATTACAGCAACGCCCCAGCCTGGCCTGGAAGACTGGCACCAGCTACGGTTTTCGTGATGCTTGGGCGCTGGGGGTTGGTCCACGTTACCTGATTGGTATCTGGATCGGCCGCCCGGACGGCACCCCGGTACCTGGCCAGTTCGGCCTAGCGTCGGCGGCGCCGCTGATGCTGCAAGTGCATGATCTGCTGGTGAACCGCGACAGCCAGCGCGGCATCCCGCAACCGGTGGAGGCGGTGCCGGCCAGTATCGGTGTGGCGGCCATCTGCTGGCCGCTGGGCCAGCCGCTGAATAAGGACGATCCCAACTGTCGCCGGCAACGTTTCGCCTGGACCCTGGATGGCACCACGCCGCCGACTCTGCAGGCCGCCGACCAGCCGCTGGGATTGGGTTTGCAGCAGCGCACTTGGCTGAATCCCCAGGGCTTGCAAGTGGATGCCGGTTGCGCCGAGGCCAAGGCCGCCGAGTTGCTGCTCTGGCCGGCGCCGCTGGAGCCCTGGTTGCCACGCCGCGAACGGCGCAGTGCGCGCTTGCCGGCCAGCGACATAAACTGCCCGCCCCGCCAAGCCGCTCAGGCCGCGCCGTTATCCATAGTCGGCGTGCGTGAAGGCGACAACCTGCGCCGCCCCGCCGGCAGCGTTGAGCCGCTGCAACTCAAACTCGCCGCCTTGGGCGGCAGCGGTCGGCGCTGGTGGTTCCTCGACGGCGCGCCCCTCACCGACAGCGCCAGCGACGCCAGCTTCAATCATGCCTTCAGCCGCCTGGGCCGCTATCAACTCAGCGTCCTCGACGAAAGCGGCCAGACCGCGCGGCTGGAGTTTAGTCTGGTGGAGTGATGGCTAAGCCCTGGCGCTGTTGCGGCGCTCTAGTCTGGCCGCTAACGCTTGCCTTGGTGGTTGTCGCTGGTTTAGTGACGCCATTTGGGAGCATTTAGGTCTATACCTTTGCATAGCGGTTACAGCGTGCGCTGAGCAATGGCATGCGGATTGTCTCGGCATCTCATGGGTTATATTCTGACTTTGCTGTCAGTTTATTTAACGGTTCGCTAAAGCTCTGCATGTTGCTGGCCGATAGCCCGTTACCGGGATAGCCGCAGCGCGCTTTGCGACCCAACAATAAATATAAGAGGCCTTTCATGAACTTCTGGCAACGCAGTATTCAGTGGCAGTTGATCATCAGCATGGGTGCGGCGATTTTAGTCAGCGTGCTGGTGGTGATTGGCATCTACTCACGGGTGGCTAATCAGCAGGCGGAGCAGTATCTGCTGGGTGAGGCGTTGCCGGCGCGGGTTGAGGCGGTGCGCAATGACCTGGAGCGGGTGCTGACCGAGCCGCTCACTGCGGCCAGTGCGCTGGCGGGCAACAGCTTGGTGGTGGACTGGCTGGCCGGTGGTGAAGACCCGGCGCAGCAGCCGGGCTTTGTCCGTTATCTAAGTGGGGTGCAGGCGCAGAACAAGGCGCTGACCACCTTTATCGTGCCGCTGGAATCGGGCCATTATTTTACCGCCAAGGGACTCGATCGCACCCTGACGCGCGGTCCTGAGACTGCCTGGTTTTATGATTTTGTCGACGGCGGCAAGCAACGCTCGCTGGATATTGATATCGACGCGACCACCGGCGTGCCGACCTTGTTTATCAATCAACGCATCGAGTCGGCGGGCAAAGTTTTAGGTGTAGGCGGCATCGGTTTGGGCGTTAGTGCGATGTCCGATCTGATCCGTGACAGTCGTTTTGGCAAGGCCGGTATGGTCTATCTGGTCAGCGCCGATGGTCAGGTGAAGATTCATCCGCAGGCGCAGTTCAGCAATAAAAGTGATCTGACCCAGCTGCTCGGTCGCGAGGCGGCTCAGCAGTTGATGCGCAATGACGGCAAGGTGTTGCATTTTGAGCGCCAGGGCGAAGCCTATTTGGCCATGGCCATGCCGCTGAAAACCCTCGGCTGGCTGTTGGTGGCCGAGGTGCCTGAGGCGGAAATTTATGCCGAGGCGCGGCAGGCCTTATTGACCACCGCGCTGATCAGCCTGGCGGTAGCGTTGTGCTGTTTGGGTTTGGTGGTGCTGTTGGCGCGTGGTCTGGTACGGCCGCTGCGGCGAGTGACTGCGGCGCTGGTGGAAATCGGTGGCGGCGGTGGCGATCTGACGCGCCGGCTGGACGAATCGCGGGCCGATGAACTGGGCGATTTGGCCCGTGGCTTTAACCGCTTTCTGGAAAGCCTGCGCGGCATGATCGGCGGGGTGCTGACCACCAGTGAGCAACTGCGCAACTCGGTCACTCAGGTGGCGAAAGTGGTGGAAAACACCGCCGGGCGCGCCGGCCAGCAGCAGGAAATGACCGACATGGTGGCCACCGCCGTGCACGAGATGGGTCTCACCGTGCAGGAGATCGCACGTAACGCCAACGATGCCGCCGGGGCCTCGCAGCGGGCGCTGGATGAAGCCCAGCAGGCGCGCACCGTGGTCAGCCAGTCGATCGAGAATGTCGAGCGGATGTCCGGCGACATCGGCCATGCCGCCGGTGCGGTGACCGAGTTGGCCGAACAAGTGGCCTCGATTGATCAGGTGTTGGCGGTGATCCGCGGTATTTCTGAGCAGACCAATTTGCTCGCCCTGAACGCAGCCATCGAAGCGGCGCGGGCCGGTGAGTTGGGCCGTGGTTTTGCCGTGGTGGCCGATGAGGTGCGTACCCTGGCCAGTCGCACGCAGTCATCGACCGGCGAAATCCAGCAGATGATTTTGCGTCTCAAGCAGGGCGCCGGTACCGCCGTGACCTCGATGCAGGCCAGTCAATCGGCAACCAGTGCCGGGGTTGAGTCGAGCCAGCGCACGGGCGGCTCACTGGGAGCCATCACCGATCAGGTCGAGCGCATCAGCGACATGAATCACCAGATCGCCACTGCCACCGAGGAGCAATCTTCGGTAACCGAAGAGATCAATCGCAACGTTCAGGGCATCGCTGACTTGGCCCACGCCACCGCCGATGAAGTGCATCGCGGTCGGCAAGATTGCCAGACCCTGCGGAGCTTGGCCGAAGACCTAACTCGGCAGATGGGCAGCTTTCGGCTGTGACGGCCGCCCGATCAGCGTCGGGCGTTTGATAGCAGTAAGCGTGCTGCGCGGCTTAACGCCGGGTAGCACGGGAGGGGTTACTCAAGCGTGAGCAGACGGATCGCGACATCGGCGGCATGCCGTTCGATCATCAGCGGAGTCAGGTTGTTTTTGTAGTCGAGCAGGCGGCCATAGATAAACTGCCAGCGAACCTGAATTTGCTTGAGCTTGGCTTGGTCGTCGGCGTCAGTCAGCAGGCTCTGCAGTGTCAGCAAATCGGTGTTGACGCTCTTGGCCAGTTGGTCGATATCCTGGGCGATATAGAGATGCTGTTGCTCGGTCGGGGTTTCGATGTCGCCGATATAGGCGCGGGCCACGTAGCGGGTCGCCAGCGACTGGACTTCACCGGGCAGTTTGAGCAACAGCTTATCGGCGGCATTCAGCTTGCTGCCGTGGGTCTGTTGAAGGGCGCCGGCAACATCTTGCAGGGCCATCCACAGCGCATATTGCGCCTTGCTGTATTCGAAATTGGCTTCCCAGGGTAAATCAGCTTCGCTCGGCGCGTAGGCCAGGGTTTGTCGTACCTGGCTGTCGAAATTGGCCAAGAGCGGTTGGGTCGCAGCCATGGCTTGTTGCGCCAGCGGCGACAAGGGCAACTGCTGCAGATCGCTCAGGTGCTGATTAAGCGCCTTGAGATCGCTATCCACCTGGCTGGCCTGCTCTTGGGTGCGGCCCTCACCGCGATGCATAAACAGGTCGGTACCGGCGCGGAATAAGGCCACCTCGCTCTGCTGCAAGTGTTGCAGGGAGATATCGATGGCTGCCGAGCTCTGGCTGCTGAATAGGCCAAGCGCTAGCGCTGACAGTGTCGCCCTGATCTTGCTCTGCATACCGATACCCTGTTTACCAATGGAAGGACTTGAGTGTAATTGGTCTAGTCCAATGCTGGCCAGCAACCAAAGATGGGGGTTATGCGCGCAGCGGCCGCATTTAAGCCTGCTGCTTCAGGTGCTCGTCGCCACGCGCGGGCTGGGGCGGTTCAGGGGGCTAGGCTGGTGCTGTAACCGGTACTCAATTGCTCTATCACCCCCTCGCGTTCAAGCTCGACCAGCGCGGCATTGAGGCTGCGGATAAAGTCGGCCTTGTAGCCGAATTTGCCTTGGTCGCGGTTGGTGAAACCGAGGTAGCCGTGTTCAATCGAGAGGGTCGGGCCTTCGACCAGCACTGCGCTCGCATGCGGCTTGATCTCACCGCTGCGTAGTAATTGCTGCCAGGTCCAGAGCGCGGACAAGCGGTCGTTGACGTAGGCGTCGATCCGCCCAAGGCTGAATTTGAGCAGGTTGCTGCGGTTGTCTTTGCCTGACTCCAGGCTGAGTTGGCCGTGCTCAAGCATCTGCTGAAACAGTGGGTTATGGATGACGCTAAAACCGGCATTCTGGCCGATGCGCAGCCCGGCGTAGGCTGCGGGGAAGTCTGCCAGGGCGCGGCCACCGGTGGTCGTTGGATTGACAAAAATAACCACTTTTTCTTCCAGAATAGCTCTGGAGTAATCCATCCAGGGGCGCTCTTGCTGTCGCAGATAAGGCGGGTAGAGGGCGAAGGCCGAGCCACGCTCCAACAGCAATAAACCACGTTTCCAAGGCACGGGGCGGATGCTGACCTGATACGCCGGCATGCGGGCGAAGGCGGCGCGCAGAATATCGCTGTAGAGGCCCAGAGCCTGGCCGTTTTCGCCGTAGCTGTAAGGCGGATAACCCTCGTCGCAAAGAATGCTCACGGGTATCGGTGTTGCCGCGAAACCGACCGCTGCCCAGTACAGGCAAAACCCCAAACCGATGTTTAGCAATTTGCGCATAGGGTGTCCTTGGCGCCTGGCGTGCCGCACGCGACGGCGGCCAGACGGTTCGCGGTTGGTGGTTCTCTAGACCTTGAAGCGTCCGAGCAAACGGTCTTGGTTGCCGACCTGGTCCGCCATCAACGCGCATTGCTCGACTTGGTTCTCGGCGCCGGTGGCGACCTCATGACTGATGTCACGGATATTGGTGGTGTTGCGGTTGATCTCTTCGGTAGTCGCGCTTTGCTCTTCGGCGGCGGTGGCAATTTGCAGGTTCATATCGTTGATGCGGGTGATGGCATCGCGAATGCGTCCGAGCATCTCGTTGGCGGCACTGGCTTCTTCGGCGGTTTGCGCGGCGGTATTGCTGCTTTGCTGGATGCGTGCTTCGGCCTGCTTTACCCCTGTCTGTAACTGGTCGATCATTTCGCGAATTTCACGGGTGGATTGCTGGGTTCGTGAGGCGAGGGAGCGCACTTCGTCGGCGACCACGGCGAAGCCTCGGCCGGTCTCGCCGGCACGGGCGGCTTCGATTGCGGCGTTGAGGGCCAGCAGATTGGTCTGCTCGGCAATACTGGTGATCACCGACAGAATCGACTCGATGTTGTGGCTGAGCTTGGCCAGTTCGTTGATGGCGTGGCTGGTGTCGTTCATCTCACTGGCCAGACGCTTGATCGCCTCGGTTGAGCGTGACACCACGGCCACGCCATTCTCGGTTTCTTGGTTCGCGGCAATTGCCGCCTGCGCCGCCGCCTGGGCGTTACGTGCAACTTCCTCGGCGGTCGAGGCCATTTCCTGCATGGCGGTGGCCAGCTGATCCAGCTCTTGCAACTGCTCTTGCAAGCGGTTGGATGCCTGATTGGCTTCATTGGAGGTGCTGGTGGAACTGGCGCGGACCAGCTGTGAGCTGCTCTTGACGTCGCTGATCAGGGTTTGCAGGTTCTGCAGGAAACGATTGAATTCTTGGGAAACGGCGGCAATTTCATCATTGCCATCGGCCGGCAAGCGGCGGGTCAGGTCGCCTTCGCCCTGATTGATCTCGTGCAGTGAATCGTTCAACAGCGCCAGCGGTTTGAGCAAGCGATTCATCAGCACCCCAAGGACCAGCAGGCTGAGCAACACGCCAACGACAGTGCCGATCACCGCGCGCCAGCTCAAGGCATTGGCCTCGGCCATCACCAAGTTCTCATCCAGCACCACGCCGATATACCAGTCCATGCCCTTGAGGTTGCTTAGCGGGGTGAAGGACACCAGCAGGTTCTTGCCGTCGGCCTGCACTGGCGTCAAGGTTTTATCCAGGGCCGGGCTCTTGCCATCGAAGAGTTCGCTGTAGGCTTTGCTGTTCAGCTTAGCGTCGGGGTGGGAAATAATGCTGCCGTTGCGGCTGAGCAAGAAGGCGTAACCGGCGCCGTTGAAGTCCAGGGTGTTGACTGCCTCGGCGACTGTCTGCAGGGGAATGTCGCCGCCCAGCACACCTTGAAAAACGCCGCCGTTGGTGAGCTTGGTCACTGCCGAAATGAGGATTTCGCCGGTGGTGGAATCCACGTAGGGGTCGGTCAGAACTGCCCGCGTTGAGGCTTTGCCGGTGCCGTACCACGGCCGCTGGCGACCATCCCAATCCGGTTTTGGTTGCCAGTTAGGATCATTTTTGATCGGCTTGCCATCGGCTTCCAGGCTGCCAAATACCAGAATGAATTCGTCCTTGAGGATCGCTCGTTGAAACAAGCGCTGGATGTCTTCTGGGTTGAATTGGCTGTCGATGCTTTGCCCGAGCATATCGATCAGCTTGAGCTTGGCGTTCAGCCAGTTTTCGATCTGCCGGGCCAGCGCGTTACTGGACTCGGAAATGCTGGCTTCCGCCTGGTTACGTAGAGTGTCGCGCACCTGACTGACCTGCGCGAGGGAGAGCAGGCTGGTGGTGATAAACAGTACGGCGGCGGCGGCGAGGCCGACTTTGTGGCTGATCTTCATGGGGGCTGGACTCCTGGCGTGGGCATATCTGCGCAAGCTGGCGACAACCACAGTCCCTGTTCTGGCCGTCCGGTTTTAACTCTGAATAGCCCATGCCAAGCCTGCGGCCGGCATGGCCGAGCGGTGTTTAGCGCGTCGACTTGAGCCGAAAGCGACCGGTCATGCTGAGTAATTGCACGACGATGTGCGCCAGCGAATGGCTGCTTTTATCGATATGGCTGACCGCTTGCTGGGTGGTCACGGCGACGTCGTGGATGGCCACCAGGTTGCGGTTGATCTCATGAGCGACGGCGGTTTGTTCTTCTGTGGCGCTGGCGATTTGGGTGTTCATTGCCATGATGGTGTCTACCGCGTGGCGGATATTGTGCAGCGCCTGATCCGCCTGGTTGGCCTCGGTGACCGTTTGCCGGGCTTTGTTTTGACCGTTGTGCATGGCTTGCACGGCATCGTGAGAGCCGCGCTGCAGGCGCAGGATCATGCTGTCGATTTCGGCGGTCGACTCTTGGGTGCGCTTGGCCAGGTTGCGCACCTCGTCGGCCACTACCGCAAAACCGCGGCCTTGGTCGCCGGCACGCGCCGCTTCGATGGCGGCGTTCAGGGCCAGCAAGTTGGTTTGCTCGGCAATGCTGCGGATCACTTCGAGCACGCCGCCAATGGAGTTGCTGGCACTTTCGACCTCGTTGATCAGCAGGGCGGTGTTCTCCAGCTCGCTCGACAAACTCGAGACTGCCTGCAATGTGTGGCTGACGATTTGCTCGCCGTTTTCGGCTTCGTGGTCGGCGCTTTGCGCCGCTTGGGCGGCGCTGGCGGCATTGCGTGCGACCTCCTGAATGGTTTCGGCCATCTCAGTGGTGGCCGTGGCGACTTGGTCGGTTTCGTGTTGCTGGCGCTCAACGTCCTTATGGGTTTGCTGGGTTACCGCGCTCATTTCCTCGCTCTGGGTGGCGATCTGTGCGGTCAGTCCTTGCAGTGCCTCGATCACCGCGCTGAAGCGTTGCAACATGCCGTTGTAGGCGGTAGCCACTTCGCTGATTTCATTGCGTCCGAGAATCTCGACCTCGGCGCTGAGGTCGGCGTCTTGATCGGCGCGACGCAGCGCTTTAAGCAGGATGTCCATCGGCCGGCTGATGCTGCCCGCCACCCACCAACCGCCGAGCAGGCTGGCGGCAGCAAACAACAGCACCACGCTAATCATCAGGTTGCGCACCGTGTGAAATACCGCCGAGGCCTCATCGCGAAGAACTTTGCTTTCGTCTAGCTGCAGTTGAATCAGCTCGCCAATGCTGGTGCTGATCGGATCGATGCTGGTGTACAGCGGGCCGTTGAAGGCCGACATTTTGCCCTTGAGATCGCTGTCGGCGCCTTGCAGAAAACTGGTCAGGCGCTGCAAGTCTTGGTTGGCGGGGATGAAGTTTAGCCGCGCTTGTTCAGCCAGTTGGCTTTCGCGCTCGGTTAGCTTGGTGGCCATATAGGCTTTCCAATATTTATCGATCTCGTCTTGGGCGGTCTTGATGTTTTGCAGCGCTTGATCGCGGGTGAAAAGGCCCTTATCGGCCTTGTTCACCGCATCGATGATATTTACTGCGTAGTAGTCGCTGATCATCTTGAGTTGCTGCAAGGGCACCACGCGGTCGTTATACAAACTGCCAACGCCAGCGTCGATGCGGCTAAAACCGCTGATGGCTAGCAGCAATACACCGAGCAGTGCGAGCAGCGGAATAACGATCAAAATAAATAACCGATGAGCCACTTTCAGGTTGTGCATGTTCATTACTCCCGCCAGCCACGCAAAGATTAAGCTTTATAAGCAGTGTGGTCGGAGTGAGCGGTGGGCTAAGACTATTTCGCGATAAGCGATGGCTGCTGAGGATCTATCGGCACCGCGTGTCGAGATGGGCTTTAGCTCGCCAGCATTGTGGCGCTGGAAAAACACCGCGCGCCTCCCGAAGACATTGGCCGGTAAGCTGTTAGCAATCCTCCTTCTCGAAGGGCCTGAAGGCAGTCATTGCGCGAAGCGCCTTAACGCGATGCAGGCGCTAATGCCAGTCTTGTTGTGTAAACAACTCCACCAGCCAGTCGACGAACACCCGCACGCGGCGTGACAGTTGCCGCTGCGCAGGGTAGAGCGCGGTCAAGGGCAATGAGGGCGGGGGACAGTTCGCCAGCACCTCGACCAAGCTACCAGCTTTGAGTTGCGCGGCAACATGGTAGTAGGGCACCTGGATCAGTCCGAGCCCGGCCTCGCAGGCGGCCACATAGGCATCGGCGTTATTCACGGCGAGCGGACCGTGCAGGCTGTGGCGGAGCAGTTCGCCGCCGGATTGAAACTCCAAATCAAAGCGCCGCCCAGTCAGGGCCGAGAAGTAATTCACCGCCTGATGGCTGTGCAACTGGCTCAGGTCTGTCGGTACGCCATGGGCCTGCAAATAGGCCGGGCTGGCGCAGGTTAGTTGCCGCAGTTGCACCAGTGGCCGCGCCACCAGGCTGCTGTCATGCAGCTCGCCGGCGCGCAGCACACAATCGATGCCTTCACGAATCAACTCTACCGGCCGATCGCTGACGCCGACCTCCAGCTCGATGCGTGGATAACGGGCGCAAAACTGCGGTAAGGCCGGCACCACTATCAGTCGCGCTAATGAACTGGGCAGGTCGACGCGCAGCTTGCCTTGCGGGTTCTGGCGCCCCTCGCGAAAGCACGCCTCGGCGTCCTCTAGATCGGCCAACAGTTGCACGCAGCGTTGATAGTAGGCCGCCCCGTCGAGGGTGGTTTGCACGTGGCGAGTGGTGCGCTGCAGCAGTTGCACGCCCAGCTGGGCTTCGAGCTGTTTGATCAGGATGGTGACCGATGCGCGCGGCACTTGCAGGCTGTCGGCGGCCTTGCCGAAAGCACCCAGTTCGACGATGCGGGTAAACACGCGCATGGCCTGAAATTTGTCCATGGCGGGCTCATTGTTTGGAATGGATGAATAGTTAATGCGTTTTTAGCCTGTTTATCTTTGTTGGCGCAACAAGAACACTGGGTCGAGTGTTTATTGATCTGCGCTCTAAGGAGTAACTGTTATGCAAATGCGTCGACTCGGCCGTAACGGCCCCGAGGTTTCCGCCATAGGTTTGGGCTGCATGGGCATGAGCGATTTTTATGGCGCCGAGCACAATTCGGCACAAGCCATTGCGACTATTCAGCGTGCCCTTGAACTGGGCCTGACATTGCTCGATACCGCCGACATGTATGGCCCATTTAGCAATGAAGAGTTGATCGGTACGGCCATTCGCGGCAATCGTGAGCAGGTGTTTTTGGCCAGTAAGTTCGGCATTTTGCGTGACCCTGCGGACCCCTCGGTGCGTGGTGTGAATGGCCGTCCGGAATACGTGCGGCAGGCCATCGAGGGCAGTTTGCAGCGCTTGGGGGTCGAGTGTCTGGACCTCTATTACCTGCATCGAATGGACCCCCAGGTGCCGATCGAGGACAGCGTTGGCGCCATGGCCGAGCTGGTGCAGGCCGGTAAGGTGCGTTACCTGGGGTTGAGCGAGGCCTCGGCGGCAACCCTGGAGCGAGCGCATCGGGTGCATCCGATCAGCGCCTTGCAAAGCGAGTATTCGCTCTGGAGCCGCGAGCCAGAAAGTAATGGCAGTCTGCAAGCTTGCCGGCGCCTAGGCATCGCCTTCGTCCCTTACAGCCCGTTGGGGCGCGGATTTTTAACCGGCGCGATCAGTTCCGTCGATGACTTTGCTGCGGATGATTTTCGCCGTACTAACCCGCGTTTTCAGGGCGCTAACTTTGCCAAAAACCTTGCCCTGGTGGCCCAGGTAAAGCGTCTGGCGGCGGCCAAAGGGGTGCTGCCGGCGCAGCTGGCGTTGGCCTGGGTGTTGGCGCAAGGCGAGGACATTATTCCGATTCCCGGCACCACGCAGCGCAAGAACCTCGAACAAAATATTGCCGCGCTGGATGTGCAGCTGAGCCCTGCCGAGCTTGCCGAGATCGATGCGCTGTTTCCGTTGGATGTCGCCGCCGGTACCCGTTACGGCGCCGAGAGCATGCGCATGCTTAATCGCTGAGTGCGCCGCCTTACAACTCCGCATCCAGGGCGCTCACCCGTTTACGCTCCAGCTCATTGAAGCTGGCGGCTTGCAGATCGGCGATGGCGCTTTGCTGGTCGGTGGCACTCAGACCCGATTGGCGCAGGCTGTTGCGCGCCTGGGCATAGGCTTGCAGGCGGGCTTGCCAGTCGCGGCGTTGGGCGTCGAGTTTTTGCAGTTCGCCGGCGGCTTGCGGGTCGAGGGTTTTGGCCCGTAACTGGTAAATCTCTTCTTCGCTGGCGCCGGCCTGGCGCATGGCTTCGGTGGCCTCATACAGCTCGCCATCACGGCTGACCTGTTGGCGCACGGCGCGCTGCTCAGGCGGCAGCTGGGCTTCCAGCATAGCCAGTTGCGCACGGTGTTCATCGAGGCTCAAGGCGCGTTCATTGAGGTTCAGTTGGGCGAGCATAAACTGGTCTTGGCTGACATCACTGCTGAAGAAAGCTTGGTTTTCGTCCGCGCTAAAATACTGTTCGCGCAGTTGCGCCAAGCCTTGCAGGTGCTGGCCAAACGCGGCGGCGGTGGGCTCCAGACTGCCCTTGGATAGGTCAAACATGGCCAGCCGGTAGTCGAGGTAGCGCTTGAGCAGGTCGCGGGCTTGCGCCAGTGCTTGGCCTTGCACCTGGCTGGCCAGGTCGTTGTGAATGCGCAGCAAAATTTTCGCCACCGGCTCCTCGTCGATGGCATTGAAGTAGAAGTCGAATAACTGCAGCAGTTGCGGGTCCAGCAGCAGTTTGCCGTTGCCGTCGACCTGCAAGCGGATGCCATGGCTGGCGCCTTGCAATGACGGCGGCAGCGCGCCGGGGGTGGTCAGTTGGGCGGCGGGTTGTTGGCTAAGTTGGCGATTAATGCGGCGCACTTGTTCGGCCTTCTCGGCGGTTGCCGTCAGGCTGGGAGGCGGGTTAATACCAGCGGGGATAAAAAATCCTATGCCGATGGCAAGCAGGGCCAAGCAGCAGGTCACTGCGGCCAGTCGGGAAAAACTGATGGGCATTGATGTTCTCCAGCAAAGACAGTGCGACCAGGCTGGGGGAGCTCTTGCGGGTTTCCCCCAGCCTGGGTTGCCAAACCTTTTACAGGCTGAGGTTCTTTAGGCGGTTAGCGTGGTTCTGGAACAGGGTCTTGGGATTGGTTTCAAACCACGATACCAGGCCGAGAATCTGATTGTTGATGTCGATGTGGTTCATCCGGTAATTGTCCTTGAGCACCTTGCCGAAGTGGCTGGAGCAGCGTCCGGTGACGCCGTCATTGGCCTCATTGAAGGCCAGGCTGGTGATGCCGAACAGCGGGTCGGAGAGGTCAAACAGGTTGGTCATCGGCGAGGTGCCGCTCCAGGAATACAGGCGAATGCTGTTGCCGGAGATGCTGACAGTCTCGGGGCCTTCACCGCAGGCGGTAGTTGGCACGCCGAGCGGGAATCTCTGGTTGCTCGCCGCCGCGCCGCTCTGGTTGAACTCGGCCAGCATGGCGCGGATATCCGAGGGGCTCTTCTTGTTGTTCGACAGCAGATTGACCAGGTTACCAACCGTATTGGCAAACAGATCGAAGGCTACCCCTTGCAGGGTGCCTGCGGGCGCTATGCCGGTGACCAGATCGGCCACCGGCGAGCCTTTGTGCGGGCTGTGCATGGTGGTGATGGAGGCGACCAGATCGGGGCGCACATTCATCACGTAGCGCGCGGTCACGCCGCCCTGGCTATGGCCCATCAGGTTGAACTTAGTGATCCTACCGCCAGAGCTGGCACGGATATTATCCAGCTGGGCGATCAAGGTTTCGCCGCGTTTGGCCGAACTGTCGAAGGCGTTGATCTTAGGTACAAAAACGGTGGCGCCTTGGCTTTGCAGCGCCGCCGGAATTTTGTACCAGTAATCGATACCGGCGATGCTGTCGAAGGCAAAAATGCCTGGCACCAGCACGATCGGATTTTTGGTCTGCGCCTGGGTATTGCTGAACAGGCTAGAGAACAGTCCGGCTTGGCTGGCTTGGCTAAGCCCCATACCGAGGCTCAGCAGAGAGACGGCAAATAGCTTCTTCATGTTGGCATTCCTATCATTATTTTTATTGTTAAGGCCTCGTACTGCCGACGCGAGGTGACCGCTATCAGAGCACGTCGGTAGCGGGCTGACTTGTACGAATCGATGACTTAGCCCGTTGCGAGTTGGTCTTGGTGACAGACCTATGAGGTGCTGGAGTCGCGGGCAATCGCGGCCCGCCAAGCGCTAAGTAAAACTACAACAAGGCTGAATCTTGCGCGGATTGGCGTGCGGATGACTCAGCGCTAGCTGTTCGGCAAAGGTCCACAGCCCGTTGAGTCAAGGTGCCGGTCATGGTGACCGGGCGGGGCGAATTGATACGCACTTTGGCGTCGGTCACTAAGCAGGCCAGAGCAGCGCCGCAGCCAACTGAGTTGCGCCGCGGTGCTGCTGGTTGTTGGCTTTTACAGACTGAGGCCTTTCAAGCGGCTGGCGTGGCTTTGAAACAGAGTTTTCGGGTTGGTTTCAAACAGCGAAACCAAGCCGAAAATCTGATTGGTCACGTCCAGATGGTTCATAAAGTAATTGTCTTTAAGCACCGTGCCAAAGTGGCTTGAGCACTTGCCGGTGACCCCGTCATTGGCTTCGCTGAAGGCGAAGCGGGTGATGCCGAAGAGCACGTCGGAAGCATCCAGTACATGGGTGAGTGGTGCCGTGCCGCTCCATGAATACAGGCGAACGCTGTTGCCGCCGATGCTGGCTGTTGCCGGGCCTGCGCCACAGGCGGTGGTCGGTATGCCGATCGGGTAGGTCTTGTTGTTGGCGGCCGCCCCGGGCACGGTGAACTCGGCGAGCATGGCGCGGATATCTGCCTGGCTCTTTTTGTTATTCGACATCAGGTTGACCAGGTTGCCGACGGCGTTGGCAAACACATCAAAGGCCACCCCTTGCAGGCTGCCAGGCGGCGCTACACCGGTGGCCAGGTCGGCCAGTGGCGAGCCTTTGTGCGGTGTGTTCATGGTGGTGACTGAAGCAACCAGATCAGGTCGGGTATTCATCACGTAGCGCACGGTGATGCCGCCTTGACTGTGGCCCATCAGGTTGAACTTGGTGATTTTGCCGGCGGAAGTGGCGCGGATATTATCCAGCTGAGCGATCAAGGCTTCGCCGCGTTTGACCGAGCTGTCGAAGGCGTTGATTTTCGGCACGTAGACGGTGGCGCCTTGGCTTTGCAGTGCCGCCGGGATTTTGTACCAGTAGTCGATGGCGGCGATGCTGTCGAAGGCAAAAATACCCGGCACCAGCACGATTGGGTTTTTGGTTTGGGCCTCGGTGGTGGCGGCCTGGCTGGCTTGGCTAAAACCCAAACCGAGCCCGAGGGTGAGCAGCGAAACAGCAAATAGCTTTTTCATGTTGGCATTCCTATCATTATTTTTATTGTTAAGGCCTCGTACTGCCGACGCGAGGTGGCCGCTATCAGAGCACGGCTGTTGCTGGCTGACTTGTAGGAACCGATGACGTTGGCGCTCGCCGGTCGGTTATGGGTAACGGCGCACAACGTGCTTTACTGGCCGTGCGGCAGCGCCTGTTGCGCAGGCTGTGGGCAAGCACCATAAGAACAACAATAAGGCGAGCACCAGCAGGTGATTCGCCACGCAGGGCTCTCCACCATGACGCTAACCGGCGACGCTGCACTGCTCTATCTATGGGACAGACGCACTCTCTATCTCGGGCCTCTGGCGGAATCGCTGGAGGTCACGCAGGCGGCCGCCACCTTGGTGCTGGGGATCGATCAGGACTTTGCCCTGGAGGTGGCCGGCGAGCTGATCTGTTGTCGCAGTGCCTTGTTACCAGCCGGCAGTTCAGTGCGCCTGCAGGTGCCGAAAACGCGTTTGGCGGTGTGCTATCTCGACCCTTTCGGTGAGGATTTTCGCAAGCTGTGCGGGCAAATGAACGCACAGCATGGCGGCGTATATTTGCAGCTTGAGCAAGAGGCCAGCTGGATTGCCTGTCTGCTGGAATTGCTGCATACCGAGGCGTCGCCGGTGCAGGCCTATGCCTTGCTGGAGCAGCTGGTTGGCCCGGACGCGGCGGATGCGCCGGTGCTGAAAATTGATCCGCGGATTCTCGTGGTGGTTGAACTGATCAAGCGCGACATTGCCGATAACCTCAGCGCCCAGTATCTGGCCGCGCAAGTGGGTTTGTCTGAGCCGCGCTTGTTGCAGTTATTCAAAGAAACCATCGGCGTGCCGATCCGCCGTTATCGGCAATGGCATCGCCTGTTCGTCACCGCCGCTGGCGTTACCCAGGGGTTGTCGCTGACCACTGCGGCGCTGGAAGCGGGCTTTGCCGACTCGGCGCATTTTAGTCACACCTTTCACAGCATCCTAGGCATGAAACCCTCGGCGATACTCTCGTCGCGGCTGAAGATCCGTATGCACCTCACCTGAGGTGCATACGTTAGCCGCGAGCACCGGCACCAACCACTGCTCACCGGGCTTGGGCGCGCGAAACTGCGCCGCCGGCACTTGCCGGTCGAGCAGGGCCTGAGTCAGCTCTTGCGGTGGGGCGAACTGGTCTTCGTCACTGAGGTTGAAAGTGCCGAAATGAATCGCCATGCTGCACTGCGAGGCCAGTTGCTGGTGCGCCTGCACGGCGTCATCCGGGTTCATATGGTTGTCGCGCATAAACCAGCGCGGCGCATAGGCGCCAATGGGCAGGGCGGCAAAGCGCAGGGGGCCAAAACGCTGCTGAATCAGGCCAAACTCGGGGCCCAAGCCGCTGTCGCCGGGGAACAGTACTGGGCCTTCGGCGGATTCCAGCACAAAGCCCAGCCACAGGCTGCGGTTGGTGTCGTGACGGGCGCGAGCCGACCAGTGCTGCGCCGGCACCGCGTGCAGGGTCAGGGCGTCGTTCAACGGCAAACTTTGCCACCAGTCCAGCTCGGTGATGCGGCTAAGCCCGCACTCCCTGATCAGCCCGGCATTGCCCAACCCGGTGACCACCTGGGCCTGGGGGAAGCGCTCGGCCAGTTGCCGCAGGCTGTAGAGGTCGAGGTGGTCGTAGTGGTTGTGGCTGACCAGAATCAGGTCGATGGGCGGCAGCTGGTCGAGGCTCAGCCCCGGTGGATGGTGGCGGCGCGGGCCGATAAATTCGAAGGGGCTGGCGCGCTGCGACCACAGCGGGTCGGTGAGGATATTCAAGCCGTGTTGCTGGATCAGCAGGGTGGCGTGATTGATATAGGTGACCCGCAGCTCATCGCCCAGCACTCGCTGCGGTACCTCGGGCGCGACGGCTGGTCCGGCTTGGGCGACCCACTTCTGTTGGGGCGGGCGATTGAGCTGCCACTTGAGCACGCTGCGCAGGCTTTTGTGGGCTTTGGGATGAATATTGTGAAAGCGCTGGCCATCAAAATGGGCGCTGACCGGGCCGCGATGGGGGCGGCCATGGCGGCCGAGTAAATTGAGCAGGGCGATCAACCAGGTGGGGCGTAGCACTCGCGACATTGCCGTTGCACTCTTGCGGTGTGGATGCCGCTCAACCTAGCATGCCGCTCCTGCCGCCTGCCTAGCCCAAGTCGTTGCCACTTATGTCGCGTCCTCCTCGTTCAAATCCGCCTCGTCCCGTGTCCAGTCCGCGCGTCGTTGCCAGCGCGCCACGGCGGGTGGCCAAACAGCCACCGGCCGAGCCACGGCTGATTCTGTTTAACAAACCCTTCGATGTGCTGACCCAATTCAGCGACGAAGGCGGCCGCGCCACCCTCAAAGACTACCTGCAGATTCCCGGCGTGTACCCGGCCGGGCGCCTGGATCGCGACAGCGAAGGCCTGTTGCTGCTGACCAACGACGGCGGCCTGCAGGCCCGGATTAGCGATCCCAAGCACAAACTGGCCAAGACCTACTGGGTGCAGGTCGACGGCCTGCCGAGCGAGGAGCAGTTGCAGTTGCTGCGTGCCGGTGTGCAACTCAATGACGGCCTGACCCTGCCCGCCGAGGCGCGCCTGCTGGAGGAGCCCGAGCTGTGGCCGCGCACGCCGCCGGTACGCTTTCGCAAAAGCTTGCCGACCAGTTGGCTGGAGTTAGTGATTCGCGAGGGGCGTAACCGCCAGGTGCGGCGGATGACGGCGGCGGTCGGTTTGCCGACCTTGCGCCTGGTGCGGGTGCGCATCGGCCCCTGGAGTCTGGATGGGCTGGCGCCGGGAGAGTGGCGTGAAGTGCCGGCGCAACTCGACTAATTCCCCTCTCTTACTTCCCACTTCCCACTTCCCACTCCCCACTATCTACTCATCTACTGGCCTTCGAGGCCAGCAATCACCACCGTCTTGATGACGAAGCCGAGCACGCCCAGGCCCAGGGCTAAGAACAGAATCATGGTGCCGAAGCGCCCGGCTTTGGATTTTTTCGCCAGGTCCCAGACGATAAAGGCCATAAACAAAATCAGACCGCCGACCAGGATGTACATCATCCAGTCTTCGAATACTTGCGGGTCCATCGACTGCTCCACTGCGGCTTAATGACTGCCGGGGTCGGCAAGCTAAGGCCGGCGATTATACGCGGGCAGGACTGGCGTGTCAGAGCGCTTGGCAGTTGGTCACAGTGTCTGGCGCAGGGCTTTTTAGCTGCGCAGATGGTTGAGCGGCAACTCCGTGCTGCTGAGCACCTGATTGAGCACAAAGCTGGAGCGCACGCTGGTGACGCCTTCGATGCGGGTCAGTTGGCCGAGCAGAAATTTCTGGTAGTGGTCCATGTCGGCGACCACCACTTTCAGCTGATAGTCGGCCTCCATGCCGGTCACCAAGCTGCATTCGAGCACTTCCGGGCATTGGCGGATGGCCGCCTCGAAACGCTCGAAACGCTCCGGGGTGTGCCTATCCATGCCGACCATCACATAGGCGGTGAGGCTTAAGCCGAGCTTCTTGCGATCCAGCAAGGCCACCTGACGCAGGATAAAACCGTCGTCTTCCAGTTGCTTGACCCGCCGCGAGCAAGGCGAGGGCGACAGGCCGATGCGCTCGGCGAGGTCTTGGTTGGAGATGCGCGAATCGCGCTGCAGCTCGCTGAGGATATTCAGGTCGTAGCGGTCGAGTCTATTCATCTTGGTGGTGATTTCGTGATTGGATTGCGATAGATGATGCCTTGTTGGATTGTTATTGCGCAACTAGTGGTTTGTTGCGCAATTTTCGCAATCTTTGGTCGCGCCCACAGGTTTAAGCTTTATCTCAGTTTCAAGGCCCGGACACATACGTCCACGCGCCGCGCCCAATCAGGCTGCAGCGCCGCCACTGGTCTTACCCGACCAGCTGGCCACCGGGTCCGCAAGCCCAATCAGGCTGGCGATAACAGCGGCGACAGAATTGCCGAAAACGGACGAATAGATGCCAAAAGGGCGATCAATTGATCGCCCTTTTGGCATTTTGCGCTGGTTGTTTAGTGAGCGATCAGAGCAGGCCGCTTAGGCGCAGCAACCACCAGACCAGAATCAACACCTGCACCAGATAGCTGGCAAAGCGCAGCCAGACAAACAGTGCCGAGGTGCTTAGCATGTGCACGCAAGACTGCAGCAGGCGCGCGCCGAGTAGGCAGTACGCCAGCGGGTCGGTGATCGTCGTTTGCCCTGCAAGCATGGCATAGAGCAGCACGGCCGCTTGGGCGGGGAGGTTCTCCAGGCAGTTGGCGTAGGCGCGGGTCAGGCGCTGGCCGAAGCCGGGTACGTCGCTGCCATCGGCGGCAAAGGCGTTTACCGCTTTGTGCCCGCTGAGGATTTTCACTCCGCGCATGCAGGCCAGCAGAAACACCAAGAGCAGGCTCCAGCCGACCAGACTCAGCAGAACGGCGGCGCTGGGGGAGAGTGACATGAGCATGGCGGTACCTCAGAGGCTGGGGATGAACGGCTCGGCGCAGTCTAAATTTATTCGCGCAATTGCACTATGGTTGCGTCGCTGATCGCTGAGTGGCCACGCTTTAGTGCGGCACTATGCCCTGCGGATCGGGGTGTACCAGCACTTCGGCCTGGGGGAATTCGGCATGAATAGCGGCTTCGACCTGATCGCACAGCCGATGTACCTGTGACAACGGCATCTCGTCCGGCAACTCCAGATGCAGTTGCACGAACCAGCGGGTGCCAGAGATGCGCGTGCGCAAATCATGGGCGCCCAGTACGCCGGGCACCGCGCAGGCGAGCTGGTGCATGCGCTCGCTGATCTCCACCGACAGCTCGGTATCCATCAGCACGGCAACGGCTTCGCGGGCAATGCTCCAGGCACTCCAGAGGATGTAAAAGGCGATGCCGATGCCGAACAACGGGTCCAGTCGATGCCAGCCGAAACTGGCCAGCACCAGGGCCAGCAAAATGCTGCTGTTGAGCAGCAAGTCGGAGCGATAGTGCAGCGAGTCGGCGCGAATGGCGGTGGAGCCGGTGACCTTGACCACATGCTGCTGGAACACCAGCAAGGCGGCGGTCAGCCCCAGCGACAACAGCATCACGGCAATGCCCAAGGCCTGGGCGCCCAGGGGTTCTGGATGCAGCAGGCGGTTAACCCCTTGGGCGCCGACTAACAGCGCGCTGACGCCGATAAACAGCGATTGCCCCAAGCCTGCCAGTGCTTCGGCTTTGCCGTGACCATAGCGATGGTCGTCATCGGCCGGGCGCAGGGCGTAGTGCACGGCCAGCAGGTTAAGCAGTGAGGCGGCGCTGTCCAGCAGTGAGTCGGTCAGCCCCGCCAGCAGGCTGACCGAGCCGCTCAGCCACCAGGCAATCGCCTTGGCCAGTGCCAAACCGAGGGCAATGCTCAGGGCTGCGGCACTGGCCAAACGCATCAGGCGGGCGTGTTGCAAGCTAACGCTCATAGGTCGTCCTGGCTAAAGCTCTGTCACCGATGCCAATTGCGGCCGGTCAGGCGGCGTTCGGCGCCAGACCAAGCGCGGCCAACTGCTGCAGATTACCGCGCTGCTGGATCAGCTGGGGATTGTCCAGCGGCAGGTTGAGGCCGGTTTCGTGTTGGATAATCGCCTTGAGTTTGGCGTTATCGACTTTGCCATCGCTGCCAATCGCGTCCTGCAGCCGCTGCGGCGCGATGGAGTACTTGGCATCTGGCAGGTAGATAGCGCCGGTGGCGAAGTCGATGCCAAAGGCGATCAGCCCCGGCAGCACATAGAAAAGAATGCCGATGGCATTCAGGCCGGCGACCACCGGATCGACCTTGCCTTCGATCTGGCCGCGCCGATCAGGGAAAAACAAGGTGCCGCAGGCGGCCAGCTGGGTGAACAAACTGATCGCCAGAACGGCCCCAATAACTCGGAATTGTGAGCGCATAAGCACCTCCGCAAAAGACGGTCGCCACTATAGCAAGCCAGCTTCTACAGGTCGCGCAAGCCTTGCTAAGCCGCAGGGTTATAATCGCCGCCTTGCCGCTGGCCCTGTGAAGTACCGATGACGCCCTTACCTATAGATGCCGTACTGCCCGCCTTGTGCGCCGCCCTGCTGGCGCGTCACGAGGCGGTGCTGGAAGCGCCGCCCGGCGCCGGTAAAACCACCCGCGTGCCGCTGGCCTTGCTGAACGAACCGTGGCTGGCGGGGCGGCGCATCCTGATGCTCGAACCGCGGCGCTTAGCCGCGCGGGCGGCGGCCGAGCGGCTGGCCAGCGAGTTGGGCGAGGCGGTGGGCGAAACCGTCGGTTATCGCATCCGGCTGGAGTCCAAGGTCGGCCCGCGCACCCGTATCGAGGTGGTCACCGAAGGTATTCTCGCCCGCCGTCTGCAGGACGATCCGGCGCTGGAAGGCGTTGGTCTGGTGATTTTTGACGAGTTTCACGAGCGCAGCCTGGATGCCGACCTGGCTCTGGCGCTGTGTCTGAATGGCCGTGAGCTGTTTGCCGACGACAGCGCCGGCGAGGCGCCGCTGAAGATTCTGTTGATGTCGGCCACCCTCGAAGGCGAGCGGCTGTCGGCCTTGCTCGGTCAGGCACCGGTGGTCAGCAGCGCCGGGCGGATGTTTCCGGTCGAGATGCGTTGGGGCCGGCCCTTGCAGCCGGGTGACTATATCGAGCCGCGCGCCGTGACCACGGTGTTGCAAGCGCTGGCGGATGAGACCGGCAGCGTGCTGGTGTTTCTGCCCGGGCAGGCGGAAATCCGTCGGGTGCATGAACAGTTGCAAGAGGCGCTCAGCGGGCGGGTGGATATCTTGCTCTGTCCATTGCATGGCGAGCTGGATCTGGCCGCCCAGCGCGCGGCCATCGAGCCGGCGCCGACGGGGCGGCGCAAGGTGGTGTTGGCCACCAATATCGCCGAAACCAGCCTGACCATCGACGGCGTGCGGGTGGTGGTGGATGCCGGTTTGGAGCGAGTGCCGCGTTTCGATCCGGCCAGCGGCATGACCCGCCTGGATACCCAGCGCATCTCTCGCGCCTCGGCCACCCAGCGCGCCGGTCGGGCCGGTCGCCTAGAGCCTGGAGTCTGTTACCGGCTGTGGTCCGAGGCCCAGCATCAACAGGCGGCGGCCTACAGCAGCGCCGAAATCCTCCAGGCCGATCTGGCCGGATTGGCCTTGCAACTGGCCCGTTGGGGCGTTCAGCCTGGCGAGCTGGCTTGGCTGGATGCGCCGCCCAGCGCCGCCTTTGCCCAGGCCCGCGACCTGCTCGGGCGGCTGGGGGCGCTGAACCCGGCGGGCGGTTTGACCGCCCATGGCCAGGCCATGAGCGAACTGCCGGCGCATCCGCGGATCGCGCATTTGCTGCTGCGCGGCCATGCCTTGGGGCTGGGCGCGTTGGCCTGCGATTTGGCCGCACTGTTGGGCGAGCGGGATATTTTGCGCAGTGGCGGCGCCGACCTGCACCGCCGCATCGGCCTGCTCAGCGGCGCCGAGGCCGGCAGCCGTGGCAGCCAGGGCGGGGTGCAGCGGGCGCGGCAATTGGCTCGGCAGTTTCGCGGCTATTTAAACGGGCGTGGCGCTGGCCGTGATGCGGTGGCGGAACCGAGCCATGAACGCTGGCTCGGTTGTTTGCTGGCCTTTGCCTACCCCGACCGCATCGCCCGGCAACGCCGTAGCGGTGGCGCCGAGTATCGCCTGGCCAATGGCCGGGCGGCGCTGTTCGGCGAGACCGACGGGCTGATGAAGCACGAATGGCTGGTGATCGCCGATCTCGGCAGCCGTCAGGGCCAGCGCGAGGAACGCATCTATTTGGCCGCCGACCTCGACCCCGAGTTGTTTGCTGGCCCCCTGGCCGAACAGGTCAGCAGTATCGAGGTGCTCGATTGGGATGAGCGCGAAGGTGTGCTGCGCGCCGAGCGGCAACGCAAGGTCGGTGAACTGCTGCTCGACAGCCAACCACTGAGCAATCTGGATGAGGGCGCACGGGGCCGCGCCTTGCTCGCCCTGGTGCGGCGCAAGGGTTTGGAGCTGCTGGCCTGGACCCCCGAGCTGCGCCAATGGCAGGCGCGCTTGGCTTTGATGCGCCGGCTGGAGCTGGAGTCCGCCGAGGTCAGCCAATGGCCGGACGTCAGCGATGGGGTGCTGCTGGCCAGTTTGGAGGACTGGCTGCTGCCCTATCTGGCCAAGGTCAGCCGGCTCAGCCATTTCAGCAGCCTCGACTTGCCGGCCATGCTCGCCAGCTTGCTGCCTTGGCCACTGCCGCAACGCCTCGATGAGCTGGCGCCGAAGAGCCTGGAGGTGCCCTCGGGTTCGCGTATCGGCATCGACTACCACGAGCAGCCACCGGTGCTGGCGGTGCGTCTGCAAGAGCTGTTTGGCTTGACCAGCACCCCACGGATCGCCGGCGGTTGCCAAGTGCTCAAACTGCACCTGCTGTCGCCGGGTCGTCGCCCGGTGCAGGTGACCCAGGATCTGGCCAGCTTTTGGGCCAACACCTACGCCGAGGTCAAAAAAGACCTTAAGGGCCGCTACCCCAAACACTACTGGCCAGATGATCCGCTGATCGCCGAACCCACCGCGCGGGCCAAGCCAAGGCGCTAGGTTTGGTTGAGCTATGCGTGTGGCGCCAGGCGCATGTCGCGTTTGCGCCAGTCGCTGTCGGCCACGGCTTGGGTGACTCGGCTATGCTGATGACTCAGTGGGCTGCGGCCCGTTAATTTGCTCTTAGGAGTTGATCATGACTGAGCCGCTAATCGCGCAAACAAGCCCCTATGCCGTCGAGCTGGTGGCCGGTAAAGATTATTTCTGGTGCCGTTGTGGGCACAGCGCCAAGCAGCCGTTTTGCGACGGCTCCCATAAGGGTAGCGAGTTCACCCCGCTGAAATTTACTGCGCAGAAAGCCGAAACTGTCTGGCTGTGCGGCTGTAAACACACGCAGTCGCCGCCGCGCTGCGATGGCAGCCATAAGCGTTTGTAAGGTCAATAAAGGGGGCAAGCATGCAGCGCAAGGTTTTCACCAGTAAGGTTTATGAGCACAAGGTGGTGTTGGTGACCGGTGGTTGCGCCGGCATCGGCCGGGCGTTGGTGCTGCGTTTTGCCCAGGCCGGGGCGCGTTTGGTCATTCTCGATTTGCAGCAGGCCGAGCTGGATAGCCTGCTGCAACTGGTGCGCGATCAGCACAATGTCGAAGCCCTCGGGCTGTGCTGCGATGTGGCCGATCCGCTGGCGGTGCAGCAGGCCGTCGCCCGGGTGCTGGAGCAATTTGGCGGCATCGATGTGCTGGTCAATAACGCCGGCATCAGCCATCGCAGCAGCTTTGCCGAAACCGAGTTGGGGGTGTTTGAACGGGTTATGGCGGTCAACTACTTTGGCGCGCTGCACTGCACCAAGGCCGCGCTGGAGAGCCTGATCACCCGCCGTGGGCAGATCATCGTGCTGAGCTCCTTGTCGGTGTATGCGCCGCTGCTCTATCGCAGTGCCTACAACGCCAGCAAGCATGCGCTGCATGGTTTGTTTGAAACCCTGCGTTACGAGCTCAATGGTTCGGGGGTCAATGTGATGCTGGTGTGCCCGGGCTTTACCGCCACCGACCTGCGCAAAAACGCCTTGGTGGGTAGCGTTACCTTGGCCAACCAGCCGCCCCTGGCGATGCGTAAATTGGCCTCGGCGCGGGATGTGGCCGAGTCGATTTACCGTGGCGCGCTGAAGCGTAAGTCCTTGCTGGTGCTGGATAACGTCGATTGGCGTGCACGCCTGCTGGCGCGTTACTTCCCGCGCTTGTTTGAGCGGGTATTGCTGCCCCGCATGTCGCGCCTCAAGGCCCGCCGGCCTTAACAGGCCGTTGAGAAACTACCTACGTTGCCGATACGGCGTTAAAAACAGGCTCAAAATGCTCATTTACAACACGTAAACTCCGCTTTTTCGCCTGTTTTTGCCTTGTCTCGGCTGCCTCGCCTACATTTCTCAACGGCCTGTTAGTCGCGCAAGCGGCTAGTCGTCAGCGCTCGCCGGCAGGCTGCTGAGCTGCATGTAAAAGCGAAACAGCAGCACGGTGGCGCTCAGTTGCGCAAAGCCGTTGGCGCTATCGAGCAGCACCGCCAGCCATTCATTGGGCTGTTCGCCCAGCTGCTGATAGGTCCACCAGTCCAGCAGCCACAGCGGTGCCAGTACCGCCAACAGGCAAGCCGCAATCGGCCAGAAGTAACCATTGGTCAGGCGCATGCTTTCCCGTATGGCCGCCAGTGGCGACAGGCCACGCAGCACCAGCAAGTACTCGGCGAAGGCCAGCTTGACCATCACCCACAACGCCGGCAACACCAGCAGCGAAGCGCCGAGCACGATCAGCAGCGTGCTCAGCACCGCCAGCAGCGCAAAACTTGGCCACAACTGCAAGGCTGCAGCGAGTAGATCACGCACTCTTGGCTGTAGGCCGCGGCTACGGGCATCGATAAACAAGATCAAGGCGGCGCTATACAGCGGGTAAAACAGCAAACCGGCGAGCAGGCTGTAACCCATGCCCTCCGCGCTGCCGAGCCAGGCGTTGATGGCGTGCTGGGCGAGGTTTTCCAGCACCACCCAGGGCAGGCACAGCAGGGCGATGGTCGGCAGGTTGCGACTAAAGAAAAACCAGGTGTCGCGAAGCAGGCTGAGCGGGGTCATCAAGGGTTATCGCTGCAAAAAACAGGTTGCCACTGTAGCCGATGGACGCAGACGCTCCAAATGCCGGGAGTCGGCGAGCATGGCTCAAACAAGCTCAGGCAAGAGGCTTTTCAGCAGCTCGGTGCTGTTCAGTATTGTGGCGTACTCGCCCTGCAAGTTGGCCATCGCCATGGCATGCACCTCTTCGGCGCTGCGGGGGCGGCCGTCGAAGTCGGCTTTGGCGAAGGTGAAGCAAGCGTCGTTCAGCACCACGGTGTGAAAGCCCAGATTGCCGGCAGTGCGAGCCGTGGACTCAACTGAGTTCTCGCTGGCAACACCGACTATGACCACCCGTTCGATACTCCGTACCCGCAGCCAGCGCTCCAATGCACTCTGGATAAAAGCATCGGGCACGTTCTTCTCGAACACCTGTTCGTTGGCGAGTGGCTCGAATTCTGGCTGGAACAATACCTCGGCTTGGCCGGGGGCAAACACCGAGGTCGGTGAGCGCGAGATATGCCGAATATGCACCAGCGGCCAGTGCTGCGCTCGCCAATGGTCGAGCAGTGCGGCGCAGCGGCTTTCGGCATCGGGGTTGTTGCGTTGGCGCAGCTGAGGCCCGCGCATCGCTTGCTGCAGGTCGATGATTAGCAGCGCCGGCGCATTGTGTCGGGGCACTGCGGCGAGGGGCGGTGGCATAGTGGCTGTCCTTTCCTGGGTGCAGGCATACTAGCGCGCGACTTTAACTTTAAAACCTAATGGTCAGCCAGTGGCGATCCGTGCCAGAGAGTTGCTGGTGGAACATGCCAATGTTCCGGTTATATGTTCAAGTTCGTAAGCTTTAGTCGCGGCGCTATTGGCCCCCCATGCAGGCACGCAGCGGACTCAATCACAGCGTTAGGAGTATTTCTTTGAGCATTCATATCCGTGAGGCCGCGTTGACCGACGCCGCGCAGATTCTGGCCTTTATCACCGAGCTGGCGATTTACGAGAAGGCTGAGCACGCAGTGGTCGCCAGCGTGGGCGATATCGAGCAGAGCCTGTTTGCCGCCGACTCGCCGGCGCGAGCACTAATTTGCAGCCGTGACGATCAGCCGATTGGCTACGCCGTGTATTTTTTCAGTTATTCGACCTGGCTCGGCCGCAAGTGCCTGTACCTTGAGGATCTGTATATCTCGCCCAGCCAGCGCGGTGCAGGTGCCGGCAAACAACTGCTGCGGCATTTGGCCAAAGTCGCCTGCGACAGTGGCTGTGGTCGGCTCGAATGGAGCGTACTGGACTGGAACACACCTGCGATCAAGTTCTATCAGTCGCTTGGTGCTGCGCCGCAAGATGAATGGGTTCGCTACCGCATGGACGGCGACACCTTACAGGCGTTCGCTCACGGTGATTGTTGAGGTCGTGCAGTTGTGCGGGCCGTGCGCTGCAAGTTGCTCGCCGGTGCGCGTGGATGGGTGCGCGCGGCGGCGGCTTCGCCCATACTGCCGCGCAGTCTTTACCCCCAGGAGTTGCTGGTGAAAAAAATCGCCGTGTTCGCCGATGTCCAGAACCTCTACTACACGGTGCGCCAAGCCCATGGCTGTCACTTTAATTATGCCGCGCTGTGGGCTGACATCAGCCAGCGTGGGCAGATAGTGACGGCGTACGCCTATGCCATCGACCGTGGCGATGCCAAGCAGCAGCAGTTCCAGCAGATCCTGCGCAACTTGGGTTTTGTGGTGAAGCTCAAGCCCTATATCCAGCGCAGCGATGGCTCGGCCAAGGGTGACTGGGACGTGGGCATTTGCATCGATATTCTCGAGGTGGCGCCGCAGGTTGATGAGGTGGTGTTGGCCTCCGGCGATGGCGATTTTGATCTGCTATTGGATAAAATCCGCATCCGCGATGGCGTCGAAGCCACCGCCTATGGCGTGCCGGGCCTGACCGCGCAATCGCTGATCCGCGCCGCCAGCCGCTATGTGCCGATTGAAGGCGCTCTGCTGCTCAAAACATAGGGCGGTCAACGCGCAGCTTGGCCGCCAGCTTTACCCGCCATTGGCCCCAAACACCTCTGTGTCGGGCATAAATTGACCGGCAACCCGCACGGTGGCCAACGCTTCGCTGTTGTTCATCCCCACTCCCTACTTACCACTTACCACTTACTGGATTAATCGTGGAACGCATCGCAGTCATCGACTTTGAAACCACCGGCATGTCACCCGGACAAAATTGCCGCGCCACCGAAATTGCCGTGGCCCTAGTGGAAGACGGTCGCATCGTCGCGCGCTATCAAAGCCTGATGAACAGCGGCGCCTATGTGCCGCCTTTTATCGAAAGCCTGACCGGCATCAGCAACGCCATGTTGCGCAGTGCGCCACCGGCTGCCCAGGTGATGGCCGAGGTGGCCGAGTTCGTCGGTGCAACGCCTTTGGTTGCGCATAACGCCTCGTTTGACCAGAAGTTCTGGGACGCCGAGTTGGCGCTGATTAGGCGTCAGCGGGTGCAAAACTTTGCCTGCTCGATGCTGCTGGCGCGGCGCTTATTGCCCCAGGCGCCCAATCACAAGCTCGGCACCCTGAACAACTGGGCCAAATTGCCCAATACCGGCAAGGCCCACCGGGCCATGGCCGATACGGAAATGGCCGCCAACCTGATGCTGTTTATGGCTGAGCTGCTGCGCCAGCGGCACGGCATAGCGACTATTTCCCATCAGCTGCTGTGCAACTTGCAGAAGGTGCCGGCGGCAAAAATCGCTGAGGCGCTGAGCCGGGCGCGCGACAGCCGTTAGGCCGCAAAGCGGCAGACAGTCGCTTGCCGTGGGGGCGGACAGGGTAAACTGCCGGCATTCCCGTAAATGCCCTGGTTATTCCCATGACTTTCGCCGCCCTTGGCCTGATCGAACCCCTGCAGCGCACCCTCGACGAGCTCGACTACAAAACCCCCACGCCGGTGCAGGCCGCGGCCATTCCCGCCGTGCTGGCTGGCCGTGACCTGATGGCCGCGGCGCAAACCGGCACCGGCAAGACCGCCGGTTTTGCCCTGCCGCTGCTGCAACGGCTGATGCTGGAAGGCCCGGTGGTGGCCAGTAACTCGGTGCGCGCCTTGGTGCTGGTGCCGACCCGTGAGTTGGCCGAGCAAGTCCACGAGAGCTTTCGTACCTACGGCCAGCACCTGCCGCTGAGCACCTTTGCCGCCTACGGCGGGGTTAGCATCAACCCGCAGATGATGAAGCTGCGTAAGGGCGTCGACGTGTTGGTGGCCACCCCCGGCCGGCTGCTGGATTTGTTCCGGCAGAAAGCCCTGAAGTTTTCGCAGCTGCAAACCCTGGTGCTGGATGAGGCCGACCGCATGCTCGACTTGGGCTTTGCCGATGAGCTGCGTTCGATCTACGCGGCCTTGCCGAAAAAGCGCCAGACCCTGCTGTTTTCGGCGACCTTCTCCGATGCCATTCGAGTGCTGGCCGAGCAGATGCTGGATAACCCGCTGACCATCGAAGTCAGCCCGCGCAACGTCACCGCCAGCAACGTCAAGCAGTGCGTGATCACCGTGGACAAGAAGCGCAAAACCGAGCTGTTTTGCCATCTGCTGAAAAAACACAGCTGGAGCCATGCACTGGTGTTCGTGAAAACCCGCAAGGGCGTCGATGAACTGACCGAGCTGCTGCAAAAACAAGGCCTCAACGTCGACGGCATTCACGGCGACAAGCCGCAAGCCACCCGTCAGCGGGCGCTGGACCGCTTCAAGGCCCGCGAAGTACAGATTCTATTTGCCACCGACGTGGCGGCGCGCGGCTTGGATATCGACGACCTGCCGCTGGTGGTCAACTTCGACCTGCCGATTGTGGCCGAAGACTACGTGCATCGCATCGGTCGCACCGGCCGTGCCGGCAACAGCGGTCAGGCGATTTCCTTGGTGTGCGCCGATGAGGTCAACCTGCTGGCGGCCATCGAGGTGCTCAGTGGGCAGAGCTTGAAGCGCGTCGAAGAAGCCGACTTTATCCCCGAGCATCGGGTGCCGCTGATCGATGCCACGGGTCAGGTGCTGAAGAAGTCCAAGAAACCGAAAAAGCCGAAAGTGGTCGGTGGTGGCGGCAAGAAGAACCTCGGCAAATGGCTGGAGAGCAACGAACCGGCCGAGCCGCAAGTGAAAATAGTGCGCAAGATTCCGGTATTTAACACCGGACCGAAAAAGAAGAAGTAGGCGGTGCAAGGATTGTGCAGCGGGGCGTAGGGTGGGTTAGGCGTGCGCGGTGCTGGATTGATTGCGATCTGCGTACGCCGTAACCCACCATTGTCGGTGGCACTGCAGGCTGCCGGCGCTGTGCCCAATCTACGGCTGATGGGTATCGCTGCGCTCAACCCATCCTACGGTTTCGGATGATTTAAGGCGCTGTGCTCAGCGCATCCAATTGACGTTTGTGCATGGCCGCTTGGGTGGCGTCGTAGATCACCACGCAAATATGCTCGATCACGCCTGTGGCTCCCGCCAACGGCAGCAGCGTGACGTTCTGGTACATGTAATCGGCTTGTCCGGTGATGGGCTGGTAGTTCTTGAAGTGCACCAAATACGGATGTTGCTCCCACAGGCTAAAGGCGCGGGTGCCCAGTTGCAGCACGGTGTCGACTTTGCGCCGAAACCAGGGTTCGTCGATCTCGCTAAACAGGCTAAACAGCGATTGGCCATGGACCTGATCCGGGCCCATGCCTGAATGGTTTTCCATAAAGCTGTTCCACACTTCGATCTGATAGTTGCGGTCGAGGACTATCACGCCGACGTCGATGCACTGGACTATATCCAGCAGCCAGTGGACTTCATTGATGTCGATTTGGGCGGCCATGGCGGTTTCTCGCTGCTAGTTGAGCAGGTAATTGATCTTGTGACTGAGGCGCTGAATCGAGTCTTCGGTAAATAGCAGCAGCAGGTCAAAATGTACGTTGTGGCCTTCCAGGCTGTAGCTGATTTCCACCGCCAGGGTTTTGCGCCAGCGTCTTTGGTTGACGTGAATCAGGCTGTCGATCGAGCTGTGCAGCCCCAGCAGTTGTGGATGACCTTGGGAGAAGCGCACATCAATCTGCTCGGAGATGCCGCTCAGGCAGGCACCTATTAGAATGCTGGCCAAATCAAGCAGCATCTCCGAGGTTTCCACATCGTTGCGTGGCTGCCAGTTGAACAGTCGGCCGATGTCGGAAATTTCCGAGTCGTGAAACAGCAGCAGCGCCTCGCCGGCAATCCCGTCGCCAATAAAACCCTGGCACAAGGCGCTGCAACGCTCGCCGCGCTGGGCATCGGCGAGGGTCATGTGCAGCTCGCTGACTTCAAAGATATTCACCGCCGGCACCGGCAGCTCGACAAACACCCCCAGTACCTTGGCCAGTAAGGCGGCGGCGCGACCCATGGCGACGTTGCTGATCTCGCGCAGGGCATCGCGGAAATTGATTTTCAGTTCAAAGTTTGGCCGTGGCGGTATCGGCTCGAGGCTGGCGACGGCGTTATCGGCTGGGCTGAGCAGGCCGAGGCGTTCGAGGGTCTGACGCAGCTCCTCGGGTTCCGCCGGTTTCTTGATAAAGGCCAGGGCGCCCAGCTCAGTCACCCGGCGGATGGCTTCTTCCTGCACGTCGCCGGACACCACTATGACTTTTGGCGTCAGGCCTTCGCTGCGCAGCGCCGCGAGCACTTCATAGCCATCCATCACCGGCATGGTCAGGTCGAGCAACACCACTGTCGCCAGTCCTTGGCGAATCATCTGCAGGCCTTCTTCGCCGTGACAGGCTTGGCTGATGCTCACCGGCCATTCGGGCGGCAGTGCGCGAATCAGCTGCTTGCGCGCCATCATGGAGTCATCGCAGACCAGTAGCCCAATTACCATTGCGCTCACACCGTCATCAAAAAAATGCCGGGATGCTTGCCGGCTTAGCTGCAAGCATAGCCGGCAACGCTGGGCAGCGCGATCAGTGCCGGTGTGCGCGTGGCCGGCTAGAGCGGACGCTGCAGGTAACGGTGGGCGGCGATGCCCGGCAAGTGCGAGGCGTTTTCCCGTTGTACGGCAAAACCCAGCCGCTCATACAGGGCTTGGGCGCGCGGGTTACTGGTGGCCACATCCAGCGCACAACGGCTAAAACCGGCGGCGCGGCCCTGTTGCAGAAGAAAGTCGATCAGGTGGCTGCCGATGCCTTGGCCGGTGACCGCACTGCTGACGCCCAGGTGTGCCAGGTAGAAGGTTCGTTTGGGTGGCGGGGCGATGATGCGTTCCAGTTGCACGCCGCGCCAGAGCACTTTCCAGCAATGCAGCGGGCCATAGAAGCGCATGATCTGGCTGGCGGCCAGCAGCAGGTTGCCCACGTTGGCCTCGCCACTTTGGGCGGTGCCGCTGGCCACCACCTGACCGCCCTGTGTGCCGACCCAATGCTGGCGGTAACCGAACTGACCGCGGCCACGAGCAAACACCCAGCGCAAAAAGTCTTGGGCGTCGCCCTTGGCCGTGCAGGCAAAGGCGTAGTCAAAGGCTGCCGGTCCTGAGCTGTATATCAGCGCAACGGCGGCGGCAACGTCATCCGGCAGGGCGCGGCGAAAGGCTAGAGGCATGGCGGGTCTCGGGCTGATTGGGGGCAAGTAAATCTAGCACGATGGTTCCATTTTGTCCGCTGCGCTGTGGCCGGTCAGTCCGCTGCGCGTTGTTGCAACCACGCCAGCATGCCGAGGCCCGCCGCGCGGCCGGAGGCGAAGCAGGCGCTGAGTAGATAGCCTCCAGTGGGTGCTTCCCAGTCGAGCATCTCGCCGGCGCAGAACACTCCGGGCAATTGGCGCAGCATCAACTCGGCAGTGAGCGCCTCGAAGGGCACGCCGCCGGCCGTGCTGATCGCCTCGTCCAGCGGGCGGGTTTTGACCAAGGTCAGCGGCAGCGCCTTGATCGCGCCGGCCAGCAGGCCTAAGTCGGCAAAGCTGGCGGCGTCGGTTAGTTCGCGCAGCAAACCGGCGCGCACGCCCTCCAGCCCGAGCTGGCTGCGCAGGTGATTACTGAGTGATTTGCTGCCGCGCGGTTTGCGCAGCAAGGCCTCGATTTGCGCTGAGCTTTTGTGCGGCAGCAGGTCGAGATAAACAGTCGCCGAGCCGTGGCTGTTGATTTGCTCCCTGATCTGCGCCGACAGCGCATAGATCAAGCTGCCCTCGACGCCGGTGGTGGTGAGCACAAATTCGCCAAGGCGTGGCGTTTGCTGGTTGATGGTGATGGCGGTGGATTTGACCGGCGCGCCGGCGAACTTATCGGCAAATAACGAGCTCCAGCCGGCCACGTCGAAGCCACAATTGCTCGGCTGCAGTGGCGTCAATGCTACGCCGCGTTCGGCCAGCAGCGGCAGCCAGGCACCATCTGAACCCAGCCGCGCCCAGCTGCCGCCGCCGAGTGCCAGCAGCACGGCGTCGGCATGCACGGCGCGTTCGCCTTCGGCACCGGCGATGCGCAGGCTGCCATCGCGATTCCAGCCCAGCCAGCGACTGCGGGTGTGCAGGCTGACGCCGTGCTCGCGCAGGCGCTTGAGCCAGGCACGCAACAAGGGCGCGGCTTTCATGTCGGTGGGGAAGACCCGCCCGGAGCTGCCGACAAAGGTCTGGATGCCCAGGCCATGAATCCATTCGCGCAACTGCGTGGCGCCGAACTCGCTCAATAATGCGGTCAGCTCGGGGCGGCGGGCGCCGTAGCGCGACAGAAAAGCGGCCTGAGGCTCGGCGTGGGTGATATTCATGCCGCCGACCCCGGCCAGCAAAAACTTGCGCCCAACCGAGGGCATGGCATCAAACAACTCGACCTTGACCCCGGCCAGTGCCAACACCTCGGCCGCCATCAAGCCGGCCGGGCCGCCGCCAATAATGACGACGTGCGAAGTGGGGCGGGGGGCTGAGTCAGTCATGGTCGGGGCGCTGGCGTTGGCAGAGACGGCGCATTCTACCCGAGCACCAGCCTGCGGGGGGGGGGGGGATGGCCGGGTGATGGGTATGAGCGCGGGCTCGGTCGCGGTTTAGTGCTATTTAGCCAGCTTCATACACAAGAGAGCTGCGCTGTGTTCGGAAACGGACAGAACTCTTGAGCATTTCTCGCCATGATGGTGCCTATAGCCGGCAATAACTGTTCCATTAATCAAGAGATGCTAATGCTTAGCTCTAGCGACCCCTGCCAAAACAAACTGCTCGCGGCCTTGCCGGCTGGGGAGCTGCAGCGTTTATTACCTTTTCTCGAGCTGGTTCCGATGTTATCTGACGCGGTGCTTTACGAGTCGGGTGAGCAGATGCGTCATCTGTATTTCCCCACCGACGCCATAGTGTCGCTGTTCTACACCATGGAAGATGGTGCTTCGGTGGAAATCGCCGTGGTCGGTAATGAGGGCATTGTTGGTCTGTCGCTGTTTATGGGCGGCGAAACCACGCCCAGCCGGGCCATGGTGCAAAGTCCGGGCTATGCCTACCGGATGAAGGGGCAACTGCTCAAGGATGAGTTCGAGCGCGCCGGGCCTTTGCAGCAATTGCTCTTGCGCTATACCCAGGCGTTGCTGACGCAGATGGCCCAGCGGCTGGTGTGCAATCGCCTGCATTCGCTGGACCAGCAGTTTTGTCGCTGGCTGTTGCAATGTTTCGATCACCTGCCGAGTAACCGGCTGAGAATGACCCAAGAGTTGATCGCCAACGTGCTGGGTGTGCGCCGCGGTGGGGTTTCTGAAGTGGCGAGCAATCTGCAGCGGGCCGGCTTGATCAGCTATCGCCGCGGCAGCATCACCTTGCTCGACCGGGCAGGCATGGAGGAGCGTGTCTGCGAATGTTATGCGGTGGTCAGGGATGAGTTCGAACGGCTGTTCCCGACCCAGCTGAGGACGCAAGTAACTACTAGTCTCAGCGAGGCTTAACCTTCGATGATGGCGCGGTTGCGGCCGGCATCCTTAGCTTGATAGAGGCACTGCTTGATGACGCGATGCGGGTCGTTAGTGGGCTGCTGTGGTGGCGTCGATCACGGCGCGATTGCGGCCGGCATCCTTGGCTTGATAGAGGCACAGATCGGCGCGTTGCAGGGTACTTTCCCAGTGCTCGCCGCGTTGCAAGACGGCGCCGCCGCTGGACATAGTCACCGGTCCGCCAGGGCCTTTCAGCTGCTCGGCGACCCGGGCCTGCAGGTGCTCGGCGGCGATGCGCAAGCTGGCCAAATCGGTATTGGGCAACAACAGCAAAAACTCCTCGCCGCCGAAGCGAAACAAGCGATCTTCTTTGCGTGAGCAGCGCTTGATTAGCTCGACAAAGTCCATCAGCACCTGGTCGCCGGCCAAGTGGCCGTGACTGTCGTTAATCTGTTTGAAGTGATCCAGGTCCATCACCAGTACGGCATAGTGGTCGCCGTGGCGGCGCTGCACCGAGGCGGCGATTTTTAGCTCTTCATTCATGGCCCGGCGGTTGCGCGCGCCCGTCAGCGGGTCGAGCACCGACAATAGCTGCAACTGGTCGCGCTGGTTATGGGTGCGATAGGCGAAGATAAAGCTCATAAAGCTGGCCATCAGGCTGGTGACCAGAAATGACACCATCTGATAGTGGCTTTCGAACACCGTGCCGGGCACGCTCAAGGCGTAGCCCACCAAGGTGCTCAGCACCAGCAGCATGGCCAGCAGCGCCTTGCTCGGTGAGACCATAAAGAAGTTGAACAGAATCAGCGGGTAGATCCAGAACAGCCCATTGATCCCCAGCTTGATGGCGATCAGGGTCGAGGCCGCCGAGAAAATAACCGCCACCGCGATGCCCGGTTTGACCGTGTCGCCGCTGCGCCAGGCATAAAGCACCGCGGCAATGGTCGAGCAGACGATGATGACGTCGGCCACCCCCACCACATAATTGCCTTCCAGCAGTCGGTAGACCGCATAGGGTGAAATGCCGAAGACGCCGAGCGCGCCCATCAGGGTCAGGATGGACAACTGGAAATCGGTGCGCAGACGCCTAAGCAGTCGCGAATTTCGCATAGTTATTAGCGCTTCTTATGATTGTTATGGCCTGCTAAGCATGCAGAGCATAGCCCCGCGCTGGCAAGCATAAAGCTTGAGTGAACTGTCAGCTAATCCGCCGGTGGAGTGGCGCATTGAGACTTTGCCGATATTTTTGCCGCAGTCGCTGCGTTTATAATGACCGGCTGACACCTTTGACATGGGCTCAAGCGGCTCCCTTGGGTGTTATTCTGCGCTGCGCGCGGGTTGCGTGGCCAAGTGCTGGTTTGTCAGCCCGCCCCACCAGACTGTGTGAAAACTACTGCGCTCGGCTATGCGGCGTTAAAAACAGGCTCAAAATGCTCATTTACAACTCGTAAACTGCGCTTTTTCGCCTGTTTTTGCCTTGCCTAACCTTCACTCGCTACGTTTTCACGCAGCCTGTAATTTCCCCATCATCATTTGAGTTTTGTTATGAAAAAATCAGTAGGGATTGCTGTTGGCTTAGCTGTGGTTGCCGGCGTTGCCAGTACCGCAGGCGCTTGGTACACCGGTCAGCAACTGGAGTCGAGCTTGACCAGTTCCATTGCCCAGGCCAACCAGGAGCTTAAAAACCTGACGCCGGGCCTGGGTCTGGATGTCACGGTTGAGCTGGTATCGCTGGAGCGCGGCTTGTTAAGCAGTACCGCCCACTACCGGGTTAAAGCCAAGGGCGATCTGACCACCACCGGCGATGAAAGCAAAGCCATCGATGATGAGCTGTTGTTTGTTGATCGCATCGAGCACGGGCCTTTCCCGCTGTCGCGGCTGATGGGCTTGAAGCTAATGCCGGTGCTGGTCAAAAACAACTTTGAACTGGAAAACAGCCCGCTGGTGGCCAAGTGGTTCACTGCCAGCAAAGGCCTCTCGCCATTCACTGGCCACTCCAGCATTGGCTATACCGGCAACGTGAACAGCAGCCTGAAGCTGCAACCGCTGGAATTCAGTGAAGATGGCATGAGCCTGAAGTTCTCTGGCCTGAACATCAATGCGCTGGTATCTGATGGACAAAAAAACTTCAAAGTTGACGGCGATATGGACAGCCTGGCGCTGGTCGGCCCCGACAATACCCGCATCGAGCTGCAAGGCTTGAGCCTGCGCAATGATTCGAACATGGGCGCGTCCGGCCTGTACCTGGGTACCAGCGAAAGCAAGCTGAAGCAGGTACAGGTGCTGATCGCCGAGCAACCGCCACTGTTGATCAATGACATGTTGCAAACCGGCAAACTCGACGAAGACAAAACCGGCGTGTTCGGCAGCTTCACCTACGGCATTGGCATGGTTAACTTTGCCGGTAAAGACCTCGGCGCCCTGGACTTGGCCGGTAGCGTGAAAAATCTCGATACCTTGGCGATCAAAGATCTGTCCGAGATGTACAAGCAGCTCATCAGTAACCTGGACGCCAGCCACTACGACGCCAGCAACCCGGACTTCAACCTGAGTGCCGAGCAGAAAACCAAACTGGAAGCGGATATCGGCCAATTGCTGGCCGCCAAGCCAGTGCTGGCGCTGGACAAGTTCGCGTTCAAAACCGCCAATGGTCAAAGCAGCTTTAACCTCAGCGTCGGTCTGAACAAGCCAAGCTCCTTCGACTTGCCACCTGATGCCCTGGCGATGCAAAGCATTGCCAGTCTGGATGCGCGGTTGCAGGTGTCCAAGCCGATGATCAAGGACGTGGTCCTCAGCCAAGCGGCCCTCGATCCAAGCGCCGACCCAGAAGCCGCCAAGCAGCAAGCCGAACAAATGTCGGAGATGGCCGGGATGATGGCCGTGGGTACGCAGATGGCGGTGGTGGACGGTGACAATATCGTTGCCAGCCTTAAATACGCCGACGGCCAAGTCGACCTCAACGGGCGCAAAATGCCGCTCGAAGAGTTTATGGCCATGAGCATGGGCATGGCCGGTGGTATGGGTGGCGGCATGCCGCAAGCCAGCGACGATGATGCCGGCGTGCAAGATTACGCCGACGACTCGGCTGCCGCCGGTGAAGGCGAGATCCCCGCCGAATAAAACCAATGGTTTAACGGTTGCCAGTAGCAACGACGGCCCAGCGTGGATTCATCTCCCGCTGGGCCGTTGGCGTTTAAGCGGGCGTGACCAACGCCAGCCGCACCGCCCGCAACCGCTCAAACCTTGGCGCGCGCAAACTGCTCGAACTGCTCGGCGGACAGGGGCTTGCAATAGTAGTAGCCCTGCACTTCATCGCACGCCTGCTCGCGCAGGAACGCCAGTTGTCCGGCCGTTTCCACGCCCTCGGCGATGGTTTGCAGGCCCAGGCTCTTGGCCAGGTTGATGATGGCGCAGACGATGGCCCGGTCTTCCGCATCGGTGCTGATGTCGCGCACAAAAGACTGATCGATCTTGAGTTTGTACACCTTGAACTTCTTCAGCAGGCTGAGGGAGGAATAGCCGGTGCCGAAATCATCGATCGACATGCGCACGCCGCGCCCGTGCAGCTGGTTCATCACGGCGATGGCGCCTTGCGGGTCGTACATGGCGACGCCCTCGGTGAGTTCCAGTTCCAGGTATTCCGGCGGCAAATCTTCTTCCTCGAGGATGCGACTGACCAGATTGGGCAGGTCGGGATGGCGGAACTGCACGGCCGAGAGGTTGACCGCCATGATCAGTGGCGCCAGACCCGCCTGCTGCCAGGCTTTGGCCTGACGCACCGCCTGGCGCAACACCCACTCGCCGATGGGCAGAATCAGCCCGCTGTCTTCGGCCGTGGGGATGAATTCGGCGGGCGATACCGCGCCCAGCTCGGGATGGGTCCAACGCAGCAAGGCTTCGGCGCCGACGATGCGGCCATCGGCGATGGCCAACTGTGGTTGGTAGTGCACCTGCAGCTGATCGCGCTCCAAGGCCTGGCGCAACGCATTGGCCAGTTGTAAATGGCGCGTCGAATGCACCTGCATCTGCGCGGTAAAGAAGCGGTAGCCGTGCCGGCCGGCTTGCTTGGCGTGATACATGGCGGCATCGGCATTTTTCGACAGGGTTTCCAGGTCGGTGCCGTCAGTTGGGTACAGGGCGATGCCGATCGAGGCGCTGACGTTCAGATCATGCTGCTCTATCTGGCAGGGGGCCGCGATGACCGCCAACAGCTTCTGCGCGACATGGGCGGCGCCGTCGGCATCCATGCCATTCAACAGCAAGATGAACTCATCACCGCCCAGGCGCGATACCGTGTCTTCCTTGCGCAAGGCCGCGCGCAGCCGTTGCGCCAGCTCAATCAGCAAGGCATCGCCAATGCTGTGACCGAGGGTGTCGTTGATGTCCTTGAAGTGGTCGATGTCGAGGAACATCAAAGCCACCGGCCCTTGGCTGAGCTGCGCCAGCGCGATAGCCGAGGTGGCCCGTTCATCCAGGTGGACGCGGTTAGGCAGCCCGGTGAGGGCATCGAAATGCGCCAGGTGTTGAATGCGTAACTCGGCCTGCTTGCGCACCGTGATGTCGCGGGTGACGGCCAACAACATCGAGATCTTGCCGCGCCCATCGGGCAGGGGCGCGGCATGGGTTTCCAGCCAGCGCCGGGTGCCCCTGAGGCCCTGGACCTGGAACTCCAGGGTGCCACTTGCACCGCTGAGTACGCGTGCATGCAGGGCGTTAAAGGCCTCGCGATAGTCGGCCACAATAAGGTCGAGCAGATCGAGCTGTTGCAACTGCTCGAGAGAATCGGCTTCCAGCATGCCCAGCCCCGCCGCGTTCATCTCCAGCAGTTCGCCCTTGTGGTTAATGATCTTGATGCATTCCGGATCGGTCTCGATCACGGTGCGCAAGCGCTGCTCGCTCTCGCGCAAGGCTGCCTCCGCCCGCCGGCGCTGTGCCTCATGCTCGAAGCCGTGCAGGGCGTAGTCGATGTCCGTGGCCATTTCCAGCAGCAGGCTGCGCGCGCCCTCGTCGAAGGCGTTGACCGGCGCGGCATACAGGGCCAAAACCCCGTAGACCTCGCCGTTCTTATGCAGCGGCAGCGCGGCGCAAGCGCCCCAGCCGAACTGCACCGCGCAGGCGCTCCAAGCGCTGCTGGTGGGGTCATGCTGGAAATCCTGGCACCAGACCGGTCGGTTCTCGCGCAGCGCCGTGGCGCTCGGGCCGCGTCCGTAAGGGCCGTCGACGGCCAGCGAGATCTGCAATCCTTGCAGATGCTCTATGCCGCTGCCAAAGGCGGCCAGCGGTGTGATCTGTTGGCGCTGCGCGTCCAGCCCGCCGATCCAGGCCATCTTCGCCGCGCCGAAGTCGACCACCACGCGGCAGACTTGCGCCAACAGTTGCGCCTCGTCGGTGCTGCGCACGATGGCCTGATTGCATTGGCTCAAGGCGGCATACAGCTCGGTCAGGCGCTGGTTTCTTGCTTCGCTGTCCTGGTGTTGCGCGTCAATCTCGGCCAGCTTGCCCTGGGTGGCGGCCAGCCAGCCCAGTACGCTATCGTCCCGGCCCGTGGCGAGCGTCATCGCGCTGGAAAAATCCCCGCTGCCGAGGCGCACGATACGCCTGTGCAGCTCATCCACCGAACCACCCAGAATCCCATGCAGGTTATGCCGCGCTGCCCAGAGCAGGCCGATCAGGAGTGCGCCAAACAGCGCGAACACCAGGCGCATGCGGGCGGCCTCGGTTTGCGCCACCTGCACCGCCGCCAGGGTGCGTTGGTCGACCATCTGCTGGAACTGCTTGATCGGCCGCATGATGGCGGCTTTGGCGTGCTGGAAGGTCGTGTCATGCAGCATGCCGATGGCTGTCGCGCGGTTGGCCGCGGTCGGCGGATTACTGGCGTCGAGCAACGCCATGGCGGCGAATTCGGTGCGCGTGAGTGCGTCCGAGTCCGCCTTGGCCGTCGTCAGCAGGGCGAGTTCTGCGGGCGTCAAACCGGCTTGGCGCAGCAACTCCAGCAAGGCGACCGCCTCTCCCCGGGGACTCGCACCTGGCGCGTTGCCCGGCAGCAGTTCCCAGTGCTGGTAGTCGAGCGGACGCGCCTGCTTGCCCTCGCGGATGTCGAGGATTGCCTGAAAATGCTGCTTGTAGGCCGGCTCGCCAGTCACCACGTAGGTGCGCGCCATGCGGGTCAGGTCATCGGATGACTGGCGCAATTCGTCCGCCAGCAGCAACGACTGCAGGCGCGCCTCATTGGCGCGCTGGATGTGCTGCTCGGCGCGTACATACACCACAAAGCTGGCGACTATGACGACGAACATGCCCAGCGCCAACCAGAGGTGGCGCGTGAACCAGGCTAAGTTGCTCTTCGACGTGGTCATGGCGTCCATTGACTCCGAGTGCTGTGTCGAGCGGGATGAAACGTCAAACGCGGTGCAGAAATTATCTTGGTTAAATGCAGTTTCGCGACGCCACCTGGGGGCAGTCGCGCTTGACCTGCGGGCGAGGTAACCGACGTGGAAGCCGCCGGCTAACTGCCGATGCACCCGTTAGGGCAGTCTAGCCGTCAGCCGGTCAGAGCGCCCGCAGGCCGTCAGAAACTGGCTGGCAGCTTGGTGTGGGCGTGGCCTTGGCAACGCCGGTAGGCGCAAGCCACGCCAGAAATTTCGCGACCAAGGCGCCCCTACGGGGCTGCGCCATCAGCCTTGTGCCGCGCCTGGAGCCGCAACGATTAGCGCCATGGGCTTACAATAGCGCGCATGGTTTGCCGGCAGTCGGCAGGCCGCTATTTACCCGCGAGCGAGTAGTGTTTATGGCTTGGATCGAACTGCACAGCGAGCGCTTATTGCTGCGCACTTGGCGAGCCGAGGACTTGCGCGGTTTTGCCGCGCTGAATGGCGACCCGCAAGTGATGCGGCATTTCCCCAGTGTGCTGAGCCGCGCCCAGAGCGATGCCATGGCGCGGCGTATGCAAGCGCACTTTGCCGAGCATGGCTTTGGTTATTGGGTGCTGGAGCGCCGCGACCAGCCAGGGCTGATCGGCGTACTGGGTCTGCAGCGGGTGAATTTCGAGGCGGCCTTTACCCCGGCGGTGGAGATTGGCTGGCGGCTGCAGCAGGCCCATTGGCGTCAGGGCTATGCGCTGGAGGCGGCTGCTGCGGTGCTGGCCTGCGCCTTCGCGCAGGTGCAGTTGCCCGAGGTGCTGGCTTTTACCGTGCCATCCAATCTGCCCTCGCAAGCCTTGATGCAGCGCCTGGGCATGCAGCGCAATCCGCACGATGATTTTGACCATCCGCTGCTGCCTGAAGGGCATCCGCTGCGCCGCCATTTACTGTATCGATTAAGCCGTGACAGCTGGCTGGAGCAACACCATGACGGTTGAACAGCAGGTCCGCGCCTATCACCAGCTGAGCATGCATCAGCCGGAAAACTTTGCCCCCGGCCCCGGTCAGTTGCACTGGGCGACCCAGCCGGCGGCGTTTCGCCGTTATGCCGGGGCACGGCTGATCGAGCTGCAGCGCCGCCCGTTTGCGCAGTCCGTCGACTATGACGCGGTGTTTGCCGCGCCTGTGGCGGTGCCAGCGTCACTCGATCACGCCAGCGTCGCGCAACTGCTGTACGACAGTCTGGCGCTGTCGGCCTGGAAGGAGTCCGGCGGCAGCCGCTGGGCGCTGCGGGTCAATCCATCCTCGGGCAATCTGCACCCGACCGAAGCCTATTTGTTGCTGCCCGCCGGGGCGGTGGACGAGGCCGCGCTGCTGGTGCATTACGCCCCGGATAAGCACGGCCTGGAGGTGCGGGCCGAGTTGCCGCCCGCCTTGGCCGCGCAATTGAGCGCGAGTCTGCCTGTCGGTGGCGTGCTGCTGGCGCTGAGCAGCATCGGCTGGCGTGAAGCCTGGAAGTACGGCGAGCGAAGTTACCGTTACTGTCAGCATGACCTGGGCCACGCCCAGGCCGCGCTGGCGATTGCCGCCAGTGCCCTGGGCTGGCAGGTGCGTTTGTTGAATGGCGTGGCGGCGGCGCAGTTGGATGGCATGTTCGGGCTGGATCGCGACGGCTTTAGCGAGGCCGAACAGATCGATTGTCTGCTGTGGATAGGCCCAGCCCAAGCCGCCGAATTTGCCTTGCCGCCGTCGCTGCTCAAAAGCCTGGCGGCGCTGGAGTTGGCCGGCCAGCCCAATCAATTGTCGACCCAGCAACGCCACTGGCCGGAGCTTGCACGGGTGCAGCAACTCTGTCGCGCCCCGGCATTGGCATCCCGCCCTTGGTTGGCGCCGGCGGGGCGGCAGGCGGCAGATAATCCCGCGTTGCTACTGCGCCCGCTGCTGCATCAAAGACGCAGCGCTCAGGCCTTCGATGGTCGCTGCGGGATTCACGCCGAGTTGCTGCTGGCCTGGCTGCAACGTCTGCTGCCGGCCAATTCGCCGGTGCCCTTGGCGCTGTTGGGCGCGCCGCCGCAGGTGGATTTGCTGCTATTTGTGCATAGAGTCGAGGGTTTGCCCGCCGGCCTGTATTGGCTGGATCGCAGCGGCAGCGGCACGGTCTCTGGCTGGCGCGCGGACTTTGTCTGGCAACGGGTCAATCCTGAACTGCCCTTGTATTTGTTGCTGGAGGGCGATGCCCGGGGTTTGGCTGGGTTTCTCTCCTGCGGGCAGAACATCGCCCGCGATGGCTGCGTGGCCCTGGCCATGTTGGCGCGTTTCGATGGGGCGCTGGCACAAGGGCCGTGGCAGTATCCGCGGCTGTTCTGGGAGTGCGGGCAGATCGGCCAGTTGCTCTACCTGGAGGCCGAGGCGGCGGGCTTGGCTGGCACCGGAATTGGCTGTTATTTCGACCCGCAGGTGCATGAGCTGCTCGAGATGGCCGACAGCCGCTGGCAAAGCCTTTACCATTTCACTATTGGCCGGGCGCTGGTGGATGAGCGCGTTAGCAGTCTGCCGGCGTATCCAGAGTAAGGCTATGTACCCGCTATGGGTTGAAGCGTGCGGCCGGTTAGACGATGCCTGGGGCGCGGTAATTCGTAGGGTGGGTTAGGCGCATGACCGCGGGCTATCTGCTGATGCTTATGCCGTTGCGCCGTAACCCACCAGATGGGAGCGGCCGATCACCGTTTGGTGGGTTACGTGGCGCACACATTGCGCAGTTGATGCTCTGACCCTGCTCTGCGCCACTAACCCACCCTACAAAGGCTAGAATCTGGCTCAACAGTCAACGGATATATGGCCAATATTAATCGCTGCCACCGCAATGAGTGGCAGCATGCCTTGCGTAGAGGAGATTTTGTATGACCCAGGTACTGGATAATTTGGTAGCGCTGCTGAGCCTCGAAGCCATCGAGGAAGACCTCTATCGCGGCAACAGTCAGGACCTTGGTTTTCGCCAGTTGTTCGGCGGCCAGGTGCTCGGTCAGTGTGTGTCGGCGGCCAGTCGCACCGTGGAAGAAAGCCGCCATGTGCATTCCATGCACGGCTATTTTTTGCGCCCAGGCGACGTCAGCGTGCCGGTGGTTTATCAGGTCGACCGCATCCGCGATGGCGGCAGCTTCAGCACCCGGCGGATCACGGCGATCCAGAAGGGCAAGCCGATCTTCACCTGCGCGGCGTCGTTTCAGTACGATGAGGAAGGCTTCAATCATCAGTTGCCGATGCCCGATGTGCCGGGGCCGGAAAACTTCAAATCGGAAACCGAGTTGGCGCGGCTGATTGCGCCGATGATCCCCGAGCGCATGCGCGAGCGGGCGATCAGCGACAAGCCGATTGAAATCCGCCCGGTGACGCGTATCAATCCCTTCGACCCCAAGCCTTGCGAGCCGGTCAAGTACGTCTGGTTTCGCGCCGACGGCGATTTGCCGGATGACCCGCAGCTGCACAAATACCTGCTGGCCTACGCCTCGGATTTCAACCTGCTGACCACCTCGATGCAGCCCCATGGCGTGTCGGTATTCCAGAAGTTTATGCAGGTCGCCAGTCTCGACCATTCGCTGTGGTTTCACGCCAACCTGCGCATGGACGACTGGCTGCTGTACGCCATGGACAGCCCTTGGGCCGGCAATGCCCGCGGTTTCTCCCGTGGCAGCATCTTCAACCGCGCCGGCCAGTTGGTCGCCTCGGTGGCGCAAGAGGGTCTGACCCGTCAGCGCGAGGACTGGAAGTAACATGGGCGTTGTAGCAGCATGCCCCGGCGTCTGTGCGAGGACCGGAAATAACATGGGCGTTGCAGCGGCCTGCAGCTTGCCCCGGCTGCGTCTGTGCGCGGAGGAGAACTAATGTGGCGACAGAGCCGCCATTGGGTGTTCGACATGGACGGCACCCTGACGGTGGCTGTGCATGATTTCGAGGCCATCAAGCGGGCCTTGGACATTCCACTGAGCGACGACATTCTCCAGCACCTGGCCGCCTTGCCGAGCGCTGAGGCGGCGGCCAAACATGCCTGGCTGCTGAGCCATGAACGGGAACTGGCCGAGGCTGCGCAAGCGGCGCCTGGCGCCCTCGAACTGGTGCGTGAACTGCGGCGGCGCGGCTGCCAGCTGGGCATTCTGACCCGTAATGCCCATGCCCTGGCACTGCTGACCCTGCAAGCGATTGGTTTGGCTGAGTGCTTTGCCAGCATCGACGTGATCGGTCGCGATGAAGCGCCGCCCAAACCCGATCCCGGTGGCTTGCTGCACCTGGCGCAGCGGTGGCAGGTGGCGCCGCAGGCATTGGTGATGGTCGGCGACTATCGCTTCGATCTGGAATGCGCCCGCGCCGTGGGCGCCCAGGCGCTGCTGGTCAATCTGCCGGAAAATCCCTGGCCCGAGCTTTGCGACGGCTACGCCCAGGATTGCGCCGAGTTGCTGCGCCAGTTGCGTTAAGCACCGTAGTCATTCGGTATGGCCTGGAATGCAGGCCGTAGGATGGTGTGGAGCGTAGCGATACCCATCACGGGTTTGATCGCCACCGCTACTCGATGGGTATCGCCAGCTCAACCCATCCTACGCTGTGCTACGCCGCTACAGCGTGCGGGCCTTGAAGGTGTCGCACAGGCCAACCTTGCCTTGCTCGAAGCCCGTTTTGAACCAGCGTACCCGCTGCGCCGAGGTGCCGTGGGTGAAGGCATCCGGTATCACCTGGCCTTGGCTTTGCTGCTGTAGGCGATCATCGCCGATGGCGTTGGCGGCGTTCAGTGCCTCTTCCAAGTCGCCGGCTTCCAGCCATTGCAAGCGTTGCTGGGCGCTATGGGCCCAAACGCCGGCCAGACAGTCGGCCTGCAACTCCTGACGCACCAATAAGCCGTTGTCACCTTCCAGCCTCTCGCCACGCTGGCGAGCCGCCTGCACCTTGGCCGACACGCCGAGCAGGGTCTGCACGTGGTGCCCGACTTCATGGGCGATCACATAGGCCTGGGCAAAATCTCCGGCGGCGCCAAAGCGTTGCTCAAGCTCACGGAAGAAACTCAGGTCCAGATACACCTGGCGGTCGCCGGGGCAATAAAACGGCCCGCTCGCCGCGCTGGCCATGCCGCAGGCCGAGCGCACGCTGGCGTTGAATAACACCAGGGTCGGGTCCTGATACTGCCGGCCAGCTTGTTGAAAAATCTGCCGCCAGGTGTCTTCGGTATCACCCAGTACGGCGCGAACAAAGTCGGTCTGTTGGTTATTGGTCGGGCTCTTGGCGCTCGGCTGCTGGACGCTGGAACCGCTAATGCCGGCTTGCCCCGCGAGCTGGCCAAGGATCTGCAGCGGGTCTTGGCCGGTGAGCAGCCCGAACCCCACGATCAGCACCACGGCGCCCAGGCTCAAGCCTTTGCCGCCGGGGCGAAAACCGCCGCCACTGCCGCCGTCCACTACGTTGTCGCTGCGCCGCGCGCGTTTCCACTGCATGTTCAACTCCTGATTATGGGGGGGCTTGGCCGTCGTGCTCTAGGGTCGATTCGGCCTACTAGCCCAGCTGTTTTGGATCGATCAGCAGTTCGGCACGGGCCAGCAACTGTACATGGCCGCCGACTGTGACGCGGCCATCGACAGCCACGCACACATCCAGCCGGCTTGGGCGTTGCAGGAAGCGCCCTTGATTGAGGCTAAACGCCTGCCCTGGCCCACGTACGCCCTGTTGCACCAAGTAAGCAGCCACCGGCCCGGCGGCGCTGCCGGTGGCGATGTCCTCCACCTGCCCGGCCGGGTCCCAGGTGCGACCCTCAAGGCCATCGACATCCAGCAAGTAAACAAAGGCCGCGCCGCAGTTCAACAGTTCGACATCCAGCAACCGGCATTGTTTGGCCTTGGCCAGGCCGGCCGCAATGACCGGCAGCAATACATAGGGCAGCCCGGTGCTGACCACAGTGGCGGGGTAGCGCGGATCCAACTCAGTGCTGGGCAAACCAAAGGCGCTGGCAAACTCGGCGGCTTCAGCCTGGCTGAGCACCTGGCCAAATTTGGCCTGGCCCTGATCCATCTCGGCGTAAAAGCCCTGACCATGGCGGCGGCTGGTTATTTGCACGCTTTTGCTCAGCAAGTGCAGGGTCCACTGGGCCTGCTCGGCCGGGCTGTGCAAGTGATGCAGCAAGGCCGCCGCGCCAATGATCGGGTGACCGGCGAAGGGCAGCTCCTCTTCCATGGTGAAGATCCGCGCGTGGTATTCCTGGGCGCTGGCGCCGGGCAGCAGGAAGATCGATTCGAACTGGCGCAGCTCAATGGTCAGCGCCTGCATGGCCGCACTCGACAGCCCACGGGCATCGGCAAAGGCACTCAAACCATTGCCGCTCAGCGGCCGTTCAGCGAATACATCCAGTTGCCAGTACTGCATGGTGGGCGCTCCTGCGCTGTGCTTGGACGTTGGAGTTTACTGCGCGGGCCAGGTCAATGCAGCCGCAAGACTTGGGTGTTTGCGGATGCTCAGCGAGGCCCTATGCTCGAAGCCTACTTTGGGGAGTTAAACATGCGCACTACGCAGATTTTTTTGTGGCTGCAGGCCTTGGGGCTGATCGGCTTGGGGCTGGCCTATTTTATCCGCCCCCATGAGATGACCAATCTCAGTGGCATGTTGCTGATGGCTCAGGCGGCGATCACCGACGTGCGCGCCTACTACGGTGGCTTGCAGATGGGCTTGGGGGTTTTTCTGTTGCTGGCCTGCCGGCAAACCGAACTGACGCGGGCGGCGTTGATTCTGCTGGTGCTGCTTAACAGCGCCTTGGCCTTGGCGCGGATCGGCGGCCTGTGGCTGGACGGCGGCTTTGAGCAGACCTTCAACCTGACCGCGTTGCTGATTGAAGTGGTGTCGGCGGGGCTGGCCCTGTGGTTGCTGCGCCGCTTGCCGAATTAAGGCTTGCTGGGGAAGTCGGCCAGCAGCTTGGCCACGGCCTGGTTGATGACTTCCTGGCTGGCGTTTGGGTCGCGAATTTGCTTATTAATCAGCGCCTGAAACAGCAGGCTGTCGTGGTTGTGGTTGTCGAGAATTCGCAGCGCCAGGCGCGCTCGCTGCTCGGGGCTGAAGTTGACGTCGCTGTAAGTGGCGCCACCCACGGCCACCGGCTTGATCTCGACCGCCGTGTTGTTGTCCACGCCCAACAGGTAGATCACCCGCAAGTCGGCGTTTTGCGCCTGCTCGGTATAACCCTTGGCCGTCAGCGCCGCGCGCAGGGCGATATTGAAGCGCTCTTCGAGATCGACGCGGTGGCCCGGACTGTTAATCGGTTTGATCACAAAGCTGCTGAAGTGGCCCTCGCGGGCCGCGTCCGTCACCAGGATGTCCGGGGTGGCCGGCGGCGCACCGGCGCAGGCGCCGAGCAGGCTGAACAGGGCGGATAACAACAGGCGCGAGTAAGGCATGGGAACTCCGGCTTTTTATTGTGCCCCGAGCCTAATAGTCACTGCCGCCGTTGTCGCCAACCCTTGGTTGGGGCGGCTGTTTCACGCTTAACGGCGCTCCAGCAATACGCCGCTTTCCATATGGTGAGTGAAGGGGAACTGGTCGAACAGCGCGCAGCGGCTGATTTTATGGCTGTCGTGTAACTGGGCGATGTTGGCCGCCAGGGTCTCGGGGTTGCAGGAGATATACAGAATCCGCTGGAAACGCCGGGTCAGCTCGCAGGTGTCCGGGTCCATGCCGGCCCGTGGCGGGTCGACGAACACGGTGCCGAAGTCGTAGCTGGGCAGGTCGATACCCTGCAGACGGCGGAATGGTCGCACTTCATTCAGGGCCTGGGTCAGCTCTTCGGCGGACAGGCGCACCAAAGTGACGTTGTCCACGCCGTTGTCGGCCAGGTTGGCCAGCGCCGCATTCACCGAGGACTTGCTGATTTCGGTGGCCAGCACCTTGCGCACCCGAGTGGCCAGCGGCAGGGTGAAGTTGCCGTTGCCGCAATACAGCTCCAGCAGGTCATCGTCGCGCTGGCCGATGGCGTCATAGGCCCAACTGAGCATCTTCTGATTGACCGTGCCGTTGGGCTGGGTGAAGGCCCCTTCCGGTTGGCGATAGCTAAATTCGCGTCCTGCAACTTGCAGACGTTCGACCACGTGATCTTTGCCGATCACCAAGCGCTGGCCGCGCGAGCGACCGATCAGGCTGACGCCAAGCTCGGCGGCCAGTGTTTCTGCGGCGGCCTGCCAGTGCGCATCCAGCGGGCGGTGGTAGCACAGGGTAATCAGCCCATCGCCGGCCAGGGTGGTGAGAAACTCCACCTGAAACAGCTTGAACGACAGCGCCGAACTGGCTTGCCAGGCAGCCTTGAGCTTGGGCATCAAGGCATTGATGGCCACGCTGGCAATCGGCAAGTTGTCGAGCAAAATCGGCGTGTGTTTGTCGCCGGCGGCAAACATCGCATAGAAGCGCTCCTCGTTCTCGCGCCACAGGCGAAACTCGGCGCGCAGCCGGTAGTGCTCGGGTGGCGAGTCGAATACCGTCGGCTGCGGGGCGTCAAAGGGCGCTAATAGCGCAGTCAGGCGCGCCTGTTTTTCCGCCAGTTGGGTGGCGTAGGCGGCAGGATCGAATGTTGTGGCGGTCATGGGGCAGCTCTTTTGGTCGGGCGGGTGTTAACCCGCCGCTAGCAAGGAAGTAAGGGGTATCAGGCCGTTGAAAAACGTAGCGAGCGACGGCTAGGCAAGGCGAAATCAGCCGAAAAAGCGCAGTGTACGAGCTGTACATGAGCATTTTGAGGCTGATTTCAACGCGGCATAGCCGAGCGCAGTAGTTTTTCAGCGGCCTGGTAATTAGGCGTTGAAGAAGGCGAACTTAAGCACGAATAGCGTGGCCAGCAGCGCCAGTGCCGGGTTGATGTCTCTCCAGCGGCCGGCCAGGGCCTTGACCAGCACCCAGGTGATAAAGCCAAAGGCGATGCCGTTGGCGATCGAGAAGGTCAGCGGCATGGCCAGGGCGGTGACCACCGCAGGCGCTGCAACTGTGATGTCGCTCCAGTCGATTTCGGCCAGGCTGGCGGTCATCAATACCGCGACGAACAGCAGCGCCGGCGCGGTGGCGAAGGCCGGTACTGTGCCGGCCAGGGGTGCGAAAAACAGGCTGAGCAAAAACAGTAGGGCGACCACGCAGGCGGTCAGCCCGGTGCGCCCGCCGGCCGCCACACCGGCGGCCGATTCGATATAGCTGGTGGTGGTCGAGGTGCCCAGCAAGGAGCCGCCCATGGCGGCGGTGCTGTCGGCAATCAGCGCGCGGCCCATCTTCGGCAGATAGCCGTCGGCGCGCATCAATCCGGCGCGTTTGGCCACGCCGATCAGGGTGCCGGTGTTGTCGAACAGGTCGACAAACAGGAAGGCGAAAATCACGCTGAGCATGCCGACATCCAGGGCGCCGAGGATGTCCAGCTGCAGAAAGGTCGGTGCCAGCGACGGCGGCATCGACAGGATGCCGCCAAAGGGGGTGACGCCGATGGCGATGGCCAACGCGGTGACGGTCAGAATGCCGATCATCACGGCGCCGGCAACCCGGCGTGCCTCGAGGGCGACGATCAGCACAAAACCGAGAATGGCCAGCAGCGGGCCGGGTGCAGTGAGGTCGCCGAGACCGACCAGGGTGGCCGGATTGGCGACCACCAGACCGGCTTCTTTCAAGGCAATGATCGCCAGAAACAGGCCGATGCCGGCGCTAATCGCCGAGCGCAGCGCCAGAGGAATGCTGTTGATGATCCATTCGCGAATGCGAAAAATCGACAGTAAAAAGAAGATCGTCGCCGAGATAAATACCGCGCCCAATGCCACCTGCCAGGTGTGGCCCATGTGCAGCACCACGGTGTAGGTGAAGAAGGCGTTCAGGCCCATGCCGGGAGCGAGGGCAATCGGGTAATTGGCGATCAGCCCCATCAGCGCCGAGCCAATGGCCGCCGCCAGGCAGGTGGCAACAAACACCGCGCCTTTGTCCATGCCGGTTTCGCCGAGGATGGCCGGGTTGACGAAGAGGATATAGGCCATGGTCAGAAAGGTGGTCAGCCCTGCCAGCATCTCAGTGCGCACCGTGGTCTGGTGCGCCTGCAGTTGGAACAGTTTTTCCAGCATGGTCGGGCTCTCCGTGGCGCATCGGGCGCCGCAATGGTGTTGATTAAGGCATACCGCTCGCCAACGGCAACGCCGCGCGGGTGGGGCTGCGCAGGTTTACTGGGCGGTAATGCGCCATGATAGCAGTTCAACTATTGGCTGCGAATTTGCCCCGCTCCGCCAGCCCAGGCTGCTAGCCTTAATGGACTATCAATTGCGCTTTATTTGAGGATGCCCACATGTCAAAACGTGCCCTGATCGCCGTCGCCGATGGCGTTGAAGACATAGAAACAGTGACTTTGCTCGATGTGCTGCGTCGCGCCGAAATTGAGGTGGTGCTGGCCAGTATTGAAACCCGGCGGATGATTAACTGTGCCCATGGCACCCGCTTAACCGCCGATGCGATGCTGGTCGATGTGCTGGCCCAGGACTTTGACTTGATCGTGCTGCCCGGCGGCATGCCCGGCGCCCTGCGCTTGGCCGAGCATCAGCCGCTGGCAGAACGGGTCCGCCAGCAGGCCGCCGCGGGCAAGCTGTTTGCCGCCATTTGCGCTGCTCCCGCCCTGGCGCTGCAAGCCTATGGGGTGCTCAAGCAACGCAAGATGACCTGTTATCCGGCGTTCAGCGAACGCTTGTCGGGTTGCACCTTTGTCGATCAGCCGGTGGTGGTGGATGGCAATTGCATCACCAGCCAAGGCCCCGGCACGGCGTTGGAATTTGCCTTGACGCTGGTTGAGCAGGTGCTGGGTAAGTCTGCTCGGGCTAGTGTGGCCAGCGATATGCTGCTGTAGCCCGGCGCGTGGTTAGTCCCCGGTGGATGCGCTGTCGTGACTGGGTACGAGCCCCTCGTGAGCCTGGGCCAAACACTCTTGCAGCTGCTCGCGCTTGGTCTTGATGATCGAAACAGGTATTATCTTGACCTATAAGTCAGCTTTATCTGGCTGCGTTTGCCTGCGGTTCGACTTTGTGTCGATCACGGCAGAAATATTCAACAGGTTCAGCGACAGGGCAACGCGGCCCTGAGGAGCAGGCATGTCCAAGCGTGAATTATCCCGCCGCGCGTTTTTGCAAGGCAGCGTCATCGCCGGTATCAGCATCAGCTTGGCGCCGCTGGGCAGTAAAGCCTTTGCGGCCTTGTTCGAAGCCCAGGTAACCGCCGCACCGCAGCCCTGGTACGGCCAGAATGGCAAGGCGCGCGGGCGTATCGATGGGGTCTCGAAGGCCTGCGGGGCCAAGGTGTTCGCCCGCGATATCCGCGCCAAGGACATGCCCGGTTGGCCGCAACAGCAAGGCCATGCGCTGTTGCTCAAGGCCACTGACATCGACCGGCTGTATGAGGGCCTGGATCTGTCGATGCTGAGTAGCGAGTTGCAACCGGATCGCATCGTGACCGCCGCCGATCTGAAGAAAGACGGCATCCGTTTTCCCCAGGGGCATGATCTCGATCCCTTCCTGCCTGAAGGGCAGGTGCCGATGTTTCTCGGCCATCCGGTAGCGCTGCTGATATGGAAGGATTACGAGCGCTTTCGGGCCGCTAAAGGCCTGCTCAAACACAATCAGCAAGTCTTGCGCTATGGCGCTCAGGCGCCGCGCTACCAGGCCGATCCCTATGGCAGCTTCCGTTACGTTCGGGTGGGCGGCGCCGATGCCTATGCCCCGGACACCTTCTCCAGCCTGAAAGACAGCATGCTGTTTCCCATGATCCGTGAGCGCAAACCGGTCTGGAGTCAGCAGGCGAAGATCAATGGCGACCTCACCGAGCAAGGTTTGTATTACGCCGGACAGATGCAGCAGCAGTTGGAAAACCCTCCGGCCGATTGGCTGGTGTTCGATGAGCAGTACAAGACCCAGTCGGTCGAGCCCGCAGCGTTAGAGGCCGACAACGGCAACGGCTGGTATGACCCGGCCACTAAGACTCTGCATTTTGTGGTTGCCACCCAGTGCCCGTTCGAGGTGGCGGAGCAGTGCGCACATATGCTGGCGCCGTCGCGCTTTACGGTGGACAAACTCAGCATGCATCCGGGCTACACCGTCGGTTACGGCTCGAAAGACAACAACATCTTCGTCTTCTACGCGGCGCTGGCGGCCATGTATGGCGACGGCACGCCGATCCGCCTGGCCAATGATCGCTACGAGCAGTTTCAAAGCGGCATCAAACGGCATGCCTTCGACATGCACTATCAGTTGGCGGTAAATAAGACCGATCAGCGCTTTCAGATCTTCCGTACCAACATGAACCTGGACGGTGGTGGCCGGGCCAACTACAGCTCCTCGGTGGCGGCGGTTGGCGCCACGGCGGCGCAGTCGATTTACTACCTGCCGCAAAGCGATATGGCCGCCACCGCCTACCATTCCTGCGGCGTTGAGGCCGGCTCGATGCGTGGCTACGGCACCCTGCAAAGCATGGCCGCCACCGAGATGATGGTCGACGAGGTGGCCGAGCGCCTCGGCGTGGATGCCATCGAACTACGCCGCAAAAACATGCTGCAAACCGGCATGAAGAACACCCAGGGCGCGATTCCCGCCGGTGCCCTGCGTCTCGATGAATTGCTCGATAAGGCCGCCGCCCACGAACTGTGGAAGGACCGCGTGGCACGCAAAGCGCGCCTAGACAAGGCCGACCCTGACCACCTCTACGGCGTAGGTTTTGCCATAGTGCAAAAAGACTTTGGCACCGGCTCCGAGTCGCCGATGGCCAGTGTCGAGTTCAGCGCCGATGGCCGGGTTAAATTGCGTCAGCTGGCGATTGATATGGGCACCGGCATGGCCACTTCGCAAGCCTTGCTGGTGGCGGACTATCTCGGCTTGCCGGCCGATGAAATCAAAACCGGCGAGACCGAGTGGGCCGAACTGGGGCTGATTACCAGCGGCAATCCTTACATCGTGAGTCAGGCCGATCAGGACGCCAATCTGCGTAACCCACGCTGGGTCGGCAAGCTGGCTTCGGCCTCGTCGGCGACCAATTCTGCGTACTACTCCGGCCATGCCACCCGAGAGGCGGCGCGCATTCTGTTCAATCACGGGCTGTGGCCGGCGGCGCTGTCGATCTGGGGCCAGGGGATTTATGGCGGCGCGGCCAGCCCCTATGTGGTGCGCCGCGAAAACGCCCACTGGGTCAAAGGCAAGCTGACCGCCGATGGCATGCAGCCGTTGCCGTTCGCCCTGCTGGCGAAAAAAGCCCATGAGCTGGGACTGGTGACTGGCGCCAGTGTGCACGGTTTCAACCGCTGGGCCTGGGCTGAGGCGGAGTTTGAGATTGACGGCGTGCGCGACAGCGTGCCGCTGGATGCCCTGGCGCTGAAATATGGCGATGGCGCCCCGGCGGCTAAGCGCGCGCTGATGACCGCAGCCGGTTACCACCGTCTCGACCGCAGCAGCGTCAAATACCCGGACACCCAGTTAAACAACGCCATGGTCACCTACTACAGTCCGGTGGCGACTCTGCTGGAGGTCAAGGTCAATAAAGGCTCGGGCGCGGTGCAGGTGCTTAGCCATCACTCCTGGCTGGAATGTGGCCGGGTGATAGTGCCGGAGCTGGTGCTCGGCCAACTGGAAGGCGGTATCGCCATGGGCATCGGCCATGCGTTGCTGGAGGAGTTGCCGCTGCACGAAGGCGGTCCGGGGGATGGCACCTGGAACTTCAACCGCTACCAACTGCCACGGGCCAAGGATGTCGCGATCTGGCAGCAGAGCGCCGAGATTCTGCCGCCGCTGTCGCCCAGCGATCCGGCCAAAGGCATCGCCGAAGTGGTGATGATTCCGGTGGTCGGCGCCATCGTCAATGCGGTGGCCCACGCAACCGGCAAACGCCTGCGCGAACTCCCACTTTCACCCGCTCGCATCAAGGAGGCCCTGAATGGCTAAGCGTCCGCTCACTCTGCAGATCAACGGACAAATGGTCGGCCCCCTCGAGGTGCCGGACGATTTGTTGATGGTTGAGTTCTTGCACGAATACCAGAACCTCACCGGCTCGCGTCTCGGCTGCGGCCAGGGCATTTGCCACGCCTGCGTGCTGATCTTGGACAAGCCCGACGGCACCAGCGAGGAGGTGCGTACCTGCATCACCGGCGCGCACTTCTTCAATGGCAAGCGCGTGCGCACCATTGAAGGCCTGGCCAAGCGCGATTCCAGCGGCGCGGTCACCGAGCTGAATCCGATCCAGCAAAAGTTCGTCGATCATTTCAGTTTTCAGTGCAGTTATTGCACGCCGGGCTACGTCAATGCGGCCACCATCATGGTCGAGAAACTGCAGCGCCAACCAGTCAAGCGCAGCGAACTGGAGCAGGAAATCGAGACCGCTCTCGGCCAGCATATCTGTCGCTGCACCGGCTACGTTCGCTACTACCAGGCAGCGAAACTGGTGCTCGAAGATCTCGGTCTGGTCAGGGAGGGTTGAGCATGCAGCGTTTTCTAATCCGCGCCGCGCTGTGCTTACCGCTGGCGGTGCAAGCCGCCGAGCAAACGCAGATCGAACGTGGCCAGTACCTGGCCCGCGCCGCCGACTGCGTGGCCTGTCACAGCACCGAGGGCAGCGCGCCCTATGCCGGCGGGCTGCCGTTGCAGTCGCCATTCGGCACCATCTACGGCACCAACATCACCCCGGACAAGCAGTACGGCATCGGCAACTACAGCAGCGACGACTTCTACAACGCCGTGGCCAAGGGCAAGCGTGCCGATGGCAGCAACCTCTATCCGGCCATGCCTTACACCTCTTATCACCTGATCAAGCGGGAAGATTCCGACGCCATCTACGCCTACCTGATGAGCATCGAGCCGATTGCCCGGCCTGCGCCAACCACTAGCCTGAGCTTCCCGTTTAATCTGCGCTTTGGTTTGAGTGTGTGGAATCAGCTGTACGCCAGCGACCTGCAGTTGGCGCCAGCCACCGATAAGAGTGCGCAGTGGCAGCAAGGCCAGTATCTGGTCGAGGTGCTCGGTCATTGCGGCGAGTGCCATACCCCGCGCAACAGCCTCGGCGCGCTGCAGCAAGAGCAAGCCATGCAGGGCGGCGTGCTGCTCGGTTATCTGGCGCCCAGTTTGAAAACTGAGGACATGCTGGCGCGCGGCTGGAACAGCAGCGATCTCTCGACCTTCTTGCGTCATGGCATCAGTGCCCAGGGCAGCATGTTTAACGAGATGTATCCGGTGCTGCACAACAGCAGCCAATACCTGAGCGACGCCGACCATAAGGCCATGGCCACTTACCTGTTGGGTGAGCAACCCGGGCCGGCGGCGGTGATTGCGACCCAAGCGCTGGCGCAATTGAGTGACAGCGCCCAGCAGGGCCGTCAGGATTATTTGAATGTCTGCGCCGGCTGTCATGGCAACGACGGTCAGGGCGTACCCCATGTGGCCGTGGCCATGGCGGGCAATACCACACTGCGCCAAGCCGATTCACGCAACCTGTTGCGGGTGATCGAGGATGGCATTGCCGAGCAGCAGTTCACCGGCTTTGAACGCATGCAGCCGATGCCCGGTTTTGCCAAGCAACTCAGCGATGAGCAATTGCGCAACCTGCTCAATTACCTGCGGCAAACTTGGGGTGGCTTGCCGGCGGACATGAGCGCCGCGCAGGTGAGCGAGTTGCGCAGCCAGGTGGGGCACTAAGCGTAGAGCTGGCGCCGTAAACCTTGTAGGAGGGGCTTTAGCCGCGATGCCTTTGCTTTTTCAGCCTTTTCGCGGCTAAAGCCCCTCCCACAGAATGTGCATTGCTTGTGGATTGAGCAAACACGCCGAAATCCCGGAGTCCCGTAGGGTGTAACCCGCTCTACGCCTGCTCTACGTCCGGCTTCGTCTTTTGGCTTTTTGTTGCGATATCTGGCCCTTGTTTTAGCGGTGATGAATTAAATGCAGCAACTTGATTTACAGGTCATCCGCCAAGCGCTGGAGTGGTCCCAGGCCGGCCAGCGCTTGTGGCTGTGCACCGTGCTCGGCACCTATGGCTCGGCGCCACGGGCACCGGGTGCCTTAATGGTGGCCAATGCAGCCGGGCAGTGGCTGGGCTCCTTGTCCGGCGGCTGCGTCGAAGAGGACTTTCTCGAACAGTTGTTGGCCGGCGCTTTCGCCGAACCGCTTAACCTGATTCGTTACGGTGCCGGCGATGAGCCGCGTTCGGGCATTCGTCTGCCCTGCGGCGGAGTGCTGGAAGTGCTGGTGGAAAACCTGCCGGCCGACTGCGCCGTGCAAGAGCACTTGCGCCAGTTGCAAGCGGCGCTACAGGGCCAGCGCCGGCTGATTCGCGAGATCGATCTGGCCAGCGGCAGCCGTCAGTTGTTCGATGATCAAACCCAAGGCGCGCGGGTTGAGCGCACGGCCGACAAGTTGCGCCTGCGGGTCGGCGCGGCGCAACGGTTGCTGCTGGCCGGTTACTCCAGCGTCAGTCACTTCTGCGCCCAGTTCGGCACGGCCCTGGGTTTTGAGGTGCTGCTCTGCGAGCCGCGCGAGGAAGTGCTGGCGGGCGTGGAGCTGGGCGGTATCGAGCTGATCCGGCAATTGCCCTCCCGGGTGATCGCCGAAGGCGGTTGCCACAGCGACACCGCCGTGGTGGCCCTGACCCACGATCCACGGATCGATGACCTGGCCATGATCGAAGCGGTGCGCAGCCCGGCGTTTTATATCGGGGTGATGGGTTCGCGGCTGACCACGCAAAAGCGCTTCGAGCGCCTGCGCCGCAGTGGCGGTCTGAGCGAGGCGGAAATTGCCCGCATCCAGGCGCCGATTGGCCTGAATATCGGCAGCAAGACCCCGGCCGAAATTGCCCTGTCGGTGCTCGCCGATATCGTTCGGATGCGCAACGGCATAGCGCGCGAGCAGGTGTAGGCATCATGGTCAAGGCCGACTCCCCACTTCCCAACTTTCCACTCCCTGCTCCTGCCGTCATCGCCCTGGTATTGGCCGCCGGTCAAAGCCGGCGTTTCGGCAGCGATAAGCGCCGGGCCTTGTTGGCCGATGGCACGCCGCTGCTGGTCGCCAGCTTGCTACAGGCGCAACGCCACTTTGCCCAGGTCTACGTGTTGCTGAGGGACGGCGACGATGCACAGGCGCTTGGCGTGCCGCCGGGGGTCGAGGTGTTGCGCTGCGCGGACGCCGAGCTGGGTATGGGCCACAGCTTGGCGGCGGGCATCCGCGCCCTGGATAAACATCCGGCCAGCGCCATTGCCGTGCTGTTGGGCGATATGCCCTGGCTGAGCGCCAGCACCCTGCAACGGCTGATCGGCCAGGCCGGGCCAGAATGCATAGTGTTTCCCTGCTATCAGGGCCAGCGCGGCCATCCGGTGCTCTTTGGTCGGCAGTTTTGGCCGCAATTGCAGCAGCTCACCGGCGACACCGGAGCCAAGGCACTGCTGGCCGCGCAGCCGCAGGTGATCCACATGGATGTGGTAAATGCAGCAAGCCCGCCGGGAGCGGGCGCTGCCTGTATCGAGGTGGCGGTGGATGACCCCGGCGTGCTCGATGATGTCGACACTCCGACTGCCTTGGGCATGCGCTAAGTCGTAATGAGCGGCTGCAATCCTGCAGGAGTGACTGCGTACTCAGGCTCGCTTCGCGGCGCCCTTTGTTACCAAAAGCCGCTCCTACCCAAACCCTGCACTTGCAGAAGCTTTATTGGCCGCCGCACCCTGTAGGAGCGGATTTATCCGCGATTGGCCGGTGCAGGCAGCCCACATCCCAAGGCTTGTGAGGCGGGCGTCTTATTTAGTAGCTTTCTGAATCACGAACTTGGGCGTGACAGCGACTGGATTCGCCGTGTTCATTCGCGCGCCACGAGCTGGCGGATAGGTAAGACGACGCGGAATGTGGTGCCCACGCCAACTTCGCTTTGTACCGTTATTTGCCCGCGATGCTTTTGCACTATGCCGTAGGAGAGCGACAAGCCCAGTCCGGTTCCCTTGCCGATCGGTTTGGTGGTGAAGAAGGGGTCGAAAATTCGCGGGAGGATGTGCGTTTCGATACCCGAGCCGGTGTCAGTCACTTCTATCCAGATATTCTCAGCCTCGGCACCGGAGCGGATGATGATCTTGCCCCGCTCGGAGTCAATCGCCTGGGTGGCGTTCACTAGCAGGTTCAATACCACTTGGTTCAGTTGCGAGGGTAGGCATTCAATCTCGGGAATGCCGCCATATTCCTTGATGATGTCGGCCTTATACTTGATTTCGCTGGCAACTATATTCAGGGTCGAATCGATACCCTGCTCCAGGTTGGCCCATTGCCATTGCTGGGTTGAGTCGACCCGCGAAAAATCCCGCAAGTCCTGGACTATCTGACGCACCCGGGCGAGGCCTTGCTTGGACTCACGCATTAGCAGTGGTATCTCCTCCTTCATAAAATCGAGTTCCAGGCGTTCGCGCAGGCTCTTGAGCTTGGCCACGACCTCCGGTGAACCCACGGTCTGCTCCACGGTCTCGTAAGCATTGAGCATCTCTAACAGCCCCGAGTAATAGCCTTCGAGCGTGACAAAGTTTGAGGATATATAGCCGATCGGATTATTGATCTCATGGGCCACGCCCGCCGCCAGTTGACCAATGGAGGCCAGTTTATCGGCTTGCAGTAATTGGCTCTCCAACTGCTTGCGCTCGACGATTTCTACTTGCAGTGCGTCGCTGGTTCGCTTGATTTCAAGCGTGCGCTCCTGAACCTTCTCCTCCAGTTCGCTCATCTGCAATGTTGCTTGTTGCGTCATGTGCCACTTGACCGTGAGCGCATTGGCCAGCTGACAGACTTCGATATTGTCGAACGGTTTCTTCAAGATCAGCAGCCGGTCGCGGGTGTCGAGGCGGTCCAGCACCTCCTCCCAGGAATAGTCGGAATACGCGGTGCAAATCACTATCTGCAGGCGCGGATCTTCTTGCCAGAGGCGCTCGATCGTCTCGACCCCGTCCCATCCCAGCGGCATGCGCATGTCGACGAAGGCCATGGCGTAGGGGCGGTTGTGCGCAGTCGACTCACAAACCATGGCCAAACCCTCCTGGCCTCTATAGGCCGAGTCGAGTTCGAAGGGGGCGGCGCTGGCCTTGACCTCTTGGCCGAACAGGGCCGCCTCGACCGCATCCAGTTCGGCCTCTGCCTGGGTATCGAACAGCAGAATCTTGCGGAAATCCTCATGAATCGAAGGCGTGTCGTCAATCAGCAAAATGCGCCGGTTAGGCAGCGTATTCATAGGTTATTCCCTGCTGTTCTGAAGGGGAGTTCGAGGGTGAAGGTCGCGCCCTTGCCCGGCCCATCGCTGTGGGCCGTCAAGCGCCCACCCATCTCCAGCGCCGCCACCGCGCAACTGTGCAGGCCAAAGCCATGGCCCTCTTTACGGGTGGTGAAACCATGGGCAAAGATCTGGGTCAGATTCTCCGGCGCAATACCTTCGCCCTGGTCCTTCACGCAGATGCGCAGGGTGCCGTCGGGCAGCATACTCACGCTCAGGGTCATGGTCTGGGCGTGGTCATCCAGGCCCGACATCGCATACTTGGCATTGCTGATCAGGTTTATCAGGATCATCAGCAGCCGGTGCTTGTCCAGCAACAGCGCGGGCACCTCGGCATACTCGCGCACCACCTGGACCTGATGCCGCACCAGCGCCCCGGCGTGCATGCGCAGGGCATCCTCGAGCAAGTCGGTTATCTGCACGGGTTCGACCACGCTGGACGCGCCCGCATAAGACTGCTGGAGGGCGACTATCTCCTTGATGTGGTCGATGCTCTTGGTCAGCTGCCCAAGCTCTTCGCCGATGCCCTGTTGTTCGGCGGCAAGCGCATCGGCCAGTTGGTTCAGGTAGCCCGGCAGCAGCTTGCCTTTCTCGTCGTGGCTTATAAAATCGCCCAGGTCGGCGGCGTGTTCATTGATCAGTTGCACCGCCTTGCCCAGCCCATGGGCCTTGGAGGTACGCAGCCGGCGGCCGATCAGGTCGGCCGAGATGTTCACGCTATTGAGCACGTTGCCGACGTTATGCAGCACGTTGCTGGCGATTTCGGCCATGCCGGCCTGGCGTGCGCTGGCCACCAGTTCGCTTTGCGCCTCGCGCAGTTCGCGGGTGCGCTCGTCGACTCGCAATTGCAGCTCATGGGACAGCCGCTTGAGGCGGGTGATGACCCAGCCGATGCTGAGGGTGCCCAGCAAGGCCAGGCTCGACAATAGCCAGAAGGTGGCGCGTAGGTTGTCGCGAACCTGGATCAAGGCGTTGTCGAGCGGCAGCTCGACTTCCAGAATTCCGCGCACCTCGTCTACTTGCCAGTCGCGCTTGGGGCTGTCGGGGTGGCTGTTGTGACAACTGACGCAGGCCTCGCGCATGCGGTCGGCGGTGGCATATCGCAGTGCCAGCCGTCCGTTGCTATTAACTATGCGGGAATAGGCCTGCTCGGGTTGCTGGTTCAGCGCCCGCCAGGCCGCCTGGTCGAAGTCGTCGTGCAAGCCGCCTTCGGCGGCCCGCCAGGGGAATGGATAGGGGCTGTAGAGGCGGGTCTTGGCGCCGGGTATGTGTTCGCCCAAGCGCTTGCCTAGCAGCATGCTCAAGGTTGCAGGCAAGGGGATGGTGTGCGGTTTGCCCTGGTAGTCGTGGCTGACTGCCAGGCCGCTACTGCGCGCCACCCCCACCACCTCCGAGGTGTACAGGGTGCGGAAATCCGCCAGCGCCTGGGTATAGAGTTGTGCGCTGTGGCGCGAGGCGCTTTGCACGAGTTCTTCCTGCAGGCTGGAGAGGTACCACAGCACTCCGGCGATGGCGCCGGCGAAACCCAGCACCAGGTAGATGAGAAGCCGCCATTCGCCCAGTAACCTTGCTAGGCGTGACAGGACGGCATGGTGAGCTGCAAGGAGGGTCATGGCGTCGCCTCTTGGTTTTGGAGCGGCAGTTCGAGGGTAAAGGTCGCGCCCTTGCCCGGCCCATCGCTGTGGACCGTCAGGCGAGCGCCCATCGCCATGCCGCCAATGCGTAGCTGTGCAGCTCTTAGTCAGTGTAGGCCGGTGCTTTAACCCGTCCAGCCGCGTGGCGCGAAATGCCTTCGAGACGCGGGCTGCGCTATGCCTTGGCCTCGCCGCAGGAGGCCGGCTATGCAGACTGTGTGAAAACTACTGCGCTCGGTTATGCGGTGAGTTAGACCGAGATAATCCCAGGGGGAAACCTGAGATAAACCGGGACACGCTGGCATGGGATGGGATTCTGTGGGGAGGGAGTTTCAAAGAAAGTTGCAGATAATGCAATGAGGTGACGCCCGGTCAGTCCTCGGTGGCCGGGCCGAACATATCCCCCTGAAGCCGCGCGATGTGCTCTTTGCGCGCCGCCTTCACTATCTTATAGATCCACTGAAGCGACGCCCCATACTTGCGGGCTAGGTCGCTGTGGTTAGTACCGTTGAACTCATCATAGATCTGCCGATCGCGCCGACTCAGCTTGATCGACAGGCCCATCGGGAAGTAGATGTTCTGGCCGCCCCAGTGAGCTGCCATGCGGTCGGCCACCTCTTTGGCCACATGCTGAGCCTTGGCGCTCTCCATCGCAACCAACTCGCCCAGGGCAACGGCAATGTGCTCGGTCAGATCAAGCAGAAGTTCAGGCCCTTTGCTTCGAAAGTCGCTCATACAGTCCCCTCGTGAGAGTTGCTAGCGCGGGTAACGCGTTGCTGCCATTGCTTCAAGTTCTCGATTACCCGGCTGGCCTGGGTTGCGGTGAGCCATTGCAAAGCCGCCACCTTGGTCATGCTCAGCACGAACTTGACCAGAGCCGCTTCAGATGGATCGCGCACAGCGCCGAGGTCGTGCAAAGTCAGCCAAAGCGAGCGGATCTTCTTGGACTGCTCATCGTCAGCCAGTGGCCGCTTCTGTGTTTTGTTTGGACGAACCTTAAAGCCCCGCTGCTTGAGCTGTTCCAAAACCCGTAGCAGGTTTGGAACGCTCAAGTTAGCGGAGGACGTTGCGCCGTCCAAACCCGTCATGCCTGCCAGCATCAGGCGATAGATGTCGTCATCCATGCACAGCTCACGCCGGGCAACATGGATCAACTTGATCAGGCGGAGCCGGTTCGGGTTGGAAGGCGCAGCAGTCACTTTGCACCTCCTACCATTGAGCCAAAGCAAGTCACCAGCGCTTCCGCCATACGCTTGTTGGAGTCGAACTGGTTATAAACCGGCGTGGTGCGAGGATTGATCACGAACGGCTCAGGCGTGGCACGCATCTGCGCGCCGACCTCATGCGCCTTGCCGCCGCGTGCTATGAACTGGGCGATCTGCTGTTCGAGCTGAGCACTCGCAGCCAGCTGAGACTGCATGTCACGGCGCGGAGGATCACCAGCTATTGAGTGATAGCGTTCCATGTCACGCCACCTCAACAAAGTCGAGGTCGATATCGACTCCAACATCAGCGCTCACCAAGCGAATGCCACACCAGCCATACGCGTTATCTTCCGGGCCGCCCCAGCCTTCCTGGTTATGCAGGTCATCCCTTGTCCAGAGCGCTGCTGCTTCATTACCTTCGGCAAAGTTACCGCCACCGTTGCGTAGGAGTGCGGAAACCAATGTGCTCGCCGCCAGCTTGATCACCGCTTTCATGACGTCACCCTCGGCGTTATCTAAACGGTAGTCATCACCGCTCCAGAACTGGTTAATCAGCGTGGCGCGCTCTTTTGTCAGTTGGTCATGGTCGACTTCAAGAACGACCTCCCAGTCCAGCCATGTATCACGAAGCATGTAGCGTTTGATGTTCTGGTCCATGTCATACCCCCGCAATATCAAGGCTGATCGGCTGGTACTGGTCGGTATCGCCAACCCGCTCATAGATACGGATATAGCTCTTGCTGCCGACCACCTGACAGGCTTCACCAATGGCTTTCATGGCGCGCTGCCAGCGTTCGTCGGTGATCTCCAAGCGGCGCAGAGCCAGTACGCGGGCGGTGCGGATCTCGCCTTTGGTGTCGGTGCGGAATGCGTCATTGATCAGCGCGACGGCTTCCGGCCGGATGCCTTGCGTCCATTCACCAACACACTCATCAATCAGCGAACGAGCGGCTTGCAGGCGTTCGTCCAGTGCGATGCTTTCCTGCACGGCCAGCTGGATTTTGTAGCGACCATCAAAGCTGAGCAGCGAAACGTTGCCCTTTTTGCCACCAACCTTGGCGCCGTACTCCTCGAAGCTCATCTCGATAAAGGCCTTGATGTCACCGAAGGCGACGACCTTGAAGTCAGCCAATTCGCCACTGAGTTCACTGGCCCGATCAACCAGATGACGCACCAGGCGATCGCGCTCGATGTCGATGGGCTTGATCAGGCTTTCGGGGATTAGGTGGCCTTGGCCGTTCTGCCGAAAGCCCGAGGGAATCTGGACTTGCTGGGTATCAGCCATGGGTTTCTTCCTCACTATTTAGGTCGGATGACAGTTTTTGTACGTGCTCAAGAAGCACTGCCACATGCTTCATCGCCTCGTCCCAAAACATGGTGGGGCGCTCACTAGCAACTGCATCGCGCAGTGCTGCGATAGCGGTTCCGAGGGGATTGCTCATCAGTGCAACACCTCGCTCGGACACAGCCATTCGACTTCACATCCGAGCAGGTAGGCCCGGCAGTAGCTCACGCCGGGCGCCGGCCGCAGCAGCATCACGCCGCGCGCTACCTCGGCCAGCAGCGGGCCGCCAAGACGCTCGACGCGCAACAGAGGCCGGACGCCATCAAGGTTCACGGCCAGCAGATGACAGTTGTAGTGCTTCAGGAAACGAGTCACTTCGTTGGCCAGCTCAAGCTTCTGGCTCAGGCACTGGTTGAGCACTCGCAACGGTTTGGGCAGACCGACCGGTATTGGCAGGGAATCGACAGCACGCATGTCAAACATCCTCCGCACGCAGGGAGGCCACGACCAGCTCGCCGGTCACCTTGGTTTCGTGAAGCTTCAGCGCCAGGTTCATCGCGCCCGAAACAAGGTTGTTCACCGCCAGTGGGTAGCACAGAGAAATAGTCTTGACCCCGCGCGCCGCGCCGCGTCCCTCGGTATGGCTCATGCGTAGGCGGTCGCGGATTACCTCGAAGGCCGATGGTTCGAAGATGGCCTGATAGTCCACCTCGATACGCGCAAACTTGTGCTTCAGGTAGGCCTCAACCTCATTGTCCAGCGGCTTGATGCGGATCAGTTCGCAGCGCTGCACCACCTCACGCACGGCCGGGTTGTGCTCGGACAGCTTGTCGCCCAGCTCGGTCTGACCGATCAGGATGATCGCCAGCAGTTTCTTGAAGCCGGCCTGCAGTTCGTAAAAACGCTTGAGGTGCTTCAGGGTGACAATCGGCAGGTCATGGGCTTCTTCGATGATTACCACATGTTTGCGGCCGGCCTGTGTGCTGGCCAGCAGCAACTCGTGCATCTGCCGTGAGCGGTCTTCCTGAGAGCGCCGCGGCTTAACGCTCGGGTCGATGCAGCGGATGATCGCGGCGATGATGTCGAGCGACTTGATCGTCTTGCCCTTGACGTTATCGTCCGAGCTGCCCAGCACATAGGGTTCGATTAGGGTGATCGGCTCATGGTTGGCGAACACCCACTCGGCCAAGTCCTGGCGCAGTGTCGATTTACCCGCGCCCGACTCGCCGACCACCGCCAACATGCCGCCGTGCTTGGCTGTCTGGCGTATGGCTTGGCGCACATAGCGGATATCGTCCGAGAGAAACACATCCTCCTCGCTCTGCATTTCATCGGTGAACGGGTCACACGGCAGCCGGAAGTGCTCGCGGGCCTGTCGGGTCAAGGTGTTTTTTCGTAGTAGCATGTAGTCGCTCTCTTTGCTGTTGGCATTGTTGAGTGCCGATGCAGCGCGATCCGCCAAGACTGTCGCTGCATCGGTTTCTTCCATCACGAACAAATCCAGGATGTGGTCGTCGTTCGCTCCTCGTGCGAACAGCAGCGTCTTGATCTGCCGTTCCAGTGCTGCCCGTTCCATGGTCTTGGGCCAGAGGTCGTGATTGACCAACTGAGCCATGGTTGATTGGCTGATGGGCTGGCCATCAGGCTTTTCGATGGCCTCGGACATCTCCCGCTGAGAGATGCCGAGCTGCCACATAACCTGTTTCAACTTCATCATTCGCATGACGCGCTCCTACACAGCCCGCAGGCCGCCGGTTGTCGAGGCCGGGGCAACAATTGCCGGCCGGGTGAATTGTTCGATCAAGGCCTGCACCTGGTCTTCAGGTACGCCGTCCTTGAATGAGTTACGCAGCCAGGTGTTTTCCGCCTGAGTGAGGTTGCGGCCGATGGCGTCGGCAATCCGCAACATCGCCTGCATGGACGAGAGCTTCGGCGCATCGCTGCGCAGGTGCTCTGGCGTGTCGATGGTGCTGCCCAGGCGCTGCAAGTAAGTGGGGTGCTCGATCTGCTTGAGGTGCTCGTGGGCATCCAGCTTGCCGCCGAACGGTGCGACCTGTTTGGCGCGGGCCTGCTTGGCGTTCTGCTCCGGGTAGGCCAGTTCATCCATGACCTTGGCGGCTTTTTCGATGGAGGTTTCCGGCAGTGACTTGTATTCCAGGCCAGGAATGGCGGCATCCAGGCGCTGACCAAACTGGTCATAGCCACGGATCGGCTCAACGCGATAGGTCAGCATCGCGCCGTCATAGCGCGGCGCTTCGATCTGAATGGCGCAGTCGCCATAGGCCAGCCCACGCACCGCCACCTTGGCACCGACCGTGATGCCATCCAGCTCGCGCAGGTCGTAGAACATCCGGCTTTCGGCGTTCTGGTGTTTGAAGCTGATGGTCATGTCCGATCTGACCGTGCGTTCTTCCTCGCGGCTGGTCATCAGCGCGCGGCAAACCGCCACCTCAGGCAGCAGGCGCAGTTGCTCGGCGCGGATCAGTTGCCAGAGGTCATAGCGGGACACCGGTTCAGCCAGGCCCGCACGGCGCAGGCGGGTATCCTGACCGGGGATCAAGTTGGCGTTGTACGCCTCAGCCCACGCTTGGGCAGCAGCGTTCAGTGCGGCGATATCGTCAATCGGCTGAAAGCGCAGACGGCTCTCGAACTGCGTCTCGACGATGTTGTTGCCGTTCTCAACGCCACCCTTGGCGCGAGCATTGCCAGCCTCGTGTTCCAGCGGGGTGACTTCCAGATGCTTGAGCAAGTTCTTGATCGCGCTGCTGGTGTTGGCTGAGCCCTTGTCCCACATCAGGTATTGCGGCACACCGTGGAACAGCGTGCCTTCGGCTTTGGTCCAGGCATACATCAAAAAATCGAACAGGCTGTGTTGATTCTCGCCCGCCGCCTCGCAGTACCAGGGCACGAGCGCACCGCTGGCTTTGTCGTACATCACATAACGCCAGACCTTCAGTTTCACCTTGGCGTAGTTGTCCAGCTTGTTCTTGTAGAACTCGCTGTCGCGCATCATGTGTTGCCGGCCTTTGAGGTAATACACCAGGCACAGCGAGGGGTCGACCTGATGCAGGTAGTTCGGATGTGGTGCCCGCAGTGTCTGCACCGGGCTGACGTTGCGCTGCGAGGCTACATCCAAACTGCGTGCCCGAATCAGCCGATTCAGCTGGCCATTGCTGACGCCGAGCGCGATGCCGTTCTGCTCCAAAATGCTGCGGGCCGTGGGGGTAAACAGCGTCTGCTTGCCGTTCTCCCGCACGCCTTCGCGCTGGGCCGCGCCGAGCATGTCCAGAGCATTGCCGGCCACGCTGGTCTTGCCCTTGTCGGTGCGCGTTTTGCGGCCAGCATCCCAGCCGCAAGCGGCCTTGAGCTGGCGATAGATGGTCGCAGGCGACCAGTTGAGAAACACCTGAGCGGCAGCCATCAGCGGCCCACGCGCGCCATGCCCGGCGGCGTCCAACTGGCGTGCCAGCTCGGCCAGGTAATCACGAATGTCAGGCGTCAATGCCATGTCTGCCGCTCCGTTCATCACGCGCCTACTTGCAACAAGTGCTGCCGGGCCTGAGCCAGGTCAGCGCCGAAGCGGTTCTGCAGGTCAGCCATGGCCCCGGCAATCAGGTGCGCGGAACGCTGAATCGCATCCTCCAGATGCACCAGTACCGTGACGGCTTCCGGCGGCAGGTCGGTTTGCACTTCTGGGTCGTAGTCCGGGCGTGAGGTCATCTCGCTGGTCAGCCAGGCATCCAGGGCGTCCAACGCCTGGAGGTGGCGAGCAAGGGACTCGTCAATCAGGCACTGGCGCGCGGTGATCTCTTCTTTCAGCGGTGCGATGCGTTCATCCCAAGGCATGGTGCGCAGTTGGTTGCGCTCCAACTCCAGCTTCAATGCCTTCTTTTCGGCGCTGGTGTCGGCGGCGAACTTGTCCAGGGCCTGATAGTCGGCCTGAGCGTCTTCGAGTTTTTTGGTTAGCTCGGCTTTTTCTTTGGCGTGCTTGGTGATGACTTCTTCGGCCAACTCGATAAAGGCATCTTTGTCACCGGTCTTGGCCACTTCGATCAGGGCGGCTTGCTGGTCTTCCGGCAGGCGGCGGTACTGGCGCAGCTCGCGGTAGCCGGCACCGATCTGAGTCAATTGCTGAAGTGCATCTTCGCCAAATACGTTGAGATTTTTCAGATCCTCATCGACCTTGCTGGCGCTGGTACCAAGTGCACGACAAAAGCCATCAAAAGTCCCGACGTCGGCAATTTCATTACCGGCCATGTCGTACCCACTTTGACCTGCCAGGGCCCGGTACATCTTGGTTTCCTTGATGTGCTTGAGCTTTTGTAAACTCACGACGTCGGTAAATTTCGAGATAGCACGGCTCATCTGAATCTGGCCGAGCATCTGATTGACCAGGTCGCGCTCGCCGTGAATGTCCTGGGCAATTTTGCCAAACATGCCAAGCGCGCCGGCATCTTCCTGGAAAGCTTCTTCGTTGATGTCTGGCATCGGAGTAACAACGACTGGAGTTTCTTTACGGGCCATGTAGGGTCGTCCTTAGTTGGGGTTGCGGGTGAAGCGCTGACGGCGCTCATCCAAATCGCGTTGGGCTTTATGCAGCGCGCCGTCGAAGGCGATGGCCACCTGCACCAAGCGTGGGCCGAGCTGCCAGCGCTTGTCGTCATGGGCATTGCGTTCGGCCAGGCCTGCGGTGCGCAGGTTTTCCAGTGCCCGCAGGGCGTTGCTTTCGGTGCTGTCGGTGGCCACCGCCACCTCCTTAAGCAACATCCCGCGAAACTCATTACCGGCCAGGGCCAGCAACACGTTCAGCACGCGCTGCACCTGAGCACTGGTGTATTTGTCTTCGCTCACGACTGCTCTCCCAGTTCCAGCTGTGGTTGGGCGTGCTGCTGCACGTTGCCGCGATGCCAGACCAGTTCCTCTAAGCCAGCCTGGATGGCGGCCAAGGTGGCGCTGGCTTCTTGGTCATCTGAGTAGAAAGCCATCAGGGCGCCGGTCGCCTCATGCAAAACGGCCTGCAGGTTTTGAATGTCTTGAGGGCTACTGCTGCGCCCGGTTGGCACATCGATCAGCACCTTGCCGCTGCTGGCGGCCAGCCAGCGGCTGACCAAGTTGATGCCGCAGACCTGCTCGAATGCGGGGATCATTACGGCCGGCATGCGCCCGTTGGCGATCCACTTGTACAGCGCCCAGTGATCCTCCAATCCCATCAGCGCGGCGATGCGTTCAATGCCACGGTTGTAGCGCTCTTTACCGTGCTGCTGGCAAAGCTTTAGCGCGTCACGCAGGGTGCTCGGCTGCACGCGTTTCCACTGGCGCGGGGTCATTGGAAGGCCCTCATGCCCGAGTGAAAGTGGCCATCCAAACAAAGAGCGGGTTTGAGCATTGGCAATGGCGTTGTGCCATGCACAATGTTTTCAGGTAAATTGACAACCTGAGGAACACCCGAGATGGACACGCAAGAGCGACTAGATCGACACACCGGCAGCTTGGTTGCGCTGGAAACAGCTTTGGTATTGTTGGTCCAGCACATGGAGTTGCGCACTGGTTTGGATCGGCAGGCATTCATTGCTGATCTCCAACAGTTATCTGAGCGGCCAGAGAAAGATGCGGATGTGCTTCGGGCCGAGCAGCGGATACTTCGACTGCTGCGGGCGCTATCGCACTCGCGGTAGCTAGCCGGGGTTGTTTACCGTTGGCCAACAGGCACTCTGTTTGCGCCTGGCCCAGCATCTGAAGTGTGTGGTCACTGATAGTCATGGTGGGCCTCACGCAGCAGCTGCTTCGGTTTCGGTTTCGGTGGCTTTAGGGTCGGCTTTCAAGCCAAGTGCAACGGCAGCTCGGTGGGCTTCACCCCGTTTGCCTTTGCGCTTTTCGCGCAACAGATCAAATACGGTGAAGCGGCTGAATCCCTTCTCCTTGCACCAGTCGGCGATGCAGATGCCGTGAGTGACAAACCAGGTGTGAGCCTGCTTTGGGGTTTGGGGAAACGGAGGATTGTTCATTCGGTCGCGTCCGTGGTGTTTTGTGTTTTAGGTGGGTGTTTCGTGTCTTGGTGTGGTGATTATGGTTCAAGATCCTGAACCATACAAGGGGTTTTTAGGTGCAAAGGGCTGATCTTGGAAAGAGGCTTGTTGAGGAGCGGAAACGCCTAGGTCTGAACCAGACTGACTTCGGGCGCCTTGGCGCCGTTTCGAAGGGGTCTCAGATCCTTTATGAAAAGGGTGACGGCGTGCCAACAGGCGATTACCTGGCAGCTATAGCCGCGTCAGGCGCTGATGTTCAGTACGTGCTAACCGGAGTGCGGTCTTCTGTTGCACTCACACCGGAGGAGCGCTTGCTGGTTGAGCGATTCCGCTCAAGTACTCAAGGGCTTAGAGATGCAGCTCTGCGCGTATTGCTCGGTGAACAGACCGCCCCAAGTGCAGCTCCAAAGCAGGTTTTCAAGGGTGATGTGGCGCAGCACATTGAAGGCAATGCGACCTTTACAACGCCCGTCACCTTCAATATGGGAAGTGAGAAAAGGAAGAAGTAGTTGTGAGCAGTCAGGAATTTAATGAGCGTGTAGGGATGGTTGCTGCTGGGAATATCAACCTACATCTGAATCAGAGTGGCGAAAGCCAGGAGCCTTTGGTTAGCTCGCAGCGACGGACGCTGGATGGACTGGTAGATATTTTGGTTTGCGAATTCGAGGAAGACCCGGACAAGATTTGGCAGGATGTGGTCTTTGCTCGGGTCGGTGTGGAAAGCGCTGACGATATTTTGCGTAGTAGGTTCTCTGAGGCTGAAAGTGCATTGCAGGCGTACCTCGACCGCCTGCGCGAGCAGAAGACCACCACTGGGCTGGTCCACCAGATTCTCCAGGTGGCGGATCGCAAGAAGATCCGCCTGCAGATGGCCACTTACTGCACCCGTGAGTTTGGGGAAAAGCAGCTCAAGGCGCTAAACAGGCAACAGCTGCAGACCGTGCTTATCTTTGTGCAGGACTATGTGCCGCAGGTAAGCGTCGAGCCAGCCGTCAAACCCGAGAAAGAACGCCCGCATCTCCAAATGCTGCTGACCACCTATCCATGGCAGTTTGGTGGCACATTGCTGTTCGGCATCATTATTGGGAAGTTTTGGTTCTAGTTGGCTAAAGGAGTGGTGACGTGACCGAAAAGCAGAAAAGCAAATCATGGCGGGATATGAGCGCGGCAGAGAAAAAAGCCGTAGTTATTGGGTGGGCAGTAATTCTTGTGGTTGCTGGTTATTTCCTTATCCCGGCAGACGAAGGCAAGCCAGTGCCTGAGTCAGTCACTGCCGCTGTTGTTTCAGCAGCTCCTGCCGAAATAGATCCGGCGATCTATACCAAGCCCAGCGTCGAGGCTTTAGCACGCGCCACGCAATACTTGGCCGAGCTGGATAAGGCCATGAATGATGGTGCCGTAGTGCTAAAAACTGGCGACCCGACAGCTCTAGGTGCTCATAGCAAACACTTCACTTCATTGGTTGAAAATGGCAAGGCCCAGTTCGGTAATATGACCTTCGAGCCTCTGGGGCGCTGCTTCGGCGCGGGTAACGACGCTCGCAACTGGTGGCATGCCCAGCTAGGTGCTGCTAGCAGAGGTGGGACTGAGTCAGCCCCTGGCTGGATCAAAAGGGGGTTGGACGATTATCAGGTAAGTCGTGCTGAATGCCTTAAGTCCGCTGACCCCGTTGCTTCGGCGGCGGCAGAAGCCGAGCTTGATGCCTCGCTGCAAGAGAAGTTTGGCGGTGGCCGCGAATGCCTGACGACCTACGACCTTGACGCCAACACGAAGCAGGTTGTGGCTTTGCCCAAACCGGCGCACTGCAAAATTTGACGGCGAGTGTACTAGGGCGCCGCTCAGGTTCACCGCAGCCCTTGAATGGGGTTAAGCCAATAGAACAACGACCATTAAAGCGTCGGTCTGCAAGACAGAGGTCTTATGAGTATTGAGAAACGGTACAGCGCAGCAAGAGACAAATATTTTGCACAAAATCCAGCAGCCGTTCGCGAAATCAACGCTGTCCGCCGTGGAGTGATTGAGGCCAGCGGCAGCACGGTCGAGGAATACCACGAGCAGCGTCGCATTATGGTGTTCGCAGATGCCGCAAAGGCTCACGGTCTCGAAACGGATGAGTTTGTAATCAGGCTGATGGCCGAGTCGCCAGAGCAGGCTCAGGAATGGCGCTTGGAACGACATCGCCAGATAGCAAACGCTGTCGGAATGGAGTGGAGCGAGTACAAGCAGTTGAACCGCATCGCAGAATGATTGGTGCGGACATTAATGGCTAACAGTTAAAGATCTCTTTAAACCCGATTAAAAGCGCTCCTGCACCACGCCGCCGATCATGGCGGCGTGTGTATTTCTGGCGCCTGAAAACCTTAACCGGGCGCCTTTGCAGGAGGCGCCATGCGATCCGATTCAACCCCTCGCGGTATCCGTAACTTCAACCCTGGCAACATCGACCGCGCTCCTGGCGTGCGCTGGCAAGGGCAAGCCGATGATCAAACTAGCGATCCACGCTTCGTCATTTTCAGCGGCCCGCGCTGGGGCATCCGCGCTATTGCGCGGGTACTGATCACCTACCAAGACAAGCGCCTCGCAAAAGATGGCAGCCGCATTGATAGCGTGCGCGAGTTCATCGAACGCTGGGCACCGGCCGTCGAAAACGACACCAACGCTTATGCCAAAGCGGCGGCCAGTGCACTGGGCATTGGCCCGGACGATGAGAGTGTCGATGTGTACCGCTACGACACCATGCGTGCCCTGGTGCTGGCCATCATCCGTCACGAGAACGGCCTCGGCCCGCTACCCGGTGGCCAGTGGTATGGCGAACCGATCATCGCTGACGGTTTGGCCCTCGCTGGCATCGTGCCAGGGGTGCGCCATGGCCGTTAATTGCAA
>NZ_JAUYNT010000004.1 GCF_030698175.1 Pseudomonas sp.
GCTGCGGGTATCCAGTAGTTGGGCCGGCGACCGTTACGGCGCCATCGCCATCCCAAGGGTCGGCATGGAAGTGCTGGTGACCTTTTTGGAGGGCGACCCCGACCAGCCGTTAATCACCGGCTGCCTGTTCCACAAAGAACACGTCGTACCCTACGACCTGCCAGCCAATAAAAGCCGATCCGTATTCAAGACCCTCAGCAGTCCCGGTGGAGAAGGTTTTAACGAACTGCGCATCGAAGACAAAAAGGGCGCCGAGCAAATCTTCCTGCACGCCCAGCGCGACTGGGACGAAAACATCGAGCGCGATCAGAAGATTCGCGTCGGCAATCAGCGCCACGAAACCGTCGAGGCCAACAGCTACAGCGAGTTCAAAGCTGAAGAACACCGCACCACCCACCTGGACCGCAAGAGCGAAATCAAAGCCAGCGATCACCTCACCATAGGCCAGAACCAGCAGGTCAAAATCGGCACCGGTCAATTCATCAGCGCCGGCCAAGAGATCGTGGCGCGGGTTGAGCAGAGCCCGGAGAAAATCCAGGAGCAGTTAGCGTTTTTGATGCGTACCAACCAGGCGCTAAAAATCCGCCATATCGAATTCGATATTTTTGGCTTTAGCCGCGGTGCCGCTGCGGCCCGGCACTTCGCCAACGAGGTGCTCAAGCCGGCTGGAGGCCTACTGGCCGCCACGCTCAATGAGCAGACTCTGGGTTTGCTGCCCGGCTTCGACTGGGCCGTCAACGCCCGAATCAATTTTATCGGCCTGTTCGACACAGTGGCCGCCATCGTCGATGTGAGTCGTGACGACTTCAGCCCAGCCAACGAGCGCAACCCTGGGGTCAATCTGTATTTGCCGCCGGGCTGTGCGCGCAAGGTGCTGCAACTGGCCGCCCGCGACGAACAACGCGAGAATTTCGCCCTTAACAGCGTGGCACCGCAGCATCAGGAGATCCGCCTACCTGGCATGCACTCTGATCTCGGCGGCGGCTACCGGTCACGAATGACGGAAAAACTGCTGATCAGCCAGCCACGCTCCGTTCTGGTCACCCCAGGTCGGCCGCTGGAGCACAGCAGCGCTTGGCGCGAGACCCAAATGGCTATCGGGCAGTTGGAGCAACGCGGCCTGCCCGGCGAAGGCGAGATAAAGCCCGTTCACAAGTACTTCGCCACAACCGGCCAGCACGGCAACAACTCACAGAGCCAACGGGCCATAGTCGCGGCGTCCATCAAACGCGAGGTGCGCGGCGAACTGTCGCGCGTCTACATGCGCATTATGCGGGCGCTGGCGGTTAAGCATGAGGTGCCATTTAAAGAAATCCCGGATAACACTTCCTTTGCCATTCCCTCGGACCTGCAAGCCATCGCCGAGAAAATCACTGCCGGCGCAATGGGCCAAGGCGAGCGTCTGAGCACGGCGCAAGAACGGCATTTGCATGCTCGCTATATCCACCTGTCCGCGCACTGGACGCCGAGCAAGAGGCTGCTGATCAACAAACCCGCCAAGCAACGGCAGGTTTACCGCAATTCGCCTCAGGGAGGGTATCCAGAATGACTTTGCATCGTGTGTGGTTAGTGGCCGCAGTTCTGTTGTTGAGCGGCTGTGCTAATGGTCAGGGACGTCCGGATCTGCCGTATAGGGACTGGAGCATAGGACTGCTTGCCCCGAGTTACATGGAGGTTTGGGTAGAAAGCGTGGATGTCATTGATCGGCGTGGCTTGGTGTTCGAGCGTGTGCATGGCGGCATCGTGTCCTATACGGGCAACTCGGTGGGTTGGCCGAGACTGCCCGCGGGGGGAGGTAAATCAATTTCCGGGGTCGATTTGCCGGAGATTATTTTCGTGCGCTGGCAGTCTTTGGCTGAGCCGCATACTTATAACGTGCGCATCAATATTCCGTTGTGGGTGCGAGAAGAGATGGTCAAGCCCAAGGAGGTCGCAGACTGCTCTCGCAAGGAACCGAGACCAACAATAATTGATTACCGAGACGGCATCACCATCGGCCTGGCCCCTGACGGTATCGCCAAAGCTTGGCTGGGGGGGGAGTCCATCGAAATCGGCCGCTTCGTGGGGGCGGTCAGTAAACTGGGGCCGGACATGGGCAAAAACAATGGTCGCTACGCCTACCCCCTCACGCCTGAGTCAAAGGCCTACATCGAAAAATTCGGCATTCCTTATGGCAGTTGGTAAGGAAATGGACGTTGCAACTGACCGCACAAAAGCAAAGCCCTCAACCAGATCAAGCTAGGTCTGGCTGAGTGCTTTTGTTAAGGTGTGAGCTTGCGAGCAAGACCGCCGCAGCCGGCGGCTTTGGATAGATGACGAGGTGGCGTTTGATTAGTGTGTTGGTGGTTGATGACCACGATCTGGTTCGGGCCGGGATCACGCGCATGTTGGCTGATATTGAAGGCTTGCAGGTTGTTGGGCAGGCGGATTGTGGTGAAGAGGCGCTGAAGAAAGCTCGCGAGCTCAAGCCCGACGTGGTTTTGATGGACGTGAAGATGCCTGGCATCGGCGGCCTCGAAGCCACCCGTAAACTGTTGCGCAGCCACCCGGACATCAAGGTGTTGGCGGTGACTGCCTGTGAAGAAGATCCGTTCCCGACCTGGTTGTTGCAGGCCGGTGCGGCGGGGTACCTGACTAAAGGCGCGGCGCTGGATGAGATGGTGCGAGCGATTCGCATGGTGTTTGCCGGGCAGCGTTATATCAGCCCGCCGATCGCCCAGCAGTTGGCGCTCAAAGCCTTCGAGCCGCAAACCAATGGCTCGCCGTTTGAGCTGCTGTCCGAGCGTGAAGTGCAGATCGCGTTGATGATTGCCGGCTGCCAGAAGGTGCAAAGCATCTCCGATAAGTTGTGCCTGTCGCCGAAAACCGTGAACACTTATCGCTATCGGATTTTCGATAAATTGGCGATCAGCAGCGATGTTGAGTTGGCCTTGCTTGCGGTGCGTCATGGCATGGTCGATGTCGCCAACTGAAGCCAATAGTGCGCTTGATGCCGCCGCGTTTCTCGCGGTTTGCAGCAGTCATCCGGGCGTGTACCGGATGTTCGATGCCCAGGCGCAGCTGCTCTATGTCGGCAAAGCCAAGAATCTAAAAAAACGCCTCTCCAGTTACTTTCGTAAAAGCGGGCTGGCGCCGAAAACTGCGGCGTTAGTGGCCAAGATCGCGCAGATCGAAACCACGGTTACCGCTAATGAAACCGAAGCCCTGCTGCTCGAACAAACGCTGATTAAAGCCTCGCGCCCGCCCTACAACATCCTGTTGCGTGACGATAAGTCCTATCCCTATGTGTTGCTATCGGACGGCGAATTCCCGCGACTGAGTCTGCATCGTGGCGCCAAAAAGCCCAAAGGACGTTATTTCGGCCCCTATCCCAGCGCCGGCGCCATCCGCGAAAGCCTTAATTTGCTGCAGAAGACTTTTCTGGTCCGTCAGTGCGAGGACAGCTTCTTTAATAATCGCAGCCGACCCTGTTTGCAGTATCAGATCAAACGCTGCAAGGGGCCCTGCGTCGGCCTAGTCGATGCCGACGAGTACGCCGCCGACGTGCGCCGCTCGGTGATGTTTCTTGAGGGGCGCAGCAATGCACTCAGCGATGAGCTGTCTAGCACCATGGAGGGTTTTGCGCAGAATTTGGAGTTTGAGCGTGCCGCCGAGGTGCGGGATCAGCTGGCCTTGTTGCGCAGGGTGCAGGATCAGCAAAGCATGGAGGGCGGCAGCGGCGACGTGGATGTGGTCGCGGCCATCGTCAATCCGGGCGGCGCCTGCGTGCACCTGATCAGCGTGCGCGGTGGGCGGGTGCTGGGCAGTAAAAACTTCTTTCCGCAGGTAGCTATCGAGGAGGAGGGCAGCGAAGTGCTGTCGGCGTTCTTGGCTCAGTACTACTTGGGTAGTCATGAGCGTGAGCTGCCGAGCGAAGTGATAGTCAATGTAGTGCATGAGGATTTCCCGGCGTTGATCGACGCCTTGGCCGAGTCGCGCGAGCACGAGCTGAGCATTGCCCATCGGGTACGCGGCACCCGTGCGCGCTGGCAGCAGATGGCGGTGACTAATGCCGAGCAGGCACTGATCTCGCGCCTGGCCAATCGTCAGCATTTGGCCGCGCGTTTCGCCGCGTTAGCGCAAGCCCTGGGCTTGGAGCAGTTGCCGCAGCGGCTCGAGTGCTTCGACATCAGCCATACCAGCGGTGAGGCAACTGTGGCCTCCTGCGTGGTGTTCGGGCCCGAGGGGCCGCTCAAGTCCGACTATCGGCGCTATAACATCGAGGGCGTTACCGCCGGCGATGATTACGCCGCCATGCATCAAGCACTCACCCGGCGCTTCAGCCGGGCCAAGGCGGGCGAGGGTAAGTTGCCGGATATTTTGCTGGTCGACGGTGGCAAAGGCCAATTGAAGATGGCCCAGGAAGTGATGCAAGAGCTGGAGGTGCCTAAGCTGATTTTGCTCGGCGTGGCCAAAGGCGTTACCCGTAAACCGGGGCTTGAGACATTATATTTGAACGATGCGACCCATGAGTTCACCTTGCCTGGCGACTCGCCGGCCCTGCATTTGATTCAGCAGGTGCGCGATGAAGCGCACCGTTTTGCCATTACCGGCCACCGTGCCCGCCGTGGCAAAGCGCGCCGCACCTCAACGCTGGAAGATGTCGCCGGCGTTGGCCCGGCGCGGCGGCGCGAGCTGCTCAAGCATTTTGGCGGGTTGCACGAACTGGCTCGCGCCAGTACAGATGAGATCGCTAAAGCCCCCGGCATTAGCAAAAAGCTTGCAGAGTTAATTTATGCTGCGCTGCACAGTGAGTAGACTGCAGCGGGTAGAATGCCCGACCACCTTGCGGACCAGTCGTACTGATGAATATCCCCAACCTGCTTACCGTTCTGCGCGTACTGCTGATTCCAGTTTTTGTGCTGCTGTTTTACCTGCCGTTTTCCTGGAGTTCGCTGGCGGTTAGCGCGGTGTTTGCTTTTGCCGCCGCCACCGATTGGCTGGACGGTTATCTAGCCCGCGTACTGCAGCAAAGCACGCCGTTCGGGGCATTTCTTGATCCGGTGGCCGACAAGCTGATAGTGGCTGTGGCGCTGGTACTGTTGGTTGAGGCCCATCACAACCTCTGGCTGACCTTGCCGGCGATCATCATCATCAGCCGTGAGATCGTGGTGTCGGCCCTGCGTGAGTGGATGGCCGAGATTGGCGCTCGCGCGAAAGTGGCGGTGTCTGATCTGGGCAAATGGAAAACCGCCGCGCAAATGTTGGCGCTGGTCATCTTACTGGCCATTCCGCCGCAGTTTTCCGTCTGGGTTGGGCTCGGTTACGGCTTGTTGTATATCTCGGCTGCACTCACCTTGTTGTCGATGTCGCAGTATTTGCGGGCTGCCTGGCCGCACCTGAGTATCACCCCAGAAAAGAAATAAACTTTTTTGAATCAAGGGGTTGACGAGTTGTTGTGATCCTATAGAATGGCGCCACCAAAACGCGGGAATAGCTCAGTTGGTAGAGCACGACCTTGCCAAGGTCGGGGTCGCGAGTTCGAGTCTCGTTTCCCGCTCCAAATTCAGCAGGCCGTTAATACGGCCTGTTTGCTTTCAGGCGCGATAGCAAATCGGTTATGCACTGGATTGCAAATCCAGCCAGCCCGGTTCGATTCCGGGTCGCGCCTCCATTTAAAAAGCCCCGTAGATCACTGATTTACGGGGCTTTTTTTATACTGTTTAAGTAACGATTAAAGCGCTTTTGCGAGGCCTTCGACCTTGCGTCAGCGTCACGGGCTGTATATATTTCAGCCCTCGTTGTGGCGCCAGTAACAGCGCTTAACTGCAACCACAGCAAAGCAACAACTGTGCTACCGCCCGAATGGCGAAATCGGTAGACGCAAGGGACTTAAAATCCCTCGTTCGTAAGGACGTGCCGGTTCGACCCCGGCTTCGGGCACCAATTAAATCCTGTTAATTCAGGTGCTTAAAAGACCTCCCTGAGGTCTTTTTTTGTTTCTGGGGCAAACGCTCTGCGTAAGCCTCAGCCGGGGCGCTGCATTTTAAACAGTGCTTGCGGCCCCAACTGGAAGTAGTCCGCCGCACCGCCGCCGCGCAATATAGGCTCTGCCGCCGCCGTGTCGTAAACGCCATTCTTGAGCAGGTCTTGGGCGATATGCACGGCAACCACTTCGCCGAGAACCAGCCAGGTGGGGATCAAGCTGTGGTCGGTGCGTTGCAACTGGATGATCTGCGTGAGCTTGCACTCGAACGACACCGGACTTTCAAGCACCCTTGGCACCTTGATCAGCCTTGAGGACGCCGGCGTCAGGTTGCTCAGCACGAACTCGTCGACTTGCGGTCCAACCGCTGCGCAACTCTGATTCATCGCTTCGGCCAGGCTGCGGGTCGCCAGATTCCAGGCGAATTCGCCGGTTTGCTCGATGTTATTAAGACTGTCCTTGCGGCCCACGCTGGCAAAACCAATGATCGGCGGCACGTAGTTGAAGGCATTGAAAAAACTGTAGGGCGCGAGATTCAGCCGACCTTCGCCATCCTGCGAGGAAATCCAGCCGATAGGGCGCGGGCCGACTATGGCATTGAAGGGGTCGTGGGGCAGGCCATGGCCGTGGGCCGGTTCGTAGTAATACATGTCATCGCGCATTGATAAGTTCTCGTGTCTAAACCTGCAGAAGTACTATTTGCTGCTTGTAGCCCTGCCCAGTGCTAGCGGTTGCGCGTGCAAGTCCGCAGTATTTCACCTTGTCCAAGCTTGCCAGGGAGCACCCAGTGCCAGTTGTTTTATTGCGCCAAGTTTCCCGCTTAGGGTTGCTGCTGCTGTCCATCGGGACTTCGCTCTCGGCTGTTGCTTGCCCGGCGGGGCAGGCCAAAGTCTGCGTGGTCAGTTGTATCTGTGTGCCCGGCAGCCAGGAGGAGGTGGATGCGATCTACGCCAACGTCAGCCAAATGGCCGCCGCAGGATTGGAGACATGGCTGGTGCAATCTCACAGCACCGCTGCCGCTGGCGCGACCCAGGCCATGCCGCTGAATATTCGCGCTCAGCTCGAACCCTACTATGACCTGCAGGTGCTCGACTCGGCACGTTACAAGGTCGGTGATGATGTGCAGTTCAATGCCGCCCATACCATGCTGCAAAATCCCGATGTGAATGCGGTCACCCTGGTCGACATCATCGTGTTTCGTAACCTGGATGATGCCCAGAACAATGTCGCGCTCTGGGCCCACGAACTCAAACATGTGCAGCAGTACCAGCAATGGGGCGTGCGCGAGTTTGCCAGGCGCTACACCCGCGACTACAAAGCGGTGGAGGCTCCGGCTTACCAAATGCAAAGCCAGGTGAGCAGGGCGCTAAAAGCCAGCGCCAGCCCGGCCGCGACCGCTCGCTAGGGCCCGATTAAGTCCTGATCGAGGCATAAGCAGGGGTAGCCTTGATCGGGACTTGGCGGTCAAGGTGCCGGATTGGGTTGCTCGATATGCAACTGCTCGATGCGCTGCACAACCTCTGCCGGCAACTGCAGTTCGAGGCTGGCAATGTTGCTGTCCAACTGCTCCAGGCTGGTGGCACCGATGATGTTGCTGGTCAGGAAGGGCCGGCTGTTGACGTAGGCCAAGGCCATCTGCGCCGGATCCAGTCCATGCTCATGGGCCAGCTGCACATAGGCACTGGCGGCGCGGCGTGCCTGTGGGTTGTTGTAGCGCTGAAAGCGCTCGAACAAGGTCAGCCGGCCTTTGGGCGGTTGTGCGCCGTGCTCATACTTGCCCGACAGCAAGCCGAACGCCAAGGGGGAGTAGGCCAGCAGGCTCACCTGTTCGCGGATGGCGATTTCCGCCAACCCGACCTCAAAACTGCGATTGAGCAGGTTGTAGGGATTCTGGATCGACACCACCCGCGGCCAATTACGGGTTGCGGCCAAGTGCAGAAAACGCTGCACGCCCCAGGGCGTTTCATTCGATAAGCCGATGTGGCGGATCTTGCCGCTGCTGACCAGCTCGGCGAGCGCCTCGAGGGTTTCCTCAATCGGCGTGAGATGAGCATCCGGGTCGTGCTGGTAACCCAGTTGGCCGAAATAGTTGGTATGCCGGTCTGGCCAGTGCAGCTGATACAGGTCGATATAGTCAGTCTGCAGACGTTGCAGACTGGCATCCACCGCGGCCACTAGATTGGCTCGATCAAAGTGCGCTTTGCCATCACGGATATAGGCCATGCCATTGCCCGGCGCGGCAGCTTTGCTGGCAATAATCCAGTCGCCACGCCCACCAAAACGCTGCAGGTAATTGCCGATAATGCGTTCGGTCGCCCCGTAGGTTTCGGCCCGCGGCGGCACCGGGTACATCTCGGCGGTGTCGATAAAGTTGATGCCAGCAGCCTGGGCACGGCGGATTTGCTCGAAGCCTTCGGTTTCGCTGTTCTGTTCTCCCCAGGTCATGCTGCCCAGCGCCAGAGCGCTGACCTGCAAATGACTGGTGCCGAGCGGGCGATAAAGCATAGTGAACTCCTGTAGGGCGAGACGCGTAAGCGCGCCATTGTGATCAGCATGAATAGGCCGATTATGCCCCGCAACCGAGTAAACTTGCTGGCCAAATAAGGCGCAGGGATGACTCTCTGCACGTTGTTTTAGCGCTGAAATCCCGAGGCGGCCCAATCGAGTTGCAACATTGAGACTCATTGAACTCAGCACCCATCCAGAGCATTCGAGGGCGATTCAATTACCTGCATGAGCGATTCGTTATCGCCCCTTGGCGCCTATCAGCAAGCAATCGAGCTGCACAATTTTGTCCCCGACGCGGCCCAGAGGAGGGCAGCGCAGTTATTGCAAGAGTGCTACCTGGCCTTGCAGCACACGGGCGAGCCGCTGGCGCCGATAACTGGGGTGTATCTCTGGGGGCCGGTTGGGCGCGGCAAAACCTGGTTGATGGATAGCTTTTATCAGAGCCTGCGCGTGCCGGCGCGACGTCAGCATTTCCATCACTTTATGCGCTGGGTGCATATCCGCTTGTTTCAGCTGACCGGCACCGCCGACCCGTTACGGGCCTTGGCCCGAGAGCTGAGTAGCGAAGTGCGGGTGCTGTGTTTTGACGAGTTATTCGTCAATGACATAGGTGATGCGATCATCCTCGGCCGCTTGCTGCAGGTGATGTTTGAGGAGGGTGTGGTGCTGGTCGCCACCTCCAATCAACCGCCCGAGCAGTTGTATGCCGATGGTTTCAATCGCCAGCGTTTTGAGCCGGCGATTGCCGCCATCAACCGCTATATGCAGGTGGTTAGCGTCGACGGCGGTCAGGATCACCGGCTGCATCCGGGCGCTGCGCAGCAACGTTATTGGCTCAGCGCGCCAGGGCAAGCCAGCCCTCTGCAGGTCGAGTTTTGCCGATTGGCTGCTGGCGCCCTCATCACGAACACGTCGATCACCCTCGGGCATCGGCAGATTAACGTCCAGCAACAATGCGGGACGCTGATTCACTTTCGCTACGCCGACCTCTGCACGCAACCGTTGTCGGCCATCGACTTCATTGGTTTGTGCGATGGTTTCTTGCGGATTTTCATCAGCGCGGTGCCCAACCTCAGCAGCCAGCAGCGCGCGGCCTACATAGCGCGGGGCACCGAGGATGGGGTCGAACGGGTGGCTACCGGCGATCGCCAGTTGGCGGATTTGTCCGTGCACGACGACAGCGTGCGGCGCTTTATTGCCTTGGTCGATGAATGTTACGACCGCCGCATTGCGCTCTATCTGGAAGCCGCAGTGCCGCTTGCGCAGCTGTACACCCAAGGCAGCTTGGGCTTTGCCTTTCGCCGCACCCTCAGCCGCCTGCAGGAAATGCAGCTGCAACGCTACGCCGTGGCGGCGCCACTTAAGTAACTCGCCAGACGCAGCCAATAAATCCTAGAGGCATAGCTTGACGACGATGACTGTATGGATATACAGTTTTGTCGAGCAAGCTAAAAGCTGTTCACCTCGAACGCAGTAAAGGTTTTCTGCGCAATAGGCCCAACGAGCGCCGGCGACAGATCAAACCGCCTAGCGTGGCGCGGCTATTGGCTATCTAAGTTTTCTGAACGGAGAGATGCGCTATGTGGTTGATAAACTTGCAACTTGAAAGCCTGTTGCCAATGATCGCTTTTGTCTTGATGTTGCTTGGGCTAGCCAAACTGGCTTACGGCGGTGCCCGGTAAAGGTTGCGTCGCCCCGTGTACGGATCGAAGACTGGGTGGTGGATTTCACCGCGCCCTGAGCTTTATCGAGTCGGCACTGGCGGATAAAAAACGCATTTATATCGATTGAACTGGGCGCCCCCCGCCGAGTTGGTTAAGCAATTTAAGCTTCTGCGGAATTAGCATCGCCAATGCTAGATTTTCCGCACTGATCGTCGGCGGCTTTAGTTTTCATCTGGCGGTGAACCTAGAGCGCTCTGGCCAAAGCTTGTAATCCCCCGTCGAGATCAATCCCCCTGGTTTGAGTCTGCAGGCCGTTTTGTTTGGTCTACCCTATGTGGGGAATGGAGCGCGTAGCCCTCTGGATTAACACTTGCAGACTGTGTGCGGTTTTTCAGTCCCGCTAACGCCAATGCCCGCCACGATTCGATAAGGATGACTATATGGAGCATGGGCACCTAAGAAAGACACCCGTAGCGCTGGTAATTGACGATGATCGCTTCATGCGACTTTTAGTGCGTGAAACATTAGAGCAGTTTGGCCTGCAAGTAGAGGAAGCCGCTGATGGTGTGACCGGCCTAGTTGCGCTCAATAAATTACAACCAGATATTGTCATTCTCGATGTTTTGATGCCCGCAATGAGTGGCCTTGAGGTATGTCGAAAACTGCGCAAAATGGCCGGAGGTGAGTTTATTCCAGTCTTGATGCTTACTGGCTTGGATGACCCCCACTCGATTAACCAGGCATATGATGCTGGTGCTACTGATTTTATCTGCAAACCTATAACTTCGGCCATGTTGGGGCATCGCGTACGCTACATTATAAATAATAATAAACTGTTGCGGGCGATTTCAATAAATGAAATAAAATTGGCTAACGCCCAGCGTATTGCCGCTATAGGAAGTTGGGAGTGGGACATCGCGGCGGATCAAATCACTTGGTCTGAAGAGATATATCGTATATTTGCTTTGGCCAAGCATGAACTAGAAGAAAGCTATCAAGGTTTTTTGCGCCATGTGCACGCAGAAGATCAACATCTGGTTGCAGCCGCAGTGCAAAAGTCGCTGGGGCAAGGCTCTGCGTATAGCGTTGAGCACCGCATCATTCGCCCCAACGGTACGGAACGCACAGTCCATGGGCAGGGGGAGGTTACGCTGGATCAAGAGGGTCAGGCGCTGACGATACATGGCACCCTGCAGGACATCACCGAGCGCAAGCAGGCCGAGGCGCAAATTATGTACCTCGCCAACTTTGACGCCCTTACCCAGCTGCCCAACCGCAATCTTCTAAATGACCGAGTCGCACAGGCTATTAGTTTGGCGCGGCGAATGGATCAACAGTTGGCCATGCTTTGTCTTGATCTGGATGGATTCAAATTCATTAACGACAGCTTTGGCCATGCGATTGGAGATGCCTTGCTCAAACAGGTCGCAACGAAGCTACAAGCCTGCATTCGAGAATGTGACACCCTGGCACGCGTGGGGGGCGATGAGTTCGTCGTCATTATACAGGACCTCGAACATGATGATCTGGCTGCAAACATGGCGCAAAAAATATTAACTTTGTTATCCCAGCCATTTACGGTGAATGGCCACGTGCTGCATGTGACCACGAGTATCGGCGTGAGTGTTTACCCAGGTGATGGCGTGACCAATGATGCGCTGTTTAAAAACGCCGATACGGCCTTGTATAGCGCAAAGGCTAAAGGTCGCAATTGTATTCAATATTACGCGCAGGAAATGAGTCGTCGCGCGGAGCAGCGGATGGCACTTGAAAATACCCTGCGCATGGCGATTGAGCGGCAAGAATTTGAAGTTTACTACCAGCCCAAGGTCGATCTGCGCAGCGGCCAACTCCGTAGCGTTGAGGCACTAGTACGCTGGCATTGCCCTGGCGTCGGTCTGGTCGCACCCGATCAATTTATCCCGTTGGCAGAAGAGCTAGGACTTATTATCCCCATTGGCGAATGGGTGTTAAGAGCGGCCTGCGCCCAAACTAAAAAATGGCATGAAATGGGCTATCCATGGCTGTCGGTGGCGGTCAATCTATCGGCGCGTCAGTTCTTGCATACAAACATCCCCGAGTTAATCCGCCAAGTACTTACGGATACCGGGCTATCGGCGAAATACCTAGAGATAGAACTAACCGAGAGCCTGCTTATGAACGATGGCGATGCCACGCTCAAAGCACTAGTTAAAATCAAGGATATTGGCGTGTCGTTGGCCTTGGACGACTTCGGCACAGGCTATTCAAGTCTGGCTTATCTCAAGCGATTTCCCTTCGATACATTAAAAATAGACCGTTCTTTTATTCAAGACATTACCAATAATGCCGACAGTGCGGCGCTGACGAAGAGCATTATTTTTATGGCTAACGCACTCAATCTTAAAACCGTGGCGGAGGGCGTGGAAACCGAGGGGCAGTTGGCCTTCCTAATTAACAACCAATGCGATGCGATGCAAGGCTATTATTTTAGTCGGCCAGTTCCAAGCGCCGCGCTGACCCATATGTTGCAACAGGAAGAAAAGTTGAGCCTCGCCGGCTTTTTACCCGATAAGCGAGAAACGCTATTGATTCTCGACGATGAAGCACTGGTGCTCAGCGCACTCGCGCGGATATTTCGCCACGATGATTATCAGCTCCTCCTCGCGCAAACGCCTGCTGAAGCATTTGAATTACTTGCCCTGCATTCGGTGCAAGTAATTATCAGTGATCAACGCATGCCGTCCATTAGCGGTACTGTTTTCTTTGGACAAGTTAAAAAAATGTACCCTGAAACTATTCGGATTATTTTGTCCGGCTATACCGAATTAACCTCAGTGATCGACTCCATAAATAACGGCGAAATTTACAGGTTTTTCACCAAGCCATGGGATGAGGACATCTTGTGCGAACAGGTTCGAGAAGCCTTTCGTCATTACTGGTTGATATATAAGCAGGTCTTGAGTGATAGCGCCGTAGCGGCCGCCCCCAGAATTAATAAGCGGTCATTCGGCTCGCCGATTAAAAAGGATACTAAAACCTGAGCAGTCACGGGGTTTATCTGGCAGCCAGAATGCAGCGCAAAAATACCAATCACTGAGTGTTTCGACTTTCATTGAAGAGGGGGGCAGCATGCTTATCGATCAGAAGGCCTTATTTGCCGTTATGCTTGGGCTGCTTATTTCTGCTATGGCTCTGGCGCAAGGGGACATTAGTGCTGGAGCGCTGGTGGTTGGCAGTGAGGAAGAATTTCCGCCGTTCTCCACTGGGCATAGCGTCGAAACTGCCGGTGGCTTCACCGTGGAGTTATGGAAGGTCGTGGCCAAGGAAGCCAAGTTGGACTACCACTTGCGGGTCGCGCCATTCAGTCAAATTCTGCAGGAGTTCAAAGACGGCAAAATTGATGTACTGATTAATCTTGCCCAATCTGACTCGCGGCGCCAGTTCGCCAGCTTTACGGTTCCTCATGTGACGGTCAATGGCGCGATCTTCGTGCGCAAGGGGGAGTCTGACATTGTTTCTGAAACCGACCTGGGGAACAAAAGTATTATTGTCCTTAAGGCCGACCTGGCTCATGACTACGCCATTTCGCGGGGCTGGGAGAAACAACTGATTGTCGCAGATACCGCCGCCGACTGTTTCAAACTGCTTGCCGCAGGTAAGTACGATGCCGTGCTGATCAGTAAATTGGTCGGCATGAAAACAATTCGCGAATTGAGCATAAGTAATGTTCAAGCTTTGGATATAAAAGCTGGTTTTGCGCAAAAATTTTCCTTCGCGGTGCAAAAAAACAACCCTGATTTGCTCGCTACTATTAATGAGGGTTTTTCCTTGGTGAAACTCAATGGTAGCTATGATCTCCTGCATGAAAAATGGTTCGGGATTTACGAAGACATCAAACCCTCGCTGTTGGATATAGTTAAATACCTGGCACCTTTGTTGCTCGTGTTATTGGTTCTTTTTGCCGTAATCTTGCACAAGCGCAGAGTGGAAGTGGCCCTGCGCCATCTGAATGAAGGCCTCGAAGAACGGGTTGCGGTTCGCACTCGTGAACTTGAAGCGGCCAAGAATCTCGCAGAGTCATCCAGCCGGATCAAGGGTGATTTTCTCGCCAATATGAGCCACGAAATTCGCACACCAATGAATGCTATCACGGGGATGTTATACCTTACCCTCAAGACCAATCTTAGTCCCAAGCAACGTAATTATCTGGATCGAATTCAGGTTTCCAGTAATCATCTTTTGGGGCTGATTAATGACATCCTGGATTTCTCCAAAATTGATGCAGAAAAACTCGATTTGGAGGTGATCAACTTTGATCTGGAGGAAATGCTTAATAACACGCTTGCCCAGGTCTCATGCAAAGCGGCAGAGAAAGGCTTGCAACTTAATCTAGAAATCAGCCCGGGTTTACCGCGTTACTTACGTGGCGATCCACTTCGGCTGGCACAAATATTGGTGAATTTAACCAATAATGCAGTCAAGTTCACCGAGTCTGGAGCAATTATCATCCGTGTGGCCGAGTTGGAAGAATGCGATGGCGCCAGTTTGATCCGCTTCGAGGTGCGCGACAGTGGTGTGGGCATTAGCGAAGAAGAACAAAGCAAATTGTTTCAATCGTTCCAACAAGCGGATACGTCCACCACGCGCAAATATGGCGGCACGGGGTTGGGGCTGGTTATCAGTAAGCGCCTGGTAACCTTGATGGGCGGCGAGATTGGCGTGGAGAGTCAATTAGGCAGCGGGAGCACCTTCTGGTTTACCGTCAGATTGGGCTTTGGCCGGGCATCGTTAGAACCAGGGAACAAGCTATCCGCATCAGTAACTCCAATCCGGTTGGATGGTGCGGCTATCCTGCTGGTGGAAGACAATCTGTTCAATCAGCATCTGACAGTCGATTTGCTAGAGGATGTCGGCGCAGTGGTGGTGGTCGCCAGCAATGGCTGTGAAGCACTCGAGCAGTTGCGCCAAGCGAAATTCGATTGCGTGCTGATGGACGTACAAATGCCCGAGATGGACGGTCTTGAAGCTGTGCGTCGTATTCGTACCGAGTTAGCACTGACCGAACTGCCAGTGGTAGCGATGACCGCCAATGCACGGAGCGCGGACAGGGAGCATTGTCTTGCTGCCGGCATGGATGACTTCATCAGCAAACCCATCAACCCCGATTTGTTTTACGCCATTCTGAAAAAAAACCTGTCGGCATCCGCTCATACTTATTCCCCTGCTGAACCCTTAGCAAGTGGCCGGTCCAGCAACGCTTCGAGCAGCGCCAGTACGGCAGCGGTGCAAGATGATGGCGCGATCATTGATCTGTCCATATTGGCCGCAGTCGGTGAGCATGATCCAGATCGGATCGGCCGCTACGCCAAGGTGTTTATGGAGTCGGTCCAGCAGGGTATGGCTGAGATCACCGAAGCACTGATGCGCGAAGACATAGTGACGTTGAGCACCGTGGGGCACCGCATCAAATCGTCTGCCAAGGCGGTAGGTGCCATGAGTTTGGCCGATCTCTGCCAGTCACTTGAGAACGTGAAGATTACCAGCGACTTGGCACAGGCGCGGGAGCTCGCATCTCAACTACCGCCGCTGCTGAAAAAGATCGACGCCGAGTTATTGAAAATCTATGGCGTACGTTGAAACAATTCGTTCAGCCGAACTTTTCGCATATTTATGGTCTGAGGCATGCTGCAGTCTTGTTTGTGGGCTGCAACCTTGGCTGTCCGCTCGCCGGATTTCTTTATCGCGGTAACGATCGCTCTGTTACTGGGCATTGTAAGGCGGATGCAGCCTGATTAGACTGCGCGCAAGTACAGTTACCCCTTCCATTAAGGATTCTCATGATCAAGAAATGCTTGTTCCCGGCTGCTGGTTACGGCACCCGTTTTCTGCCTGCAACTAAGGCTATGCCTAAGGAAATGCTGCCGGTGGTGAACAAGCCACTGATCCAGTACGGCGTTGAAGAAGCTCTGGATGCCGGGCTGACCGAAATTGCCATGGTAACTGGCCGCGGCAAGCGGGCACTGGAAGACCACTTCGACATCAGCTACGAGCTTGAGCATCAAATCCACGGTACTGACAAAGAGAAGTACCTGGTTGGTATTCGCAAACTGATCGATGAATGCAGCTTCTCCTATACCCGCCAAGTTGAAATGAAAGGCCTGGGGCACGCGATTCTGTGTGGCCGCCCATTGATTGGCGACGAACCTTTTGCCGTGGTGCTGGCTGATGACCTTTGCGTCAATCTCGACGGCGACAGCGTGCTCAAGCAGATGGTTAAACTGTACAAACAGTTCCGTTGCTCGATCGTTGCAATCCAAGAAGTGCCGATGGACGAGGTTTCCAAGTACGGCGTGATTTCCGGTGAAATGATCCGCGAAGACATCTTCCGGGTTAACAGCATGGTGGAAAAACCAAAACCTGAAGATGCCCCGTCGAACTTGGCGATTATCGGTCGCTATATTCTGACCCCGGATATTTTTGACTTGATCGAGCAGACCGAACCCGGCAAAGGCGGCGAAATCCAAATCACCGACGCCCTGATGAAGCAAGCTCAAGACGGCTGTGTGATTGCCTACAAATTCAAAGGCCAGCGTTTTGACTGCGGCGGCGCAGAAGGCTACATCGACGCCACCAACTTCTGCTTTGAAAACTTCTACAAAACTGGCAAGGCTTACTAACTAAGTCTGTTGTGAAAAAGCCACCTGAGCAGACTGTGTGAAAACCTGGCGGTCTGAGCTGGAGATGTAGAAAATGCCCATATCGTGAGATATGGGCATTTTTGGTTATGCATTACATCCAAGGCGAGGCGCGCAATCAGGACAGTTTGTTTCCGGTATCACTGGACG
>NZ_JAUYNT010000006.1 GCF_030698175.1 Pseudomonas sp.
CTCGCGCAAAAACAGGCCCGGCCCTTCGGGTTGCGCGAGAAATGGCCCCCGCTGTTGTTGCAGGACTTGGCAAGGCAATACCCAGTCCCGGCGACCTGCGCCCAACCGGGGGCCATTTCTCGCGGCAACACGGCTCGCGATGAAATGACAACAGACCCTGACTACACTTTTGACCTATAACCAGTCGGCAAGTGCCGTCGCCCTGCGCACGGCGTTCCGTTACCATAGCCGGCTTTTTCACAGCGGGAGACAGGCATGGCGCAGTATCAACCGGGGCAACGCTGGATCAGTGACAGCGAAGCAGAATTGGGGCTAGGCACCGTACTGTCCGAAGATGGTCGGCTGCTTACCGTACTTTACCCGGCCACCGGCGAAACCCGCCAATATGCCACCCGCAACGCACCGCTAACCCGCGTACGTTTCTCGCCGGGCGATGACATCACCCACTTTGAAGGCTGGAAGCTGACCGTGCAGGAAGTCGACGACGTCGATGGTCTGTTGGTGTACCACGGGCTGAACGCCCAACACCAACCGGTGACCATGCCGGAAACCCAGCTGTCGAACTTTATTCAGTTCCGCCTGGCCAGTGACCGCCTGTTTGCCGGGCAAATCGACCCACTGCCGTGGTTTCGCCTGCGCTACCAAACCCTCGGCCATGCTAGCCGGCTGCTGCAATCGAGCCTCTGGGGCCTGGGTGGCGCCCGCGCCCAACCGATTGCGCACCAATTGCACATCGCCCGCGAAGTGGCCGACCGCAGCGCCCCACGAGTACTGCTGGCAGATGAAGTGGGCCTGGGTAAAACCATCGAAGCCGGCTTAGTGATCCATCGCCAGCTGCTCTCGGGCCGCGCCAGCCGCGTGCTGATTCTGGTACCCGAGAACCTCCAGCATCAGTGGTTGGTGGAAATGCGCCGGCGTTTCAATCTGCCGGTGGCCTTGTTCGACCGCGAGCGCTGCGCCGAAAGCGATGCCGACAACCCCTTCGAAGATACCCAGCTGGCGCTGGTCGCCCTGGAATGGCTGACCGACGACGACAAGGCCCAGGATTATCTGCTGGCCGCCGATTGGGATTTGCTGGTGGTCGATGAGGCCCACCATTTGGTCTGGCATCCCGAGCAAGCCAGCCGCGAATACGATCTGGTCGAGCGCCTGGCCCGGCAAATCGCCGGCGTATTGCTGCTAACCGCCACCCCGGAACAACTGGGGCTGGACAGTCACTTCGCCCGTCTGCGCCTGCTCGACCCGGATCGTTTCCATGATCTGGCGGCCTTTCGCGCCGAGAGCGCGCAATACCAGCCGGTGGCCGAAGCGGTGCAAGAGTTGCTCGACCAAGGCAGCCTCAGCAAAAAAGCCCGCACGGCAATCCACGGCTTTCTCGGCAGTGCCGGCGATGAGTTATTGGCCGCCGTTGACAGTGGCGATGCCGAGGCCCGCGCGCGCATGGTCCGTGAGCTGCTCGACCGCCACGGCACCGGCCGGGTGTTGTTTCGCAACACCCGCTCGGCAGTGCGCGGTTTCCCCGAGAGGCAACTGCACCCCTACCCGCTGGCCTGCCCGGACGTCTACCTGGAACTGCCAGTAGGCGAGCATGCCGACCTCTACCCGGAAGTCAGCTACCAGGCCCAGCCGGAGGCGAGCGAAGAACAGCGCTGGTGGCGTTTCGATCCGCGCGTCGAATGGCTGATCGACACCCTGAAGATGCTGAAAAAGGTCAAGGTGCTGGTGATTTGCGCCCACGCCGAAACCGCCCTGGACCTGGAAGACGCCTTGCGCGTGCGCTCCGGGATTCTCGCCACGGTGTTCCACGAGGGCATGAATATCCTCGAACGGGACCGCGCCGCGGCTTATTTTGCCGACGAAGAATTCGGCGCCCAGGTGCTGATCTGCTCAGAAATCGGCAGTGAGGGGCGCAACTTCCAGTTCGCCCATCACCTGGTGTTGTTCGATCTGCCGGCCCACCCGGACCTGCTCGAGCAACGCATCGGCCGCCTCGACCGCATCGGCCAGCAGCATACTATCCAGCTGCATGTGCCCTACCTGGAAAACAGCCCGCAAGAGCGGCTGTTCCAGTGGTATCACCAGGCGTTGAATGCCTTCTGCAACACCTGCCCGACCGGCAATGCCCTGCAGCATCAGTTCGGCCCACGGCTGCTGCCGCTGCTGGAAGCCGGCGATGACGGTGAATGGCAAGCCCTGGTGGATGAGGCGCAAACCGAGCGCGTGCGCCTGGAAGGCGAACTGCACGCCGGCCGCGACCGTCTGCTGGAGCTTAACTCCGGCGGCGCCGGTGAAGGCGAGGCACTGGTCGAAGCGATCCTCGAACAAGACGACGAGTACGCCCTGCCGATTTACATGGAGGCCTTGTTCGACGCTTTCGGTATCGACAGCGAAGACCATTCGGAAAACGCCCTGATCCTGCGTCCCAGCGAGAAAATGCTCGACGCCAGCTTCCCGCTCGGCGACGACGAAGGCGTGACCATCACCTACGACCGCGACCAGGCCCTGAGCCGCGAGGACATGCAGTTCCTCACCTGGGAACACCCGATGGTGCAAGGCGGCATGGACCTGGTGCTGTCCGGCTCGATGGGCAACACCGCCGTGGCGCTGATCAAAAACAAGGCGCTGAAACCCGGCACCGTGCTGCTGGAGCTGCTCTATGTCAGTGAAGTGGTGGCGCCCCGCGCCCTGCAACTGGGCCGCTACCTGCCGCCGGCGGCGCTGCGCTGCTTGCTCGACAACAACGGTAACGACCTGGCCAGCAAGGTCTCCTTCGAGACCCTCAGCGATCAGCTGGAAAGCGTACCGCGCGCCAGTGCCAACAAGTTTGTCCAAGCTCAGCGTGAGGTGCTTAATCCACAGATCAACGCCGGCGAAGCCAAGGTTGCGCCACGCCACGCCACGCGGGTGGCCGAAGCCAAGCGCCGTTTGGCCGCCGATACCGAAGAAGAGCTGGCACGCCTGACCGCCCTGCAGGCGGTCAACCCCAGCGTGCGCACCAGCGAACTGGACGCCTTGCGCAAGCAACGCGAACAGGGTCTGGCGATGCTCGACAAGGCCGCGTTACGCCTGGAAGCCATCCGCGTGCTGGTCGCCGGCTAAGTCGTCGCAACCGTAATAGGCAGCACTAAAACCGGGCACTTTCGCAGCTAGCGTGAATGCCCGGTTTTTTAGTTAATCGCCGTACTGGTCAACTAGCCGCGTAAAGACCGAACAACTTAGGAGCCTGTAAAAACGATGAATTTCCTTCTTCTTTCCGGCAGCTTTCACCGCGCCAGTTTTTCCCAAGCGCTGCTGCACTTCGTGGCCGAGCAACTGCCCGAACATCAGACAGCTACCCCCGACCTCAGGGAGCTGCCGTTTTATTGCCAGGATATCGAGGGCGACCAGCGGCCGGCACAGGTGCTGAAGTTCCTCGAACAGGTCAGCTGGGCCGACGCGCTGATTATCTGCACGCCCGAGTACAACCACAGCATTCCCGCCGTACTGAAGAACGCCATCGACTGGGCCTCACGCCCGGCGTTCAAGTCGCCACTGAAAGACAAGCCGGTCACCTTTATCACCCAGGCCAACAGCCCGGTGGGCGGCGCCAGGGCTCAGGCGCACCTCAAGCTGGTGTTCGACTCCACCCTGTCGCGCATTCATATGTGCCACGAAATGATGATCGCCGCAGTTGAGCAAAAATTCGACCAACACCTGAGTCTGACCGATGAGCACAGCCAGGTACGCATCCGCCGACACCTGCACGATTTCATTGAGTTTATTGGCTAAGGTCGACGAGCCGCCGTCCGTACGAGTCAATACAACCCTTAGTGCCCAGCCCTGCGCACGTCATAAAGCACCGATAAATACTGCTAGGCTTAGGGCCCGCGCCCGCCTCGCGTGGTGTGCAGTGCAGCTCTGCCATTTGCCGCTACCACAGGAGTTAAGCCATGCAACAACACAGCATCACCCTGGTCCAGGACTCATGGCAAAAGGTTGCCGCCATTGCCCCGCAAGCGGCCGAGCTGTTTTATCAAAACCTGTTTGACGCCGATCCCAGCCTGAAACCGCTGTTTAAAGGCGCGATGCCCGAGCAAGGCAAAAAGCTCATGCAGATGATCGGCGCCGCCGTCGGCAAGCTGAATGATTTGCCCGCGTTAGTGCCGATCCTGCAAGGTCTGGGTAAACGCCATGCCGGCTACGGCGTGGAAGACTCGCACTACCAAACCGTCGGCGCGGCACTGCTAAAAACCCTGGGCCAAGGCTTGGGTGCGGACTTTACCGAAGAGGTTAAAAACGCCTGGACGGCGGTTTATACGGTTATGGCCGACGTCATGGTGGCCGCCGCAAAACCTTAAAGCCGCTGCAGCGTGCCGCACTCCGGCGGCCGCTGCATCACCAGGTCAAACTGAGCTGACTGTCAAAGCGTCGCTCAGTACCGCTCAGCGGGTCGGTAAACTGCAGGCTTTGCGCCAGCAACTTGAGCGGCAAGCGGTAATCATCAGTGGCATCTGCCGCTACTTTTAACTGCGGATAGAAGGGATCATTGCAAATCCCTGCGCCAAGCGCCGCCATATGCACCCGCAGCTGATGTTTTTTGCCCGTCACTGGATACAAGGCGTAACGGCACAAGCCCCCTCTGGATTCGCGCACCTCGATGCGGGTTTCAGTATTGGCGCTGCCGGCCACTTCCTGCATCAGAAAAAACGGCTCGGCGCCGGCCAAACGGCTCTGCCGTACCTGCGGAAACTGCAACTGCGGCAACGCCGGCGCAATGGCCTCGTAGCACTTAGTAATCCGCCTATCCCGAAACAACGCCTGATAACTGTCGCGCGTTTGCGGGTTGGCCGAAAACAACACCAGACCCGCGGTTAAACGATCGATGCGATGGATAGGCACCAACTGCGGATTACCCAACCGCCGAACCAAGCGCGCCAACAGGGTTTGCTCGACATAACTGCCGGACGGGGTGACCGGCAAAAAATGCGGTTTATCGGCCACCACCAGATGCTCATCGGCGTACAGGATGGTCTCGATAAAAGGCACTTCGATTTCCTGCGCCACTTCGCGAAAGTACTGCACCCGCAAGCCGACTTTATAAGCCGCGAACGGACCAATCGGCAGACCGTCGGCGCCGAGCACCCGGCCACGGGCCATGCGATCCAGCCAGACCTCGCGGCTGATACTGGCAAAGTGCGCGCACAAACAATCAAGCACACTGCTCCAGTTGCCTTGCGGCAAGTGCAGCGTGCTCGGTCTTGGGCCAACTGGGTTAGGCAATGCGACTGACATGATTCAACTCGGACCGGGTAACTTAACCAACGGCAAACGCTGACAATTAAACCGCCGGCTCGGTTTGCTCTTCACCATCATCGTCATTACTGGCGCAGATGGCGTCCAGACAATGAATGCGCTGCTCGCCGTTGCTGTCATGCAGCGTCCAGCACTGACTAGGCTGATCCAACTGGGCTGCCAACACCGCCGCAACGCTGAAGCTCCACACCCGGCGCGTGCGGCCATCCATGCACTCTACCTTCAGTAACGGTAGCTCTAGACCTGCAGCCGTTTGCGCAAGCGCCAGAGCCGCCGGTTCAAGACTGAACTGCCAAGCATGCAAGTCGTTGATTAACAGCATGTCTGCCGACTGCAGCGCCTCCAGCAGGGAGTTAGGAGTACCCGTCATAGCCATCGCCTCGTCAAAATCAAGAGGCGCATGATAGAGGCAGATGTAACGCAGGTCGAATCAAGGCAACCACAGGCACAGAAAGACCTTATTACCAACGCGGATGCTTTTGTTTATCAGTGCGCAATTTAAACAATCACCGACGGCCGGAAATGGTCAACACTGGTCAGATCCGTGACAATACCAATTGACCAGCATTAATCCGGCCCAAGCAACAGATCAACCAACATCTTAGGAACGATTTGTCTTGAGTGGAGTCAAAGTAGTAGCGATTCACTAGCCTTTTGCCAGTATCGCTTTAATGAACTAACCGGCCTAAAATATGCGCCCTATGAAACAGGCTATCTTCTCCAGCCGCACGGCTGACAAATTTGTGGTGCGTTTGCCCGACGGAATGCGTGAGCGCATTGCCGATGTGGCGCGCAATCATCACCGCAGCATGAACTCGGAAATTATCTCGCGCCTTGAGCAGAGTTTATTTCACGAAGGAGTGCTTGGCGGTGGCTCACCCCTGCAACTTGATAGCGCCGAGCTTTCGATCCACGAGCACGAATTGCTGCAGCGTTTCAGACAACTGTCACGCCGCCAGCAAAATGCTTTGGTTGCGCTAATTGCTCATGACAGCGAGCTGGCGGCTGAAACCGTCTAATCATTCAGGCATAAAAAAACCGGTAAAATATGCCGGTTTTTTTATGCCTGAAGCGGTGCCAGCAACGCTCTAGCTGGCGCCCGTTATAGCGACTACAAGAGAAATATTGTCGCCATCCCCAAGAAAATAAAGAATCCACCACTGTCGGTGACTGCCGTAATCATCACACTAGAGCCCATTGCCGGGTCACGACCAAGTTTGGCCAGCGTCATGGGAATCAACACCCCCATCAAAGCTGCCAACAGCAGGTTGAGCGTCATCGCCCCAGTCATCACCAAGCCCAGCGCTAAATTGTCATAGAGCAAGAACGACACCAGGCCAATCACGCCCCCCCAAAGCAAGCCATTGACCAGCGAGACACCCAGTTCTTTGCGCACCAAACGCGACGTATTGCCTGCACCCATTTGGTCAAGTGCCATGGCCCGCACAATCATGGTTATGGTCTGATTACCCGAATTGCCACCGATGCCGGCGACAATCGGCATCAGCGCCGCCAAGGCCACCAATTTCTCAATCGAGCCATCAAACAAACCAATCACGCGTGAGGCGATAAACGCCGTAATCAGATTCAGCGCCAACCAAGCCCAGCGGTTACGCACCGACTTCCAGACCGAAGCGAAGATGTCTTCTTCCTCACGCAGACCGGCCATGTTCAGTACTTCGCTTTCGCTTTCTTCGCGAATCAGGTCGACCATTTCATCGATGGTCAGACGACCGATCAGCTTGCCGTTTTTGTCGACCACCGGCGCCGAGATCAGGTCATAGCGCTCAAACGCTTGCGCCGCATCGTAGGCATCCTCGTCCGGGCCAAAGCTCACCGGATCACTGGCCATCACATCAATCACACGACGCTCAGGATCATTCACCAACAGCCGCTTAACCGGCAGCACGCCTTTGAGCACACCGTTGTAATCGACCACGAAGAGTTTGTCGGTGTGCCCTGGCAGCTCTTTGAGCCGGCGCAGGTAGCGCAACACCACTTCAAGACTGACATCCTCACGGATGGTCACCATCTCGAAGTCCATCAAGGCGCCGACTTGATCCTCTTCATAAGACAACGCCGAACGCACGCGAGCACGCTGCTGCGCGTCGAGGGTTTCCATCAGCTCATGCACGACGTCACGCGGCAATTCTGGCGCCAGGTCGGCCAGCTCGTCGGCGTCCATCTCCTTGGCGGCTGCCAACAGCTCGTGATCGTCCATGTCGGCGATCAGTGTTTCGCGAACCGAGTCGGAAACCTCAAGCAGAATATCGCCGTCGCGTTCAACCTTGACCAGCTGCCAAACAGCCAAACGATCAACTAACGGCAAGGCTTCGAGGATATGGGCAACGTCAGCCGAGTGCAGCTGATCAAGCCGGCGCTGCAACTCAGCGAGGTTTTGTCGATGGACTAGGTTTTCAACCAGATCATGGTGCTGGCCTTCCTGACGATGCGTCAGGCCTTCGACCAGGCGATGCCGGTGCAGCAACTCGACCACCTGGGCCAGTCGCTCCTGCAGGCTTTCTTGCGGTTTTTTTGCTTCTACTTCAGTCATGGCGCACTCCACCCCCAGCAGCGGGCACGCCGACGGGGTTCAATCAGTCAATACGCAATTGCGCAATCGAGGTTTAAAGCTACTACTGGGTAAGTCCATGGTGGTATTCCACAAGCCCCGGCGGGGCTGACAGCGCAATGATAACACCGCGTAACCGTCTGACGCCTGACAAAACTGGCGATAACAAGCGTTTTCAGCGCACAACAGAGCGCTGCAATAGCACTTCTACTACGACACCAAACCTCAACTTGAAAGCACCACTGGCAAGCCGCAAAACAACCACTAAACTGCAAAGCAACCGTCAAGGAGGACGCCCCATGCAAGGACTGCTACGCGCGGCATTTTGCGCAAGCTTGTTTTACTCATCCAACCCAACCCTGGCCGCCAACGTCTACCGCTGCGAAGACGGCAACGGCCATATCACCTACACCTTGCAAGGCTGTGCGACCAACCAGCAACTGCAGGTGCAAAATGCTGACAACCCAAGACCCGGCAAGGGCAAACCGGTGCCGCTAGCCAAAAGCCAAAAACATCCACGGCGCAGCAAGGCGCACAAAAGCCAAGAGCAACAATTGGTAGTAGTTGGCGAGCATCAAGATGGTTGCGGCAATAAGCTCACCGGCAGCGCCCGACGCAGCGCAATGATTAACCATCAAGTGCGCGGCGGCATGACCCTGAAAGACGTCGAGAGCGCCCTCGGCAAACCGGACAAAATAACCAGCCATAATGGCCAGATGCGTTATCTGTATCGCGACAAAGAAGGCAACAGCAAGCAGGTGAGCTTTGATGAGAACGGCTGCGTGCGCAGCAAACGCTAGGCTCACGCGAGAAAGCCCGGAATCGAGCCTTCTACGCTCAACAATTTTTGGACAAAGAAAAAGGGCTTGCATCGCTGCAAGCCCTTTCTTTATTTGGTGCACTCAGGTGGATTCGAACCACCGACCGCTCGGTTCGTAGCCGAGTACTCTATCCAGCTGAGCTATGAGTGCATTAGCGCTTTTTAACCAGATCACCGCTGGCTGAAACAATCTAATGAGCCAATCAGCCTCATCGATCTTACTCGTGCCTCATCGCCGTAAACGCAACGACTGAAACAACAATATGGTGCACTCAGGTGGATTCGAACCACCGACCGCTCGGTTCGTAGCCGAGTACTCTATCCAGCTGAGCTATGAGTGCATCAACCCTGCGCATTATAGCCTTCGAAACTTCAAAATCAAGCAAAACCATATAAGTTTCAACAACTTACAGATAAAGCTAGAAAAATCAGCACTACCTCTACAACACAAATAATGGCGGAGAAGGGGGGATTCGAACCCCCGACACCCTTATGAGATGTACTCCCTTAGCAGGGGAGCGCCTTCGGCCACTCGGCCACCTCTCCGCAACACGGGGCGTATCTTAACCGCGTTTTTACCGTTTGCAAAGCCAAAAATTGATAAAAATTAATGGCTTGGTTCTTCGCCCTTCTCGTTTTGGATGCGCTGGTAAATCTCTTCACGGTGTACTGCAACATCCTTAGGCGCATTGATGCCAATGCGCACCTGGTTACCCTTTACACCCAACACTGTGACTGTAACTTCATCACCAACCATCAAGGTCTCTCCGACCCGACGCGTTAGAATTAGCATTCCCTTCTCCTTAGCAATTTCAGTACAAGACTGCAGTCTGAAAATTTATAAATACAGGCGGCCCGCACGAAAATAAAACAGCGCAGACCTTCACCCATGCATCGACCAGTGTAGACAGAAAGAACGCCTAGTTACACCGATCAACATTGAAGAATGGCGCACTAGCAAGCGCGCCATTCAGATACGGACTTTACTCGCCCGACTTAGCCGGGGCATCTAGCTCGAAAGCAGTGTGCAACGCACGCACCGCCAGCTCCAGATATTTCTCCTCTATCACCACGGAAACCTTAATTTCCGAGGTCGAGATCATCTGAATATTAATGGTTTCTTTCGCCAGTGCTTCGAACATACGACTAGCAACACCGGCGTGCGAGCGCATGCCGACGCCGACGATCGAGACCTTGGCGATTTTAATGTCGCCACTGACTTCACGCGCACCAAGCTCTTGAGCGGTCTTCTCCAGCGCTTGCATAGCGGCTTGATAGTCGTTGCGGTGCACGGTGAAGGTGAAATCGGTGGTGTTATCGTGCGCTACATTTTGCACGATCATATCCACTTCGATATTCGCCGCGCTGACCGGCCCGAGAATCTTGAAGGCCACACCCGGAATATCCGGCACACCGCGCACGGTCAACTTGGCTTCGTCGCGATTGAAGGCGATACCGGAAATGATCGGCTGTTCCATGGATTCCTCTTCATCAATAGTAATAAGGGTGCCCGGGCCTTCTTGGAAGCTGTGCAGTACGCGCAGCGGGACATTGTATTTACCGGCGAACTCCACCGAGCGAATCTGCAGCACCTTGGAGCCGAGACTGGCCATTTCGAGCATTTCTTCGAAGGTGATTTTGTCCAACCGCCGCGCCTGTGGCACCACCCGTGGATCGGTGGTGTACACGCCATCAACATCGGTGTAGATCTGACACTCATCGGCCTTCAGCGCCGCGGCTAGCGCTACGCCAGTGGTGTCCGAACCGCCACGACCGAGGGTGGTGATATTGCCCAGCTCATCGACACCCTGAAAACCTGCGACTACCACGACACGCCCGTCTTTTAAGTCGGCGCGAATTTTTTGGTCGTCGATCTGCAGAATCCGCGCTTTGTTGTGGGCGCTGTCGGTGAGGATGCGCACCTGATTGCCGGTGTAAGACACCGCTGGCACGCCGCGTTTGATCAACGCCATGGTCAGCAAGGCAATGGTCACCTGCTCGCCAGTGGAGAGCATCACATCCAGCTCACGCGGCACTGGCTGATCGCTGATCTGTTTAGCCAGATCAATCAGCCGGTTGGTTTCGCCACTCATCGCCGACAACACGATGACCAGATCATCACCGCCAGCGCGGGCTTTTTGGATTTTCTCGGCAATCTTCTCGATACGCTCAACAGTGCCGACCGAGGTGCCACCAAATTTTTGTACGATCAAAGCCATTTCAAAACCGCCTCAGTCCATCACGGACGTCGATTAAACCCTTCACTGTGCCTAGCAGGCAAAGCTCGATACTGGTTAAAGCCCCTGCTCAACAAAGCTTGCAGTCAGAGCCAAGGCCGCGTCCAACGCACTCGCATCAACGCCGCCGCCTTGAGCCATATCCGGCCGACCACCGCCCTTGCCGCCGACGGCCGCCGCTGCTTGACGCATCAAGTCGCCGGCTTTCAATTGCCCGGTCAGATCTTGAGTGACGCCCGCCACCAGCACGACCTTATCGTCCAGCACGCCGCCGAGCAAAATCACCGCCCGGCCTAGTTTGTTCTTCAGCTGATCGACCAAGGCCAGCAGTGCCTTGCCGTCCAGACCATCCAGGCGCGCAGCCAGGACCTTAACGCCTTTGATCTCAATTGCCGCGCCCGACATATCGTCGCCGGCGGCGCTGGCAGCTTTAGCCTTTAACTGCTCAAGCTCTTTTTCCAGCTGACGATTGCGCTCAAGCACCGCGGACAACTTGTCGAGCACGTTGTCGCGAGTGCCCTTGACCAGTTGCGCGGCCTCTTTCAGTTGCTCTTGGGCGTCATTCAGATAAGCCAAGGCTGCCGCGCCAGTCAGCGCTTCAATGCGCCGCACCCCGGCAGCCACACCGCCTTCGCTGGTGATTTTGAACAGGGCGATATCGCCGGTGCGACTCACGTGGGTACCGCCGCAAAGCTCGACAGAGAAATCGCCGCCCATGCTCAGCACCCGGACGTTATCGCCATACTTCTCGCCAAACAGCGCCATAGCGCCACGGGCTTTGGCGGTTTCGATATCGGTCTCGAGGGTTTCCACCGCCGAATTTTTACGCACCTGGGCGTTGACTATTTCTTCCAGTGCTTTGAGCTGTTCCGGTTTGATCGGCTCGAAATGGCTGAAGTCAAAGCGCAGACGCTGACTATCGACCAGCGAGCCTTTTTGCTGCACATGCTCGCCCAGCACTTGGCGCAAAGCGGCGTGCAACAAGTGGGTGGCCGAGTGATTAAGGCCGGTGGCGCGGCGCACATTGGCATTCACTTCGGCCGTTACCGAGGCGCCAAGTTTCAAGCCGCCGGCCGCAACAATGCCGTGATGCAAAAATGCGCCGCCGGCTTTGGTGGTGTCGCGCACTTCAAAGCGCAGGCCCGTGGCGCAAAGGTAACCGCTATCACCCACCTGGCCGCCGGACTCTGCATAGAACGGCGTCTGATCGAGCACCACTACACCCTCCTCGCCTTCCTGCAGCTGCTCAACCGCCTCGCCCGCTTTAAACAGTGCGACCACTGAGCCCTGCCCCTGAGTGCCTTCATAACCCAGGAAGCGCGTCTCGCTGTCGATCTTGACCAGGCTGTTGTAGTCCATGCCGAACGCACTGGCCGAGCGCGCACGCACGCGCTGGGCGTCCATCTCCCGTTCGAAACCGGCCTCATCAAGGGTCAGCTCGCGCTCACGGGCGATGTCGCCGGTCAGGTCCATCGGGAAACCGAAGGTGTCGTACAGTTTGAAGATCACTTCACCTGGGATCACCGTGCCCTGCAGCTCTGCCAGATCCTGCTCGAGGATCTTCAGGCCTTGCTCCAGGGTCTTGGCGAATTGCTCTTCCTCGGTTTTCAGCACGCGCTCGATCTGCGCTTGCTGCTGTTGCAACTCGGGGAAAGCGGCGCCCATCTCGGCCACCAAGGCCCCGACAATTTGATAGAAGAAGCTGCCCTTGGCGCCCAGTTTATTGCCGTGCCGGCAGGCGCGCCGAATGATCCGCCGCAGCACATAGCCACGGCCTTCGTTGGACGGGATCACGCCATCGGCGATCAAGAAACCGCACGAGCGAATATGGTCGGCCACCACTTTCAGCGAAGCCTGATCTTCATTAACGCAACCAATGGCCTTGGCAGCGGCGTTCAGCAGACTCTGAAACAGGTCGACCTCATAGTTCGAGTTGACGTGTTGCAGCACGGCGCTGATGCGTTCCAAGCCCATCCCGGTGTCAACCGAGGGCGCCGGCAATGGGTGCATAACCCCATCGGCGGTGCGATTGAACTGCATAAAGACGTTGTTCCAGATTTCGATATAACGGTCGCCGTCTTCTTCTGGCGAGCCCGGCGGGCCGCCCCAGATATGCTCGCCGTGGTCGAAGAAGATTTCGGTGCAAGGCCCGCACGGTCCGGTGTCGCCCATGGCCCAGAAGTTATCCGACGCGTAAGGCGCGCCCTTGTTATCACCAATGCGCACCATGTGCGCCTCCGGCACGCCAATCTCTTGGGTCCAGATGTCGTAGGCCTCGTCGTCGCTGGCGTACACCGTGACCCAGAGTTTTTCCTTGGGCAGGTTCAGCCACTTATCCGAGGTCAGAAAGGTCCAGGCGTAGTTGATCGCATCGCGCTTGAAATAATCGCCAAAGCTAAAGTTGCCGAGCATTTCGAAGAAGGTGTGGTGGCGCGCGGTGTAGCCGACGTTTTCCAGGTCGTTGTGCTTGCCGCCGGCCCGCACGCATTTCTGACTGGAGGTGGCGCGGGTGTAGGCGCGCTTCTCCAGGCCGAGAAAGCAGTCTTTGAACTGATTCATCCCGGCATTGGTAAACAACAAGGTCGGGTCATTGGCTGGGATCAGTGAGCTGGAAGCAACACGGGTGTGCCCCTGCTCCTCGAAGAAGCGAAGGAAGGCTTCACGGATTTCTGCGCTTTTCATAGGTTCGTCCACGGAAACTGCGGCCACAAATTGCCGGCAAAGGCCCGCATTATATAGACCGCGCGCCCCAGGGATAACCTGTTTATGCAGAGAATCGCCTGATTCAGGCGGTGGAAAAACTACTGCACGCGGTTATGCGGCGTTTTTACCCAGCCTGAACTGAACCTTTGCGGCTCAAGCGGCGTTGACGGGAACCACTAAAAGTCCGGCGCGCAGGCCGTTTTTGACCTTGGGATTGGGGAAGATAATCCGCGCCCCCGGCTCGTCGATAACCCAGCGGGTGCCGGCAATATCCTCGGCCAGCAGATAGCCGAGCGGCAGCTCACTAAAGTTTTCTACGTCGGCGGGCAGATACAAGCGAAACGCATCACTGTGTTTGATCACCTCGCGGGCCACCTGGAACAGCTGCAAAGCATCCAGCGTCAAGCTCTGCAACGGAGCCTCGGTGCCTTCAATCAAACTGTGCAGATGGCCTTCGAGCTGTTGCAGATTGACCTCTTGATTTTGCCCAAAGGGCCGCGCTTTACCCAATTCAAGGGTGAAGGCTTCCGCATCAAGACTGGCATAGGTGTAGGAGCTGAAGGTGATGCCAACTTTGCTTTGCAGCAGTACCGCCGTGATGCCAGCCGCCTGCAAGCGCGCCAGTTCTTGAGGCGAATGCAGCCGTTCAGGGCTGTAGGGGTAAAGTGCAAATTGCTCGATTTGCGAGCCGCGAATGGCCGTGTGCATGTCGTAATGCAAACGAGTACGTCCCGGCTGACTGAAAAAATTTGCCGCCAGACGCTCTAACTCGCAGGCACGCAAGGCCTCATAACCGCTGGCATCGGCGTGCCGACCGTTGAAGAGGCGATTGATATCTTGATCGATAAAACGCTCGCCGCGGCGCATCGCCGGTGGATTACCGAGCAACAACAACACCCGCGCACGTGGCTGCAATTGCCCGCTGGCGATGCTTTGCAGCAACTTATCAAGCAGCTCTATCGGGGCCGTTTCATTGCCATGAATGCCCGCCGACAGCAACAGATCGAAGCCGTTATCATCGCCTGCGGCTGGCGTAATCTCCAGCGCACCCTCGGCCAGCCAGTGCAAACGCGCCCCGGCTTGAGTCAGCTGGATTTTTTCAGCCGGCTCGCGACCGGCCAGCGTCAGTTCAAGCAACTTACCGAGAGCGAGCATGGGCGTTCCTCGTGCTTAAACAGCGACTCAGTGATCGTGATTGCAATCCGGGCCGTGCACGTGACCCTCGTCATCCGCCTCGACCGGTTCCATCTCCAACTGCAAGCTGACCAAGTTGGTCGCCAGCGGTCGCATTAACAGATTAGCGTATTCGGTGTCGCCTTCCTCAACATCGACGCCGATCAACAATTGGCCATTGCCGGCTTGCTGAATCCAGATTTCCTTGCCTTGCCAGATCACCGCAAAACGCGTGCAGGAGGTTTCCAGCTGGGTGCCATCAGTGTCTTCAAGAATCAGTTGCAGGGCATCGCTCATAAAAACTCCAGTGCTAAGTCACAGGTGGCAAGCACGCGGGACAAGCTCAAAGCTGAGACTTGCCGGTCGCGGCTTAACAGGCCGTTGAATAACTGCTGCGCTCGGCCATGCAGCGTTGAAATCAGCCTCAAAATGCTCATGTACAACTCGTACACTGCGCTTTTTCGGCTGACTTCGCCTTGCCTGACCTTCGCTCGCTACCGTTCTCAACGGCCTGTTAGGCCAGTTGAAAAGGGTAAACCGAGCCTAGTTTAAGGATCTGGGTCAATTGATCCAAGGCCGTACGGCATTCATTGAGCAATTGCGGGTCGGCCAGATCGGCATCCACCAAGCGATCACGGTAATGCTGGTCGACCCAAGCGTTGAGTGTGGCATACAGCTCGGCCGTCATGACCACCCCCGGATTTACCGCCGCCAACTCGCGCTGATTCAACGCCACACGCAGGCGCAGACAGGCTGGGCCGCCGCCGTTTTGCATGCTTTGCTTGAGGTCAAACACCTGCACCTCGGCAATCGCGCCTTTGCTCGCGATGAGCTGTTGCAGATAGTTCCAGACCCGCAGGTTATTGCGGCACTCCTCCGGCACGATCAGCAACATGCTGCCATCGACACGGGTCAGCAACTGACTGTTAAACAGATAGGACTTCACCGCATCTTCGACCGTGACCTGCTCACGCGGCACGCAGATGGCATTGAACTGACCGCCCCGGGCGGCGAGTTTGGCCTGTAACTCGGCCATCACCTGATCGCTGTGCAAGAACGCATCCTGGTGATGGAACATCACCTCGCCATTGCCGACGGCGATCACGTCGTTGTGAAACACACCCTGATCGATCACCGCCGGGTTCTGCTGGGCGTACACCACGCCCGCCTCGCTCAAACCATGCAAGCGCACCACGGCTTGGCTGGCTTCCAGGGTTTGCCGCGCGGGGTAGCGTTGCGGCGCCGGGAAGCGGCTGTCAAAGGCGCTGCGGCCGAACACGAAAAACTCCACACCGGCAGCGTCGTAGTTTTTACAAAAGCGCGTGTGGTTGGCCGCGCCCTCATCACCAAACTGGCTGACTGCCGGCAACGCGGCGTGATGGGCAAAGTGCTCGGCGTTATTGAACATCGCCGCCAGCACTCGGCTAGTAGTCGGGTGCTCGATGGAGCGATGGAATTTGCAATTGAGGTTGGCCGCGGTGAAATGCACCCGGCCATCGGCCGTGTCGGCACTCGGGCTGACGGTGCAGGCATTGGCCGTCCACATGCTGGATGCCGAGCTGCAAGCCGCGAGCAAAGGCATCGCCTCTTTGGCCGCCTTGGCGATTACCTGCGCATCGCTGCCGCTAAAACCCAAGCTGCGCAGCGCCGCCACATCCGGGCGCTCCTGGGGGGCCAGCACGCCCTGCTGGAAACCCATGTCCAGCAGCGCTTTCATCTTCGCCAGGCCTTGCTTGGCGGCCTCTTTAGGATTGGAGCCCTGCTGGCTGTTGCTCTGCGAGGCAACGTTACCGTAGGACAGGCCGCCGTAGTTATGGGTCGGTCCGACCAAACCATCGAAGTTCATCTCAAAAGAGTTGCTCACAGTGACACTCCCGGCGTCAGGGTTGCAGGCAGGCTTAGGGTTGTAGATTCCAGCGAGGCCACCGGATAAGCACAATAATCGGCCGCGTAGTAGGCGCTGGCGCGATGATTACCCGAGGCGCCGACCCCACCAAAGGGTGCACTGCTGGCGGCACCGGTGAGTTGCTTGTTCCAGTTGACGATACCGGCGCGGCTCTGCAGCCAGAACTGCTGATAACGCTCGGCCGAATCCGACAGCAGCCCGGCGGCCAAGCCAAATTGAGTGGCATTGGCCTCGGCGATGGCGGCGTCGAAGTCGCTGTAACGTATGACTTGCAGCAATGGCCCGAAGAACTCTTCATCCGGGCGATTGCTCACCGCCGTCACATCAATAATGCCCGGCGTGAGCAAGGCGGCCGTGGCTTGCGGTTGGGTCATGGTCAGCAATGCCGTCGCGCCCTTGGCCAGCAATTGCTGTTGCGCAGTGAGCAGATGCTCGGCTGCGCCCAGGGAAATCACCGACCCCATAAAAGGCACCGGAGTCGCATCGAAGGCACCGACCTGAATATTCGACGCCACCGCCACCAGGCGTGCCAGCAAGGCATCGCCCCACTCGCCTTGCGGCACCAACAAACGGCGCGCGCAAGTGCAGCGCTGGCCGGCGCTGATAAAGGCCGATTGAATGATGGTATAAACCGCCGCATCGAGATCGACGACCTCCTCGACCACCAACGGGTTATTGCCGCCCATTTCCAGCGCCAAAATTTTATCCGGGCGGCCGGCAAACTGCTTATGCAGCAAATTGCCGGTGCCGCTGGATCCGGTGAAAAACAAGCCATCGATACCAGCATCGGCGGCCAGCGCCACACCGGTTTCCCGCGCGCCCTGCAACAGGTTAAGCACACCCGCCGGCAAGCCGGCCTCGATCCAGCACTTGACCGTCAGCTCGGCGACTTTCGGGGTCAGCTCGCTCGGTTTAAAAATCACCGCATTACCAGCCAACAGCGCCGGCACTATATGACCGTTAGGCAAGTGACCGGGGAAGTTGTAGGGGCCAAATACCGCCACCACACCATGGGGTTTGTGCCGCAGCACGGCAGTGGCATCGGCCAGCGGACCACTCTTCTCGCCGGTGCGCTCGCGGTAACTTTGGATCGAAATGGCGACCTTATTGACCATGCTGGTGACTTCGGTGGCCGACTCCCAGAGTGGCTTGCCGGTTTCTTCACCGATGCACTGGGCCAGTTCATCGGCATGGCTTTTCAGGCTGGCGGCGAAGGCCTCCAGCACCGCAATCCGCTCATCCAGCGAACGCTGCGCCCACGCAGGAAATGCTTCCCGCGCGGCCGTCACCGCCGCCGTCACCTGGGCCGGCGTTGCCGCCCGGCCAGTCCAGAGCACGGCCTGGCTGACCGGATTCAAGGATTCAAAGCTGGCAGCCAAACCTTCCTGCCAAGTACCGGCAATAAAATGCGTGCTCATCAATGCTGCTCCTGCGGCAACGGCGCCCGGGCCGACAGTGGTACGGCGCGCACTTGCGCACCGGCGGTTAACTGCAAACGCTTGGCCGTCAAGGCATCCACTACCAAAGTGCCGGCAGCCATGCGGGCCTGGGCGGCGGTGATACGGCAATCGGCCAGTTTGCGGTTATGGATCAGGAAGCTGGTGGCGTCGTCGCCCGGCGTACCAATCGCCAAAATCAGCGACTGACTGTCACGCACCGCGCGGATTTTTGCCGTTTCGCACTCAATCGCCGGGCCCGCATCGAAAATATCCACATAACCCTGGTAGCTAAAACCTTCGCCCTTGAGCATCGCCAACGCCGGCTCGGTATCGGGGTGTACGCGGCCGATAATGGCGCGGGCTTCTTCCGAGAGAAAGCAGGTGTAGAGCGGAAACTTGGGCATCAACTCGGCAATAAACGCCTTGTTGCCGACGCCGGTGAGGTAGTCGGCGCGGGAGAATTCCATCTTGAAAAAATGCCGACCCAGGCTCTCCCAGAATGGGGAACGCCCGTTGGCATCGGACATGCCACGCATCTCGGCAATCACCTTGTCACCGAACAACTGCGGGAATTCGGCAATAAACAAAAACCGCGCTTTCGACAGTAAACGGCCATTAGTGCCGGTGCGCTGGCCTGCCTGCAAAAACAACGAGCACAGCTCGGAGTTACCGGTCAGGTCGTTGGCCAGAAACAGGGTGGGAATTTCCCGGTGAATATTCAGCTCTTGTGAGGAACTCACCGACAGCCCCAGCCGGTAGTTGTACCAAGGCTCGCGCTTACCCACCGCGCCGGCGATGGCGGAGATGCCGACCACCTTACCGTCGTCATCTTCGAGCACAAACAGGTAGTCGGCATCGGCCCGCTCCGCCGTGCCGGCAAAGGCTTTCTCGGCCCAACCGACCCGGTGCGCGAGGCGCTCCTCGTTAGCCGGCAAGGTGGTTAGACCGGCGCCGGTACTCAGGGCCAATTGCATCAAGGCCGGTAAATCGGCACTGCGTACGGGACGAACGATCATGTTTCCTCCGAAGGGCGGCGCGCCGACAACACGCGACCGCCGCTTGCGACCAGCTGAATTTGCCTGACGCGCAACGCGCGCCTTCTGTACTTAACAGGCCGTTGAAACCACCTGCGTTGCCCCGCTTTTAAAAAGCCAAGGGGCGTTAACAACGACCGCTTACACCGCGACCAAACGGACGCTGGCGCCTTCGCCAACCCCCAGCGCTTCGGCCACTTGCGCACTCAGGGTCAGCGGCTTACCGGGCACCCAATCCAACTCGGCCACCACCGCGCGGTAATCCTGCAGCTGACCGTTGGCGACCAGATAACTGCGTCCGCCCTGCTCAGGCTCGCCAATGCGCACCGGCACCACGCGGCTCTGGGCGATCGAGCGGATGCCCGAGGTACGTGCATGCAAGGTTGGGCCGCCGTCAAAAATATCGATGTAATGCTCGGTCTCGAAACCTTCACGCATGAGGATGTCGAAGGTGATTTGCGCCCGCGGATGCACCTGGCCCATGGCCTCTTGCGCAGCGTCCGGCAGCAGCGGCACGTAGATCGGGTAATGGGGCATCAGCTCAGCCAGGAAGGTGCGGCTTTTCAAGCTGCTCAAACGCTCGGCGGTGGTGTAACTCATGTCGAAGAAATTGCGCCCCACGGCATCCCAGAACGGCGAGTCACCCTGCTCATCGCTCTGGCCGACGATTTCCACCACCATTGCCTCGGCAAAGCGCTCGGGATGATTGCCAACAAACAGCAAACGACCCCGCGAGTTCAGCTCGGCGGCGACCGAGCGCACCAACCCAGGCTCGATGTAGAAGCTGGTCAGCAGACTGTTGCCGGTCAGGTCGTGGCAGAGCGACAGCGCATGGATCTTGTTGTGGATCGACAAGGAGCGCGAGGCATGCACAAAGGTTTCATTGCGAAAACTGTAAAACGGGTCCGAGTAACCGGCCGAGGCGACTATCGCCGAGCAACCCACCAGACGGCCGGCCTCGGTATCTTCGAGCACGAAAAAGTAGCTTTCTTCACCATTGAAGCTCACTTCTGCGGAAAACGACGCCTCGGAGGCGGCGATTTTATCGCGCAGGCAATCAGCATCATCCGGCAAGGAAGTGACACCCACCGGGCTGTCCGCAGCCAGACGCTGCACTTCAGACAGGTCGGCCATTTGCGCGGGGCGCATTACCAGCATGGGGTCACTCCTTTTAATAAAAACTCCGAGACCGACACAGTGTCGAACCCGGAGAAAACCATGACAAAAGTCACGGCACACACAGAGATCGCTCTTCCCTGAGAATCGTCGTCATTCATCCTGAATGACCGGACGGCGCAGCTTGGCTGCACCGCTCGAAAACATTTAAGCCTGAGTCAGCTTAGCCACGGCCCGCTCGAAACGCGCCAGGCCTTCTTCGATATCGGCATCTTCAACCACCAGGCTCGGGGCGAAACGCACCACATCCGGGCTGGCCTGCAACACCAACAAACCTTCAACTGCGGCGGCATCCAATACGGTTTTGGCCTTGCCCTTCCAGGCCTCGCTCAGCACGCAACCGATCAACAGACCCAGACCGCGCACTTCGCTGAACACCCCGTATTGCTGACCAATCTGCTCCAACTTGGCTTTAAAGCGGGCCGCCTTGGCTTTGACGCCGGCCAGCACCTCTGGGGTATTGACCACATCGATCACCGCCTCACCCACGGCGCAGGCCAGCGGGTTGCCGCCGTAGGTGGTGCCATGAGTGCCCACTGCTAGGTGCTTGGCAATTGCCTCGGTGGTCAGCATGGCGCCGATCGGGAAACCGCCGCCCAGGCTCTTGGCGCTGGAGAGGATGTCCGGCGTCACGCCGTAGTGCATATAGGCAAACAGCTCGCCACTGCGGCCCATGCCGGTTTGCACTTCATCAAAAATCAGCAAGGCGTTGTGTTGGTTGCACAGCTCGCGGGCGCCTTCGAGGTAGGCCTGTTCGGCTGGCAGCACACCGCCTTCGCCCTGAATCGGCTCCAGCACCACGGCGCAGGTCTTGTCCGAGATGGCGGCTTTCAGCGCGGCCAGATCGTTGAAAGGCACATGGCTGATGCCTTGGATTTTTGGCCCGAAACCGTCGGAGTACTTCGGCTGACCGCCGACACTGACGGTAAACAGGGTGCGACCGTGGAAGCTGTTGACTGCCGCGATGATTTCAAATTTCTCCGGGCCATACACATCATGGGCATAACGACGGGCCAGCTTAAACGCACCCTCGTTAGCCTCGGCGCCGGAGTTACAGAAGAACACCCGCTCGGCGAACGTGGCATCCACCAGCTTCTTGGCCAGGCGCAGGGCCGGCTCGTTGGTGAACACGTTGGAGATATGCCACATGCTGTTAGCTTGCTTGGTCAGCGCGCCGACCAACGCCGGATGGCAATGACCCAGGACGTTTACAGCGATGCCGCCGGCAAAATCCAGCAGCTCACGACCGCTCTGGTCCCAGACTCGCGAACCCTCGCCTCGCACCGGAATAAAACCGGCTGGCGCGTAGTTAGGAACCATCACCTGATCAAAATCGGCGCGTGAAACTGGCGCATGCTCAACGGACATTAAAACTCTCCAGAGAAGAAACACCGACCTTCAATGGTCGGCGTTGAAATGATTGTAGGGGCTGCCAAGGGCTTGGCATTGCCGCCATGCGACAACTTCTTACAAGGCCAACCCACGGCCCGGCAAGGCTTACAGCAATGCGACAGAAAGCATCGCGAAGTCGCAGTTTAAACGCTGTTGAAGAGCACCGCGCAGAACCGGTCAAAATTCTGTCGGCCCAAAACCCGCTCAGGCGCGGACAATCCGAGGGACTAAATTGCCCGCGAGCGGCCTCATTACGAGCCTGGCAGGCCAAGTCAGCCGGTGATTTTCTCAATGCGTTTATTCGGGCAATGAAAATGGCTATGTACCAGTTACGTGTTGCACGCAGCTTTTGTAGGGTGGGTTAGGCCACGCCCGCTCCCGGCGGGCTTGCGGCATTCACCCCATCCATGGGGATTGCGCGAACCACGGCCTGCCAGCAACGCAAAACCCGACCGCGCCGTAACCCACCATGGCGCTCGACCGGCAAACCGCATGGTGGGTTACGCGGCGCCCGGCTTGCGCGGTGATGCAAACAACCACCGTCCGCGCCGCTAACCCACCCTACGAATTACCGCGCACCAGGCATCGCCTAACCGCCCCGCACGCTTCAACACATAACTGGTACATAGCCATGAAAATGCGCCGTCAGCGTGCGCCACGGGGAGTCGCTGACACGGATTTCATTGCCCTACTCTGCGAGCGATAAGCGCTGATTAATCAGCGCCGCTCAACTGCCGGCTGGCTGATTTCGAAAGGGCTGCTGCTGCGCCGCAAGTTGCGGTCTTCGCGCGGGGTGGCGCCGAAGAAGTTGCGGTAGGCGCTAGAGAAATGCGGGCCCGAGGAGAAGCCGCAGGAGAGGCCGATCTGGATGATCGATTTGCTGGTTTGCATCAGCAACTGGCGAGCCTTATTCAGCCGCAACTCGAGGTAGTACTGACTCGGCACCCGATTGAGATACTGCTTGAAGATCCGCTCCAACTGACGCCGTGAAACGCACACATGCTGAGCGATTTCGTCGGTGGTCAGCGGCTCTTCGATATTGGCCTCCATCAGCAACACCGCCTGGGTGAGCTTCGGGTGGCTGGAACCCAAGCGATTTTGCAGTGGAATGCGCTGGCGTTCACTGCCCTCGCGAATCCGCTCAACCACCAGCTCTTCACTGACCGCCCCGGCCAGCTCCGCGCCGTGATCACGGGCCAGAATCGCCAGCAGCAAATCCAGCACCGCCAAGCCACCACAGGCGCTGAGGCGATCACGATCCCAGTCGAACAAATGACTGGTGGCAATTACCTTGGGGAAACGCTCGGTAAAGTCGTCCTGCCAGCGCCAGTGCACCGAGGCCCGGTAGCCATCCAGCAAGCCCATCTGCGCCAGCGGATAGACGCCCGCCGACAGTCCACCAATGGCGCAACCGCCACGGACCAGATGTTTAATCGCACTAGAGAGTGCCGGAGCCAAGCTGGTGGGCGGCTCATCGGCGAGCAAAAAAAGCTTTTGCAAACCCTCCAGCTTGCCCGCCCAAAGCTCGCCCGGCAGACGCCAACCGGCCTCATCCGGCGCACTGGCATCGTCGGCAGCCCCTTGCGTCGGCGCTTCGACTTGCAAGAAACGCAGCTCATAGTGCACGTCCGGATGGACGCGCTGCGCCACCCGCAAGGCTTCTTCAGCCAGCGCCAAGGTGATGGCCCGAGTACCCGGCCACAGCAAAAAACCGATACGACGCACAGTGCTAGTCATGACTGGCAGTCTAGCTGCGGGCTCCAACACTTACTTCAAACTGCCGGAAAGAAATTGTTGCAGGCGCTCGGACTGCGGATTGGCCAAGACCTCTTTCGGGCAACCACGCTCTTCGACCAAGCCTTTGTGCAAGAACACCAACTGATTCGACACCTCGCGGGCAAAACCCATTTCGTGGGTGACCACCACCATGGTGCGGCCTTCTTGTGCGAGATCCTGCATGACCTTGAGCACTTCACCGACCAACTCGGGGTCGAGCGCCGAGGTCGGCTCGTCAAACAACATCACCTCCGGCTCCATCGCCAGGGCGCGGGCAATCGCTACCCGCTGCTGCTCGCCGCCGGACATGTGCGCCGGGTAAGCGTCCTTACGATGGGCCACACCGACCTTGTTCAGGTAGTGCTCGGCCTTTTCCTGGGCTTCCTTCTTGCTCATACCGAGCACATGCACCGGGGCCTCCATGACGTTTTCCAGCGCACTCATGTGCGACCAGAGGTTGAAGTGCTGAAACACCATGGACAACCGCGAGCGCATGCGCTGCAACTGTTTAGGGTCGACTGCTTTCAGCGCGCCGTCCTTGTTGGCGACCAGCTTGAGCTCCTCGCCATTCAGTAAAATCTTGCCGGCATGGGGCTGCTCCAGCAAATTGATGCAGCGCAGAAAGGTGCTTTTGCCCGAGCCGCTGGAGCCAATAATGCTGATCACGTCGCCGGCTTTGGCCGCCAGCGACACACCCTTGAGCACCTCATTACTGCCGTAACGCTTGTGCAGGTCCTGGACTTCAAGTTTGTACATGGTCTGGGTTCTCGTATACGAATGCGGTTTATCAGGGAGCCAGGCTTAGCAGGCCGTTGAAAAATGTAGCGAGCGACGGCTAGGCAAGGCGAAATCGGCCGAAAAAGCGCAGTTTACGTGTTGTAAATGAGCATTTTGAGGCCGGTTTCAACGCTGCATAGCCTAGCGCAGTAGTTTTCAACGGCCTGCTAGTGCTTACGCGGCGCCAAGTAGGCCAACCAACGGTGCTCAGCCAGCTTGAACAGGCGCACCAAAATAAAGGTCAGGCACAGGTAAAAGGCGCCAGCGGTAATAAACGCCTCAAACGGCAAGTAGTACTGCGAGCTGATGGTGCGCGCCGCGCCGGTGATATCGATCAGAGTCACGATCGAGGCCAGGCTGGTGGTGTGCAGCATCATGATTACCTCGTTACTGTACTGCGGTAGCGCCCGGCGCAATGCCGAGGGCAATAAAATCCGCCGGTACAGCTTGGACCGCGACATGCCCACGGCCTTGGCGGCCTCGATTTCACCCGGCGGAATAGTCTTCAGACTGCCGGCAAGAATCTCCGCGCTGTAGGCGCTGGTGTTAATCGCAAAGGCCAGACAAGCGCAGAAGGTGGCGTTCGACAGGTACGGCCACAACACACTGGCGCGCACCGCCTCAAACTGAGCCAGACCGTAATAGATCAAAAACAGCTGCACCAACATCGGCGTGCCACGAATCACATAGGTGTAAAGCCAGGCTGGGAAATTCACCCAGGGCTGCTTGGACACCCGCATCAACCCCAGCGGAATGGCCAACAACAAGCCCAAACCAAGGGAAATCAGCAAAATCTTCAGGGTTACCAATACGCCACCCAGGTACAGCGGCAAATTGGCCCAGATCACCGAAAAGTCAAAAATCACGCTTTAGCCCCCCGCATCACAGCTCCACCGTCTTGATACCCGCAGAGTAACGCTGCTCCAAGGCGCGCAGCGCCAGCAACGAAACACTGGTTAGCAGCAGATACAGCGCCGCCACCGCGAGAAAAAACGTAAAGGGCTGATGGGTCGCATCGGCCGCACTCTTGGCCCGAAACATCATGTCCTGCAGACCGACCACCGAGATCAGCGCGGTGGCCTTGGTCAGCACCAGCCAGTTATTGGTAAAGCCAGGAATCGCCAGGCGAATCATCTGCGGCACCAGAATACGGAAAAACACCTGCATCCCGCTCATGCCGTACGCCGCACCGGCCTCGCCCTGCCCTTGCGGAATCGACATAAAAGCGCCACGAAAGGTCTCCGACAAATAGGCACCAAAGATAAACCCCAAGGTGCCAACACCGGCGACAAAGGGATTGATATCGATGTACTCGTCATAGCCGACTAGCGGTGCGAGTCTGTTGATCAGGTCCTGACCGCCGTAGAAAATCAGCAGAATCAACACCAGATCGGGAATTCCGCGAATCACCGTGGCGTAGGTTTCACCCAGCAACGATAACCAGCGAATCGGCGACAGGCGAAACGCAGCGCCGAGTAGCCCCAGCGCGCAGGCCAGGGTCATCGACGACAAGGCCAGCGCCAAGGTCAGCCAAGCACCTTCAAGAATGGTCGAGCCATAGCCGTTAAGCATGGTTTAGCTCCTCAGGCGGTACGCCCTAACAACGCGGGCAACACCGCCACAACGAAAAAGTGGCACAACCGCAGACAGAAGTTTGTGCCACTTTCAGGAAAACGCCTGAGCTGTAAATTCAGTCGCCGTAGATGTCGAACTGGAAGTACTTGCCCTGCACTGCCTGGTACTTACCGTTGGCGCGAATGGCGGCAATGGCTGCGCTGAATTTGTCTGCCAGGGCCTTATCACCCTTGCGCACGGCGATACCTGCACCTTCGCCAAAGTATTTCGGATCGCTAACAGTCGGCCCTACCAGAGCAAAACCTTTACCAGCGTCGGTCTTGAGGAAACCATCGTCGATATTGACCGCATCGGCCAGGGTGGTGTCGACTCGACCGGAGGTCAGATCGAGAAATATCTCGTTCTGCGAGCCGTAACGCACCACTTCTATACCGGCTGGCGCGAACACTTCAGTGGCGTAGCGATCGTAGATCGAGGCGCGCTGCACACCGACTTTTTTGCCCTTGAGATCAACCAACGGATCCTTGACCTCGGTGCCGGCCTTCATCACCAAACGCGCCGGCGAGTTGTAGTATTTCTTGCTGAAATCCACCGACTTCAGCCGCTCTTCGGTGATGTTCATCGACGACAACACCGCATCGAACTTACGCACTTTCAGGGCTGGGATCAGGCCGTCGAACTCTTGCTCGATCCACACGCACTTGACCTGCATTTCGGCACACAGGGCATTGCCCATGTCGTAGTCAAAACCGGTGATAGCACCTTCGGGGGTTTTCATCGCAAAGGGTGGGTAGGCCGCCTCGATGCCAATGCGCAGTGGCTTGGCTTCATCGGCCTGCGCCAACGACGACAACAGCGACAGCGCCAAGGCGCCGAGAAGTGCAATGTTCTTCATCGTGAGACTCCTTCAAGTGTAATTAGCCACAGATGGCAGAAATCCAAACGCCCGGCATATGCGTGCATTGAGTGTAGAAACAGTCGCTGTATTTGCCGTGCGCCGAAGTTGCGCAACGGCAGGATCTGCGCGTGCTGCATTCTAGCGACAGGCCTAAGGCCGATATTTCTTCAATGCGACAACTAGTTACACAACAGCTTGCCCGGCAGTGCGGGCGGATTGACATGCGCCGCATAACATGCAGCGCAAGAAAGATTTTCTAACCTATGATAAAAGCAAAAACCACGCCAATAATCGCAAAACCCATCTATAACGCCACTTACAGCCAATCATCACAGCGCACAAATAGTCCAAAGCGCTCCAAAACGCCCCATCAGCGAGCAGCCTGCTACCGACAAAGGTTACCTTTGGTGCTACACAGGCCCGCCGAACACGCACAAGTCATCAGCAAAAAGGCCGATTTTAATTGCACTAGTTTCTTTACCCATAACAGAAACAATTAGGCCCCGACACAGCTTGTGACTGTGTCGGGGCCTAATAAGGACCTCAATCAGGCCGCTTGCATGCTGCGATGGGTCTCAACTAGGTGCTGCACCACGCCAGGGTCGGCCAGCGTGGAGATGTCGCCAAGAGTGTCGTACTCGGCCACGGCGATCTTGCGCAGGATACGGCGCATGATCTTACCCGAGCGAGTCTTGGGCAAACCCGGAGCCCACTGGATCACGTCCGGCGAGGCGATCGGACCGATCTCCTTGCGCACCCAATTCTTCAACTCCTGACGCAACTGCTCGCAAGGCTCTTCACCATCGTTCAGGGTGACATACACATAGATACCCTGCCCCTTGATGTCGTGGGGCATACCGACCACAGCAGCCTCGGCGACCTTGGGGTGGGCAACCATGGCGCTCTCGATTTCGGCAGTGCCCATGCGGTGGCCAGACACGTTCAGCACATCATCGACGCGACCGGTGATCCAGTAGTAGCCGTCCTCGTCACGCCGGGCGCCGTCACCGGTGAAGTACATGCCCTTGAAGGTCTTGAAGTAGGTATCGACGAAGCGATCATGGTCGCCATACAGGCTGCGCGCCTGACCCGGCCATGAATCGATAATCACCAGATTACCTTCGGCGGCCCCTTCAATCAGGTTGCCCAGATTGTCCACCAACGCCGGCTGCACGCCGAAGAATGGCCGAGTCGCCGAGCCCGGTTTAAGCGCCGTGGCACCCGGCAGCGGGCTAATCATCACGCCGCCGGTTTCGGTCTGCCACCAGGTATCGACAATCGGGCAGCGCGACTTACCCACCTCTTGGTAATACCACTGCCAAGCCTCTGGATTGATCGGCTCACCGACCGAACCCAGCAGGCGCAAGCTGGAGCCATCGGCGCCCTGCATGGCGGCCTTGCCTTGGGCCATCATGGCGCGGATCGCCGTTGGCGCGGTGTAGAGGATGCTGACCTGGTGCTTGTCGACGATCTTCGCCACGCGGGTCATGTCCGGGTAGTTCGGCACCCCTTCAAACAGCAGGGTGGTGGCGCCATTGGCCAGCGGCCCGTAGACGATATAGCTGTGGCCGGTGACCCAGCCCACATCGGCGGTGCACCAATAGACTTCGCCGGGCTTGTAGTCGAACACCCGCTCATGGGTCAGCGCCGCATACAGCAAATAACCACCGGTGGTGTGCAGCACGCCCTTGGGTTTTCCGGTGGAGCCGGAGGTGTAGAGGATAAACAGCGGGTCTTCGGCGCCCATTTCTTTTGGCGCACAAACGCTGCCGGCCACCTTCATCAGGTCCTCAAACCAAACGTCGCGATGGGGGTGCCACTTGATCTCGCCGCCGGTGCGGCGCACCACGATGACCTTCTGCACACTATTGGTTTCTGGATTGGCCAGGGCGTCATCCACATTGGCCTTCAGCGGGGTCTTCTTGCCGCCGCGCACGCCCTCATCGGCGGTGATCACTAGCTTCGACCGGCAGTCGATAATCCGCCCCGCCAGCGCCTCTGGCGAGAAACCACCGAACACCACCGAGTGAATAGCACCGATCCGGGTACAGGCCAGCATGGCCACTACCGCCTCGGGAATCATCGGCATATAGATGGTCACCACGTCGCCGCGATGCACGTCCTGACCGCGCAAGGCGTTGGCAAATTTGCACACCTGCTCATGCAGTTGGCGATAGGTGATTTCTTGATGATCGGCCGGATCGTCGCCCTCCCAGATAATTGCAATTTGCTCGCCACGCTCCGCTAAGTGCCGGTCGAGGCAGTTGGCCGAGACGTTCAAGGTGCCGTCGGCAAACCATTTGATGTCGACATGGTGATCGTCGAACGAGGTCTGCTTGACCTTGGTGAAGGGCGTGATCCAGTCCAGTCGCTTGGCCTGCTCACGCCAGAAGCCGTCAGGATTAATCACCGACTGCTGGTACATGGATTTATAGGTAGCTTCGTCGGTCAATGACTGGGCGGCCATTTCGGGACGCACGGGATACAGGGAAGCGGCACTCATGGCTTTTACCTCGACGGGGGTGTTGTTGTTATTCATGGCTATTTTTTAGCCCCACTGGCGCATTCAAACCATTCGACCATGGTCTTAGTCGAGGATTTCACGCCTATGACAGACAAAAAAATAGGCGACCTACCGGTCGCCTACATTCCTGCTTAAGCGCTCAAAATCGCCGCCTAACTGCCCCCTGGCCAAGCCTGCGCCGCCAGCTGATTAGCGTCGAGAACGCGCTTGGCATTCAGATAACTCTTTTGCCAATAGGCCGTCGACAAGCTCTCCAGCCGCACTGTACCGCCACTGGAAGGGGCATGCACAAAACGCCCATCACCGACATAAATACCAGCATGACTGACCTTGCCGCCGCCACTGGTGGCAAAAAATACCAGGTCGCCGGTCTGTAACGCCTCGCGGCGGATGCTCGGCACCGGCATGGCCAGCAGCTCACGGGTCGAGCGCGGCAGCACAATGCCGGCCGCATCGCGGTAGACATAACCGATCAAACCACTGCAATCAAAACCACTTTGCGGGGTGTTGCCGCCATACACATAGGGCGTGCCGACCAAACCTATGGCGCGCAACAGCACGTCATCGGCAGACGCCGAAAAATGTTCGACCGGAGCTTGAGTTACAGGATTTGGTGGCGGATGACTGACGCACGCGGTCAGTAGGGCAGTCACGAGGACAAGCGCGAGGCGGGACAAGAGAGTCATATTAGGGCGATCCCGTGGCTGAATGCGCCCTACTCTGCCGCGCCGCAAGCCCTGATGCAAGGCTCAGGGCGCGATAACGACTCAGCGATGCAGCGGGCTATGCTGCGACTGCGCCGGAGCTTGGGCCAACACCCGCTTGGCTTCCATAAAGCTGGAGCGCCAGTAACGATCATCCATGCTATCGACCCGCACGCCGCCACTGCGACTGCTGGAGGAGTGAATGAACTGGTCATCGCCGATATAGATACCGGCATGGCTCACGCGGCCACGGCCACGGTTATTGAAAAACACGATATCGCCGGGCTCCAACTCATTACGCGAGACCAGCGGCGCATCCAGATTGATCATTTCACGGGTGGAGCGCGGCAATTGGATACCGGCCTCCTCGCGAAACAGATAGCCAACAAAACCGCTGCAGTCGAAACCGGTCTTGGTCGAGGTGCCGCCGGCACGATAGCGCGTGCCAACCAATTCGAAACCACGATCGAGAATGCTGTCAGCCAAGATCGGCAGCTGATAAGGGGTTTCGTCGGTCAGCTCGCTAACCTGTTCACGACTAGGCTCAGCCAGCGGCAAAGAGGCCGGCTGCTGAGCGATTTGCGGCTGCACAACATGGCCTGCACAGGCAGACAAGAGGGCGGCAAAGGCCAACGGAACGAGAGGTGCGAAGCGATTGAGCATGGGCACGGCCGTGTCTGTATTTATTTGAAGGGCCCGAATATGCCTTCCACTGCCCTTATATGCAAATTTAATTAGCCCTAGTGTGACTTATAGCCATCGGCTAGCGCTCTAAGGGCCGGCACTTAAATTGCTGCGTCGCTGGCAATTTCAACACCGGCTAAAAAACCTTAAAGCGGTTAATTGCGGTGCATAGCGAGCGGTAACAAAACTGAACACTTGGTTCAATTTTCGACCCACTCGCCCCTTTAACACCGTTCGTCAGTTCAGCATCGGACCAGCTGCCTCAAGCGCCCTCAGTCGCCCTCAGTCGCCACTCAATGATTAACCGTGTGCGCCAGCATTACCGACAGCTGACACATAGGCCGCCCGCTTTGCGCGTGCCACTGATTAAACGCTGCCTGCACGGCCGCCAGGTCTTTTTGGCTACTAGGGGCTTTGTCGATGATCTGCTGGGCCTTGAGGGCGGCGACCACATCGTCGGAAGGTATAAAGGTGTCTTTGCCCATCATGCGCAGCAAGCGCGGCGCCGACAGTCCACCCAGATGGGTGCCGTGCTTGGCCAAGTACTTCCACAGCCCAACGCTGTCGGTCACCGGCCAGTCGGCAATCAGCGCGCCAAAACTGCCGTATTCACGCGCCACATCCAGCACCATCTGCGCGTTACGGGGCACGCTCTTGAGCTTGCCGAGATGGCGAATCAACTGGGCGTTTTGCATCAGTCGTTCCAGATGTTCGGCGCCCATCAGCACGACTTTTTCCGGAGCGAAGCCGAAAAACGCCGTCTCGAACGCCGGCCACTTGGCATCGACCAGACTGTGCTTTAACCCGGCGCGAAACACCCGCAGGGCGATCAGCGACAGGTAACGGTCATCGCTGATCTGGCGCAACTCTTCAGCAGCCTTGGGCAGCGGCAAGTACGCTTCAAGCGCTGCGGTCGAACCAAAACGGTTCAGGCAATACTCATGCAACCATTTGTAGTCGCGCATCCGCGTCCCTCGCAGCTATATATAGAAGAAGCGCAGAGCGCTGCGCTCACTCAGATATTGAGTAAATCGACAAAGCGCGGGGTGGCGCTTGCATCGATACGCAGGCTGGCGAAGTCAAACAGGTCACGATCAGCCAATTGCGACGGCGCAACGTGCTGCAAAGCACGAAACATGATGTCGGTGCGCCCCGGCGTCTTGCGCTCCCACTCTTGCAGCATCTCTTTGACGACCTGGCGCTGCAGGTTCTCCTGCGAGCCACAGAGGTTGCACGGGATGATCGGGAATTCTTTGAGCTGGGCATATTCCTCGATGTCGACCTCTTTGCAGTAGGCCAGGGGCCGGATCACCACGTTGCGACCATCGTCCGAGAGCAACTTAGGCGGCATGGCCTTGAGCGTGCCGCCGTAAAACATATTGAGGAAAAAGGTTTCCAGAATGTCGTCGCGGTGATGCCCCAGGGCCATCTTGGTCGCGCCAATTTCATCGGCGTAGGTGTAGAGCGTGCCACGGCGCAAACGCGAGCACAGCGAGCAAGTGGTCTTGCCCTCAGGGATCATCTCTTTGACCACCGAATAGGTGTCTTTTTCGATGATGTGATAGGCCACCCCGACGGACTCCAAGTACGCCGGCAGCACATGTTCAGGAAAGCCCGGCTGCTTCTGATCCATATTGACCGCGACTATCTCGAACTTGATCGGTGCGACCTTTTGCAGGTGCAGCAATATATCGAGCATGCAGTAACTGTCTTTGCCGCCCGACAGACAGACCATCACCTTGTCACCGTCCTCAATCATTTTGAAATCGGTGACCGCCTCGCCGGCTAGGCGGCGTAGACGTTTCTGCAGTTTGTTTTGATTGACCGAAAGGCTGCTCATGGCGCGCTAAAATCCGCAGGAGTCGTAATAAAGTCCGGCATTTTACCCATAAAGCCCGGCACACCCCAGCACCGCAATCGCGCAAAACGCCGTGCTAATCTCAGCCCATGACTCCTGACATCCAGTCCCCCACAGATCTTGCCGAACAGCTCTTGGCGCTATTACAAGCCGCCAGTGACGGCTGTAGCGAATACCAGCTGATCCAGCAACTCAGACAACAGCAGTCGGCGCATTTCGACAACCTGGCGAGCGACCCGCAACTGGCGTTGTTTCAGACCCACTTTCTGATTTTCAACGCGCTCTACCTTTTGCGCGAGCGACTCTGGCAGGCGCGCAGCGCGCACCTGCAGATCAGCCCACTGTGCTGCCAATTACTGCCCTACCAAGCCGGCAGCGCCGAGCTAGCCGAGCATGACCCGCTACGCGACTACTACCTCGACCTGCAGCACCTGCACAGCACCAGAGCCTGCGACGTAGAGCAACTGCTCGCCAGCTTCTGGAGCCGCCTGCAGGGCGGTGACGAGCAGCGCGCAGCCCTCGAGTTGTTCGAGCTAAGCGGCCAACCAATGCTTGATCTGGCCCGCATCAAGCACCGCTATCGACAGTTGGTCAGCCAACATCACCCCGATCGGGGTGGCAACACCGGCCGACTGCAATCGATCAATTTGGCGTTTGAAATACTTCAGCGCTATTACAGATGAGTTTCACGATCAAATTTGCTCTAACGCGCTGAGCCGCACGGGGGCAAACCTCTGTCTATACTGCGACATACGGTCGCATTGAATCGGCCTACGCACCCGCTGGCGCTACCCATGCGCAGCGGGCGCTTGCCGGGGTGATCGCAATAATAATAGGAGGTGCTGCATGATCCATCACGTCTGGGGACTTTTCACCCATCCCGATGAGGAATGGCAAGAAATTCGTGGCGACGAAGAAAGCATCAGCCACATGTACCTTACCCACGTGCTGCTGTTGGCAGCCATCCCGGCAGTTTCGGCCTTTATCGGCACCACCAAAGTCGGCTGGACCATCGGCAATGGGGCGCCGGTCATGCTCACGCAAGCCAGCGCCTTACAGATGACCATCATGTCTTACCTGGCTATGCTGGCGGGGGTTGCCGTAATGGCCGCGGTAGTGCACTGGATGGCGCGCACCTATGACGCAGCGCCAAGCATGGCGCAAAGCGTGGTGTTCTCGGCGTACACCGCCACCCCCCTGTTTATCGGCGGCTTGGCGGCGCTCTACCCTAACCTGTGGCTGGCGATGTTCGTCGGCACGGCGGCCATCTGTTACACGGTTTACCTGCTCTATGTGGGTATTCCGACCTTTATGAGTATTCCGGCCGAAGAAGGTTTTCTGTTCTCCAGCTCAGTACTGGCCGTAGGCCTGGTGGTACTGGTGTCGATGATGGCGCTGTCGGTAATTCTCTGGGGCATCGGTATAGGCCCGGTCTACACCAGTTGATCTATACCAATTGAGAACTAGCTGAGGCTTGTTGCACGAATAACGAAGCCGCTCATAGAGCGGCTTCGTCGTTTTCTGGCTGCTGCTTTTGACCGGCTTGGGCATAATTGGCGGATTCACCGGAGCCATGCATGCCAGAACAACTCAACCAGCGGATTGAAACTTGCTATCAGCAAGCCGAGGCATTTTTTAAGCGCAGCTTCAACCGGCCGACCGTCAGCTTTAAATTACGCGGGCAAAAAGCCGGGGTGGCGCACCTCGACGAAAACCTGCTGCGGTTTAACCCGCAGCTGTATCAAGCCAACCACGCAGACTTCCTCAAACAGACGGTCGCCCACGAAGTGGCCCATCTGGTCGCCCATCAGCTGTTTGGCCCACGAATTCAAGCCCACGGTGAGGAGTGGCAGCTGATCATGCGCGGCGTCTACGAACTGCCGCCCCATCGTTGCCACAACTATGCCGTAGAGCGCCGCAGCGCAACCCGCTACGTCTACAGCTGCGCCTGCCCGGGCCGCGACTTCCCCTTCTCCGCCCAGCGCCACACCCTGGTGCGCAAAGGGCGCCGCTACTACTGCCGCAGCTGCAAAGCGACGCTGATATACAGCGGCGAGCAGCGCAAAGAGTAGCAAAAGCAGCGGCATGCCCTAGCGCTGCAGCGCCTATTCGAATACCGGCCGAAAGAAACTGCGCTCATAGCTGAGAATGCACTGAGTGTCCTGGGCGTACTGAAAGGCCGCCTGGCATTCGGGGTCTTGCATGGAGTCGTGGCGGTATTGTTCGTAGGTGGCCAGGCTGGGAAAAGTGAATAGCGCCAGGGCGATATTGTTGGCGCCTTCGGATGGCAGAAAGTAGCCGTGGTGCTGGCCGCCAAAGCGCGCGACCAGAGCGATCCACAGTTTTCCGTAGTGCTCGAATTCCTTGAGCTTGTTTGGGTCGAGGACATAGCGCAGATAACAAGTGACCATAAACCCTCTCGCTTATTTAACGACGCTGAAATCCTTACCCCACAACCGCAGCGATTTCGGCCCTTCCACCGGCCCCTGGAACACGAACTTCTGCCGCACACCGGTCTTCGGTGGCACTGTGACTTCGTCGGGATTATCGATGCCGGGAATCAGACTGCTGGAGTAGTCGTCCTGATCGATGGCCAGCAGCGCGCCGTTTTGCCAGAGGTTGATCAGGCGTACGGGCTTGTCGGTGAGGTTTTTAAAACCGAGCAAGGCGCTGAGGTTTCCTTCGACGGCTTCGACTTTCAGCAGTTTCACCTCGACCTTGCCGTCCAGTTGCTCGAGCTGGGAAATGATCAACGCGCCATCGGCGCCCTGGGCCGACTCGCGGCCTTCGGTGACGCCTTCGGAGGCGCCGCCCAGCAGGTTCTTGCCGGCAGAAATCGCCGACGACACTGCAGCCTTGGCCGATTCCTTGAGGGTGCTGGTCTCGCCCGCCGGTTCTTCGGCGCAGGCCATACCCGCGCTCAATAGCAGCGCCAGCGCCGTGCTCATTCCTGAATGCTTGCCCATGCTTGTTGCTCCTTGTTCTCTGTCGACAGCGGCGTTGTAGCAGGCAGTGTGAAAACTACTGCGCTTTCACAATGCCTGCAGGGCCGCTTTTTTAGCATAGGCACAGACGGAAAGCAGCCGCTAAGTGATCACCTTGCTGGCGCGCAGGTCGGCGATCTGCTCGGCGCTGTACCCCAGCTCCACCAGCACCTCGGCGGTGTGCGCCCCCACGGGCGCACCTATGTGCCGGAGCGCGGGCAAACCGCTGGAAAATTTGATCGGACAGGCGATTTGCCGTTGCGGGGCTTTACCGACCCGCGGCACCTCGACCAGCATCTCGCGGGCCAGTATCTGCGGATGCTCAACCGCCTCCGCCAGCCCCAGCAGCGGCTCGACGCAAGCGTCCAGCGCGGCAAACACTTCGCGCCAGTCGGCAAAGTCGCGCTGCTCGAACTCCAGCTGAATGTCGCGCTTGAGCGCCTGTTGCTCTTCAGGCTTGGGCGACAGGCCACGGCTGGCCAATTCCGGTCGGCCAATGGCGGCGCAGAACTGCTGCATAAACTGCGGTTCCAGGCTACCGACCGAGAACCAGCGGCCATCACGGGTGCGGTAGTAATCGTAAAAACTGCCGCCATTCAGCGCCTGGTTCTCCATATCAGGTTCCACCCCGCAGGCCAGATAACCGGCACCGGCCATGGCGTGCAGGCTAAAAGCGCAGTCGCTCATGCTCACATCCACATACTGCCCCTCGCCCGTCACCTGGCGCTGGATGACCGCCGCCAGTAGCCCCATCACCCCGTGCAAAGAGCCTCCGGCGATGTCGGCGGCCTGAATCCCCAGTGGCAAAGGCCCAGTGTCGCGGCGCCCGGTATAGCTGGCGATGCCAGTCAGGGCCAGGTAGTTGATGTCGTGGCCGGCGCGGTCCTTGTACGGGCCGGTCTGGCCATAGCCGGTGATCGACACATAAATCAGCCGTGGATTGATCGCCTTAAGCGCGGCGTAACCCAGCCCCAGGCGCTCCATCACGCCTGGGCGAAATTGCTCCAGCACGATGTCGTAGTCGGCAACCAGCTGCTTGACCAACTCCACCGCCGCTGGCTGTTTGAGGTCCAGGGCCATGCCACGCTTATTGCGATTGAGGTAAGCGTGACTGGCCGACACACCCGCATCAAAGGGCGGCAACACCCGCACCAAATCCATCCGGGTTGGCGACTCGATGCGCAGCACCTCGGCACCCATATCAGCCAGCAGCAAAGAGGCAAAAGGCCCCGGCAGCAGGGTGGAGAAATCCAGCACTTTCAGCGAAGACAACGGACCTTGCATCAATACACTTCCTTTCAGGTTTGCCAATACCGGGATTGACGCGCCGGCAGCACATCCTCGGCCAGCATATTGTCAGCCAGCAATAAAGAGGCAAAAGGCCCCGGCAACAGAGTGGAGAAATCCAGCACTTTTAGCGATGACAGCGGACCTTGCATCAACAGGCTTCCTTTCAGGTTTCCCAATACAGCGGCTGACGCGCCGGCAGCGCGGCGACTAATGCGGCGTAGCGCGCTTCCAGCACATTGCGGCGAATTTTCATGGTCGGCGTCATGCAGCCGTTGTCCACTGTCCAGGGCTCGCGCACCAAAACAAAATGGCTGATCCGCTCGTGGGGTTGCAGTTGGGTATTGAGGTGCGCCAGGGTCGCCTGCAAATCGGCGCCAACTTGACCAGCGGGTAGCAACCGCGCTGCCGGTGACAGTTCGATCAGCGCCAACGGCTGATCGAGATTGCTGCCCATCAAGCAGACCTGTTCGACGTGACTGTTCTTGGCAATCTCCCCCTCAATCGGCGCCGGCGCCACGTACTTGCCTTTAGTGGTTTTAAAGATGTCTTTAACCCGCCCGGTGATGCGCAAGTAGCCATCGCTGTCCAGCTCGCCCTTGTCGCCGGTGTGCAGCCAGCCGTCCTGTAGCGCTTCGGCGGTTTTCTCCGGTTCCAGGTAATAACCGAGCATCAGGGTCGGGCTGCGAAACAGGATCTCGCCACTCTCGGCGATGCGCACCTCCAGCCCGCGCATCGCCCGGCCCACGGTACCAAAACGCACTTGCCCGGGCCGATTGAAGCAGCCATAGGCGACGTTTTCGCTCATCCCGTAACCTTCACAGAGGGTCAGGCCGATAGCTTGATACCAGTCGAGCAGCCCGCGGGAAATCGCCGCGGCGCCGGAGATCATGATGCGCGCCTGATCCAGGCCCAGGCCGCGACGGATTTTGCGCGCCACCAGCCAGCCCAACAGCGGGATACGCAGCAGCCGCGTCAGTTTTGCCTGTGGCAGCTTCTCCAGCACTCCTTGCTGAAAGCGCGTCCACAGTCGTGGCACGGCGAAAAACACCGTTGGCCGCACGTGGCGCAGATCGCTGGCAAAGGTCTCCATCGACTCGACAAAGGCCACCGGCGCGCCGCAATACAGGCTGTTGAACTCGACCATAAAGCGCTCGGCCACATGGGACAGCGGCAGAAAAGAGAAGAACCTGTCCTGCGGGCTCATGTGCATTTCCGCGCAGGCGTTAGCCGCAGTAAATGCCATGGCGTGCACCGAAAGCATCACCCCTTTGGGATTGCCGGTGGTGCCAGAGGTATACACCAGCGTTAGCAATTGCTCGGGCTGCTGCTCTGCCGCCGTTTGCAGCGGCTCGTGCATGGCCAATAAAGCGTGCCAGTCATGGGCGCAGGCCAAGGTCGGGTACGGCAAGGCAATGCGGGTCAGCTGCGGGCCAATTCCAACCTCCAGCTTGTCGGCATCATCGAGTTTACCGAGCAGGATCACCTTGCACTGCGCATGGTCCAGCACATAGGCGATGCTCTCGGCGGTTTGCAGCGGATACAGCGGCACACTGACCAGGCCGGCCATCATGATCGCCAGATCACAGATAAACCACTCGGCGCAGTTCTTCGACAGCAGCGCCACCCGATCACCCGGTGCGCAACCCAGCGCCAGCAAGGCACTGGCCAAACGCCGGGCCTGGTCATCGACCTGACGCCAGGTCAAGTCGTGCCACTGGCCATTAATCGGCTGACGCAGCCAGACCGCGTCGGGTTGCACAGCCAGCCAATGGGCAAACTGTTGTAACGGCAGTTGAACTTTCATGCCCGCTCCTGTTGTTGTTATGTGGCGGTGTCGCAAGAATTGTCAGGGCCGCGCCAATCAGAGTTTCATGCCGCGGCTGATGATCTCTTTCATGATTTCCGAAGTGCCGGCGAAGATCCGTTGAATCCGCGCATTCGCGTACATCTTGCAGATCGGGTACTCCCACATATAACCCCAACCGCCGTGCAGTTGCACGCCCTCATCAACCACCTTGCCGAGCAGTTCGGTGGTAAAGAGTTTGGCCTCTGCGGCGACTTCCGGGGTGAGTTTTTTCTGGTTGTGATCCATCACGCAGCGGTCGACAAACACCTGGGCCACGTCGATCTGGGTGCGCATCTCGGCCAGCTTGAAGCGGGTGTTCTGGAAGTGCGAAATCGGCCGATCGAAGGCCTTGCGCTCCTTGACGTACTCGATGGTCACCTGCAACGCCGCCTCGGCGCCGCCAACCGCGCCACAGGCGTTGGTCAGGCGTTCCTGGGCGAGCATGCTCATCAGGTAGAAGAAGCCTCCCTTGGCGTCGCCCAGCACGTTGGTCTTCGGCACTTTGACGTTAGTGAAGAACAGTTCGGCGGTGTCCTGGCTCTTCATACCGAGCTTTTTCAGCGGCGTGCCACGCTCGAAACCGGCCATCCCGCGCTCCACCAGAAACAGCCCCATGGCGTGCTTATTGGCCGGATCGGTCTTGGCTGCGACTATCACCAGATCGGCCAGAATGCCGTTGGAGATAAACACCTTGGAGCCGTTCAGCTCATAGTGATCGCCCTTGTCCACCGCCGTGGTGCGCATCCCGGCCAAGTCTGAGCCGGCGCTCGGCTCGGTCATGGCCACGGCGAGGATGATCTCGCCGCTGATAATGCCCGGCAAGAAGCGCGCTTTCTGCTCGGGGTTGCCGTATTCGGTGATATAGGGGCCGCAGAGCGCCGAGTGCAGCGGCAACATAAAGCCCGCCTCATTAATGTTGGCCAACTCCTCGCACATGATCTGCTCGTAGCGAAAATCCTTCAGGCCGCTGCCACCGTATTCCTCATCGGCCCAGGGCAGCAGAAAGCCCATCTCGCCGGCCTTCTTCCACACTTCGCGGCTGACCACCCCGGCCTCTTCCCAGGCGTCTTGATGCGGCACCACTTCCTTTTGCAGAAAGGCGCGGAACGATTCGCGGAACATGTTGTGTTCGGTTTCGAAGTGAATGCGTTGCATGGAAGGCAGCTCCTGGCAGGGTTGAGGCGTCCCTGCAGAGTAGGCGGCGTGGCCGCCAAGGCTCAATGACCCATATGCTCAGGTGCGGTTGACCCAATCGATCAAACTGCAGGCACAAAAAAGCCCGTCACCGCAAAGGCGGTGACGGGCTGCTTAAACCGGCTTCAGCTTCAAGCCAAGCTGCGAGTCGCCTGGGGCACACTCACCGGCGCCGGGCCGTTGCCCAACTCGGTTTGCAGCGTGTCTTCGTCCAACTGCTTGCACCACTTAGCGACCACCACAGTGGCTACGCCATTGCCGATCAGATTGGTCAGGGCACGGGCTTCGGACATGAAGCGGTCGATGCCCAAAATCAGCGCCAGACCGGCCACCGGCAAAGTGCCGACTGCCGAGAGGGTCGCCGCCAGCACGATAAAGCCGCTGCCGGTCACCCCCGCCGCGCCTTTGGAGGCGATCAGCAACACCGCCAACAAGGTCATCTGGTCGACCAAGCCCATGGGCGTGTCGGTGGCTTGGGCGATAAACACTGCGGCCATGGTCAGGTAAATAGAAGTACCGTCGAGGTTGAAGGAGTAGCCGGTGGGAATCACCAAGCCGACCACCGACTTGTCGCAACCGAGCTTTTCCATCTTGCGCAGCATGTTCGGCAAAGCCGACTCGGACGACGAGGTGCCCAGCACAATCATCAACTCTTCGCGGATATAACGGATAAACCGCAGGATGCTGAAGCCATGAGCCCGGGCAATGCCGCCCAGCACCACCAGTACAAACAGGATGCAGGTGATATAGAAGCACAGCATCAACTGGCCCAGTTGCACCAGGGAACCGACGCCATACTGGCCGATGGTAAAGGCCATGGCACCGAAGGCACCCAACGGCGCGACCTTCATGATCATGCCGATGATGTTGAACATCACCTGGGCGATCCGGTCGATAAATTCCAACACCGGGCGGCCGTAGTCACCCATACGGTGCAGGGCAAAACCGAACATCAGCGAGAACATCAGCACCTGCAAAATGTCGCCGGTGGCGAAGGCGCCAACCACGGTGCTCGGGATAATGTTGAGGAAAAAGCCGATGGTGCTCTGCTGCGCGCCGGCCTGGGTGTAAGCCGCGATGCCGGCGGTGTTGAGGGTCGCCACATCCACGTGCATGCCGGCACCCGGCTGGGCGATATTGACCACTAGCAAACCGATCACCAGTGCCACGCTGGACACCACTTCGAAATACAACAGCGCCAGGCCGCCGGTCTTGCCGACCGCCTTCATGTTTTGCATGCCGGCGATGCCGCTGACCACGGTGCAGAAGATAATCGGCGCGATGGCCATCTTGATCAGCTTGACGAAACCATCACCGAGCGGCTTCAACGCCACCCCGGCTTGCGGATAGAAATGGCCAATGGCAACGCCCAGAGCGATGGCCACCAGCACTTGCACGTACAGACTTCTGTAGAAGGGTTTGCGGGTCATGGCAGGTTCCTCAAAAGAGCGCACAGCACCATCCATCGATGCCTGCGCCAACGCAGCGCTAACTCTCCTGAGCCTGGAGAGATTTATTTTTCACTCGCGTTTAACGCCAGCTTGCTAGACCTATCGCAAGCCCTATGCCAGCCCCTTAAATAAAATTAAATCCTTTAAATACAAATACTTATAAATAATCACTCGCCATAACCCGGACTGTTCTGGCGGATAGCCGCCAAGCCCTAGGCGGCTATCCGCCAAACACCGAGACCCGCCGCCCAGCCGCCCGAGCGCGGCCGCGCCAACCGACTTGTGGGCGCGCCGCCGCTGGGCCTAACATCGTTCAAGAACCGCGACTTAAGCGTCGGCCAGAGCCTATATTTATGGATCTGTACGCGTTAGCGGTTGAAAGTGCTTTTGCTTCGTAGGGTGTGGTTAGCCGCAGGCGTAACCCACCATTTTTGCGACGATTAACCGGATTCCTATTTGGGTTTCGCCGTATCCGTTGGTGCGTTACGCCGCTACGCGGCTAACACACCCTACAAAAGCGAAGCCACCACTAACGAGTACATAGCCTTATTTATGGGTTGGACGTAGGCCCTGTGCCACTGACTGGCAGACGCTTCGTTGCACGTCAGTGCCCAGCCAATAACCGGCAAAAACCATTCAGGAGGCATTACGTGACCCCAGTAACGCCGCCGAAAACCAAGCGCCGACCGCGCTGGCGCAGCCTGTTGCTACTGGCACTGCTGCTGTTGCCGCTGCTCTGGCCGGTGCAGCAATTGGCCGAGCGCTACTACCGTGAGCAGCTGCTCGAACGCAACCACCAGACCCTCGACCTGTATGTCGCCAGCCTGCTCGGCACCCTGCGTCGCTACGAGGTGCTGCCGGCCCTGCTCGGCGATCTGCCGGGGCTGCGCGCGGCCCTGAGCGCACCAACCGATGCGCAGCGATTGAACAGCGCCAACCACTTGCTCAAGCGGGTGGCGCAGGACACCGGCGCGGCGGTGATCTACCTGATGGCGGTCGACGGCACCACCCTGGCCTCCTCCAACTGGCAACAGAGCGACAGCTTTGTCGGCCGCAACTTCACCTTCAGGCCGTACTTTCGCGATGCCATGGCCGGCAAGCCCGGACGCTTTTTTGGCATGGGCACTTCCTCCGGCAGACGCGGTTACTACTTCGCCAATGCCATCCGCGAGGGCAAGCAGATCCTTGGCGTGCTGGTGATCAAAATCAATCTGGATGACACCGAAACCCTGTGGGGCAAAACCCCCGAACGCCTGCTGGTGACCGACAGTAATGGCGTGGTGATTCTCACCTCCCACCCCGACTGGAGGTTTCGCGCCAGTCGCCCCCTCAGCCCCCAGAGCCAGCAACAAATCGCCCGCGACCAGCCCTACCCGACCCAGCAACCGCCGCCGCTGCAACTGGACGCCACGCAATGGCTAAGGCAAAGCCGCACACTTACAGAAACCGACTGGAACGTCAGCATTCTCGCGCCCCGCACACTGGTCAGCGGTGCGGTGCAAAAGGTCCTGTACATTGCCGCCGCCAGCCTATCGGTGCTGCTGTTGCTGCTCGGCCTGCTGCTACAACGGCGGCGTTATTACCTGCAACGGATCGCCTTGGCGGCGCACACCCGTAACGAGTTGGAAACCCGCGTGCAGCACCGCACCCAAGACCTGCAAAACCTCAACAACCGTTTGAAAGAGGAAGTCCTGGAGCGCGAGCAGGCCCAGCAAGAACTGCTGCGCACCCAGGATGAACTGCTGCAGGCCGGCAAGCTGTCGGCCCTGGGCACCATGTCGGCGAGCATCAGCCACGAACTCAATCAGCCCCTGGCGGCGATTCGCAGCTACGCCGACAACGCCAACGTATTGCTCGACCAGCAACGCATCGAGGAAACCCGCAGCAACCTCAAGCTGATCAGCGAGCTGACCAGCCGCATGGCCTCGATCATTTCCCACCTGCGCGCCTTCGCCCGCCGCGACCGCCATGCCCCGGAAAGCGTGGCCCTGCAGCCGGCCCTCGACGACGCCCTGGCGCTGCTGGCCAAACGCCGGCGCAGCATGGAGGTGGAGTTGCTGCGCGACTTGCCCGAGGCGCCGCTCTGGGTGCAGGCCGGCGAAACCCGCCTGCGCCAGGTGCTGGGGATTCTGCTCGCCAATGCCCTCGACGCCCTGAGCGCCACCGCACCGCCACGGCGCATCTGGCTGACCAGCGAGCAAAACAGTGAAGGGGTCAAACTCTATATCCGCGACAGCGGCCCGGGCTTTAGCACCGAGGCCCTGAGCCGCGCCCGCGAACCCTTCTTCACCACCAAGACCAACGCCCAAGGCTTGGGCCTGGGCCTGGCCATCTGCGACAACTTGATCAGCGCCCTGGGCGGTAAATTGTCCCTGGCCAATCACCCCGCCGGCGGCGCCGTATTGACCCTCTATCTGCAGCATGCCGCCAGCGGCAGCAGCGGCCAATCCACCGAAGACCTTAGCCTGCCGAGTACGCCATGAGCACTGCCGCCAAACCGCTGGAGCACAGCCAGGTGCTGTTGATCGACGACGACCCGCACCTGCGCCAGGCCCTGAGCCAGACCCTGGACTTGGCCGGGTTCAAGGTCAGCAGCCTGGCCGATGCCCGTGGCTTGGCCGAACGGATTGGCGCCGACTGGCCCGGCGTGGTGGTCAGCGATATTCGCATGCCCGGGATTGACGGCCTGCAGTTGCTCGAACAGTTGCACCAGCAAGACCCGCAACTGCCGGTGATCTTGATCACCGGCCACGGCGACGTGCCCATGGCGGTGCAGGCAATGCGCGCCGGCGCCTTCGACTTTCTGGAAAAACCCTTCCCCAGCGACGACCTACTGGCCAGCGTGCGCCGCGCCCTGGCCATGCGCCAACTGCAACTGGAGAACCGCAGCCTGCGCCTAGCCCTGGCCGACCGTCAGCAACTCAGCGCCCGCCTGCTCGGCCAGTCGCCGGCCATGCAACGGCTGCGCGAACAGCTCGGCGCCCTGGCGGCAATCGACACCGACGTGCTGATTCTCGGCGAAACCGGCGCCGGCAAGGAGGTGGTCGCCCGCGCCCTGCACGACCACTCCAGCCGTCGCAACGGGCCTTTCGTCGCCATCAATGCCGGCGCCCTGGCCGAGTCGGTGGTCGAGAGCGAGCTGTTCGGCCACGAAGCCGGGGCCTTTACCGGCGCGCAAAAACGTCGCATCGGCAAGTTTGAGTTCGCCAACGGTGGCACCCTGTTTCTTGATGAAATCGAAAGCATGAGCCTGGATGTGCAGGTCAAACTGCTGCGTCTGCTACAAGAGCGGGTGGTCGAGCGTATGGGCGGCAATCAGCTGATCCCGCTGGATATCCGCATCATCGCCGCCAGCAAGGAAGACCTGCGTGGCGCTGCCGACCAGGGACGCTTTCGCGCGGACCTGTATTACCGGCTGAACGTCACGCCGCTGCGCATTCCGCCGCTGCGCGAACGTGGCGAAGACGCCCTGCTGCTGTTTCAGCACTACGCCGAGGCGGCCAGCAGCCGCCATGGCTTATCGGCGCGCGAGCTGCCACCGGCCCTGCGCGCCGAGATGTTACGCCACAGCTGGCCGGGCAATGTGCGCGAGCTGCAAAATGCCGCCCAACGCTTCGCCCTCGGCTTAGAGCTGGGTCTGGAACAACCCCTAGGCCAACCGACGCTGGCTCTCGGCAACCTGAGCGGCGGGCTCAGCCAGCAAGTCGATGCCTTCGAGCGCGCGATGATCGCCGCCGAACTGGCGCGCCCGCACAACTCCCTGCGCAGCCTGGCCGAGGCCCTGGGCGTGCCGCGCAAAACCCTGCACGACAAATTGCGCAAACATGGTTTGAGCCTGAGCGACGATACCCTCGACGACGTGGACTAAGCAGTCAGCGCTTGTCGCCATCCGCTGCGCCGGCCTACCATCGGCGAGTTTTTTTGCCGAGACAGCCCATGCGCGAACGCACCGTTGCCAGCCATTTCGTCCGCGCCGCCTTGCGTGGCGCCGAGCGTCAGGGCCACGACCGCAGCGCCCTGCTGCGCCAGTTGAATATCCAGCCGGCGCTGCTGGATGAGCCGCGCGCGCGCCTGGCCCCCGAGCAATTTGCCAAGCTGATGCAGCTGCTCTGGGAGGCGCTGGACGACGAGTACATGGGCTTTGGCCGCCAACGCAGCAAGCGCGGCACCTTCGCCATGATGTGCTACGCCATCATCCATTGCCGCTCGCTGGAGAAAGCCCTGCTGCGTGGCAGCCTGTTCTACCGCCTGTTCCCGGATGCACCGAGCATCCAGCTCAGCCGCGAAGGCGACTGGGCGCGGCTGACCGTGGACGACTCCATGCTCTGGGACCCCGACCACTTTCTGGTCGAGAGCCTGCTGGTGATCTGGCACCGCCTCGGCAGCTGGCTGATCGGCCAACGCATCCGCCTGGAAGAAGCCACCTTCGCCTACCCGGAACCCGCCCACAGCAGCGAATACCAACGACTGTTCCCCTGCAGCCGACGCTTTGCCGCCGGCAGCACCAGCCTGTTGTTTCAGGCGCGCTACTTGGACATGCCGCTGCTGCAGGATGAGCGCACCCTCAAACAGTTCTTGCTGCACTCGCCGGCCGATCTGCTGGCCCGCCCGGACGGTGGCGACAGCTTGATCAGCCAGATCCGCCGGCAACTGGGCCGCGACTGCAGCAATTGGCCAGACTTGGAAGCCGTGGCCCGCCAGCTGCACATGAGCCCACAAACCCTGCGTCGGCACCTGAGCGAAGAAGGCTCGAGTTTTCAGGAATTAAAGGATCACCTGCGCCGGGATCTGGCGATTTACCACCTGGCCCGTTGTGAGCTGTCGATCCAGGACATCGCCGAACAGCTGGGCTTCTCCGAACCCTCGGCTTTTCACCGCGCGTTCAAAAAATGGACCGGCCTGACCCCCGGCGCCTACCGGGCCAATGCCGAAGGCTGAGCTAAACGCAGGTGACGCCTCTAGCTCTTGGCAGGAGGGGCTTTAGCCGCGATTTGTGCTGTCTGTGCCGACCAATCGCGGATAAATCCGCTCCTACAGGGTTGGCCAGCCGATGAGATTATTGCCGGTGCCGAGGTTGTGTAGGAGCGGATTTATCCGCGATGCATTTTGCGCTCCAGAGTAAGGTAAGCCCTGAATTAGCCTGCCATTTGGCCCCGTTGGTCGCGGCTAAAGCCCCTCAGAAATGAACTGTAAACGCCACCTGAGACTGGCCGGGCGATCCACCACACGGCACACTAGCGCCATGAATCCAGCCCCTTACCACCCCGCCTGCTGCAGCCCGCTGCAAGATCACTGGCCCTTGCCACAGCTGATGGCCGGCTGTCAGTTACTGAGCTGCGAATTTGATCCGCTGTTGCTGCAGGCGGCGGATTTTCAACTCGCTGGGATCGACCAACCCAAGGGCGTCGCCAAGCGCCAAAACGAGTTTTTGGCCGGCCGCCTGTGCGCTCGCCAGGCGCTGCAACAACTCACCGGCGACGCCACAGTGCCGGCAGTCGGCGCCGATCGGGCGCCCTGCTGGCCAAGCGGGGTGGTCGGTTCCATCAGCCACGGCGACGGCTGGGCCGGTGCGGTGGTTGGTCGGCAGGCCGATTGGCGCGGCCTGGGCCTGGATATTGAGCGGCTGCTAAGCCCGGCGCGGGCGCAGCGTTTGCAAGCCAGCATCCTCACCCCAGCAGAACTGCAGCGCCTAGCGCAACTGCCCGTCGAGCAACAGGCTTGGTTGGTGAGCCTGACCTTCTCGCTGAAAGAAAGCCTGTTCAAGGCGCTCTACCCGCTGGTGCGCCAGCAGTTTTATTTCCAGGATGCCGAGCTGCTCGGCTACGACCCGGCAGGCTTTGCCGAGCTGCAACTGCTGCGCGGGCTCGGCCCCGAGTGGCCGGCCGGCAGCCGTTGTAACGGTCAGTTCGTACAGTTGGGTGAACGGGTGTTAAGCCTGGTGAGCATCGCCAGTTAATGTCTGGCGCAGCGGCCAAACCAGGCTAAAGCGCGCCCCACCGAGGCTGTCGCTGGTGGCGATCAGGGCGCGGCCGGCGTGCCAGTGAATAATCCGTCGCACTATCGACAAACCCAGCCCGTGGCCACCCGAGGCGCGGGTGCGGCTGTCATCCAGGCGCAAAAACGGGGTGAACAGCCGCTCCCACTCGGCCTCAGGCACGCCTGGGCCGTCATCCTCAACTTCCAGCCGGCAATACTCGGGACCCAACTGATAGCTGATCCGCACCCGTCCCTCGGCATGGCGCATGGCATTGGTCACCAGGTTTTGCAGCGCCCGGTGCAGGTAGCGTAACTCGCCCTCCACCAGCGCCGGCGTTGCCCCAGGCGGCGTGCCGCATTCCAACCGCACACCTGGGCGCAGCAGGGCTTGCTCGGTCAGCACCTGATCGAGCAAGGCATCCAGATCGACCAGCTGAAACTGCAGCGGCGGTGCGCCTTGTTCCAGGCGCGCATAGGTGAGCATCTCGTCCACCAGGCGGTCGAGTTCTTGAATGTCGTTGTCCATGCCGTCCTGGTATTTGCGCCGCGCCGCTGCGCTTTGCGCATCGCCGAGCATCTCCAGACCAAAACGCAGGCGTGCCACCGGGGTGCGCAGCTCGTGGGACACGGCGCGGACCATCTCGCGCTGGATGGTTAACAGTTGTTGCAGTTGCATGGCCATATTATTGAACGCCGTCGCCAGCCGCCCGACCGAATCGGCGCCGCCAGCCGGGGCGCGGGCACTCAGGCTGCCGGCGGCAATCCGCGTGGCGGCGCCTTCCAGCCCGCGCAAACGGCGTTCCAACTGGCGCACCAGCAGATAGACGATCAGGCCGATCAGGCTCAAGCCGAGCAGGCCAATCAGCACCAACAGCTGCGGCGGCGCCGGGTTCATCAGCGACAGCGGACCAATTTCCAGCACCCAGGGGCTTTGCAACAAGCCGGCAAAGATATGCACCGCATCGCCGTCCTGGCCCAGCGTCATCACCGTATCGCCCTCCTCGACCCGCCGGCGCTGGTCCTCATCCAGCGGGGTCTGGCCGATAGCGAGCAGCTGCAGCGGGAAGCCAAACTGCTTGCTGCGTTTCAGCTCGGCCAACCGCAGCGGCTGCTCGGCCACCGGATAACGCAGCAGTTCATCGCTGAGCAAATACACGGTAGCCCGCGCCAGTTGCTCGCTGACCTGGCGCACCTCACCGATCAGCACCAACTCCGGCGCGGCGCTGACCAGGCTGTAAATCTTCGCCGCATGGGCGCCGCTCTGGCGCACCAACACTTGCCCGGCCAGCAAGCGGATGCGCGCCGCGTGGTCCAGCGGCTGCTCGGTCAGGCCCTGCAACTGCAGGGGAATCCCCAGCAAGCTTTGCAACTGGCTGAGGCTGCTGCGCCGCGCCGATTCGTTCTGCGGTTTGAGGTTGTCGGCCATCAGCCGGAAGGTGCCCTGGGCCAGGCGCTCGCGGTACTCGTCACCGCGCACCTGATTGACCAGGTGCAAGGCCGCCACGCCGAGCAGCGCCACCAGCACCAAGGCCGCCAGCATGCCGCCATAGATGCGCAGGAAGATGGAATTCACAGCGCCTGCGCCGCCTGGGCGACAAACAGATAGCCTTTGCCGCGCACGGTTTTGATCACTTTTGGATGCTCCGGGTCGTCGCCGATTTTCGGTCGGATCCGCGAGATGCGCACATCGATGGAGCGATCCAGGCCGTCATAGCCGATCCCGCGCAGGGCGGTAAAAATCTCTTCCCTGGAGAGTATCCGCCCGCTGTTGGCCGCCAGCAGCCAGAGTAAATCGAACTCGGCGCTGGTCAGCTCAATGCTGACTTCATGCAAGCTGGCCTCACGGCGGGCGTGGTCGATCTGCAGCGGACCAAAGTGCAAAGCCTCAGGCGCCGCAGCCTCGGCCTGGGCGCTGGTCGGGTGCCGGCGCAACAAGGCATGCACCCGCGCCAGCAGCAAACGGGGGCGCACCGGCTTGCACACGTAGTCGTCGGCGCCCAGCTCCAGCCCCAACACCTGGTCCATGTCATCGGCCAGTGCGGTGAGCATCAAAATCGCGCCGCGATACTGCTGGCTACGCAAGGTGCGGCAAATCGACAGGCCGTCTTCGCCCGGCAGCATCAAATCAAGGATCACTAACGCCGGCTGTTCGCGTAGAATCCGCGCCGCAGCTTTTGCCCCATCCGCTTCGATGGCGACCGCCAAGCCGTTGCTGGCCAGGTATTCGCGGGTCAACTCGGCGAGGCGCTGGTCATCTTCAACTATGAGTATTTGCCCAGACTGCTGCTCCACACGACCTCCCTAAGCGACTGCCGAAACGGCGCGCATTGTAGCAACCCACTACGTTCTGCACAGTGCATGCCAAAGCGCAAATAAAACACAACATATAGTGTTGGCTTGAGAAGTCTTCAGCATCTGCAAAGCGTCGTTAAAAAACCTGGTCAGCGGCGACGAATGGTTGAAAAACAGCAACCCCAGCGACCATGCGGGTTAGCCCAAGTTACCCAAGGTTAACCCACAGGGTTATCCACAGGCAGCGCCTAACAGTTGCCTTGCAATGATGCCCTTAGCGCTCTATCTTGTATCCCAAGCGCGACAAACACCTACATGTTGGGTTTTCGCAGATTCATCGACATAACTGAACAACTCCTCAGCGGGTTTTCAGCGGCCACCAACGGTGCGCCTAAACGCTCTTTTAAAGCACCTTCAACCGCAGCCGCGGTGAATTCAAAATCAAACTGTAAAAAAGCGTGACTACGCCATTTATTCGGTGTAGCGCCAACAGCAACCACCACTAAATATTGTGGTTTTGACGCCCAGCGTCGAAACCTGTGACTTCAGAGCCAGGGAAGTGCTTGAGTCGTGCCCTTTTCTGACCTTTTGGCAACCACCAACGCCCGGCATTGTGCTGGGCCTATGGCGTTGCGTAGCAGACGTGACCTGAATTGCAGCACACCAAGCACCCCCAAGTGTCTAACTCGATAAATACAGAACACGGAGAACCCATTAATGCATACCGACACCTCCCGCGAGACGCCCATGGCCAGCCCCAACCAAGCCAACGATAGCTTGCAAGACCTGGCCGCCACCGCGCCCGGTCAACTGCGTGTGATCAAACGTAACGGCAGCGTAGTGCCCTATACCGATGACAAAATCACCGTCGCCATCACCAAAGCGTTTCTCGCTGTAGAGGGCGGCACTGCTGCCGCCTCGTCGCGCATTCATGAAACCGTTGAGCGTTTGACCGAACAAGTCAGCGCCACCTTCAAGCGCCGCATGCCGTCCGGCGGCACCATCCATATCGAAGAAATCCAGGACCAGGTTGAGCTGGCCCTGATGCGTGCCGGCGAGCAAAAAGTTGCTCGCGACTACGTGATCTACCGCGACGCCCGTTCCAAAGAGCGCGCCACCCGTGGCAAGCAGCAACCAGCCCAGGCGCACCCAAGCATCCGCGTCACCCAAGCCGACGGCAGCCTCACGCCACTGGACCTGGGCCGCATGCACACCATCATCACCGAAGCCTGCGAAGGTCTGGCTGAAGTGGACGGTGAGCTGATCCAGAGCGAAACCCTGAAGAACCTCTACGACGGCGTGGCCCAGAGCGATGTGAACACCGCCCTGGTGATGACCGCCCGCACCCTGGTTGAGCGTGAGCCGAACTACTCGTTCGTCACCGCCCGCCTGCTGATGGACACCCTGCGCGGCGAAGCGCTGGGTTATCTCGGCATCACCAACAGCGCCACCCACCACGAGATGGTTGACCTGTACGCCAAGGCGTTGCCGGCCTACATCGCCAAAGGCATCGAGCTGGAACTGCTGAACCCAGTGCTGGGCACCTTCGACCTGGAGTTGCTCGGTAAGGCGATCAACCACGAGCGCGACCAGCAGTTCACTTATCTCGGTCTGCAGACCCTGTACGACCGTTACTTCATCCACACCGACGGCGTGCGCATCGAGTTGCCGCAAGTGTTCTTTATGCGCGTGGCCATGGGCCTGGCGATTGCCGAGCAGCAAAAAGAACAACGCGCCATCGAGTTCTACAACCTGATTTCCAGCTTCGACTACATGGCCTCGACGCCAACCCTGTTCAACGCCGGCACCCTGCGCCCGCAATTGTCCAGCTGCTACCTGACCACAGTGCCAGACGACCTGTCGGGCATTTACCACGCCATCCACGACAACGCCATGCTGAGCAAATTCGCCGGCGGTTTGGGCAACGACTGGACCCCAGTGCGCGCACTGGGCGCCTACATCAAGGGCACCAACGGTAAATCCCAAGGCGTGGTGCCGTTCCTGAAAGTGGTCAACGACACCGCCGTGGCCGTCAACCAGGGTGGCAAGCGCAAGGGCGCCGTGTGCGCCTACCTTGAAACCTGGCACATGGACATCGAAGAGTTCATCGAGCTGCGCAAGAACACCGGTGACGACCGTCGCCGCACCCACGACATGAACACCGCCAACTGGATTCCAGACCTGTTCATGAAGCGCGTGTTCGACGACGGCCCGTGGACCCTGTTCAGCCCGAGCGAAGTACCGGACCTGCACGACCTGTTCGGCAAGCCGTTTGAGGAGCGTTACGAGTACTACGAAGCCATGGCTGGCTACGGCAAGATCAAGCTGTTCAAAACCGTCCAGGCCAAAGACCTGTGGCGCAAAATGCTCTCCATGCTGTTTGAAACCGGCCACCCATGGTTGACCTTCAAAGACCCGTGCAACCTGCGCAGCCCGCAGCAGCACGTGGGCGTGGTACACAGCTCGAACCTGTGCACCGAGATCACCCTGAACACCAACAAAGACGAAATCGCCGTGTGCAACTTAGGCTCGGTCAACCTGCCGAACCACATTGTTAACGGCAAGCTCGACACGGCTAAGTTGCAGAAGACCATCAACACCGCGGTACGCATGCTCGATAACGTTATCGACATCAACTACTACTCAGTGCCACAGGCGAAGAACTCCAACTTCAAGCACCGTCCAGTCGGCCTCGGCATCATGGGCTTCCAAGACGCCCTGTACCTGCAGCACATTCCGTACGGTTCGGACGCCGCCGTTGAGTTCGCCGACAAATCCATGGAAGCGGTCAGCTACTACGCCATCCAGGCTTCCTGCGATTTGGCCGATGAGCGCGGCAGCTACGAGACCTTCCAAGGTTCGTTGTGGTCGCAAGGCGTGTTGCCGCTCGACTCGCAAAACCTGCTGATCGAAGCCCGTGGTGCCAAGTACATTTCGGTCGACCAAGCCGAAAGCCTCGATTGGGCACCGGTGCGAGCACGCGTGCAGAAAGGCATTCGCAACTCCAACATCATGGCCATCGCCCCGACCGCGACCATCGCCAACATCACCGGCGTATCGCAGTCGATCGAACCGACCTACCAAAACCTCTATGTGAAATCCAACCTGTCCGGCGAATTCACCGTGATCAACCCCTACTTGGTCCGCGACCTGAAAGCGCGCGGCCTGTGGGACTCGGTGATGATCAACGACCTGAAGTACTACGACGGCTCCGTGCAGCAGATCGACCGCATTCCCCAAGAGCTGAAAGAGCTGTACGCAACGGCCTTTGAAGTGGACACCAAGTGGATCGTGGATGCCGCCAGCCGCCGCCAAAAGTGGATCGACCAGGCGCAATCGCTGAACCTGTACATCGCCGGCGCAAGCGGCAAGAAGCTCGACGTGACCTACCGCATGGCTTGGTACCGTGGCCTGAAAACCACCTATTATCTGCGCGCCTTGGCCGCCACCAGCACCGAGAAGTCCACGGTGACCACCGGCAAGCTGAACGCGGTGTCTAACGGCAATATCGATGAGAGCTTGATGAGCGCACCGGCACCCGCCCCCGTACCCAAGGCCTGTTCCATCGATGAACCAGACTGCGAAGCCTGCCAGTAATCGTAAGGCTGACGCAGTTTCCAGAGCGGACCCCGCGTTGTTGCGCGGCGGTCCGGCCCCCGTCATGTACAGCCGTACACTCCGGGGTCCGAACCGCCACGCGCCTAGCGCTGCCTCGCTCTGGCAACTGCTCGATTTGTAGTGATAAAGGCAAGAGCTTAAGAACAACGTAAAACCACGCTTTTGGGCGTGGCTTAGGGCCAGCGACAGTTTTGCTGGCCAACGCGTTTGACCTTGTGTGCAGCAGGCAAACGACCAACTATCCACTCGCCAGAGCACGCTCTGGCCCTCATGCAGGAACAGAGTCATGCTGAGCTGGGACGAATTTGATAACGACGACGGTGCCGACATTAGCGGTGCCAAACCGGCTGCTTCGGTGATCGATATGAGCCTTGAGAAACTCGACAAAGACGGCAGCGCCGCCGCCCATGCGGCCCGAGCCGCCAACCCAAGCGACTCCGCTGGTGTGGCCAAAGCCAAAGCCGCGCTGGACGCTCTGGATGTGGCCGAAGGTCTGGCCGAGCTGGAAGGTGCCGCCGCCCGTGTCGCGGTTGATGAAAAGCGCATGATCAACTGCCGCGCCGACCTTAATCAGTTGGTGCCGTTCAAGTACGACTGGGCTTGGCAGAAGTACCTCGACGGCTGCGCCAACCACTGGATGCCGCAAGAGGTCAACATGACCGCCGACATCGCCCTGTGGAAGAGCAATGACGGCCTGTCCGAAGACGAGCGCCGCATCGTGATGCGCAACCTCGGCTTCTTCTCCACCGCCGACAGCTTGGTTGCCAACAACCTGGTGCTGGCCGTGTACCGCCTGATCACCAACCCAGAATGCCGCCAGTACATCCTGCGCCAAGCCTTCGAAGAGGCGATCCACACCCACGCCTACCAGTACTGCATCGAATCCCTGGCCATGGATGAAGGCGCGATCTTCAACATGTACCACGAGATCCCATCGGTGGCTAAGAAGGCCGCTTGGGGCCTCAAATACACCCGCTCGATCTCCGATCCGAAGTTCGAAACCGGCACCGTCGAGACCGACAAAGAACTGCTGCGCAACCTGATCGCCTACTACTGCGTACTGGAAGGCATCTTCTTCTACTGCGGTTTCACCCAGATTCTGTCCATGGGCCGCCGCAACAAGATGACCGGCGTCGCCGAGCAGTTTCAGTACATCCTGCGCGACGAGTCGATGCACCTGAACTTCGGTATCGACGTGATCAACCAGATCAAAATCGAAAACCCACACCTGTGGGATGCCGAGCTAAAAGACGAAGCCACCCAGATGATTCTGCAAGGCACCCAGCTCGAAATCGAATACGCCCGCGACACCATGCCCCGCGGCGTACTCGGCATGAACGCCGCGACGATGGAGGACTACCTCAAGTTCATCGCCAACCGTCGTTTGAGCCAGATTGGTTTGAAGGAAGAGTACCCAGGCACCACTAACCCGTTCCCGTGGATGAGCGAGATCATGGACTTGAAGAAAGAGAAGAACTTCTTTGAGACGAGGGTTATTGAGTATCAGACAGGTGGGGCGTTGAGCTGGGATTGATTGCTAGCTAACACCATTACTTAAAGCTGGGCCTTACATGGATGTTGGGCTGACGACCTTATCTTTAGGATTTTTCAAAGTGCTGATTTTCAGATGTGTGGCGCGCTATATATAATTTCAAATTTCGCATGATTAAGTATTGAAATGTTTTTCGTTATTCAACTCAGAATACGCAAAGGTTGGGACGTGGAAGATAAAATAAAAGTATGGAGAGCATTGGCGATATTGCTGGCGGCGCTGACGGGGTTAAATGGATGCGCGGCACTTGATCCGTTCGTGGAACCGATAAATTCGCAATCAGCCAATCTTCGGCTAAGCGTGTCGTCGCCCTCATCATTTAAATATTGCGTGGCGGTTGCTACGGTTAATTTTGAAACTTGTCAGGGTGACAAAATGATCGGGGCAATTAGCTGCCGCACTGAAAAAGATGAAGAACGATTGGGCATTCCAGGTTCGGTGCTGCCAATAGATGGGGTGCTAGAGCGAAAAGTACCTAGTGGGAATTTATTCTCTATTGCTCCATACATGATTTATCAAGATATCCCTATTGGGGATTTGATTGGTAATCCTTCGAAATATATGAATGTAAAAATAGGTGCTTGCGCAACCCCATCTTTCAAGCCTGAGACGGGAAAGAATTACGAGTTGAATTTCTCTCCATCTCCAGGGCGCTGTGATATCAGCTTGTTTGAGATACAAGATGACGGTGCGCGTGTTGACATAACGGGAAATCAAAATAAGTACGTAGAGTTAATCAGCAATAATAACAATACGGGTTCTTTGTTGTGTGACGAGAAAAGTGATGACTGGGTTGAGTGATTGGAGGAGATCGATATTTTCGCTACTTCTAATGCTGATATTGTTCGGGTGCGCGGCCGGTGAGAAAAACAAAAATATACCACCAAATATTTTTTTGAAAACAGTGGTTCCGGGATACGATTTTGGCATCAAAAAAATAGACGGAATTTCGACAGAAAGCTTCTTTGAAAGCATGCCTGCGAGTACTTATATTGCCCCCGGCAGACATAATTTCGAGTGGAAAGCTTCGGTGCCAGCGCTTACTCCGCCATTTGGTGTAACTGGTTTCACGGTAATTACGCGGTGTATGTGGCTTGATGTGGTGGAGAAAGAGAGCTACATAATCGAGTCAAAGGTAAATAATCGGCGATCCTTGTTCAGAGTGCGCTCCGAGTCGGGTGCAAAAGTTTCTTGGGGGGATTGTGAACTAACGGAAAGGTAATTTTTTGCTTGTACAGCCATGTAGGGTCGAGGCAGCAGCAAGTAGCCCGGACAAGGCCGGTAGGAAATGCTTCGCAGTTTCCCACCCTACGAATCACACAATATTCGGATAAACACTCGGGGCGTAGGGTGGACAACGCGAAGCTTGGCCACCATGGTTTTAACAACCGCTAAATCGCTCAAGGATGAGCCTCCATGTCCGACTACCGCCGCGCCCGCGTACCCGGCGCTACTTACTTCTTCACCGTGAACCTGCGTGACCGCACCAGCGATTTACTGGTGCGGGAGATTGATTTGCTGCGCGCCACGGTTCGCGCAACCAAGGCGCGACACCCCTTCCATATCGACGCTTGGGTGGTTTTGCCCGAGCACATGCACTGCCTCTGGACGCTGCCCTACGAAACTGACGGGACCATTGGACCGACTCAACTGGTTGTTTTTTGAACAGCTCGGTTTCGCCAAATCAAAAACTCGTAGCTCGTAGGATGGGTTGAGCGCAGCGATACCCATCAACCAGACAATCACCCAACCGCATGGGTATCGCTCTGCTCCACCCATCCTACAAAGCCAAAGCCAAAGCCCGCGCGCTGTGCGGCCAAACCCATCCATCCGAGCCAGGACAAACGCCCCTTTCAGCAGGCCGAGCGCAATCGTTGTGCAGTGGGTTGAGCAACAGGATGTTGCGAGAGCTGCGTTGGGCCATGGATGGCCCGTCGCAGCGTGCCCACGGAGCAATGATGGAGTGAGGGGAGTCGAGCGCAGCAAGTAGCCCGGACAAAGCCGGTGGGAAATGCTTCGCAGTTTCCCACCCTACGCATCACACAATATTCGGATAAACACTCGGGCCGTAGGGTGGACAACGCGAAGCTTGTCCACCATGGTTTTACCAACCGCTAAATCGCTCAAGGATGAGCCGCCATGCCCAACTACCGCCGCGCCCGCGTGCCGGGTGCTACTTACTTCTTCACCGTGAACCTGCGTGACCGCAGCAGCGATTTACTGGTGCGGGAAATTGATTTACTGCGCGCCACGGTTCGTGCGACCAAGGCGCGGCACCCCTTCCATATCGACGCTTGGGTGGTGTTGCCCGAGCACATGCACTGCCTCTGGACGCTGCCCGCAGGCGATGCCGATTTTGCTTTGCGCTGGCAGGTGATCAAATTCGCTTTCGCCAAACGCCTACCACTCACCGAAACACGCACCGCCACACTCAAAGCGCGCGGCGAGCGGGGTATTTGGCAGCGTCGTTATTGGGAACACCTGATCCGCGACGATGCCGACTATCAGCACCACTTTGATTACATCCACTTCAACCCTAAAAAACATGGCCATGTTGATCAACTCAGGGACTGGCCATACTCAAGTTTTCATCGAGCGGTACGCGACGGAATTTACCTGATCGACTGGTGTGGCTGCTTGCTTGAGTCACGCGATGAATAATCGACCTACGGTTAGAATTCAAAAGCCAACACGCTTGTGATCCAAACCCATCCATCCAAGCCAGGACAAACGCCCCTTTCAGCAGGCCGAGCGCAATCGTTGCGCAGTGGGTTGAGCGGCAGGATGCCGCGAGAGTTGCGTTGGGCCAAGGATGGCCCGTCGCAGCGTGCCCACGGAGCAATGATGGAGTGAGGAAACGCAGCGCAGCGAAGTAACAGCCGCAGGCTGGCCCGAAGGGTGAGCACAGCGAATCAAGTCGAGCGCAGCGAGACCCGGATGCATGGGGCAAGACTTTTTGCTTACTTTTGGGGCGACTGCCAAAAGTGAGCCGCCGTAAGGGCGGAACAAATCATTCAAACAACACAGTGCGGCGTTCGGATGCAGCACTCAAAACAACAGCAACAGCATCGCGGCTAAAGCCCCTCCTACAAAAGCTCGACCGGAGCTCGTAGGATGCGTTGAGCGCAGCGATACCCATCAAGCAGGCAATCACCCAGGTACAAGCGCTGGGCGGGATAAAGGCGAAGGCCTAAGGTTATCCACCCCTTGAGCTGACACCAGAACTCGCTAGGTAAAACCAGCTTTTTCCTGCCAACGGCTTGATTTCTAAGAAGTTCCCTATAAGGTGTTGCCTGCTGGCACATTGCTATTGCGCCACATTCAAATCACTACTCAGGAACGAGTAATCCATGTCTAAGAAATTGATGATCTGTGCAGCCACGCTCGGCGTTGCGCTGCTGTCCGGTTGTGCATCCGTACCGATGGAATCGGCCGAAAAAAACCAAGAATTCAAGGCTTTCCCGGCTCCGCCCGAGAACCAGGCCGGGCTGTATATCTTCCGTGATTCGGCCCTTGGCCCGATCCTGAAAAAGACAGTCAAAATCGACAACAAAGTTGTCGGTGAAACGGCAATGAACACCTATTTCTATCGAGTGGTCAGCCCCGGCCAGCACGTTCTGGCCACAGAGTCCGAGTTCAGCGACAACACCATCAACCTGAACGCCGAAGCGGGTAAAAATTACTATGTACGTCAGTACATCAAGTTCGGCGTCTTTGTCGGTGGCGCGAACCTGACAGAAGTCTCTGAGGCCGAAGGCCAAAAAGGCGTAGGCAGTACTGAGCTGGCGCGTTAATTCGGGGCCGGAGCATAGAGTTGAGCAGTGAGACCTATCACCGCTCAACCAAACGGCCCAAGCTCGCCGTACAACGCCACGCTTTCCATGGCGAAAGCGACAAACTTGGCTTTGTGCGGCGAGACTCTTGATTCGCTGACTGATCGCAAATCAGACTGCCTCTACGTGACGCAGAGCGGCGACAGCCAACAGGCGGTCAATCCGACGGCCAAAGCCAGCGGTTCAATAGCGCACTATCGGGCGCGCAGCTTCGCGGACAAGTCCGCTCCAACACAAGCGCACACACGCACTCAGCCGCCCTTCGACACAATCCAAAGCCATCCGCCAACATCCCAAAGCCGCGCAAACCCCACGGGCGTTACAATGCCGCCCACGCAGCCCCCCATCGACCACGCCCCGGAGCCAGACTGACGATGTTCACCCTTGCCCAGCTGAACAGCCCGCCACCCGAGGCATTGAAGAGCCAGGTTCTGCAGATGGTGGTCGACTACCTCAGCGACATCAGCCCGGTGTCGCTGACGCCCAGTAATCCCCTCTACCAGCTGTACCAGTACGTGATTGGCTACCAGATGCACCTGTACTTGCAAGCCATGGACAGCGCCCTGGAGAGCAGCGCGCAGTTGATCTTGGCGCTGGACGATCTGGACCCCAGCCAGGTGCTGGGTTTTGCCCTTTACCTGCCGGCCAAGGATGACCCCGAGGCCTGCACGCTGGTTTATATGGCCGTGCAAGCCAGCCAGCGCCGACGCGGTATTGCCCGGGCCATGCTGCAGCGCATGCTCACTCGCCACCCGCATGCCGAACTGGCCTGTGTGGCAAGTAAAGTGCCGACCTTCGAGGCCATGGGGTTTCAAGTGCTGGCGGCACATGGGCCGCAAGTGCTGATGAGTACTCGGGACTATCGCTCGGACGGCTTAGTGGCGGTGCAGGACCTGGCGCCAATCTATCAATCTGAAGAAGTCCGGCAGATTCACGCCTACCTCGTCAAACAACACGGTAAACAGGCCATGAGCGAGGCGGAGAAACAGCGCGACCGCCTACTCGACCAGATGACCCAACGCGCCCAGGCGCTGGTCCGCGAGCGCCGGGCATAAGATCGTAGGATGGGTTGAGCGCAGCGATACCCATCAAGCAGGCTATCACTCAACCGCATGGGTATCGCTCTGCTCAACCCATCCTACAAAGCCAAAGCCCACTCGCTGTGCGGCCAAACCCATCCATCCGAGCCAGGGCAACGCCCCTTTCAGCAGGCCGAGCGCAATCGTTGTGCAGTGGGTTGAGCAACAGGATGTTGCGAGAGCTGCGTTGGGCCAAGGATGGCCCGTCGCAGCGTGCCCACGGAGCAATGATGGAGTGAGGGAAGTCGAGCGCAGCGAGACCCGGATGCATGGGGCAAGACTTTTTGCTTACTTTTGGGGCGACTGCCAAAAGTGAGCCGCCGTAAGGGCGGAACCGATTGAGCAAACAACACAACTGCGGCGCTGAAATGCCAAATCGAAAACAACAGCTTTCGCGGCTAAAGCCCCTCCTACAAAAGCTCGATCACCGTGGTTGCCGAGGTTAGAGGTGACGGCACCAGCGCTTCGCGGACAAATCCTCTCCTACATAAGCGAGCCAGCATTCAGCCGTTTGGCTTGTGCTCAAGCAACCGATCAACCTCAGCGTGCGGCAACTGCGGCGTCGAGTTGAGCGTCAGCCATACGGCCCGCAGGATATTGATCGCGGCCATGCTCAGGTGCTGCTCGGCGGCTTGCAGGGCCAGCTCGGCCGCCAGACGCTTGTCGGCATTGCTCAGGTGCGCGGTTTTGCGCCCCATCTCGTCATCGACGCTGGCCAGCAGCGCGTGAATCTCCTGCACGGCCTGATCCGATGCGTCGCGCATTTCGGCCAGCAAACGGCTGGCTTCGGAGGGTGTCATGGCCAAAGCGCGGACACTGCGAAACGTCAGCCGGGCGGGCAAAGTGGCCAAACTAAAACCCGTCGAAAGTATCTTTCCGATCATTCCCATGCCTCCCATGAAGTGTGCAGCCAAGCCTGCGCGTCAGTGTAAAACGCCAGAGCGGGCCGCGCGACTGAGAGTAACCCTAAACGGATTGGCTTAACGCCAGCAAGCCTTGAGCTCATGGGCCAAATACTATTTTTTCTTGGTGACTTCGTGACCGATCACGCCGCCTACCGCGGCACCCGCGCCGGTGCACAGCACGCCACCACACAACAAGTTGCCCGCCACACCACCAATCACAGCCCCGGCGGCAGTGCCTTTTTCTTGATGGGACCAGCCGGCGCAGCCACTCAAACCAAGAGAAGACAGCAGGACGGCGGTGAAGATCAGCTTGGAAATGCTCATGCGAGGTACTCCGATGACAGAAATCCCTGGCGCTCTAGTTGATTACGCCTGAGGAGGACTTCCATTTTTCGCCAGCCAACCGCGGGCTGTCTGTGCGCCAGCGAGCATAGGCCGGGCGCCAGCAACAGCCCGGATAAGCCAGCGGGAGTAGCGATTAGCGCGATTGGGCGGCGGCACTGTCGCGTCGCAGACCAGCACGCGCCTGCACAAGCGAGTAGCGCCGGTAAACATCGAACATTTAACGGCTACTATTGCTCACAAAATCCTTCATCACCCGCTGCACCTGAACCGACAGGGCATCGGTCGCAGCAATCAGCTCAGCCAGCAAGGCTTCATCCATTTCCATATAGCCTTCGTATTCAGCCAAATTGCGCCGCTCATGGCATAGCGCAAAAAGCCTGACCTGCACCTTGCCCAATCCCAAGGTATGCACAAGACACTGGAATACCAGGTAACGACGATCCGAGCGATAACCACAAAGGCGCAAGGCTGTTAGCGCCAGCGCATGGGCGGCGTTGTAAGTCAGATCGAAACGGCTGGCAAAAGACAGTGCTGCGCTGTGAGCATCCTGCAAGCGATCCAGCGCGGAATGCATCAAGCCTTCGCACTCCTTGCGGTCTGGCGGCTCAGCCTTAAGGCCGCCGGTGCGCAGCAGGTTTTCCAGGCTCTCGTTAGCGCTCATGTACCAGCTCCAGCGGGTTGCTGCCGATGATGGTGAGTTTGTCCTGCTGCTCTACACGCTGCACAAAGCTGTTACCTGCAGCGTGTTTAGCGTGCCAATCCGCCAAGGTATAAAGGGTCGGATTGATGGTGCGACCCAACTGCTCTTCTAGCGGTAGCAGGCGCTCCATCAGGTCACTGTAGTGCAGGTCTTCGCCAATCAGCATCAGATCGATGTCACTGCCTGCGTGCGCCGCCCCTTTGGCGATGGAGCCATATACGAATGCCCAAGCCAGCTGCCCAGCCAAAGGCGCAAGCGCTGCGCGCAACTGCTCGCCGATACCAAAGGTCTTGCGCACGATACCCAGCAGCTCCGAATAAATCGGGCAAGCCTGGTTGGCTTGGTAGTGTGTCTGATTGCCTTGACGACTCATTGTTAGCACACCGGCTTGGTGCAAGCGCTTAAGCTCACGCATCAAGCTGCCCTTGCCGACTTGGGCCCAACGTGCGATCTCATTGGCGTAAAAGCTTTGATCCGGTCGGCCATAGAGCAAGCCCAGCACCTTCTGCTGGGTAGACGTAAACAGAGCATCGCTGAGCGGTATGGTTTGCATGGTGCGCCTGATAAGTCCCAGAAAGGGAACGATAAGTCCCTTTCTGGGACTTATCAAGCTCTATAGTAGTGATTCGCCGCAAGGACGAAGGTAGTGAGTCAAGCATTATGCAAATACCAACGCCAATGCGGCCTTCGGATGCAAAATATGCGTCGGTGGCGCTATCGCTTTGCGGCTAAGGCCCCGCTCACAAAATTCTGTAGCCGCAGCCGCCAAGATCCGCACAACCCGTATTACGTTCAGCGCAGCTCGGCGAGAATCTGGTAAGAGCGCAGGCGATCGGCAAAGTCATACATATCGCCGGTAAATATCAGCTCATCGGCCTCGGTCTGCTCCAGTAGCAGCTCCAGTTTGGCGCGAATCTTCTCTGGGCCACCGACCATCGCCAGCCCAAGGAACTCGCCTACTGCTTGCCGCTCATGGGGTAACCAGAGCCCCTCCATGCTCGCTACCGGCGGTTGTTGCAGCAGGCTTTGGCCACGCAGCAAGGCCAGAATCCGCTGATAGGCACTGGTCGCCAGATACTCCGCCTGCTCGTCGCTGTCCGCCGCAATCAAGGGCACGCCAAGCATCACATAGGGCTTGGCGAGCACCGCCGAGGGCTTGAAGTGATTGCGGTAGACGCGAATCGCCTCGTGCATCAGGCGCGGCGCAAAGTGCGAGGCGAAGGCATAGGGCAAACCCTTCTCCCCCGCCAGTTGCGCGCTGTACAGGCTGGAGCCGAGCAACCACAAGGGCACTTGGGTGCCGCTGCCGGGCACGGCGATAACCCGCTGATCGGCGGTTAATGGGCCAAGATAGCCTTGCAACTCCTCAACATCCTGCGGGAAGTCGTCGGTGTTGCCGACGTGCCTGCGACGCAGGGCACGAGCGGTGTAGGCATCGGCGCCGGGCGCGCGGCCCAGGCCCAGATCGATCCGCCCCGGATACAGGGTCTCGAGGGTGCCGAACTGCTCGGCGATCACCAGCGGCGAATGATTAGACAACATCACCCCGCCGGCGCCAACCCGAATGCTGCGAGTGCCGGCGGCCAGATAGCCGATCAGCACGGCGGTGGCCGAACTGGCGATGCCGTCCATGTTGTGGTGCTCGGCCACCCAGAAGCGGGTGTAGCCGAGGTTTTCTACATGTTGGGCCAGGGCCAAGGAATTGTGCAGGGCTTGCGCGGAACCGCCGTCGGCGCGAATCGGCGCCAGGTCGAGGGTGGAAATCTTGATCTGTGCCAGTTTCATAAGTCGCTATTGGTTCCTGAGTCTTGCCGGTGCGCGACTAACCCGCGCAGAGAACGGCGTTACTGAAAAGGTTAGAACTGCCGTCGGGCAATGCAACACCAACAAGATTAGTGTGCAACAGACTGCGCCAGGGAAACCCTGCAATAAAAGGCGATCTGCCAGTTACGTGTTGACGGCAAAACCCTAGGGACTCAGGAGCGCAGCGAACAGTCCGCCAAAGAACGGTCAGTTCAACAGCCGATGAACCGCCACCCGACTAATGCCGATACTCAATCGACAGCTCGGCGCCTTCGACCACATCAAAGTAGTTGTCTTGCTCAGGCCGTTGGCGCTCATTGGTAATCAGCTTGCCGCTGAGCTGATAGGGCGAGGGGGCGGGGTTTTCCTCAACAAACAGCGATGGCAGCAAGGGCACCTCTGCGCTATCCGTTACCGGCTTGCCCAGCTCCATGTTCTCAAGCAGCTCAGGCGGCAAACTGAGATTGAGCTTAATCGGCGCCAGCTTGGTGCTTTTGGCGCTGGAGCTGGCCGCCTTAGCTTTAGCTTTAGTCGCTTGGCGCGCTTTAGTGCTGCTGCCCGACTTGCGCGCTTTCACCGGCGCCGCCTTGCTCGCCCGAGTTTTACTCGCCGGTTTGGCTGGCATTTTAGACGCTTTAGCTTTAGCCGGTGCTTTGGCCGTGCCCTTGGCCGCCGGGATGAGCAATGGCTTGGGCGCATAGGCCGCAGCGGCCGACTCAAGCGTCGGACTTTTGGGTGGCGCAGCGCTGGCCGCAACGGCGTTATTGCCGGCCGCCAGTGCCAACAGCAACAGAATCAGAATGGTTCGATTCATGGTGTTCCGAGGCGTTATCGATATGACTATGCTCGCCCGCCACGGGCCCGCTGGCAAGTAGCCACAGCGCCACGCCGAACAACCACACCAGTTACAACGGCAGCATGCTGATAAAACGCCCAGCCAAACGATTCGCTGCTGCTTATGGCGCCCTCCAGGGGGACAAAGTTTGTGCATCAAGGCTATCCCAGAGCGCGGCATCCAGCTGCTCGGTGGGTAGATGCCAACGTGTGCCGCGTGGCTCTAACGCCTGCTCGGGCAAGGCCAGCAAGTCCTGCAGCGACAACTGCATGCGCCGGCCACGGTCCTCCGGCCGCGCCCAGGCTTGCTGGTAAACCCGCAACGTCCAGACGCCCGCTGTGCAGCCTTCAAAGCGCGGCATCAGGCCGATTGAACCGGGCTGGCAGCGCAAGCTGCGCCGTTGGGTGTCGAGCAGCCAGAGCTGCCATTGCCGCTGATGCTCGGGGTCGTCGTTAGCCGGATCATTCCATTGCAGCAGCCGAGTCAGGGCCAAGTAGCGACCATCGTCGGACCAGCAAAAGGATGGCGTCAGCCCGCTTAGGGCGCAGCCGGAGGCGGTCAGCAAATAACCGTCCTGACGAGCCTCCTGAACCCGCAACCAAGCGTCGGCGTACTCGGTCTCACTGCCGCACAGCCAGGCCGCGTCGCGGCCATGGGGCGCCGGCAAGATGAAGTCACCGTCGGCGTTAGCCGCCTGCGGCACGTCGACCAGCCGGTAAGTCGGCTCCGGCAACAACTCTGCAGCGCCCAGGCTAAACCGCTGTAACCGATGGCACGCGCCATAGGCCGGCGCCTGCTGCAAGCAGTGCGCGGCGGTTGCCGCCGGCGGTGCGGGCAGATCGCAGCGGCGCAGCGGATGGCTGGTGAAATCGGCGCTGCACAGGCCCGCCAGGGTTATCACCTCGAGCCGCCCGCGCTGAAAATCATACAAACGCTCCACCAGCAGTGGGCCGCTACTGAGCAAACGCCGCGCACGGCTGTCGACCACCACCACCCGCTCGGCCAAGGCCGCATCAGCACAGGCCGGTAGCAACGCCAGGTAGCGCCCGCAATCGGAGCGGCGGTGCTCCAACTGCCAAGCGCCCAGTAGTAGCCAGTCGCCTATCTGGCACTGGTAGGCGCCCTGCCCGGTGCCGTTAGCGTCCACCAAGACGAAACTTAGCGCGGCGCCGCCCACCGCTGCCGCGCCGGCCAGCAGCGGTTGCGCCCGGCCATCCAAGGGGATGCCAATGCGCAAGCGCGTGCGGGCAATGGCGCCGACCCGAATCTGCCCGTAGCGGTCGTGGCCCAGACTGGTCTCGGTGTCGCTGTGGATGCTGTGCAGCATCTGTCCGTACTCACCACTGCTCGGCTGCGGCAGATCCAGCTCGGCCAGCAGCCAGGCGTGCTGCTCATCCAGCGCCACAAACTGGCCATAGTCGATGGATAACCGCGCCGCCTCCAACAACGCCGGCGCGGCTAATTGACGCCAACCCAGGTTTGCTTGCCAGTACCAGTAACCGCCCTGCTCGCCCAGTGCCTGACAGACCAAGGCTAAGCCGTCGGCGCGCCATAACGACGGATTGTCGGGATCGATCAACAGCCCGCTGGGCTCAGCATCCAGTAGCAGTTGGTAACGGGGATAACGTATTGGCGCCAGCGGATCGTCCAGTTCACGCAGCGACGCCGGCAAGGCCAACTGGCCCTGCACACGATGGTCGGCGGCCGAGCTTGGCCAGTCGATGACGGCGGCGGGCATTTGTTCCAGCCAATCCGGCGTGAGCCAAAGATCCTGCACCGCCTGCAAGTCGACCGATTCGGCCTGTTCCAGCAGTTGCGCCAGGCTCAGGCGCACGTCGTCGTTGTGCGCCAGCGGGCTATGTCGGCCGCTGATTGCTTCGTCGCTAAAGCCATCGATCTCCCACAGGCTGCCTTCGTCCGTGCAGCGGTACAGGCGCCGCGTGTGCCGGTCAAAAATCGCCAACCACCACTGATTACGCGACGGCACCGGGGCAGCAAAATAGCGCCCATCGCTGGAAAACCGACTGGAGCTGCCCAGCCCCTCCAGCAACACGCCATCGGGGAACAGGTAGTCGCAATAGGTCGGCCCGCCCATACAGATTTCGCCATGATTGAACACGCGAATCGGCTGCCCTTCCGGGGTTTCACTGACCTCAGCGCCGCCCCAGGCACTGCCGCCTGGCGTCGGTGCGGCGTTGCCCGGCGGTGGTTTGAGCTTGACCAGCCCCAGCCGCTGCTCGTAGGTGGCCACCAACGCCAGCCCGCCGACAATCAACAGACCACAGACCGGAATGCTCCAATCGCTGGCCATCCAGCGCGCCACCGAAAAGGCAAAACCTATCACCGCCGCCGTCAGCAACAGACTCAAGCCTTGGCCTAGACGCACCCAGCCGGCCCAAGCACTCAAACCCATCAGCAGCACCAGCAGGCCAATCAGCGCCAAACCCGGCAGCGGCGGCAAAATCGCCAGCAACAGGATCGGCAACAGCAAGCGCAGCAGTGACCAGAGCAGATCCAGCAACAAGCCCGGCAGACTCTGGCTGAATCCGCCGGGGCTGGCAGGCGAGGGTTTGGATGGATGTTCCGGCATGGCGCGGTTCCTTGCGGCTCTTGGGGTGATTCGAGGCTCTGTCCCAGTTATGTGTTGCAGCGTGCGGGTCGGTTAGGCGATGCCTGGTGCGCGGTAATTCGTAGGGTGGGTTAGCGGCGCGGACGCTGGTGATTTGCATCACCGCGCAAGCCGGGCGCTGCGTAACCCACCATGCGGTTTGCCGGTCGAGCACCATGGTGGGTTACGGCGCGGTCGGGTTTTGCGTTGTTGGCAGGCCGTGGTTCGCGCCTAACCCACCCTACAAAAGCTGCGTGCAACACGTAATGGGACATAGCCTAATTCAAGCCCCGCAGTGTAATACCCTGCGCACGCCAGGGCCGTGACCCAGGCAAGCTTTAGCAGACCGTTGAAAAACTACCTGCGTTGCCGATACGGCGTTAAAAACAGGCTAAAAATGCTCATTTACAGCACGTAAACTCCGCTTTTGACTCGCTACACTCGCCCTGCGGGCCAGCCTTCGGCTGTTACTCCGCTTCGCTGCGTTGCGCCTGTTTTTGCCTTGTCTCGGCTGCCTCGCCTACATTTTTCAACGGTCTGTTAGGGCTGGCTGGCCCGCAGTTTTATCAGCTCCGCCGTCAGGTCATGCTCCGGATAGAGCCGCTGCAAGCGCTTAAGCTCGGCTGCTGCCGCTTGCGTGGCACCGCTGCGTTGCAACTGCAGCAGCGCGCGCAACTGCTGCTCAAGGGTCGGCGCGGTTTTGGCCTTGGCCAACTCAGCGTCGTTGTCGGCCTTGGCCGCGCTATTGGCCAGGCGAGCCTCAGACGCATCGGCAGCCCGCTGTTTAGCCACGGCACTGCTATTGGCCTTCAGTTCACCAAGCGCTTGCGCCGATTCGGCGGCAGACTCGGCCTTGCCGTAGCTGCTGGCTTTATCCTGGGCCACAACCGGGCTCGGCGGTGCGGCAAGCGGGGCAGATCGCACTGGCGCCGCTGGTTTTTTCAGCTCCATGGCCTCGGCCATTGGCTCAACTACTGGCGCTGATGCCGGTGCCGGCGCGGCGCTCATGGCCGGCAGCGGCTCGCCCAGCTCATAAGCCGGCGGCAACTCCTGCCAGGTGCGCAGGCTTAAACCCAAGCCCAGGCCGATGCTGGCCAGGCTGGCGAACGCCACCGACCAGCGCACTCGATGGCCTGGCCCAAACAACCAGCCGTGCAGGCGTTGCGCCCAGGGCAACGCGGCCGGCTTGGCGCGAGTTAGTTCGGCGGCAGCGGCGGCCAGAATCAGCGCATCAGTGGCCGGCGTCGGCTGCGCCAGGCTGTGCTGGCGATAGTGGTCGAGCAGCGCCTGCTCATCGGCCAGCGGCTGCTCGGGATGGACGGTTGTTAATGGCTTTTTCATGCGGACAGCTCCTCGGCCTTGGCGGGGTCAGCCAACAGCCGACGTAACTTTTGCAGCGCGTAACGCAGGCGACTCTTGACCGTTTCCATGGGCGTGGCGGTGAGTTCGGCGATCTCCTGCAACTCCAGATCGGCATGCGCGCGCAGCAAAAACACCTCGCGCTGTTCGAGCGGTAAATCCTCCAGTGCGGCCTGCAAGCGTTGCTGATCGCGACTCAGGCTGAATTGCTGCTCGGGACCCGGCGCGGGGTCAGCCGCGCCGTGTTGCTGCTCGTCATATTCATCCTGCTGGCCCTGGCGACGACCGGACTTACGCCAATGATCGATCAAGCGATTGCGGCCAATCTGGTACAGCCAGGTTTTAAACAGCACCGCCTCGCGCTGTTCAGACTGGCTGCGAATCAGGCTCAGCCAGGTGTCCTGAAACACCTCCTCGGCCAGCGCCGGATCGCCGCACAGGCCCAACAGGAAACGCAGCAAGCCGAGGCGATGGCGCTCATACAGCAGCGTAAAAGCCCCGGCATCGCCGCCTCGATAACGCCGCAGCAAGGCGGCGTCGGTGTCCAGTAATGGCGTGTTCAATTAGTCAGCCTTGGTTAGCACAGTTGCCGGAGTTTGCAGGCTTTGGGCCAGCTCTACCAGTTGCACGAACTCGGCGCGCAGACCGAAGCGATCTTCGCCCTTGGCGCCGCGGGCGAGCTTGGCGCTGTCGGCCAGGCTGAACGTGCCGGTGTATTGCCCGCCGGTCAGTTGCTGGGCAAAGGCGGCCACTGCCGCGGCGAAGCGTAAATCTTCGCTGGCCTGGGCGATGGAGTCCGGCCCGGTTGCCGCCTTGATCGGCACTTCCAGCAGCTTACTGTGCTGCTGTTGCGGGGCCTTGTAGCGCAGCCGCAACCAGGCCAGCTCGCCAGCTTTGGCTTGTGGCCGTGCGCCTTGCTCAAAATGCAATGGCTCCAGCCATCCCTTGGCGCCGACCGGGACTATTTCGTACAACGCCGTCACCGTATGGCCGGCACCGATCTCGCCGGCGTCGATCTTGTCGTTGCTAAAATCCTCGCGCTTGAGCGCACGGTTCTCATAGCCCAGCAGACGATACTCGCTGACCTGCGCCGGGTTGAACTCGATCTGGATTTTTACATCGCTAGCGACTGTCGCCAGGGTCGAGGCCAGCTGATCCACCAGCACCTTGCGCGCCTCGCGCAGGTTGTCGATATAGGCGTAGTTGCCGTCACCGGCATCGGCCAATTGCTCCATCAACTGCTCGTTGTAGTTGTCGGTGCCAAAACCCAGGGTGGTCAGCGACACACCGGTTTTGCGCTTGTCCGCCGCCAGTTGCTTGAGGCTGTCAAAATCGCTGATGCCGACATTGAAGTCGCCATCGGTGGCCAACAGGATGCGGTTGATGCCCTTACTGACCATGCCCAGTTGCGCCTGCTGATAGGCCAGCTGAATGCCCGATTCGCCTGCGGTTGAGCCGCCCGCCGCAAGCTGATCGATGGCGGCGCGAATCTTGGCTTTCTCGCGGCCGGAGGTTGAGGCCAGCACCACTTGCGACTCCCCGGCATAGGTCACCAGCGCCACTCGGTCTTGCGGGCGCAGCTGCTCGACCAGCAACTTCAGGGTGCTTTGCACCAGCGGCAAGCCATCGCGCCTGTCCATGGAGCCGGACACATCGACCAGAAACACCAGATTGGCCGGCGGCAGTTCGGCCACCTGCAGGTCGCTGGCCTTGATCGCCACCCGCAGCAATTGACTGCCGGCGTGCCACGGCGACGGCGCCAGTTCGGTGCTGACGCCAAAGGGGCTGCCATCCTGCGCGGCGGGGTAGCTGTAGGGGAAGTAATTGACCAACTCCTCCAGGCGCACCGCCTCCTTGGGCGGCAGGCTGCCATCATTGAGAAAGCGCCGCACATTGGCGTAGCTGCCGGTATCCACATCGATGCTAAAAGTTGAAACCGGCTGTTCAGCCACCGCCAGCACCGGGTTACTGACCAGTTTTTGATACTGCTCGCGATAGACATCCTGATAACCCGGCACGCTATCGGCCGGCGCCGGCGCGATGCTCATGGGGGCCGACATCGATTGCAGCGGCTTTTTCAGCTCGGCACTGGCCGCCATTTTACCCACCACCGACGCCTCGGCTTTATCTTTGGCAAGCGAGTTGGCGTGGACAGCCATATCGGCTTTTTCTTGCACCGCAGGCTGCACCTGCGGCTCGTTCAATTGCTCATGCAACGCGGCATCGTTTAACACCGCAGGCGGCGCCGGCTTGGCCGGTGCTTCAGAAGTAGTGGCGTTACAAGCCGCCAGACTAATCGCCAAACCGGCACTAAAACCGGCCAGCAGTGGTTGGCGCAGCAAAACGATAAATGCAGACATGGCAGCGAACTCCTAGGTGAATAATCAATTCACCTAGGTAGACGCAGTGGTGGTTTGGATCGGGTTAAGCCTGGATAAATAAAATATTCGGCGTTGCTGGCGACGCCTTGGCTATTCACCAGCACGCCTGTTGCCGCGGCTCAATAACCGGCTGCACTGGCAAGCCAGGCCTATCGGCATTTAACAAAAGATCATTATCCAGATCGAACGGCAACACCCACAGCTGCATTTCCTCGCCGTAATCGAAGGCTGGCAAGGCCTGCTGCAAACCGGACCAACAGGGATAAATCAATACCAGCTTGGGCGCGCCCTGCGTCTCGCGGTACTTATGACCGTAAGCAAACAACTGATAAAAGTCGCTTTGGCTAAGCCAGTAGTTCTTCTCACGCTGCCTGGAATCCAAGCGTTTCCACTTGGTGTCCAGGATCCAGCGTTGTGGCCCTGCATCGATTAACAGATCCGGTTTCAGACGAAATATCCGTTCCTTGCCGTGCGCGCACAAATACTCGCTGGCCGCTTGTGGCTTGAGCGTAGCCCCCGGCAGTAGTTGCCCACGCAGCCAGCCCTCCACATAGCGCTCGAAGAGCTTTTCCATCGGGAATAACAGACTCATGCCCTGCCACTCACCGGCCACGGCAATCGGCATTTTCCGGTCAAGGATTAGCTCGCACCAGGGTTTGATCGCTTGATAGTGGGCCATCAGCCGATCACGGCTCCAGGCCCGCAGGTCCGCTGGCACCTGTCGGCTAGCTGGCACTTCGGCCAACAGTGAACGCAATTCATTGGCCAAGCGCCAATTAGCGGCGTCCTGAGTGGCGTTAGCCACCTGCGTCAGCGCCAATTTAAGCAAGCGGTTCTCGGCCCGATTAGGCAGGAACACATCGTGACGAATCTGGAAGTGATGCTGCCGCCCCGGTGGCTGGCGCATCTGCGCGACCACGTTGAGTTGCCCGCGCTGAAAGCGCTGCTCTTGCTCGACACGCTGATAGTCGAAGCGGATGCCACGCTTCACCAGATGGTCCAACTCACTGAGGAACTGCCCCATCACCCACTCAGTCAGTGGCGCATCGAACAGCTCCAATCCGGCCACCGAAACCTGGCGTGGCTTGAGCGATAGCGCTGCCTGGATCAACTTGCGCAGCAATGCCCGACTCTGTTTTACGCAATCGTCCTGCTCAACATGCTTGGGAAGAATCTCTAGCCGCGTGCCACAGGGCGTTTCCAGCACGCCCACATAGCTATCCCACTTCAACGAGCGACGCCCCTCTACCTGCAACAGCGTGGCGCCGTTGCGGTTAAAGCTGGCACTTAGCTCGCACAGCCAGTCGAAGGCAGTTTCGGAGATGCAGGCGCAATCCAAATTACCCGCCGGCACCTTGCTGGTGGTCAGCTGTGCGTACTCGCGAATGGTTACCGAAGTGATCAATCCTCAGGCTCCGCACTGGCGGCATCATCACTGGTCACAGCTTGCGCTTCGGGCGTGGCGGCAATGATCCCGGCATAGGCACTAGCCCGCGTGAAGGCGTCAGGCCGCACTCGCCAAATCCCGCCCTGCACGCCAGTCACGGTACTGCCAAACAAGCTTCTCAAGTCAGGCTTGGCTTGCTCGACAAAACGATCAGCCGGGGATTTACGATGGTCGTTCAACACCCACTGAATACGCTGCCAATCCTCGAAGAAATACTCCTGCAACAACGGCAGAATCTGGTTACGGAAGATCGACTCCAGCCGCTCCAGGCTTGGCTCAGTCATGAGCGGAATAAAGTAGGCATGGCCCAGACAGTGATCGCGATCCAGCAGCACCTCAATGCGCTGGTTCATCACCTCCAGCAGCTTGCCAATATTGATACCCTCCACCAACACGCCTTTGAGCAGTTGGTGATCGGGCAACATTTCTTTGAAGGTAAAGCGCCGACGCAAGGCGATATCCAATCCAGCAAGCGAGCGGTCAGCGGTGTTCATGGTGCCGATCAAGTAGACGTTGGACGGCACGCTGAAGGGCTTCTTCGAATAGGGTAATTCGACGCTTAATGCTTCGTCCGCCCCTTCCCGCTTGGATGTTTCGATCAAGGTGATCAGCTCGCCGAAAATGCGCGATACGTTACCCCGATTGATCTCATCAATAATCAGCACATGGGGTTTACGCTTACCGTCGGCGGTCACCAACGGCTGCACAGGTTTGACACCTTGCTTTTCTAGGTAGCTGAGTAGATCCGCCCAGCCGAAGCGAGACATGGAATAGACCGTCTTCAGGGTGAATTGACGGTTGTCGTTTAGTGGCAGGATCGACTGCTTGACGTCGCGGTATAGCCATTTCACCGAGCGAACATGCTGGTAGTGGCTGACAACGTCGTCGGGTACCGTCTCTTCATAGCGATAGTCACTGGTGACCACCCCCACCGCACCAATCTGATCAGCAGAATGGATGCAGAGCAAAATGTCACCAATCACCATTTCCTCAGCGAAATAGTTCAGAGTGCCCTTATCGCCCGTACCAAGCTGCTGGTAGTAAGTATTCTGCTCTGGGGCCAGTCGCAGGTCTCCCGTCTCACCCCACCCAACCCGCGCCTCGCCGTGCTCCAGGCAGTAGCTCTTAGTCGGCGAACTGCCCGTACCATTAATAGACATTTTCCAAATACGCGGATTGCTGCGAATGCCACTGTCCGCCTGAACGCCCTCGGTACGCGCAGCATCGCACAGGCGCTTGAACACACCCGGTTCGACCTTGTACTCGAGTTGCTTGCTCTCATCGTCGCTTTCGGCCCGCAACCCCTCGACAAAGTCCTCATAGCTGAAGCTCTGGTGAAAGGTCACAAAGCGAACCTGCCCTGCCGTGGCCAACTTATCGAAACGCTCCTTTAAGGCTTTACGGTTCTTGCGCTGGGCCGTCAGCCACTGCGGATCAAGAATTTCTAGCGCCGCCTCAATGGTGGCGTAGGTTTTACCGGTGCCCGGTGGGCCAAAGAGGATCTGATTGAGCGCAGGCGTCTGTTCGCGCATCGGTAACTCCCTTGCCGCGCTGCCTTCTACGGCATCGTCGTCTGACGGCTGATCCTTGATGGGGGCCAGCCCCAGCTCCCGGTTATATAGCCCGCGCATAAAGCCGTAGGGGCTGAGGTTGGGAATGCTTTCGCGGGCCAATGCGTAGTACTCGCGCAACTTGAGCATGCGCGCCACCGGCTGGCCATTCGCCGGTATCTCAGCGTTAGGGCAGCCCAGCACGCTGAGAAAATGCGTCAGATGGGCAGAGGATGAAATCGGCAGGGTATCTGCTGGGTGATAGCACGACAGCAAGCGCAGCTTGCGGCCCTCGCCCACGGTGACCCGCGCCTCGACCTCGGCACGCTGATAAATGGCCTGGTCGTCATCCACCCACAGCATGTCGGCAGGGTCGGCAGCCGCAATGGCGCTTTGGATCTTCAGGGTGTAACGCAGTGCCTGCTCATCGCTGAGGTCAGCCAGTCGCTGACTCTTGTACAGGCTGCCATCGGCCTGAAAGTACAGGATGTGCCCCTTCGCAGTACCCGGCATATAGCGGCCAAGCACTTCCTCCAAGCCACGCTCGATCCACCAGCAGAACGACGTCTTATCGCCTTTGCCGACGCAGTACTGCTCCAGGCTCAACTGGGGCAACTGCGCCAGCGGAAAAGCCTGAATAAAACGCTGGTAGTCATCGGAGCTTTCACTTTTTAAACAAGCCGCCTCACCTTGGCTCTGTAAATGGGCCAGCAGGCGCTTGAAATTGTCATTTTGGGGCAGCGTCATAGGGTCTCCGCAACCAGCACTTCAGCTTCCGGCAGGCGCAGCTGGCCGGAGAGGTAGTTAAGAAAAATCCGCCCGAGCACGGTGTGTTTGTACTCGGAGGAATCTATGTGGCGCGCATTTTACCGGCGCCGGCCCAGAGTGCTTGCGCTAGATATTGCAGGGTATTGCTGGCCTGCGGCCTGGTCGATTCAGCCGTCGACGTGCTGGCCCGATGCGGCGCAGATAACCGGGGACAAACATGGGGGGGGGTAGCTGGCCGGGTAGAAACCTCTGCGGCGGCCTGGAATGCGAGCGCCGCGCCACCGTCGTCACCCCCGCCCACGGGTAAAGCCAAGCAGCAGCGCTGAGGTTATTTTCACCGCGCCCGCAGGTGCAACTAAGCGCTATTGGCCGCCGTACACAGCTGGGTCGCCAGCATTCCGAGAGTCATGATGGCCCGCTCAATATCGCGACTCCAGGGCATGCCACAGCTGAGGCGCAGGCAGTGGTTGAACTGCTCGGTGTTACTGAAGATCTGCCCGGGCACGATGCTGATGCCCTGTTGCAAGGCGCGCACGTGCAGCTCTTTGCAATTGACCGGCGCCGGCAAACTGAGCCACAAGGTGAAGCCACCATTGGGCCGGGTCATCTGGGTGCCGGGCGGAAAGTGCTGCTGCACCGCCAACTGAAAGGCCGTGAGATTCTTGCGATACTCCTGGCGGATATAGCGCAGGTGGCGGTCGTAGCCGCCATTCTCCAGATACGCCGCCACGCCCATCTGCGTCACGCTGCAGGCCGAGTAGGTGCTGAAGGTTTGCAAACGTTGGATCGCCGCCTGGTATTTGCCGGCAATCACCCAACCGATGCGCACCCCCGGCGACAGGGTTTTTGAGAAGCTCGAGCAGTACACCACCCGCCCTTGAGTATCCAAGGCTTTCAGGGCGCGGCTTGCGCCTGGCTCGAACATCAGCTCGCCGTAGATATCGTCCTCGATAATCTGCAGGTCATGGCGCGCCGCCAGTTGCAGCAACTCGCGCTGCCGCGCCTCGGGCAAGGTGCCGCCCATTGGGTTGCTGCCCCGGGCGGTAAACACCAAGGCCTTGATCGGCCACTGGCTGGCCGCCAACTGCAAGGCTTCCAGGCTGATGCCGGTGTTGGCGTCGCTGGGGATTTCGATGACCTTCAGGCCGAGCAAGTCGGCGACTTGCAGCAAGCCGTAGTAGGTCGGCGACTCGACGGCGATCAGATCGCCGGGCTGAGTCATCACCCGCAAGGCCATGTGCACCGCATCGGTACAGCCGTGGGTAATCACCACCTCATCCGGCGCCACCAGCACGCCGGCATCGCGCATGCGAATCGCCACCTGCCGGCGCAGCGGCTCGTAGCCCGGGCTGAACATATAGCCAAAGGCCTCGGCGGCATGGAAACGGGTGACCTTGGCGACCTGCTGCTGCAACGCCCGCACCGGCAAATAACTGGCATGCGGCACCGCCGCGCCCAGGGGCAACACGCCTTCGCGACGCGATTCGTGCAGAACCTGATTGATGATGCTACTGCGCGTCACCAGCGCCGGCCCTTCGACCCGGGCAATGGCTGGGGTGGCAGCGGTCAATGCGGCGCTCTGATGGACATAAAAACCCGACTGCGGCCGCGCCCGGATCAGCCCCTGATCTTCCAGGTTGGCGTAGGCCTGGAGCACGGTGGCATGGCTGACGCTCATCTGCGCACTGAGCTTGCGCACCGACGGCACCCGCTCACCGGGCCGATAAACGCCCAGGCGTATGTCCTCGGCCAATTGTTGGGCGATGCGTTGATACAGCAATAAGTTAGTCATGCTGGCGAGTCCGTGACGTTGAACCATTACAGTAGCAAAGCCACCAGAAATTGCACCGGCACAGTTTTAACTGATCTGGCCAATACAGTACAAATCCAGGCAGGTGCTTGGCGCAGACAACAAAAAGCCCCGGTGCTTGCAGCAACCAGGGCTTTCTTGGGCGGAGGTCTTAGCGAGCCGGGCTTAAGTTGCCTTGCTCATCGGAGAAGACAATTTCAACCCGGCGATTTTGCTCGCGACCACGCCGTGAGGCGTTTTCGGCCAGCGGGTAAGCCTCGCCGTAGCCTTGCACCTGCAGGCGCTTCTTATCTATCCCTAAGTCCTCCAGCACATTGGCGACCTCTTGGGCGCGCTCAACACTCAGCAGCAGGTTTTGCGCCTGGGTGCCTTGGTTATCGGCGTAACCTTCGATCCGCACAATCCGCCGCGGGTTGAGTTGCAGAAACTGCACCAATTTCAGCAGGGTGCGATTGGCCGTGGCATTCAGATTGGCTTGCGCGGGCTCAAACAGCACGTCGTTCAGGGTCATCACCAAGCCGCGATCGACCTGAGTGCGGGTCAGGCTGACCATTTGCTCATCCTGCGCCTGACCTTGTTGCTGCACGCTGAGCAACTTGGCGTCGCGCAACGCTTGCTGCAGGCGCTGACGCTCGTGCTCAAGTTTGCCCAGGCGCTCTTGGTTAACCATCAACAGGCTGTGCTCGCTGGCAATCTGACTGAAGCGCAGACTCAGGTAGGCGTAGTGGCTCACATCGGCGCTGCTGCCCCAATAACCAGAAAACCCCTCGGCGCGGGTCAAGGACTCACCGGCCCGTACCACATCCAGAGGGGCGCTGCGCAGCACTTGCGGATCATGTTTGACCTTCTGAAAGCTGACCCGGGCGGCGGCCAGCTCTTGCTCGCTAAGCGCGGAACCGGCGCAACCAGCCAGCAGCGCCAAGACCAACAGCGCAGCCGTGGGGCGATAGTTAAGGCGCTTCATTGCAGATCTCCCAACTGCTTGCGCAGCCGCGTGATGCGCGCATTCAGGGCGCTCAACTGTTCCTGACTCTTGCCCGTCAGCACCTGCGCCTCAGCCAGGCGAGCGTCCAGTTCGGCCTGCTCGGCCAGCAACCGGGCACGTTTGTAATCCTCTTCGGGCATGTTCTTCTGCGCCAGGGCAAATTTTTGCTCGGCCAGCCGCATGTCCACCAACAGCTCAGTGGCGCCGACTGCACGGGCCTGCAGCAGGGCTTGTTCGGTTAGGCGCAGCTGTTCAGTCGGCGCCGGATCGCTGGCGCAACCGGCCAGTGCCAGCAGTGCTGCAAAGATGCAAAAAACACGATTATTCACACAAGCCTTCCTACTGAGTTGGGGTGCCCGGCGCCAGCAACACTTGCAGTTGCTGCGCTTGCCAACGGGCCAAATTGCTCTTTAGCAGCGCTTCGAGCAGGCCAGAGGCGCGCAATTCTGCCATTTTTTTTGCCAACTGTCCGCGTAGCAACGGCGTATTGCACGCCGAGTCACGCCCCAGCGCCAGGTATTGCGCCGGATTCTCGAGCATGGGCGGGGTGCTGTCCGACTGCGCTCCGGGTACCAGGCTCGCCAGCGGATCAGCGTCAGCCGAAACCTGGCCGCCTGGCCAGACGGGCGGCAGAATAAAATCGTATTGTTGCGGTTCGGGCAAGCTCAAAAACGCCCCGAGCAGCAGATCGCTGCGACCGCTGCGCACCTCTTGCTGAGCAGCAGCCCAAGAACCGCTATCGAGCAGCTTGATCTGCACGCCCAATTCACGACTGAGGTGCTTCAGCAAATCGGCATTGGCGCCGAGCAATTGCCGCGGATGCGCAGGATCCTGCCAAAGGTAGGGCGGCGCTTGCGTATCAGCGGTCGCTACCAGCCGCTCGCAGGGCGTCGCCGCCAACACGGCGAGCGGCCAACAGGCCAGGCTTAGCAGCCAAGCCGCCAGGTAACAAGCAACTCGCATAAACTCTCTCGACTGAACCTTTGGCTAGGCGCACAGCACGCCCGAGCCTTTGAGCGGGGCTTCATGCTAGCTTAATCGGCTTATCAATAACCAATCACCAAAAGGCTGCGTCATGAGAAAACTGCTACTCGCACTCACCCTGATTCTGGCCGCTGCCGGCGGGACCCTCTACCTGTCACCCAGCGCCTTGCTGGCCACCGCGCAATTTGCCGAACGGCAACTGGCCGGGCTGACGCACAAACAAGTGCAAGTCGGTGACTTCAATATTCACTACTACGAGGGTGGGCCAAAAGACGCTGAAACCATCCTGATGATTCATGGTTTTGGCGCCGACAAAGACAACTGGCTGCGTTTCTCCCGGCCACTAACCGCCCGTTACCATGTGCTTGCCCTGGACTTGCCGGGCTTTGGCGAAAGTAGCAAACCCGACGCCAGCTACGACGTTGGCACCCAGACCGAGCGCCTGGCCGCCTTTGCCAAACAACTGGGCATCCATAAGCTGCACCTGATTGGCAACTCCATGGGCGGCCATATCGCCGCTCTGTATGCCGCCCGCTACCCAGAGCAAGTGCTGAGCGTGGCGCTGCTGGACAACGCCGGCATCACGGCACCACAGCAAAGCGAACTATTCAAACGTCTTGAGCGGGGCGAGCCGAATCCGCTGCTGGTCAGCCAACCGGAAGACTTCGAGCGGATGATGAGCTTTCTGTTTGTCGAGCAGCCCAGCCTGCCCGAATCCTTGAAACAGCACTTTGCCCGACGCTCGATAGCCAACCATGAGCTGAATCAGAAAATCTTCAGTCAACTGCGCGAACGCTATATCCCATTGGAGCCGGAGCTGGCCAAGATCCAGGTGCCAACTCTGCTGCTCTGGGGCGACCAGGATCGTGCCCTGGATGTGTCAAGCATCGAGGTAATGAAACCGCTGCTCAAGCAACCGACCGTGGTGATCATGAAAGACTGCGGCCACGTACCGATGATCGAACGCCCGGAAGAAACCGCCGCCCATTACCAAGCCTTTCTCGACAGCAGCAAGAGCTGATTTTTACCGATAGAAAAAACCGATAAAAAAACCCGCTCAATGAGCGGGTTTTTTATGCGCCGATGAAACTGGCTTAAACCAGTTTCTCCAGCTCAGGGATAGCTTCGAACAGGTCTGCCACCAGGCCGTAATCGGCCACTTGGAAGATCGGCGCGTCAGCGTCCTTGTTGATTGCAACAATCACTTTGGAGTCTTTCATGCCGGCCAAGTGCTGGATCGCGCCGGAAATACCCACTGCGATGTATAGCTGTGGTGCAACGATTTTGCCGGTTTGACCCACCTGCATATCGTTCGGTACGAAGCCTGCGTCAACTGCGGCGCGCGAAGCACCAACAGCTGCGCCGAGCTTGTCGGCCAGCGAGTACAGATGCTTGAAGTTGTCGCCGTTCTGCATGCCACGACCGCCAGAGATGACGATTTTGGCGGCGGTCAGCTCAGGACGATCCGACTTGGCCAGCTCTTCGGCCACGAATGCCGACTTGCCGGCATCAGCCGAGCCACTGACGGCTTCAACAGCAGCAGAACCGCCTTCGGCGGCCACTGGGTCAAAACCGGTGGAACGCACGGTGATCACTTTTACCGACGCAGTCGACTGCACGGTAGCAATGGCGTTACCGGCATAGATCGGACGCTTGAAGGTATCGGCGCTGACCACGGCAATGATTTCCGAGATCTGGTCAACATCCAGCTGAGCGGCAACCCGCGGCAGGATATTTTTGCCGTTGGCGGTCGCGCAAGCCAGGATGTGGCTGTAGCCCTTACCCAGTTCGGCGATCAGCGGCGCAACGTTTTCCGGCAGCTGATGGGCGTAAGCCGCGTCGTCAGCCACCAGCACTTTAGCCACGCCAGCAATTTTGCCTGCAGCTTCAGCAGCAGCGCCGCAAGCGCTACCGGCAACCAGTACGTGAATATCGCCACCGATGGCTTGCGCCGCGGCAACAGTGTTCAACGTGGCGCCAGCGATAGCAGTGTTTGAGTGTTCAGCAATAACCAAGATAGTCATTTAGATTACCTTCGCCTCGTTCTTAAGTTTCTCAACCAGCTCAGCCACGGACTTAACCATGACGCCAGCGCTGCGGGTAGCCGGCGCTTCAACTTTCAGAGTCTTGACGGTGGACGCAGTCGAAACACCCAGGGCGTCCGGGGTGATCACTTCCAGCGGCTTCTTCTTGGCCTTCATGATGTTTGGCAGCGACGCGTAGCGCGGCTCGTTCAGGCGCAGGTCAGTCGTTACGATGGCCGGCAGGCTCAGGGCAACGGTCTGCAGACCGCCGTCAACTTCGCGGGTCACGTTAACTTTGTCGCCAGCCACTTCCACCTTGGAGGCGAAAGTACCTTGAGCGAAACCCGTCAGGGCACCGAGCATTTGGCCAGTCTGATTGTTGTCGCTGTCAATGGACTGTTTGCCCAAGATCACCAGCTGTGGCTGTTCTTTGTCGACCACTGCTTTAAGCAGTTTGGCCACGGCCAAAGAGTTCAGTTCGTCCGCGCAGTCAACCAAAATGGCGCGGTCTGCGCCCAGCGCCAAGGCGGTACGCAGCTGCTCTTGGGCGTTAGTTGGGCCAATGGAAACAACCACGATTTCGCTAGCAACGCCCTTCTCTTTCAGACGGACAGCTTCTTCCACAGCGATTTCGCAGAAGGGGTTCATCGACATCTTGACGTTCGCAAGGTCAACGCCGGAGTTATCCGCTTTAACGCGAACCTTGACGTTGAAGTCGACCACTCGTTTGACAGCTACAAGAACCTTCATGGCTTACTCGTTACTCCCGGTGAATTAGAATGTCGCCTAGGTAGAACCTGGCTAGCTCAGCAGGGTCGGCCGCAACCGACATAAGTGCCCAATCTGCGGGCGTGAAACCGTCCGCATTTTGACTGCATCACCCTCCTCGGTCAATACGCAGGGATGCCCGTTAATCAGCAGCCAAGCAAGGCGGCACAAGGCTCACAGAGAATTCAAACAAACGTTTGTATTGGACCCGCCGCAGGGTCTGGATATAATGCCTTAGCTTTAACTGTGAAAAGCCCCTAGCCTCACAGCATAACTAAAATACCGAAGAGCCCTGAGTAGGAGAAAGTCTGTGGAACGCGAATTTATGGAATTCGACGTCGTCATCGTCGGCGCCGGCCCAGCTGGTTTGTCCGCTGCCTGCCGACTGAAACAGAAGGCCGCTGAGGCTGGTAAAGAAATCAGCGTCTGCGTGGTGGAGAAAGGCTCCGAAGTTGGCGCACACATTCTCTCCGGCGCAGTCTTCGAACCACGCGCCCTGAATGAGCTGTTCCCGGACTGGAAAGAACTCGGCGCACCGCTGAATACCCCGGTCAAGCGCGACGACATCTACATGCTGACCAATGCGCAATCGTCCGTTAAGTTTCCCGGCCTGTTCGTGCCCAAGACCATGCACAACGAAGGCAACTTCATCATCTCCCTGGGCAACCTGTGCCGCTGGTTGGCCCAGCAGGCCGAGAACCTTGGGGTGGAAATCTACCCAGGTTTCGCCGCTCAGGAAGTGCTGATCGACGAGAACAACGTGGTGCGCGGCATTCTCACCGGCGATCTGGGCGTTGACCGCGAAGGCCACCCGAAAGACGGCCTCTACACCCCCGGCATGGAGCTGCGCGGCAAGTACACCCTGTTCGCCGAAGGCTGCCGTGGTCACCTCGGCAAGCAACTGATCAGCAAATTCAACTTGGATTCCGACTCTGACGCCCAGCACTACGGCATCGGCATCAAGGAAATCTGGGACATCGACCCAGCCAAGCACGAGCAAGGCCTGGTGGTACATACCGCCGGCTGGCCGCTGAATGTAGTCGGCAACCAAGACACCGGCGGCTCCTTCCTCTATCACCTGGAAAACAACCAAGTGGTAGTAGGCTTGGTCGTTGAGTTGTCGTACAGCAACGCCAACCTCTCGCCCTTTGATGAGTTCCAACGCCTCAAACATCATCCGGTGTTTGCCCAGTACCTGGAAGGCGGCAAACGCGTCAGCTACGGCGCTCGCGCGCTCGCCAAGGGCGGCCTGAACTCGCTGCCGAAGATGGTCTTTGCTGGCGGCGCACTGATCGGCTGCGATCTTGGCACCATGAACTTCTCCAAGATCAAGGGCAGCCACACCGCGATGAAGTCTGGCATGTTGGCCGCAGAAGCCGTGGCTGATGCGCTGTTTGCCGGCAGCGAAGGCGGTGATCAACTGACCGCTTACGTCGATGGCTTCAAGGCCAGCTGGTTGTTTGATGAGCTGTTCCGCAGCCGTAACTGGGGTCCTGCGATGCACAAGTTCGGCGTCTTGGCCGGCGCTGCCTTCAACTTCATCGACCAAAACATCTTCAACGGCAAACTGCCGTTCACCCTGCACGACAACAAGCCGGACCACGCCTGCATGAAGCTGGCGGCGGACTCGGCGAAAATCGACTATCCAAAACCAGATGGCAAACTGAGCTTCGACAAGCTGAGTTCGGTGTTTCTCTCCAACACCAACCATGAAGAAGAGCAGCCCTGCCACCTGAAACTCACCGACGCGAGCATTCCGCTCGGCCGTAACCTGCCGCTGTACGACGAACCTGCTCAGCGTTACTGCCCGGCTGGCGTGTATGAAATCGTGGTTAAGGAAGACGGCGAGAAGAAGTTCCAGATCAACGCGCAAAACTGCGTGCACTGCAAAACCTGCGACATCAAAGACCCATCGCAGAACATCAACTGGGTAACCCCAGAAGGTGCCGGCGGCCCGAACTACCCGAACATGTAAGCGGTTAGCGGCACATAAAAAAGGGCTCCTCTGAGCCCTTTTTGTTGCCTACGATTTACTCGTCCTGCGGGCCAATCGGGAAGAACACCCCGCCGCTCCAAACGCCCAACCAAATTCGCCCGTCAACCTCATGGGGCTGCGCCAACTCGACCAGCTGATAAAACTGACTGCGCAAGATCAGCGCCTCCAGATTGCTGCGCATCAGCACATAGGGCGACGGCTCCTGGGTCAGCGGATCGATAGCAAAACGCAGTGGATGCTTAGCGCCGGCCTCGACCTCATCGTCAACGTTACTGGTAAAGCGCAATAACTGCGTTTTACCCTCGCCCTCGACCTGCAGACTGACCACCACAAAAGGCGCGCCATCTACCTGGATGCCGACTTTCTCGACCGGCGTCACCAGAAAGTATTCATCCCCATCGCGGCGGATGATGCTGGAGAACAGTTTAACCATCGGCTTGCGGCCAATCGGCGTACCCAGGTAAAACCAACTGCCGTCACGGGCAATACGCATGTCGATAGCGCCACAGCACGGCGGATTCCACAGATGCACCGGCGGCAAGCCCTTCTTGCCCAGCATGGGAATTTGCGCCAACAAATCGGCGGTTTTAGCCTCAGTCATAGGTCGCTCCCTGCTCACTGACACCCAGCAAGCTGCGGGCATAATCGCGCAGCGGCGCGGCCAGCAAGTCTTGCGGCTTGGCATCGTAGAAATTAAACAGGCCGCCACGGCTGCGGATTTGCGCCGAGTCGACCAGATAGCGAGTGCTGGTCTCGATCAACATCAACTGCACCACACCGTGGTCGACACCGAGGCGATCAAGCGCCTCCTGGTCTTGCCACTCGTCCGTGTTGCCGATGCGATCATCAGCAGCGGCAAAGCGCGCATACAACAGATAATTCGCCCCAGCGGTACGCGCCTGACCCATGGCCGCATCCAGCCCAAGCGGCTGCGGCGAGCGCTGCACCAAGGGAAAATATTGAATAAACCCGACAAAGGCTTCTTCGGCCACCACATTGGGTCGCGGATAAGCGCTGCCCGGCGGCACGAAAGGCCCTTGAGCGATATAGATGAAAGAGTCGGGCTGCAGATGCCGAGAATTCAGCCGATAGGTGCGACTGTGGTCGAGCACACCGGCATCGCTGAGCTGAGCGCCGACGCCGTCGGCCATATCGCTGACACTCATGCAGGCGCTGAGGCTCAGCAACAACAGCGAGACGATCAAACTACGCATGACAATCAAACCACGCATGAGAATTTCTCCAGACGCCGCGACAGAAAATCGACGGACCGTTCAATAGTCACTCAGCAATGCAGTTTACGCGCCAGCCCTTGCAGGCCATTACAAGCCGCGCTGCCACTCCTGGCGTAAACGCGCCTGTTGCGGTTGCTCGATGGCCTGACGAACCTGCGCCAGCATGCGGGCTTTGTCGGCGCCCAACACACCCTTGAGCACCAGGTAATTGGACGCATGATCGCTGCGAAACACCGTGTCACGCAGCTCCAGTGCCTGCACAAAGCGCTCGATCTCAACAAACAACTGCTGCTGGGAAAGCGGCTGATAATCGGCAAAACCTGCGCGAAAGCGCGCCTCGCCGGTGGGGAAGCTCACCACCAGGGTCGAGAGAAATTCCGGCTGCGCGGCATTCATCAAGCGCGCTGAGTTCAGCGCATGTTGCTCACTCAGCTGGGTGCCACCCAAGCCATTGAGCACCATCACCGAGCGGGTGATGCCGGCCTCACCGAGCTTATCCAGGGCGCTTAGGGTCGACTCGAAAGTCTCGCCTTTATTGACCCGCGCCAGCACCTCGTCGTCACCCGACTCGGCGCCGACATAGGCCATTTTCAGCCCGGCGTCGGCCAGCTCTTTAAGCTCGGCCACCGACTTTTTGCGCAGGTTGCGCGGCAGGCAATAGCTGGAGACGCGGGTGACAGTCGGCATATGCTCGGCAATGGCCGCCAAAATCGTCAGCAGCCGCCGGGTTGGCAGCACCAGCGCATCGCCATCGGCCAGAAAGATCCGCTGCACTATCATCTGCTCGCCACAGCGTTTGATTTCGTCCAGCACTTGCGCCTCATCACGGGCGCGGAATTTCTTTTGCTCCTGGGTGTACATCTCGCAAAAGCTGCAGCCATTCCAGGAGCAACCATTGGTCACCGGCAGAATCAGCGAGTGCGCCTCGCTCGGCGGGCGAAACACGGGCTCGATGTAGTCGATTGGAAATTCTGCAGGCATAACCACTCACTCACACAGGCGGCTTAGCCGCCAATAATTTTCATCACGGTAACGCCACCGGAGAACGCCACCTCTTGCTTGTCACCCAGGGCGCGCACCAGCAAACGCTGCAGCGCCGGCAAGGCCTCATGCCGAGGCTTATCGAGCAAGTCGCCGACAAAGTGCCGGTTGCTCGATGACAAGCAGCCGTGCAACCAGCCGGTAGATGACAAGCGCAGGCGCGAACAGGTTCGGCAGAACGGCACGCTTTCATTGGCGATCACGCCAAAAAAACCCTGCCCGGGAATTTCATAGCGCAGCGCCGTGGCATCCTGCGGCGCATCGGCCTGCAGGTATTCATAGCGCGCACCGATCAGCGCCAGCAACTCGGGCATGCCGACAAACTGCTGTTGAAAGCCATTCAAGTCGCGGGCCAGGTGGCCCATGCGCATCAGCTCGATAAAGCGCAGTTCAAAGCCACGCGCCAAGCAGTAGTCGAGCAGCGGCATGACCTGATCGAGGTTCTGGCCGCGCAGCGGCACCATATTGAGTTTGATTTTCAGGCCCGCCGCACTGGCGGCCTCAAGCCCTTCCAGCACGCTGGCCAAGTCGCCACCCCGGGCGATGCGGCGAAAGGCTTGTGGGTCGAGGGTGTCGAGCGACACATTCAGCCGGCGAATCCCAGTCTCCAGCAACAAGGGCAACTTGCGCGTAAGCAGCTGACCGTTAGTGGTCAGGCTAATGTCCTGCAGCCCCAAGCCGCTGACTTCACGCAGAAATGCCTCAAGCTTTGGACTCACCAGCGGCTCACCGCCGGTGATGCGCAGGCGCTCAATACCGGCGGCCTCAATCAGGTAGGCAACGCCACGCACCAGCGCCTGGGCCGACAGCTCATCCTGCGCCGCCACCAGCCGCTTGCCGTCCGGCACGCAGTAGGTGCAGGCGTAGTTGCAGGCCGCCGTGAGGCTGATGCGCAAGTTGCGAAAACGTCGGCCCTGGCGATCAACAATCATAGGAAACTCCGCTACTGGATACTCGGAGTATATCGCCGCCACCGACCACAACACAGGCGCAACGCAGCGCCATTGGCCGGCTGAATGACATCAACTAACCGGCACGTCGCCATCGCGTTTGCGCTTGTTGCCCATGCGCACGCCAATATCCATCAAAAACTGAAAGAAGCCTTCCTGGTCTTCCAACACATCACGCCAGAACGGTGAGTGATAGAGCGACACCGCGCCATCGATCAAAGCCCAGGCGGCGCAGAAGTGAAAGTACGGCGGCACATCTTCCAGCTTGCCCTCGCTGATACGACCCTTGATCAGCAGGGTCAAGCGATCGAAGTTGGAGGCGCGAATCTTGTGTAACTCCTCAACCAGCTCGGGCACATGATTGCCGCGCACGGCTTTTTCTTCGAGACGATCGAACAGTCGATAGCGTTGCGGATCGCGCATACGAAATTCAAAGAAGGCCCGTGAGATAGCCTCTTTGTCGTGCTCAGCATCGGCAGATTGCAAGATGCCATTTAACTCGCGCTCGTAGTCGAGCATCAAGCGCAGGTAAATCTCGGCCTTGGATTTGAAATGCTTATAAATAGTGCCCTTACCAATACCTACCGCATCGGCAATCATCTCAACGGTCACACCTTCCTCGCCTTGAGCGAGAAACAGCTTTAGCGCGGTGTCGAGAATCTCCTGCTCACGGCGCAGAAACTCACGGACCTTACGGGGTTCTTTGTGCATAGAAAAACACTGCGGGAGACAAAAAAAGAAGGCGTGCATTATGCCTACTTAACGCGAAAATGCACGGATCATCCGCCTCAAGCGAGGTTTGGGCGGGCATCGACACACCATGCATAAGCGCCATTCGACGCGCCGCCCCCGCGCTTAAGCATGCCACTGCGCTGCCACGGGAAGATAAGCCTGCAATTGACGAGCAAAAAAGCAATCCCAGGCCAAAGCAACTTCAGCCACTTGGGGCCGTTACCGGATAAAAACGCCGGCGTGCGCTGAAGTAAGTATTAGGTATTCCAAATAAGTTTAAAAATGCGGGGAAACCGCCTGGAAGATCAGCGAATCTGGCCAATACTTCAGAGTACTGGCGTGCGGCACATCCCCAAATGCCCCACCAGGCGAGGCGCGATAGACCGAGTGCCTCGGTTGCTCCAAATGGTCTTAACCCGGATTCCTCCCCCAGAATCCGGGTTTTTTTTGGCTGCGAATTAGCTGCGGTTTAGCTGCGCCAAGCTAAACAAGCGCTGGAAGTTATCGGTGGTCTGCTCGGCAAAGCTGTCGAAGCTGACCCCACGCAAGTCCGCCAAAAACTCGGCAACCTCACGGACATACTGCGGCAAATTCGGTTTGCCCCGATAAGGTATCGGCGCCAGGTACGGCGCATCGGTCTCAACCAGCAGACGGTCGGCCGGCACTTGCAAGGCCACTTCACGCAGGGCCTGGGCATTGCGAAACGTCACGATTCCCGACAGCGAAATATAAAAGCCCAGATCCAGCGCAGCCTTGGCCATTGGCCAGTCTTCGGTAAAACAGTGCAAAACACCCGCTTGTGGCAAAGCGGCCTCGCGCAACAGCTGCAAGGTATCGCTGCGCGCCTCGCGGGTGTGCACTATTACCGGCTTGCCGGTGATCTGCGCAGCCTCAAGGTGCAAACGAAAAGCCTCGCGCTGCAGCGGCGCGGCTTCTGGCTGGTAGTGATAGTCCAGCCCGGTTTCGCCAATCGCCACCACCCGCGGATGGTTCAGCTCCGCCAACAGCCAATCCAGTGCCGGCGCCACCCCAGGCTCTAGATCGAGCGGATGCACACCCACCGAGCAATGCACGTCGGCATAACGCTCGGCCAAGGCTTTAACTGCTGGGGCGTTTTCGGCACTGACGCCGATACAGAGAAAATGCCCGACACCACGGGCACGCGCAGCATCCAGCGCCGCATCGAGCGAGCCGCCGTGGGCAGCCAAGTCGAGACGGTCGAGGTGACAGTGGGAATCAACCAACATAGAAGGTCGGGCAATCACATGGTGTGGGTCGGACGATCAGACTTCAGCGCACCGGCCAGGTAGGTCTCGATCTTGTTGCGCGCGGCGTTGTCGCCGTCATTGAACTGCACGCCGACACCGGCCGCGCGGTTGCCCTGGGCGCCTTTGGGGGTAATCCACACCACCTTGCCGGCGACCGGGATTTTCTCCGGCTCATCCATCAAGCTGAGCAACATAAAAACTTCATCGCCCAGCTTGTAGCTTTTGTTGGTCGGGATAAACAGCCCGCCATTTTTAACAAAACCCATATAGGCGGCGTAGAGCACGGATTTGTCCTTGATAGTCAAAGACAAGATCCCGTTACGCGGGCCCAAATTCGGTGGCATGCTCATGCGGCATTCCTAGCTGATTGATTCAATGGCCGATTCTAGCCGGGTTCAGGCAGGCTTGCCCACTGCACGAGTAAGGCTTCGAGAAGTAATACCCGATTAAGATTGGCCTTACCCAAGACTTTTTGCCGCTGCGCCAGTAACCAGTCCTGCAGCGCCAGCACTTTGCCTTGCGACGCCTTGGCCGCCAGATATGGCAACACTTTACGCATATCGGCCAAACCCAAGCCGCTGTCATCCTGGGTCAACTGGTAACGCAGGAGTAATTGCGACCAAGCGCAAAACCAATCGAACAACAGAATCAAGGGCACGGCATTCCAGCTTTCAGCCAACTGACTGGCGCCAATCTGTTGCTTGAGCAGCTTTTTCACACCCTCAACCACCAACTCGCGTTGCGCCAATACGCCCTGCCCATGCAGACGCAACGCCTCCAATGGCGAGCCGGCGGCCAACACCAGCAGCTCTTGCAACTGCTCAGCGCTGCTCTCAGGCAAGGCCGTTTGCAACCAGAGCAAACTCGCAGCCGCGCTCGGCAACGGACAGGCCTGCTGTACACAGCGACTTTTTACCGTCGGCAACAAGCGGCTCGGCTGATGGCTGACCAGCAATAACACCGTATTGCCGGCCGGCTCCTCCAGACTCTTCAGCAACGCGTTGGCAGCATTCAGGTTCATCGCCTCGGCCGGCTCCACCAACACCACCTTACGACCGCCAAGCTGAGCGGTTTGCACCACAAAGCTGACCAACTCACGGACTTGATCGACCCGAATGGCTTTGTCGACCTCTTCCGGCTCAAGTACAAAATTGTCCGGGTGACTGCCCGCGGCCAGCAAGTGACAACCTTTGCACTGGCCGCAGGCCGCCAACTCAACCGGACGCTGACAGAGCAGCAGTGCGCGCAAACGCTCGGCCAAGGCGCGCTTGCCGATACCGGCCGGCCCATGCAGCAGATAGGCATGCGCATGCTGCTTACGCCCAGCCAATTGTTGCCACAGGGTTGCCTGCCAGGGATAGACCTCAGCCACGGCAACGCACCAACAACTCCGGCAGCAAGGCGTCCAACGCCGACTGCACCTGCAGCAAACTCTGCCCGGCATCGAGGATGCGATAGCGCGACGGTGCCTGTGCGGCACGCGCTAGATAGGTCTGGCGCACCGCCTCAAAAAAGCTGCGGCCTTCTTGCTCGAAGCGATCCAGCCGACCGCGCGCTGCGGCACGGGCCAAACCCACCTCAATCGGCAGATCAAACAACAGAGTCAGGTCGGGGCGTAATTCCCCCTGAACAAAAGTCTCCAGCTGAGCGATACGCTCAACCGACAACCCACGGCCGCCACCTTGATAGGCGTAAGTGGCATCGGTAAAGCGATCACACAACACCACGCCGCCACGGGCCAAGGCCGGGCGAATGACTTCGGCCAAATGCTGAGCCCGTGCGGCAAACACCAAAAGTAACTCGGTATCGGCCGCCATCGGTTCTGCGCTGGGCGCCAGTAATAATTCGCGTACCCGCTCAGCCAGCGGCGTGCCACCGGGCTCACGGGTCAACAACACCTCTATCCCTTGCTCGCCCAAACGCGCGGCCAAATAGTCTCGGTTGGTGCTCTTGCCAGCCCCTTCAGGGCCTTCCAAGGTAATAAACAGGCCGCTCACTGGCTGTCCTTTTGACTGTCGGTTTTAGCCGGACTGGAGCGGTAATCGGCGCGGCGCTTGAGTTGAAACTCCTGCACCGCGCGATTATGCGCATCCAGATCGGCGGAGAACACATGGCTACCATCGCCACGCGCGACGAAATACAGGCTGTTACCGGGCGCCGGATGCAACGCCGCATAGATAGCTGCGCGGCCAACCAAGGCAATCGGCGTCGGCGGCAAACCCGGGTTTAAATAGGTGTTATAAGCGCTTGGTTCACGCAAATTGGCGCGGGTCAGATTGCCCTTATAACGCTCGCCCAAACCATAGATAACGGTCGGATCGGTCTGCAGCAACATACCGATTTTCAGCCGGCGCAAAAACACTCCGGCGATCTCTTCACGCTCTTCCGGCACCCCGGTTTCTTTCTCCACCAGGGAGGCCATGATCAGCGCCTGATAAGGCTCACGGTAAGGCAAGTCGGCGGCGCGCTGCGTCCACTGCTGCGCTAACACCTCGTCCATGCGCGCCAAGGCTTGCTTGAGCAGATCGATGTCGCGCATGCCCCGGACAAAACGATAGGTATCGGGAAAGAAGCGCCCCTCGGGGTTCTCACCGGCGCGACCAAGGCTGCTCATCAGCTGCTCGTCACTGAGTTCGATCAGGCTTTGCGCCAGCTTGCCCTGGCCCGCCAAGGCGGCGCGAACCTGCTTAAAGCTCCAGCCCTCGATCAGTGCCAGCTTGTACTGCACCACCTCGCCACGCCGCCAAAGCCCGAGCAAATCCACCACCCGCATGCCCGGCTTCAGCTGGTATTCGCCACTCTGTAGCGCCTGACCTGACAGATTGAAACGCCAATACAGACGCAGCCAAAACGCATCTTGCAAGACGCCCTCGCGCTGCAGACGGTTGAGCACCCCGCTTGGGGTGGCACCAACAGGCACCTCCAGCAGCTGCTCGGCCGTGACCCGCAAGGGCTGCTCCAGCGCACTGTGTTGTAGCCAGCCGGCCAAGGCCAATAACAGGCCAGCCAGCAACAGGCCGGTTTCGAGCAACAACAATATTTTTCGTTTCACGAATCAGCAGCCCAGTAGATCGCCAGCAATGGCCTGCAGTTTACGGGTGAGCGGGCCGACCGGCCAGTCATGCCCAGCTAATGAGCGAACCGGCCAGACACCATAAAGACTGTTGCAGACAAACACTTCATCGGCGGCCAGCAACTCGGCGTAACTGATATCCCGCTCAACCACCGCGACGCCCAACGCCGTGGCCTGGGCCAGCAACTCGGCGCGCATCACCCCGGCCACGCCGCAACGGGTCAAGGCTGGGGTCAGCAACCGCTGCTGCTGAACCATAAAGAGGTTGCTGTAGACCCCCTCAATCACTCGCCCGCTGTGATCGCACAACAAGCCTTCGGCGTAATCGTCTGATTGCCATTCGGCGCGCGCCAAAACTTGCTCGAGTCGATTCAGGTGCTTTAAGCCGGCCAACAACGGCTGCTCGGCGAGCCGGGTGGCACAGGGAAACAGCTGCACGCCCTGGTTGACGTTAGTAGCGGGATAACTCGGCAACGGCGCCGCTTGCAAGATCCGCCGCGACTGCGTCGGCTGCGGCATGGCATAACCGCGCTGACCATCGCCACGGGTGACAATCAGCTTGAGTACTCCGCTGCCCACTTGTTCGGCAAAGGCCAGCAGCTCGCTGCGCACCAGCGCCTGATCACAGGGCAACGCCAAACGCTGACAACCCAGCTGCAAGCGCGCCAGCTGGCGCTCCAACAAGTGCGGCTGGCCATTGCGCACGCCCAGGGTGGCAAACAAGCCATCGCCATAGGCCAGACCGCGATCCTTAACCGACAGCAGCTCCGCTGGCTGGCCGTCGACCCAGCTCAACATCACTCAGCAAACCGGCGAAACACCAGCGAGCCGTTGGTACCGCCAAAGCCGAAGGAATTCGACAGCACCACATTAATTGGCCTCGGTTTGGCTTGATGGGCGACAAAATCCAGATCGCAGCCCTCATCCGGCTCATCGAGGTTAATGGTTGGCGGCGCCACCTGATCGCGCAACGCCAACACACTGAAAATCGCCTCAACCGCACCGGCAGCGCCCAGCAAATGGCCGGTCATTGACTTGGTCGAACTGACAGAAAGCTGGTAGGCGTGCTCGCCAAATACCGACTTGATCGCCGCCACCTCCGCCTTGTCACCGGCCGAGGTCGAAGTGCCATGGGCATTGATGTAATCGACTTGCTCAGGGTTCACACCGGCATCGCGCAGGGCGTTTTTGATGCAGCGCGCTGCCCCTTCGCCATCGTCTGGCGGCGAGGTCATGTGATAGGCATCGCCACTCATGCCAAAGCCAATCAGCTCGGCATAAATGGTCGCGCCACGGGCCTTGGCATGCTCCAACTCCTCCAGCACCAAGGCGCCAGCACCGTCAGACAGCACAAAGCCATCGCGGCCTTTATCCCACGGCCGGCTCGCGCGCTCCGGTTCATCGTTACGGGTAGATAAGGCGCGCGCCGCCGCAAAACCACCCAAGCCCAGACCGCAGGCGGCCATTTCCGAACCGCCGGCGACCATCACGTCAGCATCGCCGTAAGCGATGTTGCGCGCGGCCATGCCAATGCAGTGAGTACCGGTAGTGCAAGCGGTGGCAATGGCGTAATTCGGCCCCTGCAAACCCAGGTGAATCGACAGAAAGCCAGAAATCATATTGATGATCGAGCCGGGCACAAAGAACGGCGACAATCGCCGCGGCCCCTGCTCATGCAGGATTTTGCAGTTATTCTCGATATTGGTCAGACCGCCAATACCCGAACCCATCGCTACGCCAATGCGCTCACGATTAGCGTCAGTCACTTCCAACCCGGAGTGACGCATGGCCTGGAAACTCGCGACCAGGCCGTACTGAATAAACAGGTCGATCTTGCGCGCCTCTTTGGCGGACAAGTACTCCTCGACATTGAAGCCCTTAATCGAGCCGCCAAAACGGGTGGTGTAGGCAGAAAGGTCCATGTGCTCAATCAGACCGATACCACTACGACCAGCCAGAATGCCCTGCCAACTGCTGGCTACATCATTCCCCAGCGGCGACAACATGCCCATCCCAGTGACCACTACACGTCTACGCGACACAGCAAGCTCCTTGATTGTTGTTCGATTTAACTGCACTTAAAGAAAAACCGCACGCCGGTTAAGGCAGTGCGGTTTTTCCAAGTCAGAAATCGACGATTACAGAGTGTTACGCGTTAGCGGTAACGTAATCGATTGCTTCCTGAACAGTGGTGATCTTTTCAGCTTTGTCGTCCGGGATTTCGGTCTCGAATTCCTCTTCCAGAGCCATTACCAACTCAACGGTGTCAAGGGAGTCGGCACCCAGGTCTTCAACGAAGGAAGCACTGTTGGTTACTTCATCTTCTTTGACGCCAAGTTGCTCGGCTACGATTTTCTTGACGCGTTCTTCGATGGTGCTCATACCTTGCTTTCACTCCTATTGAAAATTCTGGACAACTGGTCTGCGGCTAAGTGTAGCGAAAGGGTTTTCTGCATTTCAAGCTGTATGCAGTCACCCGCTCAACAACACCACAACGATCTGCTTATAAACCAGTTAGTGCTTTATACCCAATGTTACACAACCCATATGACAACAGCTCGCAGGATGTCGTCACATTCAACTCATGTACATACCACCATTCACCGGGGCCGGATAAGGTAACCGCCTGCTGGCGCTCCCGCTCCGCGCCAATGCCGGCACATTCAGCTCATGTACATACCGCCATTCACCGGGATAGTAGCGCCTGTGACATAGGCAGCGCCATCAGAAACCAGAAAAGCCACTACTTTGGCGATCTCTTCGGCCTGCCCCAGACGCCCCAAAGGGATCTGCGTCAGCAAGGCTTCTCGTTGCGCATCAGGCAATTCGCGGGTCATGTCGGTGTCAATAAAGCCTGGCGCCACCGAGTTAACGGTGATCGCTCGGGAACCAATTTCACGCGCCAAGGCTCGGCTAAAACCTTCAAGGCCGGCCTTGGATGCGGCGTAATTCGACTGCCCGGCATTGCCCATGGCGCCGACGACTGAGCTGATGTTAACAATCCGCCCCCAGCGCGCTTTGGTCATGCCACGGAGCACCGCCTTGGACAAACGATACGCGCTGTTGAGGTTGGTGTTGATGACATCAAACCACTCATCGTCCTTCATTCGCAGCATCAAATTATCGCGGGTAATGCCGGCGTTATTGACCAAGATCAGCGGCTGACCAAGGTGTTGCTGAATGTGTTCCAGCGTTGTCGCCACCGACTCGCTGTTACTCACATCCAGCACCAAACCCGCACCTTCGACACCCGCAGCCTTCAAGGTTTCAGCGATACGCTCAGCGCCGCCCGAGGTGGTTGCGGTGCCAATGACGACCGCGCCCTGGCGCCCCAATTCGAGTGCAATGGCCTGACCAATACCCCGGCTAGCGCCGGTTACCAGAGCAACTTTACCTTGTAGGTTCATAACTATTTCTCCTTAAGTTCAGGTTGCGATATTCAGGCCAGCGCCGCGCGAGTCGCCGCAAAAGCCTCTGGACTATCCAAATTGTGATTATTCACGCCTTTAACGCAGCGCTTATTCAAGCCACTCAGCACCCGGCCCGGCCCACACTCGACCAAATCAGTGACACCGCGCTCAGCCAAACAAACCATTGATTCAACCCAGCGCACCGGATTGTAAAGTTGCGCCAGCAGGTCACGTTTGAGCGTGTCCAAATCGGCCACCACGGCGGCACTGACGTTTTGCACCAAGGCAATCTCTGGCGCCTGCCACGTGACTTCGCTAATTGCCTGAGCAAAGCGTTCAGCCGCCGGGCGCATCAAATCGCAATGCGACGGCACACTCACCGGCAGCGGCATGGCGCGTTTCGCCCCATGGACCTTACAGGCCGCAATCGCCCGCTCAACGGCGGCGACGCTACCGGCAATAACCACTTGCCCCGGCGCATTGAAATTTACTGCGCTAACAACTTCGCCTTGCGCGGCCTCGGCGCAGGCCGCAATCACCTGAGCATCGTCCAAGCCAAGAATCGCCGCCATGGCGCCCTGCCCAGCCGGCACCGCTTGCTGCATCAGCTGGCCACGGCGCTCGACCAACTTGAGCGCATCGGCAAAGCCCAAGCTACCCGCCGCGACCAGCGCCGAATACTCACCCAAGCTGTGCCCGGCGACAAAAGCCGGGCGCATGCCGCCCTCAGCCAACCAGAAACGCCACAGTGCGATGGAGGCTGCGAGAATCGCCGGCTGAGTTTTATCGGTTTGATTCAGCAACTCTTCTGGACCTTGCTGAGTTAACGCCCAGAGGTCATAGCCCAGCGCCTCGGAGGCTTCAGCAAAGGTGTCGATAATCAGCGGTTGTTGCGCGCCATGCTCGGCAAGCATGCCGAGCGACTGCGAACCTTGACCGGGGAAAACGAATGCGAGGTTTGCAGACATTTAAACTGCTCTCTAGTGATCTAACCGTCGAAATAATTGCTTTGCGCCTTCAGCCAGCGCCAAGCAGGTTCAGCGACAACTGCACCACTGCGGGCGCCGCGCCAGAAACTGTTGAATTGGATGCAAAGCCAAACACCTCAGTCACATCCTGCCGCAACCAGCTTACGACTGAGTTACAGCAGCAGATGCTCAAGACGTCCATGCAGACGCTGCGGCAGATTCTCTTGCACCTCAGCCAAGGCACGGCGAATGGCCGTTTGAAAGGCCTCAGGGGACGCCGAGCCATGGCTCTTGACCACAATCCCCTGCAAACCCAGAAAGCTCGCACCATTGTGCTGTACCGGGCCCAACTCGTTTTTTAGCCGGCGCAGCAAGGGCAACGCCAACGCACCCACCAACCGCGAAAGCAGACTCTGACTAAAAACAGCTTCGATGCGCGCAGCAATCATCGCCGCCAAACCTTCGCTGGATTTGAGCAAGATATTGCCGACAAAACCGTCGCAGACCACCACATCGGCCTCGCCACGATACAGACCGTCACCCTCAACAAAGCCGATATAGTTCAAGCCAATGGCTTGCTGCAGCAGACTCGCCGCCAGCTTGACCTGCTGATTGCCCTTGATTTCTTCGGTGCCGACATTCAACAGCGCCACGCGCGGATTGGTCACCCCTGAGGCCTCTGCGGCCACCACCCCCATCAACGCGAACTGGTACAGGTGCTCGGCGCTGCAATCGACATTGGCGCCCAGATCAAGCAAGTAACACGGGCCGCGAGCGGTGGGTATTGCCGTGACCATCGCCGGGCGATCAATGCCCGGTAAGGTCTTCAACACATAGCGCGACAGCGCCATCAAGGCGCCGGTGTTGCCGGCACTGACACAGGCCTGCGCCCGACCACTGCGCACCAACTCCAGCGCCACGCGCATCGACGAATCAGGCTTACCGCGCAGCGCTTGCGCAGGCCGCTCAGCCATACCGATTATTTCACTGGCATGTTCAATCTGCAGGCGCGAACGATCGACACCGGGATGGCGGGTAATTAATTCTTCAATGACGGGAGATTGGCCGACAAGGACCAGGTGAAGCGAGGGTATAGCGGCCAAACAGGCAAGGCTGGCCTGAACAATACAGTGGGGACCGAAGTCCCCACCCATTGCATCAACTGCGATGATCGGAGCGGACAAGATTTACTCGTCAGCGCCCTTGTCGATCACTTGACGACCACGATAAACGCCTTCTGGCGATACGTGGTGGCGCAGGTGTACTTCGCCAGTGGTTTTCTCAACCGACAAAGTGCTAGCAGTGAGGGCGTCGTGCGAACGGCGCATGTCACGGGCGGAACGGGATTTTTTGTTCTGCTGAACAGCCATAACTTATTAACTCCTAAACGTTTGGGTCACGCTTTAACTGTGCCAGCACGCTGAACGGGTTGGACCGCGTTACCTCGTCCTCGCTCGACTCAGGCTCATCGAGACCGGCCGGCTGCTGGCAAAAATTAGTGTTATGGGTCGGAACAATAGGCAAGGCGAGTAGTAACTCATCCTCAACCAACGCCAACAGATCCAGCGGCTCCTCACCCATTTCCAGGACATCGTAGCCCTTAGGCTGCAACTCAATGGCCGTTCCTTCCTTCACCACAGCGTATTCACATTCGCTATGGATCGGCAGAGCGACCAGCTCCAGACAACGCTGACAAACCATCTTGACTTCAACGTCGATCCGGCTGCGAATAACCACAGCTTTTTGCTCGTCCCGACCGAAAGAAAATTTCGCTCGAACAGAACCACTGTTATCCGCAAGCGGATCGCAGAGTCGCAACAAACTCGCTAGCGACACTTCCCCTTCAAGGGTAGCGCCACGATCAGCCAGCTTGCGCGGATCAACATGAGGTGGAATCGGTGCATTCAACATAGGCGCAGCATTCTAGGGATCTACCCATTCAGTGTCAAAGGAAATTGCTCGCTGTGCGCCTGCAGGCCCGCCAGTTAGAATCGTATTCTTACCCAAAAACAAGCCCAAGAAGAAGCCCATGACGCCGCTCGCGCTCGCCTCCAGCTCCCCTTACCGCCGCGAATTGCTCAGCCGCTTGCAGCTGCCCTTTAGCTGGAGCGCGCCCGCCATCGACGAAACCCATCAACCCAATGAAAGCGCCGAAACACTGGTACGCCGCCTCGCCCAAGAAAAAGCCCAAGCGCTGGCCGGCGACTTTACCCAACACTTAATCATTGGTTCAGACCAAGTAGCGGTACTCAACGGCCAAATCATCGGCAAGCCCCACGACTTTGTCCGCGCCAAAGCCCAGCTGCAAGCCGCCAGCGGCGCATCGGTAACCTTCCTAACGGGCTTAGCCTTACTCAATAGCACCACCAATACCTGGCAGATCGATTGCATCCCCTTCACGGTGCATTTTCGCCGGCTATCCGAAGCCAGCATCAGCCGCTACCTAGAAGCGGAACAGCCTTTTGACTGCGCCGGCAGCTTCAAAGCCGAAGGCCTTGGGGTCAGCCTGTTTCGCGCCACCGAAGGCACTGACGCCACCAGCCTGGTCGGCCTGCCACTGATTAGACTGGTCGACATGCTGCTCAACGAAGGCGTACAGATCCCTTGAAGCGCCCATAAATGAAAAGCCCGGTAAAACCGGGCTCCATTCACGCAAGCAACACCACTTAGCGCAATGCCGGCCCTTGAAAGCCAGTCCACAAGGCCAATCGCTCAGCCACGCTAGCGCCGATCTTCTTGGCAAAGCGATCAAGCGGCGAATCCTGCACGGTGTAATCAACCAGCTCTTTCGCACCAATCACTTCCCGTGCGACATAGCTGCTATTGCCCAGCTTATCGATCAAGCCCAGCGCTAACGCCTGCTCACCCGACCAGATCAAGCCGGAAAACAGCTCAGGATGCCCGTCGACCTTCAGGCGATCACCACGACCCTGCTTGACGCTGTCGATAAATTGGCGATGGGTGGTATCCAGCACGCCCAGCCAAAATTTCGTCTCTTCGGCCTTTTGCGGCTGGAACGGATCCAGGAAAGCCTTGTGCTCACCCGAAGTATAAACGCGGCGCTCAACCCCCAACTTCGCCATCACATCGACAAAACCGAAGGTCGCGGCGGTCACACCAATGGAGCCAACCAGGCTGGACTTATCGGCGTAAATCTCATCTGCCGCACTGGCAATGTAGTAAGCACCCGAGGCGCCGAGATCGGTAATCACTGCGTAGACCTTGATGTCTTTATGCTCCGCGCGCAGACGCCGGATCTCATCATAGATATAGCCCGACTGCACCGGACTGCCGCCCGGGCTATTGATGCGCAGAATGATGCCCTTGGTTTTCGGATCATCGAAGGCGGCGCGCAAGCTGCCGACTATATTGTCCGCGCTGGCCGCCTCTTGATCGGCAATCATGCCGCGCACTTCAATCAGCGCCGTATGGTTTTCGCCGCGCGCCGCCGTTTTTTGCAGATCCAGCATCGGCGAAAACATCGCCAGCGCACCGAACAAGTACACAAAGGTCAGCAACTTAAAGAAAATCCCCCAACGCCGCGCACGACGCTGCTCCTGCACACCAGCCAGTAGCGTAGTTTCCAGCAGCTTCCAGCTTTTGCCATCCGCATCGGGAGCAGATGCAGCCTTCCATTCATCCGACATATTCACTCACTCCATTTATTGATCATTCGCCTAACAGGACAACCAGTCACGCAACTGACTAAAGCGCTCGATCGCCAAATGCGGCTGCTGCTGGCGCAATACTGCCAACGACTGCGCCCCATAACCAACCGCCACTGACTGCATGCCGGCATTGCGGGCCATCTGCAAATCGAAGATTGAATCACCGACCATTAACGCCTGCTGCGGCTGCAACTGAAAATGCGTGAGGATTTGCTCCAACATCAACGGATGCGGCTTGCTCGCCGACTCATCGGCGCAACGAGTGATATCAAAGTAATCACTCCAGCCGCGCCCGGCGAGCACTCGATCAAGACCATGACGACTCTTGCCGGTGGCCACCGCCAAGTGATAACCCTGCTCGCGAAAAGCCTGTAACGACTCATCGACATCGGCAAACAGCTCCGACGGCTCAACCTCAAGAGCCAGATAGCATTCGCTGTAAACTCGAGTGAAACGCTCAACATCTGCCAACTCGCGCAAATCGGGATAAAGCACGCGAACCGCTTCTGGCAAGGCCAGACCGATAATACCCCTGACCGCTTCATCATCGCGGCGCAGCAAGTCGCAACTGTCCGCCGCCAGATGCATGGCCTCAACGATGCGCGCAATGGAGTCCACCAGCGTGCCATCCCAATCGAAAATCAGCAGCTTATAACCGCTCGGCACTTCTATATCAGACACTTAAACGCTCGATAGTACGCTGCCACAACTCATCGACTGGCGCCTCAAACTGCATTTCACCACCGTCCGGCAGCGGCACCCGCAATGAATAAGCATGTAAAAACAAGCGTTTGCCGCCCAGATCACGAATCTCACGGGAAAAATCTTCATCACCGTACTTATCATCACCGGCAATCGCATGCCCGGCATGCAAGGCATGCACGCGAATCTGATGGGTGCGACCGGTAACCGGCTTGGCCTCGACCAAGGTGGCAAACTCACCGAAACGGCGCAACACCTTGAAGATCGTCAGCGCCTCTTTGCCTTCTTCATTGACTTCGACCATCCGCTCGCCGGAGCGCAAGGTGTTTTTCAACAGCGGCGCATTGACCTGCTTCTTGGCCGTCGGCCAATTGCCACGCACCAGCGCCATATAGCGCTTATCAATGCCATCGCCGCGCAAGGCGGCGTGCAAATGGCGCAACATGCTGCGTTTTTTCGCGATCATTAACAGGCCGGAGGTGTCGCGATCCAGGCGATGGACCAGCTCCAACTCTTTGGTATCCGGGCGCAACTGCCGAAAAGCCTCAATCACCCCGTAATTCAGGCCACTGCCGCCGTGCACCGCAATGCCTGCCGGTTTATTCAGAACGATCAGCGCCTTATCTTCATAGACAATCGCCGCTTCCAACCGATCCAGCAGCCCCTTCGCCAGCGGCGCCGGCTCATCGCGCTCGGCCAGCCGCAGCGGAGGCACGCGAATGATATCGCCGGCCTGCAACTTGTACTCAGGCTTGATCCGACCCTTATTCACCCGCACTTCGCCTTTACGCAAAATGCGGTAAATCAAGGTCTTCGGCACGCCCTTGAGTTGGGTGCGAAGAAAGTTGTCAATACGCTGACCGGCAAGCTCCGGCGCGACCTCCAGCAGCTGCACTGCGGTGATCGGAGAGGTAGTAGTTATCATCCGGCAATGATAACAATTTTTTATGGATTTGAAGCACTTAATGATTACTGCTATATTCCCGAACGCCGCCAAAAGTGGCCCGTTCAGCGGATGATCGCTATAGCCATCGCTGAACGACAAAGAGTTATTCAGGACGTAGGGCCGTCCCACGGACTGTTCGAAGATAGAAAGGCCACCAAGGCCGCGAACACTCCGGAAACCAAGGCCTTGAGATATCAGCCGCGAGAACCCCGCTGGGGTAATCGCAATTAATGCAACCCGCTGCGAAATCTGCGAGCGGCACCCGATTCTTCGGATACGTGTAGGGTGGAGACGCACAACCATCGGACTGTGTAGCACTGGGCTTTTCAAGACGCTTCATTCTGTCCGCTACCGATGGTTGATTCCTCCTCCTGACTGATACGTTCAGTCTTCACCAATACCAGGAGACGTCGTCGCGAACCCGGGCCAATTGGCCGAGCATCGCTAGACACTGGAGCGCCTGACAAGCGCTCCTGACGCACCTGCACCGACCGTTAGAGTCGTGTGTGCCGAGCGCCATTTCCGCCAGCCCGGAAACCGACGGTACAACATGAAAAGAATGCTAATTAACGCAACTCAACCCGAAGAGTTGCGTGTCGCACTAGTAGATGGTCAACGCCTGTATGACCTGGACATCGAGTCCGGGGCACGCGAGCAAAAGAAATCGAACATCTACAAAGGCCGCATCACCCGCGTAGAACCAAGCCTTGAAGCCGCTTTCGTCGATTTCGGCTCTGATCGCCACGGCTTTCTGCCGCTCAAAGAAGTTTCCCGCGAATACTTCAAGAAAGGCACCGAAGGCCGTGCCAACATTAAGGACGCGCTGACCGAAGGTCAGGAAGTCATAGTTCAGGTCGAGAAAGAAGAGCGTGGCAACAAGGGCGCCGCCCTGACCACCTTTATCAGCCTGGCTGGCCGTTACCTGGTGCTGATGCCGAACAACCCACGGGCTGGCGGCATTTCACGGCGCATCGAAGGCGAAGAGCGTAACGAACTGCGTGAAGCCCTCAACGGCCTCAACGCACCGGCCGACATGGGCTTGATCGTGCGCACTGCCGGCCTTGGCCGTAGCAGCGACGAAATGCAGGGTGACCTCGATTACCTGATGCAGCTCTGGGCCGCCATCAAAGAAGCCTCCCTGGACCGCGCCGCACCTTTCCTGATTTACCAGGAAAGCAACGTGATCATCCGCGCCATCCGCGACTACCTGCGCCAAGACATCGGCGAAGTACTGATCGACAGCGTCGAAGCGCAAGAAGAAGCCCTGAGCTTCATCCGCCAAGTGATGCCGCAGTACGAAAGCAAAATCAAATTGTACGAAGACAGCGTGCCGCTGTTTAACCGCTTCCAGATCGAAAGCCAAATCGAAACCGCCTTCCAGCGCGTAGTGACCCTACCGTCCGGCGGCTCGATCGTGATCGACCCGACCGAAGCTCTGGTCTCTATCGACATCAACTCGGCCCGCGCCACCAAAGGCGCCGACATCGAAGAAACCGCGCTGCAGACCAACCTCGAAGCCGCCGAAGAAATCGCCCGCCAGCTGCGCCTGCGCGACATTGGCGGCTTGGTAGTGATCGACTTCATCGACATGACACCGGCCAAAAACCAGCGCGCCGTGGAAGACAAGGTCCGCGAAAGCCTCGAAGCCGACCGTGCCCGCGTGCAAGTTGGGCGTATCTCGCGCTTTGGCCTGCTGGAAATGTCCCGTCAGCGTCTGCGTCCATCGCTGGGCGAGAGCAGCGGCATCGTCTGCCCACGCTGCAACGGCCAAGGCCTGATCCGCGACGTCGAATCGCTGTCGCTGGCGATCCTGCGCCTGATCGAAGAAGAAGCCCTGAAAGACCGCACCGCCGAAGTTCGCGCGCAAGTGCCGATCCCGGTCGCCGCGTTCCTACTCAACGAGAAACGCAACTCGATCACCAAGATCGAACTGCGCAGCCGTGCCCGCATCGTCATCCTGCCGAACGATCACTTGGAAACGCCGCACTTTGAAGTGCAGCGCCTGCGTGATGACAGCGCCGATCTGCAAGCCGGCCAGTCAAGCTACGAAATGACTGCCGTCGAAGTCGAAGAAGTCCAACCAGCTGCGGCCACCCGCACCCTGGTTCGCCAAGACGCAGCCATTAAGACCGCGCCACAGCGCACTGCACCTGTGCCGGTGAGCGAGGCTCCGGCCGCGCCAGTTGCTCACGTTGAAAGCGCCCAGCCAAGCCTGTTCAAAGGTCTGGTCAAATCGCTGGTGAGCTTGTTTGCCGGTAAAGAAGAACCGCTGCTGGTCATCGAAAAGCCTGCCGGCGAACGCCCTCCGCGCGCCGAAGAAGCCCGCCGCAGCAACAGCGGTCGTCCGCAAACCCGTGGCCGTGGTGGCCGCAGCGGTGGTCGCGATGAAGAGCGCAAGCCGCGTGAAGAGCGCCCTGCCCGCGAAGAACGTGCCGCCCGCGAACCCCGTGAGCCGCGCGAAGAGCGTCCAGCCCGCGCACCGCGTGAAGAACGCCAGCCCCGTGAAGCAGTAGAAGTTCGCGAGCCACAAGAAGTTCGTCAATCGCGTCCACCCCGCGAAGAACGCCCGGCCCGCGCACCGCGTGAAGAACGCCAGCCAAGAGAAGAGCGGCAAACCCGTGAACTGCGCGAGCCTTTGGATGCACAAGGCCAGCCAGTAGCGCAAGAAGCTGCACGCACCGACGCACCCCGCGAAGAACGCCCGGCTCGTGCACCGCGCGAAGAGCGTCAACCACGGGCGCCACGTGAAGAGCGCCAGCCACGCCCTGCCGCCGCTAGCGAAACTGCCGCAACTGAAGAAGAAGCACTGCCTGTTGATGAGCAACTGCTGGATGACGAGCAGGATGGCGCCGAAGGCGAGCGTCCACGTCGTCGCTCACGCGGTCAGCGTCGTCGCAGCAATCGTCGCGAGCGTCAAAGCGATGCCAACGGCAACGTGATTGAAGGCAGCGAAGAAAGCACTGAGGCAAACGACGGCGAAGAAAGCAGCCAAGATTTGCCGGCCAGCACTGTTGTGGCAGTAGCCGCTGCAGTAGCCAGCGAAGTAATCGCCGACAACCAAAGCGCCGCAAGCACTGAAGCTGTTGCCAGCACCGAGCCAGCTGAAGTTGCCGTAGCGCAGACCGAAGTGGTCGCCGCTCCGGTAATCGAAGCCATTGTTGAAGTTACTGCACCAGCACCGACCCGCGTCGAAGCCCCAGCAGAAACCCAAGCAGAGGCCGAGCCTGCACCCGCAGCAGTAATTGCAGAAGTGGTTGCGGTCGCCGAACCAGTAGTAGTCAACGAAGCTGCCGCTATCGAAGCTGCACCCGCAGTCGTTGCCGAGCCGGTTAGCAGCACTGGTCGCGCACCGAACGACCCACGGGAAATTCGTCGCCGTCAACGCGAAGCCGAGGCGCTTGCCAGCCAAGCTGCAGCAGCTCCTGTTGTTGCGCCTATCGAAGTGAGCGTGGCCGAGGTTGAAGTAGCCGCTGTCGAGGTTGCCGTTGAGGCCGCAGCTCCTGAGGCTGTAACTGAAGCAGTTGAAGCGGTAGACGCCGCACCAGCAGCCGAAAGCAGCAGCGCTGAAGAGCCCGCCCAAGCCACTATCGAGTTCGTAGCCCCGACTGAAGTCGAGACTGCCGGCCCGCAAGAGCCTGAGCCAGTAGCAGCTCCGCAGACCGAGGAAGAGAAACCTCTCGCCTAAAAGCTGCACCAACGAAAAGGGGATGCCAAAAGCATCCCCTTTTTTGTGGGCCATGGAAAAGCACCACAGCCCCCGACAGCGCTTATTGGTTCAGAGCACGTTTGGCTCTATCTCTAACTCGACCGCAAACCGCTCGGCGATATCGGCCTGAATCCGCCGCGCCAGACTTAACAGTTGCGCACCGGTGGCCGCGCCATAGTTGACCAAGACCAGCGCTTGCTGTTGATGTACGCCGGCATCGCCCTCGCGAAAACCCTTCCAGCCCGCGCGCTCAATCAACCAACCGGCGGCCAACTTAAACTGATCATTGGGCTGCTCATAAGCCACCAAATCTGGGTGCTCGCTGCGCAAGCGTTGCACCAGCGCAGCCGAGACCACAGGATTTTTGAAGAAGCTACCGGCATTGCCGAGCACGGCCGGATCGGGCAGTTTTTCACTGCGGATGGCGCACACCGCGCGACTGACATCGCTGGCGGTTGGTGCAGCTATGCCCTGCCCTTGCAGATACTGGCGCAAGGGCCCGTACTGCAGATGCAAAGCGGCTTGTCGGCGCAAGATAAAGCGCACCCGTAAAATTAACCAACGCCCCGCCTCACGCTTGAACAGACTGTCGCGGTAACCGAAAGCGGCTTGCTCGAGGCTAAACTCGCGCAACTCACCAGTCTCTCGATCCAGCGCGGTCAAGCCGGCAAACACATCCTTCAGCTCCACCCCATAGGCCCCGATGTTTTGCATCGGCGCGGCGCCGACGGTGCCGGGGATCAAGCTGAGATTCTCCAACCCCATCAAGCCCTGCGCCAAACTCCAGAGCACGAAGGGATGCCAGGGTTCGCCGGCCTCGGCTTCGACCATGACCTCATCGTCGCTGTCAGCCAGCAAGCGAATACCGCGACTAGCCATGCGCAGCACCAGTGCATCAACATCGTGAGTCAGCAACAGATTGCTGCCGCCGCCGATCACCAGCAAGGCTAACTGTCGCTCACGGGCCAAGGCCAAGGCTTCACGCACCTGCGCATCATCCTGAGCCTGGGCAAACAGGCGAGCCCTGACGTTCAGCCCGAAGCTGTTAAAGGCTTTTAGCGAAACATTTTGCTCTAGTTGCAAACTCACAAGCGCCCCTTCAGCTCGGCGACCAGCTCATCACAAGCCTGCTCAAGCAAATCCAGCACCAACTCAAAGCCCTCTTCGCCGCTGTAGTAGGGATCGGGGACCTCCTCAGTCGGCAAGCCATAGCGGCGCAAGAACAGGTCCAGCTGCGCGATGCCGGCGGCGGGCTGCATGCTTTGTAAGTGCTGCAGATTGTTTTGGTCCATGGCGAAAATCAGCTCAAAGCCGGCAAAGTCAGCCGCGCACACTTGCCGCCCACGCAGCGCCGACAGATCGTAGCCCCGACGTTGCGCGGCCAAACGGGTGCGACTGTCGACTGGCTTGCCCACATGCCAGTCGCTGGTGCCGGCCGAATCAACGCTAACCAACTCCTGCAGCCCGGCCGCCGCCAGCTTGTGGCGCAATACGCCCTCGGCGGTCGGCGAACGGCAGATATTGCCCAGGCAAACAAACAAGACTCGCATCAAGCCCCCAGCAACGCGCGCACGCGCTGCAAATCTTCCAGGGTATCGACGCCGGCCGGTGGCGACTCCAGCGCGTCGGCCACATGGATACGCACGCCATGCCAGAGCGCCCGCAACTGCTCCAGGCATTCGGTATCTTCCAGCCAGCATGGGCCCCAGGCGACGAAGTCCTGCAAAAAGCCCGCGCGATAGGCATAAATGCCGATGTGCCGGCGATACGGAACCTGCGCCGGCAACTGCTCACGCCCCAAGGCAAACGCATCCCGCGCCCAAGGCAAGGGCGCGCGACTAAAAGTCAGCGCCAGCCCGTTCACATCGGCAACCACCTTCACCGCATTGGGATTAAACAGGGTTTCCACATCAGTAATAGCTTCGGCCAAAGTGGCAATTTGCGCCTCGGCATGCTTCGCCAAATTGGCCGCAACCTGATCGATAATCGCCGGCGGAATCAGCGGTTCATCACCCTGCACGTTGACCACAATCGCGTCCGCCGCCAACCCCAGTTGCAATGCCACTTCAGCCAAGCGATCGGTGCCGGAGTTGTGATCGACGCGGGTCAATACCACTTCGGCGCCAAAGGCCTGACAAGCCTCAAGAATGCGCAGGTCATCGGTGGCTATCACCACCCGCGCGGCACTGCTTTTTTTCGCCTGCTGCCACACATGCTGAACCATGGGTTTGCCGGCGATGTCTTGCAAGGGTTTGCCGGGCAAGCGACTGGAGGCATAACGGGCCGGAATAACGACGGTAAACACGCTGCTCATGACTTACTTATCCTATTTATCTAGGCGTTCATCGGTACTCAAGGTACGCGCTTCGGTTTCCAGCATCACCGGGATACCGTCGCGTACTGGAAACGCCAAGGCGTCGGCTTTGCAGATCAACTCGGACTTGTCGCGAGCCAGGTGCAACGGGCCTTTACACAGGGGACAGGCGAGAATATCGAGCAGTTTCGGGTCCATGGGGACTCCTTGATAAGGGGGTTAAAACGGCGCGGCGAGTAGCCCGCAAGCAGACAACTGCGCTTTAGCGTGAGACAGCCAACAGGCGATCGAGCTGGCTGTCCAGCCACAGACTAAACGCCGCCGATGGCCGGGCATCCACCGCCAAATACCACCAGTCCGACTGGGCAAAGGCCCGGCACTTGACCGCGTCTTTTTCCGTCATCAGCAATGGCAGCGACGGGCTGAACGACAGTTGCGCGGCACTGTACTGCGCGTGGTCGGCAAAGGCATGCGCAATCGGCTGCCAGTGTAGCGCCTCGAGCGTGTTGAAGAAACGCTGCGGATTGCCGATCCCGGCGACCGCATGCAGCGCTTGGCCAGGCGGGAAAGCACTTAGGCAGCGATGCTCGCCGGTTAGCAAGTTGACCAGCGCGGTAGGCTGCAAGGTAAAGGCGTAACCATCACTGCGATCAGCCGCGGCGCCGTTATACAGCAGCGCATCGACGCTGTGCAGGCGCTCGACCGGCTCGCGCAAGGGACCGGCCGGCAGGCAACGAGCATTGCCCAGGCCCCGGGCAGCATCGATCAGTACCAGCTCCAGGTCACGGGCCAGACGGTAGTGCTGCAAACCGTCATCGCAGAGAATCAGGTCCAGCGGCTCGGCGTCCAATAACGCCTGGACGGCGCGACCACGATCAGGATCGATCATCAGCGCCACGCCACTGCGCTGCACTATCAGCAAGGGCTCATCGCCCGCCACCGCAGCCGACTGCTCGCCACGCACTCGCCAAGGCCAGCTGGGCGGCTGGGCGCCGTAGCCGCGACTGACCACGCCGACGCGCAGGCCACGGGTCCGGCAATGTTCGATTAAATACAGAATTAGCGGAGTCTTGCCGGTGCCGCCGACGGTGATATTGCCCACCACTATCACCGGCACTGGCGCGCGATAAATGGCGCCACGCCCGGCCACGAAATTACCGCGCTTACGCTTGACCACCGCGCGGTACAGCCACTCCAGCGGGCGCAGCAGCAGCAACGCCGGATGGCCTTGATACCAAGCTTGCAGCAGGCGTTCGGTAACGCTCATCAAGGCGCCGCCTTGGCCTCAACGGTGGTGATGCGCAGGTGAGCAAAGCCCAGTTTGCCGGCAGCATCCATCGCGGTGATAAAGGCTTGGTGAGGGGTTTTGGCATCGGCACTAATGGTCAAAGGCAAGCTGTTGTCGCCCTCGGACTCGCGCTGCAGGGCGCTCATCAGGCTGGCCAGGTCGTTGGTTAGCAAGCTTTGTGCATTGACTTGGTATTGGCCATCGGCGCCGATGGCGATTTCCAATTGCTTCAGCTCGGTCTGCGTCGGCGGGCTGCCACTGGACGCCTCGGGCAACTCGATCTTCAGCTGGTTGGGCCGACTAAAAGTGGTAGTCACCACAAAAAACAGCAGCAACACGAAGATCACATCAATCAACGAGGTGAGGTTGAGGAAAACCTCTTCGCGAGCCACATTGCCCGCTCTGCGGCGAAATTTCACGCTTTAGCTTCCTCGCTGAAATCCACCTCACGGTCACCCTGCACCACCTCGACCAACTTGATGGCCTCCTGCTCCATCGCCACCACCAACTCATCGACCCGACGCAGCAGGTAGCGATGGAAGAACACCGCCGGAATCGCCACGATCAAGCCGGCAGCTGTGGTGATCAAAGCCTTGCCAATACCACTGGCGAGCGAGGCGGTGTTGCTCATGCCATCGCCCATAAAGCCGTTAAAAATCTCGATCATGCCGAACACTGTGCCGAGCAAACCCAGCAACGGCGCCATGGCGGCAATCGAGCCGAGGGCATTGAGGTAGCGCTCCAGCTCATGGATAACCCGACTGGCGGCCTCCTCGATGCACTCCTTCATGATCTCACGACCATGCTTGGAGTTGGCCAAGCCGGCGGCCAGCACTTCACCCAAGGGCGAGGTGGCGCGCAGATCTTTGAGCTTTTGCGCATTCAGTTGTTTGTCTTTGATCCAGCGCCACACCAGCCCGAGCAGATGCGGTGGCGACACGCGACTGGCGCGTAAGGTCCACAGGCGTTCGGCGACTATGGCGGTGGCGACTATCGAACTCAAAATAATTGGCAGCATCATCCAGCCGCCGGCTTTCACTAATTCCCACACGCAAGCCACCCTCCAATAAAAAGTGGCCACACTCTAGCATAGGGTCGCCAGTGCGCCGACCGACGCACTTCGCTTATTTTATCAATTCAGGCTGCCAAAAATGCCGCACTTCACGCGCCCCGTACGCGGGTGCACGGCGGCCCAACTGAATCCGCAGCGCACCACTGGGCACGTTGTCGTACAGCACCGCCCCCAATGCCTGGTAACGCGCCAACACCTGTGGATGGGGATGACCATAAGGGTTGCGCCGGCCCCGCGAGAGCAGCACCCCACGCGGCTGCACGGCGCGTAAAAAAGCCCTGGAAGACGAACTAAGACTGCCGTGATGGGGCGCTTGCAGCCAGTCGGCATGCAGATCGCCGGCACGCTTAAGCAAGGCAAACTCTGCGGCCTTATCAATGTCGCCGGTCAACAATAAGCGCTCGCCACCCTGCGCCTCGACCAATAGCACGCAAGACGATGGATTACCGGCCGGCGCTTGCTGCCAGCGCCAGGTGGTAAAGCCCACCCCATCCCACTGCCAGTGCGCACCATCGACGCAGGGTTGCGCCGCTAAAGAGGCAGGCAATTCGCCGGCCTCCCCGCTTAACACCTGGGCTATAGGCAAACCACGGGCCAGGGCCAAAGCGCCACCGGCGTGGTCCATATCGGCATGACTGAGCAGCATCAGGTCGAGTTTTTTCACCCCCAAGCCACGCACCGCCGGCAGCACTATGCGCTCACCCAGATCGAAATCGGCATGTTTGGGGCCGGCGTCATACAGCAGATTGTGCGTACGAGTACGCAGCAGCACCGATAAACCCTGCCCCACATCCCACTGCCAGACCTCCACCTCCCCCAGAGGCGGCGTAACAACCGGCGGGTAAAACAGCGGCAACAGCAGCAGCAGGCCCAAACCACGCCAAGGCACGCCTGCGGGCAGCAACAGCAGCAATGCGCCAAGACTGGCCAGCAACCAGCCCCACAGCGGCACTGTGGCTGACAGCCAAGCCGGGAACCAGCTGGCCACCTGCCCCAGCAACACAAACAACAACTGCATTAAACCGCCGGCCAGCCACAAACAGCCCTCCCCCAACCAAGGAATCGGCAACAGCAAGGTGCCGAGCAATGCCAAGGGCGTCACCAGCAAGCTCAGCCAGGGCACTGCAAACAGGTTGGCCAGCGGGCCACTCAGGCTAATAGGCAAACCCAAGGCCAGCAGCAGCGGCAACAAGCCCAACGCCAGGCTCCACTGCGCTCGCCACCATGCATGCCACCAGGGCCAGGCGCCGAGACGCCCGGCAAACACCCAGGCGAGCAACGCCACCGCCGCAAACGACAGCCAAAAACCGGTCTGCAAACTGGCCAGCGGCTCGACCAACAACACGCCAGCGAACGCCAGTAATAACGGCCACCAGACGCCCAGATGACGAAAACGCAAGCGCCACAGCAACACCAACCCGACCATCACGCAGGCCCGTTGCACCGGCACCTCAAAACCTGCCAACAGCGCATAAGCCAGGGCGACGACAAAGCCCAGCCCGCAGGCGCAAGGCAGCCAGGGCAATTTCTTTGGCCAGAGGCCGAGCCGCGCCAAGCCCACCACCAGGGCATAGACCAAGCCGGCCAGCAACGCGATTTGCTGACCGGAAATCACCAGCAGATGCACGGTTCCCGTGGCCTGCAGCAGCTGCCAGTCTTGCCGTGACAACCCCGAACCGTCACCCAGCACCAAAGCGGCGAGCGCGCCCTGGCGGCCAAAGGCATCGACAGCCAGCAGACGCCTGCGCAACTGGTCGCGCCAAGCGGCAATCCCTGTCGCCGCTTGCACGCGCTCGCCGGCCTTAACCGTGCCCAGCGCACCAACCCGTTGTGCCAGCAGCCACGCCTGATAATCGAAAACCCGCGGATTAACCGAGCCATAGGGGCTGCGCAACTGCACTGCCAACCGCCAGCGCTCACCTGCAAGCACCGAAGGCCCGGCCACCCACGACACCCGTATCAGCTGCGGCAGCTCGGCCCGTCGCGCCTGCGCCTGGGCTAATTGAAAGCGCACCACGCCGCCGCGTAATTCCGGCAAGCCCACCACCACACCCTCCAACCACAGGGTGCGGCCATCCAACTCAGGGGCCAAACGATCATCCAAGGCCAGCTGCGCCGAGACACAGGCCCAGCTGAAACCAAAGAGAAAAAACGCCAGTGGATAGCCGCGGGTCGGCAGCAGCAACAGACCGAGCAGCGGCAATAACAGCAATAGCCATAACGGCGGCAAGGCCGGCAAGAAACGCAAGACCAATAGCCCCAGAGCAAGCGCCAGCATCCCTGCGCGCATAGCCAAACACTCCCGAAAAACAGATTCACCGCTCTGAGCATAGCGGCTCAGTGGCCTTTGCCCGCCCCGCTCAAGACTTGTCACAAAGTGGTCGAGGGTGAGTCGCGCAAAGCTGTGCATAATATTGTCGAAGTCCCACCGCCGCTGTTGACGCCTGCGTCGCGGCCTGCGCGCCGACAGCAACAGAACCTAGAGAGCGCCCAGATGCCGCGTCGACTATTCAAGCGCTATATGCCAGACCCTGAGCGCCTCAAGGAGCATCGCTCGCTGCGATTTCTGGGCAAACTGCTGCATGAGCCAAACCTCTGGCACCTCCACCGCCACTCGGTGTCGCGCGCCATGGCGCTGGGTCTGTTCGCGGCTTTTATTCCGCTGCCAATGCAGATGCTGTTGGCCGCCAGCCTGGCGGTGCTGTGCCGGGCCAACCTGCCGATTGCCGTTGGCCTGGTTTGGCTAACCAACCCAATCACCATGCCACCGGTGTTTTATTGCACCTACCAACTCGGCAGTTGGCTGCTGCAGACCCCGGCCATCAACCTGCCAGACAGCCTCTCTTGGGAATGGATCGGCACCGAACTCAACGCCCTCTGGCAGCCGTTTTTACTCGGTTCGGTGATCACTGGTTTGCTGGCGGGCGCCCTGGGTTACTGCGCAACCATGACCTTTTGGCGCTGCTGGGTGCGCCATGCTTGGCACAAACGCCAACAAGCGCGTCGCGCAAAACAGCCCTAAATAAAAACGCCGCGTTCGTAGGTTGGGTTAGCGGCGACTGGCATGACCTAAGCGGCGCAACGATTTGAGCCGCCGCGTAACCCAACATCGGATCTATGTCGCGCTAACTCAGTAAGAGACTGAAACCGCTTGGTGGGTTACACGGCGCACGGGCTGCTCGGTGGGTTTTGAATCTGCGTGGCGCCGCTAACCCACCCTACGAACTGCGCCTTGCAACACATCACGGGCACATAACCTAAATAAAAGCGCCGTGGCTCAGATCACCTGAACCACGGCGTTTTTATGTGGGGCGGCGCCATTACTCGTAGCGCAACGCCTCCGCCGGCTGAATCTGCGCGGCGCGCCAGGACGGGTACAGGGTGGCCAAGAAGCTCAGGCCAAAACCTGCCGAACAGACCAGTAGCACATCGATGGCGTGCAGATCAGAGGGCAGGTTATTGATGAAGTACACATCCGAGCTGAACACATGCTGACCGCTGAGCCGCTCGAGCCAGCCCACCAGTTCACTGACATTCAGCGCCGCCAGCACCCCCAGCACCGCACCAATGCTGGTGCCGACCAAGCCAATCAAGGTGCCCTGCACCATGAAAACTTGCATGATCTGTCCGGGTGTAGCACCGAGGGTGCGCAAGATGGCGATATCCGCGCCCTTGTCGGCCACCACCATGATCAAGGTGGCGATGATATTGAACGCCGCCACCGCCACTATCAACAGCAACAGCAGGCCGATCATGGTTTTCTCCATTTTCATGGCGGCGAACAGCCCACCCTGGGTCAGGGTCCAGTCTGCCGCCTGATAACCGGCGCCCAGCTGGGCCACAATCGCCGTTGACACTTGCGGCGCCTGATACAGGTCTTTCAGCGCCAAGCGCAGGCTCTGCACTTGATTGGGCTGCCAGTGCTGCATTTGTGCGGCATCGGCCAGGTTAATCAAGGCCTGGGTGCCATCCAGCTCGGCGCCCACCTTAAACACTCCCACCACATTCAAACGCTGCAAACGCGGGGTGATGCCGCCGGCGTTACTGCTGCGCTCGGGGATGATCAGGGTCAGGCTGTCGCCGAGATTCAAGCGAAAACGCCGGGCGGTGATGTCGCCGACAATCACCCCAAACTCGCCGGGCTTGAGGTCATCGAGACGCCCCTGGGTCATGTGCTCACCGATGATCGAAACCTTGGATTCCTCCGCCGGCTCAATCCCGCTGATCTGAATCGGCTGCATGCTGCCCTTGTAAGACAACATGCCCTCCAGCTCACTAAAGGGCGCAACCGCCAGCACCTGCGGGTTTTGCATGGCTGCGGCCGCCAGCGGCCGCCAGTCGTCCAGCGGCGCGCTGGCATGGATGGCCGCGTGGGGCACCATGCCGAGAATCCGCGTACTCATTTCTTTTTGAAAGCCGTTCATCACCGACAGCACCACAATCATCGCCAGCACGCCGAGCGCCAAGCCAATCATCGAAGTCATCGAGATAAAGGAAATAAAGTGATTACGGCGTTTGGCGCGAGTATAGCGCAGGCCGATAAAAATACTTAGGGGCCGGAACATATTAGGCAGCCACCAACCGGCCGTCTTCCAGACGCAGTACGCGATCCATCTGCCGCGCCAACTGCATGTCGTGGGTCACCACCAAAAAAGCCGTGTGCGAGGAGGTGCTGAGTTCTAGCATCAGGTCCTGAATACCTTGGGCGGTATGGTGATCGAGGTTGCCGGTGGGCTCATCGAGCATCACCAACCCTGGCTGATTGACCAAGGCCCGGGCAATCGCCACCCGCTGGCGCTCACCGCCGGACAGTTCGGCCGGTTTGTGTTCAAGCCGATGCCCCAAGCCGACCCGCTCCAGCAAAGCCGTGGCCCGCTTGCGTGCCTCGGGGATCGGCAGTTTGCCGATCAGCAAGGGCATGCAGACGTTTTCCAGCGCAGTAAATTCGGCCAGCAAATGGTGAAACTGATAGACGAAACCCAGGGCGCGGTTACGCAGCAAGCCGCGCTGCTTCTCGTTGAGGGCCGACAGTTCTTCACCGGCCAACCAGACGCTGCCGCTGCTCGGCGTATCCAGCCCGCCGAGCATGTTCAGCAAGGTGCTTTTGCCCGAGCCTGAGCTGCCGACAATCGCCACCCGTTCACCGGGAAACAACTCCAACTCAAGTTCAGCCAGCACTACTACCGCCTGCGGGCCTTCGTCATAGCACTTGCCCAGATTGCGGCAACTGAGTACCGCAGGCTTATTGGCCGCCGAGGGCGTTGAGACTTGGGCATTCAACGTTGAATCATTCATAGCGCAAGGCCTCCGCCGGCTGGGTGCGCGCCGCACGCCACGCCGGATACAAGGTAGCGAGAAAGCTCAGCAGCAAGGCCGCCGAGCAAACCAACAGCACATCATTGAGCTGCAATTGCGAGGGGATGTAATCGATAAAGTACACAGTCGCATCGAGGATCTTATGCCCCAAAAACTTCTCAAGCCACTTGATCCAGCTGCTTATATAGAGAGCAATCGAACAGCCAAGCAGCGCCCCCAGCAGGGTACCCACCACGCCAATCACAGTGCCCTGGACCATAAAGATCGCCATGATTTGCCCGGGCGTGGCGCCCAGGGTGCGCAAAATCGCGATATCGGATTTCTTGTCGGTGACCACCATCACCAGGGTGGAAATAATATTGAAGGCCGCCACCGCCACTATCAGCAGCAACAGCAGGCCGATCATGGCTTTTTCCATCTGGATCGCCTGATACAAGTTGCCCTGGGTACGAGTCCAATCGCGGGCATAGAAATCATCGCTCAAGCGCGCCGCCAACTGCCAAGCCACCTTGGGCGCCTGGAACAAGTCGGCAAATTTCAAACGCAAGCCCTGCACCTGGGTGGGTTTCCAGCGGTGCAAACGGGCCAGATCCTGCACATTGGCCATGGCCACAAAGCCATCCAGCTCGCCGGCGCCGACGTGGAAAATCCCCTTCACGGTAAAACGCTTGAGGCGCGGGAACATGCCCGCCGGCGTCACCGTGACTTCGGGGGCGACGAAGGTGACTTTATCGCCAACCCTGACCCCGAGTTTCTGCGCCGCAATATTGCCGATGACGATGCCGAATTCGCCGGCTTGAAGTTCAGCGAGGCTGCCTTGGCCGTCGACAAAATAGTCGCCGATGATCGACACCTTGCTCTCCTCGGCCGGATCGATGCCGTTAATCAGCACCTTCTGCACCTGATCGCCATAGGTCAGCAGCCCCTGCATTTGCACGAAGGGCGCGACGGCCAGCACTTGCGGATGCTTTTGCATCGGGGCGGCGATGCTGCGCCAGTCATCGATGGGTTGCGCACTTTCAACCGTGGCATGCGGCACCATGCCGAGCACCTTGGTGCGCATCTCATGGTCAAAGCCATTCATCACCGACAGCACCACAATCATCACCAGCACGCCGAGTGCCAGGCCGATCATCGAGGTCAGGGAGATAAAGGAAACGAAGTGGTTACGGCGTTTGGCCCGCGTGTAACGCGCACCGATATAGATAGACAGCGGTCTAAACATGGACATAAAAATATTCGCAGGCGAAAGAGGAGACATCCGGGTCAAGCGCGATTTACCACTGCGCCGCGTTACTGCCGAGTTGCCAGCGAATCAACTGTGCCGAGCCAGGTCACACTGCCGATTTGCCGCTTTTGACCCAGCCACCACTCAACTGCCGTGGTTTTCACCGTCATGTGTTGGCAGGGCTTGGCTGGCAGCTTTACACTCCGACAATCACTCAGGCCATGGGTTCAGCATGTCGACTCAAGACGTAGACGATCGCCGCGAATATTACCGTATAGGCGACACTATCGCACTGGATTTCACCCTCTTGTCTGGCGCCAATGCGCTGGCCACTGACGTCCTGCACGACGCCTCGCCGTTGTTCAACTTACTCAGCGATTTGCATCTACTGGACTTCGAAGCCCAGCACTTGCTGCGACAAATCAGCGAGCGTGATCGCACCCTGGCCAACTATCTCAAGGTGATGAACAAGCGCATCGACCTGCTCGGCCAGGCGCTGGCGCAAAACCTGTTGCGTGATGTCGGCGCGCCGCGCCAGGTGACCATGTCCGAAAGCGGCATCAGCTTTAACAACCTGCAAGAGCTTGCAGTCGGCAGCCATCTGGCGATCAAAATGGTGTTGATGCCGCAAGCATTGGGCCTGTTACTGCGCGGTCAGGTGGTCAATTGCCGGCTACGCGACGATGGCCAGTATGAAATCGGCATCGAGTTCGAAGCCCTTACCGATGCCCAACGCCAACTGATGGCCCGGCATATTCTGCAGCGCCAGGCGCTGGAGCGCCGGCAGTTGCGCGAACAAGTCTAAGCCGCCGCAACGCAGACCACTTTCAAGGAGCAAACGTGACACTGATCTATGGCCACCGCGGCGCCAAAGGCGAAGCACCGGAAAACACCCTGGCCAGCTTTCAGCAGTGCCTGGCCCACGGCGTCAAACGTTGCGAACTGGATCTGTACCTGTCCCGCGATGGCGAGCTGATGGTGATTCACGACCCAACGCTCAAGCGCACCACCGGCCGGCGCGGCAAGGTCAGTCAGCACCTGGCCGCCGACCTGATCGGCTATGACGCCCGCCTTGGCGGCCCCGGCTGGCTGCAGCCCTGCCCGATCCCCCGGTTGGAGGAGTTATTTCAACACTGCGCCTTCGAACACTGGCAGCTGGAAGTAAAAAGCGCCTCCCGAGTAAAAGCCGCCAACACCGTACTGGCCATCCGCGAACTGGCCGCCCGTTACGGTTTACTCGACAAAATCTGCATCACCTCCAGCTCGCGCGAAGTGCTGCGCGCCGGGCAACGCCTGGTTCCGGACATAGCGCGCGGCCTGGTGGCCGAATACGACTGGCTCGACCCACTAAAGGTCGCCAAACGTTACGGCTGCAGCCTGCTGGCCCTGAACTGGACGCTGTGCACCCCCGAGCGCCTGCAAAAAGCCCAAAAACAAGGGCTGCACGTGTCGGTATGGACGGTCAACGAACCCGCGCTGATGCGCAGGCTCGCGGACTTTGGCGTCGACAGCCTGATTACCGACTTTCCCGGTTTGGCCGTGGCGACCCTGAACTCTTAGCGGCGCTCTTCGCGCAATAAAAAACCGACCTCGCGGGTCGGTTTTTTATTGCCTGACTCAAAAGCTCTCACGGTTGGGCCAGCGCCACAGATGAGAATCTCTGAACGGATCTACCCCGCCCGGCTCAGACCACCGGCCGGAGCCGCTCAAAAAAGCCGGTTGAGGCCATCGAACGCCGCCACCCGATAAGCCTCGGCCATGGTCGGGTAGTTGAAGGTGGTGTTGACGAAGTACTTGATGGTATTGCCCTCGCCCTGCTGGTTCATGATCGCCTGGCCGATGTGCACAATTTCTGAGGCCTGGTAGCCGAAGCAGTGCACCCCGAGGATTTCCAGGGTTTCGCGGTGGAACAGAATTTTCAGCATGCCCACCGGCTCGGCAGAAATCTGCGCCCGGGCCATGCCCTTGAAGAACGCCTTGCCGACTTCATAGGGGATCTTCTCGGCAGTCAGCTCCTGCTCGCTCTTGCCGATCGAGCTGATCTCCGGAATGGTGTAGATACCGGTCGGCACATCGTTGACGAACCGACAGCTGTCATTACCCACCGCATTGCCCGCGGCCGAACGACCCTGGTCATAAGCGGCGCTGGCCAGACTCGGCCAGCCAATCACATCGCCGGCGGCATACACGTTCTGCACCGGGGTGCGGTACTGATGATCGACTTCGATCTGGCCACGGCCGTTGGCCTTCAGGCCAATATTCTCCAGCCCCAGCTTGTCGGTGTTGCCGGTACGGCCGTTGCACCAGAGCAAGGCGTCGGCCTTGATCTTCTTGCCGGATTTGAGGTGCAGGATGACGCCGTGCTCCTGCCCTTCAATGCGCTCGTACTCTTCGTTATGCCGAATCATCACGTTGTTGTTGCTTAGGTGATAACTCAGGGCCTGGGAAATTTCATCGTCCAGAAAGCTGAGCAACCGATCACGGTTGTCGATCAGGTCGACCAGTACGCCCAGGCCGCTGAAGATCGAGGCGTACTCGCAACCGATCACCCCGGCGCCGTAGATGATCAGCCGGCGCGGCGTGTGGCTGAGGTTAAGAATGGTGTCGCTGTCATACACCCGCGGGTGGCTGAAATCGACATCCAGCGGACGGTATGGGCGCGAGCCGGTGGCGATCACCACCTGCTTGGTCACTATGGTTTCCACCACGCCATTCGGACAGACCACCTGAATGGTCTGCTCGTCGGCGAAACTGGCCGAGCCGAAGAACACATCGATGCGGTTACGCGCGTAATAGCCAGTGCGCGAGGTGACCTGCTTGGAGATCACCCGCTCGGCGCTCTGCAGCACATCAGGGAAAGAGAACCAGCGCGGCTCGCCAATCTGCCGGAACAGCGGGTTGGTGTTGTACTGCATGATCTGCCGCACCGAGTGGCGCAGGGCTTTGGAAGGGATGGTGCCCAGGTGGGTACAGTTGCCGCCGACCAGCCGGCGATCATCGATCACCGCCACCTTGCGCCCGGCCTTGGCCGCGTTCATGGCCGCGCCTTCACCGGCGGGGCCTGAGCCCAGCACCACCACGTCGTAGTTATAGACCGCCATGCTTACTCCTTGGTAACTGGCCGGGCCGCCGCGCTGGCAAACTCGGCATCACTGCGGCAAGTACTGCCGAAGTATTCAATAGTTACAGCAGCTTAGCTGCCGTTTATGGGGCTGCACATTAGCCCTTGGTCGCGCGGTAGGCGAGCATTGCCTGCACTACATCTTGCCCTGCTGCAATTTGTCACAGCCTATCAGGGCTGTTCTGCCCCAAACAGCCGAGTAAAGGCACTGCTGCTGTGACTGACAAAGCCTGGCCCGACGCGGCTGACAAACAGCGCGGCAATCCCCTCACGCTCGGCAAAGGCCAGACCACGCTCAGGCCCCAGCACCATCAACAAGGTCGACAAGCCATCGGCGCGCTGCACCGCGCGATCGACCACGCTGACCTGCGCCAACCCATGCTTGATCGGCGCGCCCGTGAGTGGATCGAGGGTATGGGAATAGTGCTGGCCGTCTTGTTCAAAATAATTGTGATAATCACCGGAGGTGGAAATCCCGTAACCGTCCAAGGGCAGAATCCGCTGCGCCACTTGCTGGTTATCCAGCGGCGCTTCGATGGCGATACGCCAGGGGCTGCCGTCGGCTTTTTGGCCCTGGGCTTTCACCTCACCAGTGACCTCCACCAGATAGCTGCCCACACCAAGCTCGCCCAGTTTGGCGGCGATGCGATCCACCGCATAGCCGGCGGCGATGCTGTTGAAGTCGAGGGCAACCGCCGCATCCTTGCACAGTTGCTGGCCGTCGATACGCACATGCTGATGTCCCACCCGCAAGCGCACGGCGGCAATCTCGCTGGCCGTCGGCACCCGTTCATCTCGCGCTTGCGGGCCGAAGCCCCAAAGGTTCAGCAGCGGCTCTACGGTCATGTCGAAGGCGCCCGCGCTCTGCTGCGACAGTTGCTCGCCAAAACGCACCAACCCCAACACCTCAGCCGGCAGCTGCTGGCAGCTATTGGCTGGCAAGGCATTGAAGCGGGCAATCAAGGAGTCATTGCGATAGGTCGAGAGCTGCTGATCGACCTCGGCCAGAATCGCCTCGGTGGCCGCTTGGGCATGCGCCACAGTCGGCCCATGAGCAGCCGGCAGGTACTTGATCGAATAACTGCTGCCCATGGTTGGGCCGCCGAACTCCAGTGGTGACTCGCCACAGCCGAGCAAGCCGAGACACGCCAGCACAAGTGCGCCAGCGCCACAGCCGCGCAACCTGCCTTTAAACAAGATCGCCCTGCAAACCCACGCGCTGCGCGCGCAATTTGAGCCAGTAGCAACCAGCAATAAACGCCAACCAGAAAGGGATGGCGTAGACCGACAGGTTGATCCCCGGAATCAACAGCATGACGCCGAGAATCAAGGCCACGAAGGCCAGGCACAGGTAATTGCTAAAGGGGTACCAGAGCGACTTAAAGCCCGGCTCGATACCGCGCAGGTTCAGGCTCTGGCGAAATTTCAAGTGCGACAGGCTGATCATCGCCCAGTTAATTACCAAGGCCGAGACCACCAAGGCCATCAGCATTTCCAGGGCTTTTTGCGGCGCCAGATAATTCACCAGCACGCACAACAGGGTAATCAACGCCGACACGCCTATGGCCAACACCGGCACCCCGCGCTTATTCACCCGCATAAACGCCTTGGGCGCATCGCCCTGCTCGGCCAGGCCAAACAGCATCCGGCTGTTGCAATAGACACCGCTGTTGTAGACCGACAACGCCGCCGTCAGCACCACAAAATTGAGCAGGTGCGCCGCCGTGTCGCTGCCGATCAGCGAGAAAATCTGCACAAAGGGGCTGCTGCTGTATGGGTCGCCGGCGGCATTTAGGGTTTCCAGCAGCTTGTCCCAGGGATAGAGCATCAGCAGCACGCTCAAGGCGCCGATGTAGAAAATCAGAATCCGCCAGACCACTTGATTGATCGCCTTGGGGATCACCTTCTTCGGCTCGGCCGCCTCGGCGGCGGTGATGCCCACCAGCTCCAGGCCACCAAAGGAAAACATGATGATGGCCAACACCATCACCAGCCCCTCGATGCCATTGGGGAAGAAGCCGCCATGGCTCCACAGATTGCTCACCGCCGCCTGCTCGCCACCCTGGCCGCTGATCAGCAGGTACAGGCCGAGCACAATCATGCCGATAATCGCCACCACCTTAATCAGCGCAAACCAGAACTCGGTCTCGCCGAAGACCTTGACGCTGCTTAGGTTGAGAGCATTGATCACGACAAAAAACACCGCCGCGGAAACCCAGCTGGGGATCTCCGGCCACCAAAACTGCACGTATTTACCCACCGCCGTCAGCTCGGCCATGCCCACCAGCACGTAGAGCACCCAGTAGTTCCAGCCAGACAAAAAGCCCGCATAACCACCAATATACTGGTGGGCGAAATGGCTGAAGGAGCCGGCCACTGGCTCCTCGACAATCATCTCGCCGAGCTGGCGCATGATTAAAAAGGCAATAAAGCCGGCTATCGCATAACCCAGAATCATCGACGGCCCGGCAGATTTAAGCACCCCGGCCGAGCCGAGAAACAACCCGGTGCCGATGGCGCCACCCAGGGCAATCAACTGAATATGCCGATTTAACAAGCCACGCTTGAGCTCACCGGTTGGTTGCGGCTGATCCATTCTCACTGCCTCATCACTGCGGCGCTGTACGCCTGGTCGTGGTCTAGCTCAACGCGGGATCGCCGCCCTGAGCGCGTATAAATGCAAAACGGGAGCCAAGCAGACCGAGTGAAAACGTAGCGAGCGAAGGTTAGGCAAGGCAAAAACAGGCGAAAAAGCGCAGTTTACGAGCTGTAAATGAGCATTTTGAGCCTGTTTTTAACGCCGTATAACCGAGCGCAGTAGTTTTCACACAGTCTGCAAGGCTCCCGTTTCACTGTGTTGCACCAGCGCTAGTTTAGCGCGGGAAGGCTGGCGGGTTCACCCCGGCCATGTCGTCAAAAGGGAACAGATTTATTTTTCGGTCTCTTTCCTTGGCCTGGCCTGCCCCGAAACCCTACCCGAAGAACTGGCTGAGTAAACTTGCGCGGGCAGTCCTGTTAAGGGTTACCGCTTACTTGCATTCCGGCAGTGGCATTGCGAAGTCGGTGGTGATGTCCACCCTCGCGTTGGGGGTCGCATCTACCAGCAAGCCCAGCATCCCCTGGGAGTTCCAGGAGCTGACCGGCGGGCCGTCATACACGACCACATTGCCGCTCTCATAGAGCCGCAACCGGTTAATGCCACCGTACCAAGTGAACGATACCGGTTGAGCCGTGGCGGTTTGCACCCAATTCATTCCCGCGCCAATAGCGGTGGGTTGCGTACAGTACTTGGCTTGGGCCGGTAGAGCACACGCAGTGATGAGCAGCAGACTAGCGACGCGAATACCTTTTTCCATGATGACCTCCGAGTCTAGCGCAATAAAAATCGAAGCGGTGTTGCCCTATAAGTTGTAGTTCATCAAGGCTCGGCGGCGGGTCTATAAATTTCGCCAAGGGTCATCAGCCTGCGGTACCCAATAAAAATACCAATAGAATCAGATGGTTTCTTAGTGAATCCAGGGATTGCTGGTGCGTACACGGGCACCCAGGGCTTTGAGCAATTGAGTCAGGCCCAGGTAGGTCCGGTCAAAATAAGGCAGGTCGGGGGGCATGCCGTGCAAGTGCTGCAGCGCTTGGCGTTGGTGCTGAGAGTTCAGGTGCGGATAGGGCGGGAGCTGCCCAAAGTCGTAAACCGGCAGCAAAAACGGCAGCCGCTGCCAGGCCTGCAGTGTGGCCAGCGCGGGCAGGAGCTGCGATTGAAAGTCCTGCGGCTTGAGCGCGTGGGAGACCAGTCCCAAGCTCAGGTAAGCCTGCTGCAATTGGTCCGCGTTAACCGGCTCACGCACCATGGCCGACCAGACGGCGCCAATGGCCAAACAAAACTCTTCGCCCAGCGCGCGGGTGCAACCAAAGTCCAACAAACCCAATTGCCCATCCGGCATAAACAAAAAATTGCCAGGATGCGGGTCGGCCTGCAAGCGCCGCAATACGAATACGCAGTGCAGAAAGGTGTCGAACAGTAATTGCCCAAAGTGATCGCGCTGGGCCTGACTAGGCTGACCGCGCAACCACTCGTTCAGGTGTGCACCTTGCAAGCGCTGCATGGTGAGTACGCGCCGGGTGCTGAGATGCGCCACCGGCTGGGGAATCACCAGGTTGGGCAGCAGCAGTCTTTGCGCAAACCAGGTGAGCTGATCGGCTTCGTGTAGGTAGTCCAACTCCTCGCTCAGTTTGTGTTCCACATCGGCCAGGACGCGCTCGATGATGTCCGCCCTGGGCAAGGCATCGGAACCCGCGCCAAAGGTTTGTAGCAAACTGCGGAGCATGCGCATATCACTGCCAATCGAGCTGGCCACGCCCGGGTATTGCAGTTTTACGGCCACGGTTTCACCACTGATCAACGTCGCTGCATGCACCTGGCCCAAGCTGGCTGCGGCGAAGGCCTGGGCGTCGAAGTGCTGAAACAAGGCATGCGGGTCCTGACCAAACTCCTGACGCATGACCTTGATCACCAGCGCGCGATTGAGTGGCGTGACCTGGTAGTGCGCCCGGGCCAGCTCGGTACGCATGCCCTCCGGTAAAAAACCCAACTCCATGCTCAGAAGTTGTGAGGCTTTCAGGGCCGTGCCTTTGAGCTGGTTCAACGCCGTAAACAGAATACGGCCCAGCGCCTTCTCATGCTCGACGCGCGCTTGCGCTGCCTGCTCGTCAGACAGGGTGAGGGTCTGCGCCTTATGGCCCAGGTGCGCGATGCCGGCCCGCGCCACCGCCACGCCGGCAATGGCGCTGCGGGCGAGTCGACCGGTGCGGGGTGGCTGCTCTGCCGAAGTCTTCACGTCACTATCCCTCGCAAGTTATTGGCCAAAAAAATTTCAGCAAGAGCAACAAGGCGCGCACCCATTAGCGCACTGCCACAAGTTAGCCCCTGAGGTTGCTGATCAAGCCTTCTGATACTGGTGGTGTCGCTAACGTTTGAGTTCAGCGGCGGCCGAAGGCCGTCCGCTGGGACGAATGGTTAGACGCTTGTTGCTACAACACGGACCATACCTTCAAGCCCTGGCTCGACGTGAACGGAAAAGCCGTTCGCCTGAAGTGCCGTGGATACCCATTCTGGCGAAAGCCTGAGCTTCCGATAGGCGCTGACCCGCAGCCGCCAAGTAGAAGCAATTCGTTCATGGAGCACATCGTGCACATTGACGTAATCGGGGGCGTACTCAAGAAAGCAGGTCAATATTCGATCAGTGTCGCTCTTTACGGAGACAAAGCGCCCTTGGCCAACAAGTGGAGATGTGTAGTCTCGGAACGTGGCGATGAACTTGCCACCCGACCGCAACGATTCCGCAACAAGAGAGAACAGCTTCTCGACGGACGCCAGTTCTGGCAGGTGAGTCAACGTATCTCCCATGCACAAGATTAGATTTGCCTTTGCGTCGAGGTGGCGCGGAAATGACAAGAGGTCATCCTCGACCGCTCTGACGGGCAGCGCTTCAGCGTGCACCCGCAGCTCGTCAAGCAGGATAGAGGATGTGTCCACTGCGACCACTGAGCAGCCGCGGCGAGCCAATGGAATGGTGTGCATGCCGAAGCCCGCGCCGAGATCAACGGCGGTGGTTCCACTGGCTAGAGTTGGGAGAACGGCTTCGATCTCGGCTTCGCCCCGAGATACGGCGGCATCAAAGCCGCCGGCCATCCACAGGTAGACAGGAGCGAGGTGGATCTCGTAGTGATCAGCGACGGTGGCCATAAATGTGGGTTCCAAGCGTCTAACGACCGAGTTGAGGTTCGCGCATGAAGCGGGCGAAGCCCGCAAAAGGCGCGTTCCGCCCGAACGACTGGTTAGGCTGCGCATGGCGACTGGGAGTTTTGCTCACGCCTCCGTGGCCATTGGCCAACCGATTCGTGCGGCACGACGGAGATTGGATTGAACGACCAAGCGGTGGAACGGGGCGATGACAAGAATATAGAGACGACCCAGGCGGTTGTGGCAATGGACCACGGTTGACAGAGTCAGGTGACGTTTGCCTCCCGCCGACGACTGATTGGAACAGAGGACGGAGAGCCTGAAGTCCAGGTGCTTGTCGTCTTCTCCAAGGATAACTTCGGTCGGACTGGTGCCGTAGATCCTGAAGATGCCGACGCGGCCTGTCGTGCTCTCCGCACCAAGTAACGCAAGTTGCTTGGCAGTTTTGAGGCCGAACCTGCCGACCACCGTATCTCGGACTGCCATGAGGCTGCTGACCCACGGTGCTTGTTGGGAGAAGATGAACCTCGCCAACAGTTCGGGATTGGTCGACGCTCCGGGCGGAAGCTCGATTGAGTAAGCGTCAGCAAGATTCGTCGTTGCGTAGGCTCCGGAAATTGCCGACTCCGGAGGAAGCGATACAGGCGTTGCGCGATGCTGTTGAGTTGACATGTGTGCGATCCAGTGGCTGGGTTCTGAGGTCTAACGCGCCGTTGAGCGGCGCCGGAGCGCGTAGCGCGGAGGCGTCCGCTCGAACGGCTGGCTAGGCGTCATTCACATCGTTTCCAACAGACGGAGATTCTTCTCTAAGTCCAATTCTTCTACCGTGACAGCAATTCCTTTTGAATTGTCTGTGCGCAGATGAATGATCTTTTGGTACTCGGGTGAGTGGTACCAACTATTAAGCGCTTCCTTTGATTTGAATCGAATAACGACCGTCATCGAGCCTGGCTCACCCTCTAACGGTTCCGATTCGTAATCGGCTACGAGTACTTCTGCGCCATGCGCTTCCAGCGTCGGAAAAACGGCGGGGACATAAAATTTAAAGCCTTCCGGCTTCGTGAGTTCGAAGTTGGCAACCAGATATGCGCTCATCAATTTCTCCTTGACTCGTCGTGTTAGTAACTTGGTTTGCTCATTTCGTCGAGGAACCTAGCCGCTGCAGGATAATGGGACGGCTCCGTGACGCTTAACAATGGAGTTACTCTGACCACTTGCTCGAGAAGAAACCCATTGCTGTAGAGGGCACGACTTCATCCGTCTTGCCTGGCTTGGACTGCACATGGGTAATTCTTGCGAACATAGATTTCTCCAGTGATAAATACCCGTACTGCAAGCGTTCTAAGGGTGAGCTGGATCGACGTTAACCAGTCAGCGCCCAGATCGCAGCACACAGCGGTATCTTCTATAAGCGGCTCCAAACCTGGAGCACTCCCTGTAAATGAATCAAACCAAAACCGCAGCAAATCACCGAACTCCACAGCATGAAGGGGCTGACCAGTGCCGGTTTGAAAAGTAGCCAGGGCACTATGGCCAGCCCCCGCAGCAAATAAACTGCCGTGATCAGACCCAAGACTGGTCGCTGCCAGGCAAACACACCTTGCGCCAGCGGCCAACCGGCCCCGGCCAGCGCATAGGCACTCCAGAGAAACAGCACCGACGCAATGCCCGCAGTAATAAGGGCCGGATACCAGCTACCGGCCTGAGCCATACGCGCCATATCTTCACCGGCACCAAAGTAGCGGTACCACGGCGCGCCGCCGACGATAATGCCCAGGTGCAGCAGGCCAGCCACGGCACTCAGCCCAGCCGCCCAGACCAGCCACAGATTCAGTGGAGCACTCATTTGCGCGCCGCCTCCATGCCCCGACGTGCGAGCTGGAGCAGGTCCATCAACCCACTGCCCTCGTGCATCAGCCGCGCCATTTGGCTGCGTAGCACAAAGCCACCCAGCTCCAGCACCTTGTCGATCAAACCACTGCGCAAGGCCAACACCAGCACTCCCAGGCTCAGATCAACCATTTGAGTGGTATTGGCAAAGACGTCAGTTTTGTCACGTAACCAGTAAGCCAGCACGGCGTACACATAGTCCGCCAGCAACCCGGCCAGGCTGGGCTTGAAGCCACAGGGGAGGATTTCACCGGCCGTTTCGGCATGTTCCAGCATCTCGGCGAAAGCCTGTTGGAGCAGAGCCTTGGCTGGCAGCTCTTGGCCCATCAGCAGCATGGGCGTGCGTGCAATCAGGCCACGCGCAATGCCGACAAACTCGCGGTCGGCCAAGACAATCTCCAGCAGGCTGTCGATCAACAACTGCAGGCGCTCTTGCAGCGTGAAGCTCGCTTGCCCACGGGTGGACTGCATTTGCGCCAGGGCGTCGGCGATGGCTTGTTCAAAGTAAGCCATCACCAGCTTTTCCTTACTGGGGAAATACTTGTAAATGGTGGCGTCTCCCAGGTCGGCGGCCCGGGCAATCTGCTTCATCGTGGTGCCTTCAAACCCGTGCTGGGTCATCAAGTCAACCGCAGTTTGGATGATCAAGCGGCGGTTTTTAGCCTGCTGGGCTTTGGTGGTACGCATAGTGGGAACCTCAGGGCTTGCGCCGCGGTTAGGGCAACAGACCGTAGCCCGCAGCAATCAGCAAAGGACTGACAAACAGCGCCGCCCAAAACGGCGACTTGGGGAAGGCTGTAACCCCTACCAGGGCGATTACAAACGTATAGATGCCGAGGAGCTTGAGCAGCGCGAGGTCGCCAACTGCAACCGCGTGGATGCCCATATGCCCGGCGAGCATGAGCAGCGGGCCGAAAATGACAAACCAAAAAGCGCTACGGCGCACCTCTGGCACCCCGAACTGCCCGACGTAGCCGGCAGAAACCGCCGCCAGCAAAGGCCTCTTGAACTTGACCACGCCAAAGACGATGTGCGCCACCCCCAGCGAAAACACGAACCACACAAGTGCGCTTGCCATACCCAAAGCCTCCCCTTACTCGAAAATCAACATTAGCATAAAGAATACTTACTATCGATTAAATTGAATTAATTTATAATTTTAGAATATAAAATACCAATTAAAGAGATAGAGCACTCCCACCTCGGTGCCGGCCAAGCGAATGGCACCGGCACACATGCCGCCCAGAACCGAGCCGTAGATGGCTAATTGGGGGCTCGCTGCCGCCATCGGCTTTGGCGTTTACGCCAAAGCCGATGGCCCTGGTGTGAACGCTGGCGCGTAAAGTCATCGACATCGACCTGATTGCACCCCACCACCTTCAGTCGCCTGACATACAGTTCGGCCAGCCCCGGCAGGGCTACACCGATCCGCCTCCAGTAAGGCCAGTTGCGCAAAAACATTCCTCGCCAAAACGCAAAACGGGAGCCGAAGCTCCCGTTTTGTTATTACCCGTCGCCTGTATTAGCGCGGGAAAGCTGGCGGGTTAACCCCGGCCATGTCTTCCATCACCCGTACTACCTGGCAGCTGTAGCCGAACTCGTTGTCGTACCAGACGTAGAGCACGACGCGGTTGTCGTTGCAGATGGTGGCTTCGGCATCGACCACACCGGCATGACGCGAGCCGACGAAATCGGTGGAAACCACTTCCAGCGACTGGACGAAATCGATCTGCTTGTGCAGGTCCGAGTGCAGGGCCATGTGGCGCAGGTACTCGTTCATCTCTTCGCGGGTGCTGGCTTTCTCAAGGTTGAGATTGAGAATCGCCATTGACACGTTCGGCGTCGGTACGCGAATGGCGTTGCCGGTCAACTTGCCTTTCAGCACTGGCAGCGCTTTGGCGGCAGCAGTGGCGGCACCGGTTTCGGTGATCACCATATTCAGCGGCGCCGAACGACCACGGCGATCGCCCTTGTGGAAGTTGTCGATCAGGTTCTGGTCGTTGGTGTACGAATGCACGGTTTCAACGTGGCCGTTGAGGATGCCGAACTTGTCATTCACCGCTTTAAGCACCGGCACGATGGCGTTGGTGGTGCAGGAGGCGGCCGAGATGATTTTGTCATCGGCGCTGATTTCGCCATGGTTAATGCCATGCACGATGTTCTTCAGTTCACCCTTACCCGGTGCGGTCAGCACCACGCGGTCGATACCTGGGCAAGCCAAATGTTGGCCCAGGCCCTCGGCATCGCGCCAAACGCCGGTGTTGTCGACCAGCAGAGCGTTCTGAATGCCGTACTGGGTGTAGTCGACTTCTTTCGGGTCTTTGGCGTAGATAACCTGGATCAGGTTGCCGTTGGCAGTGATGGTGTTGTTGGCTTCATCGATGGTGATGGTGCCATCGAACGGGCCATGCACCGAGTCGCGGCGCAGCAGGCTGGCACGCTTGACCAGGTCATTGTCGGCCCCCTTACGCACGACAATGGCGCGCAGACGCAAGCCATCGCCACCACCGGTTTTCTCGATCAGGATGCGCGCCAACAGGCGGCCGATACGACCAAAACCGTAGAGCACAACGTCGGTGCCTTTACTGGCTTTAACGCCTTGCTGGCCTACAACCGCGGCCATTTCTTCGCGCACGAACTGCTCAACGCTGCGGCCATTGCCTTCAGCTTTGAACTTGCTGGCCATCCGCCCGAGGTCAACCGAGGCGGCGCCGAGTTTCAGCTCACTCATGACTTTGAGCAGCGGGAAGGTGTCCTGCACCGCCAGTTCGGCATCATTGGCCAAGCGGTGGCGAGCAAAGCGGTGGGCTTTGAGAATGGAGATAACCGAACGGTTGATCAGACTGCGGCCGTAGATCGAACTCACCACATTATTATTGCGGTAAAGCTGGCCAATCAGCGGAATCATCGCCTCGGCGAGGGCTTCACGGTCAATCCACTCACTGAGACACTGGTCAGACTTCTGGGTCACAGGCAGTACCTTCCACGATATGTAGGGGCTAAAAAAAGGGACTACATTATGACGGCGCAAGCCGATAGGAGCAATGCACGCCGGTCATGACTGATCTGCGTAACTGACATGCACGACTGACATGCATGAGCATGACTGACATTCGGTGGTGCTGGCCGCTACAATCGCAGCCTTTCTCGTCACGCCCGCGAGCCGACCGTGCCAGTACTGAGCTTACCGACTCTGCCCGCCGCCAGCGGCAATCTGATCAATGCCAAGCAGGCCTGGGGCAACCTGCCCGGCGCCGCACTGAGCCTGGCGATTGCCGAGGCCGCCAGCGCAGCCAAGCGCTTTACCTTGCTGCTAACCGCAGACAGCCAGAGCGCCGAACGCCTGGAGCAAGAGCTGGGCTTTTTCGCCCCAGAGTTGCCGGTGCTGCACTTTCCCGACTGGGAAACCCTGCCCTACGACCTGTTCTCGCCGCACCAAGACATCCTTTCCCAGCGCATCGCCGCCCTCTATCGATTGCCGGAGTTGGCCCACGGCATTTTGGTGGTGCCTATCACTACCGCTCTGCACCGCCTGGCGCCGACCCGGTTTCTGCTCGGCTCCAGCCTGGTATTGGATGTCGGCCAGAAGCTCGATGTCGAGCAGATGCGCAGCCGCCTGCAGGCCAGCGGTTATCGCTGCGTCGACACTGTTTATGAGCACGGCGAATTTGCCGTGCGCGGTTCCATAGTCGATCTGTTCCCGATGGGCAACCCACTGCCCTATCGCATCGACCTGTTCGACGATGAGATCGAAACCCTGCGCACCTTCGACCCCGAGACCCAGCGCTCCATCGCCAAGGTCGAGTCGATCCGCCTGCTGCCGGCTCGTGAGTTTCCGCTGACCAAAGAAGCCATCACCGGCTTTCGGGCGCGCTTTCGCGAGCGTTTCGACGTGGATTTCCGCCGCTGCACCATCTATCAAGACCTCAACAGCGGCATCACTCCGGCCGGTATCGAGTACTACCTGCCGTTGTTTTTCGAGGACAGCGCCACCCTGTTTGACTACCTGCCCGGCGACACCCAGGTGTTCTCCCTGCCGGGGGTGGAAAAAGCCGCCGAACAGTTCTGGAGCGATGTGCGCAACCGCTATGAGGAGCGCCGCGTCGACCCCGAGCGGCCATTGCTGCCGCCGGCCGAGCTGTTTCTGCCAGTGGAAGACTGCTTCGCCCGGCTGAAGCAATGGCCACGGGTGGTGGTCAGCCAGCAGGACATCGACAGCGGCGTCGGCCGGCACCGCTTGCCGTCCCGTGCGCTGCCGGAGCTGGCGATTGAATCCAAGGCCAATCAGCCGCTGGGCAACCTGGAGCGTTTTCTCAATGAGTTTGCCGGCCGCGTGCTGTTTACCGCCGAATCGGCCGGCCGCCGCGAGGTGCTGCTGGAGCTGCTGGCGCGCCTGCAACTGCGCCCGCAAGCGGTGGAGAGCTGGGAAGATTTCGTCACCAGTGACGCACGCTTGGCCATCTGTATCGCGCCACTGGACGACGGCCTGCTGCTGGAACAGCCGGCGCTGGCCCTGATCGCCGAGAGCCCGTTGTTCGGTCAGCGGGTGATGCAACGCCGGCGCCGCGAGAAGCGCGCCGACAGCCACGATGCGGTGATCAAGAACCTCACCGAACTGCGCGAAGGCGCACCCGTGGTGCATATCGACCATGGCGTCGGCCGTTATCTGGGGCTGGTGACGTTGGAAATCGACGGCCAGGCCGCCGAATTCCTGACCATGATGTACGCCGAGGAAGCCAAGCTCTACGTACCGGTCGCCAGCCTGCACCTGATCGCCCGCTACACCGGCAGCGACGACGCCCTGGCGCCCCTGCACCGGCTGGGCTCGGAGATTTGGCAGAAAGCCAAACGCAAAGCCGCCGAACAGGTGCGCGATGTCGCCGCCGAGCTGCTCGACATCTATGCCCGCCGCGCCGCCCGCGAAGGCTATGCGTTTGCCGACCCGATGGCCGACTACGCGACCTTTAGCGCCGGCTTCCCCTTCGAGGAAACCCCGGACCAGCAGACCACCATCGATGCGGTCAAAGCCGACATGCTGTCCGGCAAGCCGATGGATCGCCTGGTCTGCGGCGATGTCGGTTTCGGCAAGACCGAAGTGGCCATGCGCGCCGCTTTTATCGCGGTACACAGCGGCAAGCAGGTGGCGATTCTGGTGCCCACCACCCTGCTCGCCCAGCAGCACTACAACAGCTTTCGCGACCGCTTCGCCGACTGGCCGGTAACGGTCGAGGTGATGAGCCGCTTCAAGTCGGCTAAAGAAGTAAATGCCGCAGTGGTGCAACTGGCCGAGGGCAAGATCGACATCGTCATCGGCACCCACAAGCTGCTGCAAGACGACGTGAAGATCAAAAACCTCGGCCTGGTGATTATCGACGAAGAGCATCGCTTCGGCGTGCGCCAGAAGGAGCAGATGAAGGCCCTGCGCAGCGAGGTGGATATCCTCACCCTGACCGCCACGCCGATTCCACGCACCCTAAACATGGCCGTCTCCGGCATGCGCGACCTGTCGATCATCGCCACTCCACCAGCCCGACGCCTGTCGGTGCGCACCTTTGTGATGGAGGAGCAGAAACCGGTCATCAAGGAAGCGCTGCTGCGTGAACTGCTGCGCGGCGGCCAGGTGTATTACCTGCACAACGATGTGAAAACCATCGAGAAATGCGCGACGGACTTGGCCGAATTGGTGCCCGAGGCGCGCATCGGCATCGGCCACGGGCAGATGCGCGAACGCGATCTTGAGCAGGTAATGAGCGACTTTTATCACAAGCGTTTCAACGTGCTGATCGCCTCGACCATCATCGAAACCGGCATCGACGTGCCGAGCGCCAACACCATCATCATCGAGCGCGCCGACAAGTTCGGCCTGGCCCAGCTGCACCAGTTGCGTGGCCGGGTCGGTCGCAGTCACCACCAGGCCTACGCCTATTTACTCACCCCACCGCGCAAGCAGATGACCCCGGACGCCGAGAAGCGCCTGGAGGCCATCGCCAACACCCAGGATCTGGGCGCCGGTTTCTTGCTGGCCACCAACGACTTGGAAATTCGCGGTGCCGGCGAACTGCTCGGCGACGGCCAGAGCGGCCAGATTCAGGCGGTCGGCTTCACCCTCTATATGGAGATGCTCGAGCGCGCGGTCAAATCGATCCGCAAGGGCGAGCAACCCAATCTGGACCAGCCGCTGGGTGGTGGCCCGGAGATCAACTTGCGGGTGCCGGCGCTGATCCCCGACGCCTATCTGCCGGACGTGCACACCCGCCTGATTCTGTACAAACGCATCGCCTCGGCCGCCGACGAAGACGGCTTGAAGGAGCTGCAGGTGGAAATGATCGACCGCTTCGGCCTGCTGCCGGAGCCTGCAAAAAACCTGGTGCGCCTGACCCTGCTGAAATTGCAGGCGGAGCAACTCGGGATCAAGAAGATCGACGCCGGCCCCCAAGGCGGCCGCCTGGAATTCTCCCAAGACACCTGCGTCGAGCCGCTGACCCTGATCAAGCTGATCCAGGGCCAACCGAACCGTTACAAGTTCGAAGGCGCCACCCAGTTCAAATTCCAAATCCCCATGGAGCGCCCGGAAGAGCGCTTTAACGTAGTAGAGGCATTGCTTGAACGCCTCGCACCCCCGATTGCCATGCCTAAAAAGGACTGATCCATGCGTTTGTTCCGCCTCCTGCCACTGCTACTCACCCTGCTCAGCCCGCTGGCCTTTGCCGACAGCAATTATCAGGTCGAGTTGATCCTGTTTCGCCAAGCCAGCACCCCGCTGCTCGCCAGCCAACCGGCACCCGATGATTGGGCCGGCGACGCTCAACTGCCGGCCAGCGGCAGCGAGCGCAGCACCGCGCTGAACAATGAGGCCGCCAAACTGAGCCCGGCCAATGGTTATGAGGTGTTGCTGCACCAGGCTTGGCAGCAAAGCGTTGGCCCGAACCCGGTAAAAATCGCCCTGAGCAACGGCCAGGAGCAATTGGGCCAGTACCCGGCCGAAGGCACCCTGAGCATCAAGCGCGAGAGCTTTGTCGATATCACCGCCGACTTTTGGGTCAACCAATTTGACGCCGACGGGCTAGTCACTGCCAGCGAACATATCAAGCAAAGCAGCCGGCTAAAAAACGGCCAAGTGACCTACCTCGACCACGGCAGCCTGGGTGTACTGATCAAGGTAACGCCGCTGTAAGCGTTGATCTTTACGGTTAAATCCAGAGCATAAAAAAACCGCCGAACCCCGGCGGTTTTTTTATGCGGTCGCAGTGCTTAGCCAGCCAATACCTGCGCCAAGGTTGCCTTGACCTTATCCATGCCTTGGGCCAGCACCCGTTCGATTTCGGCCATGGTGATCAGCTCGTCCGATTTGCCGGCGGCCGGGTTGACCACCAGCGCCAAACAGCCATAAGGCAGCTCCAACTCACGGGCCAACAAGGCTTCCGGCATGCCGGTCATGCCGACAATGTCGCAGCCGTCGCGTTGCATGCGCACAATTTCCGCCGCGGTTTCCAAACGTGGCCCTTGGGTGCAACCGTACACGCCAAAGTCGCTGAACGAGCAGCCTTGCTCCTGCAAAGCGGCCAGCAACTTGGCCCGCAGCGGTTCGTCGTAGGGATAGCTGAAATCCACATGGGTGACGTGCTCAAGCTCACCTTCGAAATAGGTGTGCTCACGGCCATAGCTGTAATCGATGATTTGATCAGGCACGCAAAAATGCCCGGCCGGCATCTGGGCATGGATACCGCCAACCGCGTTCACCGCGATGATCGCCTCGGCGCCGGCCTGTTTGAGCGCCCAGAGATTGGCGCGATAGTTGACCTGATGCGGCGGAATACGGTGCGGGTGACCGTGCCGGGCGAGGAACAATACCTCACGGCCGGCATAGCTGCCGCGCAACACCGGCGCCGAAGGGGCACCGTAGGGCGTATCGATCTGCAGCTCCGCCTCAATGTGCAAGCCTTCTAATTGGGTCAGGCCGGTGCCGCCGATAATTGCGTAAACAGTCATGCTTAATCCTTAACTTCTAGTCAATCAGTTGGGCGGCCCGCAAGGCCCCCACGGCCGTCAGCCAACGGGGCTGCTGGCGATAATCGGTACTGGCCACGGCTTGCCCGCGCATCCGCTGCAAGCCCGAAGGCGCGGCGACCCGCAGTCGCTGCAAGGCGCTCAAGGCCAATTCGGCGGCGCCGCGATCATTGCAGACCAGGCCCATGTCGCAGCCGGCTGACAAGGCCGCCTCAATCCGGCTGGCAGCATCGCCCACCACATGAGCGCCGGCCATCGACAGGTCATCACTAAAAATCACCCCATCAAACTGCAACTCGCCGCGCAAAATATCCTGCAGCCAACGGCGCGAGAACCCCGCCGGCAAGGCATCGACCTGCGGATAAATCACATGGGCCGGCATCACTGCGGCCAGTTGCTTGCTGAGCAGCTTGAATGGCAGCAAGTCGGCCGCGCGAATCTGCTCGAGGCTGCGCTCATCCACCGGGATGGCCACGTGGGAATCGGCCTCGGCCCAACCATGTCCCGGAAAATGCTTGCCGGTAGCCGCCATACCTGCAGCCTGCATGCCGCGAATAAAGGCGCCGGCCAGCAGCGTGGCAAATTGCGGATCACCATTGAAGGAGCGGCTGCCGACCACCTTGCTGCGCTGGAAATCCAAATCCAGCACCGGCGCAAAACTCAGGTCCAGGCCCACCGCCAGCACCTCGGTGGCCATCAGCCAGCCGCAGTGCTCGGCCAATTGTTCAGCATTAGGCTTGCCGGCGATTGCAGCCATCGCCGGCAAGCGGACAAAGCCCTGGCGCAAACGCTGGACCCGACCGCCCTCTTGGTCGACGGCCAGCAACACGTCCGGCCGCACAGCGCGCACCGCCATGCTCAGCTCGCGCACTTGCCGGGGCGATTCGATATTGCGGGCAAACAAAATTAAGCCACCGACCTGCGGTTGACGCAGCAGTTGACGGTCCTCGGCGGTGAGCCAAGTGCCGGCAATATCGAGCATTAATGAGCCTTGCATAACAGCTGTAGTCACTTTAAATAACCTGGTCAGTGCAGTCCGCCGTAGCCCATTGAGGGCAAGCGGCTGGATCAATCATCAGCGGGCAGTGCAGCGGCACCCACGCAAACAATTCAATTAAATCGGCATTGCGCAGGCGCACGCAGCCATGGGAAAGCGCCACGCCCATAGGTTCGCTGTCGGGGGTGCCGTGTAGGTAGATGTAGCGGCGAAAGGTGTCGACGGCGCCGAGGCGATTACGCCCGGGCTCACAGCCGCTGAGCCAGAGAATTCGGGTCAGAATCCAGTCACGCGCCGGAAACGCTGCCTGCAGCTCGGGCGAGCAAAGCTCACCGGTCCAGCGCCGACCACGCAATACCGCGCCACTGGGCAGCCCCGCGCCAATCTTCGCCCGCACCTGATGCAAACCACGCGGGGTACAGCCGGAGCCGTTTAATTCGCCGGCGCCATTTAAGGCCGTGGAGACGGGCAGACGCAGCAGCAATTGACCGCTGGCAAAGCCATACAGTTGCTGATCGGCGAGGGAGATATGCAGAAAATCGAGGGTACGCATGGGCGGCTAGCTTAGCCGATCAGCCTCGCCAAGCCCACCCGTCAGGCTGCGTGAAAACTGCTGCGCTCGGTTATGCGGCGTTAAAAACAGGCGCGGCCTGCCGTGCGAGTTACTTAGCCGCTTGCGGGACGGCTTTGCTGCGTGGTTTAAGCTGCGCACTGGCCAGCGCTTCATCGGTAACGCCGGTGTCGGCGCGCATGCCGGCGGCCAAGAACGGCACCATCAAGCGCATCACCTGTTCGATGGAGGTATTCACCCCGAAATCATTCTCGGCAATTGCCCGCAAGGCTTTAATCCCCGACATGCTGAATGCCGCAGCGCCGAGCATAAAATGCACTCGCCAAAACAGCTCAATCGGCGGAATCCGTGGCGCGGCGTCATTCACCAGCAACATGTAACGGCGAAACACCTTGCCGTACATATCTTCCAGATAACGTCGTAAGTGGCCCTGACTCTGGCTGAACGCCAAGCCCAACAAACGCATAAAAATCGACAGATCATTGCCGCTGCGCGGGTTAACCGCCAGCGACTGCTCAACCAGGATTTCCAGCAACTGTTCAAGCGTCAGCTTGCACTCAGGCTTGGTCTGCCGGCGATCGAGATCGCGCTCAAGGCTCAAGCAAAACGGTCCCAAAAACCGCGAGAACACCGCCTGAATCAGCGTTTTCTTCGAGCCAAAGTGATAATTGACCGCAGCGAGGTTGACCCCAGCTTTACTGGTAATCAGCCGCAGCGAGGTCTCAGAGAAACCCTTCTCAGCAAATAATTGCTCTGCTGCATCGAGAATTCGTTCGACAGTTTCCGACTGGGCCATGCTTGCTCCGCCTAACGCACACTTGTTTAAAACGTATGTTTTAGCATGCTAACTGAATGGCCGCAAACATCTCGCAACATCTCCCACGCAAACCCCAGCCGCCGGAGCTATAAGCCAGACGCCGAGTAACGCGAGCAGGTTACATAGAGCCGCAGAAGGCTTTACAACTTGATTAAGCAGACAAAGATTGCCAAGCGCATTTCACTGTATATAATCACAGCACCTGTATAAACAGACAGACCATCACCATGATCAAACTAACGCCACGCCAAACAGAAATTCTCGCTTTCATTAAGCGCTGCCTGGAAGACCACGGTTTTCCACCGACCCGCGCGGAAATCGCCCAAGAACTCGGGTTCAAATCACCCAATGCGGCTGAAGAGCATCTCAAAGCGCTGGCCCGTAAGGGCGCGATTGAAATGACGCCGGGCGCCTCACGCGGCATTCGCATCCCCGGCTTTGAGCCGCGCAGCGAAGAAGATGGGTTACCGATAATCGGCCGGGTCGCTGCCGGCGCACCGATTTTGGCCCAGCAACATATCGAAGAGTCGTGCCAGATCAATCCGGGGTTCTTTCATCCACGCGCCGATTACCTGTTACGCGTACGCGGCATGAGCATGAAGGATGTCGGGATTTTCGATGGTGACTTGCTAGCGGTACACACCACCCGCGAGGCGCGCAACGGCCAGATTGTGGTGGCGCGCATCGACGATGAGGTCACGGTGAAACGCTTTGAACGCATAGGCTCGAAAGTACGTTTAATTGCCGAAAACCCAGACTTTGCACCGATTGAAATCGATCTCGAACAACAAGACCTGGTGATTGAAGGTTTAAGCGTCGGCGTAATCCGCCGCTAGAGGAGGCTTTATGCAGTTGCCACAGTCGTTTGATCAGGCGCAATTACCGTTATTTGAAGCATTTTTGGCGCAATCACTCGCGCCAATTTTCACCGATAGCACTGAACTGAATTGGACTGAAGAGACGCACCTGGTCAGCGAGCTCTCGCTGCGCGGCGCCTCTGGCCACTGCCTAAACCTACTCGCACCGATTTTGCGCGAGCTGAGCCAAAATCAAGATGCGCGCTGGCTGACCCTTATAGCGCCGCCCAGCAGCCTGACCCGAATCTGGCTGCGTGACGCTGGACTAAACCGCGAACGCATTTTGCTGCTGCATCCCCACGGCCAGCAAAGCGCACGGGACCTGGCCTGCTCGGCCTTGCATCTGGGCCGCAGTCATACCGTGGTTAGCTGGCTACAACCACTGGATCGCCTGACCCAACAACTACTCGCCAGTGCCGCCCAAGCAGGTGGCAGCCAATGCCTGAACATCAACCAGCGCTAAGCAGCGCTGGTACCAGCCAAAAACAAACAAGGCACCCGAAGGTGCCTAGAGAAGTGCTGTAGCGCAGCATTCAATGCTCAGTGATGACCGGTAAACGCCAACCTCAGTGCAACACCTGCGGTGTATCATCGCGCGGCAGTTCACCCTCAGCTAAGCGCCCAGCCATTTGCACACCCACACTCAGCATGGCTTTGGCCACTTCTATATGTTGACCATGCAAAAACGCTTTGGCATCGCCGGAAAACTCCAGAGTAACTAACGCCTGCTCGTCATCGGCGCGACGCAGCGCAATACGCCCATCCGGCAGCTCGACGATTTCCAGAAATGATGTAGGCATAAACTCTGATCTCCACGTAAGCCGGCCATTGTAACAGCCCGCAGGGCTTAGATCAGCGCCAGTCAGCACTCACTCAACGACTCACGAAAGCGCAATGCCAACTGTTTTAGCTGCTGGCGCCAGGCTTCAAGTTGCTCACGAGATAGCTCGGGGACTTCTTCATCCAGGCTAACCGCAGTAATCAGCGGCAGCGTTGGATCAACCTTGGCCTTCTTCGGCGCCTGCGGCGGCACAAACAGACCGGCATAAGCGGCCAGCAGCTGCGCCAGCCACGTCTGCTGGTTTGCCGCCAACTCAACCAACTCAGCCATTTCCGGGCTGGGCGCCGCCGCTAGCACGTCTTTATTGAGCAGCAACTCGACCCGCGGCGCATTCGCGCCAAGGATGTGATAGAAACCGGCGATCTCATGGCAAAGCCCAAGCAACGCGCCATACAGGTGAAACAAACTGCTTTCACGCTCGGCCTGAATCAAGGCCTGGGCATTCAGCGCCCGCCCATCGATAGCCTTCTGCCATGCGGCAAGGGCGAGGCCTGCGTAGTAAATTTTTTGATTAGTGCGGGTATAGAGTTCGTAAGCCATTACAGCAGCCTCAATATCAGTAAGCAGCGTTTAGCAGGCCGTTGAAAAACTACTGCGCTCGGCCATGCTGCGTTGAAATCAGCCTCAAAATGCTCATTTACGACCAGTAAACTGCGCTTTTTCGGCTGATTTCGCCTTGCCCGACCTTCGCTCGCTACATTTTTCAACGGCCTGTTAGCCGGCACTACTTAGGGTAGACGCCGGCAACGCCATCAACGCTTGCCTTCAACCTTCCAAGCACCGTTGCTGAAGAAGGCGCGCCAGCCCGTCGGCTTGCCTTCCACTTCCGTCTGCACGTATTGCTCACGGGTTTTACGGCTGTACCTAATGATCGCTGGGTGGCCATCCGGGTCTTTTTTCGGCGCATCGCACAGATAGTGGTGCTTAGGGTCGATTTCGGACTTGTGGGGGATGATCTCGATCACCAGCGGCGCGCGGGTCTCACGGTTTTTCGGGAACTGGCTAGCCGCCAAGAACATCCCCGCCGCGCCATCGCGCAACACATAGGTGTCATTGACTTTCTCGCACTTCAGTTCCGGCATTTTCACCGGATCCATCTTCGGCGGTGCGGCCTCACCACTTTTCATCAGTTTGCGGGTGTTCTTGCACTCGCTGTTGGTGCAACCGAAGAACTTGCCGAAACGACCGGTTTTCAGCTGCATCTGGCTGCCACACTTGTCGCAATCCAGGCTCGGGCCTTCATAGCCCTTGATCCGGTACTGGCCATTCTCAATCTCGTAGCCCGTGCAGTCTGGGTTGTTGCCACAGATATGCAGTTTGCGCGTCTCATCCAGCAGGTAGGCATCCATCGCCGTGCTGCACTTAGGGCAGCGATGCTTGCCGAGCAATACCAAGGATTCCGACTCGCCTTCGTCGTCGGCGGCAATTTCATCGCCGGCCACCAGATTCAAGGTCTCCTTACAGCGCTCCTTAGGCGGCAAGCTGTAACCGGAGCAGCCGAGGAATACGCCGGTGGAGGCGGTACGAATCATCATCGGCCGCGCACAAACGCGGCAGGCAATATCGGTTGGGGTCGGCAAGTTGGCGCGCATGCCGGTATCGCCCTCGGCCGCTACTTCGAGCTTTTTCTTGAAGTCGCCATAGAACTCATCCAGCACGTTTTTCCAGTCACGCCCGCCCTGAGCGACGTCATCCAGATGCTCTTCCATGCCGGCGGTAAAGCCGTAGTCCATCAGATTGGAGAAACTTTCGCTGAGGCGCTCGGTGACTATGTCGCCCATCTTCTCCGAGTAGAAACGCCGGTTATGCAGAGCAACGTAACCGCGATCTTGAATAGTCGAAATGATGGCCGCGTAAGTCGAAGGGCGACCGATGCCACGCTTCTCCATCTCTTTAACCAGGCTGGCTTCAGAGAAGCGCGCCGGTGGCTTGGTGAAGTGCTGGCAAGGATCAAGCTTGATCAGCTTCAGCGTTTCGCCTTTGAGCATGTCGGGCAGCACATCGTCATCACCAGGCTTGCTGACTTGCGGCAAGGCACGGGTATAACCGTCGAACTTCAGAATACGGCCCTTGGCGCGCAACTCGAAGGTGCCCGCAGCAACGCTGACGGTAGTCGACAGGTATTCGGCGGGCGGCATCTGGCAGGCCACAAACTGGCGCCAGATCAGCTCATACAACCGCTCGGCATCGCGTTCCATGCCGGTTAGCTGGGTCGGTTTTAAATTCACATCGGAAGGACGAATAGCTTCGTGCGCTTCCTGAGCGCCAGCCTTGCTCGAATACACCAAGGGCGCAGCCGGCAGATATTGTTTGCCGTACTCGGTCTCAATAAAGCCACGCACCATCTCCACCGCATCGGCCGAGAGATTGGTCGAATCGGTACGCATATAGGTGATGTAGCCGGCCTCATACAAGCGCTGCGCCATCATCATGGTCTTCTTCACACCAAAGCCCAGACGAGTGCTGCCCGCCTGTTGCAGGGTGGAGGTAATAAACGGCGCGCTGGGCTTGCTGCTGGTGGGCTTGTCTTCGCGCTTAGCGATGCTGTAGCTGGCGGCTTTGAGCTTCTCCAGCGCGGCCATGGCCTGAGCTTCATTCAGCGGCTTGAAGGCTTCGCCGTTTTCGCGGGCCACTTCAAAGCGCACATTGGCGCCTTTGACGGTGCCGAGGTCGGCATTAATATCCCAATATTCTTCGGGGTTGAAGGCGCGAATCTCGCGCTCACGCTCAACCACCAACTTGACCGCAACCGACTGCACCCGACCAGCTGACAGGCCACGGGCGATCTTCGCCCACAACAGTGGCGAGACCATGTAACCCACTACGCGATCGAGAAAGCGTCGCGCCTGCTGGGCATTGACTCGATTGATATCGAGTTCGCCGGGCTTGGAAAAGGCTTCTTTGATGGCTTTTTCGGTGATTTCGTTAAACACCACGCGTTTATAGCGGCTGTCGTCCCCACCTATGGCCTCGCGCAGGTGCCAGGCAATCGCCTCCCCCTCGCGGTCCAAGTCGGTTGCGAGATAGATGGTGTCGGCATCTTTGGCTAAACGCCGCAGCTCTTCGACGACCTTCTCTTTACCGGGCAGAATCTCGTAATGAGCCTTCCAACCATGCTCAGGATCAACCCCCATACGCGCGACCAACTGGCGCTTGGATTTCTCCTTGGCCGTCAGCACGGGCGCGTCAGCTGCGGCCTTACCGCGCTTGACTGGCTCTTTGGCAGCACTTGCCGAACCGCTGGTAGGCAGGTCTCGGATGTGGCCGATACTCGACTTCACCACGTACTGGTTACCCAAATACTTGTTGATGGTCTTGGCCTTGGCCGGGGATTCCACGATTACCAGCGATTTGCCCATGGATCGGAAAGTTCCTGAATTCAGAGAAGAAAAAGCACGAGGCGGCTTATACGGCACCGCTATATATAGTGGCCATAGAGCTCAGGTCAAGCGCAGTAACTGCGCAGCCTAAGCTTAAGGGCTGGAATAGGTCGACTCTTCAGCCGTAATCAAAGCAAAACGCGGGACCGCTTGGCCATTCACCTCGACCACTTCGGTGAACATGCTCAAGGGTCTAACCCAGTGGCCGTAATCGCCATAGAGGGTCTGGTAAACCACCATCCACTCTTCGGTTTCACTGTGCCGAGCCAAACCAAACACCCGATACTCCGGGCCTTTGTAATGGCGATAGATGCCTGGTTGAATAAACATCGCCACGCTCCTAAAAATAATTAACCCAGAAAAACAAAAACCGGGGCACTAGGCCCCGGCTTTACCCTAACGAACGCTTAAACGCGTTCGAAAACGGTGCTGATGCCTTGGCCAAGGCCAATGCACATGGTAGCTACGCCGAGCGAGCCGCCATTTTGCTTCATCACATTCAGCAGAGTGCCGGAAATCCGCGCACCCGAGCAGCCGAATGGGTGACCGAGGGCGATAGCGCCGCCGTGCAGGTTAACCTTTTGCTCCATCTTGTCGACGAGTTTCAGGTCTTTCAGCACTGGCAGAGCCTGTGCAGCAAAGGCTTCGTTCAACTCGAAGAAGTCGATGTCATCGATGCTCAAGCCAGCGCGTTTAAGCGCCTTCTGCGTCGATGGCACTGGGCCGTAGCCCATGATTGCTGGATCAACACCGGCAACTGCCATCGAGCGAACTACGGCCATAGGCTCAATGCCCAGGTCCTTAGCACGCTGAGCCGACATCACGATCATGCAAGAAGCGCCGTCGGTGATTTGCGAGGAAGTACCCGCAGTCACGGTGCCGCCTTTTGGATTGAACGCAGGCTTAAGTGCCGCGAGGCTGGCCAGAGTAGTTTCCGGACGAATGGTTTCGTCGTAATCGAAAACCTTCAGGAAGCCATTCTCGTCGTAGCCTTGCATCGGGATGATTTCATCCTTGAACTTGCCTTCGAGAGTGGCCTTGTGCGCCAAACGGTGCGAACGCTCACCGAATGCATCTTGGCGCTCACGGCTGATGCCGTGCATTTTGCCAAGCATTTCAGCGGTCAAACCCATCATGCCCGAGGCTTTAGCCGCGTACAGCGACATGTGCGGGTTAGGATCAACGCCGTGCATCATGCTGACGTGGCCCATGTGCTCCACACCGCCGATAACGAACACGTCACCATTGCCGGTCTGGATCGCTTGCACAGCAGTGTGCAGCGCGCTCATGGACGAACCGCACAGGCGGCTAACAGTTTGCGCCGCGCTGGTGTGCGGGATTGCTGTCATCAGCGACACCATCCGCGCAATGTTCCAGCCCTGCTCCAGGGTCTGGTTTACGCAGCCCCAGATCACGTCTTCTACTTCAGCCGGATCGAGCTTGGTGTTACGCGCCAGCACACCAGTAATCAGGTTGGCTGACAGGTTCTCGGCGCGGGTGTTGCGGTGCATGCCGCCCTTGGAACGCCCCATTGGGGAACGGCCAAAGTCAACAATGACCGCGTCTCTTGGATTCAGGCTCATAAATTTATTCTCGCTCTGTTCGTTCCGCGATTAACCGAAAAACTTCTGGCCGTTTTTAGCCATTTCACGCAGTTTTTCAGTCGGGAAGTACAACGCACCCAGGTCGGCATATTTGTCGGCCAGGGCTACGAATTCGGCTACACCGATGCTATCGACGTAACGCAACGCACCACCACGGAACGGCGGGAAGCCAATGCCGTAGATCAGACCCATATCGGCCTCAGCTGCGGTATCAACGATGCCGTCTTCCAAGCAACGAATGGTTTCCAGGCAGAGAGGAATCATCATCCAATTGATGATGTCTTCATCGGTGACTTCACGCTGCTCGTAAATCACTGGCTTGAGCACTTCGAGAGCAACCGGATCGGCAACTTTGACTTGCTTGCCGCGCTTGTCCATCTCGTAAGCGTAGAAACCTTTGCCGTTCTTCTGACCCAGGCGATCGGCTTCGTACAGTGCATCGACTGCCGAACGACGATCATCTTTCATGCGATCAGGGAAGCCTTCAGCCATGACGTCACGACCGTGGTGACCGGTGTCGATGCCGACCACGTCCATCAGGTATGCCGGGCCCATAGGCCAGCCGAATTTTTCCATTACTTTGTCGATACGGACGAAGTCCACACCGGCGCTGACCAACTTGGCGAAACCACCGAAGTACGGGAACAGTACGCGGTTGACCAGGAAGCCTGGGCAATCGTTAACCACGACCGGGGTTTTACCCATTTTCTTGGCGTAGGCAACGGTAGTTGCAACGGCCACTTCGCTGGACTTCTCGCCACGAATCACTTCAACCAGCGGCATCATGTGCACCGGGTTAAAGAAGTGCATACCGCAGAAGTTTTCCGGACGCTTAAGGGCCTGAGCCAGCAAGCTGATGGAAATGGTCGAGGTATTGGAGGTCAGGATCGCGTCTTCACGAACGTAACCTTCCACTTCAGCCAGCACGATCTGCTTAACTTTCGGGTTTTCAACCACGGCCTCAACCACGATATCGACGTTACCGAAGTCACCGTACGACATGGTTGGACGAATAGCATTCAGCGCTTGAGCCATCTTATCAGCGGTCAAACGACCCTTGGCAACACGACCACTGAGCAGCTTACTGGCCTCGTTCAAGCCCAGCTGGATACCCTCTTCACGGATATCCTTCATCATGATCGGCGTGCCTTTAGACGCCGACTGATAGGCAATACCACCACCCATGATGCCAGCGCCGAGAACGGCGGCCAGTTTCACTTCTTTAGCGATAGCGTCGTAGTCTTTGGCTTTTTTCTTCAATTCCTGATCGTTCAGGAACAGACCAATCAAGCTCGCCGCAACCGAAGTTTTGGCCAGCTTAACAAAGCCGGCAGCTTCCACTTCCAGCGCTTTGTCACGGCCAAGATTGGCCGCTTTTTGAATGGTTTTGATCGCTTCAACCGGCGCCGGATAGTTCGGGCCCGCTTGACCGGCAACGAAACCTTTAGCGGTTTCGAACGCCATCATTTGCTCAATAGCGTTGAGCTTGATTTTTTCCAGCTTTGGCTGACGCTTGGCCATGAAGTCCAGCTCGCCAGAAATAGCGCGCTTAACCAGGTCCAAAGCGGCTTCCAGCAGTTTGGCCGGGGCCACAACTGCATCCACTGCGCCGACTTTCAGGGCAGCATCGGCTTTGTTTTCTTTACCGGAGGCAATCCACTCGATGGCGTTATCGGTACCGATAACCCGCGGCAGACGCACAGTGCCGCCAAAACCTGGGTAGATGCCCAGTTTAACTTCTGGCAGACCAATCACGGCCTTTTCGGACATGACACGGTAGTCAGCCGCCAAGCACATTTCAAAACCACCGCCGAGAGCGATGCCATTGATGGCCACAACGGTCGGAACACCAAGATCTTCGAAATCGCTGAAGATTTTGTTGGCTTCCAGATTACCGGCAACCAGCTCTTCTTCAGGCAGCTTGAAGCTATCGACGAACTCAGCAATGTCGGCGCCGACGATAAATACGTCTTTGCCACTGCTAACGACTACGCCTTTGATCGATCCATCGGCCTTGATGGCGTCTACCGCCTGACGCAGATCGGTCAGGGTTAGACGGTTGAACTTGTTGACGGACTCACCCTTGAGGTCGAAATTCAATTCGACGATGCCACTCTCAAGAGCCTTAACCGTGATGGCTTTACCTTCGTAAATCATCAACTGATCTCCACGGTATGGAAGCTAAACAGTACACATCGGACGCCGAAGCCAGACTAACCCACGGCAGAGCCGTCGAGGATAGTCCAATTTGCCCAGCTCACCCACCGACGCGATATTCGTGTGTAATCCTGTGTGGCCCAAGGCAAACACAAAATTCATACGCCCGTTTGATTTGGGTGCGCACACCTTCATAGAAAAGCTCGCAGTTGTCAATTACGCAGCAAAATTCTTCGACCCATTACCCCTCGACTTAAGCGCAAAAACTGAGTTTCAGGGCACTCTGGACAGCACCGATAAGCGGGCTAAATAGCCCTCCACTAGCGTGACTACCCAGTCAAATACCGCGAACTTGCGCACGTCTAGCCAAATCAAGCGGCGGCAGGTAGAGTCGCAGCAGCACAAGCGCGCGGGCTTGTTTGTGACAAAACAACAACAAACTAGAACCCTTCGGAGTTACACCATGTCGAGCCGTAGTCTGCTTGCCGTTTCGCTGAGCGCTTTGCTCGCCTTTAGCTTCTCCTCTTTAGCTTACAGCGCCAACGTCAGCAATGAGTCTGAAGAGCTACTGAAGCTCCATCAGCTACGCCTTGCAGCGCAAAAAAGCCTCGGCGACTTTTATATGCTTAATGCCATGGAGGGTGATCTACGTTACGCACGCCTGATCAAGGAATCCCTGCAAACCGGCCATACGCTGCTGGAAAAAATCAAAACCATGCCCGGCGAGGGCTCAAAAGCCTTACTGGCACAGCTTGAGCAGCAGTGGAGCGGCTATGAGAGCGAACTCAACTCGCTCACCGACACCCTCAAAACCCAGGGCTATACCGATCTACAGCCAGTCGCCGACCTTGCCAATCGCAGCCAACAACTGCTGGCCCTAAGCACTGAGCTGTACAGCAAGATTCAGCAGGAGAGCGGCAGCAACGTGCCGGCGCTGACGCAGCTAAGCCGCGATGAAAGCTTGCTGATGCAAAGTATTGCGGTCGACTACGCCTCGCGCAGCGCCTCGATTGGCGGCACTTTTATTGGCGGCAGCGATAAAAACAGTAAAAGTATTGATGCGCTGTCCAGCGATTTTGCCAGCAGCCTAAACAAGCTCGAACAGGCGCCACAAAACACCGCCGAGACCCGCCAAGCCGTTGCGGCCATCGCGGTCAAATGGCGCTATATCGAAAAGTCGCTAAAGAACTACAACGAAAAAAGCGTGCCGTTTCTGGTCAACAAATATTCCAACAGCATCACCGATGGACTGGAAGCGCTTTCCGCCCAGTACGCGGCGAAAAAGCTCTAAGCCCACCGCAGTCTTATCAGCAACACAGTCTGCCCGGCGTTGCGCCGGGCTAATCCTGTTAAGCCAGCACATCCAGCGCTGCGACAATATTCTCCAGCGCTTGCGGCTCTGCCCCCTCGCCCCAAAACACCGAAATCATCTGCTTACCCGCCTCGACTTTGTACACATCGCTGGGTAAACGCGCCAACTGCTCAAGCACGCGCTCGTCAACGCAAGGCTCTTGCCACTGATTTAGCCACTGCCCGGCACCCGCTTGCCAATAGCACCACTGATCGTCATTGCCACGGCGACGGCCCCGATGATATTGCGGACAACGGCTCGGCGGTTCTTTGGGCAGCCAGTGCGGCCAGGTCTCACTCGCCAACTGCATCCCCAGGCCCATGCCTCGCGCCGCCATACGCCGAGCCATTTGCCGACTCTGACGCGGCGAAGGGCGCAGCCAAGCCAAGGGGCTCAGCGCGACACCGATCAATAGTGCGACTATCCAAAAACTCATAATGACTCTCAAAAGCTAAAGGCTGACAAAAGCGCCATACTGACAAATACGTCCCCACGCAGCAGGAGTTAGTCATGTCCTATACCCATATTTTGGTTGCCATCGATCTAACCGCCGAATGCCACCCCGTTATCTTGCGTGCACAAACGCTGGCTAACAGCAGTAATGCCAAGCTATCGCTGATCAATGTTGTCGAACCTATGGCGATGGCATTTGCCGGCGACGTACCCATGGATCTATCCATGCTGCAACAGCAGCAGTTTGAGCAAGCCCGCGAACGAGTGGATAGCTTCGCAAAAGCCTATCCAGAACTCAGCCCAGAGCAATGTCACTTAATCTATGGTCAGCCGCGCCAGGAAATCCACCGCCTGGCCAAAGAGCAAGGCTGCGACCTGATCGTAGTCGGCAGCCATGGTCGACACGGCCTGGCCTTATTGCTAGGTTCAACCGCCAATGATGTATTGCACGGCGCGCCTTGCGACGTGCTGGCGGTGCGGCTTAAACAGCCCGCATAAGCAAACGGCTCTAACGATGCTTTAAGCGCACCGCTAGAGCCGTCATTGCACAGTCGCCGGGAAGCCTTAGCGACTCACTGCCGTTCAGCCCAAGACATCTCCGGAGCTCATGACCAGCGGCCGGATTTTTTGCAATTGGGTTTGCAGTGAGTAAGTCATGCTCGACGACATGGAGAAGAACGTCAGGAACGCCTTCAGATTCGAGTCACCTTCGCAGGTGTCATGAATACGCTGCCAGAACGCCTGATTGACCAGTTGTAGCTGCTGAAACTGGCTGACCAAACCCTTCAACTCCCAGTCCGCCGGACGGCCTTCGCGAAAGTTGAAGTATTGCTGGGTCAGGTACAGCGACACCGAGCGCAGGGCGAATTCCTGATTGCTGGCAAACGGCAAATGATTCTGCGCCATTGGCTTCAAGCGTCCCAGTATCGGGCAGGCGCTGGTGGCCATGATCACCCCCAGCAGCGAGCGCAAGCCCTCCTCCAGCCCGACCAATTTGGTGTACTCACGCTCAGGTGTACGCACCCAAACCAGCGCCTTTTTAAACGCGGGCAGACCGTGAAAGTCGCCAATCACCTGATGCAAATCGACCGCCGCCGGACAATGGCTGAAATCATTTTTGCTTAACGGGCAGTTGCTGCACTGCTGATGTTCCAGCCGCGTCCACTTCGGCGCCGCGTTTGCGGCGTCTTGGTCGTATTCGCGGTCCAGTTCAATCCGGTAACTGAACTCGTGGGCGTCATCCAGGGTGACGCGGTACTCAATAGCCATTGCGCTCTCCAGCAGACAATTTAAGCGTCCAGTTCGGCCCAGCGTTCCAACAGGCCATCCATCTCCTGCTGCAAGCTTTCCAGGCTCGCCAACACCGCACTGGTCTCAGCCGCCGGACGCTGATAGAAGGTCGAGGCGGCAATTTCAGCCTGCACCGCCGCCATCTTCTGCTCCAGCGCATCGATCTGCAGTGGAATAGCCTCTAACTCGCGCTGCAACTTATAACTTAGCTTCTTCTTCGCTGTGACCACAGGCGTGCTCGCTACCGCAGGAACCACGGCCGTGGCCAGCGCAGCTTTACCCGACTTGCTCTCACCAACGCCCAGCAGACGCGGTGAGCCGCCTTGACGCAGCCAATCCTGATAACCACCGACGTACTCGCGAACCAGGCCTTCACCTTCAAACACCAGGGTGCTGGTCACCACGTTATCGAGAAATGCCCGGTCGTGACTGACCATCAATACCGTGCCCTGGAAGGTTTGCAGCACTTCTTCCAGCAACTCGAGGGTTTCTACGTCCAGATCGTTGGTCGGTTCGTCCAGCACCAGCAAGTTGGCTGGTTTGCTAAACAGCTTAGCCAGCAACAGGCGTGCACGTTCGCCACCGGACAGGGCTTTAACCGGCGTACGGGCACGCTGCGGACTGAACAGGAAGTCGCCCAGATAGCTCAGTACATGCCGGCTTTGGCCGTCGATCATAATAAAGTCGCGGCCTTCGGCGACGTTATCGATAACGGTTTTTTCCAGATCCAGTTGATGGCGCAGCTGATCGAAATAGGCCACTTCCAGACGGGTGCCGACATCGACACTGCCGTTGGTGGGCTGCAAATCGCCCAGCAGCAATTTGAGCAGGGTGGTCTTGCCGGTGCCGTTGGCGCCGAGCAAGCCGATGCGGTCGGAGCGCTGCAAGACCATCGAGAAATCTTTGATCAGCGCCGGGCCACCTGCGTGGGCGAAGGTGACGTTATCGACCACCATCACCTGCTTGCCGGACTTCTCCGAGGTGTCCAGCTGAATATTGGCCGCGCCAACCCGCTCACGGCGCTCGCTGCGCTCGTTACGCAGGGCTTTCAGGGCGCGTACGCGACCTTCGTTACGGGTGCGGCGGGCTTTGATGCCCTGGCGAATCCACACTTCTTCTTGGGCCAGCTTTTTGTCGAACAGCGCGTTAGCAGTCTCTTCGGCAGCCAGAGTGGCCTCTTTGTGCACCAGGAAGCTGGCGTAGTCACCGTTCCAGTCGATCAGGCCGCCACGATCCAGTTCGAGGATGCGGGTCGCCAGGCTCTGCAAGAAGGCCCGGTCGTGGGTGATAAACACCACGGCGCCGGGAAAGCCCAGCAAGGCCTCTTCCAGCCAAGCGATGGCGCCGATATCCAGGTGGTTGGTCGGCTCATCGAGCAGCAGCAAGTCCGGTTCAGAAACCAGCGCCTGGGCCAGCAATACCCGCCGGCGCCAGCCACCGGACAGCTCGGCCAGGGTCTTGTCGGCCGGCAATTGCAGGCGGCTCAGGGTGCTGTCCACCAGTTGCTGCAGGCGCCAGCCATCACGGGCTTCGAGGTCCTGCTGCACATGCATCAGCTTGTCCAGATCGGCATCGGTGTGAATGTTTTGGCTCAGGTGATGGTATTCGGCGAGCAAGGCGCCGACACCGTCCAGGCCTTCGGCGACCACGTCGAACACCGTCCGCTCGTCGGCGAGCGGCAATTCTTGCGGCAATTCCCCGATTTTCAGACCCGGCGCACGCCAGACGCTGCCGTCATCGGGCAATTGCACGCCCTTAACCAGGCGCAGCATGCTCGACTTGCCGGTGCCGTTACGGCCAATGATGCACACCCGCTCGCCACGCGCGATCTGCCACGAGACCTTATCTAGCAGCGGCATAGCGCCGAAGGCCAGGGACACATCGGTGAACTTGAGCAGGGTCATGAGCTTCTCCAAAAACAGGGCGCGCATTCTACCTGAGTTACCGGCCGGGGAAGCGCTGCATTTTTGTCGCAACCCGGCAACAACCGCCGCAAGCCGTTCTCCTGCCGCCGGCAAAAGGCTAAGCTAGCGCTCTAAATAACGGCATTGCGTGACGCTACTGCCGATAATCTTGATTTTTACAGCGGAATTGTCATGCGCTCTCGCCTGTTAAGCCTGTTTCCCAGCGTCCTGCTTGCCTCTTTCTGCCTGCTACCCACCCTGGCTGACGCGCAAGCGGTGAGCTTGCTGCAACAACGCCAGTATTACGACGAGGCCAAACTGGCGCTCAGCAAGGGCGACGGTGGACCTTATCGGCGTTATACCAACGCCTTGCAGGATTACCCGCTCACGCCGTATCTGGCCTATGACGAGCTCACCGCACGGCTGAAAACCGCTAGCAATGGCGAGATCGAAGCATTTCTGGCCGAGCACGGCGATCTGCCCCAAGCCAATTGGATGAAGTTGCGCTGGTTGCGCTGGCTGGCCGAGCGCGGCGACTGGCAGCCCTTTGTGGCTCATTACGACCCCAAGCTGAACTTCACCGAACTGGACTGCCTCAATGGTCAATATCAGCTCAGCCACGGCTTGACTGCGGCGGGCAATGCCAGCGCGGAAAAACTCTGGCTGGTGGGTAAGTCGCAGCCCAAAGCCTGTGACACCTTATTCGATCAGTGGGCGAGCACCGGCCAACTCACCGAAAATAAGCGCTGGCAACGCCTGAAACTGGCCGCTGAAGCGCGCAACTATTCTCTGGCCAGCCACCTGGCGACCCAACTGCCCAGTCTGGGCAAACAAGGCGCCTTGCTGATTGAAGTGGCGCAAAACCCGGCATTACTGAACAAGACCGAGCGCTTTACTCCGGCCAGCCAGGCGATGGCCGACGTGGTGGGCTTAGGTTTGCGCCGCCTGGCCCGCCAAGACCCAGAAAAAACCTTGAGCCTGCTGGACACCTACGCCCTTAGGTTGTCGTTCTCCAAGAGTGAAAAAGTCGCCATCGCCCGTGAAATCGGCCTGACCCTGGCCAAGCGTTTCGACAGCCGGGCACTGCCGATCATGGCCAAATACGACCCAGAGCTACTCGACAACAACGTTTCCGAGTGGCGTGCCCGCTTGCTGCTGCGCCTCGGCCGCTGGGATGAGGCCTACCAGCTCACCCTGCAGTTGCCACCGGAGCTGGCCAATACCAACCGCTGGCGTTACTGGCAAGCGCGCAGCCTGCAATTGGCCCAACCGCAAAGCCAGCAAGCCATCAGCCTCTATCAACCCGTCGCCAATGAGCGCGACTTTTACGGTTTTATGTCGGCTGATCGCCTGCAAAGCCCTTATCAGCTGAATAACAAACCGCTGGTATTAAGCTCGCAACTCACCGAGAAGGTCCGCAACACCCCAGGCATCCGCCGCGCACTGGAGTTCCATGCCCGCGGCCAGATCGTCGATGGGCGCCGTGAGTGGTACAACGTCACGCGCTCATTTAGCCGCGACGAGATGGTCGCCCAGGCGCGAATCGCCTATGACATGCAGTGGTACTTCCCGGCCATCCACACCATCAGCCAGGCAAAGTATTGGGACGACTTGGACATCCGTTTCCCCATGGCCTATCAAGGCAGCCTGACCAGCGCCGCCAAAGCCCGCAGCCTGCAGTCGAGCTGGGTGTTTGCCATCACCCGTCAGGAAAGCGCCTTTATGAATGATGCCCGCTCCGGCGTTGGCGCCAGCGGCCTAATGCAACTGATGCCGGCCACCGCCAAGGAGACCGCCAAGCGCTTCAACATCCCGCTGGCTTCGCCGCAGCACGTGCTTAACCCCGACACCAACATCCAGCTCGGCGCCGCCTACCTGAGCCAGATCCACGGCCAGTTCAACGGCAATCGAATACTCGCCACCGCCGCCTACAACGCCGGCCCCAGCCGCGTGCGGCAGTGGCTCAAAGGCGCCAACCACCTGCCTTTCGATGTGTGGGTAGAAACCATTCCCTTCGATGAAACCCGCCAATACGTGCAGAACGTACTGTCCTACTCGGTCATCTACGGCAAGAAACTCAACAACCCGCAGCCGCTGGTGGACTGGCACGAACGCTTCTTCGATGACCAGTAATTTGTAGGGTGGGTTAGGCGCATGACCACGGGCTATCTGTTGCTGCGTAGTCAGTTGCGCCGTAACCCACCAGATGGGGCAGGCCGATCACCGCTTGGTGGGTTACGTGGCGCACACATTGCGCAGTTGATTTTCAAATCCTGCTCTACGCCACTAACCCACCCTACTCCAGCACTTCAACCGCCATCCCCACCGCTAACTCGCCGGGGCCGCTGTGCAGCAGGTTCTGGCCGAAATACACTTCGCCATCACGCTCACGGTAAGTTTTCAGCGTCGCTAACGGCTCACGATCCGCGCTGCGTAAACCCGTCAGCGGATCGAGGGTAGTCATGATGCAGCGCGAGCAGCCCTTGACCAGGCGAAACTCCAGCGCGCCAATGCGGATACGTTTCCAGCTGTCTTCGGCGTAGGCGGCGCTGCCGCTGATGACCAGGTTGGGCCGAAAGCGCAGCATCTCCAGTGGGCGACCGACCCGCGCTGACAGATCGTCCAGCGATGCCTGGCCGATCAGCAACAACGGGAAACCATCGGCAAAACCGACCCGATCACCAACCTTGGCGTAGTCTGGATCGACCTGCCGGGCACGCTCTGCCGGCACCTGCACCAGACGACAAGGCCGGTCCAGCCAGTCACTCAACCAGAGCGCGGCCGCATCACCGGCATCCGGCACCTGCAGGCTATCGCCCCAGACGGTCACGGCGCGCAACTTGGCAGCCGCGCTCGGCAGCGCCACCAGCAGATCAGTGCGACCGGCGACACTTAGGCGCAAATGCTGCGCGTCCAGCCATTGCGCCTTAAGCTGGGTGAGCTGCCCCAGCAGCCGCTGAGTTAGAAATCGCCCATTAGCGGCATCGACTATCATCCAGCGACGATCACCGCTCAGCCCCAAGGTATCCAATTGAGCCAGCTGTAGACTTTCACCGACCGCGGATTTCAGCGGAAAACGATACAAAGCACTGAGACTTAACATGCACAAACTTCCTGAACTGAAGAACATGACCGCACAAGCTACCCGAGCTTATCCAGTTTTGGCACTGGGACTGTTACTCAGTGCCTGCAGCGGCACCCCGCCAACCGACCTTGGCGTGCACGGGGGGCACCTGAGGGACTGCCCGCCAAGCCCCAATTGCGTCAGCAGTCAAGCCACCGACAGTGAGCACCAGATCGCGCCGTTGCCGCTCAGTGACGACCCGGCGCAGACCCGCGCCCGGCTCTTGACCCTGCTCGCCAGCCTGCCGCAAGCCAAGCTCGTGGCTCAGCAAGACAACTACCTGAGGGCAGAATTTACCAGCCAGATCATGGGTTTTGTCGATGACGTGGAGTTTTTGCTTGGCCCGCAGGCCATCGAGGTGCGCTCGGCATCGCGCTTGGGACGTTCAGATTTTGGCGTTAATCGTGAGCGGGTGGAACAACTGCGTCAGCAGTTGAGCCGCCCCGAATGACGCCGCGCCTCAGGCTGTGTGGCGCAGCTTACTCGTCGAGCAGTAGCCGCTGACGAACCATTTCCACCAACTTGTCGGGCTGAAACTTGGACAGAAAATCGTCGCAGCCAACCTTCTTCACCATCGCCTCGTTGAAGCTGCCGGACAGCGAAGTGTGCATCACCACGTACAAGTCCTTCAGGCGCGGGTCGTTGCGAATTTCGGTGGTCAGCCGATAGCCATCCATCTCCGGCATTTCCGCATCGGTAATCACCATCAGCAGTTTTGCCTGCACGTCGACGCCGGCATCTGCCCACTTTTGCAGCAGGTTTAAGGCCTTTAATCCGTCGCCGGCCGAATGGGTTTTAATATCCAATTGCGCCATGGTGTCTTTGAGCTGATTCATCGCCACCCGCGAGTCATCGACCAGCAGCACTTCACGACCACGGGCCTTATCCAGCAGCGGATCTTCGAGTTTCTCGGCGGAAATTTTGCTGCTCATCGGCGAGATTTCCGAGAGCACTTTCTCGACATCAATCACCTCGACAATCTGATCATCGACCTTGGTGATGGCCGTTAAATAATGCTGACGGCCGGCGCCACCGGGCGGCGGCATCACCGCCTCCCAGTTGAGGTTAAGAATGCGCTCCACCCCGCCAACCAAAAACGCCTGCACCGAGCGATTGTATTCGGTGACGATAATGGTGCTGGTTGCACTCGGCACTTGCGCGCGCATGCCAATGGCTTGCGACAGGTCGATTACCGGCAAGGTGTGACCCCGCAAGTTCACCACCCCGCAGACGAACGGATGGCGCTGCGGCATCAGGGTCAGCTTGGGCAGCTGCAACACTTCCTGCACTTTGAACACGTTGATGGCAAATAACTGCCGACCGGCCAAACGAAACATTAAAATTTCGAGACGGTTAGCGCCAACCAACTGGGTACGTTGATTTACTGAGTCGAGAATGCCGGCCATCATGCGCTCCTGTTCACTTTATCTATCTAGCCTAGCTCAAATAGCCATAGGCCAATGTATCGGCCATGCGTGCTGCATCTGAAGGCGCACGACGGTAAACCATCATGCGCGAAGCCCGGAGCAGAGGCTAGCCTGAGTGGCCATTGAACCTTTCTAGTCGCGCAACAGCGGTGAATCCACCGGTAAATGTACCCGTAAGGCTGCCGGCATGGCCGCAAACCGCAAGCGACTGCTCTCCATCGGCTCGCCGTCCAGGTTCATGTCCAGTCCTTCGGGGGCCTCGATTTCCAACCAGGGCAAACGGGCGCTCAGGGCCACGCTTTGCAAGCCGTTGATGCCGCCAGACAGCAGCGTGCCGAGGGTACCGACCACATCCGCAGGGGCCGGCACTATGCACACATCCAGCAAACCATCATTGACCCGCGCCTGCGGGCAGAGCAGATGCCCGCCACCGGCCTGACGACCATTGCCGATACCCAGGGCGAGAAACTCGCCCTCCCAGCTAAAGCCCGGCCCACTGAAGCGGCCAAAGGATGAATGCACTTCGGCGAAACGGGTCAAGCCGGTGAGAAAATATGCCGCTCCACCGAGCACGCGCTTGAGTTCTTCCGAAGTATTGGCGGTGACGTTGGAACCAAAGCCGCCGGTTGCCATATTGAGAAATACCTGGCCGTCGACCTCGCCCAGGTCGATCGCCTGCGCCGGCTCATCCAACAGCGCCAGCGCCGCCAGGGGCTCGAGCGCAACCCCGGCGGCACGGGCAAAATCGTTGGCCGTACCCAGCGGCAACAGCGCCAGACTGGCCGTGGCTTTAGCTTGCACCATCGCCTCGACCACATCGCGCAGGGTGCCATCGCCACCACCGGCAATCAGGATGGGATAACCCACCTGCAGCGCCTCGTTGACCAGCCGCTGGGCATCGCCGGCTTCCCAGGTCAGGCGTACATCCAGCTGCCAGCCCTCCTCACGGCGCGCCGTCACCGCAGAGCGCACCTCGTTGTTGAGGGCTTGCTTGCCGTGCAAGATCAACAAGGCTTTACGTTCGTGCATTGCAGCTCCCTCGAGGCACCGGCCTGGACAGCCCGCATCATGGCCCTATACGGGGCACGGGCGCATCCTTTGATGCTGTGCGAACGGGCATCAAGTCAATCGAAGTGTTTCAACCACTAACGGCATAGTCGTTTTCAACGACCCGCTAAACCACCTTAGGCCGGGTAACCGGTGATCTCGCGAATGCTCTGATACAGCGGCTTAAGCTGCTTGTACATGCGCTGATAAACCTCCGTGTACAGCCGTTCATAGGTTTGCTGCGCCTCGGGCTGCGGCAGAAAAACCTGACCGACGCGGGTCATGGCGGCAATCGCAGTAGTGAAGTCCGGATGCAGGCCAAGGCCCACGGCACAATCAATCGCGGCGCCCAAACCGGAGGTTTCATAGGTGTGCGGACGCTCGGCGGGTAGGCCAAAAATATCCGCCGTCAGCTGCATCGCCGCATCGCTTTGCGAGCCGCCACCGGAGACGCGCAGCCGTAGAATCTTGGTGCCGGAACGCTTCTCGATTTTCTCTTTGCCTTGGCGCAGGGCGTAAGCCAGGCCCTCGAGAATCGCCCGGTACAGATGGGCGCGGGTGTGCACGTCGCCGAAACCGATGATCGAGCCCTTGGCCTCCAGCCCCGGCTCGCGAATACCCGGTGACCAGTAAGGTTGCAGCATCAAGCCCATGGAGCCGGCCGGCACGCTATTGACCAGCTCATCGAACAGCGTCTCCGGCGCCACGCCCAGCTCGGTGCCGCGCTGCATCTCGCGCAGGCCGAACTGTTGTTTGAACCAGCTAACCATCCAGAAACCGCGAAAAATCATCACCTCGGTGTTGAAGTGATCGGGAATCGCCGAGGGGTATGGCGGGATCAGCGGGATGGTTTCCAGGTACTTGCTGCGGGTGGTGTTGATGGTCGCGGTGGTGCCATAGGACAGGCAGGCGGTGCTCGCCTCGACGCCACCGGAGCCAATCACTTCGCAGGCCTTGTCGGCCCCGGCGGCGATCAGCGGCAAACCTTCAGGAATCCCAGTGTGACGGCTGGCCTCGGCACTGACATGACCAAGCAGTTCGCCGGGTTTGCACAAGTCGGGTAACTGCTCGCGACGGATCGGCATCGCCTGCCATTTCCAGTCGCGCGGCGCGGCCCACTTCAAACGCTTGTAGTCGAACGGCAAATAGGCCACGCAGCAGGCCACCGAGTCGACAAACTTGCCGGTCATGCGATGGGTCAAAAAACCCGACAACAGCAGCATCTTGTGGGTCTTGGCCCAGATTTCCGGCTGTTCCTGGGCGATCCAATTGACTTCGGCCTGAGCGCGAAAGTAATCCACCGTCGCCTCCTCGCCGATCAACTTGAACAGCCAGCCCCAGGGGCCCTTGATCTTGCCACGCACGGCGGCGCGACGCTGATCGAGCCAGAGCATCGCCGGGCGCAGCGGTTTGCCTTGTTCATCGACATTAATCAGGGTGCCGCGCTGGGTAGTCAGCGACACGCCCTTGATCTGCGCCTTGTCGATCTTCACCTCTTCCCAGAGCAGCCGGCAGGCCTCACCGAGGCTGGCCCAGTAATATTCCGGGTCTTGCTCGGCCCAGCCGGGCTGGGTCGAATAGTAGGCCTCAAGCTCGACCTTACCTTTGCCGAGCAAATTGCCTTCAAGGTCAAACAACAGGGCGCGCACGCTCTGGGTGCCATTGTCGATGGCCAGCAAATAGCTTTGGTCGCTCAAGACGCAATCCTTCTAGTGATTCGTTACAGCTTATTCAGTCGATGGGTATCGCTGCGCTCAACCCATCCTACGGTCTAGGGCCGAGCACAGAATTTGTAGGATGGGTGGAGCAAAGCGATACCCATCAGCCTTCTGCCGGCAGGCTGTAACAGCGCTGCCAAAGGCTTAAATAGTCCTGTTGCTCACGCATCCAGCGGGCATCGTCCCAACCCAGGCGCGTCTGACACAGGCTGCGAATGCGCGGTAACTCGGCCAGCGCACCGCCAGCCAGCAACAGGCCCAGGCGGGTGCGGCGCAGCAGCAAGTCATCCAGATGCAGCACCAGTTCATGCTCGGCGGCAAAGGCCAACTCGGCCCACAAGGTCTCGGTAGCGCCCACCAACTCAGTGCCCACTTCGGCCACTGACTGCGCCACCTTTGGCAACTCGCGGCCATAACGACCGGCCAAACGGCGTTGCTGACTGTGACTGAGCCCCGCCAGCGGCAACTCAGGCTGCGGGCGAAACACCGCACTGCCCACATCAGTTACCGGTTGGCCGACAAAGGCGGCGCAGGCCTGCAGCACTTCCAGCGCCAGCAAGCGAAAGGTGGTCAGTTTGCCGCCAGCCAAGGTCACGCAACCGGGCTCAATCCACAGGGCGTGCTCACGCTTCTCATCGGAGGGTTTCTTGTCCGCCGTATTCGGCTGGCCATCGGTCACCACCGGCCGTACCCCGGCCCAGCTGGAGAGCACGTCCAAGCGCGTAATCTGCGCGTTGGCAAACTGCTGGGCGCAGGCGGCCAACAGATACTCGACCTCGGTCGCGCTGATGCGGGCATCGGTATTCAGCCCCTCGACGTGATCCAGATCGGTGGTGCCAATCACGGTCGCACCTTCCCAAGGGAAGACGAATACCGGGCGGCCATCGGCGGCGTGCATAAAGCTCAAGGCATGGGCCAGCGGCAAGCGCCAGGCCGGCAACAGCAAATGGCTGCCGCGCAACGGGCGAATATGTTCCAGGCCGGTTTTGCGCCTTAACTCATCGGCCCAGGCGCCGGTGGCTTGGGCCACCGCGCGGCTGCGTAAACTAAGCTGCTGGCCGCTTTCGGCGTCCTCGACCACTACCCCGACCACCGCATCGTTTTCACGCAGTAGCTCAACCACCCGCAGGCCATTGACCGCCACGCCGCCGTCGCCACGGGCCTCGCCCAATACGCGCAGCACCAGCCGGGCGTCATCGGTAACCGCATCAAAAAACTGCGTAGCGCCGAGCAGTCCCTCCTCACGCAAACCCGGCAGCAAATAACGCAATTGCTGCAGCGGGTAATAAAGATGATTGCGTTTGCCGGCCAGGGCGTCATACAGCGCCAGCAAACCGCCAAACACCTTGGGACCGGGGAAGCCGCCGCGATAATGCGGGAAGATAAAACTTAAGGGGTCCACCAACCCGGCCGCCTCGGTCAGCAAGCGCTGACGCTCGCGCACCGAATCGCGGGTCAAGGAAAACTGGCCCTTGGCGATATAACGCAGACCGCCATGGACCATCTTCGAGGAGCGACTGGAGGTGCCCCAGGCAAAGTCGCGCTGCTCGATCAGCAGGCATTTCCAGCCGCGCCGGGCGGCTTCACGCAAAATCCCGGCGCCACTGATGCCGCCGCCGACCACAATTAAATCCCAGTCAGTCGCAGCCAGTTCCGGCAGCGCTTGCGCGCGCCACGCGGCGTTCCAGCAGCCGTCTTGCACAAGACCAGTCATGTTCAATCCTGCAACAACACGCCAGGATTCAGGCGCCCATCCGGGTCAAAATGCACGGCCATGGCCTTGAGCGCGGCCATGCCCAGCTCGCCCTTCTCCACCGGCAAATAGGGTGCGTGGTCGCGGCCAACGCCATGTTGATGGCTGATGGTCCCGCGATTATTGGCGATGGCGCTGCAGGCGGCGTGCTTGAGCTTCTGCCAGCGTTCGAAGGTGCCCGCATAGGTACTGGCGGGGCGGAACACGTAGCTGGTGTAGATGCTCGAACCTTCGCCATAGACGTGGGACAGATGGGTGAATACATGGACCTTCTCACCCTCGCTGCTCAGGCCATCACGCAGGCTGGCTTCCAGCTTGTTCAGCAAGTTGTCAACGTTCGACCAGTCGGTGGCGGTCTCCAAGGTGTCCACCGCGTAACCGGCCTCCCACAAACCATGGCGCAAGTACGGGAAGCGAAACCGGCCTTCGGCCCACTTATTGCCGAGCAAGGTGCCGGTAAACACCCCGCCGTAACTCTTGAGTAATTTTTTCGCTTGTTTCAGTGAGGCGGCGTTTTGCGGGCGATTGCCGGTGACGCCGAAAGTCAGCATGCACTTGCCAGCACCGGCGCCGCGCAAGCTGAGGTATTTCTCCAACAGGGCGATCTGCCCCGGATGACCGGCCAGGGCCAGCTGGGTTTGGGTTTCGATGGCGTTGGAGACCCGCAACATCGACAGCGGCACCCGCGCTTGGGTCAGGTTGCGCACCGCCAGCAAGGCCTGCGGCCAGGACGGCAAGAACACCGCGTAGAAACGCTCCTGCTCGGCCAGACGGGTAACCCGCACTTTAACTTCGGAAACAATCCCGAAGCGCCCCTCCGAACCCATCACCAGCTCGCGCAAATCCGGACCTGCAGCAGAGGCCGGGAAAGTCGGAATCTCCAGGGTGCCGGCAAAGGTCTCCAGCTTGCCGCCGGCAAACACCTGCTCGATCCGCCCGTAACGCAGCGATTGTTGACCGCTGGAACGGGTCACCACCCAGCCGCCGAGGGTCGACAGCTCCCAGGACTGGGGGAAATGCCCAAGGGTGTAGCCGCGAGCGCGCAATTGGCTTTCCACCTGCGGGCCATTGGCGCCGGGGCCAAAGGTGGCGATCTGGCTCTGCTCATCCAGCTCCAGCAAGCGGCTCATGCGCTCCAGGGACAGGCACAGCACCGGTTTGTCGCCGGCTTGCGGATTGATATGGCCGGCCACCGAGGTGCCACCGCCGTAGGGGATCAGCAACACATCATGGCTGGCGGCCCAGACCATCAGCTGGCGGATGTGCTCGGCGGTTTCCGGGTAGGCGACGCCATCGGGGAACACGCCAAAATCGCCGGAGCGCATCGCCAGCCAGTCCGGCAGGCTCTGGCCACGGGCATGCCGCACGCGGTCTTCAGCGGTAGTGACCACCAACTCATGGGCGGGCAAACGCGAGGCCGGCACCTTGGCCAACACCTCGGCCAAGCTGGCATCCGGCAACACCTGACCGGCGCCGATTAAATCAGCCAGAAACGCCGCACCATGCGCGGGTAACTCCACGACCGTCGCCTCATCACCCCAACCGTTCCAACGCCGCATGCCGCTCTCCTCGTTCGATTATCTGTGGGGCGACCGAATGTCAGTTTCGAACCTGCCCCTAGGCTGCCTATACTAGTCGGCCGCCGCGCGCCGTCACTGTCCAAAGGTGCCAGTCCTGGTAACCAATCAAGACAGAACAGAGCCATGGGCTGCGCCTAACTAGCCCGGTACTGTGCAAAGATGCCAGTGCCAGTTGCCAATCAAGCCAAGCCACCCAAATAAGAACTACAAGATGCCTAGCCTTGGTTACACCTCAGTTCCCGCGCTGCTTAAATACCTGCGCTACGCCGAACACCTCGGCTTGAACACCGACGCCGCCCTTAGCGCTGCGCAGATAACCGCCGAGCAATTGCGTGACAACAGCCAGCGAATGCCCAGCGAGGCCCACGAACAACTGTTGGCGCACCTGATCGAGGTCAGCCACGACCGGCTGTTTGGTCTGCATGCCGCGCGCTTTGTGCAGCCCGGTTCCTGGAGCGTGCTCGGCTATATCACCATGAACTGCGCGACTCTGGGCGAGGCCATGAGCCGGGTCATGCCGTTTGAAAAACTGGTCGGCGACATGGGCGTCAGCCGTATCCAAGCCGAAGCCGATCATGTGCAGATGATCTGGAATTGCCGCCATCAGAACCCGGAAATCCGCCGGCATATGGTCGAGAACGTACTGGCCTCCTGGCTGCTGTATGCCCGCTGGATTGCCGACATGGAACGCTCGCCACGGGAAGTCTGGTTCGAACACCCACTGCCGGCGGACACCGAGTTGAGCGACTATGAGGCGGTGTTTGGCTGCCCGATAAAGTTCGAACAGAGCTGCAACGCCTTGCTGGTGCCGCTGGAGTATTTAGCTGTGCCCCTGCGCCAGGCCGACGCCAATCTGCTGCGCACTTTAGAAGAACACGCCCTGACCCTGATGGCCGGCCTGGATGGTGACGAACCGCTGCCGCTGCGGGTCAAGAACGCCCTGCGCCTGCTGCTCAAGGATGGCTTGCCACGCAAGGAGCGGGTGGCGGAGAAATTCAACATGACCGTGCGCACCCTGCAGCGCCACCTGCAGCAGGCCGGCAGCAGCTACCAGGAAATCCTCGACCAACTGCGCCAGGAACTGGCCGAGCACTACCTGCTACGCAGCGACCTGGCGATCCAGGACATCGCCCATTACCTGGGCTTCACCGAATCGCGCTCCTTCCACCGCAGCTTCAAAGGCTGGACCGGCATGACGCCGGGGGAGTTTCGCGAGCGTCACCGGCAAAGTGCACTCAGCCCAGCAACTCACTAAAGGCAATAAAACGCACCAGCTCGCCTTCCGCCAAGGTGCGGTTCTCCAGCACTTCTACCAAACCATCGGCCCAAGCGGCGCTGCGCAGCACGCCGGAGCTTTGGTTGGGGTAGAGCACGGCGCGACCATTCTCCATCCGGGCGCGTAGGTATTCGCGGCGTTTGCCGGCTTTGTTCCAGGCAAAGCCAGCGGGTACCGCAAAACCCAAGGGCTCGACATCCACCACGCCCATACGACGCAGCAAGTAAGGGCGGGCCAGCAGGCCGAAGGTCACCAGGGTGGAGGCCGGGTTACCCGGCAAGCCGAGTACCGGCACACCGCGAAAATGCCCGCAGGTCAGTGGCTTGCCCGGTTTGATCGCCAGCTTCCAGAGGGTCAATTCGCCCTCTTCGCGCAGCACCGCGCCGAGAAAATCCGCCTCACCGACGGAGACGCCGCCGGTCGACAGAATCAAATCGACCTGGCTCAAAGCCGCCAATGCATTGCGGGTCTTGTCCAGGTCATCCGGCAGAATCCCGCCATCCACCACCGCGCAACCGAGGCGCCGCAACCAGCCGATTAGCAGCTGGCGATTGCTGTTGTAGATTTGCCCGGCGCCCAGCGGCTGACCCGGTTCGATCAGCTCATCTCCAGTGGATAACACCGCCACTCGCGGGCGGCGGCGCACGCTAAGAGAAGCGATGCCAAGCGAGGCGATCAGCCCTTGCTCGATCGGCCCCAGGCGCGTGCCGGCGTCCAGCACCCGCTCGCCAATCCGGGTTTCCTGGCCTTGCGGGCGGACGTTCTGGCGCAGCTTGATGGCCTGAGTGAAACGCACCCGGCCATCGGCCAGAACCTCGGCGTTTTCCTGCATCTCGACGCAATCGGCACCGGCCGGCAGCGGCGCGCCGGTGAAAATTCGCGCACAGGTGCCCGGCAGCAGCGCATCAGGCGCCATACCGGCGAGAATTCGCTGGCTGACCGCCAGCGGCTCGCCCTGCCAATCGGCCAGGCGCAGGGCATAACCGTCCATGGCGCTGTTGTCCCAGGGCGGCAGATCGAGGCCGGCAACCAACGCCTCGGCCAGCACCCGGCCATCGGCGTCGGCCAAAGCCACCGACTCAACCTCGCTAATAGGCGCCGCCTCGGCCAGTTCCAGCAGCCGCTGCAGCGCGGCCTCGACCGGCAGCAACGAAGGTTCTGCGCAGCAATCGCTCATGCTCAGCCCCGGCTCGGGCAGGCGACCGCCGCCTTTAGGTGCGGCACGAAGTTGCAGGGTCGGTGGCTGGCGTCTAACTGTTCGGCGAGGATGCCGTCCCAACCGGTGCGACAAGCATTGGTCGAACCCGGCAGGCAGCAGACCAGAGTGCCGTTCGCCAGACCCGCCAAGGCCCGCGACTGGATGGTCGAGGTGCCAATATCAGCTACGGAAATCTGCCGGAACAGCTCGCCAAAACCCTCCACCTGCTTGTCCAGCAAACAGCTGACGGCTTCCGGGGTGCTGTCGCGGCCGGTAAAGCCGGTGCCGCCGGTGATCAACACCACCTGCACCTGGTCTTCGGCGATCCAGGTGGCGACCTGGGCGCGGATTTTGTACAGGTCATCTTTGAGCAACACTCGCTCGGCCAAGTTATGTCCGGCGACGGTCAAGCGATCAATCAGCATCTGCCCCGAGGTGTCGGTGGCTTGGGTACGGGTGTCACTGACGGTCAATACTGCAATGTTGAGCGGCACAAAAGCCGCATCAGCCTTATGGCTCATGGCGCAATCCGGTTATGATGAAAACAGCCTTAAGTTATACCACAGGCCCCAGCCAGAGCGCCGCCATGAGCACTGCCAAGCCCCTAGCCAACGTCTCCATCTTGCTGCTCGCCGGCGGTCGCGGCCAGCGCATGGGTGGCCAGGATAAAGGCTTGCTGGAATGGCACGGGCAGCCGCTGATTGCCCATTTGCACGCGCTGACCCGGCCGCTGACCGATGACCTGATCATCTCCTGCAACCGCAACGCCGAACGCTATCGCGCTTACGCTGATCGCGTGGTGGAGGACGCGGAAAGCGACTTTCCCGGCCCCCTGGCGGGCATTCGCGCAGGTTTAGCGCTGGCCCGTCATCCGCATTTGCTGGTGCTGCCCTGCGACAGCCCGTGCCTGGATAGAGCCTTGCTGGAGGAGTTGCTGAGCATGGCCGGCGAACAGCCAGTGATACTACGGCAAGGCGAGCATTGGCAGCCGCTGTTTAGTCTGCTGCCAACCAACCTGAGCGCGGCGATTGAAGCAGCCTGGCAGACCGGTGAACGCAGCCCGCAACGGTTGCTGCGTCAACTGGGCGCCAAGGCGCTGGACTGCGCAGTGGATGATCCGCGCCTGGCCAATCTGAATACCCCAGAGTTGCTGAGCAACGCTGCAGTCAGCACGCCCTGCAGCCGGATAAATTAACGCAAGAAACTCACTACCTGCTCGGCCTCAAACGGCCAATCCAGCTCGGCGCCATTGTCGGTACGACGCAGCACCGGAATGCGCAGGGCGTACTGATCGACCCAGGTTTCGCTTTCGGCAATATCGACCAATTCAACCAGTAAACCGTGCTCGACAAAAGGCACCAACACCGCCTCTGCCACTTCACAGAGGTGGCAGCCGAGGGTGCCGAACAATTGGCATTCAGGAATCATCGCAGCGCTCCTACTAACAGTCAGAAGCGCAGTTTAGCACCGCCCTTAGACGCTGGTTATCGCCGGCTCAGCGCTCGGCTCCAGCAACTGTTGCAAGCCATCGAGCAAGCGCTGATTGAAACTATCGGCTTTGTCTAAGCGCGGTTTATCGAAGCGCTCATCCAGGGCAAGCGTGCCATGGAGCAATTGCTCCAGGGTGCCGCGCGCGTTGTCGCTGGCCTCGTTGCTGCTGCGCAATGCCTCGAGCAGCCCCTTGGCATAATCGATCAACGCGTTATTTACCGCGCTGGCGGGTTGCCCGCCTTGTTCGGCGACCGCGCTGTAGGCATCGGTGGCTTGACGAATACTGGTTTGCGTCAGGTGCAGCGACAACGAGGCCAATTGCGAACCGTCCAATTCAAGCTTGAGGGCCTGGTCGAAGGCGCCGTTCAGATCCCCGGCGTAGAACTTGTCGGAGAGTTCCTGCACCTGGCCAAACAGCTTGGTCAGCGCGGCACGCTCCTCATCGTCCAACTCACCCTCGACGCTGATCTGTAAACCGGCAATCTGCAGGCTGCTCGACTGGCTGCTGGCTTGCACCGCGCTGCCGCTGCCATTGCTGGCGGCGGCCACACTGCTCTGCGAGTAACTGGCCGAGGCCTGGGCCACGGCGATATGCAGTTTGTCGCCATCGCGGGTGGTGATATCCAGCTCAAACGTTTGCGCTTGCGCGGCAAAGCGCTCGCTGTAGGCGGCCACCGCAGTGCTGCCGCTACTGCTGCTAGCCGGGGCGGCGTAACGCTGATCCAGCTCGCCCAAACCGTCTTGAATACGTTTGTAGGTGTCGTCGATATTGGCCGCTACCTGACCGTTCAGCACGCCCATGCCATCGAGAATTTTGCGCGCGTCGGCGAAGCCCTTCTCCACGCCTTTACGAAACTCCTGCAGATGCTTTTGCAGTTGCTCCGAGTCGGCACCGGCAGCCGCCTCGCGGGCCATATTGCCACCGACAAAACCAAGAATCCGCTCGGCAACCTTGGCCGGGCTGTAGTCGTCAGCTTTAGCGCTCAAGTCGCCGGGTTTGAGGCCTAGTCGCTCAGCCAAACGATTGGCCAAGGTTTGCTGAGCATCGGCGGCGTTGCGCACGGCCGGCTGCTGATTGAGGAAAGATGGGCGCGAAGCGCTCGGCGACAGCGAAGCCAGACTGGTCATGGCAGCGTACCTGGTGGGTGTGTTTGTTTGGTTGACGGCGCCTGGCGGTGAAACTTGAGCGCCGACGCCGCCCTCTCCGACCAACGGCCCAGCTAGCAACCGAGCTGAAAAGCCAATAACGGAGCAAGGCCGACAGCCGGCTTATCGTTATACTCATGGGCACATTTATCCAGGAGCCCATCATGACCATTTCCCTGTACGCCGCATCCGTTCCCGTGTTCAAGCAAATGCTCAACAGCCTCAGTGGCGTGTTGCATAAAGCCGAAACCCACGCCGACGCTAAGAACATCGAAGCTCACGCCCTGCTGCAAGCGCGGCTGTTCCCGGACATGTTCGCCCTGACCCGCCAAGTGCAAATCGCCGCCGATTTCGCCCGAGGCATCAGCTCGCGCCTGGCCGGTGTCGAAGTGCCCAAGTACGAGGACAACGAGCACAGTTTTGCCGACCTGCAAGCTTTGCTCAGCAAGACCCTGGCTTACCTCGACAGCTTTACCCCGGAGCAGATCAACGGCCAGGAAGAGCGCGAAATCATCACCCGTCCGGGCACCCCGAAAGAGCGCAAATTCAACGGCCAAGACTACTTACTCAGCTACGGTATTCCGCAGTTCTTCTTCCACGTCAGCACCAGCTACGCGATCTTGCGCCACAGCGGCATCGAAGTCGGCAAGCGCGACTATATGGGCAACTACTAAGCCCTAAGCGCAAGTCGCAAACAGCGACCAGGCAGCGTCTGGTCGCGCCATTTAGCAGTTTCCGGGGCAGCGACTAAGCTACCAATACGCCGCAACGGAGACCGCCAATATGTGCCGTCATTTTGTTTACGCCTGCTTGTGCGCCCTGCTCCTCAACGCAGCAACGCTGGCTGCGCCCCTGCAAATGGTGGCCAACAACTTCCCGCCGTTCACCGACCAAACCCTGCCATACAATGGTCTAGCCGTCGACTTGGTCAGCACCGCACTGAGCCGCGCCGGCTTTGCCAGCGAGTACCAAGAAGTACCTTGGGCCCGTGCCATAGAAGGCCTGCAGCACGACCGCTATGACCTCACCGTCGCCACCTGGTTTGCGCCAGAGCGGGCCGTCTATGGTCAGTTCTCCGACCCCTACTTCACCAACACCATTCGCTTTATCCGCAAAAAAGGCAGCCACGTAGAATTCAAGCAACTGAGCGACCTGAGGCCCTATTTAATTTCCGTGGTGCGCGGTTACGCCTATGCCCCGGCCTTCGACAGCGACGCCAGCCTGAAGAAACACCCGGTCACCAGCTTCGCCAGCGCCGCCCGCATGTTGGCGTTGGGGCGCGTACAGCTGACCCTGGAAGATGAGACGGTGGCGCAGCACGCGTTTAATGGTGAGCTGCGCGATATTCGCGACGAGTTGGAGTTTTTGCCCAAACCGCTATCGGAGTCGCCCTTGCATATTCTGGTGCGCCGCAGCCATCCACAGCACCAGCAGATTATCGACGGCTTCAACCAGGCCATCCGCGCCATGCAGGCCGACGGCACCTACCAGACCATCCTCAAGCGCCACGCCAACGACTAACAGGACGCTGAAAAACTACTGCGCTCGGCTATGCCGCGCTAAGGCAAAGACGCTCAGGCTGACTGAATCAAACTGGCCAAGGCATCGATGCGCGCACTAACCTTGACCTCGACCCGCTGCACATCTAGCTGGCGCTGCTGTAATTCAGCATGTTCCGAGCACAGCTTGAGCGCCGCCAACACCAGCAGTTTGTCGCCGAGCAAACCCGGCGCCTTGGCCTTGGTCGCGGCCAGCAAGTCTTGCAGCATCTGCGCCGCTGCCAATAAGGCCGGCTGCTGCGCGTCAGGGGTTTTGATGCTGTAGTCACTGCCCAGAATTGAAATAACCGTGACCTGATCGCCGCCACTCATGGACAAACGGGGCTGCCAGCGGCGTTCTGGCCAAGGGTTGCGCGCTCAACCAAGGCCTGAATCCGCGCCAGGGTGGCGTTTTGCAGCTCGTCTTGCTCGAGGGCGCCGAGCTGCAAATTGTCGTTGTCATCCTTAACCTGCGCCAGCTCTGCGCTTAATTGTGCATTACTGCTCAGCAGCCCTTGATTGGCGACTAGCAACTCGCTGACCAGTGCTTCCAACTGACTTAAGGACTTTTCCAACATATTGATTACTCAGGCTTTTTTTCGGGCGCAGAGAATAAAGAAAAGCCCCCGCAGAAGCTAGGCGCGCAACGCAACCATCCAAGCGCCGCTTAAGCCTTGCCCATTTAGCTGCGTAGCAAGTCAATACGAACAACAACTCTCAGTTGACGCATGCATTAGCGTGCATATATGCTCAAGCCATGAACCAGCTCAAGCCCACGACCCGTACCGAAGCCGCCGACGCCTGTATTGAGATTCTCGATACCGATTTCTTTCGGGCCCTCTGCGAGCCTGCGCGCATCCAGATTTTCCGCGTGCTGGTGCTGCAAGGCCGCTCCGACATTGGCAGCATTGCCCAGGCGATGCCGCAAGACCGCTCGGTGATTGCCCGGCATTTGCAAACCATGGAACGCGCCGGTTTGCTGCGCGCCCAGACTGAAGGCCGGCACACCTATTACCAGATTGACGGGCCGACCATAGCCGCGCGGGTCCAGCGAATTTCCGCCCTGATTCAAGCCTTGGTGCCGCTGTGCTGCGCAGTGCCTGACAGCTAATTTTTTTACCCAAATATAGGCATATCGGTGCCTATAAACTCATAAAATAGCAACCCATTTGGAGAACAGCATGCCACTTGCAGACTTAATCGGGATTGCCATCCCGCTGGCTTTTACCCTGCTACTGATTATCGAAGCCCGCTATCCGGCCCGAGTTTTTAGCGACGTGCGCAATTGGCGAATGGCCGGTGCGCTGTTCTTCGTCATGGTGCTGATGGTCGGCTCGGTTGTGCCGCTACTGATCCCGGTACCCTGGTTGCAGCAACACAGCCTGCTTAACCTCAATGATCTGGGGTTGTGGGCTATTGCGCCGGGGGTGCTGGCCGTGACCCTGGTGGGTTATTGGCTGCATCGCGCCCTGCATCGCTTCGACTGGCTGTGGCTGGGCGCGCACCAATTGCACCACAGCCCTGATCGGGTCGATGTGGCCGGCGCCTATTTCGCCCATCCGCTGGAGATAGCGCTGAAGGTCGGCAGCAGTACGCTGATCACCAGCTTCGTGCTCGGTTTAACGCCATTGACCACGGCGCTGGTGGGTTTGTTCGTGGCCCTTACCAGCCTGTTTCAGCACAGCAATATCAACACCCCGCGCTGGCTGGGCTATCTGGTGCAACGGCCGGAATCGCACTGCCTGCACCACGAATATCAAGTCCATGGCCGCAACTACAGCGACCTGCCGCTGTGGGACATGCTCTTCGGCACCTTCGTCAACCCGCACCGTTTCACCGGCAAAGTCGGCTTTCAATTGGCCACCCCGCCCTCGGTGCTCGATCTCTTGCTGATGCGCGACGCGCACAAAGCCAAGCCCAAGAGGGTCGACAGCGGCTTAGCCGGCTGAAGGAAAACAACCACGCAGCAAAATGCCCCAGCGCGCCGTTTAGCACCGTCGGCTTTTAAGCCTTGGCCGGCTGTTGCTGGGTCGAACAGTGCAAACTGCCGCCGCCCAAGCCAATGGTGGTGACTGGCAACAACTCCACCACCCGCCCCGGAAAGGCCTGCTCGAACGCCTTACGGGCGATGGCATCTTGTGGCACGTTAAACGCCGTGCTGATCACCGCGCCGTTGACCAGGATGTAGTTGGAGTAGATGTCGCAGTCGCGATCATTACCGCGTTCGGGGTTGAGGGTGGTGTCGGTGCGCGGGGTTGGCAGGTCGATAATCTCGAAGCGCCGGCCCTTGGCATCGGTGGCCTGCTCCAGCACACGGCGGTTGGCCATCATGCAGTCGTAATACTCGCCCATGTCGGCGTCGGCGGAGTTGAACAAAATCTTGCCGGGTGCGGTGAACGAGGCGATGCCATCGATATGGCCATCGGTTTCGGTTTCCGCCGGGTTGCCAGGCAGCCAGATGATCTTCTGCACGCCCAGGGTGCGGATCAGCTCGGCTTCGATCTGCTCTTTGCTCATATTCGGGTTGCGATTTTTGTTCAGCAAACAACTCTCGGTGGTCAGCAAGGTGCCCTCGCCGTCGACATAAAAAGAGCCGCCTTCCAGCACCATCGCCGAGCGGACGATCTCAACGCCAGCCAAACGGGCGATGTCGCCGCCGATTTGCTTGCAGCCATCATAGGGGCGGTATTTTTCGCCCCAGGCGTTAAATTCATACACCACTGCAATCTGTTGCTTATCAGGGCCGTTCAAAAAAATCGGCCCGCAATCGCGTAGCCAATTGTCTTCGGCGGCGGCGGCCACCACCTCAACCGTCGGCCCGCAGAGCTCGCGCGCCTGCTCGGCCAAAGGCTCATAGGCGGTGACTATGCAGCGCTGGTACTTGGCGATGCATTGGGCGAACAACGCAAATTCCCGGCAAACCTGCTGATAATGGCTGCCCCAGAGCTCTTCACGGTTTTCCAGCACCGGCCAGCCGAGCCAACAAGCGGCCATCGGCTCCCACTCGGCAGGCATCCGAAAACCGGCGGCGGTGCAATTGAATGAGCTTTCGCGTTGCATAGGTCAATCCACTTGGCTGTAAAGGTACGGCCCATTTTAAAGATTCAGCCGCCAATGAAACGCGACGAATTTTAGCGGTATTGATTAGCAATGCTTATCTAAAACAACCTGCCAGCGAGAACCACACGCGCAACCGCGCAAGCACCTGGTAAACAGCCCAGATGCTCACTCGCAGCATTCAGCGGCCCTGCCAGCAGACTGGCCGAAGACCGTTCAGCAGTTTTAATAATCAATTAAAATCAATAACTTAACTAATAATCATAGAATCCGATCGAGGACTTAAGGTTGCCCTCGGGGGGCCATTGGCCTAGGGTAGCTGGCTATGTTGGTTCTGATGGCTCCCATCAGCTCATTGCTTTGCGCAGTTGCATTACTCCTGCTTGGCAACGGTCTGCTTAACACCCTGCTGACCCTGCGTGGCGTCGCCGAAGGCTACTCCACCGGGATGCTCGGACTGATAATGTCCGGGTACTTCGTCGGTTTTCTCCTTGGCACTTGGCTGGCGATTCCGCTGGTTCGCCGCGTTGGGCATATCCGCGCGTTTGCCTTCTTTGCAGCCTTGGCCGCCATCACCGCGCTGCTGCATATTTTGCTGGTCAACCCCTGGGTCTGGCTGGGCTTGCGGGTGCTCTACGGCCTGGCGCTGGTCAGCCTGTATATGGTGATCGAGAGCTGGCTCAACGCCCAGGTACCCAGCGAGAAACGCGGCCAAGTGTTTGCCATCTACATGATGGTCAACCTTGGCGCCTTGGCCGCCGCCCAGCAGCTATTAAACCTGGCCAGCCCCAGCGACTTTGTGCTGTTCGTGCTGGCGGCGCTGCTGATCAGCGCGGCCTTGATGCCCATCACCCTGACCCGGCAAACCCAGCCGAGCATGCCCGAGACCCTGCACACCAATCTGCGCCAACTGGCTCAAGTGGCGCCCGTGGCCATGGCCGCCGCCGGCTTGTCGGGCCTGGCCCTGGGCGCGTTCTGGGGTATGGCGCCGGTCTATGCCAGCCTCAGCGGTTTCGATGCGCCCGGCGTCGGCCTGTTGATGAGCGGCACCATTCTTGGCGGTGCCCTGTTGCAGTGGCCGATAGGCCATTACTCCGACCGCCATGACCGCCGCCAGGTGCTGCTCTGGGTGGTGCTGCTGGCGGTCGTGGTGGCGCTGCTGATGACGCTGCTGTCGGCCGGCCCCTGGCTGCTGGCGGCGATGTTCGTTTGGGGTGGCCTGGCCTTTGCCATCTACCCGCTGGCCGTGGCGCAGATGGTCGACCAACTGCACAGCGATGAAATTCTCGCCGGCTCCAGCGGTCTACTGATGGTCAACGGCATCGGCTCGGTCTGCGGCCCGTTGCTGGCCGGCCTGCTGATGCAGCAATTCGGCGGCCTGGCCCTGCCGCTGCATTTCGCCGCGAGCCTAAGCCTGCTGGCGGCCTACACGCTCTACCGCTTGCGCCACGTCAGCGACCTGATCAACGAACCCCATGGGCACTTTATGCCGATGCTGCGCACCAGCCACACGGTACTCGAACTCATGCCCGAAGCACCGACCACAGAACCAGAGCCAGAGAGCGCTGCCGCGCAGCCAACCGCCGCCACCTCTTAAGTGCGCCAAGCGCACATTGCACCGTTCAATAACAAGACTATGCACCGTGATGGGTTGAACCGAATCGTAGGAGGGGCTTTAGCCGCGATACCTTGCGCTGTGTCACTGAGTGCTGTGGAACGCGGGTCGCGGCTAAAGCCCCTCCTACAAGGTTTGCCACGCTCACCATTAACGGACACATAGCCACTAACAACAGGGTCGACATGACCCACCCACTCAACTCGTCGGCCCAGGTCGGCGCGTCAACGCAGTCCGCATGGACAGGAGACAGCGCATGTTACTTGCCACCGATCTTGATGGAACCTTTCTCGCCGGCAATCCCGCCGACCGTCTAAGCCTTTACCAAACCCTCGCCGCCCACCCGGAAATCCGCCTGGCCTATGTCACTGGCCGCAGCCTGGAGTCGGTGCTGCCCTTGCTGGCCGACCCGACCCTGCCGCAACCGGACTTCATCATCGCCGACGTCGGCGCGAGCCTGGTGCATGGCGACAGCCTGCAACTGATCCAGCCGCTGCAAGGTGCGGTCGACGCCCTCTGGCCCGGTGAAAGCCAGGTCGCCAGCGCCATCGAAAGCTTCGGTCTGGAGCGCCAGGACATCCCGCAGATGCGCCGCTGCTCGTATTACTGCAGCCCCGAACAAGCCGCCAATCCGGCCCTGCTGGCGGCGGCCGAAGCCCTGGGTTGCGACCTGCTCTACTCGGCCGAACGCTACCTCGACTTTCTCCCCAAGGGCGTCAACAAAGGCAGCAGTTTGCAGGCGCTGATCGACTGGCTGGAGCTGGACATCAACCAGGTACTGACCGCCGGCGACACCCTCAACGACCTCAGCATGCTCAGCGGCCAGTTCAAAGGCGTGTGTGTCGGCGCCGCCGAAACCGCGCTGTTGCAGGCCACGGCCCGTCACTCGCGCATCTTCCACGCCCAGCGGCCAGGCTGTGGCGGCATTCTCGAAGCCATAGTGCATTTTGGCTTTCTCGGCGCAAGCGGGATCGCCGCCGAACAACGGCTGGCCTTGCCACCGGGCAAATCGGACCTGGTGATGGTCTACCACCGCCTGCCCTACGAAGAGCATCGGGTCGCGGGCAAATTGCAGCGCCGCCGTCCGACCTCGCCGAATGGCATTATCCCGACCCTGCTGAGCTTCTTCGGCGATGGCCGCAAAGGCTCCTGGGTGGCCTGGGCCGAGCACGAAGACGCGGCCGGCGAGCCGTTCGAAACCCACACTACGGTGGATGCCGAGCACTACCCCAAGCTCACCGCCGCCCGCGTGCCGCTGAGCAAGGACGAGGTCGACATTTTCTACAAGCGCTTCTCCAAGGAAGCCTTCTGGCCGACCTTGCACACCTTCTGGGAGCGTGCGCAGTTTCGCGAAGACGACTGGCAGGTGTTCCTCAAGGTTAACCGCGCCTTCGCCGAACGCACCGCCCAGGAAGCCGCCGAAGGCGCAATTGTCTGGCTGCACGACTACAACCTGTGGATGGTGCCTGGCTACCTGCGCGAGCTGCGCCCGGACCTGCGCATCACGTTTTTCCACCACACCTACTTTCCCTCGGCCGACGTGTTCAACGTCCTGCCGTGGCGCCGGCAGATCATCGGCAGCCTGCTGCAATGCGACTACATCGGCTTTCATATCCCCCGCCAAGTGGAGAACTTTGTCGACGCCGCCCGTGGCGTCACTCCGCTGCAAACCATCAGCCGGCAAAACTGTGCGCCGCGCTTTATCACCTACGGTTGCGCCGTGGGCCTGGAGCGCATGACCACTGCGGTGGATACCGGCAACCGCGTGGTCAAGCTCGGCGCCCACCCGGTGGGGCTGGATCTTGAGCGGGTCAGCGCAGCGTTAGCCGCGCCGAAAATCCAGCAGATGATGGAGCGCCTACGCAGCGAGCTGGACGGCGTCAAACTGATCCTCTCGGTCGAGCGCCTCGACTACACCAAAGGCACCCTAGAGAAACTTCAGGCCTACGAGCGGCTGCTGGCGGAAAACCCCGAACTGCTGCGCAAGGTCACCCTGGTCTGCGTCTGCGTGCCGGCGGCCAAAGAAATGACCATCTATGACGAGCTGCAAGGGCAGATCGAGCAAGTCGCCGGGCGCATCAACGGCCGCTTTGCGCGCATCGGCTGGACGCCCCTGCAACTGTTCTTTCGCAGCCTGCCCTTTGAAGAAGTCAGCGCCTGGTACGCCATGGCCGACGTGATGTGGATTACCCCACTGCGCGACGGGCTTAACCTGGTGTCCAAGGAGTTCGTCGCCGCCCAGGGTTTGCTCGGTGGCTGCGGAGTGCTGGTGCTGTCGGAATTCGCCGGCGCCGCCGCTGAACTCAAAGGCGCCCTACTGACCAATCCCCACGACCCGGCAGACATGGTGCAAGTCTGCTATCAGGCCTTGAACATGCCCAAGATCGAGGCCCAGGCGCGACTGCGCGAGCTGTACGACATCGTCAGCTACAACGACATTCGCCGTTGGGGCGATGAGTTTTTAGCCGGCGTCGCCGAGCAACCGCAGCCAAAACCACTGAGCGACAGCGCCAATGACAGCGCCAGCAACCTCAGCGAACAGCTCATCAGCATCTGAGTGCTGCGCCTGTTCAAGCGCCCCAAGCAAGCGCGTGAGCAGGCGCACGAACAAGCCCAAGCAAGCCTGAAACCTGGCCATAAACCCTTTAGCTATTGCACCAGAAGGTAGCTGTTTGTAGGAGGGGCTTTAACCGCGACCCGCGACCCACCGCGCTAGCTGACACAGCGCAAAGCATCGCGGGCGGCAGTCGCTCCATACGGCGCAGCGCATTTCCCACATCCATGTGAATCCTAAAGCCCATGAGGTTTGCGGCGCTCAACAGTTAATCGAACATCCCCATCTAGCAGGCCGTGACCCAGCAATCAATAGCTGAGCAAGCGATCAACTCGCACGCCCCAACAGCATTGATTAACTTGTGCTTAGGCGCTCTATTCCGGTAGTTTGCGCGACCTTACGCAGACCCGAGCAGCCACACGGGCCGCCGACCTGCGTCACCGCCCAACCCTTGGAACCCCATGAACTCCGCCGATCTCGTTATGCAAAGCTATGGCCGCTGCTGTGCCAGCCACGGCTTCCTCGACAGCTTTTACCTGTACTTTCTCGCCAGCTCGCCAGCAGTGCGGGCCAAGTTCATCGACACCGACATGCCTACGCAAAAACAACTGCTGCGCCACGGCATCCTTAACCTGGTGATGCACGCCCGCGGCATGCCCGACAGCAAATTGCGGGCGCTGGGCTGCAGCCACGCCCGTGGTGGCTTGGATATCCAACCCGAACTCTACCAACTGTGGCTCGACTCACTGCTGCAAGCGGTTGCCGACCACGACCAACTCTGCGACAACCACACCCGCCAAGCCTGGCGCGAGGTGCTGAACCAAGGCATCAGCGTGATCAAAGCCCAGTACTGAGCCTGACCTCGCTACGGACAGCTAAGCCCAAGAGGCTATTAGGGCGCGCTAATTAGTTGGGCGATTGCATCAATGCGGGCGCTGACCTGCGCTTCGATCTGCGCCACGCCCTGCTGGCGGTTGTACTGCTGCGCCTGCAGTTGGGCGCAGATTTTCAGCGCCGTCATCACCAGCAACTTGTCGCGCACCAGGGCCGGGGCCTGCGCCTTGGTCTCGGCCAACAACTCCTGCAGCAATTGCCCCGCCGCCACCAGCGTCTGGTCTTGGCCGGCAGGTGCCTTGACGCTGTAGTCGCAGCCGAGAACATTGATCAACGTCACCCCGGCGCCATCTTTCCTCATGGGTTACCCGCATTCGAGGCGCCGCCGTGACCGGCCGAGGCCACGGCCACCAAGGCCTGAATCCGGGCGATGGTGGCGCTGTGCTGATCGTCTTGCTCAAGGGCGCTGAGCTGCAAACTTTCGTTTTCATCCTTGATCTGCTGCAACTGCGCGGTTAATTGCGCGTTGTCGCTGTGCAGGCTTTGATTGGTCTGTAGCAGATCGGTCACCAACTGCTCCAACTGATTTAACGATTGTTCCAACATATTCAATACTCGCAATGATTGGCCGGCCCGCAGCATAAAAAGCCCGAGGCAACGCCTCAGACCGCACCGCTAAATGCCCACCGAACTAAGAATTTTGGCGAAAACTGGCCCGCTAAAAAGCCGCCAAATCAGAATCAAACAACAGCCGCGCCGACAACACGCGCACAGCCTCCGACCGCCGAACCGCGCTGCGAGTTCCCCAGCCGCGCCGCGCAAAGCCGCCGGCACCGCCCAGCGGTCAGGCCCGGCAACCTGCGCTAAGCAAACACCGCGCAGTGCGACCAAGCCCGCTAATCCGGCTACAAGCCGCGCAGCAGAGCCCGCTCTTGGCCCCAGTGCGTTAAGTCGAAGGTGACTGCGAGTTTTACCAGCGCATCTGGGTCATGGCCCAAACCGACAGCTGCGAGGCCGTGGCGCGCTGAGGTGGCCGGGCCTCAGCCCGCCGCCAGCACCCATACCTTGTAGAGCAACGACGGCCGGTAGCCGGTGTTGAGCGCCGTCCACAGCTGCTGCAGCTCGGCATGGCTGAGGCTGCGCAGCTCCAAGCTGATAAGCTCGGGCCCTCGGTGCTTACGATCACCCCCCTATCTATTTGCTCATTATATTTTCTAGACCTAGGCTGAAGTGTCAATTCTGACGTCCTAACTTATAGGTCCTGATATGAAAGCCAGCTTAGTTTCTCTAGCTGTGGCCGCTGCCATTGTGGCGTGGGCACCAATTAGCTCGGCTCGCGAGGCCGTCGCGCTTCCAGGCGTAGTCGGAGCGGAAGGTGTGCTGAATGGCGTAGACACAACGGGTGGTGCCACATTGACCGTTACCGATGGCCAGAATATCAATACTAATAACGATCTCGGCGGTGCTTTCACCACTGCTTCCAGCAATACGGGTAACCTCCTGTTCCTTGGCGACTCGACCGTAACCGGCTCTACCGGTCAACCGGGGGTTCTATTCCTCAATATCAGTGCCGGCGCTACTGGTAAAGCGGTAACCTTCAATGGCGATGTCCATGCAACTACAACCCAGATTAGTGAGACCGGGACGATAAACTTCAATGGTGACGTTATATCGGCCCCGGTGTTTGTCGGTGATGGTTTTCTTAATCTCGGTGCCGGTCGCTTGCTGACGGGCGCCATCACGACCAATACCGCAAATACCGGTACATTGACGCTCAATAGCGGCAGTAATGTAACCGGGGCCATTGGTGGTGCAAGTGGGCTGAAGCAAATCATTGTATCGGGCGGTAATGCGTCTATTACCGGTGCGGTGCAAGCTCAAGGCTTCAGCCTCGGAGCGAACACCTTGAGCATTACTGGGGCGTTGACCACTAACGCCAACGGCACTATTGCGACCACGCTGGCCGGTAATGCCGTGTACGGTAATATCCAGCCGTCCGGCTCCTCGAATATTAATGCCGCCGGCATTACCGTAATTCCAACCGTAACCGGAGTACTGACTCCCGGTACGACGTTCAGGATTGTCGGTGGCCTATCCGGCACCATCGGGGCGACCGTGACTGTCCTCAATACCAACCCGCTTTACACCTTCTCGAGCGTACCTACGACCACTGGCGATGTGCTCATAACTGTTGAGTCGGTTTCCTTGGGCTCGCCTGCTGTCGACACAACAGCGGGGGCATTGATTGGCACACCGGCTCCAGCGGGTTCCGATTTGCTTGCCATTCAGGGCGCACTCCTTGCTCTTCCCAGTGCAGTCGCCGTCAACAATGCCCTGGCTCAACTGGCTCCCAGCAGCACCAACCTGGCAGCGCCCTGGGTTGCAGGGCAGGCGACGCGCCTTATGGAAGACATGTTGCTGGCTCGTGTGGACGAGATCCAAGACATGTGTTGTGACGCCAATTGTGAGCCAAATAAAATCCAAGAAGTGCGTAAGTGTAATGGTGAAGAGCAACAGAACAACTTGTGGGCTAAGAGCTTTGGTAATTTAGGCAACCAAAACGACGTCAATAATAGTGTCGGCTATGACACTAAAACCTATGGCCTGGTGCTGGGCTATGACCGCCCGGTGAGCGAGGACACCCGCCTTGGTGTGAGCGCAGGCTATGCGAATAGCTCAATTGACGGAAACGGTTCCTCTGGTGAGACAACTATCGATTCTTACCAGCTGACGGGTTATCTCAACTACACGCCAGGCCCTTGGTATGTACAGGGTGCTTTGACTGCCGGGATAGACAACTATGAAGGGGAGCGCCAAATCATACTTCCAGGCGTGAGTCGCGTCGCGAAATCTGACTACGATGGGCAGCAGTACACCGCTCTCGTCTCGACCGGCAAACACTTTTACTTTGACCAAGCGGTCACTGTTACACCGTTCGCGTCATTACAGACATCGCTTATCAAAGTCGACAGTTATACCGAACGCGGTGCTGGTGACGTGAATCATCGTGTGGACGACCAAGATTATAATTTTACTCAATCAGGCTTGGGCGTGAAGATTGAACGTGTTATTCAATCCGGCGCTAGCACCTATTCCCCTGAGGCTCATGTCAAATGGTTGCATGATTTCAGCGATACAACCACGGAGCAGACGGCAGTGTTCACGGGTGGAGGCTCAGAGTTTAACGTGGAAGGGATAGAGCAGAATCGGGATTTGTACAATGTCGGCGCGGGTATTACATTCCTTTCCTGCAATTGCGATAACAACTCTTGGACTGTCAAAGGGCAATACGACTATAAGTGGAATGATAGCGAATACTCATCAAATCAGTTGTCACTCATAGCGAGTCTTAAATACTGATGTAATGTAGCTAACAGGCCTCGATTCTTTCGGCGGAGTGTTATCTCATAGGTCAAGGCCCTCGGGTAACGCGGCAAAAAGCTGGCAGTTAAACAGCGACGGGGCTTGAAAACCCCATCACCGCCGACAGCAGCGCCAACCCAGGGGGGGGTAATTTCGCCACTGAAACTCGCCGGCTAATCAGCACCTCAAGGTTCAGATTAGCCGGCGCCCTGCCCGTCCCCACGAAAGCTCGACCGCAGTAGGTGACGAGGTTTAGTGGGGACGGCTCCATCGCTTCGCGGACAAGTCCGCTCCTACAAGGGCCGTGAACGCCTGAGTGATCCGACCGCCAACACAGCGGCGGAGTGCGTTTGCAAGCGACAGCACTAAGGCCGTCAGCCCTCCACCACCGTCCATTGTTTGGCCACGCGCTTATCCGACACCGGCATCTTGGTGCCCAGCTGCTGGGCAAACAGCGACACCCGGTATTCCTCCAGCATCCAGCGATACAGCAACAGTTGCGGGTCGCGTTTACCTTCTTTGGTGTGTTTGCTCAGGCGGGTTTGGTACTGGGCCCAGCAGGCATTCAGCTCGCCGCTCCAGACCCGGTCCTTCTGCATTTGGCTGCCGAGTTTGTCGAAGCGCTGCTCGATGGCGCGCAAATAACGCGGCAGCTCGTTCAGCCATTCCATCGGCGTCTCGCGCACGAAGCCCGGATAGACCAGATTGCTCAACTGCAGCTTGATGTCATTCAGCGCCACGGCCTGGGCCAGGTCGATCTTGCCCTTGAAGCGTTTTTGCAGGCCGTGCCACAGGCTCAGCACCTCCAGCACCCGCTTGGCCAAACGCTCGGCCTGTTCGGCCCAGCCGCCGCGTTTTTGTTCGGCCAGTTTTGCCAGCCCGGCGCCGTCGCGCGGCAGCGGCTCGCTGCCTGCGAGGATGCAGTTGTCCAGGCTGGCCAGCAGAATGTCTTCCACCAGGGCATCGACCCGGCCCAGCTCGCGATAGAGCAAACCCAGCTCGGTGAGGCCCGGCAGTTTGCCGCGCAGGTATTTGGCAGGCTCTGCCAGTTGTTGCAGCAACAGGCGCTGCAAGGCGCGGCGGTGTTGGAACTCGGCTTCGGCCAGGGTCGGGAAGCGGCCTTCCTTGACCGTGCCGCGCTCATCGCCAACGCTGCCTTCGACCAAGGCCGGATAGACCGTCATCGATAACCCGGCGATGTTTTGCTGGGTGCTGGCCGCCACTTGGGCAAAGGCCTTGGCTTCCACCGGACGCTGCTGGCCGGCGTTCTGCACTATGGCCAAGGCGGCGTGGCTGGCCTGCACGAAGCGGGCATTCAGCTCACTCAGGTCGCGGCCTTCGCCGAGGAACTTGCCGCTGGCATCCACCACTTCCAGATTGATCTTCAGGTGGTTGTCCAGCTCCAGCAGCGCCTGGGTCCAGGCCTCCTCGCTGACCTTGACCCCAGTCATGCGTTGCAGCTCGCGACCCAGGGCGGCCGGCAGCGAGCCTTCACCGAAGTTGATGCGCTCTAAAGCCGCCTTGATAAAGTCCGGCACCGGCACGAAGTTCTTGCGCAGCGCCTTGGGCAGGTTGCGCACCAGGGCGATGCACTTGGCCTCCAGCAGGCCGGGCACCAGCCATTCCAGCCGCTCGCTGGGCAATTGCGGCAACAGCGGCGCCGGCACCCGCAGGGTCACGCCGTCGCGCGGGTGGTTGGGTTCGAAGTGATAGGTCTGGGTCAGGCGCAAGTCGCCCAGTTGCAGGCTGTCCGGGTACAGGGCGGCGGTGACTTCGCTGGCCTCGCGGGCCAGCACGTCTTCCTCGCGCATGATCAGTAGCTGCGGGTTCTTGCCGCTCTCGATCTTGTACCAGCTGTCGAAGGTCGCGGCCTGATGGATCTCGGCCGGGATGCGCGCCTCGTAGTAGGCGTAGAGGGTTTCTTCGTCGGCCAGAATGTCGCGGCGGCGGGCCTTGGCTTCCAGCTCGTCGAGCAGCTCCAGCAGCTCGCTGTTGGCCTTCAGGCAACGGGCGCGGGACAGTATCTCGCCACGCACCAGACCGTCGCGGATAAACAGTTCGCGGGACAACACCGGCTCGATCGGCCCGTAATGCACCGCCCGCTTGCCCACCACAATCAGCCCGTACAGGGTGATTTGCTCGAAGGCCACCACCTGGCCGCGTTTCTTCTCCCAGTGCGGCTCGAAGTGGTTTTTCTTGATCAGGTGGCCGGCCAGCGGCTCGATCCAGTCCGGTTCGATCTTGGCCACCTGGCGGGCGTAGAGCTTGGTGGTTTCCACCAGCTCGCCGGCCATCAGCCATTGCGGACGCTTCTTGCCCAGCCCCGAGGATGGGTGAATCCAGAAGCGCCGCTGGCGGGCGCCGAGGTAGTCGCCGTCTTCGGTCTTCTGGCCGATCTGGCTGAGCAACCCGGACAGCACCGCCTTGTGCAGTTTGGGGAAATCCGCCGGGGTGGTATTCAGAGTTAGCTGCAACTCTTTGCAGATCAAACTGAGCTGGCGATGGGAGTCGCGCCACTCGCGCAGGCGCAGGTAATTCAGGAAGTTCTTCCGGCACCAGCTGCGCAGCGGGCTGGCGCCGAGGCTCAGACGTTGCTCCTCGAAGCCGCGCCAGAGATTGACCAAGCCGGCGAAATCCGAGTCGATATCCTTCCACTGCGCATGGGCCTGATCGGCCGCCTGCTGGCGCTCCGGTGGCCGCTCGCGCACGTCCTGCACCGACAGCGCACTGGCCACAATCAGCACCTCTTGCAGGCTGCCCTGCTTGGCGGCTTCGAGCAGCATGCGGCCGAGGCGCGGGTCCACCGGCAGGCGCGCCAACTGGCGACCCAGCGGGGTCAGCTGGCTCTCGCGATTAACCGCCGACAGCTCTTGCAGCAGGTTGAATCCGTCGCTGATGGCCTTGCCATCCGGCGGCTCGATAAAGGGGAAATCTTCGATGGCGCCGAGACGCAGATGCAGCATCTGCAGAATCACCGCCGCGAGGTTGGTGCGCAGAATCTCCGGGTCGGTAAAGGCCGGGCGACTGTTGAAATCCTCCTCGCTGTACAGGCGCACACAGAGGCCCGGCTCGACCCGACCGCAACGGCCCTTGCGCTGATTGGCGCTGGCCTGGGAGACCGCCTCGATGGGCAAACGCTGCACTTTGGCGCGGTAGCTGTAGCGGCTGATGCGCGCCGTGCCGCTGTCGATCACATAGCGAATGCCCGGCACCGTCAGCGAGGTCTCGGCGACGTTGGTGGCCAGCACGATCTTGCGCCCCGGCCGGCGCTGGAAAATCTTCTGCTGCTCGGCCGGCGACAGCCGCGCATACAGCGGCAGAATCTCGGCGTGTTTGAGGTTGGCCTTGCGCAGCATCTCGGCGCAATCGCGAATTTCCCGTTCGCCGGGCAGGAACACCAGCACATCGCCGGGCAACTTGCCCTCACTGCGCTCGAAGGCCGCCAGCTCGTCGAGGGTCTTGATGATGGCCTGATCGACGCTTAGGTCGTCCTCGACCATCTCGCCGTTTTCGTCCTGCTCACCCAACAGCGGCCGATACCAGGTCTCGACCGGGAAGGTGCGACCGGAGACTTCGACTATGGGCGCATCATTAAAATGCGCAGAAAACCGCGCCAGGTCGATGGTCGCCGAAGTGATGATCAGTTTCAGATCGGGGCGGCGCACCAGCAGGGTTTTCAGGAAGCCCAACAGGAAGTCGATGTTCAGACTGCGCTCGTGGGCCTCGTCGACAATGATGGTGTCGTACTTGTCCAGGTAGCGGTCGTGCTGGGTTTCGGCCAGCAAGATACCATCGGTCATCAGCTTGATCATGGTGCTGTCGCTGCTTTGATCCTCGAAGCGCACCTGATAACCGACCAAGCCGCCGAGCGGCGTGTTCAGCTCTTCGGCCACCCGGGTGGCGACGCTGCGGGCGGCGATCCGTCGTGGTTGGGTGTGGCCGATCAAGCCGGTCAGGCCACGGCCCAACTCCAGGCAGATTTTCGGCAGCTGGGTGGTCTTGCCCGAACCGGTTTCGCCGGCAATCACCACCACCTGATGCTTGGCAATGGCCGCCTTGATCTCGTCGCGCTTGGCGGCAATCGGCAGGCTGTCGTCATAGTGGATGTGCGGAATACTCAGGCGCCGCGCCTCGACCTTGGCGATGGATGCCTGCAACCGCTCGGCCCACTGCGCCTGCTTGATCGCGTCGGGACGCTTGGCCAGCTCGTGCAACTGCCGGCGCAATTTGCTCCGGTCCACCAACATGGCCAGCCCAACGGATTTATGCAGGGTATCGAGGACGGCAGCGGTATCGGTCATCAGGTCATCGCGGGCAAATTTATCAGGGCCGCGATTGTCGCAGATTTAGGCATTCGGCGGCCAAACCTGCGCGTCGCGTCAGAACTGAGCTGACAAGCGCGTCTTAGCCTGCTCAGCCTGCTGAACTAACCAGTCGATCACCACGCGAAAGAGCGGCAGCTCTGGGTACTCCGGGGGTAGGCCAGCCAGCAACCATTGGCCTACTGCCTGCGGCCAGTCTTACGGTTTAACAAAACCCTTGAGCAAATCGCCGACCCGCTCGCCCAGTTCGCGGTTGGCCGACTGTTGCAGGCCACGGGCCAGTTCGGTTTCTACCACCTCTTCCACCAGCGGGCGCAATTGCAGCAATTGCGCGCTGAGCCGTTCCAGCTCCTCGGCTCGTGGCATGGCGTTGAGCAGCAGCGGATTGACCAGATGGCTGACGATCATCTGCACTATACCGGCGGCCAGCGGCTCGACCTGGCCACGAATCGCCGCCAACTCATTCAATAGCGCAGGCAACGGAATGCCGGCCTGAAACAGCTGCACCCCGGCGGCAAACAGCCGGGGGCTGGGCACCCGCAGATGGTCGCCGGCAAACTCCAATAGCCCCAGGGCTTGCGCCTGATCCAGCAGCTGATCATCGAGCTGCGTGCCAAACAACTCCTGCACTTCATCGAAGCCCAGGCACCCGGCCTGCTCCTGATTCCAGGGGCCGACAATTGCCTGCTCCAGCCCCAGCACCTGGGCCAGCCCCTGGCCCTGCTGCCAAGCCAGCAGCAGTTCGCGGATGCTGGCAATGCTGTAGCCACGCTCCAGCAAGTCGCCGATCAGCTTGAGCCGCTGCAAGTGCTCGGTGCTGTAAATACCCACCCGACCGCGCCGCGTCGGCGCTGGCAGCAGGCCGCGATCCTGATAGGCGCGCAGGTTACGCACCGTGGTGCCGGCTTCACGGGCCAGTTCATCGACGGTGAATTCAACCGCCACTGCAGCGGCCTGCGCTTCGGCAGGCTGGGGCAGCAGGCGTTGTAATAAAGACGGGAGAGTTTTCATGGCGGCGATCATAGCCGGCCCTGGCGGCCGCCAACAACCGGCTTAAGAACCGACTTAGGAACCGGCTTAACCCGCCCAACCTTGGATTGGACTTACCACGGACCGCCCGCGTCCGCCACTCGCAAAACCACCGCCAAGCCAGCGCCAGCAAGGCCCCCAGGGTTGCAGTAACAGCGGTAACAGCACCGCAACTCAGGCCATCAAGGCACTGGCCAGCGCTGGCCATCCTCACCAATAATCAATGTGACATTGAATGATGTAACAGTTAATCACCCCCGGAGCCTCCCATGCCTGCCAGCGCCCCCAGCCTGACCGCTTACGACCTGACGCAATTTCGCGCCACCCAGCAGCTCGCTTACCAGTGTGTAGAAAGCATCGCCAAGGAGCTGCAACCGGGCATCACCGAAAAAGCCGCGGCGGCACTGATGAAGACCTGGCTGCAGGATCATGGGGTCAAGGAGTGGTTCCACGAACCTTTCGCCTGGTTCGGCCGGCGCACCGCCTTCGAAGGCTTCGATGGCCTGCGCCATCTGCGCGGCTTCAACCTGGCGTTCTTTCCGGGCAAAACCCAGCTGGCCGAAGGCATGCCCTTTATCCTCGACGTCGCCCCGACCCTTGGCGCCTACACCGCCGATGTCGGCTACTCCGGCGCCTTGGGCGCGAACCTGTTGATGGAGCGCCTACAGGATGACCTGATGGCTCATCGCGAGTTGATTGTGCAGCAGGTCAAGCAGCGCCTGCCGCTGGCCCAGGTCAGCCAGGCGGTCGATCAACTCTGTGCCGAACAAGGCACCCTGCCACGGCACAAGGCCTATCCGTTCGAGGTGCTGGCCCATCGCGTCGAGAAGCTCGGCACTCGCCAGACCAAACTGGCGCTGGCGCGCTTCGGGGTACGCAATGTCGCCACCCTGGTGAAAAACGCCCTGGTCACCGGCCGCCGTGAAGGCTGGTCGCCACTCTGGTCGAGCCACTCGCGTTCGCTGCATCCACCGACGCCGGGGCTCTGGGCGGTGGAACCACACCTGGGCTTTCGCGGCGTCGGCGCCAAGTTTGAAGAATTGCTGGTGGTCACCGAATCGGACGCCTACTGGCTGGATGACGACCTGCCCCATGTGCGCCGCTGGCTGGAACGTGGCCTGTTGAGCCGTACGCCGGTGGCGGCATGAACGCGCCGCAGGCTTTGCCAGTACCAGCGCTGCGCGCCGAACCCTGGGTCGCCGAGCAACTGCGGGTGCAGGGCGATGGCGTCGAGCTGGCCGCCTACCGCTGGGGCAATCGCGCGGGCCCAACCCTGTTGCTGGTGCATGGCTACCCGGACAACCACGAGGTCTGGCTGCCGCTGGTGCATGCGCTGGCCGCCGACTATCAGTTGATCGCCTATGACGTGCGCGGTTTTGGCGCCTCGGACAAACCCGGCAAACGCCTGGACTATCACCTGACAAAACTGGCCAATGACCTGGAAGCGGTGATTCTGGCCACCAGCCCCAATCAGCCGGTGCACCTGGTCGCCCACGACTGGGGCTCGATCCAGAGTTGGGAGGCGGTCACCGAACCGCGCCTGGCGCCGCTGCTGGCCTCCTACACCAGTATCTCCGGGCCCTGCCTGGATCACGTCGGTCACTGGATGCGCGACCGCCTACAGCAAAAAAATCCGAAGGCCTGGGGTCAGGTAATCGGCCAGTTGCTCAGCTCTTGGTACATCGGCATGTTTCATACCCCGCTACTGCCTGAACTGTTCTGGCGCACCGGGCTGGCCAAGCTCTGGCCCAAGTACCTGCGGCGAGTTGAGGGAGTGCGCGATCCTCAGGTCAGCGCCAGCCTGGGCGCCGATGGCCAACACGGGGTCAAGCTGTACCGAGCCAACTTTATCCGCAGCCTGCTGCACCCACGCCAGCGCCCCACCACGGTGCCGGTGCAGCTGATAGTGCCGGGGCTGGACCGCTATGTGCGGCCGCAACTGTTCGAACAACTCAGCCGCTGGGCGCCACAGCTGTGGCGCCGCGAGGTGCGCGCCGGGCACTGGCAACTGCTGGCCGAGCCGACGCAACTGGCCGGTTGGCTGCGCGAATTTATCGCCCACCTGCAAGGCGGCGAGAGCAACCCGGCGCTGCAACGGGCGCGGGTCTTGGCCAATGCCGGGCCGGATGCTGGCAAGACCGTGCTGGTGACCGGTGCCGGCGGCGGTATCGGTCGCGCCACCCTGCTGGATTTTGCCGAACGGGGCGCCTGCGTGCTGGCCGCCGACATCAACCTGGCCGCCGCCGAACGCAGCGCCGAGCTGGCCCGTGCCCTCGGTGCCGAGGCCCACGCCTATCAACTGGACGTGGGCGACAGCGCGGCCATGCAGGCTTGCGCCGACTGGGTGCAACAGCGCTTCGGCAGCCTCGACATACTGGTCAACAACGCCGGCATCGGTATGGCCGGCGCCATGCTCGACACCAGCGCCGCCGACTGGGAGCGCCTGTTGCGGGTCAATCTGTGGAGCGTGATCGACGGTTGCCGGCTGTTCGCCCGGCAGATGGTCGATGCTGGCAAGGGCGGGCATATCGTCAATATCGCCTCGGCGGCGGCCTTCGTGCCGTCGCGCAACTACGCCGCCTACGCCACCAGCAAGGCCGCGGTGCTGATGCTCAGTGAATGCCTGCGGGCCGAACTGGCCGGTCAGGGGATTGGCATCACGGCCGTGTGCCCGGGTCTGGTCAATACCGGGATCATTCAGGCCACCCGTTTCCATGGCTTAAGCGCTGAAGCCGAAGCCAAACAAAAAGCCCGCGCCCAGCGCCTGTATCAGCGTCGCAACCTCAGCCCCGAGACCGTCGCCAAGCAGTTGATCCGCGCCATCGAACGTAACCGCGCGGTGATCGCCGTCGGCAGCGAAGCCCACCTGAGCGTCGCCCAATGGCGCTTCGCCCCCTGGCTGTCGCGTCTGCTGGCCCGCCTGAACTTGGCCGCCTAAAACCTGGCCGCCTAACGAGGAGAATCCCCATGAGCAAAAAAGCCCAACAGCCGCAAGACCAGCAAGAACCGCAACAACGCCTGCCACAACGCAAGGTGCGCTTCGACTTCAAAGACACCCCGCTGCACTGGGTGCCGAACGAGCCGGAGGCCTCGCACATCATGAACTGCCTGCACATCCTGCTGCCGGCCGGCGAGTTCTGGTTCTGCCGCGTGTACAACCTGGCGGTGAAACAGGTCAGCGACCCTGAGCTGCGCGAGGAGGTACGCGGTTTTATCCGCCAGGAGGCGCAGCACGCCCGTGCCCACGACAGCGCCCTGACGCCCTATCTGCTGCGCCACGGCATCGATCCAAAACCCTACACCCAGCGCCTCGACTGGCTGTTCGAGAAGGCCCTGAGCGATCATCCGCTGGGGGAAAACGCCCTGAGCCGCTGGCTGCAAACCTGGTGGCTGCGCCAGCGGGTCGGGCTGATTGCCGCCGTGGAGCACTTCACCTGCGTGCTCGGCGACTGGATCATCACCACCCGCAGCCTGGACGACGCCGACCCGGTGATGCTCGACCTGCTGCGCTGGCACGGCGCCGAAGAAATCGAACACCGCTGCGTCGCCCACGATCTGCACGTGCACCTGGGTGGCAGCCTGCTGGCGCGCTGGCTGTATATGCTGATCGCCACGCCGCTGCTGATGTTCCTGTTCAGCAGCGGCTCGCAGATGATGATGCGCCAGGACCCGCGAACCCGTTACAGCCGGGGCTTTCTCAGCCTCTGGGCGGCGCTCGGCAAGCGCGACGTGCTGCCGCCTCTGGGCAGCATTGGTCGGGCGGTGCTGCGCTACTTCGTACCGAGCTTCCACCCGCGCACAGAGGGCAATATCGCCGTGGCCGAGGCCTATCTGCAACAATCCCCGGCGGCGCAACGGGCGGCGGCGCAAGCCCGGCCGAGCTGAGTGCGATATGTTTCCAGCCGCTCAGCGGCGGCTGAAAACACGACCTTAACGGCTCAGAGCACAACCTTAAAATATCCAATAAGTAGATAGTTAAAACGCAATTTTTGCGCTTTTTATCCAAACAAATCCGATAGATCATCAACTCCATAACGCCGCGCCGCCGTTTTGCGACGCCGCCACCGGAGCCCGACCATGATCGAATTACGCCCCTTCCAGTCCCTCGGCCACGCCCAACATGGCTGGCTGAATGCCCGCCATCACTTCTCGTTCGCCGAGTACCACGATCCCAAGCGCCTGCACTGGGGCGCACTGCGGGTCTGGAACGATGACGAAATCGCCGCCGACAGCGGTTTCCCCACCCATCCGCACCGCGACATGGAGATCATCACCTATGTTCGCCAAGGCGCTATCAGCCACAGTGACAGCCTCGGCAACCATGGCCGCACCGTGGCTGGTGACGTGCAGGTAATGAGCGCCGGCACCGGCATCCGCCACTCGGAGTTCAACCGCGAAGCCATCACCAGCACGCTGTTCCAGATCTGGATCATGCCCGACCAGCATGGCCACGCGCCGTCCTGGGGCACCCGCAGCTTCCCCAAGGGCGAGCGCGCCGGCCAGTTCGTGGTGCTGGCCAGCGGGCATGCCGGGGACGCAGAAGCCCTGCCGATTCATGCAGATGCCCGGGTGCTGGCCGCCACCTTGCTGGCCGGACACAGCCTCGAGTTCGCCCTCGGCGCTGGCCGCAAGGCCTATCTGGTGCCGGCCAGCGGCGTGATCGAGGTCAATGGCCTGCGCGCCAATGCCCGTGATGGATTGGCGGTGACCGATGAACAACTGCTGCGCATCACCGCCCTGGAGGACAGCGAGCTGGTGCTGGTCGACCTAGCCTGAGTAACGCGTTGATCTCAAGCAGGTCCAATGGCAAACAAGGGCGCTAAACTCAGTGCAGTTGTCACTGCCAAGGACGCCCCATGCCCGCCACGCTGGAACTGCTGCTGAACTTTGCCACGGCCCTGGCCGTCGGCCTGTTGATTGGCACCGAGCGCAGCTGGAGCGCCCGCGACAGCGAAGATAACCAGTTAATTGGCGGCATTCGCACCTTTGGTCTGAGCGGCTTGCTCGGCGGTCTGGCCGCCCTGCTCGGCGCCCATTACGGCCTGAATGCCTGGATCAGTGTGACGCTAATCTTCGGCCTGCTGGTGATCGCCGGCTACCTGGGCGAGCAACGCAACACCGGCGATCTGGGCCTGACCAGCCCCATCGCCCTGCTGCTGACCTTCCTGCTCGGTAGCCTGGCCCTTAGCGAGCAACGCATTCTGGCCGCCGCCTGCGCGGTGGTGATCGCCCTGTTGCTGAGCCTCAAGCAACCGCTGCATAGCGCCTTGCGCAAACTCTCGGCCGCGGAGGTTTCCGGGGCGCTGCAGCTGTTGTTTATCTCCCTGGTGTTGCTGCCGGTGCTGCCCAACCAGGGTTATGGCCCGTGGCAAGCGTTCAATCCTTACGCCACCTGGTGGATGGTGGTGCTGATCGCCGCCATCGGTTTTGCCGCCTACGTTGCCATCCGCCTGATCGGCCAACGCAAAGGCTTGCTGGTGACGGCGCTGCTCGGCGGCATGGTCTCCTCCACCGCCATGACCATCACCCTGGCGCGCCTGCACCAAGGCGGCAAACTGCCGGCCATGTTGGCCTGTGGGCTGCTGGCCACCTCGGCGCTGATGTTCCCGCGGGTGCTGCTGGAGGTGGGACTGGTCAACCCGGCGTTACTCGGCCAACTGATCTGGCCACTGACGGTAAGCGCCTTGATCTACGCCGGCGGCGCGCTGTTTTATTTTCACCGCGCCGGCAGCGAACCTGAAGGCAGCGCCGAGCCGCTGTTGAAAAACCCCTTCGAGTTGGGCCCAGCCTTGCGCTTCGCCGCCTTACTGGTGCTGATTGCCTTTATGGTCGAAGCCGCCCAGCACTGGTTGGGCGATGTCGGTGTCTACCTGGTCGCGCTGCTGTCCGGCTTGACCGACGTCGACGCCATCACCCTGTCGCTGGCGCGCAACGCCCAGGGCGCGCTCAACAACCAGGTGGCGGTACAAGGGATTTATCTGGCCGCCTTTAGCAACAGCCTGGTTAAAGGCCTGCTGATCCTGCTGATCAGCGGCCGCCAGCTGGCCCTGCGCACCCTGCCGATTATGGCGGCCGGGCTGTTGGCGGGGTTGGCTACCCTTTGGTTAATTTGAAGGATATGGATCAGTTATGTGTTGCAAAGGACGTAACCTTTCGAGAGAGGGAATTGCCTTGACACTTGTGCTGTCTGCACCGACCAATCGCGGATAAATCCGCTCCTACAGGGTTGATCAGCCGATAAGTTGTTGCAGGTGCCGGGCTTGTGTAGGAGCGGATTTATCCGCGAAGCAATCCTGCAGGGCCACAGCCGTTCTTTCCCCCTCATTAACCTGGGTCACAAACCAGATGCTGCGCCGACTTAATCGTCCAACTCATCGAGCAAGGCTTCGCCGCCGGCCCGCTCCAGCAGCTCGGCCGGTAGGCTCTTGCTGGCGCGGGCGCCCAGTTGTTTGAGGTTCTCCACCCGCACGACCAGATTGCCCCGGCCATCCACCAGCTTGTTGCGGGCGGCGGCGTAGGCTTTATCCAGCTGTTGCACGCGGGTGCCCAACTCATCTAAGTCGAGCACAAAGGCGACAAACTTGTCGTACAGGGCGCCGGCGCGCTCGGCGATTTCCCGCGCATTCAGGCTCTGCCGCTCTTGCCGCCACAGACTATCGATCACCCGTAGGGTGGCCAACAGCGTGGTTGGGCTGACGATGACGATGTGCTGGGCATAGGCCTCCTGGAACAAGCCCGGATCGGCCTGCAGGGCGGCGGCAAAGGCCGCCTCAATCGGCACAAACAGCAGCACGAAATCCAGGCTGTGCAAGCCTTCCAGGCGCTGGTAATCCTTCAGCGACAGGCCCTTTAGGTGACTGCGCAGCGACAACACATGCTGCTTGAGGGCCAGGGCGCGACCGGCGTCGTCTTCGCTGACGATCATCGCCTGATAGGCGGTCAGGCTGACCTTGGCATCGATCACCACCTGCTTGTCGCCGGGCAACTGGATGATCACATCCGGCTGAAAGCGCATGCCATCGCTGCTGGTCAGGCTGACCTGAGTCAGGTACTCGCGGCCCTTGGTTAATCCTGCGTGTTCGAGCACCTGTTCCAGCACCAACTCACCCCAGTTGCCCTGGATTTTCTGCCCTTTCAGGGCGCGGGTCAGGTTGGTGGCTTCATCGCCCAGGCGCTGGTTGAGTTGCTGCAGGCGCTGCAACTCTTTGCTCAGGGAGAAACGCTCGCGGGCCTCCAGTTGATAACTCTCCTCGACACGTTTTTCGAACGACTGAATGCGCTCTTTGAGCGGGTCGAGCAATTGCCCGAGGCGCTCCTGGCTACTTTGCGCAAAGCGCTGCTCGCGCTCGTCGAAGATCTTCCCGGCCAACTCGGCGAACTGCGCCCGCAGCTCATCGCGCGAGCCCTGCAAATCGGCCAGGCGTTGCTGGTGGCTGTCTTGTTGTTCGCGCAACTCGGCGGCCAGACCGGCCCGCTCGGCATCCAGGCGGCGCAGTTCGGCGTCTTTTTGCGCGCTGCTATGGGTGCATTGCTGGGCCGCGTCACGGGCGTTGCCGTTCTCCAGCAACAGCAACTCGCTTTCACGCCGGGCCACTGCCAGCTCGGCTTGCAACTGCGCCTGACTGCGGTGCAGTTGCAGGATCTCGGCACGACTGTCATCGAGTTGCGCACTCAAGCCATCTTGCGCCAACAGGGCGGTGCTCAAACGCTCATCCAACAGCAGGCGTTCTTGGCGCAGGAGTTGCCCACGCTGTTGCAACTGCCAGAGCAAAAATATCAGGGGCAGCGCGGCCAGCGCCAAACCAAGCAGCAGATTGGGTAAATCGATAGGCATGCGCCGACTCCAGTAAAAGCGGCGGTCAGTATACCCAGCCAGTCGGTAGCGCGAGTTGCTGTTAGGCCGCGCTTTTTGAGTGGAAAACGTGCTGAAAAAATACGCTTTCAACCGATAAAAAACCTTGCAAAAAATACCGAGGGCAACCTAGAGCGGGCGCTCAGGACAATCCACAGATTCTGTGGATAACTCAGTGGGTAAGTTCTGCAGAAGTTGCTAAAAAGCCGTGCTGGCGGGCCCTTGAGTCAATCTGATCGTTTTTTAACCATCAAAAAAAATCTATATAAATCAGCAACTTAAAAAGTCAATTAGAAAACCACCAGAGTTTCAGCGACTTTGTGTCACAGCCCAGCAGAACGCCTCGCAATTGTGCACAACTTTGCAACGTCAACCCCGCAAGTGCGTCTTTTCAGCGCTTTGGCGAAGTTTTTTCACTGCTAAAAGCCCGTGCAGGCCGGCCCAGACAGGGCGCCCGCAGGGATACCTAAAAGCCGCCGCTCAAGCACGCTTTAACCAGCCATTTAGCCGTGCAGAGGCCGGCCAACCTGGGGTACACAACTGACTGATTCAGCCTGGCAAGTCACCCAACAGCGCACCAAGGCTGCGCGACTCCGCAGCCATGAAAGATGCGTTATCCTGCGCAACCGCCCTCGCCTGTCACCACCATGAATAAAGCCCTGCTTCAGCAACGCATTCTCGAACAGCTCGGCAGCGATTTGCAGATCGCCCAGCGCGCCGCACAAACGGCCTATGAGGCCGCCACCGACAAAGCCAACATTGCCGAGAACAAATACGACACCTTAGGGCTTGAGGCCTCCTACCTTGCCGCCGGACAGGCGCGACGGCTGGCGGAAATCCAGCAAGCGCTGCTGGCCTTGCAGCAGTTGCCGCTCAGCGACTTTGACCCGCAACGCGGTATTCAGCTGGGTGCCTTGGTGCTGTTGGCCGACGCCGCCGACCAGCGGCGCTGGCTACTGCTGGCACCGGATGCCGCCGGGTTGAAAATCATCGATGGCGAGCGGGAGATCATGCTGATTACCCCGCACTCACCCATGGGCCAGAGCCTGCTTGGGCAAGCGCCCGGCGCTGAGTTCGAGCTAAAGGTTGCCAACCAGGTGCAGCAGTTTGAGGTGTTGCAGGTGTTTTAAGCGGCGGCGCCGCGCTAAACATAAATCCCACCCATAAAAAAACGCCCGAGAGGGCGTTTTTTGTTTAGCTACTGACTTACTGCGCCGACGCTTGGCCCAGAATCAGTTGGCCTTCTTTGTTGACGGGGATCTGCGCGCCCGGATCACGGTCCATGCGTACCTGATTCACCAAGCCGTTGAGCTGATATTTCACATCATAACCCACCACTTTCTCGCTGCTGTCGGTCACGTTGCTGCAACGGGTTTCGGTGGTGGTGTAGGTGTCGCCTTCCTGCATATTGCCCTGCACGGTATTACCGGCATAACCACCGGCAGCCGCACCGGCTACCGTGGCAATTTTTTTGCCGGTACCACCACCGACCTGATTACCGAGCAAACCACCGGCGACTGCACCGAGCAAGGTGCCAGCAATTTTATGCTCGTCCTTGACCGGCTTACGCTTGGTCAGGGTGACTTCTTTGCAGACCTGCCGTGGCGTTTTAATGGTTTCAGTAACCGGTTGAACCGCCAACACTTGCGCATACTCAGGGCCACTGTTGAGCACGCTGTAAGTTGCCACCGCACCGCCGGCAGTAACACCAACCGCACCCAGCACCGCACCAACCAGCATTGATTTGTTCACTTGAAACTCCTGCCGTTCACGTAAAGAGGCATCAACGCCCCCACTTGTAGAATTGGACTGAGCCGCCGGCGCCGAGTTCAGCGCCGGCGGCCTCATTTAGTGCAATTCGCGAGCAGCATTACACTGGGTCAGGGACGCTCGTCGGCGTCTTCAACCACCGCCGGCGGCATCAGGTCTTCGGAACTCAGGCTGAGCCAGATCAAGGTCACGTTGGCGATATAGATCGACGAGTAAGTACCGGCCATTACCCCAACAAACAAGGCGATGGAAAAACCATACAGGCTGTCGCCGCCGAACATCAGCAAGGCGAAGATTGCCAGCAGGGTCGATACCGAGGTCGCCACGGTACGCAGCAAGGTCTGGGTGGTCGAGATATTGATGTTCTCGATCAGACTCGCCTTGCGCAGTACCCGGAAGTTCTCCCGCACCCGGTCGAACACCACGATGGTGTCGTTCAGCGAGTAACCGATCATCGCCAGTATCGCCGCCAGCACCGTCAGGTCGAAGGTGATCTGAAACAGCGAGAGGAAACCCATGGTCACTATAACGTCGTGCACCAGGGAGACGATGGCGCCGACGGCGAACTTCCACTGGAAGCGAAAGGCCAGATACAGCATGACGCCGCCCAAGGCCAGCAACATACCGATGCCGCCCTGATCGCGCAGCTCTTCACCGACTTGCGGGCCAACAAACTCGGCGCGCTTAACTTCGGCAGGGTTACTCGCATCGGCCAGCAGCAGCGCCGCGGCGATGTGATTACCCAGTTGTGGGTCATCGCCTGGCATGCGCACCAGCACATCGGTGCTGGCGCCGAAGCTCTGCACCACGGCATCTTCGTAGCCGGCTTTTTTGAGCTGGGTGCGAACCTGATTCAGATCGGCCGGTTTCTCGTAAGTCAGCTCAATCAGGGTACCGCCGGTGAAATCCAGCCCCCAGTTCAAGCCCTTGAAGTACCAGCTGCCCAGCGCCAACACGGTCAGCAACATGGTCATGGCGAACGCAAGATTGCGCACGCCCATAAAATTTATCGTACGTAACATGATTACCCCTTAAATCCACAATTTCTTGTAGTCACGGCCGCCGAAGATCAGATTGACCATGCCGCGGGTCACCACTATCGCGGTGAACATCGAGGTGAAGATACCCAGTGACATGGTCACCGCGAAGCCTTTCACCGGGCCAGTGCCCATGGCAAACAAGATGCCGCCGACCAGCAAGGTGGTCAGGTTGGAGTCGATGATGGCGGTAAAGGCCCGGTCGAAACCTTCATTGATGGCGCGCTGCACGCTCATGCCATTGGCCAGTTCTTCGCGGATGCGCGAGAAGATCAGCACGTTGGCGTCCACCGCCATACCCATGGTCAAGACGATACCGGCGATGCCTGGCAACGTCAGGGTCGCACCCAGCCACGACATCAGCGCCAACAGCATGACCATGTTCAGGCTCAGCGCTACGGTGGCCAGTACGCCAAAGAAGCGGTAGATGGCGATGATGAAGATCGACACGAACAGCATGCCCCACAGCGAAGCATCGATGCCCTTGACGATGTTATCGGCACCCAGGCTTGGGCCAACGGTGCGCTCTTCGGCAAAGTACATAGGGGCGGCCAAGCCACCGGCGCGCAGCAGCAACGCCAGCTCCGAGGACTCGCCCGCACCGTCTAGGCCGGTGATGCGAAATTGGCTGCCGAGCGGCGACTGAATAGTCGCCAGGCTGATGACCTTCTTCTCTTCTTTAAAAGTCTGTACCGGCACTTCTTTTTCGACGCCGCCGACCATTTGCTTAACGTACTTGGTCAGCGGTTTTTGCTCGATAAAGATCACCGCCATGCTGCGCCCGACGTTATTGCGGGTGGCGCGACTCATCAGATCACCACCGTGACCATCGAGGCGAATGTTCACCTGCTGGCGACCGTTCTCATCGAAGCTGGCCTGGGCATCGGTGACCTGATCGCCGGTGATGATCAAGCCGCGTTCCAATGGCACCGGACGCCGGCCCGCCTCGCGGAACTCAAAGGACTCAGTGGTGGCCTTGCCAGCATCGGCTTCGGCGGCCAGACGAAACTCCAGGTTGGCGGTCTTGCCGAGAATCCGCTTGGCTTCGGCGGTGTCCTGCACGCCTGGCAGCTCAACCACAATGCGGTTAGCGCCTTGGCGCTGCACCAACGGTTCGGCCACACCCAATTCGTTGACGCGGTTACGCACCGTGGTCAAGTTTTGCTTGATCGAGTATTCGCGGATTTCGGTGATCTTGGCCGGCGTCAGCGCCAAGGCCAGCACCTGCAAGCCATTACGCTCGGTGGTGGTCAGGGCAAAATCGCTAAAGCTCTTTTGAATCAGGCTGCGCGCTTTTTCCAGCTGCTCAGCATCGGTAAAGCCCAAGCTGATGCCGGCGGTCTGCGGTGGCAAGCTGCGATAACGCAGGTGCTCTTTACGCAGCATGCTCTTGATTTCGCCCTCGTAAACCTTAACGCGGGCGGAAATGGCTTTGTCCATGTCCACTTCCAGCAGGAAGTGCACACCACCGGACAGATCCAGGCCCAGCTTCATCGGGCTGGCGCCCACTGCGCGCAACCACTGCGGCGTGGTTGGGGCAAGGTTCAAGGCCACCACATAATCGTCACCAAGCGCTTTACGCACGACGTCTTTGGCCGCCAGCTGATCGTCTTTCTTCAGCAGTCGGATCAGCCCCGCCTTACCCTCTTTCGCCAAGACCGCCGATTTGACACCGACTCCGGCAGCGCCCAAGGCCTTATTGATGCGCTCGAGATCAGCCTGACTGATCTGCAGCGTGGTGCTGGCACCGCTGACCTGAATGGCCGGATCATCTGGATACAGATTTGGCGCGCTATAGATAAAGCCAATCGCCAACACGGCGAGGATCAGCAGGTATTTCCACAGAGGGTATTTATTGAGCATGACGCCGCCCGCTTATGACGCGGGGCGCCTTGCGCGCCCCGTCGATGTTTATAGTTATGTTGTACCGCTAGCAATCAGATTGCTTTCAGCGTGCCCTTGAGCAGGGTCGCGGCAATGGCCGACTTCTGAACTTTCAGCTCAACGGTGTTGGACACCTCAAGCACCACGAACTCGTCGGAGACCTTGACGATCTTGCCGGCGATGCCGCCAGCGGTAACCACTTCGTCGCCCTTTTGCAGGTTGCCCAGCAGGTTTTTCTGCTCTTTGGCGCGCTTGGCCTGTGGCCGCCAGATCATCAGATAAAAGATGACCACGAAACCACCAAGGAACAGGAATTGGATGTATTCGCCACCTGGGGCAGCGGCAGCCGGGGCTGCGGCATCAGCAAAAGCTGAGGAAATCAAAAAGCTCATGTTGCACTCCTATAAAGGCGATATTAGGGCGATAAATCTCGGATTAACTTAGTCCAGCGGCGGTGTTGCTAACCCGCGCCGAGCGTAGAAGGCATCCACGAAGGCGGCCAATGTACCCTGTTGAATTGCCTCGCGCAAACCAGCCATCAGCTGCTGGTAGTGATGCAAGTTGTGGATTGTATTCAACATACTGCCCAGCATTTCGCCGCACTTATCCAGATGATGCAGATAGGCACGGGAGAAATTGGCGCAGGTGTAGCAGTCGCAAGCTGGGTCCAGCGGCGACTCGTCGTGCTTGTGTACGGCGTTACGAATCTTCAACACCCCGGTGTCGACAAACAGATGGCCGTTACGGGCATTGCGGGTCGGCATCACGCAGTCGAACATGTCCACGCCACGGCGCACACCCTCAACCAAGTCGGCCGGTTTGCCAACGCCCATCAAGTAACGTGGTTTGTCGGCCGGCAACTGCGGCGGCAGAAAATCGAGGATACGGATCATCTCCTCTTTCGGCTCGCCCACCGACAAACCACCGATGGCAAAACCGTCGAAGCCGATTTCATTCAAGCCGGCCAGCGAGCGCAGGCGTAGATCCTGATGCATGCCGCCCTGGACGATGCCAAACAGCGCCGCGGTGTTGTCGCCATGGGCGTCTTTGGAGCGCTGCGCCCAACGCAGCGACAACTCCATGGACACCCGCGCCACCTCTTCATCGGCGGGATAAGGTGTGCACTCATCAAAAATCATCACCACGTCGGAGCCGAGATCGCGCTGCACCTGCATCGACTCTTCCGGCCCCATAAACACCTTGGCGCCATCCACCGGCGAGGCAAAGTACACGCCCTCCTCCTTAATCTTGCGCATGGCGCCCAGGCTGAACACCTGAAAACCACCGGAGTCAGTGAGGATCGGGCCCTGCCACTGCATAAAGTCGTGCAGGTCGCCGTGCTTCTTAATCACCTCGGTGCCCGGCCGCAGCCACAGGTGAAAGGTGTTACCGAGAATCATCTGCGCACCGGTGGCGACTATGTCGCGCGGCAACATGCCCTTAACCGTGCCGTAGGTACCCACCGGCATAAACGCCGGGGTTTCCACCACACCACGGGGGAAGGTCAAACGACCACGACGAGCGCGGCCATCGGTCGCCAACAATTCAAAAGACATGCGACAAGTGCGCGTCATACAGATTCCTCTGGCCCGCGCGGCGCGGGGTTGCGGGTGATGAACATGGCATCACCGTAACTAAAAAAACGATAACCCTGCTCAATGGCGGCCTGATAGGCAGCCATGATTTCAGGGTAACCGGCAAACGCCGACACCAGCATCAGCAGGGTCGACTCGGATAAGTGAAAGTTGGTGACCAAGGCATCGACCACATGAAACGGCCGACCGGGGTAAATAAAAATATCGGTATCGCCGCTAAAGGGCTTGAGCACACCATCGCGGGCGGCGCTTTCCAGCGAGCGCACGCTGGTGGTGCCCACCGCAATCACCCGTCCGCCGCGCGCCTTGCAGGCTTCGACTGCGGCCACCACCGAGGCATCGACCTCCAGCCATTCGCTGTGCATATGATGGTCTTCGATGCGCTCGACCCGCACCGGCTGAAAGGTGCCGGCGCCGACGTGCAAGGTGACAAAGGCGGTTTCGACCCCAAGTTCGGCAATCGCCGCCAGCAGCGCCTGATCAAAATGCAAGCCGGCAGTCGGCGCCGCCACGGCACCGGCGCGGTCGGCGTACACGGTCTGATAACGCTCGCGGTCGGCGGCCTCATCCGGGCGGTCTATATAAGGTGGCAACGGCATATGGCCGACGCGCTCCAGCAACGGCAACACCGGCTCGCTAAAGCGCAACTCAAACAAGGCGTCGTGACGGGCGAGCATCTCGGCCTGGGCGCCGCCCTCGAACACAATCATCGAGCCGGGCTTAGGGGCTTTACTGGCGCGCACATGGGCCAACACCCGGCGACTGTCGAGCACCCGCTCAACCAGTATTTCCAGCTTACCGCCGGAGGCTTTCTGGCCGAACAAGCGCGCAGGGATCACCCGCGTGTTGTTGAACACCATCAGGTCGCCTGGCCGCAAATACTCAAGCAAATCGGGGAATTGCCGATGGGCCAACGCCCCGCTCGGCCCATCCAGGGTCAGCAAACGGCTAGCGCTGCGCACCGCCAGCGGGTGACGGGCAATCAGGGCTTCGGGCAGCTCGAAGTTAAAATCAGCAACGCGCATGTTAAAAAGGTCGTTTTATCGGGCGGCAAAGTCTAACGGAAATAGTGAAAATAGACCACGCGCACGCATTGACAGAATCCAGAACCGTCTCTAGAATTCGCGCCCACTGAGCCCTGATGGCGGAATGGTAGACGCGGCGGATTCAAAATCCGTTTTCGAAAGGAGTGGGAGTTCGAGTCTCCCTCGGGGCACCATATAGCTGTATTTGCAAGTCTCTACCAGTCTTGCAAACCCCTTAGAAAGCCCGCCCCGTGCGGGCTTTCTTGTTTCTGGCTGTATCTCCTTGTCTATGCCTATACCTTGACACCGTGTATCCCCACCTGTATCCCTAGCAAAAGCCCTAACTTTGGGATACATGGCATGAACCGTTTAGAGATAAAGCGCCGCCCGCTGGCAGATACCGTGCTAACCACCCTTGAGCCAGACGCCAAGGAGTACCGCGAGCTAGACGGCCAAGGTCTGTACTTCAGAGTTAAGGCCGATGGCGGCAAGTCTTGGCAGCTGCGCTACAAAAACAGCGCCGGCAACTGGGCATGGCTTGGCCTTGGTGGTTATCCCGAGGTGAGTGGCACGCTGGCCAGAAAGAAAGCTGCCGATCTGCGCAACACGATCAGCGACGGCATAGACCCACAGGAACAAAAGCGCACTATCAAGGCGGCTATTGATTCAGCCAGCACCCGAACATTCCGAGCGGCGGCGGATGGCTGGCTTAAAGCCAAAGTAGACAAGGGGCTGGCTGACTCCACCCTCAACAAGATACGCACCTATCTGGACAAGGACATATTGCCCGCCCTCGGTGACAAGCAACTTGATGCAATCACCCGTACCGACTGCGCCGCCCTGCAAGCTTCGATTGAAGCGCGCAACGCCCACAACGTAGCCGAGAAATGCCGCACCTGGATCAATCAGATATTTGGCCGGGCCATTGGCTTAGGGCTGACCGAGAATGACCCCGCCAGCCGGCTACGCGATATAGCCGCCCCGGCACCCAAGACCCAGCAGCACCCACACCTACTTGAACCCGAGTTACCGGGGTTTCTTCGGGCACTGAAGACCACCCCCAGTCGCCTGCCGGCCAAGACCGCTGCTTGGCTTTGCATCTGGACGGCATCCCGGCCCGGTATGGTGCGCCTGGCTGAGTGGTTAGAGATTGATCTTGATGCAGGCACCTGGACTACCCCGGCCGCCAAGATGAAGATGGGCCGCGACCATGTGGCACCTCTGCCTAAGCAAGCAGTCATTGCCCTGCGTGAGCTGTACCGGGTGACGGGGCGTAGCCGCTGGCTGTTTCCGGGAGTCGGCAGCAAGAACCCGACTATCAGTGAAAACACCATTAACAAGGTATTTGCCACCATCGGCTATAAGGGTCGCTTGGTCGGGCATGGCACCCGCCATACCGCCAGCACCCTGCTACGCGAACATGGCTGGCCAAAAGAACATGTAGAGGCGCAGCTCGCCCACAAGGAAGAGGGCATATCGGGTATCTACAACAAAGCCCAGTACCTAGAAAAGCGCGTAGTGATGATGCAGTGGTATGCCGACTACCTTGACGAATTAGCAAAAGGCAACGTGGTGCAAGGTCACTTTGGCAAGGCGGTTTAGGCATGCGTACCCGTACCCCTCTAAAAAACCGTGTTCTTGGTGTTCAACGTGTTCCGCACCCACCGCAAGCCAGCAACGGCGAGGCTTACAGCCGGAACACCAGCGGCAAAAAAACTGGAACACGTGGTGTTCAGCGCCGCCAAGGTGTTCCGCATTGATGACCCGCAAGCGGAACACGCCCGACCTAATCGAGCGGCACCAGCAGCGTGCCGTAGCGAACACGACAAGCCGCCTGCTCTTGCCTGCTGGCCGCTCTTTGTCGGGCAAGCGCCAGCACACGGCAGCGCATTCGGGCGCGGATATGCCGAGCGTTGAACGGGGCGAGGGGATGGCTAAGATTGGGATAATTGGGCGCTAGGATGGCCAAAGAAAACGCTAAACACGACGACACGCTGGGCGGCTTAATTGCTAGCACCGAGGATATTGAGGTATTCCGGGAGCACATGACGGAAACGCTTAGCGAACTACAGGGTGAGTATTCTTCGCTACCCGCTGTGCGCGAACGCATCCTAAAAAACAGCGCATGCGCAGTGCTTGTGCCTGTCCTTGCCAAAAGTCTACGCGCCTATGGATATAGCGACAGGCTCGACACGCTCAGCGACACCCAGCATGCCGCCCAATTTTATGATTCCTACATTCACGATCCGCGCGGGCTGTGCCTTGCTGACGCGCTCTTTCTGGCGATGACATTTACCGACTCGCACTGGTCGCAAACTGAATGCGAGCTGTGGCGTCTTTGCTACAGGCTGGCGCAGCTCGTGGCGTTTTATGCTGATACCCAACGACCGACCGCAATCAGCAAGGCCAAGGCTGCGCAACTTGCCCGCGACGGCAATACCGACAAGGCCAAAAAACGAGCGCGCCAATACGTCGCGGCAAACTTTATTGGCAGCAACGGCAAGCCGGCAAACCAAGTGACATTGGCGCGCGCGGTGTGGGCAATGCTCCGAGAACATGGCCGTACCGAAACAGACGCTTACATGCCACCAGCCGAGCAAGATGGCGGGCCAACCCGTAGCGCAATTGACACCCTTAAGCGATGGTTTGCCGCCGAATACACGCGCCAAAAAAACATGTATCTCAAGACTCAGGGCTGACCAACTTAACGCCGCCATCGAACATGCCGCCGGGATCACAAGCAAACTCGGAGGCACCACATGCACGCCCAAATATCGCCGCCTATCTCGGCAGCTATCCAGCACCAGCGCGCCGCCGCTGATGTAATTCTTAACCCTGCCGACCTACTAACGCCCGAGCAAGCGGCACTGGTGCTTGGCTTATCAGATAAGACGCTAGCCACTTGGCGCAGCACAGGGCGTTATGCACTGCCATTCCTGCGTTGCGGTGCCCGCATCCGCTACCGGCGCGACGATCTGGCCAATTGGCTGCAAGGCCGGCTCAGCACCAGCACTGCTAACGCAGTGAAGGGGGCGGCGTGATGACCAAGCCCAAGCAATCGGCTTCAACACGCACCGCCCTGCCTGCCGGCCCTGCTGCACTTGCGCCGATATCGCCGCCCAACAATGTTAAACCGCTGCGCCCGGCGGCCGCTGCGCGGCACACGTTCGACCCGGCAACCACGTTAATCCGCATGCAAGAACTTGAGGCACTAACCGGCTATGCACGGGCCACGGTGTACAAGCGCTTGAAGGATGATCCGACCTTCCCCAAGCCGGTGCCGCTAAGCGACAGCACCGCCCGTGGCGCGCCGGTTGCATGGGTTTTGGCTGAGGTGCAAAGCTGGGTGCTCGGGCGCATTGCGGCACGCGGGAAGGTGGCAGCGTGACCTTTCGCCGCGTGCCATTCGATGGCCCTTACTGCGACCACGCCGCCCTTGGCTTCACACCGCCACACCCAGCGGTGATGAACTGGCGGGCGCGTTCGATTGTGACTGTCTGCTGTAGTCCGCTTGATCGCGAAGACGCGATATTCCTTAACGCCGCCGGTTATGCCGTGCCGCTGGAACCGCACCCATACGAACTGCGCCACCTGCTGGCCCGTGCTGTATCGCGGGAGTACGGCTTTTTAGAAGGGCTTGGGCAGTTCGCGCTAAAGCCTGCGCGGGTCAGTGGCATGGCCAGCTCGGGCCAGCTTAAGCGCTGGATTATCTACCACCTTGCGCAGCCGAACGGGTACGCCAACGACCCTGCTGTATGGGCCGCGCATGTAGCCCGCGAGCTTGAGGAAGAGCGGCGGGTTATCGAGGCGGGCCACCCGGCATTGGTTGAGCTGTACAACATACTGCACCGCCGCCAGCTTGCCGAGCAGACCAGTGAGATTGCATTGCCTTGGCCTGCCCAAGCCCAGCCCCAAGCCATAGAAGCGCCCGACCTTGAGCGCAACTTACGCGAGGGCTTGGCCGCACGCCGCGACGAATTGGCGGAACACTACCGCCAAGAAAAAGCCAAAGACGATGCCGTAGCCGCTTGGCTGCGCGGTGATGTAGGCGAACCGCCGTTACTGGCACTGATGCAAGGGGCGGCCTGGTGACTGCCGCCCAATCTTGCCCTGCTGCGATTGCCCTGCCCCGTGCTGGCCGGCTGCATCCGTTCTCCCTTATCCGTCAAGCCGGTGTGTCTGCGGCCTGCCTGCAACGGCTAGAGCGCTACCGGCGCAAGCGCGAACGGCAAGGCGCTGCCGTGCTGCTGCTGAGCTGGCCAGATGGCACATGGTGCGTACTGGCGCTGCATGCCGGCCACCTGCGCGCCGTGCTGCTATCGGACGAACAAAAGGCCGATGCCTACCGACAAGCCAGCGAACTGACCAACGTCAATCGCCTACCCCTGCTGGCCATACGCTTCGACTCCCACGCCTAAAACGAAAACGCCCCCGGCTGTAACCGGAGGCGTTAGAGGTAAATCACTATGCACGCTCAATTTATGCCTTGGTCAGTCATCGCGCAAGCCCTGCGCCCGCTAACCGCGCTTGCACTCCCCAAACCGCCACGCTACTCTGCCGCCGTCGCTGCAAAATCAGCGACCGGGTTTGGTCACTCGAGCATCTCTAGGCGCACAAGCGCCACCATAAGTATTGCAGGCGCTTTTTTTGTGCCTGCCGCAATGCTTTATGGCGGCTGTGCGTGGGGCACCTTCGGGTGCGCCGGGTGCCTAGAGTCCCGGTTGACCAACCTGCGCACAGCTGCCACCCATTCGTTTGGTCACGGACGTGGCAGCTCCTCAACTCTAGGAGCACCGCCCATGAAATACCTGCACGCCCTCAATCCGTCCAAATTCCGCGCCGCCGCCCACCGCCGCATGGCCTTCGCTGCCCTGCATGCTGACTCAAGCCTGAGCACCCGCGTCGCCCGCTATCAGCACCACATGACCAAAGCCCGAGCCTTGGAAGCTGGGGGTGTGCAATGACGACTAAAAATCAAACCATCCGGGACGCAATCGACCGACTGGAAGCGGCCCATGACGGGCTGGTTATGCTGCGTGGCTTGTTTACCGCCATAGGCAAACTGGGCAATGAAGAAACAGTCGCCCTGGCCATGGTCGGCAAGTACATAGCCGAAGACTGGGCCAACATGCTGGACGTGGATATTGAGGGATTCAGCAGCCGGCTTACTCAAGCCGCGCTTGAGGAGGTGCGCCCATGAGCCGCGCCCGCCCGACCCTAACCACAGCACAGCCGTTTAGCGTTATTGGCGGTAAGCCCCTATTTTCCGTTAACGCTGACGTGCCAGCGGTTGACGCACTAGAGCATGCGTCCTGCCTGATGGAATGCGCGGCGCGCCTATCTCTGACTGTCGCAACCGAAACAGCCGAAGGGGGTGAAGCATTCGCCGTTCATTACCTAGCCGAGATGGTTAAAGCGCTGATTGATTCCTGCGCCTCGGGTGCCTTTTATTCGGAGGTCAAGCAATGACCCAACCCAAAGACAGCAAGCCTAAACACCCGACCTTTGCCCAAGTAAAAGACGCGGCCCTGCGTGCGATTGATAGCGTGCTGGCTCACTGGTTACCCGGTGGCAAGCGCGTAGACGGCGGCAAGGAATACACCGTGCCCAACCCGACCCGCACCGATAAGCGCGCCGGCTCGCTCAAGGTCAACTTGGCCAAGGGCGCATGGTCGGATTTTGCCACGGGTGCCAAAGGCGGCGACCTGATTGACCTGGTGCATTACTTGGACGGCGGCACCGATATAGAAGCCTGCAACAAGCTGGCGGACTTCCTTAACGTGACCGCGACCAGCAGCGCAGCGCCGGCCAGCACCAGCACCAGCACCAGCACCAGCACCAGCAAGGCCAAAGTAGCCGATTGGGTGGCAGTGCTACCGATCCCAGCTGACGCTATGCAAAGCATCCTGGCCAAGCACTACAAGCACGGCAAGCCGTCGAAGCTGTGGATCTACAAAGACGCCGCCGCCCAACCGCTGTTTGTGCTGTATCGCTTTGACCTTGGCCCGGATGCAGACGGCAAGCCGCGTAAAGTATTCGCCCCGCTGACGTGGTGCGCTTCGACCGCTGACGGCACGCTGCAATGGCGCTGGCAAGGCTTGACCGAGGCGCGGCCGCTGCTGCGCCTTGACCAGCTGGCACAGCGTAACGCGGCCCCGGTTGTCGTGTGCGAGGGCGAGAAATCCGCCGATGCCGCTGCCGAACTGTTGCCCGACCATGTGGCTACCTGCTGGCCGAACGGTTCCAACGCTTGGCAGAAAGCCGATTTCGCCCCACTGGCCGGCCGCGACGTGCTGCTATGGCCCGACAATGACGCCCCCGGCCTCGCCTGCATGGCGGCCCTAGCCGAGCACCTGCGCCAGCTTGGGGCCGCTTCTGTGCGCGTAGTGGCGATGGGGGGCTTTAGCCAGCAGCCGTGCCTAACTCACGGCAAACCCGCCTTAGCCTTCGGTGGCGCATGGGCCGCTGGTGATGATGCCGCCGATGCCGTGGCCAAAAGTTGGACGCCTGCCCACCTGGCCGTGCTGGTGCGCAGCGGTGAATTGTTCGCCCCGGCACCAGCACCAGCACCAGCGCCGGCAGCCGCCGCACTCATTGCCGATAAGTCGCCAGCCAAACCGGCCAACAGTCGCAAGGCAACCGCCAAGCCAAAGCCCAAGACCGATACGCTACCCGGTGGCTTTCGCGTGACGGCGGACGGGGTGTTTTATGCGGGCGACGATGGCGAGGCGCGACCAGTGTGCTCACACCTAGAGATACTGGCGCGCACCCGTGATGCCGTCGCCAGCAACTGGGGTTTGCTGGTTGAGTTTGACGACCCCGACGGCAACAAAAAACGCTGGAACATTCCACAACGCAGCATGGCCGGCGACTTCGGCAAAGAGGTGTTAGGCCCGCTGGTTGATATGGGCCTGCGCCTGGCTGGCAGCCGCTCAGGGCGCAATGCCCGCAACGATTTGCAAAGCTACCTGCAAGGCTTCGAGAGTGCCGAGCGCGCCCGCCTAGTCAACAAGCTGGGCTGGCATGGCGCGGCGTACCTGCGCCCGGATGAGCAGATAGGCGATAACCGCGAACGCTTGGTTTTTGGTGACGCTGGCGCACCGTTGCCGCCGATGGATTGCCTTGGCAGCCTTGCAAGTTGGCAAACCAATGTGGCGGCGCTGGCGACTTCAAGCACGCGTTTAATGCTGGCTATCAGCGCAGCATTCTCGGGGCCGCTGCTGGCGCTAATCGGTGCTGAGTCGGGCGGCTTTCACTTCTACGGCTCAAGCTCAAAGGGCAAGACAGTGGCGCTGCGCGTGGCCGCTTCGGTGCTGGGCACCCCCGATATGCGCGGCACGTGGCGCGCTACCGACAACGCCTTGGAAGGCAAGTGCGTGGCGCATAACGACGGCCTGCTGATACTTGATGAAATGCGCGAATGCACCGCCGAGGTGGCGAGCAAGGCCATCTACATGATGGGCAACGGCAAAGGCAAAGCCCGCTCGACAGACCGAGGCACAGCGCGACCCGACAACCAATGGCGGCTTATATTTTTGTCCAATGGTGAGCTGACCATCAAGCAACACCTTGAGCGCGGGCGCATTGATATGGATGCCGGCCTAGATGTGCGCATGCCTGGTATCCCCGGTGATGCCGGCTGTGGCTTTGGCGTGTTCGAGAGCCTGCACGGCTTTGATGATTCCGGCGCTTTGGCCAAGGCGTTAGAGCAGCGCGTAAGCAAAGACTACGGGCACCCATTCCGGGCCTTTCTGGAAGAGCTGTGCAAGCCCGATGCTTACCACGCCGTGCCGGGTATTGTGCGCGCCACTATCAGCCGGTTTATCAAAGACGCCGTGCCACCCGGCGCAGACTCGCAGATTGTCCGCGTGGCGGGTCGCTTTGCCTTGGCCGCCGCCGCTGGTGAGTTGGCCACTAGCTGGGGCGTCACTGGCTGGGCTGATGGCACCGCTACCAAGGCGTGTCGCGCCTGCTTTGCCGCTTGGCTTGGCGAGCGCGGCAGTGTGGGTAATCTGGAAGGTGACGCCATTGTCGCCCGCCTGCGCTTGGTTATTGAGCGCGACGGTGAAAGCCGCTTTACCCGCTGGGATTCCATCGCCGCCAAGACTGACGACCACGCGGCGCGCACGGTAAACCGCCTTGGCTTTCGGCGCGGCTTAATGCACGGCGTCGGTGATGATATTTACACCACCAACACCTTTTACTTTTTCGCCACCGCTTGGAGTGACGACGTGTTTAAGGGTATGAACCCGCGCGCAGTGAATCGGGAGCTAATCGCGCGCGGCATACTGATTGCCGATTCAGCCGGCAAGGCGTCCCAGTCGGTCACCCTGCCGGGCATGCCCAAGGGGCGGGCCTATGTGATTAATGCCAGCGCGTTGCTGGCTGATGATGACGAACCCTTGGCGGCCGCCGCCTGACTTAGCCGCTTGTCGCCATTGATCACCAGCACTTTGCGACAGTACCGAGGCGCGCACCCGGCAGCCGCGACCGCGCCGGTATCAACAAACGACCGTTTTAAGACACCAGAAAAACACCCTCTCTATCTGGTATCAACAAATAGTGGTTTACATATTGTTGATACCCAACAATAATGAACCCACGTTATTTGATACCAGTCGAGCGAACAACCATGAATCGAGTCTTTGCATACGGTCGCGTTTCCACCCTAGAGCAATCAACTGAAAACCAATGGGTGGCACTGCAACAAAAGGGCTTCGACATTCAACCGCACCGCTGGTTTGCCGAGCAGGTATCTGGCGGCGTGCCTGCCATGCAACGTCCTGAGTTCTCCCGCATGGCAGACCGCATGGAAGCCGGCGACGTGCTGGTAGTGCTCAAGCTCGACCGCCTAGGCCGTGACGTGCAAGACGTGCTTGCCACAATCGAAGTATTAGCCACTCGCAATATCCATGTGCGCAGCCTTGACCTTGACGGGGTAGACCTGACCAGCGCAGCCGGCAAGCTGCAACTTACTGTACTGGCCGCCGTCGCCGCCTTTGAACGTGACCGAATCAAAGAGCGCACCAAGGAAGGCTTGGCTCGCACCACCAAGAAAGGCGGACGCCCTGAGGCTGTAGACACCACCAAGGCGGTGCAAGCCTGCAAGCTAAAGGAGCTAAGCCAAAGCCAGACGGCTACCGAGCTTGGGCTAAGCCTGCCGACGATCAAACGTCACTGGAACAAGTAAGCCGACCAACTCCGTGGCCAACCCATCTAGCCGCCAATTAGTGCGTGGTTAGTGTTCCATTCGGCCGCCTGCGCCTGCCTGCTGGCCTGCTGTGCCCGGCCGAGTATTCAGCCTCCGGCCTCCTTCAATCCGATCCACTCACCTCCTCGGTGTTCCCGCGCACGGCCTTAATGCGGAACACCTTGGAAGCTCAGAACACCACGTGTTCCAGTTTTTTTGCCTCTGGTGTTCTGGCTGTAAGGCGCGCCGCTACTGGCTTGCAGTGGGTGCGGAACACGAAGAACACCAAGAACACGGCTTTTTAAAGGGCATGGCCAAGCACCGCCCCCAACGCCCCGACAATTGAATAGGCCAGCAGCGGCCGAAGTCTATGTGCCGTGCTGGTCTCAATGAAAACCACTCATGTAGGGGGTTGGCTCGAAGTCTGCTGACAACCGTTGTCTACAACCGCCCGCGTCCATCCCTTACAAGCCAGCTAGCCCATATACCAGACAGCCAATTAGTCCCCTATGCCGGCAACTTCTTGGTGTTTTGCTGGCAATATCACACCGTACCAGCCTTAAAGGCAGCGGCTTAGGCTGCTGTGTACGGGCCGGTTGCTGCGATGAGCTGCGCGTGTACGCTTCGTTACCGTGCGTGGCACTGGCGAGCTATGGCGCTGGGTAGGGGGGGTGCATGTCCTCTAGTGCTTGGTACGCCCGAACGACGGGGGGAGCCACGTAGCGCCGCACGCTGTGATTTCAGATAGGGGGGGGTCGAAGATCTAGCCAAGGCCGGATGTCGAACGACGGGGGGAACCTCGTTCACAACGGCGGGAAAAATAGGGTGGGGGGGCCTTTTCGAAGGTGCGCGACTGTGAGTTGAGTCTGGCTAATAAACGATCACAAACAGGCCAGCAGCCGGCGCGGTGTATCCCCACGTGTATCCCTAAGCAGCCAACAAGCCTACAGGCCACGTATTTACTGGATAGTTATAGTCTCCCTCGGCACCAAATAGCAGTATCTGTAAGCCTCTACCAGGCTACAGACCCAGAGAAACCGGCCCTAGCAGACTGTGTGAAAACCTGGCGGTCTGAGCTGGAGATGTAGAAAATGCCCATATCGTGAGATATGGGCATTTTTGGTTATGCATTACATCCAAGGCGAGGCGCGCAATCAGGACAGTTTGTTTCCGGTATCACTGGACG
>NZ_JAUYNT010000010.1 GCF_030698175.1 Pseudomonas sp.
GAAAGCGATCACGGCGGGTCTGCTTTTTCTTGCCGGCGTATTCCAGTTCCGAGAAGGTCTTTTGCATGGTTGGCTCTGGGCAATGGCTCTCGGGCTATTTTCGCAATTTGGCTCGGAGGTGGCGAATAAATCAGTGCTTCCTTAAGTAAGAAAGTCCCGCCATCCCCGGTGAAAAATGCTTCGCAGTTTTCCACCCTACACGCATCACAAATGACCCAACTCAAGGTGCAAGGCAAACCTAGGGTGGGCAACGCGCAGCTTGCCCACCAGCTTTTCCCAAGCCATGAGCCTTCGACAAAAGCAAATCCAACCCATAAAAAAACGGGCCTCACGGCCCGTTCCTTTACCAATCCAAAACCCGTCTCAGCGGCTGATCTCAGACCTTGTGGTACAGCTCGCTGCCTTGGGATTTGAACTCCTCGGCTTTGGCCTGCATGCCCAGTTCTACCGCTTCCTTGTCCAAGTCCAACGCGGCGATGCGTTGTTCTTCGGCGTAGACGCGCACTTCCTGGGTGATTTTCATCGAGCAGAATTTCGGGCCGCACATGGAGCAGAAATGCGCGACCTTGCCCGAGTCTTTCGGCAGGGTTTCGTCGTGGTAGCTACGGGCGGTGTCCGGGTCTAGGCCCAGGTTGAACTGGTCGTTCCAGCGGAACTCGAAACGCGCCTTGCTCAAGGCATTGTCGCGAATCTGCGCACCCGGATGGCCCTTGGCCAAGTCGGCCGCGTGGGCGGCGATCTTGTAGGTGATGATGCCGGTCTTGACGTCATCCTTGTTCGGCAAGCCCAGGTGCTCCTTAGGCGTCACGTAGCAGAGCATGGCGCAACCGAACCAGCCGATCATCGCCGCGCCGATGCCGCTGGTGATGTGGTCGTAGCCCGGCGCAATGTCGGTGGTCAGCGGCCCGAGGGTGTAGAACGGCGCCTCGTCGCAGCATTCCAGCTGCTTCTCCATGTTCTCTTTGATCAGCTGCATCGGCACGTGGCCGGGGCCTTCGATCATCACCTGGACATCGTGCTTCCAGGCGATCTTGGTCAGCTCGCCGAGGGTTTCCAGCTCACCGAACTGGGCTTCGTCGTTGGCGTCAGCAATCGAGCCCGGACGCAGGCCATCGCCCAGGGAGAAGCTGACGTCATAGGCCTTCATGATCTGGCAGATTTCGTCGAAGTGGGTGTAAAGGAAGTTCTCTTTATGGTGCGCCAGGCACCACTTGGCCATGATCGAACCGCCACGGCTAACGATGCCGGTGACGCGCTTGGCGGTCATCGGTACATAGCGCAACAACACGCCGGCGTGGATGGTGAAGTAGTCGACGCCCTGCTCGGCTTGCTCGATCAGGGTGTCGCGGAACAGCTCCCAGGTCAGGTCTTCGGCGGCGCCGCCAACCTTCTCCAGTGCCTGGTAGATCGGCACGGTACCGATTGGCACCGGCGAGTTGCGGATGATCCACTCGCGGGTTTCATGGATGTGCTTGCCGGTGGACAGGTCCATGACTGTGTCCGAGCCCCAGCGAATACCCCAGGTCAGCTTGGCGACTTCTTCTTCGATGGAAGAACCCAGCGCCGAGTTGCCGATGTTGCCGTTGATCTTCACCAGGAAGTTGCGGCCGATGATCATCGGCTCCAACTCAACGTGGTTGATGTTGGCCGGGATGATGGCGCGGCCACGGGCAATTTCTTCGCGGACGAATTCGGCGGTGATTTCTTTCGGCACGCTGGCGCCGAAGCTTTGGCCGGCGTGCTGCGCGGTCAACAGACCGGCGGCGCGAGCCTCTTGCAGCTTCATGTTTTCGCGGATGGCGACGTATTCCATCTCGGCGGTGATGATGCCTTGGCGGGCGTAGTGCATCTGGCTGACGTTGGCGCCGGCTTTGGCGCGACGCGGGTTGCGCACGTGGGCGAAGCGCATGGCGGTCAGTTCAGGATCGGCCAGACGTTCGAGGCCGAAATTGGAACTCAGGCCGTCGAGCAATTCGGTGTCGTTACGGTCGCTGATCCAGCTGGAACGCACGTCGCACAGGCCTTTGCGCACGTCGATGGTCGCGGCCGGGTCGGTGTAAGGGCCAGAGGTGTCATAGACGACCACCGGCGCATTCACCTCACCGCCAAATTCGGTCGGGGTGATGTCCAGGCTGATCTGCCTCATCGGCACGCGGATGTCGGGGCGCGAGCCCTGCACATAGATTTTTTCGGAATTGGTAAACGGCTGTACGGACTGCTGATCAACCTGAGCGCTTTCGCTCAAATTGCTGGCACTCGAGCTCTTACGGCTCAGATTTTTTTCTTCGGCACTCATCAGGTGATTCTCCACAACTGCTGCAAGGCGAGAATTGTCGGAGTAAACCTGAAGCGTTTGGGGCACCAGGGCTGGTGCGAGAGGCTCGTTGGGCGAGCACATCTTGTTCCCTACGCAGGCGTTAACCTGATCAGGTTCAACGGGATCCGAAAAAATTCGATCTCAGCCTCAACTCAAGGCACCCCGACAAGAACCTGGCTAGTCTAATCAAGCCGCCCGGATAAAACCAACCCGCCAGTCAAAAAATCATGACCGTCCGGTCGGAAAGTGCCGCAACCCCCGACGACTCAGACTATTTTTAACGCCGCATAATCGAGCGCAGTAGTTTTTACGCAGCCTGAACTGGCAGATTGTTGCGCTAAAGCAACATAGCTTGTTGCAAACTAGAGGCCCGCCACTAATAGTCCCCTTGACCCCTACAGCAACGCCGCTTAGCCTTGCTGACCATTGCCAATTTCAGGATTACCGCATGTTGCGCAGACTCTCTCTGGCTGTTGCCGTGGCCGCCGCTTCCAGCGCAGCCGTCTGGGCAGCAGAAACCCCGCAATCGAGCAAGACCGACCTGGTTTCTGTCTATCAGGAAGCCGTCAATAACAACGCCGCCCTGGCCGCCGCCCGTGCCGATTACCTGGCCCGTGTCGAAGCCGTGCCCCAGGCGCGCTCGGCCTTGCTGCCCAACCTGTCGGCCGAGGGCACCGTGCAAAGCACCCGCACCGCCCTCGACACGCCGTCGACGACCAGCACGCGCAGCGGCAACAGCTATCAAGCCAACCTCAGCCAGCAGCTGTTCAACGCTGCGGCCTGGTTCCAATTGAAGGCCGCCGAAGCCAGCAGCGAACAAGCCTCGCTGGACTTCTCCGCCACCGAGCAAGACCTGATTCTGCAAAGCGCCCAGGCTTACTTCAACGTGCTGCGCGCCCAGGACGGCTTGGCCACCAGCAAAGCCGAAGAAGCGGCCTTCAAGCGCCAGCTCGATCAGTCCAACGAACGCTTTGATGTGGGCCTGTCGGACAAAACCGATGTACTCGAATCGCAAGCCGGTTATGACACCTCGGTGGCGAACCGGATCATCTCCCAGCAGCAAGTGGACGACGCCTTCCAGGCCCTGACCACCCTGACCAACCGTGATTACAGCGCGGTTGACGGCATGCGCCACAGCCTGCCGATTCTGCCGCCGACCCCCAGCGATGCCAAGGCCTGGGTCGACACCGCCTCGCAGCAAAACCTGCGTTTGCTGTCGAGCAACTTCGCCGTCGACGCGGCCGGCGAAGCCCTGCGGCAGAGCAAATCCGGCCATGCACCGACACTGGCTGCAGTCGCCAGCTACGGCAAAGGCGACAACGACAACTTCGGTTTCAACAACAGCACTGGCTCGCCGGTCCAATACGGCAGCGATGTTGAGCAAAGCACTCTCGGCCTCAAGCTTAACGTGCCGATCTACAGCGGCGGCCTGACCAGCTCGCAAGTGCGCCAGTCGTTCGAGCGCCTCAATCAAAGCGAGCAATCGCGCGAAGAACTGCGCCGCCAAGTGGTGCAGAACACCCGCAACCTGTACCGCGCCGTGACCTCCGACGTGCAACAGGTGCAAGCCCGCAAGCAATCGGTAATCTCCAACCAAAGCTCGCTGGAAGCCACGCAAATCGGCTACCAAGTCGGCACCCGCAATATTGTTGACGTACTCAACGCCCAGCGCTCGCTGTACGCCTCGGTGCGCAACTACAACGACGCGCGCTACGGCTACATCCTCAACAACCTCAGCCTCAAGCAAGCCGCCGGCACCTTAAGCCCAGCCGACCTGAGCGCCCTGGCGACCTTCCTCAACAAGAACTACAACCCGGACAAAGACTACCTGCCGCCAGACCTGGCCAAGGCCGCCGAAGCGCAACTGCGCGGCGACCCGAACTACTGATAGCCCGCCCAATAAAAAAACCGCTGCGGCGGTTTTTTTATTGGCTATGTCTGCGTTAGTGGTTGAAATGCTATCTGTAGGAGGGGCTTTAGCCGCGACAGTTTCGTAGGGTGGGCTTCAGCCCACCACCGCTCGACAAGGGGTTTGGTGGGCTGAAGCCCACCCTACGTTTTGCACTCAACAGGTAACGGGTACAGAGCCTTACGAAAGGCGACAAAGCCTTATCACTTTTGGCTGCAACCCAACAACCCCTGCACCCCAGCGAGCAACCGCTGCAGCGCGCCCTGATTGGCTTTTACTACGGCCAGCCCGGCGGCGGCCATGGCCTCGGCGTGCGCCGGTTGCTGCCATAAATCACTCAGCGCGGCCACCAAGGCCGGTGCATCGGCTACCTCTTGCAAGGCTCCCGCATCCCGCAGCAAGGCGGCGATCTCCGTGAAGTTAAACAGGTGCGGGCCGCTGAGTACCGGCACGCCGAGGGCCGCCGGTTCCAGCAGATTGTGGCCACCATTGGCAACCAAGCTGCCGCCGACCAAAGCGGCATCGGCCAGGGCGTAGAGAAACAGCAACTCGCCCATGGTGTCGCCGAGCAACACGCGGGTGTCCGCCGTCGGCGCCTCGGCCAATGAGCGCCGGCAGGTGCTGAAGCCTTGTTTTTGGCACAGCTCAAACACGCTGGCGAAGCGCTCGGGATGGCGCGGCACCAAGATCAACAAGGCTTGCGGATACTGCAGCAAGAGTTGCCGGTGAGCGGCCAGGACGATTTCATCTTCGCCGGCATGGGTGCTGGCGGCGATCCACAGCGGACGCTGCTCGGCCTGCCAGTCAGCGCGCAAGGCTTGGGCCCGCGGTAACAGCTGCGGGTCCAAGTGCAGATCAAACTTGATCGAGCCAGTCACAGTCACGCACTCGGGCCGGGCGCCGAGTTGGCGAAAACGCTGCGCCTCGACTTCGGTCTGCGCCGCGATCAGGCTCAGCTCGGCCAGCATAGGTGCGGTCAATTTGGCAAAGCGCCCATAGCCACGGGCCGAACGCTGCGACAAGCGCGCATTGGCCAACACCACCGGCACGCAGCGCTTGGCGCATTGGTGAATATGGTTAGGCCATAGCTCGGTCTCCATGATCACCGCAAGCTTGGGCTGCAGCCGCCCGATAAAGCGCGCCGCAGCCCACGGCAAGTCGTAGGGCAGATAGCAGTGCTGCACCCGCGCGGCAAACTCGCCCTGGCAGAACAGCGCGCGAATCCGCTCGGAACCGGTCGGGGTCATGCAGGTGATGGTGATCGGCAAGTCTGGGTAGCGCAGCAGCAACTCACGTACCAAGGGCGCTGCGGCGATGCTTTCGCCCACCGACACCGCATGCAGCCAGATGCCGCCGGGCTTGAGCGCCGGCATGCCAAGGGAAAATCGCTCAGCCAGGCGCTGCCGATAAGCCGGCGCCTGCCAGCCGCGCCAGAGAATGCGCAACGCCAGCAACGGCAAACCGAGATGAAACAACAGGCTGTATAGGGTTCTATTCATGCCGCGCAGTTTACTGGGTTGGCAGGCCGTTGAAAAACTACTGCGCTCGGCCATGCGGCGTTAACCCAGCGCCTGCAGATGCTGGCGCAAGCATTCGGCCAGGCAGCGCGCCGCCGGACCCAGCGCTTCGTCGCGGCGCCAGACCAACTCCACCACCAGGGGCGGCGGCGTCCAGTCGCTGGCCAGTTCCAGCAGTTGTTGCTGATAGGCCGGGTACTGCAACACATGGCGCGGCAGCCAGGCCCAGCCGAGGTTGCGCATCAGCAATTCGGCCATCGAATAGAAGCTATCGGCCCGCCACAGTGACGGGCTGATTTGCTCGCCGCCCGGATAGTGGCTGTCGTGGGGTGCCATCAGCAATTGCCGATGCCGGGCCAGCTCACGGCGGTCGACATAGCTGGCGCCCGCCAAGGGGTGGCCGGCGCCGCAGACCGTGACCATCTCGACGCTGCCCAGGCGTTGGCGCTCCAGCGCTTCGGGGATGCGCTCGTGCTGAAACAGCAAACCCAGGTCGGCGCGCCGCTCCAGCAACATGCGCGCCACCTCACCCTGGGCGCCGCTGGCCAGCTGCACCTCCAACAAGGGGAATTGCCGCGCCAGCGCCTCCAAACTGTCGTGCACCGGACGAAACGGCACGGCCTCATCCTGAGCCAAGCGCAGGGTCGCCTCCTCGCCGCGCACCAGGCCTTGGGCGCGCGCTTCCAAGCGCTGACACTGACGCAAAATCTCCCGCGCATCCTCCAGCAGCACCGTGCCGGCGGCGGTCAAACGTGGCTGGCGACCGCTGCTGCGTTCAAACAGCAACATACCCAAGTCCACCTCCAGCAGGGCCATGGCATTGCTCACCGCCGATTGGGCGCGGCGCAGATCACGGGCCACGGCGGAGAAGGACTGTCCTTCGGCGATGCGCACAAACAGCGTTAGTTGCTCAAGGTTCCAGCGCACAACCCATCTCCCCTGCAGATTGCTATCAACTTTACCCCATCGGGGCAGCCCGTAGAATCGCTGCACATTAAAAGGAGTCAGCAACATGTCCGGCTATCTGTTTCTCGGTATTGCCATCGCCGCCGAAGTTATCGCCACCACCTCCATGAAGGCCCTCGACGGTTTCAATAAACCGCTGCCATTAATCCTCGTGGTGGCCGGTTATGGGTTGTCGCTGTGGTTGTTGTCGGTGGTGGTAAAAACCATCCCAATCGGCATCGCCTATGCGGTCTGGGCTGGCCTGGGGATAGTGCTGGTGAGCATTGCCGCGCTGTTTTTGTATCAGCAAAAACTCGACCTGCCGGCGATTGTCGGCATGAGCCTGATTGTCGGCGGCGTGGTGGTGATTCAGCTGTTTTCCAGCACCGCCGGGCACTGAGCCAACCCATCCTGCAACCTTGTAGCTGGCGATATAGCCGTTAGCGGTTGCAGCGGCCGCCGCCTTTTGTAGGATGCGGTTGAGTGCAGCGATACCCATTGTTCATCCCGCTTCGATCAATTCAGCCATGCCCGCCAGCAACCGCCGGCGCCTGGCAACGCGGCGCCGGCGGTGTGATGGGTATCGCTGCGCTCCACCCATCCTACGGTTGTGTAATCTTGTAGCGCGTGGCTTCCCTGTATACTGCCGGCCTGTTTTCCCGAGTAAGGCAGCGCTATGACCCAGGCCCTTTCTACTGACGTGTTGATCGTTGGCGGCGGTATCGCCGGTCTCTGGCTGCACGCGCGCCTGCGCCAACAGGGCTTTGCCAGCCTGCTGGTGGAGAACGCCAGCCTCGGCGGCGGGCAGAGCGTGAAGTCCCAGGGGATCATCCACGGCGGTGCCAAGTACGCGCTGCACGGCGCCCTGAGCGGCGCCTCGGAGGCGATTGCCGATATGCCGCGGCGCTGGCGCGAAGCCTTGAGTGGCGAGGGCGAACTGGACCTGCGCGGCGTGCGCCTGCTGTCCGACGCCCACTATCTATGGTCTCCCGGCACCCTGGGCGGCAATCTCGCTAGTTTTTTCGCCAGCAAGGCGGTGCGCGGCCGGGTCGATCAGGTCAAGGGCGAGCAACTGCCGCCGGCGCTGCAAGACCCCAAGTTCAAGGGCAAAGTTTATCGCCTGGCCGAGCTGGTGCTGGACGTGCCGAGCCTGATCGCCCGCCTGGCCGAACTGGCCGGCGACAGCCTACTGGCCGGGCAAAACATCGAGCCGCTGCACGACAACGGCGCGCTGGCCGGACTGATCATTGATGGCCGTGAGGTTCGCGCCCAACGCATCGTACTGAGTGCCGGCGCCGGCAATGCCGAGTTGCTCGCCAAGCTCGATATTCAGCAACCCACTCAACAGTTGCGACCGCTGCATATGGTGCTGGCCAAAGGGCCGGCGCTCAAGCCGTTGTACGCCCACTGTTTGGGTGGCGGGCCGAAGCCTCGGGTCACGGTCACCACTCATCCGGCCGCCGACGGCCAATGGGTCTGGTATTTGGGTGGCGACTTGGCCGAAGCCGATGGCGTAGCCCGCGATGAAGCGGCGCAAATTCGCGCCGCACAAAAAGAGCTGGCGGATTTACTGCCCTGGGTCGACCAGTCCGCCACCCACTGGGCGACCTTGCGGGTCAACCGCGCCGAGCCGGCGCAATCGGGTCTGCTGCGCCCGGACAACGCCTTTCTCGCCGAACAGGGCCGCTTGCTGGTCGGCTGGCCGACCAAACTGGCGCTGGCCCCGGACTTTGCCGACCGCGTACTAGTCGCCCTGCACCGGGACGGCATAGCGCCCGGCCAACATCTGCCATGGCCTGAACTGCCGCGCCCGGCCCTGGCCCGCGCGCCCTGGGAGGAGTTGCTGCCATGAGTTTTGCCGCCAGCTTGCACGACCTGCACCGACCACTGGGCAGCACAGGTTTACGGGTCTCGCCGCTCGGCTTAGGCACGGTGAAGCTCGGCCGTGACCAGGGGGTGAAATACCCCAACGGCTTCAGCATCCCAGATGACGCCGCCGCCCGCGCCTTGCTCGCGCAAGCCCGCGAACTGGGCATCAACCTGATCGATACGGCGCCGGCCTACGGCATTAGCGAGGAGCGCCTCGGTCCGCTGCTGCGCGGCCAACGCCAGGACTGGGTGATCGTCAGCAAGGTCGGCGAAGAGTACGAGAATGGCCAGTCGCACTACGACTTCAGCCCGGCGCACACGCGCTTGTCGGTGGAGCGCAGCTTGCGCCGGCTGGAGACCGAGCAGATCGACCTGCTGCTGGTGCATTCCGACGGCCATGACCTGGAGATTCTGCAACACAGTGGCATCTACGCAACGCTTGCCGAGCTCAAACGCGAAGGCAAAATCGGCGCCTTCGGCCTCTCCGGCAAAACCGTCGAAGGCGGCCTGCTGGCCCTGCAGCAAGGAGACTGCGCCATGGTCACCTACAACCTCAACGAGCAAGGCGAGAAGCCGGTGCTCGACTACGCCGCCAAACACGGCAAAGCCATTCTGGTGAAAAAAGCCCTGGCCAGCGGCCACGTATGCCTGGCAGCCGGGGTTGACCCGGTGCGCGCCAGCTTTGAGCTGCTGTTCAGCCACCCCGGAGTCTGCAGCGCCATAGTCGGCACCATCAATCCGCTGCACCTGGCCCATAACGTCGCCACGGCGGCAGCGGTTATTCGTAGTCTGCGCTAGTCGGCAGCGACTATGAATCCCCTACATTTGGCCCATAACGTCGCCACGGCGGCGGCGGTTATTCGTAGGGTGGGTTAGGCGCATGCCACGGGCTATCTACTGACGCTTAGTCTGCTGCGCCGTAACCCACCAGATGGAGCCGGCCGATTACTGCTTGGTGGGTTACGTGGCGCACGCATTCCGCAGTCGATGCTCTGATCCCGCCCTGCGCCACTAACCCACCCTACAAAAGCGCTGTGCAACACGTAACTGGGACATAGCTATTAGCCCATCCGCGGCAATTTGCAGGCTGCGGCCGTTGGTCGCAGCGCTTGCCACCCGTCATCTATTGGGTCGCACACTGACAGCCTGCTAGCCTGTAACTGCCTTCCCCTATGCCGTTGACCGGAGCCGACTATGCCGCAGACCCTCGCACGCAAGCCCCCAGAGAACTTCAAGACCCTGGCCTTGCATGTCGAAGCCAATGCCCATCAGCTCTGCTATCAAGGCATCGGTCAGCCGTTAAACTTCAGCCAGATGCAGGCGCGGCGCAAACCGCTGGCCATCGCCGACAGTCAGAAATTTACCGTGGAGCTGGCCAACCTCGGCGTCTCGGTACGCCTGACCCTGCACCTAGACGGCCGCGATTACTGGGTAGTGGTGCGCCAACAGCGCGAAGACCGTGGCGACACCGTGCTCAAGCTGATCTCCGGCTACGTGCCGGCCCACGAACTGCACCTGCCCTTGCTCACCGCCCTGCAGGAAGTGGCCGAGGAATGCCTGGTGGAGAGCGACTCCGGCTGGCTCGGCGGGCGTTTTGCCCAGACATGGCTGCCTACCCCCTACGCCGACTGCCTGCACTATATCGATGAGCTGCACTTCGACCTGCAGGCGCAAGTGGGCTCGACCCATCCGGTATTCAGCGCTGAGTTGCCGCTACTGGAGCGACCGATGGCTTACGTGCACCTGCCAACCGCCTCCTTGCAACTGATCTACAGCCTACGCCTGGAACTGCCCAGCCTGGCCCGCGACCTCAGTCTGTTCCATGCCGACGAACAGCTCGAAGGCCATGAGCTGATTACTCGCCTGGAACGCCAATACCCCGATCTCTACCTGATTGCCTTGCACAACGAGCGCGCCAGCGGCGAGCTCTACACCCTGCAGCAAGGCCAACTGCAGCGCGCCAGCAGCGATAACCTGTGGTTGTCGGAAGGTTTTGCCGAACGTGATGGCTGGCTGGTGCGCGATGAACGCATCAGCTGGGACGACTGGCTCAAACGCCAGCGCGCTTAAACGCCGATACATCCGGCGGACGTAGGATGGGTTGAGCGCAGCGATACCCATGCCGTGCGCGAGACCTTCAAGACCCCATTGATGGGTTACGCCGCTACGCGGCTAACCCATCCTACCCAGCGCGGTGCATGCAGGTGCGCGCCGACCAGCACAACGCTACTTCAACTCGCTGGAACTCTTGCCCAACAAGCGCCGCGCGACGATCAACAACTGGATCTGCTGGGTGCCTTCGAAGATGTCGAGAATCTTCGAGTCCCGCGCCCATTTCTCCAGCAGTTCGTCTTCGCCGTAGCCCAGGGCGCCGGCCAGTTCGACGCATTTAAGGGTCATCTGATTGGCCATCCGCCCGGCCTTGGCCTTGGCAATCGAGGCTTCCTTGGAGTTGGGCAACTTGTTGTCGGCCATCCACGCCGCCTTCAGAGTCAGCAGCCGCGCCGCCTCCCATTCCGCCTCCAGGCGATAGAGGGTCGCCTCGGCATGGGTGACGGCAAATAGCGGTTTGCTGTAGTCCAACTTGCAGTGCTTCTTCAGCAGCTCGCGGGTGCGATCCAGCGCCGCCTTGGCCACGCCGATGGCCATACCGGCGACCAGCGGGCGGGTGTTGTCGAAAGTTTCCATCACCCCGGCAAAGCCTTTTTGCACGTCGATTTCCGGGTTGCCAAGCAAGTTGGCGGCCGGCACCCGGCAATCGACAAAGCTGATCGCAGCGGTATCGGAAGCCTTGATGCCGAGCTTCTTCTCCAGCCGAGTAACGGTCATGCCCTTTGTTCCGTGCTCAACCACGAAGGACTTGATCGCCGCGCGACCGAGGGCTTTGTCCAGCGTCGCCCAGACCACCACCGAATCGGCCCGCGCACCTGAGGTGACGAAAATCTTCTCGCCATTCAGCACGTAGTGATCGCCGTCTTTAGTCGCCGTGGTGCGGATCGCCGCCGAGTCCGAGCCGCAGCCCGGCTCGGTAATCGCCATCGCCGACCAAGTGCCATTGAAGCGCTGCAACTGCTCATCATTGGCCACGGCGGCAATCGCCGCATTGCCCAGGCCCTGGCGCGGCATGGCCAGCAGCAGGCCGACATCGCCCCAGCACAGCTCCATCACCCCGAGCAGGGCAGAGAGGTTGCCGCCATTCTTGTTGCCCGGCGCCAGCTCCAGGGCGGCTCCGCGCTTGCTCGCCGAGGTGGCACCTATGGCATCCGGGGAGCCGGCGTTCATCCCATCCAGCAAAGCCGCCAGCAGGTCCAGCTCCTGTGGATAGGCATGCTCGGCCTTGTCGTATTTACGCGAGATTGGCCGGAAATAATGGGCCGCCACTTGATGGGCCTGAGTGACCAGGCCACGGAATTTTTTTGGAGTTTCCAGATTCATCGGTGTCGTTCCCTTAAAGCTGAAGGCCGCCGGCCATAATTGCCACGCCGCGCAGATCGCGGTACCAGCGTTCGACCGGGTGCTCTTTAGTGAAACCGTGACCGCCGAGCAACTGCACGGCATCGGTGCCGATCTGCATGGCCTTCTCGCTGCACAGCAGGCGCGCCAAATAGGCCTCGCGCTGGAACGGCAGCCCTTGCTCGGCGCGCGCACAGGCGCGCCAGACCAGCAGGCGCATGGCATCCACCTCAATCGCCATATCGGCGACCATAAAGGCCACGCCTTGGCGATGGCTGATCGGTTCGCCGAAGGCCAGGCGCTCGTTGCAGTAAGGGATCACATAGTCCAGCGCCGCCTGGGCGGTGCCAACCGCCAGCGCACACCAAGCCAGGCCGGCGTGGTCGAGAAAGCTCTGGTAGTTGAAGTGCTCGGCGGCCAAGCGATTTTCCGCCGGCACCTTGACCTTGTTCAGCAGCAGCCGCGCGGTGCCGCTCGCCTTCAGGCCCATGGCCGGCTCGGCTCGGCGCTCAACGCCGGCACTGTCGGCATCCAGCAGAAACAACGCCGGGCCCTGCTTGGTCTGCGCCGCGACTATTAGCTGGCTGGCCTCCAGACCGCGCAACACCAAGCACTTCTCACCGGTCAGCAGATAGTGGCCGGCCTTGCGTTTGGCGCGGGTGGTGAGGCGCTGCGGATCAAACATCACCGTCGGCTCACTCACGGCAATCGCCGTCAGCGGCGCGGCCTGCTCGCCAACAAAGGCCGGCAACCAGCGCGCCTGCTGCTCGGCGCTGGCCCAGCGGCGGATGCAGTTGGCCGCCGACAAAGGCACCAGCAAGGCGGCCGCCAGGGACAGGTCACCCTTGCCCAGCGCCTCGGCGATAAGCGCATTGCTTAAGGTGGTGCGCTCGCCGGCCATGCCGCCGTGCTGCTCGCTAACGCCGTAAAAGGTCAGGCCCAGTTCCTGCGCCTGAGTCAGCAAGGCTGCTGGCACGGCAGCCAACCCATCGGCGTCATGGCCCGCCGGGCGCAGTACCTCAGAGGCGAAACTGTCGAGCATCTCCACCAGCATCTGCTGCTCGTCGGACAGCGACAGGTCGAACAGCGCATCTGGGTCGAGCGGACGCGACCCACGACTGCCCTTGGCCGCGCGGCTGGCGGCCAGGCGAAAGCTGGCCCGGCTGCCACGAAAGATCAGCGTCTCAAAAGGTTTTCGCAGCTTCAGCCGGTCCGGCCAAGCGGCTTGCGCCAAGCGATTCAGTACCGCGAGGGCGCGGCCTTGTACGTCGAGTTTCATCGGTGTCTGCTCAGTACATGATCAAGGTGAGTCGATCATGCACCTGCTGCCGCAAACCCGCCTATGACTGCCACGCCAAAACGATGTGGCAGTTTAGCCATTTGGCCACGCTGCCAATTGAAGGCTCAGGAGCCTTCGCGGATTTTTTCCACAATGGCAGTGGTCGAGCTGTTTGCCACCAGCCCCAGCACCCGCACTTCGCCGCCATAGGCGCGGACAATATCGCCACCGACCACGCCGTCGATGCCGTAGTCGCCGCCTTTCACCAGAACGTCGGGTTTGACCGCGCGCAGCAGGTTTTCCGGGGTGTCTTCGCTGAAGCTCACCACCCAATCGACCGCGCCCAAACCGGCCAGCACGGCCATGCGCCGATCCACCGAGTTGATCGGCCGACCTGGGCCTTTCAGGCGGCTGACCGAAGCGTCGTCATTCACCGCCAGCACCAGCCGGTCGCCTTGGGCGCGGGCCTGCTCGAGGTAGCTGACGTGGCCGGCATGCAGGATGTCGAAGCAGCCATTAGTGAAGACAATTTTCTCTCCGTGGGCGCGGGCATCGCCGATGCTGCACAGCAACTGTTCCAGGCTCAATACGCCACGCTCGGAGCCTTGCTCGCGTTGCACGGCGCGACGCAGTTCCGGCGCGCTGATGGCGGCGGTACCGAGTTTACCGACCACTATGCCGGCGGCCAGGTTGGCCAGGGCCACGGCTTGCGGCAGCTCCTCACCGGCGGCCAAGCTGGCAGCCAGGGTGGAGATCACCGTATCGCCGGCACCGGTCACGTCAAACACTTCACGGGCGCGGGCCGGCAAATGCAGCGCCGGATGCTCCGGGCGCAGCAGGGTCATGCCGTGCTCGCCACGGGTCACCAGCAAGGCGCCCAGCTCAAGCTCATGCATAAGCTTGGCGCCCTTGGCGACCAGCTCGGCTTCATCCCCACAGGCACCGACGATGGATTCAAACTCATGCAAGTTCGGGGTGATCAGGCTGGCGCCACGATAGATGGAAAAGTCCTTGCCCTTGGGGTCGGCCAGCACCGGGATGCCGCGCGCACGGGCCGCTTGTACCAGCACCTGATGGTTCTGCAGCGCGCCCTTGCCGTAGTCCGACAACACCAGCACCTTGACCCCGGCCAGCAGACCCTCAACCGTCGCGGCGATGGCCTGCGCATCGGTAGTGAATGGCTGCTCGAAATCCATCCGCAGCAATTGCTGATGACGGCTGATGACCCGTAGCTTGACGATGGTCGGCTGGCCTGGGATCTGCTGAAAGTGCGCCGCCACCCCGGCCGCCGCCAAGCTGTTGCTTAAGCTGGTGGCCGCTTCGTCCACCCCGGTAACCCCGATCAACAAGGCCGGAGCGCCGAGAGCGGCGATGTTCAGCGCGACGTTGGCTGCGCCACCGGGCCTATCTTCGATCTGCTCGACCTTGACCACCGGCACTGGCGCCTCCGGCGAAATCCGCGAGGTGCCGCCATGCCAGTAGCGGTCGAGCATGACATCACCGACCACCAACACGGCGGCCTGATCGAAACGGGGCATGGACAACTTCATGGAGACTCCAGCGTCGGGCGCAGCAAAAAAATGCCGCGAATCATAACATGGCCGGGGAAATGGGGAGTCGTAGGATGGGTTAGCCGCGCAGCGGTGTTACCCATCAAGCCGGTAAAACGGTTGATGGGTATCGCTACGCTCAACGCCATCCTACAGCTCGACCCCGCCTACAAATGCCGAACCCAGAACAGCTCATGGCGGCGTACCGCCTTGCGCATAAATTCGTTATCGCCGGTCGCCGGCCAACGGCGGCCCAGCAACAGTTGCTGGATCAGCCGGCGTAGACGTTTTTTAAAGGGCAGCCGGCCTTGCAAATCATGCTGCATCTGCAGCGCCATGGCCTTATCCAGCTGTTGCTCGGCGCTCAGGCTCGGGCTCCACAGACCATCGGCGGGCAATGCGCTCAGCGCCGGCGGCAGGGCGATGCCATTGCCCGCCGGACCCATCGGCCAGCGGTCGTTGTCGTGCAGGTGATTGGCATACAGCAGCAAGGTGTGCGGCTGCCAAGCGCTGGCCTGGATGGCGTCGAGCAGCGCCCGAGTGGCGGCAACATGGTCGCTGTGCGGGTCTAATTCTGGGTGCGGGGTGACTACCACCTCCGGGCGAAAATGCTCCAGCAGCGCCAGCAGATCGGCGTGTAAGTTACTGCCGCTGGGCCGACCATCGACATCGCCCGGCAAGCGCAGCGAGTTGTGTTGGCGCACGGAGCGAATGTCGCCTTCGCCCGACTCGCGCGAGGCAAATGCCTGCTCGGGCTGATCGAGCATGGCCGGCAACTGCAGACAGTAATAGCCCAGCTGCACGCACTGGCTTTGTGGCACGCCGCCCCAGAGCGGGATGGCCAGACTGTCCCAGCTGCGCAGGCGCCCCTTCAAGCGCGCGGCCTGGGCTTGATCCAACCCAAGCAGCTGATAATTCTCGGCCTCAATCTCGCCCTGGGTCAGGGTGACGATGCTGACCTGCGCCGCCTGACTGTAGAGGCCATAGGCGGCCAGCTCGGCATCATCGGCATGGGGCGCTATCACCAGCAGGCGCTGCTGTGGGTAATCGGGATTCGTGAACGCATGCAGGGTGGCGGTCGCCGCCAACCGACAAAAGCGTCCGTGCAAGCTCAATTGGCCGGCTTTGAGCGCCGCCGCCAGTTGACCGGATAAATTCAAGTAACGCTGGCCGCAGACACCGCGCTCGAAGTCCTGCCGATCAGTACCGATCTGCACATAAGGATCGAGCCAACGGCCCAACCAGGTGCTGCGCAGCTCAAGTTGCAGGATCAGGGTATCGGCAGCGCCAAGCTCGCCCGCCACCTGTAACTGCCCGCCCTGCAGGCGCACCACTAAAACTTGAGTGCCTGTAGGAAAGGCGTATTGATAATCGTCGCTCGGGGCATAGAACAGATGATCGGCAAACCAGGCTTCATGGCCGATCCAACCGAGTATCAGCAGCACCGGCAACCACCACCATGCGACCAGTACGGCGGGGACCAGCAGCATCGCCAACCCCAGCAACAGGGCGATGCGTTTGTGCCGGCGATGCTGCTTAAGGAGTTGCTGCTTGCGTGCGGACATAGATCACACTTGTAGGTTGGGTTAGCGGCGGATACCGACATCTTAAAAGCAACACATTACCCGAACGCCGCGTAACCCAACGCAGCGCCGGCAAAAGCAGCGGCAGTGTCGGGTTACGCTGCGCTAACCCAACCTACGGGTTTGATTGCATGTTGAGCGCTTACACCTGATACACCGGCAGGCGATTGCACCAGCGATCTTTGTATTCGCGATCCGCGCGGCCGAATGAGTAACGCAGCGGCTTGCCCAGGGCGCGAGCGTCTTCCCAGGCAGTCTGGGTATTGACGAAACTCAGCACGCTGCCGGGGCTGAACTCACGGCTCGTAGGGTCGACGCCGCCATTGATGTATTCCAGGCTAATCCACTGCGGCGCCTCGACGCGGTACAGCACCTGGATGGCCACCGGCTCGTCGTTCAGGTAGATCAGCGAACCGCTCATAAATTCGCGCAACAGGCCAAACACCTCGGCCAGATGGGCCTCGCCGGTGGCGGAAAAACCCCAACGACGCTGGAATAAATCCGCATAAATCGTTGCCTGCTCGACGGCAGAAAGCTCCGCCATCGGCCGAATCACGCCGCCGGCCTCCTCCAGCAAACGTTGTTCGCGGCGCTGGTTGTAGCGGAATTTTTTGCTGTACTGCTCGGGCTCGCGGGCCAACGCCAGGCCTTCCGGCTGCGCACTCAGGGTATTGAACTGCCCGGCATGCAAGGGTGAGACATAGCGCGCCCGATGGCGCAGCGGCAGGCTGGCGCCGGGCGCCACCGGCAGGATGATCTCGGCATTACCCAGATCGAGCAGGCCGCGCTTGCCCTGCTGCTTGAGCACGTCTTTAGACAGCGCCAAATGGCGGCCCCAGGTGGGCAGCGCCGCCTGTAACTCGCCATTTTCCAGCCAACCCAGATAACGCACCGGAATGCCCGCCAGCCCGGCCAGGCGCTCGACCACCTGCGGATGGGTGGCCACACTGCCACCAAAACGCTGCCACACGGCGGCATAATCGGCGTCGGATATCGGCGTCCAGCCGCGCTCACGCCAGGCCCGCAGGCGATTAAGCATCAAGCATTGCTCTCGACAGCCACTTCTTCGTCAGCGTCGGCAAATTGCCGCGAGTGCAGGCGACTGTAGTAGCCGTTCTGAGCGAGCAATTCGGCGTGGCTGCCGCGCTCGACGATGCGGCCCTGATCCATTACCAGAATCAGATCGGCCTTCTCGATGGTGCTCAGCCGGTGGGCGATCACCAGCGTGGTGCGACCTTGCATGACCTTATCCAGGGCGCTTTGAATATGCTGCTCGGATTCGGTGTCCAGCGCCGAAGTGGCCTCATCGAGAATCAGCACCGGGGCGTTTTTCAGCAAGGCGCGGGCAATCGCCAAACGCTGACGCTGGCCACCGGACAGCAGCACGCCGTTCTCGCCCACCAGGGTCTGGTAGGCCTGGGGCATCTTCACAATAAATTCATCGGCATAGGCGGCGGCAGCGGCAAGCTGAACATCCGCCAAGGGCGCGCCGGCCAAATCGCCGTAGGCAATATTGTTCGCCACCGTATCGTTGAACAGCGTCACCTGCTGGGTCACCAGGGCAATATGCCGACGCAGATTACGCAGGCTGTATTCCTCGACATCCACCCCATCGAGCAGTATCTGTCCCTGCTCATGGTGATAGAAACGCGGCACCAAGCTGGCCAGGGTCGACTTGCCGCTGCCGGAGCGGCCCACCAACGCGACCATCTGCCCAGGCTCGGCAGTAAAGCTGATGTCATGCAACACCGGTTGTTCGGTGTCTGGGTATTGAAAGCTGAGGTTGCGCACTTCCAGGCGGCCGGTGACTCGCTCCAGTTCGACGCTGCCGTGATCGACCTCGGAGGGTTCATCCAGCTGCTCGAAGATGCTCTCGGCACCGGCCACGCCCTTCTGAATGGTCGAGCTGACCTCCGAAAGCTGACGGATCGGCTTGGGCAGCAAGCCGGCCATGGTGATATAGGCCACCAGATCGCCGGCCGACGAGTCGCCGCGCAGGAACAAGACCAGGAACATCACCAAGGCCAAGGCGCTGTAAGTCACCAGCTGCAGAGTCGGAGTATAAACAGCGCCGGTTTTGACCATCCGCAACTGCTTATCGGTATTACTCTGGCTGGCACTCTGGAAGCGCGTTTGCTCGTAGCTCTCGCCGCCGAAGCTGCGCACCACCCGATAGCCTTGAATGGTCTCGGAGGCCACATGGGTCACATCGCCCATGGCTACCTGGATCTGCTTGCTCTGCTTGCGGAATTTCTTGCTGGTGCTGCTGACCATCAGGCCAATCAGCGGCAGTATCGCCACCATCACCAGGGTCAGCTTCCAGTTCATCCACAGCAGGGAGGCGAACAGGAACACCACCGTCATGCCCTCGCGAATCACCACCTTGATCGCATCGGTGGCAGCCCCCGTGACCATGGTCACGTTGAAGGTGATACGGGAAATCAGATGGCCCGAACTATGATTATCGAAGTAGCGATTCGGCAGGACCAAAAGCTTGTTGAACAGCACCACCCGCAGGTCATGCACCAAGCCCAGCGACACCCGGGCCAGAAAGAAGTTACCCAAAAATGAGCCGATACCTTGCCAAACCGCGATCAGCACAATTAACAGCGGCACCGCCTGCTGCAGGGGCAAATCGGGAAGATAGGCATTGGGGGGAAACAGGCTGGCACCAGGGTTACTTAGACCATCGACAAAATATTTGAGTATGTAAGCGAGCATTGGTTGGGTTGATGCAAAGATCAAAAAGCCCACGATACTCAACAAAAATATACCAATATAGGGACGCAGATAGGTCAACAAACGCAGATAGACTGCCATCGTTGAGGGTGCACTACGATCTGAACTGCTCATGGGAATCCGCATCGAAAAATGTAGCCCTATGCTAACACAGGGCTCTTTTTAACAACTCAAGCGCCGTGCATGGTTCCGCGTGGCTGATTTGGGTGGTCTGCAGGTAAGATAGCCGTTTTCGAAGAGAGGGACGCCCATGCAAGCACTCGAACACAGCGCCTACTTGGCACTTCGCGAAGGCGCTGAAGTCCTTGAGGCGGATAGCCATGGCGATAAAGTTCTGCGACTGCCTGACGGCGCCTATCTAAAGCTGTTCCGCCGAAAACGCCTACTCTCATCTGCGGCAATCTGGCCTTACGCTCAGCGCTTCGCGGACAATACCAAGGCACTCCAAACCAGAGGAATCCCCTGCCCGGAGATCATCGAGCTCTACCGAATAGCATCCATTGAACGTGATGCAGTTCACTATGCACCGTTACCAGGGCAAACCTTACGCCAGCTTATCCAACAGGAGATTGGCATCGAAAGTTTACGCGCCCAACTTGGAGAGTTCGTGGCAAAACTGCATGCATGCGGCATCTACTTCCGCTCGCTGCATTTAGGCAATATTGTTCTCACACCCGAGAACACCTTCGGACTTATTGATATAGCTGACATGAAATTCTTACGTAGGCCACTGCACAAAGGACAGCGCGTACGTAATTTTCAGCACATGCTCCGCTACAGCATCGATAAGCAGTGGCTGCTTTCAGCCCCATTGAAACCTAATGGTTTTTTTGACAGCTATTTAACCCATAGCCAATTGCAAATGGAACTATCTGCCTTAATCCAGATAGTCGATCAGCATGCGTAGCCCCTGACCAGGGAAAACTTCACTTCTGATCAGCTCGAATTTCAGGCAATAGTTTTTCTTTATCGCTACCGAGTGCAAAAACTAAAGCCAGTGGCAACCAGGTTACAAACCACCCCGGATTGGGCTTTACCCATTGAGCAATACCATCAGTCAACACGACGACACTTGAGTAAACCAGCAAAACAAGCGCCGCCTGCCCCAAGCCTGTAGATCGAAACCGATACGCCCTAGCAATAGCCCAACCCCAAAGTGAAAGCCAAGAAAGCAGCCCGACAAGACCAAAGCGCACCATTATATCAATAAACATATTATGTGGATGATAAGAAACCACACCTGCAGACCCTATACTAATCCTAACCTCCTCGAACCCCACACCAATTAGAAGATTATCAAAAGCATGCATTAACCCGCCCTTCCACAACTCAGACCTATATGACCCCCCCCTAGCAAGAAAAACATTCTCATTCAAGAAGTACACAAAGACTAGCATAGCAACACCCGCTCCAAGCAAAAAATACACACGTCGATTACGTAACAATAAAACAGCCACGACAAAAGCCGAAAGCAGAGCAATCCAAACCCCACGGGTTTGATTTGAAATCAAGAACACACAATAGCCTGCCAAAGAAATGATCAGAGAGACGCGTAACAATGGACGAACGGTTTCTCTTAGCCCAAGACATACGGCCAGCAGCATTAATGCGCCGATTGCTTGAGCGGCAGGAATCACCACATTCCACAAGCCAATAGCTGGATGCCGAGACAATAGCGCCTTCCCTTCAACCAAATAGAAAAATATCCAGGAAGCCCAGGCGCCGAAACCACCGACAATAGCGGAAAATAACAAGAGCCGTTTAACTTTATCTATATCTGCTTCTGCAATTGCGAAAAAACCAAGCAGGGTCAATCCGATATAGAATGGAATTTTGAGTTCACGCAAATCGCCCACGCCTCGAAAATGCATGACAACCACAAACAAAAACCACGTCGCAGCCAAAAAATAAAGACTCGCCCCGCTACGACTCAGCGATTTATAACGCGAAGAAAAACAGCACACATGCACCAAAGCAGGAATCCAAACAAATGCAATTATCAATTTCTGATAGGGGGTATTACTAGACAGTATCCATGGTGCACAAAAAAGAATAAAAAATCCGAAATAAATCACATTAATTATGCACGCCTCTTTAGATAACCCACTCAAAATGCAATCTCCAAATCAAAAGAAAATTAAAAAACCATAGCCAAAAAATTAGCAAAAGAAGGGGAAAGAGGGATTCGCGGACAGCTTCCGGCCTTAGAGACCGAAACCATTCACTTACGAAAAATCAATGCCACCACCAGAAAATGGCGGTAATCTTCTCGAAAAAAACTCTGAAATACGCTTCTAAAAATCTAAAACGCCATTTCTTGATCACCGGATATAGTTCGATAAAATCAAAAACACCAGCATCTCGAATGCTATCCATAATTTTCTGCTGCCTAATTTTCCGATCCCGTCGAGCACGCCTACGACCCAGATCAATTAGCGTGTCTTGCAGAAATCCGGTATAAGAATCAGCAGCCCCTTCGTTACCAAGCACACGTAAACGAGCGATTTCAATTCGGACATTCTCGTATACACGCTCCATATATTCAACAAACGCTATATTCCGGGTGGCACTTCCTGAATGCACCCGTATCAAAACCATAGCTGCTGATTCATCCACACCAGCCATACAAGCTCCCCGCAGAATGCAGCGCAAAAAATAATCCCAATCTTCCAGTGCCCGCATGTCCGAGTCAAAATAACCGACCCGCTGCAGCAAGGCGCGCCGAAACATAGCGGCAGGAAGTGGCAAATTATTCTTGCGAATAAACACAGGAAAAGCCTCTTCCCCGTAGCCGGTAATTGAGCGACTCCACTCTCGTAGCGAATCCAGTCGATAATTGGTGAACAACTCATCCGGGTTAGCATCTGAAAAATAACGGAATTTCGAATAAGAAATATCCACGGCCGCGCAACGCCGGAAGTGCTCAATATGGGCATGCAACTTTGAGGGCGAGAGCAGATCATCGGCATCGAGAAACAACACGAACTCGCCCCGCGCCCGCGCTATACCAGCGTTGCGCGCAGTGGATACACCCTGATTGTGCTGGTGTATATAGATAACCCGGGCATCTTGTTGCGCCAAAACTGCTACTTGAGCCGCCGTATCATCGGTAGAACCATCATCAACGACAATCGCTTCCCAGTGTTTATAGTCTTGCGACTGGAGGCTCGCAATGGTATCTGCGAGATAGGCTCCATAGTTGTAGCTAGGGATTATGACCGAAACCAAATCAACCTGACTCAACTCAGCTTCCCCACTTAATGACGCCAGCCCGTGGCCATCCACTCAGGAGCAGGCGTAAAAAACCGCGCAATGTTTTGCCATTCCAGAAGCGCCAAGGAATCTGCCGCAACAGCCCCCACGCTAGCGCTTTGTCTTGCCGCGCGCACTTGAGCAGCATCGAATTGCGAAAGCTATTGCACACCTGCCCGTAAGCCGGATGATCGCTGAACTGCGCATAGGTGCGCAGGACGTTGTCGACCATAAAGCGGTAGTTCTTGTAGGTGTTGCTGCCATGCACCCGGTACTGCGCCAGCACCTCGCCGAGGATATCGACGAAGTAGCCGGCACGGGTAATCTTCAGCTGAATCAGCAAGTCTTCCAAACGAATCTGCGGATCGAAACCGCCAACTTTCGCCAGGGCCTCGCGGCGAAACATCAGGGTCGGTGCCGGCGCTCCGGCTTTACGATTGAGAAACACATCGTCGAAATCCAGGCGCCGCAGTTGCAGCTCCCGAGGCGCACCTCGGGAGTTACCGGCCGCGTCAATCTCCTCGATATTGCCGGCGCAAATACCCACCTCCGGCTTGCCCTGCAGATAGGCCACTTGCAATGCCAAGCGCTGCGGCAACATCACATCGTCCGAGCCAAAGGACACAATCAGATCACCGCGAACCCGAGCGATACTGTCATTCAAGGTGCGCGACAGCCCCTGGTTTTTCTGCACGATAAAGTCAAAACCATGCAGCTGCTGCAGACGCTGAATGCGTTCGACGCTGTCATCGCTGGAGCCGTCATCCACCACCAGCAACTCGATATTGCCGTAGGTTTGCGCCAGTACGCTGGCGATGCTGGCCTCGATATAGGGCCCGTGATTGTAGGAGGCGATAATCACGCTGACCAAAGGTTGCTCGCCGCTGCCAGCACCCATATTCGACTCGCTCATAACAACCCTTTCAAATAAATCCAAGACGCTGGCATAAGGCGCGCCAGCCAGTGAGCGGCGCGACTAGCGGCCAAGGTTCAGCCAACAGCGCGGCCATCCGCACGGCTAGATGCGGATAACTTAACCGGGCTTCGACAAAGGCGCGGCCGGCATCGGCAATCCGCTGCGCCCGCGCAGGATCGCTGCGCAACGAAGCTATATGCCCACGCAACTCGGCCAGGTTGCTGTACAGCAGCAGATGTTCGCCATCGCGCAGGCCAATGGCCGACTCTTCGCAGCCTTGACGCCAGGCCAGCAGCACACAGCCACAGGCCATGGCCTCGAAATTCTTGGCCATGTACTCGCCCAGTCCAACATCAGCGCTGATAAACAGCCGAATCCGATTGAGCATCTGCCGGTAGGCCTCGCCCGGCTCGGTGCGCAGCAATTGCAATGGCTCGCTGGCGGCCAGCTGCTCCAGCAGCGCTTTGCGCCCGGCATAGGCGGCGCTGGCGGTGCGGCCGATAAACCCCAGCTCAATCTCGCGCCGCTGGAGATCAGCCGCCTCTGGCTGCAAAAACTGCCGCGCCGGGTCGTAGCCCTTGGGCGCAAAGCTCACGGCAAAACCTTCCGCCCGCAGCTGCGCGGCCACGCTGGCGCCTGTCACCAAGATCCGCGCCTGGGGCAAGCGCCGATAGAACTGGCTGAAGGCGCCGTGCCAGCGCGAGTTGCTCAGGTAGTTCTGGCAGGCATCTTCTTCGTAAATCAACAATCCACTGAGCCGCGCCAGATAGCGAGTCTGGCGGTAGATATTCTTGAACGGCAGATCCAGGACTATCCGCTCGAAACTGGCCAGATTTAGATGGGCCAGGGATTTGCACAAATTGCGCTGCGGTTTCTTCTCCAGCCGCAGCACTTCGAGGCTGTGGTGCTGGGCCAGCTCGGCATACAGGGTGCTCAGATCCGGTAGGCGCTGCGCCGCGGTCAGCAATAGCACCCGCATCAGGCCAGCCCCAAACCGAGACGCAGGGCTTTTTTCAGATAACTCCAGCGCAGCGCCTGCAATGGGCTGAGCCTCAATGCATGGCGATAGTAACGCCGCGCACAGGCCTGATCGCCATCCAGCAAGGCCGCGCGAAACAGCGACAGATAACGCTGCGCCTCATAGCGCTGGCGCAGCGGCTGGCATTCGGCCGGCAAGCTGGCGAACACTTCACGCAACATGCCCTGGGCCACCGCCTCTTCGTCGGCGCGGTTATGCCGCAGGCTGTCGGCGTGTTTGTAGATGCGTGCCAGCGGCTGATTGGTCAGGGCCACCGGGGCGCTGACCAGTAGGTAGGCAAATACCGCTATATCTTCACCGCTGCGCAAGCTTTCCGGGTACGGCCGTTGCAGCAGCAGATCGCGGCGAAACAGCGTGCAGCAGTGCGAAATGGAGATTTTCTTGTCCAGCAGATAGCGCTGGATCAGCTGCCGTGGCGTGCCGCTGGCCGGGGTGGGCAAGCGCAGGCGCTCGCGGCCATCTGTAGAGACCGACAGCTGCGCCCCTAGCACCAGGCCAGCCTGCGGGTTGCTCGTCACTACCTCGCGCAGGGTATCCAACGCCGTGGGTAGCAATTCATCATCGGCGTCCAGCAGCAAGGCGTAGCGCCCGCGGGCCAGGCGAATGCCGTGGTTGCGCGCCGCGGCTGCGCCGGCATTGGCCTGATGCACCACCTGCAGCTGTGGATGGTGCGCCTGCTGCGCTAGCTGATAAGTGGCCAAGACCTCGGCGGTGTTATCTCGCGAGCCATCATTGACCACCAGCAGCTCAATATCTTCCGCCCACTGCGCCAGCACCGAGCTCAGTACTCGCGGCAACAGTTGGGCGTAGTTATAGGCCGGAATGATGATGGAAATAAGGGGCTCGGCGGCAACGGGCGTATCGCTCATCAGATAGCCACTTCGTGCAGGGCAACAAACTTTTTGAACGCCCTCTCGACGCGGGAAACGCTGAGAAAAACCATCCAGGCATGCTTGATTGCACCCATCGAGATATATGGCCGCACGACTTTATTGCGACCCCAACCCGGCCGCCAGCAGAAACCATCTCGGCGCTTGCGATAGATCGTCAGCACCGGCACCCCCAAGGCCGAGGCCAAATGCCCCACCCCAGAATCATTGCCAATCACGTAGCCCGACTCATAGAGATAGGCGGCCAACTCTTGGGCATTGGCGAATTGTGGGACGGCGAACTCCGCCTCGAAACGCGGTGCCCATTCAGCCCTTTCCTTGGGTGATAATACGAACTGCGGATCAAACCCTTGCTGTTTCAAGCGGCGCGCGAGGCGCAGGTATTTTTCATAGGGCCAGTTCTTCTTCACGTTGTAAGAGGTCGGATGCAGCATGACGCGCTGCCGATGTCGTCGCGCCACTAAGGTTGGCGGTGCCACGAAACCGACCTCTGCCACCGCATTGGCGATAGCTAACTTGCTTTGGCAAAACACGACAGCCTGCTCAACCATGCTCAGGCTATCGTCATTGAGGGTACGAATCGGCCCGGCGCAGCTGGCCAGTTCGCGTAGCAGCCCGGCCTTAGCAGGACCTAAGCGCGCGGCTAGGCGCTCGCGGTGATCCTGCAGGTAGTCCGGATGGACGCGTAAGGTGCCGACAAAGACAAAGTGTTGAGCTAAATCGGCTGGATCCTGCTTGAGGCTCGCGACTATCCCACCACAATCTGACAGCACCAGATCATAGGTGTCGGCCAGCGCTTGCGTCTGCTCGGGCCGGGGGAAAGGCAAGACGCGAATATTCGGCAACCACTGCGCGAAATGCGCCAAGTGGTTGCTCAGCAGCGTGACGCTATAGCCCGCTCGCGCCAGATTATTCGCCACTATCAGATAGATCAGGCTATCGCCCAAGCCAAGCGACGGCACTACGGCGACATGGCAGTCGGATCGATCGACCACGGCCGTTGTAATTGGATGCAATGTTCCTTCATTCGCTCCGACCGTCATGCCCGTGTTACTCCTTGACCACCAGGATATCCTGCATGATCAGGTACTCAAGGTCCGAGCCGAAGAACATGTCCAGCGCATCGGTTGGTGAGCAGATCATCGCTTCGCCACGGCGGTTCAGCGAGGTGTTGAGCGACACGCCGTTGCCGGTGAGTTTCTCCAGCTCCAGCATCATGTCGTAGTAGCGCGGGTTGTATTCGCGCTTGAGCACCTGGGCGCGGGAGGTGCCGTCTTCGTGCACTACTTCGCCGACGCGTTGCTTCCACTCGTCATTCACCTCGAAGGTGAAGGTCATAAACGGGCTCGGGTGATCGATCTTGAACATCTGCGGCGCGACTGTGTCGAGCATCGACGGGCAGAAGGGCCTCCAGCGCTCGCGGAACTTGATCTGCGCGTTGATCCGATCAGCCACGCCCGGCACGCTTGGGCAGCCGATAATCGAACGACCACCCAGCGCCCGCGGGCCGAACTCCATACGCCCCTGGAACCAGGCCACCGGATTGCCGGCGACCATGATTTGGGCGATGCGTTGCGGCATGTTGTCGATCTGCGTCCACTGCGGCTTATGGGCGTGGCGGGCGCAGGCGGCGATCACGTCTTCGTTGCTGTATTCAGGGCCGAGATAGACGTGCTCCATCTTCTCCACCGGCACGCCGCGCTTGTGCGAAATAAAAGCGGCGGCGCCGACTGCGGTACCGGCGTCACCGGAGGCCGGCTGGACGAACAGCTCTTTGACTTCCGGGCGGGCAATGATCTTCTGGTTAAGCTTGACGTTCAGCGCGCAACCGCCGGCGAACACCAGCTTGCCGGTTTCCTTGAGGATGTCACCGAGGTAGTAATCCATCATCTGCAGCGCCAACTTTTCGAACAGCGCTTGCATGCTGGCGGCGTAATGAATGTACGGATCGTCGGCAATATCGCCTTCGCGCTTCGGCCCCAGCCACTCGATCAGCTTGGGCGTGAAGTAGAAGCCTTTGCCTTTCTCTTTGTAGCGGCGCAGGCCGATGACGTTGGCGTATTCGGTGTTGATCACCAGCTCGCCGTTTTCAAACTTGGCCAAACGCGAGAAATCGTACTTGCTGGCGTCGCCGTAGGGCGCCATGCCCATGACCTTGAACTCGCCATCGAGCATCTCGAAACCGAGGAACTCGGTGATCGCGCCGTACAGACCGCCGAGGGAATCGGGATCGAAGAATTCCTTAATCTTGTGGATCTTGCCGTTCTCGCCGTAGCCGAAGAAGGTGGTGGCGTACTCACCCTTGCCGTCGATGCCGAGGATCGCGGTTTTCTCTTTAAAACCGGAGCAATGGTAGGCGCTGGCGGCGTGCGCCAGATGGTGCTCGACCGCCTCGATCTTGACCTTTTTCAGGTCGAAACCTAGCTGCTCCAGGCACCAGTTGATCTTGGTGCGGTAGCGCTTGTAGCGGCGGTTGCCCATCAGGATCGCATCCAGGGCGCGATCCGGGGCGTACCAGTAGCGCTTGGCGTAGTGCCAACGGGCCTTATCAAAAATGCTGATCGGCGCGAACGGGATCGCCACCACATCGACATCGCTCGGCTTGATCCCGGCTTGCTCCAGGCAGAACTTGGCCGACTCGTAGGGCATGCGATGCTTGGCATGCTTGTCGCGCACGAAGCGCTCTTCTTCCACTGCAGCAACCAGTTTGCCGTCGATGTACAGGGCCGCAGACGGGTCATGGCTCAAGGCGCCGGACAGGCCGAGAATGATCAATGCCACAGGGTTTAGCCTCTTTCAGGGCAGGTGCTGGGCACCTGCGGTAAACGTTGGTCGAGCAGCTGGTGCAATGCCGAATCGGCCGGCCAGTTGCGCAAAAATCGGGTGCGATCCCGTGCATAAGCACGCTTGAAACTGCTGTCATGCCGGTGTTGGCGCATGGCATCCAAATCAATCAACGCCCAGCGGCCGCAGTCGCCGGTGGTCTGCCAGAGCAGGTTATGGCCCTTGAAGTCGCCATGGCTGATGCGCTCGCGCAGCAAGGCGGCAAACAGCTTATCCAGCGCCAGCAGCTCTGTTTCTGGCGGCTGACTGGCGAGATAAGGCGCAAAGCGGGCGATTATATCTTGCCCGGGCAGATATTCGGTAATCAGGTACGCCGGGCCGCGCAACCAGCACCAGCGCCGCTCCAAGACGGCCAGCGGCTTGGGCGTGGCGATGCCAAGCAACTCCAGCCGATTGGCCTCGCGCCAGCTGTGCCAGGCCCGGCTCGGGCGCCAAAAACGCTTAAACCAATGGGCCAGGTCTTTGATGTTGTAGCGTTTGACCAGCAGCGGCTGGCCATTCAGTTCGACCCGCGCCACGGTCGCCGCGCCACCACCTTTAAATTGATAACCTTGCTCGATATAGGCATCCGGGGCGGCCAGCAATGGCTGCAACTGCGGCTCGGTTTCGCGGCGCACCACCCGCAGGCCGAAGGCGCCGACTTTGGCGCTGAACAGGCTGCAATCGCGGCCGACTTTTTTCAGGTAATCGCGCAGGCGCCAGCGCCGTACCTTGGCCACTTCCTTGAGCAGCAACTCCAGCGGCAGGGCGTGCTCGCTGTTGGCCAGCAGGTAATGCACCAGCAATTGTTCCAGCTCGGCCTCCGGCATCGGCGGCAACTGGGCAAACAATACCCCGAGGTTTTCCAGCACCTTATCCAGCGCCAATGGCTGGCCTGGGGTTTGCGCAAACACGCCGCCACCATCGATCAGGTACAGCTGGCCCTGATGCTGCAGCAGGTTGTCCAGATGCAAATCGGCCTGCCACAGGCCACGGCTGTGCAGCCGCGCCACCATCGCCAGGGCGCTGCCCAGCAGCTCCTCGCGCGGCGCGGTCAACTGCTCGCCGGCGCCCAGTTCACGCCAGGCCTGGGCCAGGCTTTGCGAACCGTCTAGGTAGTCAAACAGCAGCCAGCCGCCCTCGCTCTCTTGCAGGCCGTCGGCGAGCAACTGCGGGGTAGCCAGGCCTTGCTCGGCCAACAGTTTGGCGCCGTCACGCTCACGCTGAAAATGTCGCGCGGCCTTGCTGCCCACCAGCAACTTGGCCAGCACGGTACGACCGCGCCACTGCGCCACACCGACATAGCGCTGACCGGGCAGCACCCGCAGCAGGGTCTGCAGGGTCAAAATGGCCGGACCGGCGCCATCTTCCAGTTGCACGTGCAGCGGCAACTTTGGGGTGCGGCCCGCATGGGTCAGCTGGCCAAGAGGCATCGAAGAACTAAGCTTCATCGCCGCGCAACCTTGTGTTGCTGGCGCGCGTCCAGCCGCTGCCGCCAGCCCGGTACATCGCCGCCCGCGCCGACATAAGCCAGCAGCAACTGACTTACTTCCGCCTCACTCCAATTGCCCGCGCGGCGCAGCAGCGGCTCCAGATCCTTGATCCGGTCACGCTTACCGAACAGCAGCGAGTGGGTCTTTTCCAGGTCGATCAACTGCGCACTGAAGCCGCTAGCCTCTTCACGCAAGAAAATATGCTTGGGGTAAAAGCAACCATGTACCTGCCGCGCAGCGTGCAGCCGCCGGGCCAGCTGGCCACACGCCTGCACAATGGCTAGGCGCTGGCCTTCACTGTGTTCACTCCAGTCCTGCAGCCAGTGCTCCAGGTCCTGCCAGCCGTCTAGCGCGCGGGTGAGCAAAATGGCGCACTGCTTGCCGGCTATTTTGCGCTGGGCAAAAAATGCCGCCTGCAGGGCCGGGATGCCGAGCTGCCGGTAATGCTCGATATTGCGCAGCTCACGAGCAAAGGTCGGCTCGCCAAACGGATGGCGCAGGCTGCGAATCAAGTGATTGGTCTGGCGCTTGAGGTAGTAGCCGTGTTCGCCCAGCTGCAGCCGCGACACCGTGCTGTAGCCGCCGCGCTCGGTGTTGGGCTCGTCCACTGCTGGAAGCGTAAGCGCCCACAGGGCCTCGAAGCTGTCGAGTTGGTACTCGGCCAACAGGGCCCGATCTTCGGCGGCAATAAAGTCGCTCATTCGCGGCCCTCAAAAAAACCAATGATCTTGCGCAGACGCTTCTTGTCCGAGTCATTCAAGCGCGCACGGCCGCGGTACTGCAGATAAAAGCGCAAGCGCTGGGTGCGCGACAATTGCTGCTTGGCGACTTTATCCAGGCAGGCCAGATCCTTGATGATCCGATAACTGAGCGCCGGCCCCCACCAGAAACTGCCGGACGGGCAATCGATCAGAAACACCTTGCCGGCCTCATCGACCAGCAAGTTGCGCCACTTCAAATCGTTGTGGGTGAAGTGATGGTCATGCAGGCAGCGGGTCAGCTCGGCCACTTGCTGGCTGACCCCACGCACCCACTCGGCCTGGCGCAAGCGTGGATCATGCCGATCCACCAGCGCGGCCAGGTCTTGGGTGCCGACCAACTCACGGGTAATCAGCGCGCCACGGACGAAGGCGCCTTTGCTGCGCTCCAATCCGGCGGCCACCACCTGCGGGGTCGGCACGTCCCATTTGGCAAAACGTTTGAGGTTGCGGCACTCGCTGGTGACCCGGGTACGCGCCAGGTAACGGCGCAAGCCCTTGCCGGCACTGCGGTAGCGCTTGACGTAATAACGCACGCCGTCGCGCTCGACCCGAATCACTTCGGAGATGGCATCCTTGGTGATACGCGCGCCCTGCAAGGCAAACACCGCCTCCAAATTGCCGAAGTCCGCCGCCAGCTCGCTGTAATTGGCAGCCAGTTTCCACGCCGCCATCAGAGCGCATCCCCGTAACGCTGTTTGCGTTCATAGAGTTTCGCTGCCTTGGCTTCCAGCCAGGCCAGCAGGCGCGCCTCATCGCGCAGAATCTGCCGCAACGAGGACGAGCCTTGAGCAGCGGCAAAATAACCTTTAACAAAGCGCAACTTGTCGCGCTGGGTCAGGCCGATATCCAGCGCCGAGAAATACAGCGCCGCCAGATCCTTGTCGCGCCAGCGGCGGCTGATGCTCGGGCGGCTTTGGGCGCGGTGCAGATCGATCAGCGACAACTTGAAATCGTCCGCCGTCACCGGCTTATCGGTGTGCAGCAGGAAGTGGCAGATATAACAGTCGCGGTGATTGACCCCGGCGCGGTGCATGCTGCCGGTCATCTTCGCCACTTCGGCGATCAGCGCATGCTTGAGTTTTACCGGCGGCGGTTGCTTGACCCAGTCGAGGCTAAAGTCTTCCAGACTGACGGTGGGCGCCAGTTCTTCGGTGACAATAAACGAATGCTGCGCCGCCGGATTGCGCCCGCGCGCGCCGAAGGCCACCGCCGTCATGCTCGGCACGCCGACTTCGCGCAAGCGCTCGATGGCGATCAATTCCTGCTCGGCGCCGAGTACCGGCAGCTTGGCGGTGAGCAGATTCTTGATGATCTCGCCCCAGCCGATGCCGCGGTGGATCTTGACGAAATAGCCACGGCCAGCGACCTCGGTGCGCAGCGTGCGGCGACCTTCCAGCTCGCGATAGACCTGGCCTTGCAAAGCCTCCACGGCGACAAAGGCATCGCGCCCGGCCCACAGGCTTTTAAACGGCTCGCTCAACTTCAACTTCATGGCCGCTCCGCCAAAATCACATCGGCCGCGTGCTGCGGCATGGAATACAGATCGGCCACGTCTGCGAACGCCAGGCCATTCGCCCCCCATTGGGCACGGACAGCATCGTCGGCGAGCATCGCCGCCAGCTGCTGATTAAGCTCAGCCTGGGTAAAAGGCTCGGCCAGCACCCGACCGCAGTCGGCCTCGGCAACATAATGGGCGTAGCCGCACACGGCGCTGACCAGCACTGGCAAGCCGGACACCAGAGCCTCCAGCAGCACGGTGCCGGTGTTTTCGTTATAGGCCGGATGAATCAGCAAATCGGCGCCCAGCAAGAAGCGCGGAATATCGCTGCGACCCTTGAGAATTTCGACCCTATCGCTAATCCCCAGCGCCGCCATTTGCAGCAGAAACGATTTAGGGTCGTCCTGGCCGATGGCGATCAGCCGGGTGCGCTGCTTGAGTTCGCGCGGCAAGGCAGCAAGCGCCTTGAGGCTGCGATCCAGGCCCTTGGTCTTGAAGCCCGAGCCGATCTGCACCAGCAGCAAATCCTCATCACCGAGCTTGAACTCACGGCGGAACTCGGCGCGAATCTCGGCGGCATTGGCCGGCGCGCGGCGGTCCTGGGTGATGCCCGGCGGCAGCAGATGGAAGCGCTCGGCCTGGGTACCGTAGTGTTTGACGAACAGCGGCTGCTGCACCTCGGAGATCATCAGGATGGAGGTAGCAGACTCGTGGGCAAACACCGCCCGCTCGTAGTCGGCGAAATGCTTGTAGCGGCCCCAACGGCGATACAGGCTATTGCGCAGGGTTTGCGCCTTGTCTTCGAAGCAGCCGTCGGCGGCGTAATAGACATCCAGCCCCGGCATCTTGTTAAAACCTATCACCCGATCCACCGGGCGCTTGGCCAAGTCGAGTTTGATCCAGGCGCTGAGCTTTTCATTGCGGCGGTGATTGAACAGCGCCTTGACCGGCACCACCACCACCTCGAAACCGGCCGGCACTTCACCTTCCCAGATCGGCGTATAGACGCGAATGCCGTGGCCACGCTGCTGGCACTCCAAGGCGATGCGCATAAAGTCGCGCTGCAGGCCGCCGTAGGGAAAATATTTGTAGAGGATAAAAGCCAGTTGCATCAGTGCTTCTCCAAACTGGCCAGCAAGCGGTCTAGCTCGGGCGCCACGCGGGCGGCATCCAAACCGTCGAAACAGGCTTGGTTGCGATCACCGCCGCCGGCCAACGGGCCTGTGGCGCACAGGTGCACCTGGCCGCGACCGTAGGCGCCGACCTTGATCGGCAGGGTGGGTCCGTACAACGAGATGCTCGGCACATCCAGAGCCGCGGCCAGATGACCGAGGCCGGTATCCACCGCCACGCAGGCACTGGCGCCGGCGATCACCACTGCCACGCCACGCAGATTCAGTTTGGGCAGCACGGCCGCGTGCTGGAGACCGGCAACGATGCGCTCGGCCCGGGCCTTTTCAGGCTCGCTGCCCCACGGCAGGCGCACGGCTAGGCCACGGCTATCGAGGTGTTCGGCCAGGGCGCGCCAGTCGGCTTCCGGCCAGTGTTTGCTGGCCCAGGTGGTGCCATGTAAAAACAACACATAGGGCTGCCCAGGCGAACCGTCCAGCAAACGCTCACGACTCAAACCGTAATCACCGACACCCGACGGCAGCGGATAACCGAGCGCCTGGGCGAACAACTGTCGCACCCGCTCGACCGCGTGTTGGCCCCAGGCCACCGCTTGCGGGCGATCATAGAAACGGCTGGCCAAGGGCTCGCGGGCGGATTGAGCATCCAGCCCGGCCACCGGCGCCTTGACGTAGCGGGTCAACAGGGCGCTTTTCAGCAAACCCTGGGCGTCGATCACCAGGTCGTATTCGGTCGTTTGCAGGCGCTGTTTGAAGCGCTGCCATTCACCGCTGCGAATCGTCTGCCAGAGGTTCTTGCGCCAGCGCCGCAACGCCACGGGAATCACCTGGGCCACGGCCGGGTGCCAGGCGGGAATCTCGGCGAAGCCTTCTTCCACCACCCAGTCGAACTGAATACCGGGGATCGCCCGCGCCGCGTCAGTCAGGGCCGGCAGGCTGTGAATCACATCGCCGAGAGAGGAGGTCTTGATTAGCAGTACCCGCAAACTACTGCACCTCAACCGGATCGCTGACCAGGCGGTCCAGCGCTTCCATTACCGGGCGCGGCTTCAGTTCGCGCAGGCAGTTGTAGTGCCCGAAGCGGCAGGTGCGATCAAAACAGGGGCTGCATTCGATGCCGAGGCGGACGATTTCCACCTGATCGGCCAGGGGCGGGGTGAACTGCGGCGAAGTCGAGCCATACACCGCCACCAGCGGCCGGTTCAAGGCGGCGGCCACGTGCATCAGGCCGGAATCGTTGGCGACCACCGCCGTGGCGCAGGACATCAGGTCGATGGCCTCGGCCAGCGAAGTAGCGCCAGACAGATTTACGCACTCCTCGCGCAGGCCCGGAATCAGCCGCATGCGGATGTCTTCACCGCCGGGATGATCGTTCTGCGAGCCAAACAACCAGACCTGCCAGCCGGCGCGAATCTTCAGCTCGGCGACCTTGGCATAATGCTCGGCCGGCCAGCGCTTGGCCTCGCCAAACTCGGCGCCCGGGCACAGGGCTAACACCGGCCGATCCAGACCCAGCTCAAATTTGGCCAGGGCCGCGTCACGACTCAGCGGATCGATGCTCAGGGCGGGGCGGGGATAGGGTTTGGGCAGCTCGGCGCCCGGTTCGAAGGCCAGCGCCATAAAGCGCTCGATCATCAGCGGGTAACGCTCTTTGTCCAGGCTGCGCAGGTCATTAAGCAGGCCGTAGCGCATCTCCCCCTTCCAGCCGGTGCGTTTGGCGATGCCGGCGAACCAGGGCAGCAAGGCGGATTTCAGCGAGTTGGGCAGTAAAATCGCCTGATCATACTGACCGGCCAGACCTTTGCCGATGCGCCGGCGGCTGGCGATATCGAGCACGCCATGGCCGAGCGGAAAGCTCAGGGTCTGGCGCACTTCGGGCATCCGCTCGAGAATCGGCCGACTCCATTCAGGCGCCAGCACATCGATCTCGCAACCGGGATGGCGCTGTTGCAGGCACTGAAACAGTGTCTGCGCCATCACCATGTCACCGACCCAGCTTGGGCCTACGATCAGAATGTTCATGTCGAATCCGTAGGGTGGGCAACCGCGAAGCGTTGCCCACCGCAGATATTCAGGCCAATGGGGATTCCGGCCAATCGGTGGACAAGCTGCGCGTTGTCCACCCTACGCCAGCGGAGAATTTATTTAACCAGGGTGCGCCATTCAGAGTGGGCGCTGGTCTGGCCGGTGACCAGATCGAAGTAAGCCTTCTGCAGCTTCTCGGTCACCGGGCCACGGCTGCCGCTGCCGATCTGCCGGCCATCGACTTCGCGAATCGGCGTGACTTCGGCGGCGGTGCCGGTGAAGAAGGCCTCGTCGGCGATATACACCTCGTCGCGGGTAATGCGCTTCTCGATCACCTGAATGCCCAGCTCGGCGGCCAACGTCAAAATGGTGTTACGGGTGATGCCGTTCAGGCAGGAGGTCACTTCCGGGGTGTAAACCACGCCATTGCGCACCAGGAAAATGTTCTCGCCCGAACCCTCGGCCACATAGCCTTCGGTATCCAGCAGCATGGCCTCATCGGCGCCGCCGGAGATGGCTTCTTGCAGCGCCAACATCGAGTTGATGTAGTTGCCGTTGGCCTTGGCGCGGGTCATGGAAATATTCACATGATGGCGGGTAAAGGAGCTGGTGCGCACTTTAATCCCGGTTTTCAGCGCCTCTTCACCCATGTAGGCGCCCCAATGCCAGGCCGCGACTATCACGCGGACTTTCAGGCCGGTGGCGCGCAGGCCCATGGCTTCCGATCCGTAGAACACCATCGGGCGGATATAGGCGCTTTCCAGGTTGTTCTCACGCACGGCGGCGCGGGTGGCTTCGTTGAGCTCTTCCTTGGTGAAAGGAATCTTCATGTTCATGATGTGCGCCGAGTCGAACAACCGATCAGTGTGCGCTTCGAGGCGGAAAATAGCCGTGCCTTCTGGGGTGTTGTAGGCGCGCACGCCTTCAAACACGCCCATGCCGTAATGCAGGGTATGGGTTAAGACGTGGGTGGTGGCATCGCGCCACGGCACCAGTTCACCGTCATACCAGATAACGCCATCACGATCGGCCATCGACATAGTTGCCTGCTCCTCAAGTATTCAATTGGTTGATCAAACGTAGGGTGTACACGCCGCATCGCGGCAGCCCGCCGAATCAATCAGTTCAAGCCCAACTCGTGCCAGATACGCATTACCGCGCGGCGCTCTGGTTGAAACTGTTCGGCGCTCACCAGCCCCGGCTGTTTTTGCAACGCTTGCCGATGGGCCGCCGCGCGATAGGCTTTATAAGCCTCTTGCAGCAGCGCTACATCCGCCGCGGGGAGCAAACCAACCAGCTGTAAACCATCCAGAATGCGCATGTTATCGGTATAACGCAGCAGTTCTGGGTGCTCGCACGACCAGGCCAGGGCCGCGTATTGCACCATAAATTCGATATCAACGATACCGCCGGCGTCCTGCTTGAGATCGAAGGTTGCCGTGGCTTCGAAGGCATTGGCAGCGGTGCCGGCGGCGGTTGACTGGCTGCCGAGGGCGGCGCGCATCTTGGCGCGCATCTCGCTGACCTCCAGGCGCAGCTGATCGAGGTCGCGCTTACGGCCCAACACCTGGGCGCGAATCGCCTCAAAACCGGCACCGACCCGTGGACAACCGACCAATACCCGCGCCCGCACCAAAGCCTGATGCTCCCAGGTCCAGGCCTCGCCCTCCTGATAGCGGGCAAAGGCGCCCAGCGAGCTGACCAGCAAGCCCGCTGCGCCGGACGGGCGCAGGCGCATATCCACTTCATAGAGCTGCCCGGAGTTGGTCTGCGCAGTCAGCAGGTGAATGATGCGCTGGCCCAGGCGAGTGAAAAACTGCGCGCCGTCGATGGATTTGGCGCCATCGGTCTCGGCCTGCGGGTCGCCGTCGTGGATAAACACCAGATCCAGGTCCGAGCCATGGCCCAGCTCGATGCCGCCGACCTTGCCGTAGCCGACGATGATGAAATCCGGATCGCACTGACTGCCATCGATACGCTTGGGCGCACCGTACTTGCTCACCGTCTGGCGCCAAGACAGGGCCAGCACCTGTTCGAGAATGGCTTCGGCCAGCCAGGTCAGGTAGTCGCTGACCTTCATCAGCGGCAGCGTGCCGGCAATTTCCGAGGCAGCCACGCGCAAGCGGTGGGCCAGCTTGAAATTGCGCAGCGCCTCCATCTGCTGCTCCAGATCCTCCTCGGGGATGCGCATCAGCCGCTCGCGCAATTCGGCGGCCAACTCGGGCGCCAAGGGCGGCTTGAACAAGCGGCCCTCGTTAAGCAGCTCATCGAGCAATAAAGGAAAGCGGGTGATCTGCTCGGCAATCCACGGGCTGGCCGCACAGAGGCGCAATAAGCGTTGCAGGGCGGTGGGGTTTTCCGTCAGCAACAATAAATACGCCGAACGGCGCACCACCGCCTCGACCAAGGGCAGCACCCGCTCGAGCACCAGATCCGGCTGATCGTGCTCCACCGCCTGCGCTAGCAGCCGTGGAATAAAAGCGTCCAAGCGTTCGCGGCCGAGGCGCTGCATGGCCCGCACATGGCCGCCATTGCGCAACCCCACCAGCCGCTGCAAGGTGCTCTGCGGATCAATAAAGCCGGCCTCACTGAGCTGATGGCAAGCTGCCTCGTCATCCAGCGAGCTTTCCCACAGCGGCAACCATTCGGCGCCGACGCAGACCACCGCCTCCTCCCCCTCGACTTCATCGGGGTCGGCAATCACCTGGCGAAAGTGCCAATCGACCCGGCCACGCCAGTACAGCAACTGCTGATGGAAACTCGGCCAGTCGGCAAAGCCCATGATAAAGGCCACCCGCTCGCGCTCAGCCGTGCCATCCGGCAGCATCTGGGTCTGGCGGTCGGCCAGCGCCTGCAGGGCGTGCTCGGTGTAGCGCAAAAACTCGTAACCTTCGCGCAACTCGCCGACCACCGCCGGCGGCAAGTAGCCCTGACCTTCCAGCACGCTCAAGACCTTGAGCAGCGGCCGATGCTGCAAGCTGAGGTCGCGACCGCCGTGGATCAGCTGGAACGCCTGGGCGATAAATTCCACTTCGCGAATGCCGCCGGAACCCAGCTTGATATTGTCGGCCATGCCTTTGCGCCGCACTTCCTGCTGAATCAGCTGCTTCATCGCCCGCAGCGCTTCGATCGCGGAGAAGTCCAGATAACGCCGGTAGACAAAGGGCATTAGCATCTCCAGCAACAGCTTGCCGGCCTGCTGGTCGCCGGCCACCACCCGCGCCTTGATCATCGCGTAGCGTTCCCAGTCACGACCCTGATCCTGGTAGTACTGCTCCAGCGCGTTAAAGCTCAGCACCAGCGCGCCGCCGGTGCCGTATGGGCGCAGGCGCATATCGACGCGGAACACAAAACCATCGACGGTAATCGCATCCAGGGCCTTGATCAGCCGCTGACCGAGGCGAATGAAAAACTCCTGGTTATCCAGCGGGCGCTTGATCCCCTGGGTTTCGCCGCCTTCGGGGTAGGCAAAAATCAGGTCGATGTCGGAAGACAGGTTCAACTCATGGGCGCCGAGCTTGCCCATGCCCAGCACCACCATCTGCTGCGGCGTACCGCTACGGGCACCGATGGGTGTGCCGAACTGCTGGCAATGGCGGGGGTACAGCCAGGCGTAGGCCAGATCGATGCAGGCCTCGGCCAGCACCGACAGATCGCCACAGGTCTCGCGTAAATCCGCCAGGCGATTGACTTCACGCCAGATAATCCGCAGCTGCTGACGATTGCGCAGGCGACGCAAACAGCGGCCCAGCGCCTCCTCATCGGCGCATTCGGCCAGCGCTGCCTGCAACTGCTCGCGCAATTCGTTCGGCGCCAAGCTGCACTCCAACTCGCCAGAGTCGGCCAGGGCCAGCAGCATCAGCGGGTCACGACTGGCCTGCTCGCTGACAAATTCACTGACCGCCAAGGCCCGGGTAAACGCCGCCTGACGCGCGGCCGGCCACGCCTGCCAGCGCGCCAGCGCATCAGCCTCCAGCGCCGACACCGCCGCCAGCCAAGTGGTCTCGGCCAGGGCCAGACTGGCGTGCAAAGTGGCAGGCAGGTGGATCAGCGGCGGCAAACTCATGGTCTATCCTTCTGGCTAGTGTGCCCAAGGTTAGCGAACCGGCGTCGCAGCAACCACAGCAAGGCACAATCATTTTGTAGTTTTACTACTAAAGATGTAGCAAAAAAGCTGATTCGAACGTCAATATGTAGTAAAACTACAGAAAGCCGATACTGTCAGGCAGGGTGAAACGTAGCGAGCGAAGGTTAGGCAAGGCAAAACAGGCGAGGACGCGGAGTTTACGAGCTGTAAATGAGCAGTCCGAGCCTGTTTTTAACGCCGCATAACCGAGCGCAGTAGTTTTCACACGGACTGAAACCCGGTAACCCCAAGAATTCACGCAGCCCGCTCACAAGGCCGGCCGCGAACCCAGGCTACCGATTCTGGAAGCCTTTAAGCCCTGGAGCAAGCCATGCAAGACCTCGATCCCGTCGAAACCCAGGAATGGCTGGACGCCCTCGAATCGGTCCTCGACAAAGAGGGCGATGATCGCGCCCATTACCTGCTGACCCGCATGGGCGAGCTGGCCACCCGTAGCGGTGCGCAGCTGCCCTATGCGATCACCACGCCATATCGCAACACCATCCCCGTGACCCACGAAGCGCGGATGCCCGGCGACCTGTTTATGGAGCGCCGAATTCGCTCGCTGGTGCGCTGGAACGCCATGGCCATGGTGATGCGCACCAACCTGCAGGACCCGGATCTGGGCGGCCACATATCCAGCTTTGCCTCCAGCGCGACGCTGTATGACATTGGCTTCAACTACTTCTTCCAGGCGCCAACCGACGAGCATGGCGGCGACCTGCTGTATATCCAGGGCCACGTCTCGCCCGGCATCTACGCCCGGGCCTTTATGGAAGGCCGGATCAGCGAAGAGCAGCTCAATAACTTCCGCCAGGAAGTCGATGGCGGCGGCCTGTCGTCCTACCCGCACCCCTGGTTGATGCCGGACTTCTGGCAGTTCCCGACCGTCTCCATGGGCCTTGGCCCGATCCAGGCGATCTACCAGGCGCGCTTTATGAAGTACCTGGAAGACCGCGGTTATATCCCGGCCGGCAAGCAGAAGGTCTGGTGCTTCCTCGGCGACGGCGAATGCGACGAGCCGGAGTCGCTGGGCGCGATTTCCCTGGCTGGCCGCGAGAAACTCGACAACCTGATCTTCGTGATCAACTGCAACCTGCAGCGCCTGGACGGCCCGGTGCGCGGCAATGGCAAAATCATCCAAGAGTTGGAAGGCGTATTCCGCGGCGCCAACTGGAACGTCAATAAGGTGGTCTGGGGCCGTTTCTGGGACCCGCTGCTGGCCAAAGACACCGACGGCATTCTGCAACGGCGAATGGACGAAGTGATCGACGGCGAGTACCAGAACTACAAAGCCAAAGACGGCGCCTTCGTCCGTGCACACTTCTTCAATACGCCGCAGCTCAAGGCGATGGTTGAAGACCTGTCCGACGATGAGATCTGGAAACTCAACCGTGGCGGCCACGACCCGTACAAAATGTACGCGGCCTATCACCAGGCGGTTAACCATAAAGGGCAGCCGACCGTGGTGCTGGCCAAGACCATCAAGGGTTATGGCACCGGCGCCGGTGAAGCGAAGAACACCGCGCACAACACCAAGAAAGTCGACGTCGACAGCCTGAAGAAATTCCGCGACCGCTTCGACATCCCGGTGAAAGACGACCAGCTGGAAAACCTGCCGTTCTTCAAACCCGAGGAAGGCAGCGCCGAATACAAATACCTGCACGAACGCCGCGCCGCCCTCGGCGGTTATCTGCCGCAGCGCCGCGCGAAGAGCTTCAGCATCCCGACGCCACCCCTGGAGTCGCTCAAGGCGATTCTCGACGGCAGCGGCGAGCGTGAAATCTCCACCACCATGGCCTTCGTGCGGATTCTCTCGCAGCTGGTCAAGGACAAAGAAATCGGCCCGCGCATCGTGCCGATCATCCCCGACGAAGCACGCACCTTCGGCATGGAAGGCATGTTCCGCCAGCTCGGCATCTACTCCTCGGTCGGCCAGCTCTATGAGCCAGTGGATAAAGACCAGGTGATGTTCTACCGCGAGGACAAGAAGGGACAGATCCTCGAAGAGGGCATCAACGAAGCCGGCGCCATGTCGTCGTTTATCGCTGCGGGCACCTCCTACTCCAGCCACAACCAGCCGATGCTGCCGTTCTACATCTTCTATTCGATGTTCGGCTTCCAGCGCATCGGCGACCTGGCCTGGGCCGCCGGCGACAGCCGCACCCGTGGTTTCTTGATTGGCGGCACCGCCGGACGCACCACGCTGAACGGCGAAGGCCTGCAACACGAAGATGGTCATAGCCACTTGCTGGCCTCGACCATCCCCAACTGCCGCACATTCGACCCGACCTATGGCTATGAACTGGCGGTGATCATCCGCGAGGGCATGCGCCAGATGACCGAGCTGCAACAGGACGTGTTCTATTACATCACCGTGATGAACGAGTCCTACATGCAGCCGGCCATGCCGGAGGGTGTCGAAAACGGCATCATCCAGGGCATGTACCTGCTCGAAGAAGACAAGAAAGACGCCGCCTACCACGTGCAACTGCTCGGCTCCGGCACCATCCTGCGCGAGGTGCGCGAAGCGGCAAAGATTTTGCGCGACGAGTTCAACGTCGGCGCCGATGTGTGGAGCGTCACCAGCTTCAACGAACTGCGCCGCGAAGGCCTGGCCGTAGAACGCAACAACCGCCTGCACCCACAGCAGAAGCCGCAACAAAGCTATATCGAGCAGTGCCTGAGCGGTCGCAAAGGGCCGGTCATCGCCTCCACTGACTATATGAAGCTGTTTGCCGACCAGATTCGCCAATGGGTACCGAGCAAAGAATACAAAGTGCTCGGCACCGATGGTTTCGGGCGCAGCGACAGTCGCAAAAAACTCCGGCACTTCTTTGAGGTTGACCGTTATTTCGTTGTGCTGGCCGCCCTTGAGGCACTGGCCGACCGCGGCGATATCGAACCGAAAGTGGTGGCCGAAGCCATCGCCAAGTTCGGCATCGACCCAGAAAAACGCAACCCACTGGACTGCTAAGGAGCTGCGATATGAGTGAACTAATTCGCGTACCCGATATCGGCAACGGTGAGGGTGAAGTGATCGAACTGATGGTTAAAGTGGGCGATCGGATTGAAGCCGAGCAAAGCCTGCTGACCCTGGAGTCGGACAAAGCCAGCATGGAAATCCCGGCGCCCAAGGCCGGGGTGATTAAAAGCCTGAAGGTCAAACTCGGTGATCGCCTGAAAGAAGGCGACGAGCTGCTGGAGCTGGAAGTCGAAGGCGACGCGGCGGCTCCTGCTGCCGCCGAACCTGCGCCACAAGCGGCAGTGGCTGCGCCTGCAACACCGGCCAAAGCCGCCGAACCGGCAGCTGCACCCGCAGCAGCAACCGAGTCGGCGCAGGACATTCATGTGCCGGATATCGGCTCGTCCGGCAAAGCCAAGATCATCGAACTGCTGATCAAGGTCGGCGACACCGTCGAAGTCGATCAGTCGCTGTTGGTTCTGGAATCCGACAAAGCCAGTATGGAAATCCCCTCGCCGGCTGCCGGTGTGGTGACCAGCCTGAGCGTCAAATTGGACGACGAAGTCGGCACCGGCGACCTGATTTTGCAACTCAAAGTGCTTGGCGCCGCCCCTGCGGCGGCGCCGGCTGTGGCACCAACTGCCGCTCCGGCCACCGCGACCGAAGTGCATAAGGTCCCGGCCGGGGCCGACCCGGCCATCGCCGCCGAAGTCAGCGCCATCGCCTCGCTGTCGGCTGCCGCCGCCAAGGCTGCCGCGGCACCAGCGGTAGCCAGCGGTAGCCGCGTGCATGCCGGCCCGGCTGTGCGGCAACTGGCCCGTGAGTTTGGGGTTGAGCTGAACGCCGTCAGTGCCAGCGGCCCACACGGCCGGATTCTCAAGGAAGACGTACAGCTGTTCGTCAAACAGCAGCTGCTGAAGGTCAAGGAAGCGCCGGCCGCTGGCGTCACCGGCGGTTCGGGCATTCCGCCGATCCCGGTGATCGATTTCAGCAAGTTCGGTGAAATCGAAGAAGTGCCGATGACCCGCCTGATGCAAGTCGGCGCCAACAACTTGCACCGCAGCTGGCTGAATGTGCCGCACGTGACCCAGTTCGACGCGGCCGACATCACCGAGCTGGAAGCCTTCCGCATCGCCCAGAAAGCCGTGGCCGAAAAAGCCGGGGTCAAACTGACGGTGTTGCCACTGCTCCTGAAAGCCTGCGCCCACCTGCTCAAAGAGCTGCCGGACTTCAACAGCTCGCTGGCACCGTCGGGCAAAGCCATCATCCGCAAGAAGTACGTCAACATCGGCTTTGCCGTCGACACCCCAGACGGTTTGCTGGTGCCGGTGATCAAAGACGTCGACCAGAAAAGCCTGCTGCAACTGGCAGCTGAAGCAGCGGCGCTGGCGGAAAGAGCCCGCACTAAAAAGCTCTCGGCCGATGACATGCAGGGCGCCTGCTTCACCATCTCCAGTCTTGGCCACATCGGCGGCAGCGGCTTCACGCCGATCGTCAATGCGCCGGAAGTGGCGATTCTTGGTGTCAGCAAGGCGACTATGCAGCCGGTCTGGGATGGTGCGGCATTCCAACCACGACTGATGCTGCCGCTGTCGCTGTCCTACGATCACCGGGTGATCAACGGCGCCGCCGCGGCTCGCTTCACCAAGCGTCTCGGTGACGTGCTGGGCGATATCCGCACTTTGCTGCTGTAGGTTTTAAATGCTCTAACGCAAACCCACAAACCCCGCCGCGTGCGGGGTTTGTTTTGGGCGCCTTACTCGTTAGGTGTTGCAGGCGGTTTTTCGTAGGGTGGGTTAGCGGCGCCACGCTGGCTTAAGACTTCAACTCGCAGTCAGTGCGCCGCGTAACCCACCGAGCGGCTTCAGACTCTTTGCAAAATTAACGAGACATCGGCCCCTATGTTGGGTTACGCGGCGTCTTAAACCGTTGCACGGCTTAGCTCACGCCACCCGCCGCTAACCCAACCTACGAATGCCCGACCTCAGGCAGTTACCAATGTTGCGAGGGGGCAACACATAACTGGGACAGAACCTTTGTTTTGGGAGTGCCCTCAGCCCTTCTGCAAATTGCGAATCAAAAAGCTCAAGGCCTTGGCCAGTTCGGCGGCGCCGTTTTGGTCGCGCAACACGCTGAGCAGCGGGCTGCCGTCGGCGGGATTTTGCAGCACGCAACGGATGCCATTCAGCGGGCAGTCGTAACGAATAAAAGGGTCGACGCCAAACACCGACAGCTGCTGATTACGCACCGCCACTGCCAAGCCTTGCGGGGCGCGCGACTCTTCGCGCAACAACAACTCGCCCGGCGCGCTGATGCTCAGCTGATAGAGCAAATCCCGCGGGTCGGCCTGGCCGAGCTGATAACCGGCGCGTAACGCGTAGGTTTTCAGCAGCTGATTACACTGCGCCAGCAACGCCTGGCGCTCACTGACATTGGGGTGGGCGCGCTGGATGGCGGCCAGATAGCTGACCTGCTCCGGACTGCTTAATCCGCTGTCGATTTCGGCGGCAGAAACACTGCTCAGTAGGCCGGTAAAAAATAGCAAACTCAGCGGCCGTATCAGTCTTGTCAGTTTTGCCAGCATGATGCACCCTTGGGCTGCGCTAAAGAGAGGTGGGCCGAGCCCCCAGTTCGGTCAGCATACTTCAAGCGAGTCATTTGATGAAAAGCCATCCCCATGCCGTCAGTCGTTCGGCGGCCGAGGTTGTGACACAGTTGCCAGTGTCGGCAGGCCTTGGCCTGTTGCGCTTTGAACGACTGCACCAAGACGATTGGACACTGCTGTATTTGGACCCAGCCTGCGAACAGCAACTGGGCCAATCGGCCGTCGAACTCTGCGCCTTTCTCGACGGCCCCTACGCACAGCTGATCTGCGAATGCCGCCAACAACTGCACGCCAGCATTAGCCAACAGCTGAGTCGCGGCAATCATTACCAAGTCCGTTACAGCCTGCAAACACCGTTAGGCCCACGCTACTTACTGGAGTCGGGCGAGGCCTTCGAGCAGCATTCAATGGCCATGCTGCACGGTTACCTGCTGGTCGACGAGCACCCCCAGGAACGCCTGGCGGCCGTCCCGCGCAGCGAGCCAAAACCGTCGTTGGCGTTGTTTCAGCGCGCCATCGAGCAAAGCGCCAGTGCCTTTTTACTGCTTGATCGCGATGGCCTGGTCGAATACATCAACCCCAGCTTCACCGCCATCAGCCTCTACGGCATCGATGAAGTACGTGGGCGCAGCATCTTTGAGCTGCCGGCGCTGGCCAATCTCAATGAGCAATTATTTGCCCCGCACTCGACGCTGAACCACAGCAACCACTGGCAGGGCGAATTTAAGACCCGGCGCAAAAACCTCGACCCTTATTGGGCACAGCTGAGCATCTCCAAGGTCTACGACGAGCACGCCGAACTCAGTCACTACCTGGGCATTTACACCGACATCACCGAGCACAAACGCGCCGAACAGCACCTTGAGCGCCTGGCCTATCACGACAACCTGACCGGGCTGGGCACCCGTCTGACCTTTATCCGCAATCTCGAGCAACGTTTTGCCGCCGATAGCCAAGCGCCCACCTGCCTGCTGCTGGTCGACATCGACAACTTCAAGCGGATCAACGACAGCCTCGGCCACACCACCGGCGACAAATTGCTGGTCAGCCTGGCACTGCGTTTGCGCAACACCCTGAGCCCGCTGGGCAGCCTAGCGCGACTGGCCAGCAATGAATTCGCCGTGCAACTCGACGGCATTGACCTCGCCGAAGGCCAGCTGCTAGCCGAGCAGGTGCTGCAAACCCTGAACAAGCCATTGTTCGTCGACAACCAGCTGATTAGCGTCAGCGGCTCGATCGGCCTGGCCTGCGCGCCGCTGCACGGCAGCGACCCGCAAACCCTGCTGAAACACGCGGGACTGGCGCTGCACAAGGCCAAAGCCAATGGCAAACAGCAACTACAGGTATTTAACCAGGTGTTGAATGCCCAGGCCGACCAGCAACTTTTCATTGAAAACAACCTGCGCCGCGCCTTGCAACAAAACGAGTTGGAGGTGTTTTACCAGCCCAAACTGAACCTCAAAACCGGCCAACTGCAAGGCGTCGAGGCGTTGCTACGATGGAATCATCCCGACAAAGGCATGATTAATCCGGAGCAGTTTATTAGCGTCGCCGAGGAAACCGGGCTGATTATTCCGATTGGCAAATGGGTCGCCAACCAAGCCTGCGGCCTGAGTAAACAGCTGCTGGCGCTGGGTTTGGGCGAGTGTCAGGTGGCGATTAATCTGTCCCCCAAACAGTTTTCCGACCCCGACCTGGTCGGTTCCATTACCGCCATCCTGCAAGAACATCAACTGCCAGCGCACCTGCTCGAACTCGAGCTGACCGAGAGCCTGCTGCTGGAGGCCAGCGACACCACCCGCGAGCAACTGCTGAGCCTCAAGGCACTGGGGCTGACCCTGGCGATGGATGATTTCGGCACCGGCTACTCATCGCTCAGCTACCTGAAAAAATTCCCGATCGACGTGATCAAGATTGACCGCAGCTTTATCCGCGATATTCCCAACGACCAGGACGACATGGAAATCACCGCAGCGGTGATCGCCATGGCCCACAAACTCAAGCTCAAGGTGGTCGCCGAGGGCGTCGAAACCGCCGACCAGCTGGCCTTCCTGCGTCGTCAGCACTGCGACATTGGCCAGGGCTATCTGTTTGATCGCCCGCTGCCGGTGGCCCAACTGATCCAGCGTTTGCAGCGCTATCCGGGGCGTAATAACGCCGCCATTTCAAGGGTAGCAAGCGAATAATCCGCAGCACCAGTTGTCCATTGCGCAGGGAGGGTGCAACCCGCGCGGATAGCGGGTTGCAGCACGCAGATCGCGGCTTGAACCCTACGCTCACCAACCGAGGAAACGCCAATGGTCTTGCGCTCGCAGATTCTGCTCGATAAAAACGCCCTGCCAACCGTTGAACAAGCTCTGCCGGGGCGCAGCACGCCAATGCCGATCAGCGCGCCGCACTTCGTCAACGGCCAGCCGTTACAGCCGCCTTTTGCCGCTGGTCTTGCGCAAGCAATATTCGCCATGGGCTGTTTCTGGGGGGCCGAGCGGCGCTTCTGGCAGCAACCTGGGGTGACAGTCACTGCGGTCGGCTACGCCGGCGGCCACACGCCCAACCCCAGTTATGAGGAAACCTGTTCCGGCCTGACCGGCCACACCGAAGTGGTGCTGGTGGTGTTTGACCCGCAACAGACCAGTTACGCGGCGCTGCTGAAAGTGTTCTGGGAGTCCCACAACCCAACCCAAGGAATGCGTCAGGGCAATGACCAGGGCAGCCAATATCGCTCGGCGATCTATTGCACCAGTCCGGCGCAATTGGCCGAGGCCCAGGCCGGCCAACAGCATTTTCAGCAGCAGCTTGAGCAAGCCGGATTTGGCTCCATCACCACTGAAATCCGCCTGGCGCCGCCCCTCTACTATGCCGAGCAGTATCACCAGCAATACCTGGCTAAAAATCCCGGCGGTTACTGCGGGCTGGGTGGCACTGGGGTTTGTTTAGCGCCCTAACCCAGACCGCGAGCCAGGCCACGCCGGACTCGCACCGCCTCCACCTCGCCCGTCAAGAAGCAAAGCATGAAAAAATCCATTAAGGCGGCACTCTACTCAACCTTGATTTTCCCGGGTGCGGGCTTGTGGTGGCTAAAGCGCTATGGGTTGGCCGCCAGCTTTATTCTGCCGGCGCTGGCCATCAGCGCTTATGTGCTGCGCGCGACCATGGCCACCGCTTACCTGCTCAGCGACCAGATTGTCGAAGGCTCGCTGCCGCTGGAGGTCATGGCGCTGACCCGCGCAGTGCTACAAAGCGCGCAGCAGCTGACGTTGAACCTGAGCGGTGTCATTTGGTTGTTTATCCTCTGCTGGGGGCTCAGCGTCGCGGTTTCCTACCTGGCCGGCGACCAGCTGGACAAAGCCAACCGCTAATCGCCAGCCCCGGCGCAGCGCGTCGGAGCTTTGCGCGGTACGAACGCGCAGGGCTGCCAGCCAGCGTCTAGACTCAGGACATTGTGCCGGAGTCCTGCCGGCCGGGATGATTTGCGCAGAGGACGGCATGCCCGACGAACCGCTCTACATCAATGCTGACCAGCTGTGCATCGGCCTCTACATCCACCTCGACCGCGGCTGGATGGAGCATTCCTTTACCTTCAGCAGCTTCAAGATCAAGGACGAAAAACAGCTCAATAGCCTGCTCGCCCTCGGTTTCCCACGCTTGCGCTATGACCCCAAGCGCAGCGACTGCCGACCACTGCCCACCGCCACCAGCGCCGCGCCAGCGGTTGTCGCCGTACCCGCTGCGCCACCACCGAGCGCCGAAGAACTCGCGGCCATGCAAGCCAAGCAGGCGCGCATCGAACAGCTCAAAGCGTTGCGGCGCAACCTGGCCGAGGTGGATAAAAAATTCCAGCAGGCCAGCAACACAGTGAAAAATATTGGCCGCAACCTGCGCAGCCAGCCGCAAGAGACCCTGCGCCAAGCCGAAGAACTGGTCGAGCAGATGGTCGAAGCCATGCTCGGCGAAGATACCGTGCTGATGCACGCGCTCAACGGCAAAGCCGGTGAAGACGCCTACTTCCACTCCCTCAACGTCACAGTGCTATCGATTATGCTGGCGCGAATTCTGCAGTTTAGCCGCGAGGACACCCTGCAACTGGGTCTCGGTGCCCTGCTGCATGACATCGGCAAGCTCGACATTCCGAGCAAAATCCTGCTCAAGACCGAGCCGCTCAACAAAGCTGAGCTCGGCCTGCTGCACCTGCATTGCGACTACGGCATCAAACTGGCTGCACGCATGGAACTGAGCGAGGCGGCGCAACGGATCATCCGCGAGCACCATGAACTCAGCGACGGCAGCGGCTACCCACGCCAACTTAAAGGCCCGCAGATCAGCCCGCTGGCGCGGGTGGTATGCATCGCCAACCAGTACGACAACCTCTGCAACCCGACAAACCTGGCCGAGGCGCTGACCCCGCACGAAGCGCTCTCGAAGATGTTTACCCAACAACGTGCGCACTTCGACCCCGAGGCCCTGAAGGCGTTTATTCGCTGCCTGGGCGTCTACCCACCGGGCTGTATCATGCAACTGTCGAACGAAATGATCGGCTTGGTACTGGCCGTCAACCCGAATAAACCGCTGCGCCCGACCGTGATTGTCTATGACCCGGAGGTGCCCAAAGAGGAAGCAATCATTCTCGACCTGGAGCGCGAACCCGAGCTCAACATCAGCAAAAGCCTGCGCCCCGGCCAGTTGCCACAAGAGATCTACAATTACCTGAGCCCGCGCCAGCACGTGACCTACTATTTTGACCCACAACAAGCGACGGCCTCTTAGATGACCCAGATTTCGCCCAGTGCCATCGCCCAAGCGCTGCTGGTGCATTACGAGCAAGCGCTGCTGGTGGTCGACCCCCACAGCCTGTTGATCGTCGAAGCCAACCAGCCGGCGTGCCAGGCCCTGGGTTATAGCCGTGAAGTGCTGCTACAACTGCCGATCACCGAGGTCGAAAACTCGATTCAAGACATGTTCTTCTGGGATGACGTGCGCGCCGGGCAGATTAGCGATCTGAGCGCCGTCGACAGCCAATACAAACGCCAGGATGAGTCATTAATCAACGTCACCAAGTCGCTGCGGCAAATCCAGGTCGAGGAACACTGTTTACTGCTACTGAGCTTCCAGGATGCGACGCCGCAACAAGCCACCAGTCAGGCGCTGGAACACACCAGTTCACTGCTGTCGGCCACCTTGGAGGCCACCGCCGATGGCATTTTGGTGACCACTCTGGACGGCGGCATCAGCAATATGAACCGCCATTTCGCCCGTTTGTGGCAGATCCCCGAGGCGCTGCTGAGCGCCGGCGTCGACAGCGTCGTGTTGCGCTTCCTCGACAGCCAACTGCTCCCCGGCCAGTACGCGCTGACCGAGCTGGACCAGCATGCCTGTGACGACCCCGGTCAATTTGACATCCTGCGCCTGCACGACGGCCGCTACTTCGAGCGCCATCGCGTCCCGCTGTTTATCAATCGGCAATTACAGGGGCAGGTGTTTAGCTTTCGCGACATCACCCAACGCAAGTTCAAAGAAACCGAACTGCAACAGGCCATTCAGCAAGCCGAGACGGCTAACCGGGCCAAAAGCACCTTCCTGGCGGTGATGAGCCATGAGATCCGCACACCGATGAACGGCATCCTCGGCATGCTGGAGCTATGCCTCGATGGCCAGCTCAACGCCGAACAACGCCACTACCTGGACATGGCCAAATTCTCCGCGGACGCCTTGCTCGGCATCATCAACGACATCCTCGATTTCTCGAAAGTCGAGGCTGGCAAGCTGGAGCTCTGCGCGGAGCCCTTCGACTTCGCCGCCTGCAGCTGGGAAGCCATGCGCCTGTTGGCCGTGCGCGCCGAAGAAAAAGGCCTGGAGCTGATTCTCGACATCGACCCAGCCGTGCCCCAGCAACTGCTCGGCGATGCCGGTCGGCTGCGGCAGATACTGCTCAACCTGCTCGGCAATGCGCTCAAGTTCACCGCCCATGGCAGCGTCCGCTTGTGCCTTGCAGTCAGCTCCCAGGATGCGCACAGCAGTGAGCTGCACGGGCGCGTGATCGACACCGGGATTGGCATCGCGACCGAGGCGCAAGCCGGGATTTTTGATGCCTTTGGCCAGGCCGACAGCTCGATTGCCCATAAATTTGGCGGTACCGGCTTGGGCCTGCCGATCGCCGCCCGCCTGCTCAAATTGATGCAAGGCTGGCTGTGGCTGGAAAGCACTCCAGGCGCGGGCTCAACCTTCCACTTCAGCTTGCGCCTGCCCCACTGCGGCACCGCCAGCACGCCACAACCGCGCCCCAGCCCAGAGCAGAGCAAACAGCTACAGGGGCTGGCGGTATTAGTGGTGGAAAGCCAACCCGCGCTGCGCCAACTGCTGGAAAACTGCCTGAGCGACTGGCAACTGCAACCCATAGGCGTCGCCAACCTGGCCCAGGCGCAGGCGCTGTTGGCGCAACCACCGGCAACTTTGCCGACCTTCGGCGCAGCACTGATCAACGCGCAGCTGAGTGACGGCGACGGTTTCCAGCTGCTCGAACAGCTGCCCAAGGCGCTGCACCCGTACTGCATCATGCTGCTCAATGCCAGCCAACAAGGGCTGGGCCACCCGCGCTGTAACCAATTGGGCGTGGCCTCACTGAGCACGCCCCTGGCCAAGCCCGAACTGCTGCAAAGCCTGTTGCAGGTGCGCGGCCTGCGCAGCAACCAGCACTCACCGGCAGCCACCGACAACCATCACGAACAGCCGCTGCCATCGCTGCACGTGCTGCTGGTGGAAGACAACCCGATCAACGCCATTCTGGCCAGCAAGTTGCTCGAACGGCATCAGCACCAGGTGGTGCTGGCCGGCAACGGCAAACAAGCCATTGCGCTGATTGCCCAGCAACACTTCGACCTGGCCTTGATGGACATGTTTATGCCCGAGCTGGGCGGACTGGAAGCCACCCAACTAATCCGCGCCGCCGAGACCGACAACCGTCATCTGCCGATCATCGCCATGACCGCCAATGCCATGGACAGCGACCGTGACGCTTGCCTGGCGGCCGGCATGGACGGTTACGTCAGCAAACCGATCAATCGCCAGCAGCTCTATGCCGAAATCTCCCGGGTCTTGACCGGCAGTGGCCCAGCACCAACGCTGGCCGAGCCGGGCGCTGACACGCTGCGCGGTGTGGCGTTCAATTACGCCGCCGCGCTCAGTCAAGTTGACCCGTTGATCTTGCAGACGATTGGCGCGCCGTTTCTGCTCAGCTGCCGCAGCGACTATCTGGACAAACTGCAGTTGGCGTTGCAGCAAGGCAATGGCCACAACCTGCAGCAGACCGCCCACGCGCTCAAGGCGCTGCTCGGCAGCTTTGCCCTAACCCCGGCGCAACTCTTGACCGAACAACTGGAATACCTCGGCAAGCACGGTGAACTGGCCGACGCCGGCGCTTTACTGACGCAACTGACCGAACAGATCGAATACTTCTTGCCGCTGCTGGCACAACGCCTAAACAGCCGCTAGTAATCCAGCGAAGGCAAAACCTAAAGATCTGTACCCGTTACGTGTTGCACGCAGCTTTTGTAGGGTGGGTTAGTGGCGCAGAGCAGGGTCAGGGCATCCACCGCGCAATATGTGCGCCACGCCATCAAGCGGTGATCGGCCGGCCCCCTCTGGTGGGTTACGGCGCAACTGAATAAGCATCAGCCGATAGCCCGTGGTTCGCGCAATCCCCATGGAGGGGGTGAATGCCGCAAGCCCGCCGGCGACCCCATGGATGGGGGAGGTAGGAAAAACGCCGGGAGCGTTTTCGAGAGCGGGCGCGGCCTAACCCACCCGACAAAATCGCTCTCCAACTTATAACGGGAACATAGGCAAAGCCTAAGCCGCCGGTTTTTCCTCAATCAACCAATCACAGCGCCAGCCGCCCTGGGTTTGCCCCAGAACATTGGTCAGCCAGGGCAGCAATTGATTGAGTTCTTCTTCCAGACCCCAAGGCGGATTGGCGATGATCAGGCCCGAGCCATTCAGGCGCTGGGCATCGTCGGCCGGGTGCACATAAAGCTCAACCCGCAGCAGTTTCGGCGCGCCGGATTTCTCCAGGTCCTGATAGAAGCGCCGCAAGGTGCGCTGCTCCTTGATCGGGTACCAGATGGCAACCACCGCCTGACGCATCCGACCGATGGTTTCTTTCAGCGCCACGGCGCAGCGCTCCAGCTCATCGTCCTGCTCAAACGGCGGATCGATCAGCATCAACGCGCGCTTTTCCGCCACCGGCAGCAAGGCCCGCGGGATATGCCAGCCCTCGCCCAGGTGCACGGCCACGCGGCGGTCGCGCTTCATATTGTCTTTCAGCAGGCGGCCGTCTTCGGGGTGTTTTTCATTTAGGTGCAGGCGGTCTTGCTCGCGGCACAGTTGCCGCGCCAGCTCGGGCGAACCCGGGTAGTAGCGCAACTGGCCATCGGGGTTAAGCTCGCGCAGCACTTTCAGGTAGTCGGCGGCCAGCGCCGGGGCTTTTTTCGCCTCCCAAATCCGCGCAACGCCTTCCAGCCATTCGCCGGTGCGGGTGGACTGATCGCCCCTGAGGTCATACAGGCCAACGCCGGCATGACTGTCGAGGTAGGCAAAGGGCGCCTCCTTGCGGCTCAGCAGGGCAATCAGCCGGGACAGGGTCAGGTGCTTGAAGACATCGGCGTGGTTGCCGGCATGGAAGGCGTGGCGGTAGTTCATTGGGCAAATTCCTCGTGTCGCAGCGCGCATGCATGATCCATGCAGCGTAAAGCCGCACAGTTTAACAGCCACCGCCGCGGGCTGCGGGATTGAAACTGGCGACGCGCTTTAGCCCATTATCAACCGCTTGGATGATCCTAGGCGGCCTCCGCCGGCCGGCCTAAACTCGGGCTTATCAGCCAAGGTATGGCCCACTTCACACGGTCTGACTTCCCACTTCCCACTTCCCGTATGCATAAAGGTACGTCCGATGTCCGAGACTCTGCTCAGCGCCCGCAACCTGGCCTTCGAACTCTATGAAGTGCTCGACGCCTGCGCCCTCACCCAGCGCCCGCGTTTCGCCGAACACAGCCGCGAGACCTTCGACGCCGCCATCGGCACCGCCCGCAGCATCGCCGAAAACCTGTTCGCCCCGCACAACCGCAAAGGCGACGAGCACGAGCCGCAGTACGTGGACGGCGCCGCAGTGCTGATCCCCGAGGTCAAACCGGCGGTGGACGCCTTTCTCCAAGCCGGCTTTCTGAATGCCACTCGCGAGTTCGAGGCCGGCGGCATGCAGCTGCCCAACCTGCTGTCGCAAGCCTGCTTCGCGCATTTTCAGTCGGCCAACGCGGCGACCACCTCCTACCCCTTCCTGACCATGGGCGCCGCTAACCTGATCGAAAGCTTCGGCAGCGATGAGCAGAAAGCCCGCTTCCTGCAGCCGATGATCGACGGCCGTTTCTTCGGCACCATGGCCCTGACCGAACCGCATGCAGGCTCATCCTTATCGGACTTGCGCACCAAAGCCGAACCGGCCAGCGACGGCAGCTACCGGATCAAGGGCAACAAGATCTTTATTTCCGGTGGCGATCATCCGCTCTCCGAGAACATCGTGCACATGGTGCTGGCCCGCCTGCCGGACGCGCCGCCTGGGGTCAAAGGCATCAGCCTGTTTATCGTGCCCAAGTTTCTGGTCAAGGATGACGGCTCACTGGGCCCGCGCAACGACGTGATCCTCGCCGGTCTGTTCCACAAAATGGGCTGGCGCGGCACCACCTCCACCGCGCTGAATTTTGGTGATAAAGGCGAGTGTGTCGGCTACCTGGTGGGCAAGCCCCATGCCGGCCTCTCCTATATGTTCCAGATGATGAACGAGGCGCGCATCGGCGTCGGCATGGGCGCGGTGATGCTCGGCTACGCCGGCTACCTGTACTCGCTGGACTACGCCCGCCAGCGCCCGCAAGGCCGGTTGCCGGATGGCAAGGACGCGACCAGCCCGCAAGTGGCGATCATCGAACACGCCGATGTGCGGCGCATGCTGCTGACCCAGAAGGCCTACGTCGAAGGCGCTTTCGACCTCGGCCTGTATGCCGCCCGGCTGTTCGACGACACCCAGACCCTGGACACCGAAGATGAGCGCAAGACTGCCCTGGAGCTGCTCGACCTGCTCACCCCAATCGTCAAATCCTGGCCCTCGGAGTTCTGCCTCAAGGCCAACGAACTGGCGATTCAGATTCTCGGTGGCCACGGCTACACCCGCGAATACCCGGTGGAGCAGTATTACCGCGACAACCGCCTCAACCCGATCCACGAAGGCACCCACGGCATCCAATCCCTCGACCTGCTGGGCCGCAAGGTGGCGATGAACAACGGCGCGGCGCTTAAGCAACTGGTCAAGCTGATTCAAGGTTGCTGCCAGCGCGCCGGCCAGTTCGACTCACTCACCACGCTGCGCCAGCCGTTGGAGCAATTGTTGGCGCGCCTGTCGGTCGTCACCCTGGCGCTGCTGGGCGATCTGCTGAGCGGCAAGGTCAATCAAGGCCTGGCCAATTCCGCGCTGTACCTGAAAGTCTTTGGCCATATGGTCATCGGCTGGCGCTGGCTGGAGCAGGCGATCCGCGCCGAAGCAGGCCTGGCACTGATCAGCAACGGCCAGGGCAACCCGGCCGATGTGGCTTTCTACCAAGGCAAGCTGCAAGCCGCCCGCTACTTTCTGACTTGGGAAGTGCCCAGCTGCCACCACGAGTTAGCCATCCTCGAAGCCCGCGACGACACCTGCCTGGGCATGCAGGACGCCTGGTTCTAAACCAGGCTGAGCAGCGCATTCCGAGCCAATCACGCCCCGCCCAGTTCAGACTGTGTGGCGGGGCGTTTTTTTGACAGTCCGCTCAAGCCACAGGTTAGAATTCGGCATGCGCCCTGCATAGCAGAGCCAACCCCGTTTTTTATCTCGGAGTACGCCTGTGGACGCCAGCGCCATCAACAGCCTGTTTTTTATCGGCGCGTTGCTGGTGGTCGCCAGTATTTTGGTCAGCGCCTTCGGTTCACGTTTTGGCATCCCGATTTTGGTGGTGTTTCTCGCAGTCGGCATGCTCGCCGGCAACGATGGCATTGGTGGCATTGAGTTTGCCGACTACTCCACGGCTTATCTGGTCGGCAACCTGGCGCTGGCGATCATCCTGCTGGACGGTGGCATGCGCACCCGGGTGGAGAGCTTTCGTGTGGCCCTGTGGCCATCCCTCTCCTTGGCCACCGTCGGGGTGCTGGTCACCGCCGGGCTGACCGGCATTGCCGCCGCCTGGCTGTTCAAATTGAGCATCATGGAGGGCATGCTGATTGGCGCTATCGTCGGCTCCACCGATGCCGCCGCGGTGTTCAGTCTGCTCGGTGGCCGCGGCCTGAACCAGCGAGTCACGGCCACCCTGGAGATCGAGTCCGGCAGCAACGACCCGATGGCGGTATTTCTCACCGTGACCCTGATCGAGCTGTTGGCCAGCAGCGATCAGGCCATCGGCTGGCAACTGGCCCTGCACCTGCTGCGCGACTTTTCCATCGGCGCGGTACTGGGCCTGGGCGGCGGCTGGCTGTTGTTGCAGGTCATCAACCGCCTGCACCTGGCCAACGGCCTCTATCCGCTATTGGTAGTCAGCGGCGGCCTGGTGATTTTTGCCAGCACCAACGCGGTCGGCGGCAGCGGCATTCTGGCGATTTATCTGTGTGGTCTGCTGCTGGGCAATCGGCCGATCCGCTCGCGCCACGGCATTTTGCACATGCTCGACGGCCTGACCTGGCTGGCCCAGATCGGCATGTTCCTGGTCCTCGGCCTGCTGGTCACTCCCCACGAACTGCTGCCGATCGCCTTGCCGGCCCTGGCCCTGGCCCTATGGATGATTCTGTTCGCGCGGCCACTGTCGGTGTTTCTCGGGCTGATGCCGTTTCGAGCCTTCCACGACCGCGAGAAAGCCTTTATCGCCTGGGTCGGCCTGCGCGGCGCGGTGCCGATCATTCTCGCGGTGTTCCCGCTGATGGCCGGCTTGGCCAATGCCCAATTATTTTTTAACGTGGCATTTTTCATCGTGCTGGTCTCGCTGGTCTTGCAAGGCACCAGCCTGCCCTGGGTGGCCAAATGGTTGCGGGTCACGGTGCCGCCCGATCCGGCGCCGATCTCCCGGGCGGGCCTGGAGATCCACCCCACCAGCGAGTGGGAGTTGTTTGTCTATCGCCTGGGCGCCGAGAAATGGTGCATTGGCGCGCCGCTGCGCGAGTTGAAAATGCCCGAGGGCACCCGCATCGCCTCCTTGTTTCGCGGGCAAAAACTGCTGCACACCTCGGGCAGTACCCGGCTTGAAGCCGGCGATATTCTCTGCGTGGTCGGCCACGAACATGATCTGCCGGCGCTGGGCAAACTCTTTATCGAGGCGCCCAAACGCGGCCAGGATTTGCGCTTTTTTGGCGACTTTATTCTCGAAGGCGATGCCCAGCTGGGCGCGGTCGCCGCCCTGTATGGCCTCAAACTTGAGGGTGCCGAAGGGCAGTTGCACCTCGGCCGCTTTATCGCCCACCAGATCGGCGGTCAGCCGGTGATCGGCGACCAGGTGGAGTGGAATGGCCTGACCTGGACTGTTGCGCTGATGGATGGGAACAAAATCCGCAAAGTCGGGGTCAAGTTTCCTGAAGGTGGGCGCCCCGGCCCCGGCCTATTCCTCTAAACTCCCCACTCTTTCAAGAGCCTTACGAAGCGCCACCATGCCCTCTTTTTTGCGTAATCTTTTCGTTGCCACCCTGCTCGGGCTTTGCCTGTCCATTCAACCCGCGCAAGCAGCAGAACTGCCGTCCAGTGCCCAGCTGCAAAGCACGCTGGACAGCCTAGCCGAGCGCAAACTGCCGGAAGCCGAGCAAAAGGCGCTGCAGAAGACCCTTGAGCAAACCCTGAGTTTTATCAATCAGGCCGACGCCAGCAACAAGGCGCTGGCCCAGCTGAAAATCCAACTGGCCAGCGCGCCGCAGCAGATCAACGACGCCCAACGTGAGCTGGCCCGCCTGCAGGCCAGTCCCGCCAAACCGGTGGCGCAGCGTTATGGCAGCGCCCCCGCAGCGCAACTGGAGGAGTTGCTGAGCAAGCGCAGCAGCCAGCTGAGCGGCTGGCAAGCAGCGCTGAGCGACGCCAATAGCCTGCTGATCACCTCGCAAACCCGGCCGGAACGCGCCCAAGCGGAAATCAGCAACAGCCAGATCCGCCTGCAGGCCATCAGCAGCCAGCTCAAAAATGGCAAAGACAGCGGCAAAGTCAGCAGCCCCGAGCAGCGCACTTTACTGCTGGCCGAACAAGCCGCATTGAATGCCCAGTTACTGCTGCGTCGCAGTGAACTGGCCGGCAACAGCCAGTTGCAGGATATCGGCAGCAGCCAGCGCGACCTGCTGACCGCGCGGATTACCCGCAGCGAGCAGGAAACCCGTGAGTTGCAGACGCTGATCAACGACAAGCGCCGCCTGCAGTCGGAAAAAACCGTCGCCGAACTCTCGGCCGAGGTGCAGAACGCCGGCGCCGGCAGCGTGCTGGCCAGCGAAAGCGCGGCCAACCTGAAAATTTCCGACTATTTGCTGCGCACCACCACGCGCCTCAATGAGCTGACCGAACAGAACCTGCAAACCAAGCAACAACAGGACAACCTCAACCAGAGCGATCAGGCCCTGGACGAACAGATCAGCGTGCTCAAGGGCAGCCTGCTGCTGGCCAAAATCCTCAACCAGCAAAAACAGGCGCTGCCGCAGATTCGGGTGGAAAAAAACCTCGCCGATGAAATCGCCGATATCCGCCTCTATCAGTTCGAACTGGGCCAGCAACGCGAAAAAATCAGCAGCCCCAGCCTGTATGTCGATCAGCTACTGGCCAGCCAATCCGCCGAACAGGTCACCCACGAGCTGCGCAAAGCCCTGCTGGAACTGGTGCTTAGCCGCAGCGCACTGCTGGAGCAGTTGAACCGCGAACTCAATGAGCTGCTCAACCAGTCGATCACCCTGCAACTGAGCCAGAAGCAGCTGCAAAGCACCGCGAAAACCCTGCGCACCACCCTCGACGAGCAACTGTTCTGGATTCCCAGTAACAAACCCCTCGACCTCGCGTGGCTGAAACAAATACCGCACCAGCTGGAACGCCAATTCGGCGCCATCCCCTGGGGCTCGGCGGCCAAAGAGCTGTGGGCCGGGCTGATCAATCAACCCTTGCTGTTTCTGCCGCTGCTGTTGCTGATCGGCGTGCTGCTGTGGAAGCGCAGCTACCTGTACCAGAAGCTTGACGAGCTGCATCAGGACATTGGCCATTTCAAGCGTGACAGCCAACTGCACACGCCCCTGGCCTTGCTGTTGAACCTGCTGCTAGCACTGCCGGTCGGACTGTTTTTGGCGCTCTGTGGCTTTGCCCTGCAAATCGATGCCCGCGGCCAGAACGCCAGCCTCGGCGCCGCACTGATGCAGATGGCCGAGACCTGGATGCTGTTCTACACCACCTACCGGATACTCAGCCCGGGCGGGGTGGCCGAACTGCATTTCCGCTGGAACCGCCCGCAAGTGGCCTTTTTGCACTCCAAGGTGCGCCTGCTCGGCCTGATCGTCATGGCCCTGGTGGCGGTGAGCACCGTGGCCGAACACCAGCAAGACGTCCTCGACAAGGACGTGATGGGCATCGGCATCGTGCTCACCTGCTTCTTAGGGATGGCCTGGCTGCTGACCAAAATGGTCTTCAGCGACCCCGTCCGCGAACACGCATCCCCCTTGCGCCAAGCCATAGGTATAGGTTTTATCGCCTTGCCGCTATGCCTCAGCGTGGCCGTGATGCTCGGCTACTTCTACACCGCACTGAAGCTCAGCGACCGGCTGATCGAAACCCTCTACCTGCTGATCGTCTGGCTGATGATCGAAGCCACCTTCGTCCGCGGTCTGGGCGTCGCGGCGCGGCGCTTGGCTTACCAGCGCGCGCAGAGCAAACGTCAGGCACAGGCCAAAGACGGCGCCGATGGCAGCGAGGCCGGCGAAGAGCCAGCCCTGCATATCGACCAGGTCAATGAGCAGTCCTTGCGCCTGATCAACTTGGCCCTGTTCGGTCTGTTTCTCGCTGGCCTGTACTGGGTGTGGGCCGACCTGATCAGCGTGTTCGCCTACCTCGACAACGTCACCCTCTACGAGTATTCCAGCGGCACCGGCGATACCGCCAGCATGGTGCCGATCAGCCTCAGCGACCTGCTCGGCGCCCTGGTGATCATCGTCATTTCCGCCGCCCTGGCGCGCAACCTGCCGGGCCTGCTTGAGGTCTTGGTGCTGTCGCGACTGAACCTCGGCCAAGGCAGCGCCTACGCCACCACCACCCTGCTGTCCTATGCGATTGCCGCCCTCGGTTTTGTCGCCACCCTGTCGACCCTCGGGGTCAGCTGGGACAAGCTGCAATGGCTGGTCGCCGCCCTGTCCCTGGGCATTGGTTTCGGCATGCAGGAGATCTTCGCCAACTTTATCTCCGGCCTGATCATTCTGTTCGAGCGCCCGGTACGCATCGGCGACACCGTGACCATCGGCGCGCTGTCGGGCACCGTGAGCCGGATTCAGATCCGCGCCACCACCATCACCGATTTCGACCGCAAAGAAATCATCGTGCCGAACAAGACCTTCGTCACCGATCAGCTGATCAACTGGTCACTGACCGACACCGTGACCCGCGTGGTACTGAACATCGGCCTAGCCTACGAGACCGATCTGCCGCTGGCGCGCAAGCTGATCATGGCCGCCGCTCAGAGCAACGTGCGGGTATTGCGCGAGCCTGAGCCGCAGCTGTTCTTCGTCAATATCGGCCCCAGCGCCTTCAACTTCGACTTGCGTATCCATGTGCGCGATCTGGGCGATCGCCTGCCAGCCAGCGACGAACTGCTCAGCGAGATTGTCGAGCGCTTCCGCGAGCACAAGGTGGAGATGGCCTTCAACCAGATGGATATCTTCGTCAAGAACCTGCAAGGCCAGGAGGCGCAGCTGGGTAGCACTCAGCAACCCTTGGCTGCCCTGCCGAAAGCCGCCGCCGAGCCCGGCGACGACGCCTGAGTCTGGACGCCGACCGGTAACTCCTAGGCCACGTCCGTTCCTGACGGACGCACGGCATTTCCCACGTCCATGTGGGTCACTACTACACGGAATTGCCGGAGCCCCACCTTGAAGTCACTCACCGACCTGACCTTCGATAACCGCTTCGCCCGTCTGGGCGACGCGTTTTCCACCGCCGTGCTGCCCGAGCCGATTGCCGAACCGCAATTGGTGCTGGTCAGTCAGGCCGCCTTGGCGCTGCTGGACTTGCCCCCAACGGCGGCCGAAGCCGAAGAATTCACCCAGTTATTTGCCGGCCATAAGCTCTGGGCCACGGCCGAGCCACGGGCCATGGTCTATTCGGGCCATCAGTTCGGCAGCTACAACCCGCGCCTGGGCGACGGCCGTGGCTTGCTGCTCGGCGAAGTACTCAATGCCGCAGGCGAATACTGGGACCTGCACCTCAAGGGCGCCGGACAAACCCCCTACTCGCGCTCCGGCGATGGCCGCGCGGTGCTGCGCAGCTCGATCCGCGAGTTCCTCGCCAGCGAAGCCTTGTTCGCCCTCGGCATCCCCAGCTCGCGGGCGCTGTGCGTCACCGCCTCCAGCACCCCGGTGTGGCGCGAGCGCCAGGAAAGTGCGGCGATGCTGCTGCGCCTGGCGCCCAGCCATGTGCGCTTTGGCCACTTCGAGTACTTCTATTACACCAAGCAGCCGGAACAACTGCAGACCTTGGCCGCCCATGTGCTGGCCTGTCACTTTGCCGACTGCAGCGAGCAGGCCGAACCCTACGGGGCGATGTTTACCCAGGTAGTCGAACGCAACGCCGAGCTGATCGCCTATTGGCAGGCCTATGGTTTCTGTCACGGGGTGATGAACAGCGACAATATGTCGATTCTCGGCATCACCTTCGATTTTGGCCCCTACGCCTTTCTCGACGACTTCGACGCCCAGCACATCTGCAACCACTCCGATGACGCCGGCCGTTACAGCTTCAGCAACCAGGTGCCCATCGCCCACTGGAACCTCAGTGCCCTGGCCCAAGCCCTGACCCCGCTGGTAGAAGTAGAAGCACTGCGGGCCAGCCTCGGGCTATTTTTGCCGTTGTACCAAGCCCACTACCTCAGCCTAATGCGCCAACGCCTCGGCCTGCTCGGCACAGACGACAGCGACCAGGCGCTGGTGGAGCGCCTGCTGCAACTGATGCAAGGCAGCGCGGTGGATTACAGCCAGTTCTTTCGCCGCCTCGGCGAGCAGCCGGCAGAAATTGCCCTGGCCAGCCTGCGAGACGATTTTGTCGACCTGGCCGGTTTCGATCAGTGGGCCGCCGATTACTGCAACCGCGCCACCAACACCGCCGATAGCCAGGCCGAGCGGCGCGCCCGCATGCATGCCGTCAACCCGCTGTACGTGCTACGCAATTATCTGGCGCAGCAAGCCATCGAAGCCGCCGAACAAGGTGACTATGCCCCGGTGCGCGAACTGCACGCGGTGCTTAGCCGGCCGTTCGAGGAACAGCCAGGTATGCAGCGCTACGCCGAACGCCCACCGCAGTGGGGCAAGCACTTGGAAATCAGCTGCTCGTCTTAGCTCGCGGGACACTCGAGACCGCAAGCTCAGCCCTTAAGGCGCAGTGCACCTCGAACCAGGCAACCAATCTACAGGTCACTTACCCTGGAACTTTGGCCTTGTGCGGCGGCATGCCCTTGAGGCCAGCTACAATTTGCCCAGCGGTACGCGGATCACTGGGGCAGCGCCACACCGCTGACCGAGGTTAATCCGCCCGCCTCAGCACAAAACCCGAGGCAACCCAACGAGCCCCATAATCTCGGTGGCACTTAGCTGTGGCGTGCCAAGCACTGCCTCCCCGGCCAAACAAGGAGTTCCAATGAACAGCGCAGGCGTTCGTGACATGGCCGCCGCCCTACTGCTGATCCCTGGGGGGTTCTCGCCCCAGACACAGGCCGCCGAGCAGCTGCGTATCGCCTCGGACGACTGGTGCCCTTATGTCTGCGCAGCAGAACATCAACTGACTGGCGGTTTTCTGGTTGAGCTGGTTAGTCGAGCCATGGCGTCCCAGGGTTACCGCGTCGAACCTCTGCTGCTGCCGCTCAGTCGCGCCATAGCGTCGACCGAGAATGGCAAGGTGGAAGGCGTATATGCCCCCCCCATAGATGCAAGGTTGCGCCTTAGTGCACCACTGGCGTACTCCCGCGCCTGTTTCTACACCCGCACCGACGAGAACTGGTCTTACCTGGGGCTCGACTCGCTGCGCTCAATACAACTCGGGGTGATCCCTGACTACGGCTACGACGATGGCCCCATGGATGCGTACATCCTGAACAATCAGAACAATCACTCGACGATTAGCTTTTCATACGGTGAAAAAGCCAGTAGCAATAACCTGCAAAGACTTCTCGGCAGGCGCTTTCCGGTATTGCTGGAACATGCGACGGTCATACAGCACTTAAGCAGCGCATTGGGGGTGAGCAACAAGATTCGCCTCGCCGGCTGCCTCGAGCAGCCATTGCCGCTGACCATCGGTTTTGCCAAAGCGGATATTCGCGCGGGCGCCTGGCTGCAGGCGTTGCGCCTCGGGCTGCAGAAGGTCACCGCTGCGGGTGAGCTGCGCGAGTTACAGCGCAAGTACCAGCTCTCGAACGATGGCTCTGCCAGCCCCTAAAAAAGGTGGCGCAAGACCACCCTGTTCTTGTCGCATCCGCCCGCCCTGAGCGGCTAACCTGGCTCGGCTCTAGCAGGCCAACTAGGTCAGCACCGACAGCTGTCTGCCGCGAAGTCTCAAGGCATCAGCAGCCACTCCAGCCCCATGGCCACATGCAGTTCGGCGCTATCAAACAAAGGCAGGGGCGGACTGCAACCATCGAGCAACAAGCCGATTTCGGTGCAACCCAAGATCGCCGCCTCGGCTCCTTGCGCCTGCAGGGCTTGCAGCTGTTGCAGATAGAACACGCGCGAGGCATCGGTGAATTGCCCGCAGCAGAGTTCGGCAAAGATAACCCGGTCGATCTCGGCCATGGCCGCCGGCTCCGGCACCAACACCTGAATACCGAAGCGTTCAAGGCGCAGGCGGTAGAAGTTCTCCTGCATGGTAAAGCGCGTGCCGAGCAGTGCCGCGCGGCGGACTCCCGCTTGCTGCAAGGCCTGGCCGACCGCATCGCCGATATGCAGCAACGGAATGCTCAGCGCCGCTTCCAGCGCCGGCGCGACCTTGTGCATGGTGTTAGTCGCCAACAGCAAAGCCGTGGCCCCGGCCTGTTGCAAACCCTGCGCCGCGACCACTAGTTGCTCAGCCGCCGCATCCCAAGCGCCGGCCTTCTGCAACGCCGCAATGCCGGCAAAATCCACCGAATGCAGCAGCAACGGTGCCGAATGCAGGCCACCCAGGCGCTCACGCACGCCCTGATTGAGCAGGCGATAGTAGCTGGCCGTGGACTCCCAACTCATGCCGCCCAGTACACCGAGATAACGCATAACCAGCCCCTCCGCGAAACCAACAGGCTAGGTTGCTGCGGCTGTGGCGACCAGTAACAGCCGCGCGCGGATTGGCAGGTACAGCCGATCTGCCAAACAAAAAAGGCATATAAACCCTCATAAACATTCTTAGACGGCATAAGCAAAGCCGCTTATCTTTGCCCGCCTGCCCGCTCAACTCCCACTTCCCAGGCCGCTTTAGATGAAAATTCGCGATCTCGATCTCAGCCCAAGCCCACTGAATGCCGAACACCAGGCGCTCGGGCTGCCACCGGTGGAAGATTTTGTTAGCCACCCGGACGACCACCCGGTACTGCGCGCGGCCATGTGGATAGCCATCCTGACCCTGGCCAGCCTGTTGCTGTTCCTCGCCTGGCGCCTGTTCTTCAACGGCAGCGGCAGCAGCGGCCTGCAAATCATCGAGACCACGCTGCACAGTCCGACCTTCTGGAGCGCGCTGGCCGTGGGCTTCCTCGCCCAGGCCATCGACGGCGCACTGGGCATGGCCTACGGCGTCACCGCCACCACTTTCCTGCTCAGCGCCGGCGCCTCCCCGGCTGCCGCCAGCGCCAGCGTGCATATCGCCGAGGTGTTCACCACCGGCCTGTCGGGGATTTCCCACGTCAAGCTGGGCAACGTCAATAAGTCGCTGTTCCTGCGTCTGCTGCTACCCGGCATCATCGGTGCGGTGCTGGGCGCGGTGCTGATCACCCAGATCGATGGCAAGGCGCTCAAGCCGATCATTTCCGCCTACCTGCTGCTGATGGGCCTGTATATCCTCAGCAAGGCCTATCGCCATGTGGTCAAGCGCAAGCAGCCCAAGCATGTGGCCAAGCTGGCGCTGTTCGGCGGCTTCGTCGATGCCGCCGGCGGCGGTGGCTGGGGCCCGGTGGTCACCAGCAGCCTGATCGGCTCGGGCAGCGATCCGCGCACCACCATAGGCTCGGTGAATTTCGCCGAGTTCTTCCTGACTATCTCCAGCGCCACCGCCTTCATCATGCTGGCCGGCCAGCCGGACACCTGGACCCTGGTCGCCGGTCTGGTGCTCGGCGGGCTGTTCGCCGCCCCCTTCGCCGCCCTGCTGTGCAAGAAGCTGCCGGCACGCGCACTGCTGACCATAGTCGGTTGCCTGATCACCCTGATCAGCGCCTACAACATCTACAGCAGCCTGGTTTGAGCCTCCCGCCGGCGACCACTCTCCTGTCCCAAGTCATTGACCAAGTTGACCGTTTTGCCGATGCTGGGGCCCTCTTAACTGCCCCGAAGGAACGCCCCCATGAAACTGGAAACCCTGGCCATCCACGCCGGTTACAGCCCTGACCCGACCACCAAGGCAGTCGCTGTGCCAATTTATCAGACCAGCTCGTTCGCCTTCGACAGTACCCAGCACGGCGCCGATCTGTTCGACCTCAAGGTGCCGGGCAATATCTATTCGCGGATCATGAACCCCACCAACGACGTGCTGGAACAACGCGTTGCGGCGCTGGAAGGCGGCGTCGGCGCCCTGGCCGTGGCCAGCGGCATGGCGGCCATCACCTATGCGATCCAGACCATTGCCGAAGTCGGCGACAACATCGTCTCGGTGGCCAAGCTGTATGGCGGCACTTACAACCTGTTCGCCCACACCTTGCCGCGCTCGGGCATCGAAGTGCGCTTCGCCAGCCACGACGACATCGCCGGCCTCGAAGCGCTGATCGACAGCCGCACCAAGGCGGTGTTCTGCGAGTCCATCGGCAACCCGGCCGGCAATATCGTCGACCTCAAAGCGTTGGCCGAAGCCGCCCACCGCCATGGCGTGCCGCTGATCGTCGACAACACGGTAGCCACGCCGATTCTCTGCCGGCCGTTCGAGCACGGTGCCGACATAGTCGTGCACTCGCTGACCAAATACATGGGCGGCCACGGCACCAGCATCGGCGGCATAGTGGTCGACTCGGGCGCCTTCCCCTGGGCCGAGCATAAAGAGCGCTTCCCGCTGCTGAACACCCCGGACCCGTCCTACCACGGCGTCACCTACACCGAAGCCTTTGGCCCGGCGGCCTTTATCGGTCGCTGCCGGGTAGTGCCGCTGCGCAACATGGGCGCCGCGCTGTCACCGTTTAACGCCTTCCTGATTTTGCAGGGGCTGGAAACCCTGGCCCTGCGCATGGAACGCCATTGCGAGAACGCCCTGAAGGTGGCCACCTACCTGCAAAACCACCCGCAAGTGGCCTGGGTGAAATACGCAGGGTTAGCCGATCATCCCGAACATGAACTGGCCCAGCGCTTCACCAGCGGTGCCCCGGCCGGCATCCTCACCTTTGGCATTAAAGGCGGCGAGGCGGCCGGTGCGCGCTTTATCGACGCCTTGCAACTGGTGGTGCGCCTGGTGAATATCGGCGACGCCAAGTCGCTGGCCTGCCACCCGGCCTCGACTACTCATCGGCAATTGAATGAAGAGGAGCTGGCCAAGGCCGGCGTCAGTCAGGACATGATCCGCTTGTCGATCGGCATCGAGCATATCGACGACATCCTGGCCGACCTCAGTCAGTCGCTGGTCGCCGCTGAGGGCTGACTTGATATCCGCCACAAAGACTCCAGATAGTTGTTAACCCTATCTGGAGTCATGCATGTCCACCTCACTGACGATTCCCTGCCCGCACTGCAATGGCCTCAATCGCATCCCCGGCGAACGTATGGCCGATACGCCGCGCTGTGGCCGCTGCAAAAAACCATTACTGCTCAGTCAACCGTTCGAGCTGAGCCAGAGCAACTTCGCCAGCCAGACCAAGGGCGATCTGCCGTTGCTGGTGGATGTCTGGGCCAGTTGGTGCGGACCCTGCCAAGCCTTTGCGCCGACCTTCCAACAGGCGGCCGGCACGCTGCTCGGTCGTTGCCGGCTGGCCAAGCTCGACAGTGAAGCCCACCAACAGCTGTCGGCGCAGCTCGGCATTCGCTCAATTCCCAGTTTGTTGCTGTTCAAGAATGGCCAGGAGCAAACCCGCCAAAGCGGCGCCATGGCCTTACCACAGCTGCTGGCCTGGTTACGCCAGCAGGGGATTTGAGCATTTGCGTCAGCCCCGGCGAGCGGCACGGTCATTGTTCCTGCCGCCAGCGCGGCTAGGCTGGGGGGCACTTACCCGCAGGAGCACGACATGCCACTCCCAGTAGAAATCGCCAGGCAACTCACCGAAGAGCAGATCGCCTTTGTTAAGCGCAGCAACCTCAAGGCCCTGGTGCTCGAGCCGGGGTTTGTCCGCCTGCAAATGCCGCTGGCCGGCAATCAAAATCACCTTGGCAGCATGTACGCCGGCGCCCTGTTTACCTTGGCGGAGATCCCCGGTGGCGCCTTGTTTATGACCAGTTTCGACGTGACGCGCTTCTATCCAATAGTCAAAGAAATGAACCTGCGGTTTCGCCGCCCGGCCACGGGCGACATTTACGTCGAGGCGCGCATGAGTGCCGAGCAGATCGAACAGCTGCAAAGCGAGGCGCAAATCCAGGGTAAAGCCGACTATCTGCTGGAGCTGGAACTCACCGATGCCAGTGGCGAAGTAGTCGCCCTCAGCCGCGGACTCTATCAATTGCGCAAGCACTGACGGATGACCTTGCTCATCGGGCGAATGGGGGCTATTGGGTAGAGGTTAGGCTTGCACAATTGAGTCGGTAACCCATCTACCGGAGTTACGCCATGGCCATCAACCATATTTTAGTTGCCCATGATTTACGCAGTACCGCCGACCTCGCCCTGCGCCGCGCCGCGCAACTGGCACGCCAACATAATGCCCAACTGACTCTGCTGCATGTCAGCGAACAGGCGCAGCCAGACGCCGAGCGCGAGCGCGCCGAACAATTGCTCGATAGCAGCCTGAGCCGTTTCGCCCCCACCGGCAGTCAACTGCGTTTGCGCCAGGGGCGCGCGGCAGACGTGATACTGAGCCAGATCGATGAGCTGCAGGCCGACTTACTGGTGCTCGGCGCCCACCATCAGCGCCACGAATTCTTCAGCGGCACCACCCTGGACCGCATCGCCCAGGGCTGCCATATCCCGCTGCTGCTGGCCTCAATCGATGACGACCAGCCTTACCAGCGCGCCCTGGCGGCACTGAATTTCTCGCTGTGCGCCTGCGCCGCTTTCGCCCATGTCTATCGCCTACTGCCGGCGCAGGCGGAGCTGCATGCCCTGCATGTGCTGGAAACACCGCGCGGTAACGCGGCCGAGGTCGATGAGCTACTGAGCACCCAGCGCTTGTTGTTCGAGCAGTTATTGCTCGACGAAACCCGCAACCTGCCGGCCACCGGCCCGACACTCAGTCACTCGGTGCAGCCGGGCAACATGCCGAGTGAGCTGCAGGCCGCCATCAACAGCTATCAGCCGCAACTACTGGTGCTCGGCTGCCATGGTCGCGGCGCCTTGTCGCAAGCGCTGCTGGGCAGCTTGGCGCAACACTACCTGCACAAGGCGCCGTGCGATGTGCTAGTGGTGCGTTAACCCGGCGGCCGGCACTCAGTCCACAAACAGGCCGCCGCTGCAATAATCTGCAACAGCAACTGACTATTGAGGGCTGCCTGGATCAGGCTCAAGGGTGCGCATGCCAAGGGCTCTACCAACGATGGCAATAACTGACTATTGAGGTTGCCTTGGATCAGGCTCAAGGGTGCGCATGCCAAGGGCTCTACCAACGATGGCAATAACTGACTATTGAGGGTTGCCTTGGATCAAGGTGGCGTGCGTAACTTCAGCCAAACTGCCACGTCTCACGGAGGAACCTATTTTGTTCAAGCACATCTTGATTGCTCACGACCTCAGTCATCAAGCCGACGTGGCGCTGCGCCGGGCCGCGCAATTGGCCAACCAACACAAGGCCCGACTGACGCTGCTACACGTGGTTGAAACCCCGCAGTCCGCCAGTGAATTGGCCAGCCTGCGCACCGCCGCCGAACAGGTGCTGGGGCGTCTGGCCAGCTTCAACCACTGCGAGGCCGATGTGCGCCTTGAGCAGGGCAAGCCGAACGAGATCATCCTCAAACTGCTCAACGAGGAAAATGTAGATCTGTTGGTACTCGGCGCGCACCACAAAAATCAGCCCGAACTGTTCAGCGGCACCAACCTCGACCGCCTCGCCCGTTTAAGCACGGTGCCGGTGCTGCTGGCCGTCAATGAAGACGGCCAGCCTTACCAGCAAGGCGTGGTGGCGATAGATTTTTCTTTGTGTGCCTGCAACGCCTTGCAGCATGCCTATCAACTGCTGCCGAGCAGCGCCGAGCTGTTGGCGCTGAATATATTCTCGACCAGCAGCCGCTTAGCCAAACGCGATGCCGAAGAACGCCTGAGTATGCAACGGCTACTGATTGAGCAGTTGATTGCCGACGAGTCCAGTCGTTTGCCCAAAGCTGGCCCGCAGTTAAAGCACGAAGTCATGCCCGGCACGCTATCGGCCAGCCTTGATGCGCTAATCGCCAAGCGCCGGCCGCAACTGCTGGCCCTCGGCCGGCACAATCGCGGGATACTGGCGCAAGCCTTGCTCGGCAGCCTGGCTCAGCACTACCTGAACAAAGCGCCCTGCGACGTGTTGCTGGTGCGCTAACGCAAAGCCTGGGCCGGCCAGCCGCTTAGAGAGCGGCTAACCGAGCGCAGCAGGGTTCACCCAGGGGGTCAGGCGTAGCTGTTTTCCAGCAGGTGGTAGAGCTCGACAAACTGCTGAGTGAGTTTGTGCTTGGGTTCGAGGAAGATCAGCGGTGTGCAGGCCTGATGGGATTCGCGCATCTTCACCGAACTGGTCAGATACACCGGCAACACCGGTAAGTCTTCGGCCAGCAACTCGTCGAGCAACTGCTGCGGCAACGTTGCCCGCGGCTGGAACTGGTTGACGACTATGCCCTCCACTTCCAGGTCTTCGTTGTGATCCTCTTTGATCTCTTCGATCTCGCGCAGCAGGCTGTACAGCGCCTGACGCGAGAAGCTGTCGCAGTCAAAAGGGATCAGGCAGCGATCGGCGGCAATCATCGCCGACACCGTGTAGAAGTTCAGCGCTGGCGGCGTGTCGAGGTAGATCCGGTCGTAATCTTCCGACAGGTCATCGAGCAGTTTGCGCAGTTTGTTGATCTTGTGTTTGGACTCAAGCTTGGGCTGCAAATCGGCCAACTCAGCCGAAGCCGTGACCACATGCAGGTTTTCGAAGGGAGTTTCATAGATATCGACCTGGCCCTTCTTCGACAGCAGGCCGGACGTGAGGCTCTGCTTGAAGAACTCGGCGATGCCCTTGGGCACGTCGTCGCCGGTCAGCCCGGTCAGGTAATGGGTCGAGTTGGCCTGTGCATCGAGGTCGATCAACAGCGTGCGATAGCCCTGCGAGGCGCTCACCGCCGCGAGGTTGCACGCAATGCTGGATTTACCCACGCCGCCTTTCTGATTAAACACCACGCGCCGCATGCCACACCTCCCTGAGTCATCGAGTAGCCCCGATTCTAAGCAATGCGCGCAGCGAGGGCGAGGTATTAAGACCGTTAGCGGGCCTTAATACCGCAGGTACCGAGGGTCAATCAGGACGCTTGGTGGTACTGCGCCGAATACTCATGCACCGCTTCCATAAAGGTGCCGGCGTGGGCCGGGTCGACTTCTGGGGTGATGCCGTGGCCAAGGTTGAACACATGGCCGCTGCCTTTGCCGTAGCTGGCCAGGATGCGCGCTACTTCGGCGCGAATCGCTGCGGGCTTGGCGTAGAGCACGGTGGGGTCCATGTTGCCTTGCAGCGCCACGCGGCCGCCAACCCGGCGCCGGGCATCGCCCAGATCGCAACTCCAATCCAGACCCAAGGCATCGGCGCCGCTGTCGGCAATCGACTCCAGCCACAGCCCGCCGTTTTTGGTGAACAAGATCACCGGCACCTTGCGACCGTCGTGCTCGCGGATCAGGCCGCTGACGATTTTGTTCATATAGGCCAGCGAGAACTCTTGGTAAGCCGCCGCCGACAAGTTGCCGCCCCAGGTATCGAAGATCTGCACCGCTTGCGCACCGGCCAGAATCTGCCCATTCAGGTAGCTGGTGACCGATTGGGCGAGCTTGTCGAGCAACAGGTGCATGGTTTGCGGTTCGTCGTAGAGCATGGCTTTAGATTTACGAAAATCTTTAGAAGAACCGCCTTCGACCATATAGGTCGCCAGGGTCCAGGGACTGCCGGAAAAGCCAATCAGCGGCACCCGGCCATTCAAGGCGCTGCGGATGGTGCGCACGGCGTCCATCACATAACCCAAGTCTTGCTCGGGATCGGGAATCGGCAGCGCCTCGACATCGGCCAGGCAGCTGATGACTTTTTTGAAGCGCGGGCCTTCGCCGGTCTCAAAATACAGGCCTTGGCCCATGGCATCCGGGATGGTCAGGATGTCGGAGAACAGAATCGCGGCGTCCAGCTGCGGATAGCGGTCCAGCGGCTGCAGGGTGACTTCGCAGGCAAATTCTGGGTTCTGCATCAGCCCCATAAAGTTGCCGGCCTTGGCGCGGCTGGCGCGGTACTCCGGCAAGTAACGACCGGCCTGGCGCATCATCCACACCGGGGTGACATCCACAGGTTGCTTGAGCAAGGCACGCAGGAAACGGTCGTTCTTCAGGACAGTCATAACAGCATCCGGGATAAAGGTATGGCTATTGTCGCAAAGCGCAAAACAAAAGGCACGGCGAGTGCCGTGCCTTTTATCTATCGAGTTGACTCAGGTCAGCCGTAGGATGGGTTGAGCGAAGCGATACCCATCAAGCGTCTGCAGTCGAGCCTTGCGCTAAGCGTCGCGAGCGAAGGTCAGTGCGACGCCCGCTCCTACGGGCCAGCTGCATTCCCCACATCCATGTGGGTCACAAGGCGCAACGCAGCATCACGTGCGAAGCCCGCAGCAGCTTAGATTTCCAGATAGTCGAGGATGCCTTCGGCCGCCTGCCTACCCTCGAAAATCGCCGTCACCACCAAGTCAGAACCGCGCACCATATCGCCACCGGCGAAAATTTTCGGGTTACTGGTTTGATGCTTGAACGGGCCTTGCTCGGGTGCAATCACTCGACCTTGGCTGTCGATCTGGATTTCAAACTGCTCGAACCATGGCGCCGGGCTTGGCCGGAAACCAAAGGCAATCACCACCGCATCGGCCGGGATGATTTGCTCGGAGCCCGGAATCGGCTCAGGGCTGCGACGGCCACGGGCATCTGGCTCGCCGAGACGAGTCTCGACGACTTTCACACCTTCAACTTTGTCTTCGCCAACGATGGCGATGGGCTGGCGGTTGTAGAGGAACTTAACGCCCTCTTCCTTGGCGTTCTTAACCTCTTTGCGCGAGCCGGGCATGTTTTCTTCATCGCGGCGATAGGCGCAGGTGACCGCCTTGGCGCCCTGACGAATCGCGGTGCGGTTGCAGTCCATGGCGGTATCGCCACCACCGAGCACCACGATCTTCTTGCCCTTCATGTCGACAAAATCGGCGGCAGATTTTTCGAAGCCGAGGTTGCGGTTGACGTTGGCCACCAGATAATCCAGCGCGTCATGCACGCCCGGCAAATCTTCACCAGGGAAGCCGCCCTTCATATAGGTGTAGGTGCCCATGCCCATAAATACGGCATCGTAGTCGGCGAGCAATTGCTCAACGGTCACGTCCTTGCCGACTTCGGTATTCAGGCGAAACTCGATACCCATGCCGGTGAAGACTTCACGGCGATTACTCAGTACGGTTTTTTCCAGCTTGAATTCTGGGATACCAAAGGTCAGCAAGCCGCCGATCTCGGGGTTCTTGTCGAACACCACAGGTTTGACGCCATTGCGCACCAAGACATCGGCGCAACCCAAGCCCGCAGGCCCGGCACCAATGATCGCGACCTTCTTGCCAGTCGACTTGACCTTGGACATATCTGGACGCCAACCCATGGCGAAGGCGGTATCGGTGATGTACTTCTCCACCGAGCCGATGGTCACGGCGCCAAAACCGTCATTCAGGGTGCAAGCGCCCTCGCACAGACGGTCTTGCGGACAGACGCGGCCGCAGACTTCCGGCAAGGTATTGGTCTGATGCGCCAGTTCGGCGGCGGCCAGGATATTGCCTTCCGACACCAGCTTGAGCCAGTTGGGAATGTAGTTGTGCACCGGGCACTTCCACTCGCAATACGGGTTACCGCAGCCCAGGCAGCGATGCGCCTGATCGGCCGCTTGCGCCGGCTTGAAGGGTTCGTAGATTTCCACGAACTCCTTTTTACGCTGGCGCAGCAGCTTCTTTTTAGGATCCGCGCGCCCGACTTCGATGAACTGGAAGTCGTTATTTAGACGTTCAGTCATGAACAAAACCTCATTACGGCTGGGGAGTAGGGAGCTGGGAGTGGGAAGTAGGGCGTTATGGCAACATTATTTGCCGCACCGCCACTTCCCAACTCACCCACTGCCCACTTCACACTAATCATTGCGGGTTAGCTCGGGTGCTCGAGAGCAAGGAGCCCAGGCTTGCGGCCTTAGGTTTAACCAGCCAGAACTTACGCACGTAATCGTCCAGGTTCTCCAGCAGGTTACGACCCCAGGCGCTGTCAGTCTCGCGCACATACTCGGTCAGCACACGCTGCAGATGACTGCGATGGGCTTCCGTGGCCTCGTTGTTAATCCGCTGCATTTCCACCAACTCATGGTTCACGCGGTCAACAAAGCTGTTGTCTAGGTCCAGCACGTAGGCGAAACCACCGGTCATGCCCGAGCCGAAGTTGTAGCCGGTTTTGCCCAGTACGCAGACGAAACCACCGGTCATGTATTCGCAGCAATGATCGCCGGTGCCTTCAACCACGGTGTGAGCACCGGAGTTACGCACGGCGAAACGCTCACCCGCGGTACCCACGGCGAACAACTTGCCGCCGGTGGCGCCATACAGGCAAGTGTTGCCGATGATGGCGCTGTCCTGGGTTTTGAACGGGCTGCCAATCGGCGGCACTATCACCAGCTTACCGCCAGTCATGCCTTTGCCTACGTAGTCGTTGGCATCGCCTTCCAGGTACATGTTCAGGCCACCGGCGTTCCACACGCCAAAGCTCTGCCCGGCCGTGCCCTTGAAGCGGAAGGTGATCGGCGCCTTGGCCATGCCCTGGTTGCCATGCAATCGGGCGATTTCACCGGACACGCGGGCACCAATGGAACGGTCGCAGTTGCAGATATTCAGCGCGAACTCGGCACCGGCCAGGCCGTCGATAGCCGGACGGGCCAACTTGACCATTTCTTCGGCGAGCAAGCCCAGATCGAACGGCGGGTTGTTTTCAACCTGGCAGAACTGTGGCTTGTCGGCCGGAATATGGTCGCTGCCCAGCAACGGCGTCAGATCCAGGTGTTGCTGCTTGTCGGTTTCGCCCGGCAGCATGTTGAGCAAATCGGTACGGCCGATCAGCTCTTCGAGGCTGCGCACGCCCAACTTGGCCAGCCACTCACGGGTCTCTTCGGCCAAGAAGGTGAAGAAGTTCATCACCATCTCGACGGTACCGATGAAGTGATCTTTGCGCAGCTGCTCGTTCTGGGTGGCCACGCCGGTGGCGCAGTTGTTCAGGTGACAAATGCGCAGGTACTTACAGCCCAGAGCGATCATCGGCGCGGTGCCGAAGCCGAAGCTCTCGGCGCCGAGGATTGCCGCCTTGATCACGTCGAGACCGGTTTTCAGGCCGCCGTCAGTCTGCACCCGCACCTTGCCGCGCAGGTCATTGCCGCGCAGGGTTTGGTGGGTTTCGGCCAGGCCGAGCTCCCAAGGCGCGCCGGCATACTTGATCGAACTCAGCGGCGAAGCGCCGGTGCCACCGTCGTAACCGGAGATGGTGATCAAGTCCGCATAGGCCTTGGCCACCCCGGCGGCGATCGTACCAACGCCGGCTTCCGCCACCAATTTGACCGAAACCAACGCCTGCGGATTGACCTGTTTAAGGTCGAAAATCAGCTGCGATAAGTCTTCAATCGAGTAAATGTCGTGGTGCGGCGGCGGTGAAATCAGGGTCACGCCCGGCACTGCATAACGCAGCCGTGCGATCAGACCGTTGACCTTGCCGCCCGGCAACTGGCCACCCTCACCGGGCTTGGCGCCCTGGGCGACTTTAATCTGCAGCACTTCGGCGTTAACCAGGTATTCCGGCGTCACGCCGAAACGGCCAGTGGCCACCTGCTTGATCTTCGAGCTGCGCACAGTGCCGTAACGCACCGGGTCTTCACCGCCCTCACCGGAGTTGGAGCGCGCACCGAGGCGGTTCATCGCCTCGGCGATGGCTTCATGGGCTTCTGGCGCCAAGGCACCGAGGGAAATCCCGGCCGAATCGAAGCGCTTGAGAATCGCCGCCACCGGCTCCACCTGATCGAGCGTCAACGGCTGCTCGGCCAGCTTCACTTGCAACAGGTCGCGCAGCATCGACACCGGACGGGTATCCACCAGCGTGGTGTACTGCTTGAAAATCTCGTAATTTCCTTGCTGCACAGCCGCCTGCAGGGTGTTAACCACGTCCGGGTTGTAGGCGTGGTACTCGCCGCCGTAGACAAACTTGAGCAGGCCGCCTTGCTGGATCGGCTTGCGGTTGTTCCAGGCTTCCTTGGCCAACAGCTTTTGCTCGGCCTCGATATCGACGAAGCGCGCGCCCTTGAGGCGGCTGGCAACGCCACGGAAGCTCAACTCAACCACATCATCGGCCAGACCCACGGCTTCAAACAGCTGGGCGCCACGGTAAGAGGCGATGGTCGAGATGCCCATCTTCGACAGGATCTTCAGCAGGCCCTTGGAGATGCCTTTGCGGTAATGCTTGAACACTTCATCCAGATCGCCCAGAACTTCGCCGGTACGGATCAGGTCCGCCAGCACTTCATAGGCCAGGAATGGATAGACCGCAGAGGCACCAAAACCCACCAACACGGCAAAGTGATGGGGGTCGCGAGCGGTGGCGGTTTCGATCAGGATATTGCAATCGCAACGCAGGCCTTTTTCCACCAGGCGGTGGTGGGCGGCGCCAACAGCCAGCGAGGCATGCACCGGCAACTTGCCCGGGGCGATATGCCGATCAGTCAGTACCAGCAAGGTTTTGCCGGCCCGCACCGCTTCTTCGGCCTGATCGGCAATGCTGCGCACGGCGGCTTCCAGGCCGAGGCTTTCGTCGTAGTTCAGGTCGATAACCTGCCGCTCAAAGCCCGGCGCGCTGAGACTCATCAGCGCCTGCCACTTGGCCGGCGAGATCACCGGCGAGCTGAGAATCACGCGGCTACCGTGGGCCGGCGACTCTTCGAAAATATTGCGCTCGGCACCGAGGCAAATCTCCAGCGACATCACTATGGCTTCGCGCAGCGGATCGATTGGCGGGTTGGTGACCTGGGCAAACTGCTGACGGAAGTAGTCGTAGGTCGAACGCACGCGCTGCGACAAGACGGCCATCGGCGTGTCATCGCCCATCGAGCCGACGGCCTCCTGGCCTTGCTCGGCGAGCGGGCGCAGCACCTGATCACGCTCTTCGAAGGTGACCTGGAACATCTTCATGTATTGCTTGAGCTGATCGGCGTCATAGCTGGCCGCGCCCTGCTCGTCATCCAGGCTGGCCTGAATGCGCACGGCGTTGCCGCGCAACCACTGCTTGTAGGGGTGACGCGACTTGAGGCGGTTGTCGATGTCGTCGGTATGTAGCACTTGGCCGGTTTCGGTGTCCACGGCCAAGACCTGACCCGGCCCAACACGGCCTTTGGCAATCACGTCTTCGGGCTGATAGTTCCACACGCCAATTTCGGAGGCGATGGTGATGTAGCCATTGTTGGTGGTGACCCAGCGCGCCGGCCGCAGACCATTACGGTCGAGCAGGCACACGGCGTAACGACCGTCGGTCAGCACTACGCCGGCCGGACCATCCCAGGGCTCCATGTGCATGGAGTTGTATTCGTAGAAAGCGCGCAGGTCGGCGTCCATGGTTTCGACGTTCTGCCACGCTGGCGGAATGATCATGCGGATGCCACGGAACAGATCCATACCACCGGTGACCATCAACTCGAGCATGTTGTCCATGCTCGAGGAATCCGAACCCACGCGGTTAACCAGCGGGCCCAACTCGGCCAGATCAGGCAGCAGATCATTGGCGAACTTGGTGCGCCGGGCTTGCGCCCAGTTACGGTTGCCGGTGATGGTGTTGATTTCACCGTTGTGCGCCAAGAAGCGGAACGGCTGAGCCAGCGGCCACTTCGGCAAGGTGTTGGTGGAGAAGCGCTGGTGGAACACGCAAATTCCGGTTTGCAGGCGCGCATCACCCAGGTCCGGGAAGAACTGGGCGAGGTCGACCGGCATCATCAAGCCTTTATAGATGATGGTCTTGGCCGAGAAACTGCAAATGTAGTGGTCGGTGTCGGCAGCATTGCTCACCGACGAACGCCGACGGGCGCAGAACAACTTGATCGCAAACTCTTGGTCACTGAGACCGGCGCCGCCGACGAACACCTGCTCAATTTGTGGCAGGCGCTCTAATGCCAGACGGCCGAGTACCGAAGTATCGATTGGCACTTTGCGCCAACCAATGAGCTGCAAGCCGGCGGCCAGAATCTCGCGATTCATGTTTTCGCGGGCAGCATCGGCCTTGGCCACATCCTGATTGAGGAAGACCATGCCGACGGCATATTGCGCCGGTAACTCGACAGAAAATTCTTGCACGGCAATGGCGCGCAGAAACATATCGGGTTTCTGCATCAACAGCCCGCAACCGTCACCGGTCTTACCGTCGGCGTTAATACCGCCGCGGTGCGTCATGCAGGTCAGCGCTTCAATAGCTGTCTGCAGCAGGTGATGGCTAGCCTCGCCCTGCATATGGGCAATTAGGCCGAAGCCGCAGTTATCCTTGAACTCATCAGGATGGTACAGACCTGCTTTCATAGACACTCTCACCAGACAAACTTTTGCTAAATCAATCACTTACCGTGCGCGCAGGACTAATCGCCAGCTTTTGCGCAGGCAAAAGGGAGGTTATTGTACACATCCACCTTAAGGGTCACAAATCGGTGCGGCGGCGCACTGTAAACTTATGTCGCCCATACAAAGGCGATGACCCGCTAGCCGTGTTAGCGACTAGCGGGTCATCAATCTAAAGCAAGCGGCGAGCCAGCGGCCAGAGCGACTACTTTATTTCCTGCTGAACACTGGCAACTGTGCGCGGCCAAGGCTTACTAGCCTTGACCTTGGCCGGCAAATTGTTAATTGCCGACTGCGCCGCTGCGCGCGAGGCGAAGCTGCCATAGGTCACCACATAGATGGGCTTGCCCTGCAGCAGCTTCTTAAAGTAGTGGTAGTCCGCACCCTGCTGGCGCACAAACGCCTGCGCATTCGCCTCAACACCAGTACCCAGCACCTGCACAACATAGTGACCAGGTGCCTGGGAGCCGTACCAGCCCGCACTTGCAGCAGCAGACTTAGGTACAGCAGCGACTTTCGCCGCAGTAGCCACCTTAGCCGCAGCTACCGGCGGCTTTTCAGTCGACTTGACCGCCGCGCCTGGAGTAACCACTGGTGCAACTGGCGGCTTGGATGCAGCAGCGATCACCGGCTTAGTCACAACTGGAAGCTCGGCTTTGGCAATTGGCGGCACGGTCGCAACGGTCGGCGCAACCCGAACAGACTCAACCGCCGCGACAGTTGCTGCCGGAGCGCTTGCCACTGCAGCAGGTAACGCTGCGCTCGATTCTGCGGCGCCAGGCTCTTCAGCTTCAGCGTCACCAGCAGCCTGCGCGAGCGGCTGGCGAATAACCGGCTGCGCCTCACCCGCCAATGGCAAAGGTAGTGGCTGACTAGAACCGGCAAAATCTATCTTAGGTCCAGCCTGTGCCTGCCCATCATCAGCCACAGCCGGGCCAGCCGGACTTGCCGGCACTACAGCCTGATCCAAGGGCAACTGCGTAACCGTTGGCGCTGGCTGGCTGCTTTCGCTGCGGCCTTGCATCATCCAGGCCCCGCCCACACCTGCGGCCACCACCACCAACGCCAATAGATGCTTAATCGGCAACTTAAAACCCGCGCCAGAACCCGCGCGCTGAGCGGCGCCACGCTGCACCAGCATGGCGTCAATCAGCCCCTCGCGGGCAATATGATTAATGGCTCCCGGCCAGCCAGCCGATGCCAAATGAATGTCAGCGATCTGCCGATCAGAGAGCAACTCAATGCCCTGACCCGCACCCTCAAGGCGCTGGGCCAGATACTCGCGGGTTTCTTCTTCGCTGTAAGGTTGCAACTCGATTACGTGAAAGCACTCAGCGCCATCGGCATACAACTCAAGCCGCGGCACCAGATTCGAATCAGCAAACAAAAACACATGGGCGCGGCCATCGGCATTCCCCGCCGCCAGCGCCATCATGGCATCCAGCGAAACGTCATCCAGCTGATCCGCATCATCAACCAGCAGATACACCTCTTGCCCGGTTGCCACCAACTGCGCGACGCGCTGCAACACATCGCCCACATCAGCCTGCGGCACATTCAGACCCTGACTGATCAAGCGCAGCACACCGCCCGCCTCAACCGCACCGCGCGCCGAAACCACAACACTGTGGACCGACTGCTTATTGGTACTGGCCACCAACGCCTGACGCAAAAGGGTTTTCCCGCTGCCTTTAGGCCCGGTGACCACCAGCAGCAACTGACTGTAACGCGCCAAATGATGCAACTGCCCCAAGACCGGCTTACGCTGCGCCGGGAAAAACTTGAAGCCAGGGACCCGCGCAGCAAAAGGGTCGTGGCTTAGCTGGTAGTGGCCAAGAAAGGCGTCATCGGCATGCAAACTGGTCATAGAATTCTCATTCATTTCTAAGCTGATCGACCATGGCGCGGTAATCTGCGCGCAAGGTAGCGTCCAAAACTTCACGGGGAAAATCGCTCGTTACCACTGCAGCACCAAGGCCCTTCAGCAACACCAAGCGCAAGCGACCATCGAGCACTTTTTTATCAACGGCCATGTGCTCAAGAAAATTGTCTGGGGTCATTTCAGTCGGTGGCACCACCGGTAGTCCGGCCCGCAGCAGCAAGCGGATACCGCGATCTCGTTCCGCCTGCGTTATCCAACCCAATCGCTGTGACATCTCAAGCGCCATAACGGTTCCTGCTGCAACCGCCTCGCCATGCAACCACACGCCATAACCCATATGGGTTTCGATCGCATGACCAAAGGTATGACCCAGATTGAGCGTGGCGCGCAAGCCTGACTCGCGCTCATCCACACCAACCACGGCAGCCTTCGCAGCGCAGGAGCGCGCAATTGCCTCGCCCAACAAAACTTGGTCAAGCTCAAGCAGCGCATCAATATGCAACTCCAGCCAGGCGAGAAACGGCATATCGCAAATCAAGCCGTACTTTATAACTTCAGCCAACCCAGCTGACAGCTCACGCGCAGGTAAAGTTCGCAAAGTTGAAGTATCGATCAGCACAGCCTTGGGCTGATAGAAGGCACCGATCATATTCTTACCCAGCGGGTGATTTATGCCGGTCTTGCCGCCCACCGAGGAATCGACTTGCGACAACAAGGTGGTCGGGATTTGAATAAACTCGACACCGCGCTGATAGCAGGCGGCAGCAAAGCCAGCCATATCACCTATTACACCGCCCCCCAAGGCAATAACCGTAGTGCCGCGATCATGCCGCGCAGCCAGCAGACCATCAAAAATCAGCTGTAAGGTTGCCCAGCTTTTGAAGGCTTCGCCGTCGGGAAGAGTTATCGGGGTAACAGAAAGGCCAGCCAACACAGCCAACAAAGACTCAAGATAGAGCGGCGCTACCGTCTCATTAGTAACCACTGCCACTTGCCGACCGGCAATATGCGAAAGAAGTAAATCTGGGCGCGCTAGAAGGCCATCGCCGATATAGATCGGATAACTGCGCTCAGCGAGTTCAACTTGAAGAGTCTGCATGCGGCCCCCATTAGAAAGGGCGCTAGGATAGCGCAGATTTGCCTGCGCTTTAACGGGAAGCAAGCGTTTCGAGGCGCTCAATTATTTCTTGCACCACCAAACGCGGTGGACGCTCATCGGTTTCGATGACAATGTCCGCTATTTCACGGTACAGCGGATCGCGCACCGCCATTAGATCGGCCAATACTCTGCCCGGATCACTGGTGCGCAATAGCGGGCGGTTGCGGTCACGAGAGGTCCGATCAAGCTGCTGCTCGACCGTGGTATGCAAGTACACCACTCGACCGCCCGCGTGCAACGCCAAACGGTTTTCTGGCCGCAACACGGCACCGCCGCCAGTGGCAATTACCAGCCCTTCAAGCTCGCAGAGCTCAGCCAGCATCGCCTGCTCACGCTCACGAAACCCCGCCTCACCCTCAACATCGAAAATCCAAGGAATATCAGCACCCGTGCGCTGCTCAATTTCCTTGTCCGAGTCTTTAAAAGGCCAGCGAAGCTCTTTGCCAAGCAAGCGACCGATGGTGCTTTTACCTGCCCCCATCGGCCCAACCAAGATCAAATTTCGCACAGAATCAACGACTCACCGAAGCTGCCTGACTGTTTAGAATGCGCGGAGTCAGAAACACCAGCAGCTCGCTCTTCTGATCTTGAACGATATCCCGGCGGAACAGGCGTCCCAAGTAAGGCAGATCGCCAAGGAATGGCACTTTCTCAACCGATTTAATTTGAGTATTGGAGAACACCCCACCAATCACTATAGTTTCACCGTCGGCAACCAAAACTTTAGCATTAACTTCATTCTTTTTGATCGGTGGCACGCCATTAACCGCCTGAGAGAAATCAGGCTCATCCTTAGTGATTTTAACTTCCATAATAACTCTGTTGTCCGGGGTAATTTTGGGTGTTACCTCGAGAGAAAGCGCAGCCTCTTTAAACGACGTTGTTGTCGCGCCACTAGAACTTGCTTCCTGATATGGAATCTCAGTACCCTTCAAGATTTTTGCAGTTTCGTTGTCCGAAGTTACCACTTTCGGCTGAGAAATAACCTCGCCATTACCAGTTTTCTCCATTGCCGACAGCTGCAAATCCAGAATTAAATTATCAGTAATCATGCCAATACCGATACCAGAAGTGCTATTCACAACACCCAAATCTACAAATGGCGTAGGACTCTTGGCATCAGTTACAGGCAATGTACACTGCCCCTCAAACGGACCACAGCGACGATCTTTATCATCTTTAATTCCAATATTACCATTCTTACCAAAGCCTCTAGCCTCACCACTTTGAAAGGTCCCACCCCAGCGCACACCCAGGCTCTTGTCATAGTTAACTCCAGCCTCAACAATCCGCGCTTCAATCATCACCTGACGAACTGGAATATCCAATTGAGTGACGATCCGGCGCAGCTCATCGATACGCTCCTGAGTCAAGGTCACAATCAAACTATTGGACCTGTCGTCAAATATGACATTACCTCTCATCTCATCCTTAAGAACGCCTTTCTGCGCATCGTCCTCATAGATTTTTGCTATATCGGAAGCCTTTGCATAATTTAGCTGAATGATTTCCTTGCGCAACGGCGCCAGCTCAGCAACTTGCTTATTTGTTTCCAGCTCCTGACGTTCGCGCGCGGCGATCTCATCGGCGGGTGCGACCAACAACACATTCCCTATTTTACGCTTATCCAGACCCTTGGTCTTCAACACCAGATCCAAGGCCTGATCCCAGGGAACATTCTGCAGACGCAGCGTAATATTGCCCTGCACCGTATCGCTGGCCACCAAGTTTAAATCCGTAAAGTCTGCAATTAATTGCAGCACCGAACGGACATCAATATCCTGAAAATTCAGCGAAAGCTTTTCCCCCGAATAAGCAAAGCTCTCAGCCTTACGCTTATCCTTCTCCTCCTTATTTAGCGGCTTAATGCTAACAATTAATTTACTATCAGTCTGATATGCCAAATAATCATACAAGCCAGTAGGCTCAATACTAATTACTGCCTTATCACCCTGACTTTGTGCATTTACAAACTGCACCGGGGTGGCGAAATCCTTCACATCCAGACGTACACGCAAAGCATCAGGCAGCTGCGTTTTAGCAAACCCCAAGGTTATTTTCCCACCTTGATCCTGAATATCTGGGCTCACCGTCGGATCCGAAAGTTCAATTACAACATTCCCCGCCCCCTGCTCACCTCGCTGAAAATCAACACTTTTAATTGCCTTCGCAGTAGACACATACGCCTTTGGCGTCGACTTAATCGGCGCAGCAACCGCCGGCGTCCGTACCGACGAAGCACTGGCAGCGCCATCACCAATCACCACAAATAAATTATTACCTTCGACTCGCGTATTATAAGCAGCCAAATTGGTTAAATTAACAATTAAGCGCGTGCGGTCCCCCGCCTCGACGACCGTGACACTACGTGCATTACCAACGCCAAGCTCGCGATTCTTCGCACCCAACTTATTTACAACCCCAGGCAAATCAAGCGCAATACGCGCGGGCTGCTCAATCGTATAACCCTTCGGAACTGCAACCGGCTCATCAAAAGTCAATTTCAGCTCAACTTTATCGCCAGGTAACGCAGCAACATCAAGCGCCTGAAGATCCGCAGCAAACAATGACTGCGACATTGAAGCCAAGAACAGTGAAATACTTAGGCGCGACAGGGTGTTTTTCATTGTGTGATTCCGTTGTGCTGACCGGTAATTGTTGTTCATAGTAGACCTTACCCTTTCGTAGTCTCACTGAGCGCAAGGCTACGTGGGCGCTCTAGCCAACCACCTTCGCCGTCGGGAACAATTTCAACCATATCAATTTTAGATTCATTGATAGTCAAAATTCGTCCATGATTGGTCCCCAGATAGTCACCCACCTTGACCCGATACACACCACCCGCCCCCTTTACCAATGCAAAGACACCAGTAGCACCGGAAAGAGTCCCTACCATTTGAAAGGCTTCGAGATTGAAACCCTCAAGAAATTGCTTAACCCGCACATCATCAGGCTTTATATCTTTTGAACCTTTCTGCTGACTCGCAACATCGATCTTAACTGGCTTCTGAAAAGGGCTGCGCATCCCTCCCGCCTGATAGGTAAAGGGCTCATAAGGCTGAAATTGCGGCAAGGGTTCAATCGAGCCCTTGGGGCGCGCACGGACCTCATCCATATAAGCCTGAAGATCGTTGAATTCCCGACTTGCATCACAACCACTCAACGCAATCAGAAACGCCACACACAAAGCGACCTGGGCATAATTCATTTTTTTAGCCCCTTGCCATTAGCCGGTAAACCCTTAGCATTAGCCGGCAAACCCTTATCATTATACCTATACGTTTTAGCCAAAATATTCATGCGCAACCTTGATGCGCTATCACCGCCATCCGGCTTTAACTCAAAATCATGCAATGTCACAATCCGTGGCAGACTCGCAACAGCACTGGCAAAAGTAGCCAAATCTTCATAACGACCCAAAACGCTTATCTGAATTGGCAGCTCGATGTAAAACTGCTGAGTAACTTCCGGCAGCAACTTGATTTCTTCAAATTCCAAGCCGCTATTGAGGCCGGTACGCGTCACATCCTCAAGCAGGCCTGGAACCTCAGTATCGCTAGGCAATTGACGCAACAAACCTGCGAATGAAGACTCCATCTCAACCATCTGATTTTTATAAGCATCTAAATTTGCCGCCTGAAATGCCTTGCTTGCAAACTGCTCCTTTAGCGTCACCTCCTCCGCAGCCCGCCGCTCAAGATCGGCCTGCCTATCCTTAAGCTGAAACTGGTAGCCAAGGCCAAGCACTGCAATCAACAGTAAAAAACACGCAATCGCCTTTACCGCCACAGGCCAAGAACCAATGTTATTCACATCAAGATCAGACACATCTAGTTTTTTTAAATCATTGAGAGCGTCGGCAAAACTCATTTTTTAGCCCCCTGCACTTCAACAATCGGCAGTGTTTGCTGCACGCTCAACTGAAAGATATTCGACTGCCCCATTTCTCCGGGCGTGTCCGCTTTAACTTCAGTCAAATTTGGCGTCATCAACCAATCTGAACCATCGAGATTACGCATCAAGCTTGAAACACGATTATTCGATTCAGACGCACCAACAATCGCGATATTTTTACCGGTCATTTTTAACCCAGTAAAATACACACCATCAGGCAGCGTGCGAATCAACTGATCAAACATCCGACCAATGATAGGTCGATTGCCTTGCAAGTCCTGAATAATTTTCATCCGTTCCAGCAACTGCTGACGACGAGTTTTCAGCTCGCTGATTTCTTTGATTCGCGCATCCAGCACAGCAATTTCTTTGCGCACAAAGTCATTGCGCGCACTTTGCTGCTCAATTGCACCGCTCAGATACTGATCACCAAGGAACACCACGCCAGCAGCAACAATCAACACGCCCGCGAGCGTTACGAGAAATCGCTGCTTGCGCTCCTCGCGTAACTGCTCACGCCATGGGAGTAAGTTAATCCGCGCCATTAGTCGAAACTCCTCATCGCTAAACCGCACGCGATCATCAAGGCAGGCGCATCGCTAGCCAAGGCACCGGCGTTAACTTTACTGCTCAAGGCCATTTCAGCAAACGGATTGGCCACCAGTGTCGGCGTGCCTATTTTCTGCTGAATCAATCGATCCAAATCAGGAATAGACGCGGTGCCGCCAGCCAAAAGAATGTAGTCCACATCATTAAACTGACCCGCCGCAAAAAAGAACTGCAGCGAACGTGAAACTTGCTGCACTACAGCTTCTTTGAACGGCTGCAACACTTCGCTGTCGTAATCGTCAGGCAAGCCACCTTGCTTCTTGGCTAAACCCGCCTCCTCAACCGACAAGCCATAGCGGCGCTGAACTTCTTCGGTAAGCTGCTTGCCACCAAAGAGCTGTTCGCGGGTATAGATGGTTTTGCCGTTATGCAAAACGCTAAGCGTAGTCATGGTCGCGCCGATATCGACGACTGCAACGGTCAAATCATCCTGACCATTGCTCAGTTGCGAAACCAACAAACCATAGGCGCGTTCAAGCGCGTAGGCTTCAACATCAACAACTTTTGCAGTAAGACCGGCCAAGGCCAAAGCAGCCTCGCGGACTTCAACGTTTTCTTTGCGGCAGGCGGCCAACAAAACCTCTATCCGCTCAGGATTACGCGCAGAAGGACCTTGAGCCTCGAAATCAATCGCAACTTCTTCAAGCGGATAAGGGATGTACTGATCAGCCTCAACCTTGAGCTGGTTTTCCAACTCATCGTCAGAAAGGCCAGCTTCCATTTCGATGGTTTTGGTGATCACGGCAGAGCCAGCGACTGCGACCGCAACAAACTTGACGCCCGTTTTGGCTTTTGCCAACACGCGGGCGAGCGCTTGCCCCACTCCCTCAAGCTCTGCAATGTTCTTCTCGACCACTGCGTTTGGTGGCAGCGGCTCCACAGCGTAGGCCTCTACCTTGTAGCGGCTGCCTGAGCGACTCAGTTCAAGGAGCTTGACCGAGGTCGAACTAATGTCGATCCCCAGCAGCGTGTTCGCTTTCTTATTGAAGAGCCCTAGCACGACTGATTTCCTATCTGCATCCGCGACTTACGGAGGATTTATGTTTTTTTACATTAAATAACAGTCTTGACAGAAGCGCAAATGGCTACCTAGCAAAAAACCCGCTTATAATGTGATCAGTTTCGTTTTTCAGCTTCAGCTTCCGCTTAACTCATTCTTTTATCTGGAAATCCAAGAATCTTGATGCGCTTGCTTAAGTTTATTTGCTGGTCTGGATTCGCCATTTTTTGCGGGTTGCTACTCAGCATCAGCGGCGCGTACCTCTATCTTAGCCCCGGCCTGCCATCCGTCGAGTCACTGCGGCGCATCCAATTGCAGATCCCACTACGGGTCTTCAGCAGTGACGGCAAGCTGATCGCCGAATTTGGCGAAATGCGCCGCAGCCCGATCCGCATTAATGACGTTCCGCCCGACTTTATCTCCGCCCTACTTTCTGCCGAAGATGACAACTTCGCCAACCATTATGGCGTCGACCCCAGCAGCCTGATGCGGGCCGCCTCGCAATTATTGAAAAGTGGTCATATTCAGTCAGGCGGCAGCACCATCACCATGCAGGTGGCGAAGAACTTTTTCCTGAGTAGCGAGCGCAGCTTCTCACGCAAAATCAACGAAATCTTGCTGGCATTGCAGATTGAGCGTGAGCTGAGCAAAGATGAAATCCTCGAGCTTTACGTCAATAAGATTTATTTGGGCAATCGCGCCTACGGCATTGAAGCCGCAGCCCAGGTCTATTACGGCAAATCGATCCGCGACATCAGCCTGGCGCAAATGGCCGCCATCGCCGGCTTGCCCAAGGCACCATCGCGGTTTAATCCGCTGATTAATCCGACCCGCAGCAAAGAGCGGCGCGACTGGATTCTCGGCCGCATGCTCAAGCTGGGAAAAATTGACCAATCCCGCTATCAGGCCGCCATCAGCGAGCCAAGCAACGCCTCTTATCACGGGCCAACACCCGAACTCGACGCCCCCTATATTGCCGAAATGGCCCGTGCCGAAATGGTCGGCCGCTATGGCAGCGATGCCTACACCGAAGGTTTTCGGGTAACCACTACGGTTTCCAGTGAACTCCAACAAGCGGCCAGTAACGCGGTGCGCACAGGCCTACTGAGCTATGACCAGCGCCACGGCTACCGTGGTCCGGAAACTCGCCTGGTCGGAATGACCCGCGAGTCCTGGCAAGCCGAGCTGAGCAAGTACCGCTCAGTCGGCGGGCTTGAACCGGTTATCGTGACCCAGGTGGAAAAAAGCGGCCTGCTGGTCATCAATCGTAGCGGTGCCGAGGAAGCCGTGAGCTGGGACAGCATGAAGTGGGCACGGCCTTTTCTTGGCCCAGACAGCATGGGCGCACGCCCGCAACAACCGGCCGACGTCGCACACATTGGCGACCTTATTCGCGTGCAACGCCAAGCCGACGGCAATCTGTTGTTCAGCCAAATCCCCACAGCGCAAGCAGCCCTCAGCTCGCTCGACCCGCAAAACGGTGCGATCCAAGCCTTGGTTGGCGGCTTCTCCTTTGAGCAAAGCAATTACAACCGCGCCACCCAAGCCAAACGCCAGCCGGGCTCAAGCTTTAAGCCCTTTATTTACAGCGCAGCCCTGGATAACGGCTTCACCGCCGCCAGCCTGGTCAATGACGCGCCGATTGTGTTCCAAGAAGCCGGCATGGAAGAAGCGTGGCGGCCGAAAAATGACAACAACACCTTCCTCGGCCCCATCCGCCTGCGCGAGGCGCTGTACAAGTCGCGCAACCTGGTTTCAATTCGCGTACTACAAGCCATAGGCATCGATTACGCCCTGAAATACGTCGCCCGCTTTGGCTTCAACAAGCAAGATTTACCGCGCAATTTCTCGTTGGCACTGGGTACCGCTAACCTAACCCCGCTGGAAATCGCCACCGGCTGGTGCACCTTCGCGAACGGTGGCTACAAAGTTGCGCCCTACTTGATTGCCCGTATCGACAGCCGCGAAGGCAAGCCCCTATTCGTCGCCAATCCACCCAGCGTGCCGCAAAACACGCCACCCGCTGAAGCCAGCGATGAGGACATCGACACAACTAGCAGCGCAACACCCAGCTATGAGCCAGCGGCAGCCGAGCGCATCGTTGACGCCCGCACCGCATTTATCCTCACCAGCATGCTGCAGGATGTTATCAAGCGCGGCACCGCCCGCCGCGCACTGGCGATGGGCCGCAGCGACCTGGCCGGCAAAACCGGCACCACCAACGAATCTAAAGACAGCTGGTTCTCCGGCTTTAACGCCGACTACATGACCACCGTCTGGACCGGCTTTGATCAACCCGAAAGCCTCGGCCGCAACGAGTTTGGCGGCACTGTCGCGCTGCCGATCTGGATGAATTACATGAGTGCGGCACTCAAAGACAAACCCGCCCACATGCTTCCCGAGCCGCCCGGCATACTCAGCCTGCGGATTGATCCACTGACCGGGCGCACCGCCGCGCCCGGCGCGGAGAATGCTTATTTCGAGCTATTCAAGAGCGAGGATTCGCCACCGGCAATGAGCGAACTGGATCCCAACCAAAGCGCGCCTGGCAGCCCTTTACCGGAAGACGAGGCAACACCCATCGATCTGTTCTGAGCCAAAGAAGCAGCAGCGTCACGGCCCGCAGATGGACTAATCAACGCACACAAAAAAACCGCTCACCGATGAAAGTGAGCGGTTTTTTTAATTGCGCTAAGGGTTAGCGCATCCAACTGCGGCCATTAACCGTTGAACACATCATCAACGGATTGCAGCGGGTAGTGCTTCGGGTAAGGCAGAGTCGCCACACCGCTCTCAATCGCCGCCTTGGCCACAGCATCGCAGACCACGGTGATCAGACGCTTGTCCATCGGCTTCGGAATGATGTATTCGCGGCCGAACGATAGGGGCGCGCCACCATAGGCGTCGCACACGTCCTGCGGCACCGGCTGCTTGGCCAGGTCACGCAGGGCCAGGGCCGCTGCGATCTTCATCTCTTCGTTGATGCGGGTCGCGCGAACATCCAGGGCGCCGCGGAAGATGAAGGGGAAGCCCAGCACGTTATTGACCTGGTTCGGGTAGTCCGAACGGCCGGTGGCCATGATCACATCGTCACGGGTGGCATGAGCCAGGGCCGGGCTGATTTCTGGATCAGGGTTAGAGCAGGCGAACACAATCGGGTTCGCCGCCATGCGCTTCAGGCCGTCGGCCTCCAGCAAGTTGGCGCCCGACAGACCAACAAACACGTCAGCACCATCCAAAGCATCAAACAGGCTGCGCTTGTCAGTTGCGTGGGCGAACACCGCCTTGTACTGGTTCAGATCGTCACGACCGGCGTGGATCACGCCTTTGCGGTCGACCATAAAGATGTTTTCGATATTGGCGCCCATGCTCACCAGCAACTTCATGCAGGAAGTCGCGGCAGCGCCGGCGCCCAGGCAGACGATCCTGGCTTCGGACAGGGTCTTGCCGACGATTTCCAGAGCGTTGAGCATGCCTGCCGCGGTGACGATGGCGGTGCCGTGCTGGTCATCGTGGAATACCGGAATGTCGCACTGCTCGATCAGCGTGCGCTCGATCTCAAAGCACTCGGGCGCCTTGATGTCTTCCAGGTTAATGCCGCCGAAGGTGATGGAAATGCGCCGCACCGTGTCGATAAACGCCTGCGGGCTCTCGGCTTCCACTTCGATGTCGAACACGTCGATGCCGGCGAAACGCTTGAACAGCACACCCTTGCCTTCCATCACCGGCTTGGACGCCAGCGGGCCAAGATTGCCCAGCCCAAGGATCGCCGTACCGTCTGAAATGACCGCGACCAGATTGCCCTTGCCGGTGTACTTGTAGGCCAGCTCGGGGTCACGGGCGATTTCGCGCACCGGCTCAGCCACACCCGGGCTGTACGCCAGCGCGAGATCGCGAGCAGTCGCAGTAGGCTTGGTCAGCTCGACGCTGAGTTTCCCCGGACGGGGCTTGGCGTGATATTCGAGAGCGGCCGTTTTCAGATCAGACATGGTGGCATTTCCGCTTTTTGGGGCTGTTATACAGACGGGGGGACGAGGATACGCAAGATGCCGAAACCTCACAAGACCGATCAGTCAGCCTATTGAGAAGGCTCTAGCGCAAGATTTTGAGCCAGTCACCCGGACGTGACTCGCCACTTGGGTAGAGCCCATTAAGTAGTCGCAAATTCAGCTCTGGGTCATCTTGCAGCTTGCTCTCCTTAGCCAGCGCCGCCATGCCCTGCCCTGCCTTAGCTTGCTGCAGATGCAAGCGCAGCGGCTGTGCCAACTTCAATTGCGCGGCGGGCAAGGGGCGAAAACTGCTGATCATCGCCATAAACTTATCGTCTTCGCTGTCCAACGAGGCGCGGCCTTTAACCGCACCGACAAACACATAGGCGCGCGGGCCCAGATAAATAACCGCCACCCGTTTGGCGCTAACGCCAGGAATTATTGCAGTGTAGCCCTGCAAACCACTTTGCTGCAGCGTTGCGTCCTGCACCAAGCGTTGACCGCCGACTTTCTTGCGCAACCACTGTTCTGGGGTCAAAGCTGAATTGGCCGGCTCCACCGTCATCGCCATAAAGGCCTGCTGATCCGCCGCATGGGCGATCAGCGCATCCGCTCGATTCAACAGCGTCCAGCCCTGCGGATAACTCAGGGAGAAGCCTAAATCGGCATGATAAAACTGCTGACCACGGCGCACGCCAGTGGCGGCCGAATCGCCAAAGGGCAAACCCTCGAGATGCTGCAAAAACTGCTCGCGATTGACCTCCTGATGCCCGCTGACCAGCGCGCTGGCGGGGCCTACCACCTGCTGCAGACGCTGATCGTTAGCGGGGTGACTATCGAACACACCGTGATAACTGCTCTCCGGTACCGCCTGGCCGCGCTTAAGCGCCTGATCGCGGGCGAACAGTTCCTGATTCTTCAGCACTTTGATGACTTCAATCATCGCCTGCGGGTCATAACCACTGCGCGCCAGGTACTGTGCGCCGAGGCCATCGGCCTCCAGCTCCATGTCGCGGCCATAGCCCTTGGTCACCACCGAGCCCAAGGCATTGGTCACATCGGCCGCCGCACCAACGCCGGTGCCGATGGCGACTGCCTGACCGAGAATGCCCCAGGCGCTTGCCTGGCTTTGCTGCTGCACGCTGTGCCGCGCCGTGACATGGCCGACCTCATGGCCCAGCACGGCGGCCAACTCGGCTTCGGAGTTCAGGTACGCAAGCAAGCCACGATTGATATAGATGTACCCCCCCGGCAGGGCGAAGGCGTTGATATCAGGCGAGTCGACCACCGTGAAGTGGTACTGCAAATTACTGCGATGGCTGTGCTTGGCGACCCGCTCGCCGACTTGCTGGACGTAGGCCTGCAATTTCTCGTCGGCATAGCGCGGATTTTCCTTGAGCACTTGCTGACTGTAACTGCGGCCCATCTCCAGCTCTTGCGACTCGCTCATCATCACAAAATCGGTACGGCCGGTGGCCGGATTATGCGCACAGCCCGCCAGCAGCCCGAAGCTGCAGAGTAAAATGACAATCCGTAACGTCATGGCAACACCTCAAGCATCGCAGCTGCGGTCAAGGGCAACATCCAGCGCGCCTGACCTTTCTTTACCGAGCCACGCTGACTGCGATCAATGACCCAGCCGCGCGCTTGAATATTTCGTCCAACCAAATGTTGCAGGCCCGCCAAGTCAAATTGTGCGAGGGACTTCGGCGCTATATGCAGCACCAGCGGCCCGTCCACTTCAAGCCAGACGCCGCCTCGGTTGCGCTCAACGCTTGTCACCCGCGCGGCCACCAAGGCAAAACCACCCGCAACCAACTGCTCCGGTGTTTGCAGTGCAGATTTACCCCACAGCCCCGCATGGGCGTCACGGGCAACCCGCTCGGCCGCCTGCTGGCAAACCACCAAAGCGGTATTAGGCGCCACCGCCACCAGATAGCCCAAGCCCTCTTCGAGCAACCGCGCCTCGAGGTTTTGCCCCTGCCGATCATAAGCATGGGCCAAGGTGCGAGCGTAGTGATCGCGCGACTCGCGACCCAGCTGCAAGCTGATGCGCCCACCACTGTCATTCACCAGCGCTTGCAGACGACTGCGCGCCGCCTCGGCGAAGGCTTCGGTATTGCGACCATGGTGGGCCAGCTCGGGAGCATTAATGCCGATCAAGCGTACGCTGCGACCGTCAACCAGCTTCAGCGTGTCGCCATCCACCACCCGCTGCACGTCGACCACTGGCAAGCCGCTCGGCGCCGGGCAAAAGGCCAGCGCCGGCCAGGCGCAAAGCACAGAAACGAAAAAGGCGCCCGCTAGGGACGCCTTTTTCAGTCGCATTGCACCACTCATAGGAGCGGGCGTTGCTAAGCGCAATCTTAGGCTTTGGAGCCGAACACACCGAAACGCTGCTTGAACTTGTCGACGCGACCACCGATGTCCAACACTTTTTGCTTACCGGTGTAGAACGGGTGGCATTCCGAGCACACGTCCAAGCTCAATGGCTTGCACAGAGTCGAACGGGTTTGGATTACGTTGCCGCAGCTGCAGGTAGCAGCAATGGCGTCGTATTGCGGATGGATTTCAGCTTTCATGGTGTATTCCTCAGGTTTAAGTGTGCCGCCACCCGACCCTTGTCGAGTACCGCACGGATTTAGGCCGGGGATAATACCAGAGCAGCCGCCCCTTGCAAGCGACCAACCCACCTAGGCGACGCATGACCCACAAGGATGTGGGAAATGCAGCAAGCCCGTCGGGAGCGGGCGCTGCCGGCCGGAGGCTCTGTTGATGTAAGCGCGGGATGTTCGCTCACATCAACAGAGCCTATGATTGCAGACTTGCTTCGGAGCCTGCTGTGCCCGCCACTATTTTACGCCTCGCCCTGCCCTCGCCCTTGCGCCGTCTGTTTGACTATCTGCCCCCAGCCGAATCGCAGGGCATCAGCTGGCAGCCGGGCATGCGCCTGCGCGTACCTTTTGGCCGCCGGGAAATCATCGGCATTTTGATCGAGGTAAGCAGCCACAGCGAGGTGCCCACCGATAAACTCAAGCCCGCCCTGGCGTTGCTCGACGCCCAGAGCCCGATGCCGCCGGCGCTGTTTAAGCTGTGTTTGTGGACCGCCCAGTATTACCAACACAGCCTCGGCGACACCCTCAACTGGGCGCTGCCGATCCTGCTGCGCCAAGGCGAACCGGCCGAAGTGCGCCAGCAACGCTTCTGGCAGATCGCCCCTGACGCCCAGCTCGACGACCCGCGCCTGAGCCGCGCGCCACGCCAGCGCGATGCCCTGAAGATTCTCGCCCAGCATCCCCATGGCGTGCCCCATCAGCTGCTCAGCAAGTTGCAACTGAACAAAGACAGCCTCGACCTGCTGCTGGAAAAAGGCTTAGTCAGCTGCGAAAGCCGCCAACAGGCCGCCGCGCCGCGCCACAGCAACTGGCTGGCGCAACCGGAACTGCCGCTGAATCCCGAGCAACAGGTGGCGGTGACGGCAATCCAGTCGGCGCCCGAGCACTTCACCGCCTTCCTGCTGGCCGGGGTCACCGGCAGCGGCAAGACCGAGGTGTATTTACAGCTGATCCGCCAGTGCCTGGAGGCCGGCAAGCAAGCGCTGGTGCTGATCCCGGAGATCAATCTGGGGCCGCAGACGTTGGCGCGTTTCGAGCAGCGTTTCAACGCGCGCATCGCCCTGGTGCATTCGGCGGTGAACGACCGCGAGCGGCTGGATGCCTGGCTGACCGCCCGCGATGGCGAGGCCGACATCATCATCGGCACCCGCTCGGCGCTGTTTACGCCGATGAAGAGTCCGGGGCTGATCATCATCGATGAGGAGCACGACGCCTCCTACAAGCAACAAGAAGGCCTGCGTTACCACGCCCGCGACCTGGCCCTGGTGCGCGCCCGCCAGGAAAACATTCCGATCATCCTCGGCTCGGCCACGCCGTCGCTGGAGAGCCTGCATAACGCCTATGCCGGCCGCTACGCCCTGCTGCGCCTGACTCAACGGGCCGGTGGCGCCCAGCAGCCGCGCTTTCTGCGTTTGGATGTAAAAAGCCTGCCGCTCGACAGCGGCATCTCCGGGCCGATGCAGCAAGCAATCAAACAAACTCTGGCGGCCGGCCAACAGGTGCTGGTGTTTCTCAATCGCCGTGGCTTTGCGCCGACCCTGCTCTGCCACGATTGCGGCTGGATCAGCCAGTGCCCGCGCTGCGATGCGCGGATGACCGTGCACCAGCGCTCCGGCGAGCTGCGCTGCCATCATTGCGGCTACAGCGAACGCTCGCCACGCAACTGCCCGGACTGCGGCAAGGTCGACCTGCGCCCGGTCGGCGCCGGCACCGAGCGCGCCCAGGAGCGCCTGGAGATTCTGTTTCCACAAACGCCTGTGTTGCGCATCGACCGCGACAGCACCTCACGCAAGGGCGCGATGGATCAGCTGTTTACCACCATCCAGCGCGGCGAACCGTGCATTCTGGTCGGCACCCAGATGCTCGCCAAGGGTCACCACTTCCCGCGAGTGACCCTGGTGGCGATTCTGGATGCAGATGGCGGGCTGTTTTCCGCCGACTTTCGCGCCAGCGAGCGCATGGCGCAATTAATCGTGCAGGTCGCCGGCCGCGCGGGACGCGCCGAAGAGCCGGGACGGGTGATTATCCAGAGCCACCTGGCCGACCATCCGCTGCTAGTGCAATTGACCGAGCAAGGCTATTTCGCCTTTGCCGAACAAGCCTTAAGCGAGCGACGCAGCACCGGCCTGCCACCCTTCTCGCACCTGGCGTTGCTGCGCGCCGAGGCGCACAAACCCGGGCAAGCCGAGGACTTTCTCGACCAGGCCTGCGGCGAAGCCGAATACCTGCTCGGCGAGTTAAACCTCGGCGGCATCGAGTTGCTCGGGCCGATTCCGGCGCCGATGGAGCGCCGCGCCGGGCGTTACCGGGCGCAACTGCTACTGCAAGCCAACGCCCGCGCACCACTGCACCGACTGCTCAGCGCCATGCTGCCGGCCCTGGAGCAAATGCCCAGCGGCCGGGCCGTGCGTTGGTCGCTGGATATCGATCCGATTGACTTGTTCTAGACCGTTTTCCCAAGCAGATAAACACCATCCACCGCTTAACCCTTGAAGCGCTGGGTGAAGGGCGCCGATAATGCCCGGCTTTAATCCCGCGCCCAGGCGCCGCCGCCCGCCGGCCAGAAGAGCAGACCATGAAAGACACCATTCGCCAGCTAATCCAACAAGCCCTCGCGCGCCTGACCACCGCAGGTGTGCTGCCGCAAGGCCTGAGCCCGGCGATTCAGGTGGAAAACAGCAGAGACAAAACCCACGGCGACTTCGCCAGCAATATCGCCATGATGCTGGCCAAACCGGCCGGTCTGAAACCGCGCGAGCTGGCCGAGCAGCTGATTGCCGCGCTGCCGGCCGACCCGCAAATCAGCAAAGTGGAAATCGCCGGCCCCGGCTTTCTGAATTTCTATCAAGACCAGCAAGGCCTGGCGCAACGCCTGGACGCGGCCCTGGCCGATGCCCAGCTGAATGTGCGCAAAGCCGGCCCGGCCCAGCGGGTGGTGGTCGACCTGTCCTCACCGAACCTGGCCAAAGAGATGCACGTCGGCCATTTGCGCTCGACCATCATCGGCGACGGCGTGGCGCGGGTACTGGAGTTTCTCGGCGACACGGTGATCCGCCAGAACCACGTCGGCGACTGGGGCACCCAGTTCGGCATGCTGTTGGCCTATATGGAAGAAAATCCCAGCGCCGCCGACAGCGAGCTGAGCGATCTTGAGCAGTTCTATCGCGCCTCGAAAAAACGCTTCGACGACAGTCCGGAGTTCGCCGAGCGCGCCCGCGAGCTGGTAGTTGCCCTGCAAGCCAACGACGCCGACTGCCTGCGCCTGTGGAACCGCTTTAACGAGATTTCCCTGTCGCACTGCCAGCACGCCTACGACCGTCTCGGCGCCAAACTCAGCCCGGCCGATGTCAAGGGCGAGAGCGCCTACAACGACCAGCTGGCCGACATAGTCCACGCCCTCGGCAGCAAGGGCCTGCTCAGCGAAAGCAACGGCGCCCAGTGCGTGTTTATCGATGAGTTCAAAAACGCCGAAGGCAATCCGCTGCCGGTGATCGTACAAAAAGCCGGCGGCGGCTATCTGTACGCCACCACCGACCTGGCAGCCATGCGTTATCGCAGTGAGCAGCTCAAGGCCGATCGCGCCCTGTATTTTGTCGATCAGCGCCAGGCCCTGCACTTCCAGATGGCCTTCGAAGTGGCGCGGCGCGCCGGCTTCGTGCACCCCGGCATGCAGCTGGAACACATGGGCTTTGGCACCATGAATGGCGCCGACGGCCGCCCGTTCAAGACCCGCGACGGCGGCACGGTGAAGCTCATTGATCTGCTGGATGAGGCCGAAGAGCGCGCCTACAGCCTGGTCAAAGCGAAGAACCCGGAGCTGGATGACGCCGAGTTGCGGAAAATCGGCCACGTCGTCGGCATCGGCGCGGTGAAGTACGCCGATTTATCCAAGCACCGCTCCAGCGACTACAGCTTTAACTTCGAACAGATGCTGAGTTTTGAGGGCAACACCGCGCCTTACCTGCTGTATGCCTACACCCGCGTCGCCAGCGTATTTCGCAAGCTGGAGCGCTCGATGGATGGCAGCCTCGACGGCCAGATCCGTCTCGAGGCAACCCAGGAAATCGATTTGGCCAGCAAGCTGGCGCAATTTACCGAGGTGCTGAATAACGTCGCCGACAAGGGCACCCCGCATATTCTCTGCACCTACCTGTACGAGCTGGCCGGGCTGTTCTCCAGCTTCTACGAGCATTGCCCGATTCTCACCGCCGCCGATGCGGCCACCCAGCAAAGCCGTCTGCGCCTGGCCGCGCTGAGCGGTCGCACCCTGCAGCAGGGTCTCGAGCTGCTCGGCCTGCAAACCCTGGAGCGGATGTAACTTGGCCGCACCCAGCAGTCACATCCCCAAGCCAGGCCTAGAACTGCCCAGCCTGCAACCCTTGGAGCGCATATAATTTGGCCGCCAAAAAACCCGCCGCCAAACGCGGCGCAAGCCGCTACCAAGCCCCCGCCAAACCGCCGATACCCGGCTGGGTGTGGCTGGCGTGTGGCTTGCTGATCGGCGCTTTTGTGGTGTTTCTGATGAAGCTTGAGCCGGGGCGTGGCGAGATCAAGCGAGTTAAAGAAGAAGTCACCCGCCCAGCCAATAATCCGGCGGCAAAACCGCAGACCAACAGCCCAACACCGAGCGCCGCAACCGCCAAGCCCAAGTACGATTTCTACACCCTATTGCCGGAGTCTGAGGTGATAGTGCCAATGGATGCGCCAGCAGAAAAACCGCCGGCCGCCCTCACCCCCGAGGAGCTGGCCAAGGCCGATGCCGCCCGTGCCCTGGCCGCGCTCAGCGGGCAAACGCCGCCGCCACTGCCAGCTGCCAGCGACGCAGCAGTCACGCCGCCAGCGACCCTGGCCAAGGCGCCGCTGAGCACCCAGTTCTTTCTGCAGGCCGGTTCGTTTCGTAAACAAGCCGACGCCGACAAGGTGCGCGCGCAAATCATCATGCTCGGCCAAAGCGTGCAGGTTGAGTCGGGCAATGTGCGCGAAGAAACCTGGTACCGGGTACTGGTCGGCCCCTTTGCCAGCCGTGAGCAGCTCACCCAGGCACAAAAATCCCTGGCCGCCGGCGGCTTTAGCAATCTGCTGTTACAGCAGCGGCAAAGCCGCTGAGTGGGGAGCGGGAAGTAGGAAGTGGGGCGGGGGACCGATGCGCCCTGACTTGAAGCTTGCAGCCAGCATCCCCATATCAATTGGCATTAGGGCATTTCGCCCCGCTGCATGGAGACGCTCCCCTTGACCACCATCGTTTCAGTGCGCCGCAACGGCAAAGTCGTCATGGGCGGCGACGGCCAGGTTTCCCTTGGCAATACCGTGATGAAAGGCAATGCCAAAAAAGTCCGCCGCCTCTATCACGGCCAGGTACTGGCCGGTTTTGCCGGCGCCACCGCCGACGCCTTCACCCTGTTTGAACGCTTCGAAGGGCAGCTGGAGAAACACCAGGGTCACTTGGTGCGCGCCGCCGTCGAGCTGGCCAAAGAATGGCGTACTGATCGCTCCCTGAGCCGCCTGGAAGCCATGCTGGCGGTGGCCAACAAAGACGCATCTTTGATCATTACCGGCAATGGCGATGTGGTGGAGCCCGAGCACGGGCTGATCGCCATGGGCTCCGGCGGTGGTTTCGCCCAGGCCGCCGCCATGGCACTGCTGCAGAAGACCGAGCTGAGCGCCCGTGAAATCACCGAAACCGCGCTGAACATCGCCGGCTCCATCTGTGTCTTCACCAACCAGAATTTGACCATTGAGGAAGAGGACTGCGTCGATCAGGTCGTTTAAAGCTACTGCGCTCGGCCAGGCGGCGTTACAAGCGGGCTCGGACTGCTCATTGACCACTAGTCAACTCCGCGTCCTCGCCCACTTGCTCCTTGCCTGGCCTGCGCTCGCGACGCTTTAACCAGCCTGTTGCCTGTCTATTCTTGGAGTACACCTGATGCCTATGACCCCCCGCGAAATCGTCCACGAACTCAATCGCCATATCATCGGCCAGGACGATGCCAAACGCGCCGTGGCCATCGCCCTGCGCAATCGCTGGCGGCGCATGCAGCTGCCGGCCGAACTGCGCGCCGAAGTAACGCCGAAGAACATCCTGATGATCGGCCCCACCGGCGTCGGCAAAACCGAAATCGCCCGACGCCTGGCCAAGCTGGCCAACGCGCCCTTTATCAAGGTGGAAGCCACCAAGTTCACCGAGGTCGGCTATGTCGGCCGCGACGTCGAGTCGATCATCCGTGACCTCGCCGATGCGGCGATCAAGATGATGCGTGAGCAAGAGATCGTCAAAGTCCGCTTCCGCGCCGAAGACGCCGCCGAAGAGCGCATCCTCGACGCCCTGTTGCCGCCCGCCCGCGCAGGCTTCGGTGATGAGCCGGTGCGCCATGAAGACTCCAACACCCGCCAGCTGTTTCGCAAACGTCTGCGTGAAGGCCAGCTCGACGACAAAGAAATCGATATCGAGGTGGCGGAAACGCCAGCCGGCGTCGAGATCATGTCGCCGCCGGGCATGGAGGAAATGACCAATCAACTGCAAAGCCTGTTTGCCAACATGGGCAAAGGCAAAAAGAAGAGCCGCAAGCTCAAGGTCAAAGACGCCTTAAAACTGGTGCGCGAAGAAGAAGCCGCGCAACTGGTGAACGAGGAAGAACTCAAAGCCGCTGCCCTGGAAGCCGTCGAGCAACATGGCATCGTGTTTATTGACGAGATCGACAAGGTCGCCAAGCGCGGCAACAGCGGCGGCATCGACGTGTCCCGCGAGGGCGTGCAGCGCGACTTGCTGCCGCTGATCGAAGGCTGCACGGTGAACACCAAACTGGGCATGGTCAAAACCGACCACATCCTGTTTATTGCCTCGGGCGCCTTCCACCTGAGCAAACCCAGCGACTTGGTGCCCGAGCTGCAAGGCCGCCTGCCGATTCGGGTTGAGCTCAAAGCCCTGACCCCGAATGACTTCGAGCGCATCCTCAGCGAACCGCACGCCTCGCTGACCGAGCAATACTGCGCGCTGCTGAAAACCGAAGGCCTGCACATCGAGTTCGCCGCGGACGGTATTCAGCGCATCGCCGAGATCGCCTGGCAGGTCAACGAGAAAACCGAAAACATCGGCGCCCGGCGCTTGCACACCCTGCTCGAACGCCTGCTGGAGGAGCTGTCCTTCGGCGCTGGCGAGCTGGCCAATGAGCACGGCAGCCCAATTAAAATCGACGCCGCTTACGTCAACAGCCATCTCGGCGAATTGGCCGAGGACGAGGATTTATCGCGCTATATCCTCTAAGCGACCAGCACTTACTTAGCGACATCAGCAGCCGCAGACCTTATGTCTGCGGCTGGCTACTTTCAGCAGGAGGATAAAATGCGTATTCCTACGGCGATCGAGCTGCACAAAGCCTCGAAGACCCTGACCCTCAAATACGCCAACGGCGATATTTACCAGCTGCCGGCCGAGTTTTTACGGGTCCACTCGCCTTCCGCCGAAGTCCAGGGTCACGGCAAACCCATTTTGCAAACCGGCAAGCTCGGCGTCGGTCTAACCCGCATCGAACCGGCCGGGCAATATGCACTAAAACTGTGCTTCGACGACGGTCATGACAGCGGCTTGTTCACCTGGGACTACCTCGACGGCCTCGGCCAACGACAAACACAACTCTGGCAGGATTATTTAGCCGCCCTAAGCGCCGCTGGAAAATCGCGCGACCCCGATGAATCCGTGGTCAAGCTACTGCTCTAGCAGGCCGCTGAAAAACTACTGCGCTCGGCTATGCGGCGTTGAAACCAGCCTCAAAATGCTCATGTACAACCCGTACACTGCGCTTTTTCGGCTGATTTCGCCTTGCCTAGCCGTCGCTCGCTACATTTCTCAGCGACCTGCTAATCCGCAGTTAGGGCGAGTTTTCTAATTGCCTTAGGCATAATCTGTCATACATCGGCGATAACATGCCGAACTTGCACAATCGCGCTAACTCGGGTAACCAAGGTGCTGGCAGGTTTCATGCATTCAGGCAGACTGAGTGCAGTGCAACCCATGGAGTTCACTCCGCCGCCCGCTAACCCAATCAGTATCCGGTTTTTCGCCCTGTGTCTGCGCTTAGCCGCACAGCTGCCCGACAGGTACTGCCTAGGACAATGGAGTGTTGTAGATGACCAATAAAGACAACAAAGCAAACGAAGATCTAAAAACCCAAGCGATGGATAACACGCTTGGTCTAAACCCGGTGATTGGCATTCGCGGTAAAGATATTCTCACCGCTGCCCGCACGGTAATGCTGCAGGCCATCAAACAACCGATCCACAGCGCCAAACACCTGACCCACTTCAGCCTGGCGCTGAAAAACGTCTTGCTCGGTCAGTCGCAGATGGAACCCGAGGCCGGCGACCGCCGCTTCGCCGACCCGACCTGGAGCCAAAACCCGCTGTACAAACGCTATATGCAGACGTACCTGGCGTGGAACAAAGAACTGCACGACTGGATTGAAGACAGCAAGCTGGCCGAGCAGGACATCAATCGCGGCCACTTCGTGATCAAGCTGATGACCGATGCGATGGCTCCGACCAACAGCATGGCCAACCCTACGGCGGTTAAACGCTTCTTCGAAACCGGAGGCAAAAGTCTGCTGGATGGCTTGAGCAACTTGGCCAAGGACATCGTCAACAATGGCGGCATGCCCAGCCAGGTCAATATGTCGGTATTTGAAGTCGGCAAATCGCTGGCCAATACCGAAGGCGCGGTGGTGTTTCGCAACGACGTTCTGGAGCTGATCCAATACACGCCTGCGACCGAGCAAGTGCACGAGCGCCCGCTGTTGGTGGTGCCGCCACAAATCAATAAATTCTATGTATTCGACTTGTCGCCAGAAAAAAGCGTGGCGCGTTTTTGCGTGCGCAATCAGCTGCAAACCTTCGTGGTCAGCTGGCGCAACCCGACCAAGGCACAACGTGAATGGGGCCTGTCGACCTATATCGAAGCGCTGAAAGAAGCCATCGAAGTAGTCTGCGCGATCACCGGCAGCAAAGACCTGAACATGCTCGGCGCCTGCTCTGGCGGCATGACCACCGCCTCATTGCTGGGCCACTATGCGGCCATTGGCGAGCAGAAGGTGCATGCCCTGACCTTGCTGGTCAGCGTGCTGGACAACCGCCTGGAATCGGATATTTCGCTGTTCGCCGACGAGAAGAGTCTGGAGAGCGCCAAGCGCCGCTCCTATCAAGCCGGCGTACTCGAAGGCAAGGACCTGGCCAAGGTGTTTGCCTGGATGAGGCCAAACGATTTGATCTGGAACTACTGGGTCAATAACTACCTGCTCGGCAACGAGCCACCGGTGTTTGACATCCTGCACTGGAACAACGACACCACGCGTCTGCCAGCGGCCTTGCATGGCGAATTTATCGACATGTTCAAGAACAACCCACTGACCCGCGCGGGCGCACTGGAAGTCTGCGGCACCCCGGTCGACCTCAAGCAAGTCACTTGCGATCTGTTCTGCGTCGCCGGCACCACCGACCACATTACCCCCTGGGAGTCGTGCTACAAGTCGGCCAACCTGTTCGGCGGCAAGTGTGAGTTCGTATTGTCGAGCAGCGGCCATATCCAAAGCATTCTGAATCCGCCGGGCAATCCAAAGTCGCGCTATATGACCAACAGCGCAATGCCAGCCGATCCAAAAGCCTGGCAAGCCAGCGGCACCAAGCACGCCGACTCCTGGTGGCTGCATTGGCAAAGCTGGCAGGCAGAACGCGCCGGCAAACTGAAAAAAACCCCAACCACGCTAGGCAACAAAGCCTTCCCGCCACGCGAAGCCGCGCCCGGCACTTACGTGCATGAGCGCTAGGCAACAGGCTAACAGGCCTTTGAAAAATGTAGCGAGCGACGGCTAGGCAAGGCGAAATCAGCCGAAAAAGCGCAGTTTACTGGTCGTAAATGAGCATTTTGAGGCTGATTTCAACGCCGCATAGCCGAGCGCAGTAGTTTTTCAACGGCCTGTTAATCATCTGGCGCGCCCCGAGGCGCGCCAGAGACCCTGATCGTGCAGTAGGGATTGCGCCGCGTGAGGGCATCGGCGACCGTCTACGCCAATCCGGGAGGGCTTTGCGCAATGCCTCCTGGCAGTACAACCTTTAGGGCCACAGCTATGTCGCAAGGATTTATTTTTCGCACCATTGACCTGGATGGCAACACCATCCGTACCGCCGTGCGCCCGGGCAAACCGCACCTGACTCCGCTGCTGGTATTTAACGGCATTGGCGCCAACCTGGAGCTGATCTTCCCGTTCGTCCAGGCGCTGGACCCCGACCTCGAAGTTATTGCCTTTGACGTGCCCGGCGTTGGCGGCTCGTCCACTCCGAACACGCCGTACCGCTTCCCCGGCCTGGCCAAACTGGCCGCGCGCATGCTCGATTACCTCGACTATGGCCAAGTCAGTGTTATCGGCGTGTCATGGGGAGGCGCCTTGGCGCAACAGTTCGCCCATGACTACCCAGAGCGCTGCAAAAAACTGATTCTCGCCGCCACCGCGGCGGGCGCAGTAATGATCCCTGGCAAGCCGAAAGTGCTGATGTTGATGGCCAGTCCGCGGCGCTATATCCAGCCGTCCTACGGCGCGCACATTGCGCCGGAGATCTATGGCGGGGCCTTTCGCCGCGACAAGACCCTGGCACTGTCGTTTGCCAGCAAGGTGCGCTCCTCGGGCAAGCTGGGTTACTACTGGCAGTTATTCGCCGGCATGGGCTGGACCAGCATTCATTGGCTGCACAAGATCAAACAACCGACACTGGTGTTGGCCGGTGACGACGATCCGCTGATCCCGCTGATTAACATGCGCATGATCGCCTGGCGAATCCCCAACTCGCAGCTGCATGTACTCGATGACGGTCATTTGTTTTTGATTACCCGCGCCGAAACCGTGGCGCCAATCATCATGAAGTTCCTGCAAGAAGAACGGCAACGCGCGGTTATGCACCCACAGCAAAGCATCTCACCGACTCACTGACACGCGCAGCACAGCAAGGAGCCCAAACACTTGACCGACAAGCGAGGCAGGTGTAACAAAGTCGATCGCACATGCAACTGCCAACGCAGCAGTTGCATGCACAGAAGCACAAGCCTTGCAGCTTGATTCTTGGCGGTATGACGACGGAGTGTTGCCCCCATGCAAGAGAAACCCGAAACAGATGCCTTGCCCGCACCGCTGGCGCATATGAATGTACAAAATGCCATGCTCGGTTTGCGCGGTAAAAACCTCACTTCAACGCTGCGCCTGCTGGCCTTCCAAGGCCTACGCCAGCCAGTACATAGCGCTCGTCACGCGCTAAGTTTGGGCGCCAAACTGACGCGGGTTCTGCTCGGTGACAAGCTTTACCAACCAGACCCCAAGGATTCGCGCTTTGCTGACCCGACTTGGCGGCAAAATCCCCTCTACAGTCGTAGCTTGCAGGCCTACCTGGCTTGGCAAGCGCAAACTCAAGACTGGTTAGAGCAGAGCAACTTGTCCGCCGATGATCGCGAACGCTCGCGCTTTATCCTCGCACTGCTCAGCGATGCACTGGCCCCCTCCAACAGCCCACTTAATCCACTGGCCGTTAAAGAGCTGTTTAACACCGGCGGTAGCAGTCTCGGCAAAGGCCTGCGCGAACTCGCCGATGATCTGCTGCACAACGGCGGCATGCCCAAGCAGGTGCACAAGCAAGCCTTTGAGGTCGGCCGCAACCTGGCCAACACCCCTGGAGCGGTGGTGTTTCGCAACGAGTTTGTCGAGCTGATTCAATACAAATCGATGAGCGAAAAACAGCACGTCATTCCGCTGCTGATAGTGCCGCCACAAATCAACAAGTTTTATATCTTCGATCTCAGCCCAGAAAAAAGCTTCGTCCAGTACGCCCTGAAAAACAGCCTACAAGTGTTTGCCCTGAGCTGGCGCAACCCCGACCCGCGGCACCGCGAATGGGGCTTGTCGACCTACGTGCAAGCGCTGGAACAAGCCATCGATGTGTGCCGTGAGATTTGCGTCAGCCCTTCGGTAAACCTGCTCGGCGCCTGCGCCGGCGGCCTCACCAGTGCCGCCCTGCAAGGTCACCTGCAAGCCAAGAAGCAACTGCGCAAAGTTAACAGCAGCACCTACTTGGTCAGCCTGCTGGACAGCCAAACCGACAGCCCTGCCATGCTGTTTGCCGACGAGCAAACGCTGGAGGCGGCCAAGCGCCACTCCTATCAGCGCGGCGTACTCGATGGCCGTGAGATGTCCAAGGTGTTTGCCTGGATGCGCCCCAATGACTTGGTCTGGAACTACTGGGTCAACAACTACCTGCTCGGCAAACAACCGCCAGCCTTCGATATTCTGTACTGGAACAACGACAACACTCGGCTGCCGGCCGCGCTGCATGGGGATTTTCTCGACTTCTTCAAAATCAACCCACTCAAGCACGCGGGCGGCATGGAGGTGTGCGGCACCCCGATCGATCTGAAAAAGATCACTATCGACAGCTTTAGTGTTGGCGGCATCAACGATCACATCACCCCTTGGCGGGCGGTGTATCGCTCCTCGCAACTGCTGGGCGGCAACAAACGTTTTCTACTGTCCAACAGCGGCCACATCCAAAGCATTCTCAATCCACCCAGCAACCCGAAAGCCAACTATTACGAAAACCCAACACTCTGCTACGAGCCGCTGAACTGGCGGGCGGATGCTCAGCAGGTCGCAGGCAGCTGGTGGACGCCCTGGTTGGAATGGATTCAGCAGCGCGCCGGCGAGCGCCGGGAACCCTTGAAGACCCTTGGCAATCAGCATTACCCGCCCATGGAAGCGGCACCCGGCACCTACGTACATTTACGCTAACCACAACCTGGCTGGCAGCGCAAAAGCCAGCGCAGCGCCCTCCGACCACCACCACTAAGAAGACTGGATGAAGACCCGCGACCGCATTCTTGAGTGTGCCCTGAGCCTGTTCAACCAGGAGGGCGAACCCAATGTTTCGACCCTGCAAATCGCCAACGAGCTCGGCATTAGCCCCGGCAATCTGTACTACCACTTCCACGGCAAAGAACCGTTGGTGCTGGAGTTATTTGAACGCTTTCAGGCGGAAATGGCACCGTTGCTCAACCCGCCGGCCGACGCCCAACTGGATGTGGAGGATTACTGGCTGTTCCTGAATTTGATTGTCGAGCGCTTAGCGTTGTTTCGCTTTCTGTTCCAGGACCTGTCCAACTTGGCCGGGCGACTGCCCAAGCTGGCCCGCGGCATTCGCCACTGGCTCAACGCCCTAAAGCGCACCTTGGCCGAGTTACTCGCGGGCCTGAAAGCCCAAGGGCAACTCGAGAGCGACACCCTCGCGCTCGGCCAACTGGTCGAGCAGATCAGCCTGACCCTACTGTTCTCACTCGACTACCAGCGCATTCTTGGCAACCGCGGTGAAAACCGCTTGGTGGTCTACCAAGTGATGATGCTGGTCGCACCGCACCTGGTCGATGGCGCCCGGCACACCGCCGAACAACTGGCACAACGCTATCTAAAAGCCTAAGCCGCACAAGCCACCAAACAATTTAATTCGCCCAAACGCAAACGCCCGGCACTAGGCCGGGCGTTGGTGCAGCCTGAACTAATCAGGCCTGGGTAGCAGCGCTCGCAGGTGCGGCAGCAACTGCTGGCGCTGCTGCAACTACCGGTGCAGCGGCGGGCTTGGCCGCAACTGGCTTGGCAGCAGCCAGCTTAGCCACTGGCTTAGCAACCGCTTTAACTGCGGGTTTAGCCGCAGGCTTGGCAGCGGCAGGTTTAGCCACAGCTTTAACTGCTGGCTTAGCCGCAGGTTTGGCAGCAACTGGCTTAGCCACTGGTTTTTTGACCGCAGGCTTAGCTACAGCTTTAGCCGCTGGCTTAACCGACTGGGCCGAAATACCGGTCAGCTTTTCAATTTGCTTGGTCAGTACTTCAACCTTGCTGTGCAGTTCTTTAACTTCATTGCGGCTCGGTACACCAAGGCGCGAAATAGCGTTGTTCAGGCGCTTGTCGAAAGCATCTTCCAGCTCACTCCACTTGCCCCAAGCTTTTTCTTTCACTTCTTCAACTTTCGACTTGGCCGAGTCTACGGAGGACTTCACCACGCCAACTTGCTTAGTCACTTCAGCCTTAGCCAGCTTCTCAGCTTTCTCGCCATCAGTAACCAGGCCATCAAACAGCTTCTCGCCGTCCTTGCTGACCTTGGAGTAAGCACCAAGACCTGCCAGCCAAATTTGCCGCGAATACTTTTCTACTTCGTTAACCCAAGTAGTGACTTCTTTTTCGATCTTCTTCTTGCCAGCCATATGATTCCCCTTATTTAGCTTTAGCCGCGCGCTCGAGCATTGCATTGAGCACATCGAGCTTAGCAGAGAGCGCGTCAACGTCCTGCTTGGACGGAATGCCGAGACGATTCAGACCGCTAGCAACGCGACGATCAAAGGCTTGCTCGACTTTTTCGAACTGCACTTCAACCTTGCCTTTAACGCCTTCGACGCGGTCTTTAACACTTACTTTAACGCTGTCGATTTGGCTGTTAGCGGCTTCAACTTGTTGATTTACCAGCTTCTTGCCTTGCTTCTCAACGCCTTCACCGGCCTTAACCAGATCCAGCAAGTAGCCCGCGCCTTCTTTGCCCGCTTTAGCGTAAGCGCCAAGACCGGCCAGATAGATTTTGCGCGCATAGCCTTTAACATCGGCCAGCACTGTGGTTTCGCTAGCGACGTTGCTGACGGCTTTCTTAACGGCGATTTTTTTCGGAGCAGTAGCCATGATGCACCTCACACTAAGTGATAAAAGAGTCGCCCTTGCTCAGGGCTTATCACCAAGGTAGCGAGGAAAATTAGAATCCACATACTAAGCCGCAAAATAATTGACTTAGGCCTGCAGCGACTCATCCAGGGTCTTTTCAATTTCACGTTTGATACTGCCGCCCATGGCAGACAGCAACAGGCCCAGGTTTAACTCAACCCGCACCTGATCTTCAGTGACGGCGATCAGCCCATCGGCGCCGCTGCGTTTAAATTCCAGGCTGTTGCCAACCCAGCGGTAACGCACGTCGTACTCGCTGGCCAAGCGTTCGGCGAGCTGCTCGGCTTTCGCCCGTGCGCCGGCCAGACCGAGCGAATGTGGGCGTTCAATTTTAATCCGGGCCATCGATAATTCCTGACTGCGACCTTAGGTCGCGCAACTATAACAGGCCGCCGCAGCCCTCTAAACGAATGCAGCAGCGCGCCGCCAAGACAAAGCCGGTCGCCGGGATTAGAATGGCCGGCACTTTCTTGCGGTGACAGTGAAATGAACGATCCACGCAAAGCCGGCGACGGCGAACCGACCACCCACTTCGGCTATCAAAACGTACCGGAAAGCCAAAAGGCGCAAAAGGTCGCTGAAGTGTTCCACTCGGTCGCAGCCAAATACGACCTGATGAACGACCTGATGTCCGCCGGCGTGCATCGCCTGTGGAAGCGCTTCACCATCGAACTATCGGGTGTACGCAGCGGCAATCGGGTGCTGGATATCGCCGGCGGTACCGGTGACTTGAGCAAACAGTTCTCGCGCCTGGTGGGTCCAACCGGCGAAGTGGTACTGGCCGACATCAATGCCTCGATGCTGCAAGTGGGTCGCGACCGTCTGCTCGATTTGGGCGTGGCGGGCAATATCAAATTTGTGCAGGCCGATGCCGAGAAGCTGCCCTTTCCGGACAACTACTTTGACGTGGTGACCATCGCCTTCGGTTTGCGCAACGTCACCCATAAAGAAGACGCCCTGCGCTCGATGCTGCGGGTGCTGAAACCCGGCGGTCGTTTGTTGGTGCTGGAATTTTCCAAGCCCACCAGCGCCTTGCTGTCCAAGACCTATGACGCCTACTCGTTCAGCCTGCTGCCAATGATCGGCAAACTGATCACCGGCGACGCCGACAGCTACCGCTATTTGGCCGAATCGATCCGCATGCATCCGGATCAGGAAACACTCAAGGCGATGATGGTCGAGGCCGGTTTCGAGCGCACCAGCTATCACAATATGACCGGCGGCATCGTCGCCCTGCACCGCGGCATCAAGCCCTGATGCTGCTTGCCGGATTGCTGGCCGGCGTTGAGCTAGGCCTCAATCGCCTCTTGCGGATGGACAGCACCGCGCTGCCGCGCCTGGCCAGTTTGAGCGGCAAAGTGATTGCCATCGACGGCCAAAGCCCGGCGTTGCAGTTGTTTATTCTGCCCAGCGCCGAGGGCTTACAACTCGCGAGCAATTGGCTGGCACCAACCGATTGCTGCCTGCGCGCCAGTCCCGCCAACCTGCTGCAATTGGCCCTGGCCAAAGACAAGACGGCAGTGCTGCATCGCCCGCAGGTCAGCCTCAGCGGTGACAGCGCAGTGCTGCTGGAACTGGTGGCGGTATTGCAAGACCTGGAGCTGGACTGGGAGTACGAACTCTCGCGCTGGCTCGGCCCGGTGGCCAGCCAACTGCTTGGCGGTCACCTGCGCAGTCGCGCTCACTGGGGCACGCAAAGCGTTGCCAGCCTGCGCCAGGACTTGGCGGATTACCTCAGTGAAGAATCCCGCAGCCTGGTTGGCCAGCGCGAAGCCGAGGCTCGCTTCGCCGAGCTTGACCGTCTGAAGCTCGATCTCGACCGCCTCGACGCCCGTGTGGCGCGTCTGTCTATGCCGCCTGCGCGGCCCATGCCCCTCACGCCTAGCGATCCCGTATGAAGCTGCTTGCCGTTCGCCGTCTGTTCCGAATCCTGCGCGTCGTAGTCCGCTATCGCCTCGACGATTTGCTCCTCGCGCTGCCGCTGCCCTGGTGGTTGCGTGCCTTAAGCCTGCTGCTGCCGTGGCGCTGGTTGCCGCGCAAAACCCTGGACATCTCACGGGGCGCCCGCCTGCGCTTGGCCCTGGAGGACCTCGGGCCGATCTTTATCAAGTTTGGCCAACTGCTCTCCACCCGCCGCGACTTGCTGCCCATCGACATCGCCGACGAACTGGCCAAGCTGCAAGACCAAGTGCCACCGTTCGACGCCGCGCTCTCGGTGGCGCGCATCGAGGCGCAACTCGGCGCCAAAGTCGGCGACGTGTTTGCCCGCTTCGATAACCAACCCCTGGCCTCGGCCTCGGTCGCCCAGGTACACGCCGCGCAGCTAAAAAGCGGCGAAGAGGTGGTGGTTAAAGTTATTCGTCCGGGACTCAAACCCATCATCAAGCAAGACCTGGCCTGGCTGTATTTACTGGCCAAACTGGCCGAAGCAGTGTCCAGCGAAGCGCGACGCTTGCATCCGGTGGAAGTGGTCAGCGATTACGAGAAGACCATCTACGACGAACTCGACCTGCTGCGTGAAGCCGCCAACGCCAGTCAGTTGCGACGCAACTTTAGTGGCTCGGAAATGCTATACGTGCCGCAGGTGTACTGGGATCTGTGCCGGCCAAAAGTGCTGGTCATGGAGCGTATTTACGGCATTGCGGTGACGGATCTGGCCACCCTCGCCGACCAGCGCACCGACATGAAATTGCTCGCCGAGCGCGGCGTGGAAATCTTCTTCACCCAGGTGTTCCGCGACAGCTTCTTCCACGCCGACATGCACCCCGGCAACATCTTCGTCAGCACCCGCACGCCGTGGAACCCGCAATACATTGCCATCGACTGCGGCATCATCGGCAGCCTCACACCCGAAGACCAGGACTATCTGGCGCGCAACCTGATCGCTTTTTTCAAACGCGATTATCGCCGCGTCGCGCAACTGCATATCGACTCCGGCTGGGTGCCCGCCGACACCAAGGTCAACGACTTTGAAGCGGCGATTCGCACTGTGTGTGAGCCGATTTTTGAGCGCCCGCTGAAAGACATCTCCTTTGCTCAGCTGCTGTTGCGGCTGTTCCAGACCGCACGACGCTTCAATATGGAAATCCAGCCGCAGCTGGTGCTGCTGCAGAAAACCCTGCTAAACATCGAAGGCCTCGGTCGCCAGCTGTATCCCGACCTCGACTTGTGGAACACCGCGCAACCGTTCCTCGAACGCTGGATGCGCGAACGCATCAGCCCCTTGCAGCTGCTGCGTAACCTGCAGAGCCAAGCCGAGCAAGTGCCGCATCTGTCGCAAATGGCCAAAGAGACCCTCGAACGCCTGCGCCAGCCAACCGTCACTAGCGCCCCCGCCAGCGCCGCTGGCCTGACGTGGCCGGGACGGCTGCTAGGGGCCTTATTGATCGCCGGCGCCGTCAGCCAAGGATTGGCCCTGACGCTGGTCACGTGGCCCGGCTGGGCCATGCTGGCCGGCGGGCTGTACTTGGTCGTGCGCCGATAGCCCGGCCGCCGACAAACTGGCAGACTAGTTCAATATTTTTTACGGCCACCAACCGCTGGCCGCAACGGAACTGATATGAGCAATTGGTTAGACAGCATCAAGTGGGACGCCGACGGCCTAGTGCCGGCCATCGCCCAGGACCATAAAACCGGCCGTATCTTGATGATGGCCTGGATGAACCGCGAGGCGTTGCAACTTACCGCCACCGAGCAGCGCGCCATCTATTGGTCACGTTCGCGTGGCAAGCTTTGGCGCAAGGGCGAAGAGTCCGGCCACGTGCAAAAACTCCACGAGTTGCGCCTGGACTGCGACGCCGACGTGATCGTGCTGATGGTTGAACAACTGGGCGGCATCGCCTGTCACACCGGCCGCGAAAGCTGCTTCTATCGCGTCTTCGAGAACGGCGCCTGGCAGATTGTCGAGCCGGTGCTGAAAGACCCCGCCGCCATTTATGCCAGCGCACCGAGCGCACCAGGACACCGCCATGACTGACACCCTCAGCCGCCTCGCCGCCGTATTGGAGGCGCGTAAAGGCGCCGCCGCCGACAGCTCCTACGTCGCCAGCCTGTACCACAAGGGCCTGAACAAGATTCTCGAGAAAGTCGGCGAAGAGTCGGTAGAAACCATTCTCGCCGCCAAAGATGCCGCCATTAGCGGCGACTGCAGTGACCTGATCTACGAAACTGCCGACCTGTGGTTTCACAGCATGGTGATGCTGGCCGCTCTCGGGCAACATCCGCAGGCGGTGCTCGACGAACTGGACCGGCGCTTTGGCTTGTCGGGTCACGACGAAAAAGCAGCACGCGCAAACACCACCGAATAAACAACTTAACGAGGCGAAACTGTCATGGGTATTTTTGACTGGAAACACTGGGTCGTTATTCTGATCGTGGTGGTCTTGGTGTTCGGCACCAAGAAACTCAAAGGCTTGGGCACCGATATTGGCGAGTCGATCAAAGGCTTTCGCAAGGCCATGAACGACGAAGACAAGCCCGCAGAACCTAGCCCAACGCCGACGCCAACGGCTGCACCACTCAATCAGCCCAACACCATCGACGTGCAGGCACAAAAAGTCGAACAGCCGGCCCACAAGGAATAACCCCTAATGTTCGGCATCAGTTTTGGCGAATTACTGCTGATCGGCCTGGTCGCCTTGTTGGTGCTCGGGCCCGAGCGCCTGCCAGGCGCGGCGCGCACCGCCGGCCTGTGGATTGGCCGGTTAAAGCGCAGCTTTAACTCGATCAAGCAGGAAGTGGAGCGCGAGATCGGCGCCGACGAAATTCGCCGCCAGCTGCATAACGAAAACATCATGGCACTGCAAAGCAAGTCGCAAAGTACCAATGCCGCACTGCACGATGGCGAGCAAATGACCGCACTGGAAACTTCGCCGGTGGCCAACAACGAACCGCCTCAACCGCCGCGTGCCCTATGAGCAGCCAACCCGCTGACAAGCCTGAAGTCGAGGCGCAAATGCCCTTGGTTTCGCACCTCACCGAATTGCGTACGCGCCTGTTGCGTTGCGTGGCCGCGATCTTTTTGATCTTTGCCGGGCTGTTTTATTTCGCCCAGGACATTTACACCTTCGTATCCGCCCCGCTACGCGCCTACCTGCCGCCCAACGCCACCATGATCGCCACCGACGTGGCCTCGCCGTTTATCGCGCCCTTTAAGCTGACCATGATAGTCGCGCTGTTTCTGGCCATGCCGGTGATCCTGCAACAGGTCTGGGGCTTTATCGCGCCCGGCCTGTACAAGCATGAGAAACGCATCGCCATGCCGCTGCTGGCCTCGAGCATTGTGCTGTTCTATGCCGGCATGGCCTTCGCCTATTACCTGGTGTTTCCGATCATTTTCCACTTCTTCGCCAGCGTCACCCCCGAAGGCGTGTCGATGATGACCGACATCAACAGCTACCTGGATTTTGTGCTGACGCTGTTCTTCGCCTTTGGCGTCGCCTTCGAGATCCCGGTCGCGGTGGTGCTGCTGATCTGGATTGGCGTGGTTGATGTGGCCTACCTGCGCAAGATCCGCCCTTACGTGGTGATTGGCTGCTTCGTGGTCGGCATGGTGCTGACGCCACCGGATATCTTCTCGCAAACCCTGCTGGCCGTACCTATGTGGATGCTGTTTGAAGTGGGCATTTTGTTCGGCAGCCTGGTGCATAAGCGCGGCGAGCATCCTGAGGATGAGTCTGCCGACAGCAACAGTGGCGACCAGCCGCCCGCCACCCAGCCGTGACTCTTTAGCCATGAACCTGCTGCTACTGGAAGACGCCGACTTTATCGGCGCCGACCGCGTACTGCTGCAAGGACGGCGCCTCAAGCACCTGCAAGACGTGCATCGCGCAGCCGTCGGTGACAACCTGCGGGTCGGCCGCATCAATGGCCTGATGGGCCAAGGCCAACTGCTGCGTCTCGACACTGCCGAGGCCGAGCTGCAAATCAGCCTCGACCAGCCGCCACCGACCAAGCTGCCCCTGACGCTGCTCTTGGCCCTGCCGCGACCCAAGATGCTCAAGCGCGTGCTGCAGACCGTGGCCAGCATGGGCGTGCCCAAGCTGATTTTGCTCAACAGTTATCGGGTGGAAAAAAGCTTCTGGCAGACGCCATTCCTGCAACCTGAAGCGATTCGTGAGCAGCTGATTCTCGGCCTGGAGCAGGCCCGCGATACCGTGTTGCCGGAAGTCATCATCGAGAAACGCTTCAAGCCTTTCGTCGAAGATCAGCTCAGCGAACTGGCCCAGGGCAGCCTCGGCCTGGTCGGCCACCCCGGCGATTACCCCAGTTGCCCGCGCGCGGTCAGCCAGACAGTAACTCTGGCCATCGGCCCCGAGGGCGGCTGGATTCCTTACGAAGTGGAAAAACTCCAAGCCGCGGGCCTTGCGCCAGTGCAACTGGGGACGCGGATTTTGCGGGTGGAAACCGCAGTGACGGCATTGCTGGCGCGGCTGTTCTAACCGCCGAGAACAGGGCTAAGCTTGCTCCACACCCTTACTCTAGGTTGTCTGTCATGCGCCCCTTGACCATCGATCTCGACGAACTCGCCTTCGCCCTCAACAGCCACAACACCGAGCACTACCTTGATCTGCAGACCGGCCAGGTGCTGATGTTTGCCGAAGAAGGCATCGACCCGGAACTGGACGAACTGCTGCAAGACGACCCTGATCGGCTGCTACTCATCGATCCGCTCGGCTCCAGCGAAGGGTTTGCGCTGATGGCACAGTTCCTTCAGGACGTAACCCAGCCCGCGGCATACCAGGTGTTGGAACAGGCCCTGGCCGGGCGCAAGCCCTTTCGCACCTTCAAGCATGCGTTAGGCGCCTACCCCGACCTGCTCCAGGCTTGGTACGATTTCGAGAATACCCGGCAGCGCGAACAGGCCCTGACCTGGCTGATCGAGAACGATATTCAGCAGATCTAGCTCGGTAGGATGGGTTGAGCGCAGCGATACCCATCAATACATCGGGCAACCGCTCGATGGGTTACGCCGCTGCGTGGCTAACCCATCCTACTGGGCTCGCCCTACGTCCGCCTGAGGGTTCAAAGCCTTACAACACCTGACGCAAAAACGCCTGGGCACGCGGGTCTTGTGGCTGACTGAAGAACTGCGCGGGCGCCGCATCTTCCAGCAGTTTGCCGTGATCGAAGAACAGCACGCGGTCGGCCACCTCCCGGGCAAAACCCATTTCGTGGGTCACGCAGACCATGGTCATGCCTTCCAGAGCCAGGGTCTTCATCACGTCGAGTACTTCGCCGACCATTTCCGGGTCGAGCGCCGAAGTCGGCTCGTCGAACAGCATGACTTTCGGCTCCATCGCCAACGCCCGGGCGATGGCCACCCGCTGCTGTTGGCCGCCGGAGAGGCGCGAGGGAAACTCGTGGGCCTTCTGCGCGATACCGACCTTCTCCAGCAGCGCGCGGGCCTTTGCCTCGCTGTCTGCGCGGCTCAGTTTGCGCACCACTTGCTGGGCCAGGCAGAGGTTTTCCAGCACGCTCATATGCGGGAACAGGTTGAAATGCTGAAACACCATGCCGACTTCACGGCGGTAGGCGTTGACGTCGGTTTTCGGATTGCTCAGGTCCAGGCCATCGATGCTGACCGAGCCACTATCGAGGATTTCCAGACCATTCAGGCAACGCAGGAAAGTCGATTTACCCGAGCCGGACGGGCCTATCACCACCAGCACTTCGCCCTTGGCCACCTGGGTGCTGACGTCATCCACCGCGCGCACCACTTGCCCGCGGGCATCGAAGACTTTGACCAACTGACGAACTTCAATCACTTTGCGCGAGCCTCCGCTCCAGCCGTCGGGCGATTTGCGACAGCGGCAAATTAATCAGCAGATACAACGCCGCCACACAGAACCAGATCTCGAAAGTCGAGAACGAAGTGGTGATGGCTTCGCGGCCGCTTTTGGTCAGCTCGGTGATGGCGATCACCGAGACCAAGGAGGTGTCCTTAACCAGGCTAATAAACTGCCCGGCCAGCGCCGGCAGCACCCGCTTGAAGGCTTGCGGCAGCACCACATAACGCATCGCCTGCAGGCCATTCAAGCCCAGCGAGCGAGCCGCCTCGGCCTGACCTTTAACCACCGACTGCACGCCGGCGCGGACAATTTCGGCCACATAGGCGCCGGTAAACAGCGCCAGCGCTGCCACTCCGGCGAACTCGCGAGACAGATTGAGCACTGTGCCGATAAAGAAGTAGAAGATGAAAATCTGCACCAGCAGCGGCGTGCCACGCACCAACTCGACATACACGGTCGACAGGTCGCGCAGGGTCGGATTACTCGACAATCGGCACAGGCCGGTGAGCAAGCCAATCACCAGCGCCAGGCCACCGGCGGCCAGGGAAATCCATAGGGTCGTCAGCAAACCCCAGACCAGCGGGCCGGCGGCCCAGTGGCGGGTCACGCCCAATACATCGCCTTCGGCCACGTCATCGCCAACCGCCAGCCGCAGGCTATCGCTGTCCACGGTCAGCAACTGCTCGACAGCAGCGCTGCTGCGCAGGGTCACCTCGGTGAGCGAGCCGTGTGCCGTCAGTGCGGCCACTTGCCCATAATCATCGGCGCGCTGCTGGACTTCGGCCTGGTAGGCGAAGTACTGCGGCAGCCGATTCCAGTGCCACTCGTAAGAAATCAAGGAGGCGGCAAACCAAAGGCTGCCGGCCAACACCAGCAGGATCACTCCAGTCAGCACATGCCAAGGCCATTGGGCTTTATTCTGTTTAGCCACGCCCCGTATCCACCATTAAAAAAACCATAAATTAATCAGCCATAAACGCGAACGCGCAAGCGTCGAGCCTGTTCAAGATCGTTACGAGCGCAGGTCAGGCAAGGCGAAAACAGGCGAGGACGCGGAGTTTACGAGTTGTAAATGAGCAGTCCGAACCTGTTTTCAACACAGCATGGCCAAGCGCAGTAGATATTGAGCAGACTCGCAGCCTGCGCGTCGGGTCAGCAGTCTAGCTAGAGGCAGCCTGCGGCTTACTCCATGTCCTTCAACCAGCTGGTGTCTTTAAACCACTTGGCGTGCAGGCGATCATAGGTGCCGTCGTGGCGGATCTGCTGCAGGTAGTTATTAATCCAGTTAATGCTGTCGTAGTCGCCCTTCTTCAAACCAAAGGCCAGCGGCTCATAGGTGAAGGGTTCTGCGAGATACAGCAGCTTGCCGGCGCCGGCCTTGTTGACCGCCACTACGTTGTAGGGGGCGTCATAGACAAAGGCATCGGCCTTGCCGTTGACCACGTCCATCACTGCTTCTTGCTCGTTGTCATAACCGTGGTACTCGGCCTTGCTGATCAGCTTCTTGGCGATCATTTCGCCGGTGGTGCCGATCTTCGAGGTCAGGCGGTACTTGGGGTCATTGAGGTCTTTATAGGTCTTGATCTGGCCTTGTAGATCCTTGCGAATCAGCAAGGTCTGGCCAACCACGATAAAGGGTTCCGAGAAGTTCAGGCGCAGATTGCGCTCCTGGGTCAGGGTCATGCCGCTGCCGATCATGTCGAACTTGTTGGTCAGCAGTGCCGGGATGATGCCGTCATAACTGGTGGACACCAGCTCCAGCTTGACGCCCATGGCCTTAGCCATGTCTTTGAGCAGATCGACTTCAAAGCCGATGATCTCGCCGCGTTTGTTGGTCATTTCGAACGGCATATAGGTGGGGTCCATACCGACCCGCAGGGTGCCACTTTTAACCGCGTCTTCAATGGCGCCGGCCTGCGCCGCAGCGCCACCGAGGGTGGTGGCTGCCAACAATAATGTGGCGAGAAACTTTTTCATTTTCGCTCCAAACAGGGAATAAATTCAGGGTCGACCGTCAGGCCCAGCAATGACGCTCGTTTAATGTCGCGCATGTTACCCGCTGAGGGCCGCGCTGACGACCGCGACAACAGCTTAAACGTCAGTTTGCCGCGGCCGGGCGGCGATCTGCGGGCTTTAGCTGTGCAGCAAAAAGGTCACCGGGCCGTCGTTGACCAGATGCACCTGCATGTCCGCGCCGAATTCGCCGCAGGCCACCACAGGATGCGCAAGCTGCGCCTGACTAAGCAGATAATCGAACAGTTGCGCGCTCAAGGCAGGCGGCGCGGCGCTGGAGAAGCTTGGCCGCAGGCCGCTGTTGGTGTCGGCCACCAAGGTGAATTGCGAGACCAGCAATAAACCGCCGCCGACATCCCGCAGCGACAGGTTCATCTTGCCGGCGGCATCGCTAAACACCCGGTAGTTGAGCAGTTTCTGCAGCAGTTTGTCGGCGCTGGCGCGGCTGTCGTGCGGCTCGACGCCGACCAGCACCAGCAGGCCTTGCTCGATGGCGCCGACCACCTGGCCGGCAACCTCAACCCGCGCCTGGCTGACGCGTTGTAACAGCGCCTTCATGCCTCGTCGGGGGCCAGGTCGAGCAAACGATGGGCCAGCTGATCGGCGGCGCGCACCAAAGCATCGGTGATACCGACTTCGGAGGCGGCGTGACCGGCATCGCGGATAATCTGCAGCTCGCTGTTGGGCCAGGCCTGGTGCAGCGCATGGGCGTTATCCAGCGGGCAGACCACATCGTAGCGACCGTGAACGATGACGCCCGGCAGGTGGGCAATTTTCGGCATGTCGCGAATCAGCTGATCGGGTTCGAGAAAGGCCTCGTTAACGAAGTAATGACACTCGATCCGCGCAATCGACAGCGCCCGATGGGCATCACTGAACCGCTCGACCACCTGCGGGTTGGGGCGCAAGGTGGCGGTGCGGCCTTCCCAGGTCGACCAGGCCTTGGCCGCATGCATCTGGGCAATCTGGTCTTGGCCAGTCAGCCGCTTGTAAAAGGCCTGCATCAGGTCGCCGCGCTCCTCCGGCGGGATAGGTGCCAGGTAGTCCTCCCAGTAATCGGGGAACATCCGGCTGGCGCCTTCCTGATAGAACCACTGAAAGTCCTGCGGCCGGCAAAGGAAGATGCCGCGCAAGATCAACCCATGCACGCGTTCAGGATGGGTTTGCGCGTAAGCCAGGGCCAGGGTTGAACCCCAGGAGCCACCAAACAGCACCCATTTCTCGATGCCCAGCTGCTGGCGAATATGCTCAAGGTCGTCGACCAGGTCCCAGGTGCTGTTGCTTTCCAAGCTCGCATGGGGCGTCGAGCGACCACAACCGCGCTGATCGAAGGTAACGATGCGATACAGGTTTGGGTCAAAGAAACGCCGACTCAGGGCGTCGCAGCCAGCGCCCGGCCCGCCATGGATAAACACCACCGGCAAACCATCCGCCGAACCGCTCTCGTCAACGTACAACACGTGCGGCTGCGCCACCGGCAACTCATGGCGGGCGTAGGGTTTAATTTCCGGATATAGCGTCTGCATGCTGCACTCCCGAATCTGCGCGCACGGGCCCAGCTGGGCGCCGCTCTGGTACTCTGTCGGTCATCATAACCACGAAAAGGAACTTCGGCATGCCAGTACGGCGATTTACCCTGGCGCTACTGTTAATTGTCCCCCTGCTCAGCAGTTGCGGCCGCAACGATCCGCAGGCAGCGCTCGAGGCGGCGGTGCAACAACTGCAGGACAATATCGAAGCCAAACGCAGCAGCGCGGTGCTGGAACAACTGCATGCGCAGTTCAGCGGCCAACAACAGTACGATCGCGAATGGGCCAAGCGCACCATGCTCCTGCTGTTTATGCGCCACCAGAACGTCAGCGTGATTGCCTTCAGCAAGCGCAGCCAAATCGACCCGACCTACGCAGAGAAAGGCCACACCGAAGCCGAAATCGCCCTCACCGGTGCCGTCGGGTTAGTCCCCGACAACGCCGCGCATTACCGGCTGAAATTAGAGTGGTGGCTGGAAGATGGCGAATGGCAGCTGGCGCGCCTGAACTGGCAGTAGCTCAGGGCAGGAGTATGGCGGGCGTACCGAGCAGTCAGCTGGAGCGCAAACGCTGCCTACTTCAGGCCTTGGCCGGAGAACAACAGCACCTTGTCGCCGGCAAACTGCACGCTGATGGAGGACTTGTCATCACCCCAGGTGCAACTGCTCATGCCCAAGGCGCCGGCGCATTCCGTCGGCGCGCCGAGCAAGGCCTGAACCTCGGCCTTGTCCATGCTGACATTCAGCTTGGCGTAGTTTTCTTCGCTGACCTTACTGCAAGCACCCAGCAGCAAGACCAAGGACAACAGGGCGAATTGACCAGCACGCATGGCTTAACTCCTGATCGATAGTTACCCGCATGCCCGCCATGCCGACGGGCACATGACAGCCGTTTTACCCTTGGTGATAAGCGGTAACGCGCTCGACTTCTTCCTTCGAGCCGAGGAACACCGCCACCCGCTGGTGCAACGAAGTCGGTTGAATATCGAGAATACGCTGGTAACCATTGGTCGCGGCGCCGCCCGCCTGTTCGATGATAAACGACATCGGATTGGCTTCGTACATCAGGCGCAGCTTGCCTGGTTTCTCTGGCTCACGGGAATCGCGCGGGTACATAAACATGCCGCCACGGGTCAGAATCCGGTGCACATCAGCCACCATCGCCGCCACCCAACGCATGTTGTAATCCTTCTCCAGCGGGCCACTTTTACCGGCCAGCAACTCGTCGACATAGCGGGTCACCGGCGCCTCCCAGTGGCGCTGATTGGACATATTGACGGCGAACTCTTTGGTTTGCTCCGGCACCTGGATATTGTCGTGGGTCATGACGAAACTGCCCAACTCACGATCCAGGGTGAAGCCTTTGACGCCATTACCCAAGGTCAACATCAGCATGGTTTGCGGGCCGTAAATCGCGTAGCCGGCAGCCACTTGTTCGGTGCCTGGCTGCAAGAATGCCTCTTCGCCCAGGTCGCCCTCGTCACCGTTACGGTCCGGGCAACGCAGCACCGAGAAGATGGTGCCGACTGAGACGTTTACATCGATATTGGATGAGCCATCCAGCGGATCAAACACCAGCAGATAGGCACCTTTGGGGTACTTGCCGGGGATCTGGTAAGCGTTGTCCATTTCCTCGGAGGCCATGCCGGCCAGGTGACCGCCCCACTCGTTGGCTTCCAGCAGAATGTCGTTGGACAGTACATCGAGCTTTTTCTGCACTTCGCCCTGAATGTTCTCAGTCTCCATGCTGCCCAGTACGCCGCCAAGCGCACCCTTGGAAACCTCGTAGCTGATTTCCTTACAGGCGCGTGCCACTACTTCGATAAGAAAACGTAAATCCGCCGGTGTATTGTTGCTGCGGGTCTGTTCAATCAGATAGCGGCTCAAGGTAATGCGGGACATGGGAGGCACCGAGGTTGGATAAATTGCACGCAGTTTACCCTTTAACGACCGGCAGTGCCTCCCACTGCCGCTGACCGGCGTTACAGCTCCAGCGACAAGGACAGACCAACGCCCTGCTGATCAACACTGGAGGCATGGCTATAACTGTAGGCCGCACGCAGTGAGAGGTCTGCGGTCAATTTCTGGCTCACACCCAAGCTGGCCTGAACCAGGCTGTCATCCGGCGTGTAGCCCTGCAGCGTGAAGTCGATACCCGGCAAGCTGTTGAGCTCGATGCGCACGTCACTGCTGTCATCGGCATACTCGCGATTGCGCACCACCTCGGCAAACAACAGGGTCTGCGGGCTTAGCTGAAAACGTCCCTGCACGCCGGCGCCCAACTGCCGAGACTTACGCACCTGATCGGCATAGTTGAGCGCAGTCGAGGTGCTGCCATTCTCGCTATAGCCATCGACTTCAACCCGAGCATATTCGGCACTCATAAAGGGACTCAGATGCCACTGGCTGCCAGGTTGCGCAATGTCATAGCCAAGGCGGCCACTCAGCGACCACAACTCACCGGTAGTGTCGCCCTTCTCACCCCGAGTGGCCTGACCAATATCGAACTTGCGCTTGAGGTCGTTGTAATCGAGGTAACCGCCGGTTAACGCCAGATCGGCCCACCAGCGATTTTGCTGGTATTGCGCAAAGGCGCTGGCCAAGGTGCTCTGCACTTGATAGTTGGAGCTTTCTTCGTCGGCCTGCAACTTTTGCTCATACAAGCCCAGCGCCAGACCCACTCGCCAGGCGTCGTCAAGCCGGTAGCTGCCGCCCAGGCTCAGACTGTAGCCGTTACCGTCGGCGCGGGCGCCAGCTTCTTGCTTATCGATATCCAACTGTTGCCCGGCGCCCGCCACGAAGCTGCGCCATTGCCCCTCAGACTGCCAAGCATCGGCATCCGCTTGCCATTGGTTGCGCAATTGCCCCTCATGCGCGCGCAGAGTGTCATAGGCCATTTCTGGCAGCAGGGTGATTTCCCAAGGTGCCGCCAGCAAGGATGCCGCATAGTCTGCGAAGGCTTGCTGACCGGCAATGGTCGGGTGCACCGAGTCGTTGAAGAGCAACTTGCTCGGGTCTGGCGTGGTGCCGCTAATGCCATACACCGGGTTGACGTTGGCACAACCGCTGAAGCAGGTGAGTGACAGATCCTGGCCGGAAGCCAGGCCATAAGAAGCCGGACTGGCCAGCACCTCGCGCACCAACAGCGGCACGTTCAGCGGAATGATTTCAGCGTTAACATTAGCCAGCTGGCGAACCAGTTCGGTGTTGAAGGCGCTCGTCAGTGGCGCGATAAAATCCGACAGGCCCGCACCCAAGGCGAAGGGTGTCTGACTGAGATCACCCAACAGTGGCACCATGATGTAGCGCGCCCCCGCCTGCTGCAGCGCGTTGACGCTGTCCATCAGGCGACCCGCCGAGGCGGTGGCGGCGGGAACATTCAGTACCAAAAAATCGAGAAAGTCGTTACCGCCACCGTTGACGTAATACAGGGCATTCGCATCGAGCGCCTGGCCACGGCTGGCCAAATCCACCAGAAAGGCGTCCCGCTGGCGTAGGTTGGTGCCATCAACCAGTTCGACCACCGAACCTTCACCGCTGCCGGTGATCGAGTCCAATACCTGTGAGGTGGTATTACCGCCCACTGCCCAGTTGTTGCCATCCGGCAGCCCGAGCGCGGCATTGACCGGCGAGGTTGAGGCCGTTAGCGAGCCGAGTCCAAGTTTGAGGCTAAGTATCTGCGTGGCATTGAGGGCAAAAACTTCGCCATTGCCACTCAGGTAGGTGGGACCCACTCTGTTGGTAAAACGTCGTGTGGCGCCGTCTGGACCGCCTGGATCCGGAAACTGCCCGGCATCGCTGAGACTATCGCCGAACACATAAAGCCCGCTGTAGGGCGCGGCGACCAAGGAAGGAGCTACAGCCGCCAACAGACAGGCGGCCGCCAACGGAGTGAGCAGACGTTTCATAAGCAGTCCTTATTATTGTATTTGTGACTTACTGCCGGGACTGTAACGCGCTTTTAAAACTTTGACTGCAAGCAAAACTGTTATTCACAGCAACTGACAGACAGCATTCATAGGATTTATTGACCGGCTGATTTGCTCACTATTCAGCCGACCAAAATACTCGGCTCAACCCGATTACGCCCACCACGCTTGGCTTGATAGAGCGCGGTATCGGCGACCTGCAAGAGCTCGTCGAGACTCTGCCCCTGGCTCGGCCACAAGGCCAGACCGATAGACACCGTGAGCAGTTCTGGGTCGTTGCGGGTGGCCAGCGGGGTGCTGGCCAGTTCGCGGCAAATCGACTGCAGGCGACTGAGCGCCACGGCGCCATCCGCACCTGGCATGATCAGTACAAACTCCTCACCACCAATGCGAAACAGCGCATCGGAGCTGCGCAGATGGCTCGACAACTGCGCAGCCAACGCCTTGAGCACGTCATCCCCGACCAAATGGCCGCACCTATCATTCAGCTCCTTGAAGTGATCGAGGTCGAGCATGGCCAAAGCCAAACTCTGCTTTTCCCGTTGCGCACGGGCCTGCTCATAGTGGAAAAACTCACCCAGATAACGGCGGTTATACAGGCCGGTCAAAGGATCACGCAGCGCCTGCTCACGCAATTGCTCATGCAGCGCCGAGATGGTCTGCAGCCGCTCCTCACTCAAGCTCAAGGCCTCGACCAGCTTCAACGCGCTGAGGTGCGACTCGCTGACATCGCGCAAGTAGAGCATCTCGCCGAGTAACATATTGCCGCTACGACGCACTCGTTCAATGCTGCGCCGGCGCACTTCGAGATAACGCGGCGGGTTGCTCAACGTCAGCAACTGCGCCGCACCCAGAGCACTGGGCAGCAACCACAAGTCGCGCAAGGCGCCGCCAAACACCGGCCAATCTTGCAGCTCGCGGCCCTGCCAGTCAGCACTCAAACCGGCCAGTTGCAACGCCGCCGGATTGGCTTCGAGCACGCGCTGCTGCTGATCAATCACCAACACTGGATCAAGCAAGGCCTCGAGCAATAGATGCCGCGCCACCGGCAATAGATCAAACAGCCGCACGCCGACAATCAGCCAGCCGAACGCCAGCAAGGTAAAGGCAAAACTAAAGGGCGTCGGGTCAAAGCCAAACAACATCCAACCAAAACCGACATAGCTTAAATTGGCCGCCCAAGGCACCGCAGTCACCACCACAAAGGCCAGATAGTGCCGTCGATAAAGGCCTTGGCTGTGCAGCGCCGCGCGCAGTACCACCACCAGGCAGAACGCCATAAACAGGTAGACATACGCGGCGGCGGCAAAAAACAACGGGCCGTGCACATAGCGTATCGGCGCACCAACCGCAGCGGAGATTGGCGCACTGCCGGCCGCGTAAAACAAACCATGCCAAGGGTTGCTCAGCGCCAGTAACCAGCTCAGCAGCGTCATCACCGCCAGGCCCAAAACATAACGTCGCGGCAAGGGCTGCCGCTCACTGTTGACGTACTGCCAGAGAAAGATGGCCCAGAAAGTCGGCACGCCAATAATCCCCGGCCAGGCCATCTGGGCCCAAAACATCTTGCCACTGGCGTCCTGCGTCGCCATCTCCAGCCCGGCCACTAACAGCCACCAGAGAATGCCCAGATGCATGACGAAAAAGCTGCTACGACCGGGAAAATAGCGCTGGCGCAAAACCCAGCGCGACAACCAGAGCACACCCAGCCACACCAGCAAGGTCAGCAACACCGGCGCCGACAGGCTCCAGTCTGCGCTAAAGACAGTCATCGACAGCACACCTGCGCCGTCTTTGGCCGCCGTCCTAGCGCTACCGGCTGATTAGAGATTGATCTAGACACAGGCCATCCTGACCGCAAAACACTTAACTTAACTAAGCAGCGTAAAGCGCTGCCGTTACCGTTTGAGCATAATTCAAGGCTTGGCCGGTGCCGCCCGTAGCAGACTCAGCGCCATCAGCACCAAGAGGCCAACCCCCAGCAGCAACACCGCCCACAACCCCAGACGTTTCCAGTCGGGGCCGCTAGCAGCAACCGGCCCGGCAAGCGCCTCTAGCGGCGTCGAGACGGCTACGGCAACTGTCGCCACACCCAGCGTACTCAGACGCGCCGGCTCATAGCCCGGAATCAAAGTGCTCAGCGGCAAATTGACCGCCTTGGCGCCGGTATTACCAAGCGCCAAGGTATAGGGCGGCGTACCGCGAGCGAGAAACACCAACTCGGTGGCGCGCAGGCCGACTTGCAGCTGCGGCGCCTCGGTGCCCAAACCACCGCCGCGCTGATCGACCACCAACTTGAGTTGCTGCACCGGCGCACCGTACAACTCGATTTGTTCCTGCAGCGACTCCTTGCCCGCCTGCGGCAACCGATACAGCAGGCTGCGGCTGAGCAATTGCCACTGCACCTTGCCATCGCGCCGACCATAGAGCTGCACCGGCGCCAGAGTATTGGCCTGCGGCAGACCGATTTTGATCCGCTCCAGCGGCAACGCCAGAGGCAAGTCCCAGGTATATTCGCCCGCCTTAACGCTGCTCGGCGCCATGGCCGCCGACCACGCCATGGGGGCCGGCAGCGTGTCGCTGGCACTGCTGAACAACTCCGCCGCCGTCAGCGCCGGTGCCTGCTGCGGCGCCAACCAGAGCAGGCGCAAATAACGCGCACGCTCGCCAGGCAAGCTGATGCTGCGTTGCTCCAGTTGCTCATCGGCAAACGACAAGCGGGCGATCTGCCCCTCGCCCCAGCTTTGCCAATGCTGCAGATCATCGCTGGCCTCGATGGAGAAGCGCTGAAAGCCCTCGGCATCGCCGCTCCAATTGAGCTGTAGTTTTTCCAGTGGCGCGTCTATCGCGCTGGCGTCCAGCAGCCAGCCGCGCAGTTGTTCCTCGGCCGGCGCGGCACCGGCGGGTGCCGTCACCTCGACCAAGGTGCCGGTGCTGCTGCGTTGCACACGAATGCCCGACGCATCGAGCGGGGCGTCTTTAGGCCCGCGCAAAGGGAACCATTTGACTGCGGTTTGCTGGATGTTTTCCCGCTGCGAGGCACGCCCCAGAGTCAGCGCATAGGCCTGCGGTTGGCCTTCGGCGTTAAACACTCGGGCATCGCGCAAGTCGGCAAACTGCGCGGCAAGGTGCAGCGCCATGGGCAACTCCAGCCGATACCAGGGTCCCTCGCCACTGAGGGTCAGCGGCGCCTGGGTGCGAAAATCCTCCGGCAGATCCTGCGCCAGCGTAACGGGCGCCAGCAGACTGACTGCCAGGCCCAATGCGACGCTCAAGCGTGCCGCCAAACCCTGCTTATTCATAATTTGACCTGCTCTAATTCGGGCTCCGCCCGCCGTGGCGGTAACGGAGCAAAATAGCCAACGATCAGCAGCAATACGCCGACCCCGATAAAGGAAACGATGCGGGCCAGGCCGCCCTGATTGCCCAGTTCGATAAAGAACAGTTTGGCCACCACCAGCGCAATCAACCCCGCGCCGATTAGCCACAGTTCGCGCCGGCCACGCAGATGACCGACGATCATCAACGGCAGTGCAATCAAGGTCCAGACAATCGACAGCCCGGCTTGCACCAGCATCGAGTCGAGCAGCACCGGCAGCTCATAAGGCACCGCGCCCCAGTGATGGGCCGCGCGAAACACCGCCGCGGTAAACAAAGCAAATAGCGAGGTCCCAGCGATTAGCTGCGCCAACCAATCGGCGCGCTGGCCAGTCCAACCGAACTGCGGCAAGCCGCTGCGCAACCACTGACAGGTGCCGAACAAGGCGAACAGCAGGCCCATCTCCAAGGGATTAATCAGCGGCAAATAGGGCAGCGGTTCGGCGGCGCCATCACTGGCGATATTCGCCAGCCAGAACCAGCCGAGCATCAACACTGCCAGCGGTGCCGCCGCCCATAGCCGGTACTCACGCGGGTAGGCGCGCAGCGGCCAAGGCAGTCGATCCAGAGTCGCCGACGGCTGCGCCATGAGTATGAGATAGGCGCTCGGCAGCAGCGCCCAACCCAACCAGCGCCAGGCGTTGTAGTGCTCGGCCAGCAACGCCAGCAAATAACGCAACTCCAGCGCCAACAGGCCAATCAACAGCCAGCAGCCGAGCACATGCATGGCGCTCAGGGCGTTCTTGGGCAGCAACCCCGGCAATTTGCGCAGCACGCCAAAATGCACGGCAAACAGCAGCAGCCAGGCGAGCCAGCCAAAGTTTGCCGCCGGATGCCACTCGCCGGTCCAGGCCAGGGCCAGCAGCAGCCCGGCCACGGGGATCAGCAAGGTCGACAGGCGCGCCAGCGCACGCCAATCGCAGCGCAGCGCCCAGAGCGCCGACAGACCAACAGTGACGGCCGCTGCCAACAGCAGCAAGCTGGTTTGCAGCGCCGCCGGCGCGAAGCGCAGCACTTCGCTGACCCAGGCCAACGTCCACCAACCCGTGCCCCAGACCAGCAGCAATTGCGACAAGCGCTCCAGGCTCAAACGGCCCAAGTCCCCGGCGGCTTCGCGGCGCACCACCTGGTGCAAGCGCCAAGCGCCAACCAGCGCCGCCACGCCCAGCACCAGCGGCGTCCAGAAGCCGGCATGCGCCAACGGCCGCAAACCTTCGCTGGGCAGCGGCCCGAGCAGCAACGGGCTGGCCAGCAGAAAGGCCGCACCGCCAACCACTTGCAACAGCAAGCCGAAGACAAAACTGGCGCGCTGCTGCAGGTGCAAGCTCAGCCAGATGATCAGCAAACCGCTGCCGCCCCAGACCGCGCTAGCCGTCTGCCAGGGCAACACGAACAACACCGCCAGATTGATAAACACCAGACCCACTAGCAGCACCAGTGACAGCCCACGCAGCAATCGGGCATCACTGCGCACCAGCTGATCGCGCGCCGCGAGCAGCATGCCGCCGATTAGCGCCAAGCCAATCAAGGACGCCGTCATCAGCCCGCGCCAGCCAGCGCTGAACACTCCTGCGCCGGAGCCCGCCGAACCCTCCAATTGCGCCAGGAACACCGCACCACCCAGCAGCTGCACGGCGAATGCGGTGAACAGGAAACTGCGTTCCTGCAGGCGCAAGCCAGCAAACAGCGTCGCCAGACCGGCCAGCGACCAGATGATGGCGGTTGCTTCTGCGCCGAAGCACAGTGGCGCGATCAGGTAGAGGGCCGATAGACCCGTGCAGGCCAGCACCGGCAAGAGCCGGCGCTCCCAGGCAGCCGTGGTCCCCACCGGTGCCTGGCGCAACTGCCAGTAGCTGAACAGCAGAGAGCCGAGCATCAAGGCGCCCAGCGGCGGACCGGCTAAAAGACTCTCCCGGCCATGACTCAGCTCGGTGAAGAAGGCCAAGACCGCCGCCGTTTGTAGCAACAAGGCGAAAATCCGCGCCAAGGGCCGCCGCTGATGCAGGCCCAGCCAGTAGATACCCGCACCCTCCACCGCCCAGGCGGCGGAGGTCCAGCCAGCGTTCAGGCCGAGCGGAATGGCCAGGGTGCCGAACACCACGCCCAAGGCGATACAGGTTTCCACCAGCAGCAAGGCACGATCGGCGGTACGCCCAGCCAACAGCCGTGCCAGCCCCATATAGAACAACCCCAGGGCCAGCGCGCTGAAGGCGGCAGCAAATTCCAGGTGCTGAATGACGGCGTACTGCAAAGCAAAACCAATCAACGGCGGGCCGAACAGAACTGTTCCATCGACATAATCGCCCTGACGCGCCGACCAGCGCAGCAGCTCGTCACGCTCGGCTGGCGCGGCCGCCGCCTCGCGCAACTTGCGCCGGGCGAACAGCAGGCCGATGCCGACATACATCAAGAAAAACAACACCAAGAACGGCTCGGTACTCCACAACAGCTCAGGCTTGTAGGAGCGCAGGCCCCAGGCGAAGCCGATGCCGAAGGTGCCGAGAAAACCAATCAGGTTGAGCAGGCGCCAGGCCTTGAACCAGGCGATGGCGAAGATCCCGGTATTCAGCAAGGCAAAATAGCTGAACAACGCCACATGGTTGCCGGCACCGGTGGAGGTCAGAATCGGTGCGGCAAAACCGCCCAACGCCGCCGCTGCCGCCAAGCCCAGGGCATCCTGCGCCACCGCGAGAATCGCCGAACAGAGGGTGATCACCACCAGCAGACTCAGCGCCTCAGTCGACGACAACAGCGGATGCAAACGCATCGCCGCAAACACCGTCAGGTACAGCACCGCGATGCCGGTGCCTTGCAGCATCAGGCCGTAATTGGCGTTGCGCAGGCGCAGCCACCAGCCCAGCCCAAGCAGTGCCACCGCCGTGGCCGCCACGCCGGCGTAACGCACCTGCACCGGCACCACCATGCCTTCGGTGGCGTAGCGCAGCAAAAAGGCCAAGCCGAGAAACAGCAACAGCACACCGACCCGCAGCACGGTATTGCCGCCAAACAGCCAGTTGCGGGCCAGCGCAAAAGCCCGTTCAAACCAGCTGGGCTCAGCGGGTGTAATTATCCGCGGCGCTGGGCGGGCGGCAGCTGCAGGCGCGACTACAGGCGCGGGCTGACGCGACACCGTCGGCGGTAACTCCCAGACCAGCTCGCTGTCATCCGCCGTCGCATTGACCTGCGGCTGCAGCTCAGGCAACTCCCAGACCAGACCATCATCAACTTCAGCGACGCTGCTGGCCGCTGCGGCAACCTTGACCTCAGCCGGCGCTGGCTGCGGCGCTGTTGGGGCAGCAGCCGAGCCGAGACCCGCCTCGACCTTGAGCAAGCGCTGATGAATGGCGCTGGTGCCCTGCTCGAAGCGCTCGGCAAAGGCCTGCAGCTCCTTGCGCAAGACGCTGTTCTGCCACTCGAGTCCGTGCACCTTGATGGCCTGGCCGATGGCCAAGCCGATCAGCCCGCCAAATATCGCGCCGCTGAGCGACTCGTCGGACGCGGCGCCAAGCACCAAGCCTGCCAGCATGAAGATCCATTGCATGCGCTGAGTTCCAAAATCAATGATTGAGAGAAACACCTGCTTCCCTGCTAAGCGGCTCGGTAGCCCGACTGCCCCTAGCAAAACGGCTTGCGAGTATAGGGCCCGTGCGCTTTTGCTGACAAAGACGAATGCACAGTCTGCGCGTGGCACATAAATAAGCTTTTCTGCCTAATTAACCAACAAACCGGCCAGATGGTCATTCACAAAGTCGCAGACATCGTTATCATCGCGCGCCCAGAATGCTCACATCCCGAGCCGCCAACACAGGTGCACAGCGTCATGAGTAAGTTGTTGATCGTCGGTGCCGACCTGGATCGGACGGATACCTGGATCAAATACGAAAGAACCATGTGCAGCAGCTGCGTTTCCAGCTGCTGCACCATGCCGGTGGAAGTGCGCTTCAACGACCTGCTACGCATTGGCCTGGTGCAAGAGTTCGAGCGCAGCGAGCCGCGCAAGAACATTGCCAAGCGCCTGCAAAAGGAAGGCATAGTCGAACGCTACAACCAGAAGCAGGAAATCTTCACCCTGGTGCGCATGGCCAACAACGACTGCCTGTACCTGGACCGTAAAAGCCGCCTGTGCACCATCTACGAGCTGCGCCCGGAAACCTGCCGCAATCACCCCAAAATCGGCCCACGCCCCGGTTTCTGCGCATTTAAGCCCAAGCTTTAAGCGATTGTCGATTTAACCCCGCAGCACAAAAAAAAGCCCCAACCATTTATTGGCCGGGGCTTTTTGCTTTTAGCTGACCACTAGGCTTACTTCAGCGCCAGCTCCGCAGGTTTGGCCGGAGCCGCGACCTTAGGTTTGATCAAACTAAAGTCGATCAAGGATTTCGGCTGATAGGGGTCACCAATCAGCAGTGGCCGCACTTTGAAGTCGGCGCTCACCAGGCTCTTGCTGCGGTCCAGCTCGGCAAAGCTTAAGCCCGCCAAGTCGGCCCAGGTGTGAATCAGATTGGCGCTGCTATAAGGCCGGCTGAGCTGCGCTGAATAATCGGTCGGGCTGCTCCCTGGGTTAGCGGTCTGCCATTGCGCGGAAGTCCAGAGCATAAAGGGAATGGTGTACATCGGCGCCGTCGGCTTGCCTTCGTTGCGCCCCAGCACGCTGCCCTCGGGCGAGTCGAACACCGCCTCGCCATGGTCGGACAAATACAACAAGAAGCCATTGGGCTTAGTCGCGGCAAACTGCTCGATCAGGCTCGACACCACAAAGTCGTTATAGAGCACCGCATTGTCGTAGCTGTTGTAGGTCGGCAGCTGGTCATCGGTGACCCACTCAGGCACGCCCTGGCGATCAGTAAACTGATCAAACTCCGCCGGATAGCGGTACTTGTAGCTCATGTGCGTGCCAAGCAGGTGAATGATGATCAGCTTGCGCGGCGCCGCCTCGGCCAAGACCTTAGTGAAAGGCGCCAACACATCGCCATCGTACTGGCGGGCATCCTGGTTGAGGTTGTTATTCAGGTAGACCTGCTCATCGGCCTGCTTGGAGAAGGTCGTCAGCATGGTGTTGCGCTTGGTCATGGTCTGCTGATTGGTGATCCAGTAGGTCTTGTAACCGGCCTGTTTCATCATGTTCATGATCGACGGCGTGGTCAGGTAGGCGTCTGGATTTTGCTCATCGGCAAAGGTCAGCACCTGCTGCAACGCCTCGATGGTGTAAGGCCGCGGCGTGACCACGTTATCGAACACCGCCAACTGCTCACGCAACTTATCGAGCTTGGGCGTGGTGGTCCGCGGGTAGCCGTAGAGGCTCATGCGCTGACGGTTGGTCGACTCGCCAAGGACCAACACCAGAGTGCTGGGCAGGCCCGCGTGCTGATCACGCATGTTTTGCAGCGGGGGGATTTTGGCGTTGTCGGCCAGCAGCGACTGCATGTCGTTGAGCTGCTCAAGGTATTTGCGATAACCCACCACCAGCTGCCAGGGCACTGCCGGCTCAACCCGCGCCTCGAACTTCTCGAACGCTTGCGCCAAGGTCGGACGCTTGTGAATTTGCTTGGCCAACGGATAAACCAGCACCCCAACAAACAGCGCCAAACTCAACACCAGGGCTTGCTTGCGGCTAAAGCGCAGCGGCCGCACGCGCTTCCACAGCAGCCAGGCGCCGAGGCTGTAAACCAGGTACACCGGCACCATCCACCAGGCAAAGTACTGAGCGAAGTACTCGCTGCTCTCGGCCATGTTGGATTCGAACATGATAAAAATCACGCTCTGGGAGAACTGCTGGCCATAGATGCAGAAGTAACCCAGGCCGATCAGCGAGCACAGCCACAACACCACGCCGATAGTGCCGGCAATCGCCCGCGCTTTGGCCGGGAACAGCAACACCGGAATCAGCCAGATGGCGCTCATCAGCAAGGCTTGGCGGAAATTCTCAAAACCACTGGTGCCGGTCAGCTGGATCAATAAATGGGTGACGCCGGAGAAGTACCAAAAAAACAGAAACAACCAACCGAGTCCCGCCCAATCCATACCTTGTCGGCCTTGGGCCTGTGCTGCTACTTGCATCTACTCAGTCTCCAACCACTAGCCGGGCGCCCCTCTACAGCAGGTAGACGGGCGCGAAACCCAAATAAAACGGGCAATAAAGCCGGCCATATTAACCGCTTGGATGTGAAAACGTCGTCATTCGCCCGGCCAGCGGCAAATCCACGCGCCACCACAACGAAAAAACCCCCGCCATCGAGGATGGCGGGGGCTTTTTTTAAGCGCTTGTAGCGGGTTACTTACTTAGCGCTTTTCTTGCCGGCGCGAGTACGCTCGCTTTCGCCAAGAATTTTCTTACGCAGACGAATCGACTTCGGCGTCACTTCGCAAAGTTCGTCTTCTTGCACGAACTCCAGAGCTTGCTCCAGGGTGAAACGGATTGGCGGAACCAAAGCAATGGTTTCGTCCTTACCGGAAGCACGCATGTTGTCGAGCTTCTTGCCCTTGGTTGGGTTGATGCCCAGGTCGTTGTCGCGGCTGTTGATGCCGACGATTTGACCTTCATAGACATCTTCACCGTGACCGAGGAACAGCTTGCCACGTGCCTGCAGGGTTTCCAGCGAGTAGGTCAGTGCCTTACCGGTAGCCACCGACACCAGTACGCCGTTCTGACGGCCGGACATGTCGCCGGACTTCATCGGAGCGTAACGGTCGAAGATGCTGGTCAGAATGCCGCCACCGCAGGTGATGGTCAGGAACTCGTTACGGAAACCGATCAAGCCACGGGCCGGGATGTTGTACTCAAGGCGCACACGGCCCTTGCCATCCGGAACCATGTTGGTCAGGTCGCCTTTACGCAGACCCATCTGCTCCATCAGTGCGCCTTGGTAGGCTTCTGGCAGGTCGATGGTGACGTTTTCGAACGGTTCGTGCTTAACGCCATCAACCATACGAATGATCACTTCCGGACGACCAACACCCATTTCGAAGCCTTCGCGACGCATGGTTTCGATCAGTACCGACAAGTGCAACTCGCCACGGCCAGACACCTTGAACTTGTCAGCGGTGTCGCCTTCTTCAACGCGCAAAGCCACGTTGAACAGCAGCTCTTTGTCCAGACGCTCACGGATGTTACGGCTGGTGACGAACTTGCCTTCTTTACCGCAGAACGGCGAGTCATTCACCTGGAAGGTCATGCTCACGGTTGGCTCATCAACCGACAGTGGCTTCATAGCTTCGACGTTCAGCGGGTCGCACAGGGTGTCGGAGATGAACAGCTCATCAAAGCCGCTGATGCAGACGATGTCGCCGGCTGCAGCTTCTTCAACGTCGATGCGGTGCAGACCGTGGTGACCCATCAGTTTGAGGATACGACCGTTGCGGCGCTTGCCGTTAACGTCGATAGCCACTACCTGGGTGTTCGGCTTAACGCGACCACGGGCGATCCGGCCAACGCCGATAACACCGAGGAAACTGTTGTAGTCCAGTGCCGAGATTTGCATCTGGAACGGACCATCACGGTCAACTTGCGGCGCTGGAACGTGGTCAACAATGGCCTGATACAGCGGGGTCATGTCTTCAGCCATCTCGGCGTGATCCAGACCGGCAATACCGTTCAGAGCCGAGGCGTAAATGACTTTGAAGTCCAACTGCTCTTCGGTCGCGCCGAGGTTGTCGAACAGATCGAAGATTTGATCCAGAACCCAATCCGGACGTGCGCCCGGACGGTCAACCTTGTTGATCACCACGATCGGACGCAGGCCAGCCTGGAAGGCCTTCTGGGTCACGAAACGGGTCTGCGGCATAGGGCCGTCTTGGGCGTCAACCAGCAGCAGCACCGAGTCAACCATCGACATCACACGCTCAACTTCACCGCCGAAGTCGGCGTGGCCTGGGGTGTCAACGATGTTGATGTGGTAGCCGTTCCAGTTGATGGCGGTGTTCTTCGCCAGAATGGTAATGCCGCGCTCTTTTTCCTGGTCGTTGCTGTCCATCACGCGCTCATCGTTGAGCTCGTTACGCTCAAGAGTGCCGGACTGGCGCAGGAGTTTGTCTACCAGGGTGGTCTTACCGTGGTCAACGTGAGCAATGATGGCGATGTTACGTAGATTTTCGATCACTTGTGTATCTCGATCAGAGGATTCGGTGTGCCGCCTAGTTTAGGCCGCATTTAGCAAAGAGTCTTATGCAACTGTGACAACGGGTCGGTCAGGAGGGCGATGGCGGATGCTGCCACCATTCAGTCCTGGGATTTTATGCCGGACGATAAACGCGCACATTGGCATGCCCCTCGCTCAGCAAGTGGTGGGCATGCAGGCGGCTCATCACCCCCTTATCGCAATACAGCAGGTACTGGCGCCCGGCATCCAGCTCCTTGAAGCGGCTGTTCAAAGCAAAGAACGGCAGCGTTTGAACTTCGATCTCACCCAGTTGCAGCGGCGCATCTTCCTGGGCATCGGGGTGACGGATATCCAGCACGATTTGGCCAGGCAGCGCCTCGGCGACTTCTTCGACCTGAATATCTTCGCCCAATTCATCAATGACTCGATCAATCGACACCAGCCGGGCATTGGCCAGGGCGCGCTCCAGCACCGCCATGTCGATTTGTTCTTCTTCGTACACCACCCGCGGCAACTTGGCGCGCGTGGTCGGGCCGACCGAAATCACCCCGCAATATTCCGGCATGTGCTTGGCGAACTCGGCGGTGCCGATCTCGGTGGCGGTATCGATAATATCTTGCTTGTGGCTGGCGATTAACGGGCGCAGAACCAGTTTGTCGGTCACCGCATCAATCACCGATAAATTGGTCAGGGTCTGGCTCGACACTTGGGAAATTGCCTCGCCGGTCACCAGCGCATCGATTTCTAAGCGATCAGCAATCGAACTGGCGGCGCGCAGCATCATGCGCTTAAGGACCACGCCCATATGGGCGTTATCAACTTTGCCGAGGATTTCGCCGAGCACCTCTTCAAAAGGCACGCTGACAAACAACACCCGATGAGAGCTGCCGTATTTGGCCCACAGGTAATGTGCCACTTCCATCACGCCCAACTCATGGGCGCGACCACCCAAATTGAAGAAGCAGAAGTGGCTGAGCAGGCCGCGGCGCATCATCTGATAGGCCGCCACCGTCGAGTCGAAACCGCCCGACATCAGCACCAGGGTTTGCTCCACCGAGCCCAGCGGAAAACCGCCAAGGCCGTTGTGCTGATGGTGAATGACGAACAAACGCTGGTCGCGAATCTCCATGCGCACCAGCACCTCTGGCGCCTTCAATTCAATCCCCGCAGCCCCGCACTGCTGGCGCAACTGGCTGCCAACATAACGCTCGACTTCCATCGAGGTGAAGCTGTGCTTGCCGCCACGTTTGCAGCGCACGGCAAAAATTTTGCCCGGCAGCAGGTCGGCGTAATGGGTCTTGCACTTGGCCACGATATCGTCGAGATCGCCCAGCGGGTACTCGTTCACTTCCAGGAAGTGCGTGATGCCCGGCGTACAACACAGGCGCTCAATCATCGCTGCCAGGGTCTTCGGCTCGCTCACCTGGGTTTGCAACTCAAGATTGTCCCATTCGCCGCTCACCGCCACAGCCGGATCCAGGTCACGCAAAACCGAGCGAATATTCTTCGCTAACTGGCGGATGAACTGCTTGCGCACCGGCCGGCTTTTAATGGTGATTTCTGGAAAGACTTTTACGATAAGTTTCATGGCGGTAGCGCGTGGCAAGGCGACCAAAAAAGAGGGGCGCGGATTATAGCGGAAATCGCTCAAGCTTTAACCAATTATATGCACGACACCCAGAAACGCTCTTTATTGGTGCGTCGTGGCGCGTGGCGCACCAATAAAGAGCGCCTAATTGTTCGCAATCCGCCCAAGGACATTCTACAACTCAGCTTTTGGGCGTTTTCCCCCAGTAAAAAAGCACTGGCATATATATTGCTCCCTTGTGAGAGAGGCTGCCTTGTGGCGTATTATCGCCCCCGGCACCAAACGTATTCGCGGGCTCACTGAATTCAGCCCTCATTCACCTGGAGGACACCATGTCGAAGGCGCTTCAATTAATCAAAGATCACGACGTGAAGTGGGTTGACCTGCGCTTCACCGACACCAAGGGCAAGCAACATCACGTGACCATGCCGGCTCGCGACGCCTTCGAAGAAGACTTCTTTGAAGTTGGCAAGATGTTCGACGGCTCCTCCATTCATGGCTGGAAAGGCATCGAAGCCTCCGACATGATTCTGCTGCCTGTCGACAGCACTGCAGTGATCGATCCGTTCACTGAAGACCCAACGCTGATTCTGGTCTGCAACATCATCGAACCGACCACCATGCAGGGCTATGATCGCGACCCGCGCTCGATCGCCACCCGCGCCGAGGAATACCTGAAGACCACCGGTATCGGCGACACCGTATTCGTGGGCCCAGAGCCTGAGTTCTTCATCTTCGACGAAGTGAAGTTCAAGTCCGACATCTCCGGCTCGATGTTCAAGATTTTCTCCGAGCAGGCTTCGTGGAACACCGACGCCGACATCGAAGGCGGCAACAAGGGCCACCGCCCTTGCGTTAAAGGTGGCTACTTCCCAGTTCCGCCATGCGACCACGACCACGAAATCCGTACTGCCATGTGCAACGCCATGGAAGAAATGGGTCTGGTTATCGAAGTTCACCACCACGAAGTGGCGACTGCTGGTCAGAACGAAATCGGCGTGAAGTTCAACACCTTGGTTGCCAAGGCTGATGAAGTTCAAACCCTCAAGTACTGCGTGCATAACGTTGCTGATGCCTACGGCAAAACCGCAACCTTTATGCCTAAGCCACTCTACGGCGACAACGGCTCGGGCATGCACGTGCACATGTCGATCGCTAAAGACGGCAAGAACACCTTCGCTGGCGAAGGCTATGCCGGCCTGTCCGACACCGCCCTGTACTTCATCGGCGGCATCATCAAGCACGGTAAGGCCCTGAACGGCTTCACCAACCCGGCAACCAACTCCTACAAGCGTTTGGTTCCAGGCTTCGAAGCTCCAGTAATGCTGGCTTACTCGGCACGTAACCGTTCGGCTTCGATCCGCATTCCATACGTTTCCAGCCCACGCGGCCGTCGTATCGAAGCACGCTTCCCGGATCCAGCGGCTAACCCGTACCTGTGCTTCGCGGCACTGTTGATGGCTGGCCTGGACGGCATCCAGAACAAGATCCACCCAGGCGACGCAGCCGACAAAAACCTTTACGACCTGCCACCAGAAGAAGCCAAGTTGATCCCGCAAGTGTGCGGCAGCTTGAAAGAAGCCCTGGAAGAGCTGGATAAAGGCCGTGCGTTCCTGACTAAGGGCGGCGTATTCAGCGACGACTTCATCGATGCTTACATCGAGCTGAAGAGCGCCGAAGAAATCCAAGTGCGCACCTTCGTGCACCCACTGGAATATGACCTGTACTACAGCGTCTAAACCAGTCGTAGCTATTTAGGTAGCTGCCTAGAGGCCTCCTTCGGGAGGCCTTTTTTGTGGGCGCTGTACTCGTTACGTGTTGCGCCAATTGCAGCTTTTGTAGGATGGGTTGAGCTTGGCGATACCCATCAATCATCCAACGGCAATCAGTCCAGTCATCCCCCGTACGCAGCAGCGGACGCGAGCCCATGGACTTCGCACGCCACGTGGTGATGGGTATCGCTGCGCCCAACCGCATCCTACGGTCTGCCTGCAACAGACAGCTGGGACATAGCCTTTTTTATAGGCGCAGAGCACAGCGCTAAAGCGCAAAACTTGCCAGTTGCCACCAGCAGTGCAAGGCTTAGGCACCTAAGCCCATTCGGGAGATCAGCCATGCGCCCTTTACTTGCTTGCCTGCTATTGGCCTTGAGCCTGCCAGCAGCGGCCGAGATTTATAGCTACACCGATGCCAACGGCAATAAAGTATTCACCAACGAGCCACCACAAGGCAGCAATGCCGAGCTCGTGCAGCTGCCACCCACCAACAGCGTGGCAGCGCAGCCGACAACCACCAACAACAATGCCACTCCAAATTCCAGCAGCACGGATGCACCCTTCTCGGTGCTGCAACTGACTAATCTGCCCACCGACGAGGCCATGCGCGCCAACAACGGCACCTTCAGCGTCGGCGTTAACAGCGTGCCCCACCTCGCCGCCAGCCAACAAGTGCAGCTAGTCCTCGACGGCCAACCCTATGGCGCGGTGAGCAGCAATCCCCCGCTGCAACTGAGCAACATCGAGCGCGGCGACCATACGCTCGCCGTGCAGGTGCTTAGCGGCGGCCGCGTCGTGCAACAGAGCGACGCCGTGACCTTTAGCGTACAGCGAGTCAATACCAGCAGCCCAGCGTTGCGCCCTAAACCTGTCCCGCCGCCCACGCCAAAACCAAAGCCAACACCAAAGCCAGCGGGCTAAATCATGCGTCTGATTCTGTTTTGCTTACTTCTGATCGGTCTACCCGTTGCCGCCGAGGTTTATACCTATACCGATGCCGACGGCAATCGGGTGTTTACCGACCAGCCCAAACCCGGCAATGCCAAGCGCCTGCAGATGGCGCCGACCAACTCCATGGGCCAGCCCAACGCCTCGCGCGCGCCGGCGGCCTTGGTGGAAACACCGATCAAGCCGCCGGACTACCAGATGCTGCGGATCTTGGTACCCGAGCCCGACGCGGTGATTAACGACGGCACCGGCGACATAGTGGTCAGCGCCAGCAGCGATCCCGCCTTGCTGCCCACCCACAACTATCGCCTGATTGTCGATGGCCAGCCGAGCGCCGAACCCGGTCGCAGCCCGGTCTTCCCGGTGCAGGGCCTGGGCCGTGGCACCCATCAATTGGCGGTGGAGATTCTGGACGCCGAAGGCCGCATGCTGGAGCGCACCCCCAGCCAGCCGCTGCATATCCGCCTTACCTCGCTGGATCAAAAGCGCAAAGCCAGGCCCTGCAAGAGACGTGACTACGGCGTGCGTCCAGAGTGCCCGCTAAAAGACAAACCACCGGCCAAGCCGGACATTCCCTTCGTGCCCTTCATCTAGCAGCCTGCCGCCGCAAGCGCACCGCATTGGTGCGCAAGCCTGCTACCCTGCCTAGACAGTCCCCATTTTGGTTCGCCGCGCCCTGCCTGCCTGCGCTAACCAGGCCTATTCACTCTCACTGCAGGCCGGTTGCGGGCATTTAGTGGGCGTTGGTTTGCTTCTTGCATTTTGCCTCGCATACCTGGGATCGCAGAGCCTTATATGACCATTGATGACGCACTGCACCGCTTACTGCTGGACAACCTGACCACTGCAACCATTTTGCTGAATGCCGACCTGTGCCTTGAGTACATGAATCCGGCGGCGGAGATGTTGCTGGCCGTCAGCGCCCTGCGTAACCACGGCCAATTTATCAGCGAGCTGTTTACCGAGTCGCCGGCGGCGCTGAGTTCGCTGCGCCAAGCCGTGCAGAACGCCCATCCCTTCACCAAACGTGAGGCGGTGCTCACCGCGCTGACTGGGCAAACCCTGACCGTCGACTACGCCGTCACCCCCATTCTGCATCGCGGCGCCACGGTGCTGCTGCTGGAGGTGCACCCACGCGACCGGCTGCTGCGCATCAGCAAAGAAGAAGCGCAGCTGTCCAAGCAAGAGTCGACCAAGATGCTGGTGCGCGGCCTCGCCCATGAGATCAAAAACCCCCTGGGCGGCATTCGCGGCGCCGCACAGTTACTGGCCCGCGAACTGCCCAGCGAAGAGTTAAAGGACTACACCAACGTCATCATCGAAGAAGCCGACCGCCTGCGTAATCTGGTCGACCGCATGCTCGGTTCCAACAAGCTACCGTCGCTGGCCATGACCAACGTGCATGAAGTGCTGGAGCGCGTCTGCAGCCTGGTGGCCGCCGAAAGCCAAGGCTGCATCACTTTGGTGCGCGACTACGACCCAAGCATCCCGGACCTATTGATTGACCGCGAGCAAATGATCCAGGCGGTGCTCAATATCGTGCGTAACGCCATGCAGGCGATTGGCATCCACAACGAGCTGCGGCTCGGGCGCATCACCCTGCGCACCCGCACCTTGCGCCAGTTCACCATCGGCCAACAACGCCATCGGCTGGTCACCAAGGTCGAGATTATCGACAACGGCCCAGGGATTCCGGCCGAGCTGCAAGACACCATTTTCTATCCCATGGTCAGCGGGCGTGCCGACGGCACCGGCCTGGGTCTGGCCATCACCCAAAACATTATCAGCCAGCACCAAGGGCTGATCGAGTGCGAGAGCCATCCCGGCCACACCGTATTCTCGATTTTCCTGCCGCTGGAACAAGGAGTTGTGTCGTCATGAGTCGCACTGAAACCGTCTGGATCGTCGACGACGACCGTTCCATCCGCTGGGTGTTGGAAAAAGCCCTGCAACAAGAAGGCATGACCACCGTCAGCTTCGAAAACGCCGACAGCGTGCTGACTCGTCTGGGCCGCGAACAACCGGACGTGATCATCTCCGACATCCGCATGCCCGGCAGCAGCGGCCTCGACCTGCTGGCCAAGCTGCGCGAGCTGTATCCGCGTTTGCCGGTGATCATCATGACCGCCCACTCAGACCTGGACAGCGCCGTCGCCTCCTACCAAGGCGGCGCCTTCGAATACCTGCCCAAGCCGTTCGACATTGACGAGGCGGTGTCCCTGGTCAAGCGCGCCTTCCAGCACGCCCAAGAACAGCAAGGCATTCTACAAGCGCCGGCAGAAGTCGCCCGCACCCCAGAGATCATCGGCGAAGCGCCGGCCATGCAAGAGGTGTTTCGCGCCATCGGCCGGCTGTCCCACTCCAATATCACTGTGCTGATTAATGGCGAGTCCGGCACCGGCAAAGAGCTGGTCGCCCACGCCCTGCACCGTCACAGCCCGCGCGCCGCCTCGCCGTTTATTGCGCTGAACATGGCCGCCATTCCGAAAGACCTGATGGAATCCGAGCTGTTCGGCCATGAGAAAGGCGCCTTCACCGGCGCGGTCAACCTGCGCCGTGGCCGCTTCGAGCAAGCCGACGGCGGCACCTTGTTTCTCGATGAAATTGGCGACATGCCGGCCGACACCCAAACCCGTTTGCTGCGCGTTTTGGCCGACAGCGAATTTTACCGGGTCGGCGGCCACACCCCGGTCAAGGTCAATGTGCGGATCATCGCCGCCACTCACCAGAATCTGGAAACCCTGGTGCAGGAAGGCAAGTTTCGTGAAGACTTGTTCCACCGCCTCAACGTGATCCGCATCCATATCCCACGCTTGTCTGACCGCCGTGAAGACATCCCGACTCTGGCCCGGCACTTCTTGAGCAGCGCCGCCCTGGAACTGGCCGTCGAGCCCAAGCTGCTGAAAAACGAAACCGAGACCTTCCTGCAGAACCTGCCGTGGCCCGGCAACGTGCGCCAGCTGGAGAACACCTGCCGCTGGATCACCGTGATGGCCTCGGGGCGCGAAGTGCATGTCGACGACCTGCCGCCGGAGCTACTGACCCAACCCCAGGACAACTCACCGGTCAGCAACTGGGAACAGGCCCTGCGCCAATGGGCCGATCAATCCCTGGCACGCGGCCAGAGCAACCTGCTCGACAGCGCCGTGCCAACCTTCGAGCGGATCATGATCGAGACCGCCCTCAAACACACCGCTGGCCGGCGCCGCGACGCCGCCCTGCTGCTGGGCTGGGGCCGCAACACCCTGACCCGCAAGATCAAAGAGCTGGGCATGAAGGTTGACGGCGATGATGGAGAAGACGAATAAGGCCTGAAGCCAACCCCGCAGCACCCAACGGCCCCCAATCGGGGCCGTTGGCGCATCCAGCGCCCCAATGCGGCGCCAAGCGCGCCCTCAGCAACCCCACGCAGCAGCCGCTGCAGCGCTACAAGCGCCTATTTATGCGGCCTCGCAGCCCATAACGCGAAAAACTGAAAACTGGCACAGCCCCTGCAATAGGTCTGATAACTCCAGTTTTGGGGGCCCTGGTACAGGCAGGCCAGGGAATCCCCTCTTTTACCCCCCCAACCAAAAGGCCACCCGACAGGATGGCCTTTTGGTTTATCGGTCATCCATCAACCTGGCTAGCGATACAGTTCCCGGCGGAAGATCAGCGGCGTAGCGCCTTTGTAGATACCGAAGGTCGCCAGACCGCTGGCGGGTTCCAGCGAGCCATTGCCATCCCAGTCGAACTGCAACCAGGTCGGCGTGGTGTAGGTCAGGCGCACACTGCCATCGTTACCCACGCCCGGCGCGGAGAGCAGATAGCCACCCGCCAGACTGCTGCCCGCCTGCACATTGACTGGCGGAGCAGCCACCAGGCCTGCCGCATTCAGGTAGCTCAAGGCGGTTTCACCGGCAGCCAACTGCCCTTGATAACCACCCAAGCCGGCCGGATCAAACGCGGTGCAGCTGTCCAGCGGGTTCGCCACATAGCCGCTGCCATTGAAGTAACCCGCCGTAAACGGCAGCCGCAAAGCCTGCAGCTCCGAGCCGTGGGCATTGCCGATATGCGCCTGACCGAGGCGAAAATCCAAAGCGGCGGTTTGCGTCGAGGTGCCAGTCACACCATCGCTGTCGCTTGCAGTGGCCATCAGACTGACCAGATAGGCATCCCGTGGGGCGTTGAATTGATAGGTTGCAGCGCCGCTCAGGGTAATGGCTGAAACGCCGCCGTCGAACGACAGCGTGTTGTCGATCAGCGCCACGCCATCCACTGCCGCAACCGGAGTTGCCGGCAATACCGGCGGGGCACCAACATAATCAGCGATGCTGGCGGTGCCACCCTGCAGGCGCGCGTAGCTGGCCAAATCCTTGTCGTAGTTGCTGGTAATGCCTCCCGTGGCGTTAAGGGCGGTGACACTGCCCGCGAATAGGAAGGGCTGGCCAATCTTGACCAGATTCGGATCGGCATCGTTCAGACCGGCATAAGTCGAGGCGCCGGCCGCACAAGCCGGGGCGTACTGACTGATTTGCACGTCGAAATGGTCTGGAGTGAAGCGCCCAACTGCCGCACTGCTGCTACTGGCCAGCGCCAAGCCCTGATAGGTCGTGAGCGCACTGCCGAGGGTGAACTGAAAGCGCCCCACCTCGCTCACCGCCTGACTGATGGTGACATCCGCAGCCGTCGAGAAGTCCACTGCGCCAACCGCCAAAACCCCGTTGGCGCCACCATCGAGCATGCTCGCACTCAGCGGCAGGTTGCCGCTGGTCTGGCGGAAATTAGCGGTATCGAGGTTGTCGCACAGCTCCGTATCACTCTCCCCATCGGCCCAAGCCTTGGCCCGCAACCGCATAGGGAACACCAGGCCGGCCTTCTGGTACACCGTGCAGGCCGAGTTAGCGCAGGCCGGCAGCGCCGTCGTCGGCGCGCTCAGCGGCGTCAGCGCCTCCACACAAAAGCCGGCCGGGCTGCTGATAAACGGGTCGCTGCCGATCATCACCAGCCCATTTTCATCGCCACTGGTCGGTGCGTAACGGGCATTCAGGGTCATCAGTCCGGCATCGTCATAACGCACGTTCAGCGGTGCGCTGGCCGCGGCGTCAAAGTCCAGCGCCACATTGGTCAGGGCTGCCGTGACGGCTGTGCCATTGACCACCACCGGCTGCGTTCCAGTGTTTGGGCTGACGTAGGCCGAGCTGAACTGCACGGTGCGCGCGCCGCTGGGAAAGCCCGGCACGCAGGCTTGCGTGGCATCATTTTTTTTGACCGCACGGATACTGCCAGTGGTGAGTTTGGCCGCCAGCATGTCGGGCACAGTGACGATAAACCCGCTGTCGGCGAATGGCACCGTACAACTGCTCGACAAGGCGCCGCCTGACGAACAAAGCGTCTGACTAAAAGGCTTCAGGCTCGGCGTAGAACCGCTGACCCCAAGGGTCACGGTGCTGGCGGTATTGTTGCGCAATTGCAGGGTTTTACTGCCACCGCTAAAGGTCTGACTGTTGCCACCCACCCAGCCGCTCGGGGTTAAATTAACCGTTACGCTGCCGGTGTAGGGCGTTGCACAACTGGCATCCAGGCACGCCCGAACCAACACATCCAATGGATTGCAGGTCAGCGCGTTGCCGGCATGCACCAACTCAAAATGGTCGATCTGCTGCTCAATCGGATTAATCTGCGAGGCGCACACCTGCAGATCATCCAACTCATGGGTATTGGTAGAGCCGCCAGATGAGCCGGTAAACGACAGGTAAAAATTCGCCGGTAACGGCGCCTGCCCGGCGGCCGCGGCCACGTTAAGCCCACCGAGCCCACTGAGAGCCACAAAGCCGGCGCCGCTATCGCGCTCGACCGTGACCAGTGCGCTGCCCGACACCCGCCCGTCCATGGTAATTCTATAGGTGTGCCCAGGCCCGGCAGTACTGCCGGCCACATCAATACCGGGGCTCAGGTTGGCCGCAGTGCCGGCGATATAGCTGTAGCCAGAGGTGCGCGAAGGGGCACCGGAACCGCGCAACGCCACCGAATCTAGCCGCCGACCGGGGCCATTGGCGGTGGCGCCACCCCCTTCGGTGGAGAAGTTACCGTACTCATCGACCCCCACCCCCAGCCAGCCGCCAGCAAAGCCTGGAGTGGTGACGGTACCGCGCGTGCCGTAACCCAAGGGCCCGCCATAGCTGCCGGCTTGGGGGGTAACGCTGGCGTCCGAGAGCACCACGGCCACACCGTCGGCCCCGCTGCCGTTGTAGGCGTAATGCTTAAACTGCATCTGCACATAGTTGCCCGCGGCGGGAAATAAGCGCTGCAGCGTACTGGAGGTGGCGACGTTATTGCTGCTGTTCGTCAGGCGCATGCGGTCGCTGACGATTACCGGCACGCCGAACGAGCCGCCGCTGGTCGTGACCGCCCAATCAGCGCCCAGACCAGACCGATTGAAGTTATCGTTGACGCACTGCAGCGCCAGCGGACAACTGTGCCGCGCCTGAACCAAGGCGCTGATCTGCGCGGTACTCAAGGCCACAGCATAAATACGCAGTTCATCCAGCGCGCCATTGAAATAGCGCCCGGCAAAGCCCTGGTCATTACCCAACTGCAAAGGATCGGTGTTGGCCACGGGCGTGCCGCTGAAGCTGGCACTGCCCGCCAGCGCGCCATTGATATAGATGCGTTGATCGCCTGGGGCGTAGCGGATCAGCACATGGCTCCACTGCCCCACCGGCACGCTGGCAGTGCTATCGAGCTGATTAGTGCCCCCGGCGGTGGTTTGCCACCACCAGTTGATCTTGCCGTCTGGCTTAAGGTGAAACTCGTAGTTCTCGTCTTTCGACAAAATCGTCATCAAGCCGCTGGCCGGCAAACTACTGGGCTTAACCCACAGCCCGATACTGAAGCTGCCCTGCAGGTCCAGCAGAGCGTTATCGGCATGCTGCACATACTGCTGACTGCTACTGGTAAAGCCGCCATAGCGACAGGTGCCATCGCCATTCACCGTCGGCAATGCCGGTGCCGTATTGCTGGTTTGCGCGGTGTTGACCACAGTGCCAGCCAGGCCATTGCCCGAAGCATCCAGCACCTCGCCGGCGGCACCGGTCCAAGTCGCTTCGTCGAGGCTCCAGCTCAATACCGGCAGCACACTGGGCGCAAGCACCACAGTCGCCGCCAGCCAAGCAGCGCTGCTGCCGCCGGCAGTGGCAGTGGCATCACCGGACTGCCCCACGGCGGTCTGGATAGCACTGGACGCGCTCGCGGCGACACCGTTGGGGACTGCGCCCGTGGCCGGGCTGTAGTGCTGGGTGGCCGGGCCGCTGAGCGTATTGTTGCCACGCCCAAAAGCGAAATAGCGCACCGCCAGGCTGTTGGCAGTGGTGACGTTGGCCGCCAACGCCGTCAGCGTCGAACTCGAACCATTGTTGCCTTGGCTATGGGCGATAGGCGTGGCACCCGTAGTGTCCACCCCGCGCAACACCAACAAGCCACCACTGGCACGCGCACTGGCGAAGCTAAAGCTGTAGCTCCCCGCCTCGCTAGCGCCGGCAATTCGATAGAACAGTTGCTGAGTGACACCCGTGCCAGTGTCGAACCAGAACGAACTCCAACCACTGGGCGCGGTGATGGTGGCGCCACTGGCACCCACAACAAGCTGCGCCAGCAGTACGTCGCCGCTTTGACTGCCGGGGTTGCTCAGGCTCAGGCTGCTAACCGCCGAGCTAACGCCATTCCCGACCGAGCTACTGGCCGCTACGCTGATGGCCGCAATGGCGGCGGGTGCGGCGCCCAGAGCCAGCCACAGGCCCAACAGCAGACGTATAAATGCAGTTAAACGACCACTGGTCATCGCTTGCTCCCGTACTTGCCGCCGCGCTGAGTCATTCAATTCTCCACCGTCGCACTCAAGCTGCGATAGGCGTAATCGGGACGGTTACCGGGTACGCCGTTTTGCGCGGTGGCGGTTAGCCTGTAGATGCAGCGCGGATTACCATCCTCAAGATAAGACGCCAGCGTAAAGCTCACGACTACCAGGTTATTAAACTCCGCCAGATTCGAGCCTGCCTCCATGGTTAGTGCAGTGTTGGCCGGAGCGGCCGGACATGGGGCAGTAACAACCCGCGCGGGAACTGCCACGCGGCTAATGCCCCAATCCAACCCGGCGCGGGCCGCTTGATAAGCCCGTGCCTGCTGAATGGCCAGGCTGTTGGTGCCGTGCTGATTACCGGCCAGGCGCATCATCGCCAGCACCACCATGGCGATAATGATCATTACAAACATCGCCGCCACCAGGGCAAAGCCGGTTTGCCGGGGCGCGCGTTGGCGCGAAAGATCAGGGCGCATGCGTTTAAGGTGCATTGTCGACGTGCACTTGCTGGAACAGCTCAATGCTTTCGCCCTCCAAGGTCAGTGTCAGGCCCAGGGTTACCAGCCCGGCGCGTTGGCTGCTGCCGGGCTGGTAGCTCATGCTGCAGCCAGTCACATTATTGGCCTGTACCGCCCCAGCGCCAGAAAACCACGGGGCGCCCGAGTCGGTGCGGGTAAAACGCAGCAACTGCCCACCAGTGCAGCGATAGCCAAGAATCTGATCAGCCAGATAAAACCGCCGCTGCGGCGAGGCATAGGCGAAGCTGAAGCTGCCAGCCGGCGGCGTTAGCGTCAGCAAGGTTTCCCCCGCTGGAGCGCCGCCGGCTATAGCGAAGCCAGTGCCATCCGGGGTGATAACGCCGGGATTGGCCGGCGCCCAAACATTCGAGCCGGGCAACGGAGCACCGCCGCCCTCAGCACCGATGTTGTAAACCACCAACCAACGCGCACCGGCCACCAGCAGGCCAGGATCGAGCACCTGAAAGCTGTTGCAACTACCGTCCACTGTGCTGCTGTTACAGGTCCCGGCAGCGCCGCTAGTAAATCTCAGCCCATCTCCACCGAGACGATTGGGCCGGTAGCGCCCCGCGTCCAGCACATTGAACATCTCGATGGTGGTACCTCCGGCGTTCAAGTGCACCGAATTAGGCACCGCCAAGCGAATATCGCGGGCCATGCGATTCAAGGCGCCAGCGGCCAGATCGACCAACTCGGCGCGACGGCTCTGGGCAATAAAACCCTCGAGCGGCCGCGACAAGGCGCTGGAGATCATCACCGCCACCGCGCCGGCCAGGGCGATTACCATCACCAGTTCGATCAGGGTAAAGCCGCGTTGCAGCCGAGGTACAGGTAGGGTGGGCGTAGGGTGGGAAACCCGCACAGCGGTTTCCCACCGGCCAAGACGCGAGCCAAGGCGGTGGAAAAGGCCTGCGGCCGTTTTACACCCTACGCATTCGATTAGCCTGCGCATCAGCGCGTCCGGTAGCCGCCAAGGACTAAGTCCTGGCCGGCGGGGTCGGTTACCGTGACTTGGATATAGAACACATCGGCGCTCGGCAGTAGGTTCCAGGTCGGCGCTGGCGGTGACGCCACGGTCACCCTCACGCCATAGCCGGCCAGCGCCGCTATGGCCAGACCGCTGGCAGCCACCGCCCCGACATCGACCAGCCCACGGTAATCGCAGACATCATCAAACAGCGCACGGTTAGCGGGAATCGCCTGACAGGCGAGCTGCGTGCTTGGGTCGAGAAACGCCTGCAGCTCGATCTCCTCCAGATAGGCCTCGGCAATCGACAGGCTTTGCTGGCGCAACATCGGGTCGGCCGAACGGCCGGTAATCGAGGCCATCGCCGAATACAGCGCCGCCGAGGCGATGCCGATAATGACGATGGCGATAACTAACTCAATCAGGGTCATGCCGCGCTGACGCGTGCTGGCGCCAGCCCGTAGGATGGGTTGAGCGCAGCGATACCCATCACTCATTGCACCAACCCGGTTTCGGCAGCCACGTTGAGGGTGAAGCCGCCAATGCTGGCGCTCGCCGCAGCGGCAGGCCGCCCCAGCGAGTCAAACACCAACGGAAAATTATTGGCCGGTAACACGATGCCAGCCGGCACCGCCCCGGCATAGGGCGTCTGGCCATCTGGACCGATGACCTCAAGCACGTAAGCGCCACCGTTACAGTTGGCGGCCTGGCGCAGCTGATAACCCGCGTTACTCAGACTTACCTGGGTCAAGCAACCACTGGCCAACGCCAGCTTTTGTGCATAACGCACCGCACCGATGCTTTCCTCGAAGAACATCCGCTCATCGAACACCTGCCGCTCAAAAAAACGCGGCCCCACCACGGCGGCGAGGATGCCGGTGATGACAATCACCATTATCAGCTCGACCATGGTGAAGCCGCGCTGGTGTATCACGGATCACAGCCACCATCAGCGTTCTGACCGGTAATAGCCGCAACGACGCCAACAACACCTGGGCCTGTCGGCTCGGTATAGGTGAACGAGCATGCACCAAGCGTGACCGTCGCCACTCCAGCAGCATCCGTAACGACAAAGTCGCCTTCAAACTGTGCAGCAGCCCCAACTGCGGCGGCGGTACCAGCCATGTAACCTTCCACCGTAGCCACGCTAACACCACCCTCGACATTGACATTCCCGGCCCCGACGGCCTGATTACGCGCCAGAGCGGTCGAGTGCACAATTCCGTTAGCAGAGAGCAACGCGCCACGAGCACCGTCGAGACTAGCCATACGCGCATCGCCACTTAAATCCGCAAACCTCGGCACTGCAAACGCCGCCAAAATCCCAATAATCACAATCACCATAATCAGCTCGATCAGGGTAAAACCGCTTTGTTGATTTTTCATCATTATTTCCTCTAACTGCTTTGAAAATTATGGGTTGTATACGGTTGTAACTGCGCCGGTGCTGGAGTCGTAGACAATTGTGTCGTTCGGCACGCCGGTAGCAGAGGGGTCTCTCTGGTAGGTGTAGGTGCACACTTGGCCGACGATGGTCGCTAAATAATCACTGCCGGCGGCCGTCGCCACTGTTGGCGCAGAGCCTTGCAGCACGCTAGTCCATACGCCTACGCAGTCCAACGCAGCGCCCGTCCCCAGCGGCCATCCCGAGGCATTCACATCAACCAGACCATCACCAAAGCCGGTGACATCCGTATTGGGCGTGGTGTCCGAGCCATTACGATTGACCTCCCACTGCGAACGCACCAGCAACACGGCGGATGCCAAGGCCCCGCCAGCGCCTTTAACCGCCGACTCGTGGGCGTCCTTGGTAACGTTAATAAAGCGTGGCAACGCCACCGCAGCCAGGATGCCGAGGATGACGATCACCACCACCAATTCGATCAGGGTAAAACCTTTACTGCGTTGCATAAATGCCACTCCAGTTACTGATAGGTATCGGCCAGCGCAGTGACTTCTGCAGTGGGCACCTGGTTTAGCTCCAAGCCGATTAAAGCGTCCTTTGATTCTGTGCCGCCGAGCGGTGGTTTGGGAACTGCCTGCAGCTGAAAAACCCGCAGTTCTGCGACTATTCCTTGCTCTGGATCAGTAAAGCGGCTGCGATGCAGCAGCCAGCCACGGGCCGGCAGGTAATGCCAGCAGCCCGCTTGTGGCAACTGCAACTCTTGCAGCTCGCCGCAATAGTCACTGCTTTCCCAGCGCAGCAGCTGAAACGGGTTGCGCCGCAGCCAACTGGCATCCGCCGCCCTCCCTTGGGCCACTCGTTCGGCAGCCAAGGCGGTGAGGCTGGCCATCAGGTTTTCGCGGGTGGCGTCGACCGCCCGCGCCTCGCTGACCCGTAAAATTTTACTGCCCATGGCCCAGACCAAACCCAACGCAATCAGCCCGCACAGACCCCAGCCAAACAGCCGCGCACGGCGCACGGTGCGGCCGCTGTCGTAGTCGGCTTTCATCCGTGGCCCTTGGCCGCCGAGGCCAGTTCCCACATCGGCAAGAACACCCCGAGGGCAAGAATTAGCACCATGATGCCCATGGCCACGATCAAAATCGGCTCAATAGCACTGGCCAGCTGGCCGAGGTCGTAATCGACCTCTTGCTCGTAAAAGTCTGCCACTTCGATAAACAGGTCATCGATGGCGCCGGTCTCTTCGCCGACGGCCATCATCTGCAGCACCAGTGGGGTAAACAAACCGCTGGCGGAGGCGCTGCGGGTCAGTGCTTCGCCGCGCTCAACGCCCTCACGCATGCCCAGAATCGCCTGGCCGATGTACTTGTTGCCGACGCTGGCGCTGTTGATCGACAGGGTTTGCAGCAGCGGTACACCGGCCTTGTACATCATCGCGAAGGTACGGGTGAAACGGGCCAGGGCAATGCGCTCGAAGATGCCGCCGACTATCGGTAAGCGCAGTTTGATCTGGTCCCACTTCAGCGCGCCCGGCTCGGTCTCCAGCCACTTGAAAAAACCGTAGATGCCGCCACCCAGCAGCAAGGCCAGCAGCCACCAGAAGTCCTGGAAGAACTGCGAGGTACCGATCAGAAACCGGGTCGGCCACGGCAGTTGCGCGTGAAACTGGGCAAACACCTTGGCAAAAGCGGGGATCACAAACAGGTTAATCACCGTCATCGCCACGACCATGGCGCTGAGCACGAACAAGGGATAGCGGGTGGCTTGTTTAATGCGCTTGCGGGTCTCGCGCTCCAGGTCCAGATAGCTGCCCAACTGGCGGAAAGCCTGGTCGAGTTGGCCGGTGTTTTCACCGACGCTGATCATGCTGACGAACAGGGTGCCGAACACTTTCGGGTGGGCGTTCAGGGCCACGGCCATGCTCACGCCGCCCTCCAGATCGCTGCGCACCTTTTGCAGCACCTCACGGAAATAACGGTTGCGATTAGACTCGCCCAGACCGGCAATCGCCCGAATGATCGGCACGCCGGCCTTGGCCAGGCTGTACATCTGCCGGCAGAAAATAATCAGCTCATCGAGATCGACTTTCTTGCTGCGCAGCATTTCATTGATGGCGGCAAATACGTCGGCATCGGCGCTGTCTTGCTGCTCGATGGTCAGCGGCGTCACGCTCTTGGCCAGTAACTCGGCGGCCACCGCATCGGCACTGTTGGCGTCGATAATGCCCGCCACCTTGCCGCCCTCGGCATTGCGCCCGCTGTAGCGAAAAGAGGCCATTAGCCAAGGCTCCGGCTAATAGGCAAACGTAGGATGGGTTGAGCGCAGCGATACCCATCGTTTCGCGCATTGATGGGTATCGCTACGCTCAACCGCATCCTACAAAAACCAGCACAACGGCGACTCACACCACCACCTCATCGGTCAGGGTGGCGCAGACTTTCAGCACTTCCTCGACGCTGGTCACCCCGGCCAGGGCGTAGTCCAGGGCGCAGGCGGCCAGTGGGCGGTAATGCGGGTTGGCCTTGGCGGCCTCGGCGAAGCCTTGCGGGTCGCTACGGCGCAGGGCGGCGACCATCGGCTCGTCCATCTCCAGCAACTCATAAACGCCGACGCGCCCGGAGTAGCCGCTGTTATGGCACTGGTGGCAACCGCTGCCACGCTTGAAGATGCGGCCGGCCAGTGAACTGCCATAGAGGTTTTCCAGCCAGGCCAGTTCGCGCGGCTCAGGCGAGTGCTCGCCCATGCAGTTCTCGCAGACTTTACGCACCAAACGCTGAGCCAGTACGGCGTTCAGCGCGGTGGCCACCAGAAACGGCTCGGCGCCCATGTCGATCAGGCGCATGGCCGAGGTCATGGCGTCATTGGTGTGCAAGGTCGAGAGCACCAGGTGGCCGGTAAGCGCGGCGCGCAGGCCGATTTCGGCAGTCTCCTGGTCACGCATTTCGCCGACCAGCACGATGTCCGGGTCTTGCCGTAACGCGGCGCGCAGCACGCGGCCAAAGGTCAGGTCGATCTTGGTATTGACCTGCACCTGATTAACGCGCGGCAAGCGGTACTCCACCGGATCTTCGACGGTGATGATCTTTTTCTCCGGGCTGTTGAGCTCCGACAGCCCGGCATACAGGGTGGTGGTTTTACCCGAACCGGTCGGCCCGGTAACCAGCACCATGCCGAAGGGGCGGTGCAATAGCCGGCGAAAACGCACCAGCAAATCGGCCGGCATGCCGGTGCCGTCGAGCTGAAACATCGCGCCGCTTTGGTCGAGTAGCCGCATCACCACCGACTCGCCGAACTGCACCGGCATGGTCGAGACCCGCACATCGATATTGCGACCCTTGACCCGAATATTGAAGCGGCCGTCTTGCGGCAGGCGTTTCTCGGAAATATCCAGACCGGACATGATTTTCAGGCGCATCACCAGCGCCGAGGCGATGCGATGCTCCTTCATCACCTGCTCGCTAAGCACGCCGTCGATGCGCTGACGAATGCGCACCAAGCCCTCATCGGGTTCGATATGGATGTCCGAGGCTTTCATCTGCACCGCTTCTTCAAACAGCGTTTGCAGCAGGCGCACCACCGGCGCCTCGGTATTGCTGTCGGCACCGAGCTTGGACAGGTCGAAGTCGCTTTCCTGCAGATCGCCTTCCAGCTCGCCGGCAATCGAGGCGATTTCGCTGGTGCGCCGGTACACGGTGTCCAAGGTCGCCAGCAACTCGGCCTCACGCACCACCGCAGGTGACACGCGGGTTTTCAGCAGCCGCTCCATCTCATCGAGGGCAAACAGGTCGAGCGGATCGGACATGCCGACCAGCAAACCGCCGCCTTCACGGGTCAGGATAATCGCGCGAAAACGCCGAGCCATGGCTTCCGGTAGCAACTGCACCAGCGGGTTATCGAACTTGAAGTGGCGCAGTTCGATAAAGGGGATTTTCATCTGCTCGGACAAGGCCGTGAGCAGCTTAGCCTCGGCGACAAAGCCCAGATCGATCACCGCGCGACCGAGCTTGGAGCCGCTGCGTTTTTGCTCTTGCAGGGCCAGTTGCAGCTGAGTGTCGGTGAGCAAGCCGGCTTGAATCAGCAAATCACCGAGGCGAATTTTGCGCTGGCGCGGATCGTCCTGACTCATGGCCACTCCTTCAAGGGCGTCGCGCGCTCAACCGTCTTGGTGGCCAAGCTGCGCGTTGACCACCCTACGAACCCACTCTGACTCATAGGGACTCCTTCAGGGCCGTGGCCCGCTCAGCCGCAAAGCTGCGTGAGCTGGCATCCAAGCCTTGGCCTTCAAGGGCCAAGCTGTAGTGTTTAGCGGCGTCGCCTGGGCGTTCGAGTTGCTCCAGCGCAATCGCCAGACCCAGCTGCCAAGTGGCCTGGGAGGGTCGCCCGTTAACCAGCTGCTGATAGAGCGCGGCGCTTTGCGGCCATTGCTGGGTTTGCTGATAACTGGCGGCCAGCAAGGCGTGGTAGCCCGGCTCTGTGGCCAGCGGCGGCGAATTTTGCTGCAGGGTCGCCACCGCCGCCGGCATAGCGCCGGTTTGTAATTGGGCGCGCGCCAGCAACATGCGCAGCTCGCTGTCGCGTGGATTAGCCTGCAGCTGCGCCGGCAACCAACTGAGCAGTTGCGCCGGCTGACCATTGGCCAGATACGCCTGGGCGAGCAAGCGCGCGACCTCGCTATTACTGCTTGGGCGGCGATGCAAAGCCTCTAGCTGGGCAATCGCACTCGGGTAATTTTGCTCAAGCAGCGCCTGCCGGGCCTGGCTCAAGGCGTCCGGTTGGTGGCTGGTGATCTGCACCTGGGGCGGGCCTGTCGGGGCTGCGGTAATCGGCTGCGGGCGGACCGGAACTGCAGCAGGCACAGGCGCTTCGCTATTCGTCGCCGGCACCGGGCGAGTGCTCCAATCGGGCAACTCAGGCTCGGCGGCAACTGCGGTGCTGGCCGCTGGAAACTCTTCAACTGCGCCGACATTGGCCGCTGGAGCGTTCTGCAGCGGCACTTCCAGCCACAGCAGCCAGCGATCACCGGCCGCCTCCAGGCGATCGTGCACTTGCAGCTGATCGCCCAAACCGACCAGCAACACCTGCACCCCGCCACCGCGTGCCTCGACCCGCCACGACAAGCTGCGGCCGGCGCCTTGCACCCGACCCTGATGCGGCTCACCGCGCAGCTGTACGCCCGGTAAAAACAGGCTCACCGCACCATTCTCTTCGGTGCGCTGGTAGGCCACCGAGCTGTCCAGCAACAACTGCAGCAGCAAGCGCTGACCATCATTTTGCGGCAATACATCCAGCAACTGCGGCAACGGCGCGGCGGCAACGGCCACCACTGGCGGTGTTACCGGTGCCGGCGTTATCGGTGCAGGCTCAGGCACTGCGGCTGGCACCTGGTGTTGCGCGGCGAACGGCGACACGGGGTCGCCATTCACCACTCGGCCAATCATCAAACCGACCATGATGGCCAACAGCATGACCGCGCCAAACCAAATCGAGCCACGGCGCAGCACCTCGATTTTATCGCGGCGCGCCGCCGCCTCCTCGTTGACCGGCTGCAAGGCATCGCGCAGCGGCCATTCACCCGGCGCGGCGCGGCGGGCATCCAGATCGCGCAGCAGGTCATTGACCAGGCTCATAACCAAACCTCCCGCAAGCTCTGCAGCCAGGGCCAGGTGCTGACCAGCAGCACCGAGCACACGCCGGCCGCCAAACTCCACGCCAGCCAACGCGGCACGCGGCACGCGGCCTGCACTCCATCGGTATCGGCCAGCGCGCGGCGCACCTGGGCGGCGCCGACTTGCCGGCGGCCCTCGCCGTAGGTGGCCATCAGGGCTTTGTTGCCAAGAATATTCAGCAAGCGCGGAATCCCGCCGCTGCCACGCACCAACAAACGCACCGCCGCATTGCTGAATAACGGCTCACCACGGTAACCGGCAACACTCAGACGCTCCTGCAGATAACGGCCGGTGTCGGTGACATCCAGCGGGCGCAAACGATAAGAAAAGGTAATCCGCTGCAACAGTTGGCGAAACTCATGGCGGGCCAGAGTGGCATCCAACTCCGGCTGGCCGAACAACACCACTTGCAGCAATTTGTTCTGCTCGGTTTCCAGATTGGTCAGCAAGCGCAACGCTTCGAGGGTTTTATCCGGGAGCGCTTGGGCCTCATCAATCAGCAGCACTGTGCTTTTACCCTGCGCTGCCAACTCGATCAGGCGATGGTGCAGGGCATCCAGCAGGCTCATGGCGTCGTGGCTTTCGACATCGGCAATCCGTAGCTCACGGGCCAGCGCTTGGCGCAAATCCAACGGCGACAAACAGGGATTGGGCAAGTAAGCCAGCTGGTACTTTTCTGTATCCAGCAAGTTCAGCAGTGCGCGACAGAGCAAGGTTTTGCCGGTGCCGACTTCGCCAGTCACCTTGATAAACCCCTCGCCTTCGGCCAGCGCCACCCGCAGCAGATTCAGGCAGGCCTGATAGGGCGCCAGCTGCACCAAAAACTCGGTGTTGGGCGTCAGCGCGAAAGGCTTGGCGCGCAGCCCAAAAAATGCCTGATACATGCGCTATCTCAACTCTTTAAAGGCTTCGGCGCTTTTTTGGATCTCATTTAGCCAGGTGTCGTCACTGATCACCTGAGGGCGCATCAGAATCACCAACTCGCTCTTGCCGAGGTTCTTGCGCTGCTGCTGAAACAACCAACCCAACAGCGGCACCTTCGACAACCAGGGCACATCGGCATCGACGTTTTCGTTGTCGTTCTGCAGCAGGCCGCCGATTACCACCACCTGGCCACTGCGGGCGCGGACGATGGAGTCGGACTGGCGCGAAGTGGTGCGCGCGGTCGGCAGGTTGAGGGTGCCAAAGGTATCGCCGAGATTGATCTCAGTATCGTCGGCGGTAACCTTGCTCACCGACGGCCGCACATGCAGGGTCACGTCGCCGCGGCCATCAATTTGTGGAGTCACATCCAGCGAGATGCCGGAGAAAAACGGCGTCAGGGTAATGTCCGGCGTCGAGGCACCGTCGCCGTTAGTGCTGGTGGTGGTGCTGGCCGACACGTCGGTGACGAAGTACTCGTCGGTGCCGACCTTGATCACCGCTTTTTGGTTATTCAGGGTCGAGATCCGTGGGGTCGAGAGCACCCGCACATCACCTTGGGTCTCGAGTAATTGCAGCGTGCCGCTGAAGTCACCCATGGTCACCGCCGCACTGAACACCCCGCCGATGGTTTGCGCCCCCGTTAGCGCCGCACCGGCGACCTTGGTGCTGCCATCGCTACCCAGTTGTTCCCAGTCCACCCCGGCCTGAAAACGGTCAAACAGATTCACTTCGAGGATCTTGGTTTCTAGAATCACTTGCCGCTGCAGGTTGGTGTGGGCCTGCCTTAGAAAACCCTCAACGCTTTGTTGATCCGCCGCCGAGGCGCGCACCACCATCAAACCGGCCTGGGGGTTGACCACCACCTTATTACCCTCCTCGCTGCCAACGATCATGCTCACCACCGTATTCACTTCCTTCCAGAAGTCGACATTGCTGGTGGTAATCAGCTGGCTGGCCGGCCGGGTGCTCGAGGTGGTGCTGGTGGTGGTCGCGCCATTGCTGCTGTCACTGTTGTCGCTGGTATTGACCTGGCCGGAGCTGACTTCGGTGTCGGTAACGCCCTGACGCTGCAGATTCAGGTAGTTGATGTTGTAGGTGCGGGTAATCGCCTGGTTGGGGAAAATCTGATAGCCGTAGCTGGTGCGACCAAAGTCATAGCCGTAGCTGTCACGCACCGCCGCCAAGACCTCTTCCAGGGTGACATTGCGCAGGCTGAAGGTGATGTTGCCGGTCACCTCGGGGTGCACCACGATGTTTTGCCCGGCGCCATTCATCAGGCTCAGAAAGAACTCGTTGGCCGGCATGTCTTTGGCCGCCACATCGAAGCGCGGCCCGCTGCGGGCCATGGCCGTCTGCAGCATAGGTGCCTGCGCTAACGGCGAAAGCAGCGCCGCCTGCACCGCCAAGGGCGGGGCGACCTTGGCGCGGCTTTGCGCCAAACTCTCAGCCAGCAGTTTGTTGCTTTGCTCATAGAGTTGCTGGTCGCCATCCTTAAAGGTCTGACAGGCCGCCAGCAGGCTCAGCGCCGTCAGCAGCGCGAGGCGCGATTGGCGATGCAGCAGACGAAAACGAAAAGCAGATTTTGGCAGCATGGCGTTATCGACTCGGTTTCAGTATGGGTTCGACCAGACGCAAGACCTGTTGCTGGCCTTGGCGCTCAAGCACGACAGAGTGTGGGTAAATCGCCAGCAGCTTGGCGCCGCCTAATTCGTCGCCAACCTGCAGTAACTGGCCATTAATTACCGCCTGCGACTGCCGCCCACCGCGCACTATCGACTGCAGCACCAAGGCGGTTTCGGCCGTGCCGGCGGTTGCCGCAGTGGCAGCCGAAGCTGCCGGCTGAGTGGGGTCGAGGGCGGCATTGGCATGGCTGCAAAGGCCAATTAACAGCACCAGATAAGCGGATCGAACAGGCTGTTGAAAAATGTAGCGAGCGAAGGTTAGACAAGGCGAAATCCGCCGAAAAAGCGCAGTGTACAAGCCGTACATGAGCATTTTGAGGCGGATTTCAACGCCGTATAACCGAGCGCAGTAATTTTTCAGCGGCCTGTTAAACACCGATCCACCCCGCTTCGCGACTCAAGGTATAGAGCACCAGATTAATTTTCGCCTGGGCCGGGCCGTCCGCGCCAACTTGATAATCCAGACTGTCCCAATGCAGGCGCCAGCCGCTGGCTTGAATCGCCTGCAGGTAAGCGAGCAAATCGAAATAGCCGCCTTGCAGGCTGATCTTTAACCCATGGCGGTACAGGGTAACCGGTGCTTTCAGTTCGATGGCCGCGCTCTTCTCGAGCGCCCCGCTCGGCTGCGGCGCCGTTTGGGCCAACTGCAAGGGTTCGGAAAAACTCTGCAGGCTAAGCAAGCGCAGCTTGGGTTGGGCGCGTAACAGCTCTTGCAGCACCGCGCGCATTTTCTCGGGCGGCAGCAGGCCGGCGGTGTCTTGGTCGACTTCGCCGATCAGTTGCTCGCCACTGGCTTTGGCGGTCAGCAGGGCGCTGCGATAGGGCACGTTCGGGTCGACGGCGAGCTTGGCTTGTAAGTCCGCCAGCCCCAACTGCGCCTCTTGCAGGCTGAGCACTGCGGCTTTGTTCAGCGCCGTTTGCTTGACGACCCGCTGCGTCAAAGGGTCGCCCAACAGCAGCATGTAGAGCATGCCGACCACTGCCAACGCGACCCCATAGCTCAGCCATTGCTCACGGGGCGCCAGCAGTAACCAGCGTTGCAGCAACTTATTCATGGGCCTTGCCCTCGTCATCTAAACGCGAAGACAGCCGAAACCCCAGCAGCCCATCCGCGTTGCGCTGTAACTCGAAACGGGCAAAAGCCCGCCCGCGAAATACCGGGCTAACCCCCAGGCTTTGCAGGTACAGGGGCAATAATTGCTGGTCTTGGCTGAAACCCTGCAAGCTTAAGCTGCTGCCGCCATCGCGCAGGGCAATCTCACTGAGCCACAAGCCCGCCGGTGGATGGCGCTCCGACAAGGCCGCCAGCGGTGCCACAAAGCCGGCGCTTTGTTGTTGCGCCAACAATTGCAAATGGGCGACCAAGCGCTGCAGCTGCAGATTGCTCTGCTCTTGTTGCGCCAATTGCGCCGGCAGCAGCGGGTCCAGTTGCGGCGCCTGAAAACTGGCCGTGGCGGTACTGAATTCGGCCTGCAGCGCCTGGGCACGACTTTGCGTGGCATTCGCTAACGTGGTGGCTTGCTGCAACTGCCACGCCTGCCAAGCTCCATGCGAGATGATCACGGCAAACAACAACAGCCAACCCAGCAGCATCTGCTTGGGACGTGGGCCATGACCGCGCTTTGGTTGGCGCTGATAGAGGTTGATGTTTTGCATCAAACCTCCTGGCGCAGGGCGGCGCCAACCACGGAGAAGCAGTAAGCCTGTTGCTGCTCATCAAGCTCCGCGGCCGGCTGCCCGGCAAATAGATCGCGCAAATTAAGCGCCTGCAGATTGACCGCCAAACCATCGCTCAAGGCTTTTAACACCTGGGCGCCATCACGCTTCATCGGCATCAGCAGCAGCCGGCTGATATAGCCCTTGCCCAGCTGGCTCTCGAAGTAATCCAGCGAACGCTGAATTTCCAGGGTAACCCCGGCGAAGTCCTGACTGGCTTGCTCCAGGCCCTGCTCGATACGGCGCGCCATATACAGGTCTTCGCCCTGCTGGACAGAAATCAGCCCTTCGCTGGAGCGCAGTCGCAGCAAGGCCAAGTTCAAGCCCTCAGCGCCGGCCAGCAGGCCCAGATTACGAAAGGCCATCTCGGTGATATCGATGCTCTGCAAGCTCAAGCCGGCGTGCTTGAGCATGTGCAGCCATTGATCAACATGGGCTTTCGCCAGCACTGCGCAATAGGCCATGCGCGAACGGCCACGATAGGCATCGGTAGGCAAGGCAAAGGCATCCACCAGCACCTGCTCAAGGGGCTCGCTAATCTGTTCTTTGACTTTCCAGCGCATGGCATCGCGCAACTCGTTAGCCGGCACATCGGGGCAGTCGAGCAGCAGCAACTGATAGAGCGCCGGGTGCAGCAGCAGGTTGACCGGCATACCGGCCAAGCCAAACTCAGCCACCATGCTTTTCAGCTCAGCTGGCTGATCCGCCGGCGCAACCGGGCGAAACACGCAGCGCTGCAATTGCACCGGCTGGCCCGGGGTGCGCAGCACATGGGCCAGAGCAATACCTTCTGGGCCGGTTTCGATGCCGAGCAAGCCATTTGCCGTTTTCTTATTCTTATTCAGCCATGCCAACAAGGGCGTCCCCTTAAACTCTTGATCTGCGCTCAATCACTGCAGGTTACGAAAACTCGGGTGCAGCACACTGTAGAATGCTTTTTTTGACTCAACCTTGAGCCTGATCATGTTCCACGTCGTGCTGTTTCAGCCAGAAATCCCGCCCAACACCGGCAATATTATCCGCCTATGCGCCAACAGTGGCTGTCAGCTGCATCTAATCGATCCGCTCGGTTTCGAGCTGGACGACAAACGCTTGCGACGCGCCGGCTTGGACTATCACGAATACTCAAGATTAAAGCGACATCAAACACTTAGCGAATGTATAGCAGAAATCGCTGGAGGTCGGATATTCGCTTTTACTACCAAAGGCAGCCACAACTACGCCGAGAGCCAATTTGTGCCTGGCGACATCTTTCTGTTTGGCCCGGAAAGCCGTGGCCTGCCGGCGGAGATCCTCGACAGCCTGCCGGCCGAGCAGCGTTTGCGCCTACCCATGCAGCCCGGCAATCGCAGCCTGAACCTGTCGAACACCGTCGCCATCGCCGTGTACGAAGCCTGGCGCCAGCAGGGTTTTGCTCAAACCGAATAAACCCAGTGATAAAAAAACGCCCCGAAGGGCGTTTTCTGTACAGCTCGGCCTGTTAAGCGTTGCCGGCGGTTTGCATCCGTTCCAGCTGCTGGGCATAGAGCGCATCGAAGTTCACCGGCGCCAGCATCAAGGCCGGGAAGGAACCGCGCACCACCAGGTTATCCAGCGCTTCGCGAGCGTAAGGGAACAACAGGTTCGGGCAGAAGGCGCCGAGGGTGTGGCTCATGGCCGCAGCATCGAGGCCAGCAATCAGGAATATCCCGGCTTGCTGAACTTCGGCAATAAAGGCAGTTTCGCCGCCAGTCTTGACGGTCACCGACAAGGTCAGCACCACTTCGTGGAAGTCACCTTCCAGCGGCTTTTGGCGGGTGTTCAGGTCCAGCTCAACACTTGGCGCCCACTCTTGGCGGAAAATCTCTGGGCTCTTTGGCGCTTCGAACGACAGGTCGCGCACGTAAATGCGCTGCAGCGAGAACTGTGGACCTTGGTCTTCTTGAGGTGCGCCGGTGCTTACTTGTTCAGTCATGACAGAGCCTTATTGTTAGTAATTACGAGTAATGGTTAATAACGTCGCCGGGGGATTTAGGCGTTCAGCAGCGCGTCGAGCTTACCGGCACGCTCCAGCGCATACAAATCATCGCAGCCGCCGACATGACTGCTGCCGATCCAGATTTGTGGCACCGAGGTGCGCCCCGCCTTGCGGACCATCTCGGCGCGCGCTGCCGGTTGACCATCGATGCTGATCCGGGTGAACGCCACCGCTTTATTCTTCAGCAGCTGCTCGGCGCGCCGGCAATAGGGGCAGTAGTCACTGGAATAGACAACGACTGCGGCCATCTCACTTCACCAGCGGCAAATTGTCGCCACGCCAGCTGGCGATCCCGCCACCGAGCTTGGCCGCGGTATAGCCGGCTTTCTCCAGCTCACGGCACAGGGTGCCCGCGTGCTGACCCAAGGCATCGACCAGAATGATGGTTTTGCCCTTGTACTTTTCCAGCTCGACCATCCGCTCGGCCAGCTTCTCGTAAGGAATGTTCAGAGCATCAACGATATGCCCGGTGGCGAAGTCCTTGTGCGAACGCACGTCGACAATCACGCCTTGCTCGCCATTGACCAGCGCAGTCAGCTCGCGGCAACTAAGGCTTTTGCCGCCACGCTGCAGTTCGGAGTAGATCAGCAGCGCCAAGGCCGCGGCGGCACCGCTGCTCAACAGATAGTGGTTAGTGGCGAATTCAAGCAGTTGAGCAAGCATCAATAGATTCCAGAGCGCTAAGAAGAAGTCGGCTAGGGGCGGGCTAGAGCCTGCCCCCGCACAACACGAAGCATGTCGTGTCGCACAATGGCGGCCAGTATACACAGCCCCCCTATTGCGCCAAACCCGTCCGGCGGTGACGTGAGCCGCGCTTGGGCTTAATATTCGCGCTCATTTTTATCTTGCTTGCATCGGGTGCTCTCATGCCAACCACAGCAAAACCGCTAGTGCTGATCATTTTGGACGGCTTCGGTCACAGTGACAGCCCCGAGTCCAACGCCATTTACGCCGCCAACACCCCGGTTTATGACCATTTACGCGCCACTCAGCCGCACAGTTTGATCTCCGGCTCCGGCATGGATGTCGGCCTGCCCGACGGCCAGATGGGCAACTCGGAAGTCGGCCATATGAACCTCGGCGCCGGCCGCGTGGTGTATCAAGACTTCACCCGGGTGACCAAGGCCATTCGCGACGGCGAGTTTTCCCACAATCCAACCCTCTGCGCCGCGGTCGATAGCGCCGTCGGTGCCGGCAAGGCCGTGCATATTCTCGGATTGCTGTCGGATGGCGGCGTGCACAGCCATCAAGACCATCTGGTGGCCATGGTCGAACTGGCCGCCCAGCGCGGCGCCGAGAACATCTACCTGCACGCCTTTCTCGACGGTCGCGACACCCCGCCGAAAAGCGCCACGCCATCGATTGCACTGCTCGAAGCCACTTTCGCCAAACTCGGCAAGGGCCGCATCGCCAGCATTATCGGCCGCTATTTTGCGATGGATCGCGACAACCGTTGGGACCGCGTCGCTCAGGCCTACAACCTGATAGTCGAGGGTCAGGCCGAGTTCACTGCCGCCAGCGCGGCCGCAGGCCTGGAAGCCGCCTACGCCCGCAGTGAAAACGACGAGTTCGTCAAAGCCACCGGCATCGGCGCGCCAGTGCAGGTCGAAGATGGCGACGCTGTGGTGTTTATGAACTTTCGCGCCGACCGCGCCCGCGAGTTGACCCGCACCTTTGTCGAGCCCGACTTCAGCGACTTCTCCCGCGCCCGCGTGCCACAGACCAGTTTTGTGATGCTCACCCAGTACGCCGCCAGCATTGACGCCCCCAGCGCCTTCGCCCCCGGCTCGCTGGACAACGTGCTGGGTGATTACCTGGCAAAAAACGGCAAGACTCAGCTGCGCATCGCCGAGACCGAGAAATACGCCCACGTCACCTTCTTCTTCTCCGGCGGCCGTGAAGAACCCTTCCCGGGCGAGGAGCGCATCCTGATCCCCTCGCCGAACGTCGCCACCTACGACCTGCAGCCGGAGATGAATGCCCCGCTGGTCACCGACAAGCTGGTCGAAGCCATCGAGCAGCAGCGCTATGACGTGATCATCGTCAACTACGCCAATGGCGACATGGTCGGTCATACCGGGGTGTTTGCCGCGGCGGTCAAGGCGGTGGAATGCCTGGACGCCTGCGTCGGCCGCATAGTCGCGGCGCTGGCCAAGGTTGGCGGCGAAGCCCTGATCACCGCCGACCACGGCAACGTCGAGCAAATGCAAGACGCCATCAGCGGTCAGGCCCACACCGCCCACACCTGCGAGCCGGTGCCGTTTATCTATGTCGGCCAGCGCCCGCTCAGCTTGCGTGATGGCGGCGTATTGGCCGACGTGGCACCGACCATGTTGCGCTTGCTGGGCCTGCCACAGCCGGCGGAGATGACCGGCAAATCGATCATCCGCTTTACCGAGTAAGTGGGGAATGGGGAGTAGGAAGTGGGGTGCCGACGCCCCACTTTCCACTCCCCGCCCCACCCACTTCCCACTCCCAACTTCCCACTTATATCGGCATACTAAGCCCTCGTCCTCTGCCGGTTTCGTCCCGCCCATGCTCCGCTCCCTAGTCATAGTTTTACTCGCTTGCCTGCTCAGCCCCGCCATGGCCGATTCCCGTAGCGATGCCCAGCAGCAACTGGATGCCGCGCAAAAAGACGTGGTCGAACTGAAAAAACTGCTCGATCAGCTGCAAAAGGACAAATCCGGTGTTCAGCAAGAGCTGAAAAAAACCGAAAGTGAAATGGGCCAGCTGGAAAACCAGGTCAAGGGCCTGCAAAACGAGCTGAATAAAAGCGACGAGCAAATCCAGCAACTCAATCAGCAGAAAAAAAAACTCCAAGAGTCACGCCTTGAGCAGCAACGCCTGATCGGCATTCAAGCCCGCGCCGCTTACCAGAGCGGCCATCAGGAGTACGTCAAGCTGCTGCTCAACCAGCAAAACCCGGAAAAATTCTCCCGCACCCTCACCTACTACGACTACTTGAGTAAGGCGCGCCTCGAACAACTGGCCACCTTCAATGAAACCCTGCGCCAGCTGGCCAATGTCGAGCAGGACATAGTCAATCAACAAACCCAGCTGGCCGAGCAGAAGAGCGCCCTCGATGGCCGCCGCGAACTCCTGGCGCAAGCGCGCAAAGAGCGCCAGTTGGTGCTGGCCAAGCTGAACAAAGAGTCCAGCGCGCGCAGCCAAAAGCTTAAAGCCCGCGAGCAAGAGCAAGTGGCGCTGGGCAACGTGCTAAAAACCATCGAAGAAACCCTTGCCCGTCAGGCCCGCGAAGCCGAGGCAGCGCGTAAATTGGCGGCCGCCGCAGCCGCGGCAGAAGCCGCCGAGCAAGCCCGGCTGGCCAGCCTGCCGGCCACCGGCCAACCGGCAACCGCGAAAAAACCCGCTGCCGGCGCCCTGGTGTCCAGTACTGGCAGCAGCTACGGCGGGGCCTTTAGCAGTGCCAAGGGCAAACTGCCGTGGCCGGTCAATGGCCGGCTGCTAGCAGGTTTCGGCACGCCTCGCGGCGACGATGCGCGGACCAAATGGGACGGCGTACTGATCAGCGCAGCGCTGGGCAGCCAGGTACGCGCCGTGCATGGCGGCCGCGTGGTGTTCGCCGACTGGTTGCGCGGCGCCGGGCTTCTGGTCATTCTCGACCATGGCAATGGCTACCTGAGCCTCTACGGTCACAATCAAAGTTTATTGAAAGACGCCGGCGACATCGTTAAAGCCGGCGAAGCCATAGGGACAGTCGGTAGCAGCGGCGGCCAAGAGGTGCCGGCCCTGTATTTCGCCATTCGCCAGCAAGGCCGCCCCAGCAACCCGGTACAATGGTGCCGCGCCCAAGGATAGGCACCTCTTTTAGGAGTTATGTTGTCATGTTGCATTTGTCCCGCCCAACCTCCCTGGCCTTAGCGATTGCCCTGCTGATCGCCACTCCCGCACTGCAGGCCAGCGGCAAGGCGGCGGAGAAAATCCCCGCGCCCGTCCTCAGCAGTGATGCCAACGCACCGCTGCCGCTGGAGGAGCTGCGTACTTTTGCCGAGATCATGGACCGCATCAAAGCCGCCTATGTTGAGCCGGTAGACGACAAGACCCTGCTGGAGAACGCCATCAAGGGCATGCTCAGCAACCTCGACCCGCACTCGGCCTACCTCGATCCGGCCGAGTTTGCCGAACTGCAGCAAAGCACCAGCGGCGAGTTTGGCGGTTTGGGCATCGAAGTCGGCCAGGAAGAAGGCTTTCTGAAAGTCATCTCGCCGATTGACGACACCCCTGCCTCAAAAGCCGGCATTCAGCCCGGCGACCTGATCATCAAGATCGACGGCCAGCCGACCAAAGGGCTGAATATGAGCGAGTCGGTCGACAAAATGCGCGGCAAGATCGGCAGCAAAATTGTCCTAACCATCGTCCGCGAAGGCGCCCAGCCGTTCGATGTCGAGCTGGCGCGCGCGATCATCAAGGTCAAGAGCGTGAAGAGCCAGCTGCTCGACGAGCATTACGGCTACCTGCGCATCTCGCAATTTCAGGTCAACAGCGGCGAAGAAGTCGGCAAGGCCCTGGCGCTGCTGAAAAAACAGAACGACGGCAACAAGCTGCGCGGGATCGTTCTAGATCTGCGCAACAACCCGGGCGGCGTGTTGCAAGCCGCCGTCGAGGTCACCGATCACTTCCTCACCAAGGGTTTGATCGTCTACACCAAGGGCCGCATCGCCAACTCCGAGCTGCGTTTCTCCGCCGACGCCGAGGATGCCAGCGACGCTGTACCGTTGGTGGTGCTGATTAACGGCGGCAGCGCCTCGGCCTCGGAAATCGTCGCCGGCGCCCTGCAAGATCACAAACGCGCGGTACTGATGGGCACCGACAGCTTCGGCAAAGGCTCGGTGCAAACCGTGCTGCCACTCAACAATGAGCGCGGCCTGAAACTGACCACGGCGCTGTACTACACCCCTAACGGCCGCTCGATTCAGGCCCAGGGCATAGTGCCTGACATAGTGGTGCGCCGCGCCAAGATCACCAGCGAGCAAGACAGCGAAAACTTCAAGGAAGCCGACCTCGCCGGTCACCTGGGCAATGGCAATGGCGGCGCCGACAAACCTTCGAACGGCAAAGGCAAAGGCCCAGCGCCACTGCCGCGCCCGCAAGACGATGACTTCCAACTCAGCCAGGCCCTGAGCCTACTCAAAGGCCTGAGCGTGACCCGCGGCGACTAAGCTCTGCTTAAGCGACAGCGCATAAAAAACCCGGATTTTTCCGGGTTTTTTATGCGCTGTACCAGTTACGTGCTGCACGGGGCCCTCTCGCGAGAGAGGGCAGCCTTAATACTTGCGTTGTCTGCACCGGCCAATCGCGGATAAATCCGCTCCTACAGGGAGGCAGCCGATGCAGTTATTGCAGGTGCCGGGCTTGTGTAGGAGCGGATTCATCCGCGAAGCAAGCGTGAGCACGCCGATAATCCTGCAGGGCCACAACTGTTCTTTCCCCCACATTCATCTGGATCACAAACCAGAGGCTACGGGACTGCTCCTTGCAACGCATAACTGGGGCATAGCCTTTTTATACGGCAAACAGCCTACTGATAGCTGTTAAGGATGTCGTCGACATAGCCTTCGGCCCGCATCTTGTCGAGGGCGGCCTGCAGCTTCTGCACGACCTCGTCCGGGATCTCCCGGTTCAGCGCCAGAAACAGTTCGCCACTGTGAATGCGCAGTATCGTCTTCAAGCCCGAGACACCCTCCAGCTTGGCAAGATAACGCCCAGAGGTGTCGCCAGTAGCCCACAGGTCGATATTGCCATCCTGCAATTTCTTAATGTTCTCTTGGTCACGCAACGACAGCAGCGGCTCTAGCGTCTGCTCGACGAGGTACTCGGCGATAGCATCACCCTTGTAAGCACCAACCTTAAACTTCTTAGCCTCTTCCAGCTTGCTCAGGCTGATCTTGCTGTCGCCTTTAGCCAGCAGTACCCAGTTGTTTGGGCCAATCGGGCCAACCCATTTGAACAACGCTTCACGCGCCGGCGTACGGGTGGTGGAGAACACCCCGTAACCGGGTTTCTCCAACGCCAGATTGTAAATACGATCCCACGGGAAGCGCAGGCTCAGCACGTACTTGACCCCGGCACGCTTGAACATCTCGCGGACGATGTCGGCGGCGATGCCATCAATGTTTTCATCCGGGGCGAAGTTTTTGCCATTGATCGCCATGTTGTACGGCGGGTAATTCTCGGTGAGTAGAACGACGCTGTAGTTCTCGTCAATAGCGGCAAAAGCATTGCTAGCCAGCAGTAAGAAGCTGCCAACCAGCCCAAGCAATAGGTGTTTAAACATAGCGGTTCTCTTTTTATAGGTAGGCGAACCGCCTCAGCATACTCAACCACGCTGCCGGCGCCCAGCAGCGCTCGAACAAATGCGACCAGCTAGTCAGATACGCACTAACCCGCGGCTGTCGCACCAACCTCAAAGCGGCCCGGCAGTTACAATTTACAGATAACGCTTCAGCACCTCGACGGCAAAACCGTCGGCGCGCATTTGCTCAAGCGCTGCTTGCAGCTTTTGCACCACGGCATCCGGGGTCTCTTTGTTCAACGCCAGATAAAGCTGGGCGGTATTAAAGCGCAGCACGCTTTTCAAGCCGCTGACGCCCTCTTGCCGGGCTAAGTACAGGCCGGCCGGATCGCCGGTGGCCCACAGGTCGATATCGCCGCGCTGCAGTTTTTTGACGTTTTCCTGATCGCGCAAGGCGGTCAGCGGCTGCAAGCCTTGCTGGGTTAAATGCTCGGCAATAGCGTCGCCTTGGTAGGCGCCGATCTTGTACTGCTTAGCCTCTTCCAGGCTGTTGAGGCTGATCGAACTGTCCGCCTTGGCCAACAACACCCAGTCATCCGGGCCGAGCGGGCCGACCCATTTGAAATCCTTCTCGCGCTCCGGCAGACGTGCGGCCACGAATACGCCGTAACCCGGCTTTTCCAGCGCCATCTTGTAAATTCGATCCCAGGGGAAACGCAAGCTCAGCTGGTACTTAACGTCAGCGCGCTTGAACATCTCACGCACCAGATCGACGGCAATGCCGTTGATATTTTCATCGCGGGCAAAGTTCTTGCCGTTGACTGCCATGTTGTAGGGCGGGAAGTTTTCCGTCAGCAACACCACCTCCGGGCTTGTCAGCTCCCCGGCGTGCGCGACGGTGGCGAACAACAAAGCAGCGGTGGCCAGGGCCAAGAACAGACGTTGCAACATGGGTAAGTACCTGCAAGTACAGCAACTAAAAAAGTGACGGCGGGCTAGCGTCTAGCGCACCACAATACCGCGACTGGCCAGATAGGCCTTGGCCTCGGGCACGGTGTATTCGCCAAAGTGGAAGATGCTGGCAGCCAGTACGGCCGAGGCCTTGCCTTCCAGAATGCCGGCGGCCAAGTGCTCCAGATTGCCGACGCCGCCCGAGGCGATTACCGGAATCCCCAAGGCTTCGCTAATGGCGCGGGTCACGCCGAGGTCGTAGCCGCTTTTAACGCCGTCCTGATCCATGCTGGTCAGCAGAATCTCGCCGGCGCCCAAGTCTTCCATTTTTTTCGCCCAGAGCACTGCGTCCAGCCCGGTGGGTTTGCGCCCGCCGTGGGTGAAGATTTCCCAGCGCGGCGTCTCGCCAGGCTTGGAGACCTTCTTGGCATCGATGGCGACCACTATGCACTGCGAGCCAAAACGCGAGGCTGCCTCGCCGACAAACTCGGGGTTGAACACTGCGGCTGTATTGATCGAAACCTTGTCGGCGCCGGCATTCAGCAGGTTACGAATATCCTGCACGGTGCGCACGCCACCACCGACGGTGAGCGGGATAAACACCTGGCTGGCCATCCGCTCCACCGTGTGCAGCGTGGTGTCGCGGCCGTCGACACTGGCGGTGATATCGAGAAAGGTAATCTCGTCGGCGCCCTGCTCGTCGTAACGGCGGGCGATCTCCACCGGATCACCGGCGTCACGGATGTTCTCGAACTTGACGCCCTTGACCACGCGACCGTTGTCGACGTCGAGGCAGGGGATGATTCTCTTGGCCAAGGCCATAACGGTACTCCCGTAGGATGGGTTGAGCGCAGCGATACCCATCAATCTGGTGGTTGGCGATGGGTTACACCGCTGCGCGGCTAACCCATCCTACGGTTTAGCCCTTGTAGGCGTCGCAGAACGCCTGCGCTTCGGCCACATCCAGGGTGCCTTCGTAGATCGCCCGACCGGTGATGGCGCCGATGATGCCCGGCGCATTGGCCGCCAGCAGGGCGCGAATATCACCCAGATTATGGATGCCGCCGGAGGCGATCACCGGAATCTTGGTGGCGGCGGCCAAAGCAGCGGTGAAGCTCACATTGCAGCCCTGCATCATGCCGTCTTTAGCGATATCGGTATAAACGATGGCCGACACGCCGTCCGCCTCGAAGCGCTTGGCCAGATCAACCACCTGTACCGTGCTGATTTCGGCCCAGCCGTCGGTGGCGACGAAACCGTCTTTGGCATCCAGACCGACAATCACCTTGCCCGGAAACGCCTTGCAGGCGTCTGTCACAAACTGTGGATCTTTGACCGCCTTGGTGCCGATGATCACGTAGCTGACCCCGGCCTTAACATAAGCCTCGATGGTCTCCAGCGAACGGATGCCGCCACCGATCTGGATCGGCAGCTGCGGGTAGCGCTTGGCAATCGCGGTGACCACTTCGCCATTGACTGGCTGGCCTTCGAAGGCGCCATTCAGGTCGACTAGATGCAAACGCCGGCAACCGCCCTCGACCCATTTGGCGGCCATGCTTACTGGGTCATCGGAAAACACCGTGGAGTCTTCCATGCGGCCCTGACGCAGACGCACACAGGCGCCGTCCTTGAGATCGATAGCGGGGATAATCAGCATCGCTTGAACCTGCTTAAGTCACAAAAGTTAAAAAATAGAAGGCGACAATCAGTCGCTAATGGCTCAGCTCTTTTCCAACGCCCAGAGGTCGCTTTCAATGCTCTCGAAGCGCTCTTTAAGCACGCCCTGCACATCCAGTACCGCCTGGTTATAGATCAGCGGGCCACATTCTTTGATAAAGAAATCCAGCAATTCCTCGGCCTCGAAGCCGCCCATCTCCAACTCGAAGCGCTCGGCCATCAAGCCTTTAATGGCCTGCCCAAGCACGCCGCGCTGCTGGGCGCTGAACTGAAAAACCGGCTCGACCGGCTTCTTGACCCGACTCATTACCAGCGACCATCCCAGGCGGCAAAGTTCTGCAGCAACTGCAGGCCGTGGGTGTGGCTTTTTTCCGGGTGAAACTGCACGGCAAAGCGCGAGCCTTCGGCCAGGGCGGCGGCAAAGTCTTTGCCGTAATGGCCGCGACCGACCACCTGCTGAGGCTTGCCGGCATCGATGTAATAACTGTGCACGAAGTAGAAACGCGCCAGGTCCGGGATGTTGTGCCAGAGCGGATGGTTGACCGACTGCGCCACTTCATTCCAGCCCATATGCGGGACTTTCAGCTGCTCGCCGTCCTCGACCATGCCCTTGCCGAAGAAACGCACTTGCCCTGGGAACAGGCCGATGCAATCGACGCCGTCGTTCTCTTCGCTGCGCTCCAGCAATGCCTGCATGCCGACGCAGATGCCGAGAAACGGCCGGTCGGCGCTGACTTCACGCACCAGCTCATCGAAGCCCAGTCGCTTGATCTCGGCCATGCAATCGCGAATCGCGCCGACGCCGGGAAATACCACCCGATCGGCCTCACGAATCACATTGGCATCGCTGGTCACCAGCACTTTACCGGCACCGACGTGTTCGAGGGCCTTGGCGACCGAGTGCAGGTTGCCCATGCCATAGTCGATTACTGCAACCGTCTGCATTTACAGGCAACCCTTGGTCGATGGCATTTGCCCGGCCATCCGTGGGTCCAGCTCGCAGGCCATGCGCAGGGCGCGGCCAAAGGCTTTAAACACGGTTTCGATCTGATGGTGGGTGTTGGTGCCACGCAGGTTGTCGATGTGCAGGCTGACCAGTGCGTGATTCACAAAACCTTGGAAGAACTCCTGGAACAGATCCACATCGAAACCACCGACCACCGCACGGGTGAAGGGCACGTGCATCTGCAGGCCCGGACGGCCGGAGAAATCGATCACGACCCGCGACAGCGCTTCGTCCAGCGGCACATAGGAATGGCCGTAACGGACCAGGCCCTTCTTGTCGCCGACCGCCTTGGCAAAGGCTTGGCCGAGGGTGATACCGACGTCTTCGACGGTGTGGTGATCGTCGATATGCAGGTCGCCATTGCACTCGATATCGAGGTCGAACAACCCGTGACGGGCGATCTGGTCGAGCATGTGCTCAAGGAAGGGCACACCAATGGCGAAGCGCGCCTTGCCGGTGCCATCCAAGTTGATCGAGACCTTAACCTGGGTCTCCAGCGTGTTGCGCTCGACGCATGCGGTACGTTCGGCCATCACCAGCTCCAAAATTAGCTTGCGCAAAAGGCAGCCATTATAGGCGGGCCGAGCCTTTGACGGCTACCAGCGGCTGTCACCCAGGTTTACACTCGCCGCCCCACGAGCATGGTGAAAATTACTGCGCTTGGTTATGTCGCGTTAAAACTGTTTTAGCCGAGGAGCCGCCCATGCCGGTTTACGTCGAATTTGTCCGCCAGCCCAGCGCCCAAGACCGCAGCGACCTGGCCAAGGTCTACGCCGACGCGCCCGACTGGCTGCTGGCCCCGCACGCCAATGCCGACGCGCTGATTGGCGCCGGCATCGCCAGCGGCCAACTGATCGCCGGACGCTTCAACGACCGCCTGCTGGGCGCCGCGCTACTCGAGCAAGGCCCGGATTGCTGGCGCCTGTCGCACCTGTGCGTGCGGCAAATCACCCGCCAACGCGGCGTCGGCCGTCGCTTGCTGGACGAAGCCCAGCGCCTGGCCAACGAAACCGGCCAGCCACTGCAACTCGCCGAGCATTTAGAAAAATAAAGCCCTCGGCTCTGTTAACGTTTCGCACCCTGCCGCCGGACAATCTCTGAGGCAAACGCCACCAGCCGACGCGCCACAGACCCTGTAGGAGCGGCTTTAGCCGCGAATCAATTCAAGCAACCCTGCCGCTCGCAAATATTGCGCCGACCTCACGAGCCTTCGCGGCTAAAGCCGCTCCTACTACAGCCCTAGCAGCCTGCTGCGATTTAGCCCCCGGCAACCACAACTCAGCAAAGTCTGGGAACCGCCCGCCCACTTCGCCCTCCAACCCGTTACATCGGCCACGGCCATGGCACGCCAGCTGCGGCAAACTGCTGCGGTATACTCGCGGCACTATTGCTACTTCTCGTAATTGCTCTCACTAAAGGACTGATCCATGAAGGCACTCGGCAAACTGGCGGGTCTGATTTTTCTCGGATTACTGTTGGTCATTGTGATCCTGGGTTTTGCCCTGACCCAGTTTTTTGATCCCAATGACTACAAAGATAAAATCCGCCAGATTGCCCGCGACAAGGCCAATCTTGAGCTGACCATCAATGGCGACATCGGCTGGAGCCTGTTCCCCTGGCTGGGTCTGGAGCTGACCGAGACCACCCTGGCCAGCGCCACCACGCCGACCCAGCCGTTTGCCGACCTGCGCCTGCTGGGCCTGTCGGTACGCGTGCTGCCGCTGCTGCGCAAAGAAGTGCAGATGAGCGATATTCGCATCGACGGCCTCAACCTGACCCTGCAGCGTGACGAGCAAGGCCACGGCAACTGGCAAGACATCGGCCGTCCAGCCAAACCGGCCAGCACTGCCGTTAGTACCAGCGCCCCCGCCGACAACGGCGCCGCCGTACCGGCGCCGGCCAGCAAACAACCCATGCGCCTGGACATCGACAGCCTGAGCCTGACTAACTCGCGGATCGCCTATCGCGACGGCAAAACCGGCCAGCAATACAGCGCCGAAAACATCCAGCTCAACACCGGCGCCATTCGTGAAGGCGCCAGCATTCCCCTGCAATTCAGCGCCCTGCTGGCCAGCAACCAGCCCGTGCTGCAGGCCCGTACCGAGCTGCAAGGCCAGTTGCGCTTCGACCGCGCGCTCAAGCGCTACCAGCTGGAAGACCTGAAACTCTCCGGTGAAGTCTCTGGCGAACAGCTGCAAGGCAAGACCCTGACCTTCGCCACCCAGGGCCAGCTATTGCTCGACCAGGCCGCACAAGTCGCCGAATGGAGTGGCCTGAAGCTGTCAGTCAATCAACTGCGCGCCCTTGGCGAGCTGAAAATCCGCAACCTCGACAGCGAGCCAGCCCTGGACGGCGGCGTGTCGATTGCAGCGCTCAACCTGCGCGAATTTCTGCCCGGCATCGGCCAACCCTTGCCGGCGATGAGTGACAGCAACGCCCTGACTAAATTTGAGCTGGTCAGTCGCCTCAAAGGCACTCGCAACAGCCTGAAACTGGAAGAACTAAACCTCAAACTGGATGACAGCAGCTTCACCGGCAGCCTGGCCGTCAGCGACTTCGCCAAGCAAGCCTTGCGCGCCCAACTCAAAGGCGACCAGCTCAACCTCGACCGCTACCTGCCGCCCACCAATAAAGACGCCGCCAACGCCCGCCAAGCCGAAGTAAACACTGTGCTGGCGGCGGCAGGTTCTGCCGGCACCAGCGAACTGCCCAAGGCCCCGACCCAGCAAGCCTGGAGCGAAGCGACCGTGCTGCCGATCGAGCGCCTGCGCAGCCTCAACGCACAGCTGGGCCTGAGCCTCGGCCAACTGACCCTGCATCAGCTGCCGATGGAAAACTTCAACCTCAAAGCCGAGGGCAAAGACGGCCGGCTCAACCTCAGCGAACTGCGCGGCGAGCTGTATAACGGTAACTTCAGCGCCAGCGCCAGCCTCGACGTGCAACCGGTCACGCCCGTGCTCGGCCTGCAAACCAAGATCAGCCGGGTAGCCGCCGAGCAACTGCTTAAAGGCCTCGGGCAAAAGCCCAGCGTCAGCGGCGCCCTCGACCTCAGCGCCGACCTGCGCAGCAGCGGCAACAGCCAAAAAGCCTGGGTCGACAACCTCAGCGGCCCGGCCAACTTCGCCATCAATGACGGCGTGCTGTTCGACGCCAATCTCGAACAGCAGCTGTGCCAAGGCATCGCCACCCTCAATCGCAAGACCCTCAGTGGTGAGGCGCGCGGCAAGGACACCGCCTTCGAAACCCTCGGTGGCAACTTGAACATCATCAACGGCGTCGCCAGCAACCCCGACCTTAAAGTCCGGATTCAAGGCCTGAGCGTCAACGGCGACGGCGCCCTCGACCTGCGCGTGCTGGCCATGGACTACCGCGTCGGCATCATCATCGAAGGCGACAAGAGCGCCATGCCCGACCCGGCCTGCCAAATCAACCAGCGCTACGTCGGCCTCGAATGGCCGCTGCTCTGCCGTGGCCCGCTGGAACTCGGCGCCAAAGCCTGCCGCATCGACAAAAACGGTCTGGGCAAGATTGCCGGCAAACTGGCCACCGAAAAACTCGGCGACAAGATCGAAGAGAAACTCGGCGACAAAGTCAGCCCTGAGTTGAAAGACGCGCTCAAAGGTCTATTCAAGCGATGAGTCCCGAGCAATTTGGCGCCGCCGTACTCACCTGGTACGACCAACACGGCCGCAAAGACCTGCCCTGGCAACAGGGCATCACGCCTTATCGGGTCTGGGTCTCGGAGATCATGCTGCAGCAAACCCAGGTCAGCACCGTACTGGGTTACTTCGAGCGGTTTATGGCCGCGCTGCCGAACGTGCAGGCCCTGGCCGCCGCGCCCGTCGATGAAGTGCTGCACCTGTGGACCGGCCTGGGCTACTACACCCGCGCGCGCAACCTGCAAAAAACCGCGCAAATCGTGGTGGCCGAACATGCCGGGCAATTCCCCACATCGGTCGAGCAACTGACCGCCCTGCCCGGCATCGGCCGCTCCACCGCCGGCGCCATCGCCAGCCTGAGCATGGGCCTGCGCGCACCGATTCTGGATGGCAACGTCAAGCGTGTGCTGGCCCGTTACGCAGCCCAGGAAGGCTATCCGGGCGAGCCCAAGGTCGCCGCACAACTCTGGGCGCTGGCCGAGCAACTGACCCCGCCCGCACGGGTCAATCACTACACCCAGGCGATGATGGATCTCGGCGCCACCCTCTGCACCCGCAGCAAACCCAGCTGCCTGCTCTGCCCGCTGCAAACCGGCTGCCAGGCACAGATGCTCGGGCTGCAAAGCCGCTACCCAATCCCCAAGCCGCGCAAACAGCTGCCACAAAAAACCACCCTGATGCCGCTGCTGGCCAATCGCGACGGCGCCATCCTGCTCTATCGCCGCCCGCCCAGCGGTCTGTGGGGCGGTCTGTGGAGCCTGCCCGAACTGCAAACCAGCGACGAACTAGCCGCCCTCGCCCAGCAACAAGGCCTGAGCCTCGGCCAACAGCAGCCCATGGCCCAGCTCAAACACACCTTCAGCCACTTTCAGCTGACCATCGAACCGCGACTGATCCACGTCGAGCACTCACTCAGCGCCGTGGCCGAGGGCGACTGGCTCTGGTATAACCTCGCCACCCCGCAGCGCTTAGGGCTAGCCGCCCCGGTGAAGACGCTGCTAAAACGCGCCGCCGAGCAATTAAGCGCCGGCCAACCAAACACCGGAGAGTTGTCATGACCCGCACCGTCATCTGCCGCAAGCACAAGCAAGAACTGCCCGGCCTTGAGCGCCCGCCCTATCCCGGCGCCAAAGGCGAAGACATCTTCCAGAACGTCTCCAAGCAAGCCTGGGATGAATGGCAAAAACACCAAACCATGCTGATCAACGAACGTCGCCTGAACATGATGAATGCCGAGGACCGCAAATTCCTCCAGACCGAGATGGACAAGTTCTTATCCGGCGAAGAATACGCCAAGGCTGACGGCTACGTGCCCCCCAGCGCCTGAGGCAAAAACAGCGTAAGCGGCGGTAATCGCTAAGTATTTTTCAATAAATATTTGACAGCCCCCCGGAAAAACAGTCTAATGCGCCCCGTTGCCCGGATAGCTCAGTCGGTAGAGCAGGGGATTGAAAATCCCCGTGTCGGCGGTTCGATTCCGTCTCCGGGCACCACAAATACCGAGAAACCCCAAGCGAAGTTAAATTCCTTGGGGTTTTTTCTTGCCTGGAATTTATGGCTCCTGGAGCATTTCTGGACCACCCCTCTTTCCCCTCTGGTAGCCTGCCCAGACTCGACTCGTGACGCGCCGCCGGCCATAGGAGAGCCTGATCGGTTACGAGTGGACGGTTTGCGCAATAAATAAATCCGTCCCCTTTTAGCCTTCCTAGCCTTCTGGACACAGTGCGTCTAAGCCAATGCGCTGGTGCGGTCGGGCTCTGAAAAGACCGTCTGTTTTAGCGCCTACCCATGCGGGTGCGTGGGCAGGCGCAAGTTGGGGCCTTAGTCCGCAGGCATCTCGACCCGCGCGCCGCCGCCCTGGCCAGCGCTGCAGCCGCCAACCTGGTTGTTATCCAGCGTCACCGCGCCATTTAGCGCAATGGCTCTACCGGACAGGTGTGCTGCGGTATTGAGGCTGATACTTGTCAGCGCGATGAGGGTTCCCGGCACGCGACTGGTGGTACCGAGCGTCGCGGAGCTGCCGACCTGCCAGAAAACATTGCAACCCTGACCATTATTGATCACCGCAACCGACGAGCCGGTTGCGGTGATCAGCGTGCTCGCTGCCTTGAACACGAAGACCGCATTGGGGTCTGCCTGGGCGTCCAGCGTGAGGGTGCCCGTCACCGCCGCCGACGAGGCAAAACAATACACGCCAGGCAGCAGCGTCATGCCGCCCACGTCTGTCGGTACGCCGAAGGTGGTGGTGCAGGCCTGCGTGGCAAGATCCTGGTAGGCGCGGATGGCCGCATGCTTCGCCTGTGCCGCACGCACATCGGCCGCGTGGATCGCCCCCTTGACCAGCTTGCCCGGTAGGAAACCGGTGACTGCACTCCCAGGACTGACCCCCAGATGACCGCTGACGATGCTCGGGCCGGTATTGGTTACCGTTGTGCTACCGAGGACGGCGAAACGGGTTGCCGCACCGAGTGGCGGGGCCGTCACGGCGCCCTGGCCAGTGGCGCAGCCGCCGACCTGATTGTTATCCAACGTCACCGCGCCATGTAGCGCTATGGCTCTGCCGGACAGGCGTGCAGCAGTATTGAGGGTAATACTCGCCCGCGCGATCAGGGTTCCCGGCACGCGACTGGTGGTACCGAGCGTCGCGGAGCTGCCGACCTGCCAGAAAACATTGCAACCCTGACCACTATTGATCACCGCCACCGACGCGTCGGTGGCGGTGGTGAGCGTGCTCACGGTCTTGAACACGAAGACCGCATCGGGGTCTGCCTGGGCGTCCAGCGTGAGCGTGCCCGTCACCGCCGCCGACGACGCAAAACAATACACGCCAGGAAGCAGCGTCATGCCGCCCACGTCTGTCGGTACGCTGAAGGTGGTGGTGCAGGCCTGCGCGGTAAGATCATGGTAGGCACGGATGGCCGCATGCCTAGCCCGCGCCGCGAGCGCATCGGCCGTGTGGGGCGATCCGTTGATTAGATTGTCTGGCTGGAAACCGGTGGCCGCACTCCCAGGGCTGACCCCAAGGTTGCCGTTGACGATGCTCGGCCCGGTATTGGTTACCGTTGCGCTACCGAGGACGGAGAAGTGGGCTGCCGCACCGAGCGGTGGGGCCGTCGCGGCGAGTACCGGGGACGTGCCATGCAAAAGCGTGAATCCAATCAGGGCGCCCAGAAGGCAAGTGCTTCGCTTCATTTTTGCATCTCTCTTTGAGGTTTGAGTCGCTGAAAAAAATCAAGCCTCCGCCCATGAGGACGGCCGAATACAGCTACCGGACGTCCGCCAATCGCGAGACTGGATCCTAACAGTCATGTCTCGCGAGCCAAGGGTTTAATTATTCCCGACCATTGAGGATGCCCACACCGGCGCATGAGCATCCTCAATGGTCGGGGCGGATCGTCGCCATTATCGGCGTGACTAAGTCGGCTTAGGCGCCGCATACGCCAGGGTGACAGCGGCGGCAAGCGGGCGAGGGCCGCTCATGCACGCGGCTGTGCTCTAAGCCCGCAGGCTGTGCATTTAGAAGGCCGGCGTGTACACGCAAAATCCACTGCACGGGTCGCCCTCGAAGCACTGTTGAAGGCAACACAAACCGTCCAACTCCCCCGCCGATACCTTCACTGCCACCCGACCAGCGCACATGGAAGGCAGTGGTTTGTACTGCAATACTCAAGCGAGCAGGCAACGCTCAGTTGCGCCGGTTAGGGAAATAGTGATGAACGTCAGCTACCGCGTCGGGCACAGCCCGTTGTTTGCCGCGACCGATCTGTACGCTCGCTTGCATCGCGAAGGTGCGGCGCTGACCAGCATCAGCGAAGCTAGCGAGATCACGCCCAACAGCCTCGACGTGCTGCTGCTCGACCGGCACTTATTAGCCTGCCAGCCGCTGCCTGAGTGGCAAGCCTGTGACGTCGCGCTGGTGGGTTTTGACCCGCCGGCCGGGGTCTTGCCGCTGCCCACCGCCGCCTGCGAAGCCGAACTGCTGGCGCTGTTTGGCTTTGCCGCCGAGCAAGCGCAGTTGCAGCGCAAAACCCGACAGCTGAGCAATGCCTTGCAGCGCAAAGATGGTGACCTGCAAAAGCTGGTCGATGTCGGCTTGGCGCTCTCAGCGGAAAATGACCTGGATTGTCTGCTGAACAAGATTCTCGCCGAAGGCCGCAGGCTGTCGAACAGCGATGCGGCCTCGCTGTTTTTGGTCGATAAAAAAACCGCCGAGCAACCGTTGCTGGTGTTCAAGCTCACGCAGAACAGTTCGATGGCGACAGATTTTCAAGAGCAGCGCATGCCGCTGACCAAGGCCTCGATTGCCGGCTACGTGGCGCTGACCAGCACCGAGCTGAATATCGCCGACGCTTACGCCATCCCGGCCGAGGCGGCCTATCGTTTTAACCGCTCGTTCGACATGCAAATGGGCTATCGGACCATGTCGCTGCTGGCGATCCCGATGCTCAATCATCGCCACGAAGTGGTTGGCGTGCTGGAGTTTATTAACTGCCAGCGCGACGCCGAGCTGCCCGGCGCCGGCGAGCTGATCGCGTTCGATGAAAGCCTCGCCGTCGCACTGCGTGCACTGGCCAGCCAAGCGGCGGTGGCGATTGAAAATCGTCAACTGCTCGATGAGATCAGCCAGCTGTTTGATGGCTTCGTACAGGCCTCGGTGTTTGCCATTGAGCAACGCGACCCCACCTCCAGCGGCCATTCCTTTCGGGTTGCCGACCTCTGTATCGCCCTCGCCCAACAACTGCCGCAAGCACCGCTGGCGCACATCCGCAACCAGGCGCTGAATGACGAAGGTTTGCGCGAACTGCGCTACGCCGCACTGCTGCACGACTTTGGCAAGGTCGGGGTGCGCGAGCACGTGCTGACCAAGGCGAAGAAACTGCCGGCGCCGGTGATCGACAACCTGCGCTACCGCGTGGCACTGGCCAAAGAGGGCCTGCACAACCAATGCCTCAAACGCATGCTGCACGCCTACCAGCACTTCGGTGGCCTGAGCGACGAGCAGCGCCTGCAGTGGGACACCGAGTTAGCGCTGGAGTGCGCGCGCCTGGACAGTTACCTGGCCGACATTCTCCAAGCCAACGAGCCCAGCGTGCTGACTGAGGGCGATTTTCAGCACCTGCAGGTGATTCAGAGCGAGCTGGTGAGGAGCCACGACAATCAGTTGATTGGCCTGCTATCGGACAACGAGTTCTGCGCACTGGCGATACGCCGTGGCAGTTTGACCGAGCAAGAGCGTGGCGAAATCGAGCGCCATGTGGTCCACACCCGTGAGTTTTTGCAGCTGATCCCCTGGACGGCGGCGCTGCGGCGCATCCCGGAAATTGCCGCCGCGCACCATGAAAAACTCGATGGCAGCGGCTACCCCAAAGGCCTGACTGGCGATGCGATCCCCTATGGCTCGAAGATCATGACCGTTTGCGATATCTACGATGCGCTGACCGCCGCCGACCGCCCCTATAAAGTGGCGGTGCCGACCGAGCAGGCGCTGAATATTTTGCAAGCCGAGGTGAAAAGCGGGCTGCTCGATGGCGATCTGGTCAAAGTGTTTATTGACTCGCGTTGCTACCTCAATCCGGCCACCCCCCCCCTAGCCGCGTCCGCACCCAGAGACAGCAACGTGCCGCAGTACAACCGGCATGTGTGCGATTTCGAGCCGGGCGAAAAGCACCGCCACTAGCCGGCGCTTAGAAAAGCGCAGACATCAGGAGGAGCGAGGAGCCCACCAATCCGCCAAACTGCCGCAGGGTTACCGGCGCACTCGCGCTTGCTTCGCGGTGCCCTTGGTTACAAAAAGCCGCTCCTACACAACCCCTATACCTCAGGCTACGTGCAAGCCCTCGCTGCCCCCCCTGTAGGAGCGGATTTATCCGCGATTGGCCGCAGCAGACAACACAAGTATCAAGGCGAGCCCTTACCTAGCCACCCGCCGCGCCAGCACCTCAATTGCGCTCCGAGACGGTTTGCCGATAGCGATCATCCAGGGTGAGTTGGCTGCCTCTGGCATCGAGGCGATCCAGGTACTCATAGGTCGGCTGCAATTGGCTTAAACGGTCGCCGATATTGGGGTGTACCTTGAGAAAGGTCAGCAGGCTGGCGTCGTCTTGTTTCATGCTGGCCAAGCCTTGCAGCACCGTAGCCAGCCCGTAGGAGTCATAGCCGGCGCGAGTCGCCAGCACCGCGCCCATGGCGTCAGCCTCGTATTCGTCGCCACGGTCCAGGCCACGGGTGTAGACATTGGTCACCAGCCGTTCAAATTTTTCATTGGTCTGCGCATCGCCAACGGCGGGGCTACCCGACTTCGCTTGATGGGCCTGCACGGCCAGTGCCGAGAGGTTACTCAGCAAGCCAACGCCGGCGTGCTGCTGAATCGCCTGCAGGTGATGTTTGCGCACCACATGCGCCACCTCATGAGCCAGCACCCCGGCCAACTCGGCCTCGCTGTTCAGCTGCGCAAGCATGCCGCTGGTAATAAACACATAGCCACCAGGAGCGGCATAGGCGCCGACCGCTCGATTGTTGAGCACGGCAAAATGCCAAACCAGCTCTGGTCGCTCGCTGTTTTGCGCCACCCAGCCGCCGACCAGGTTAACGTAAGCCTGCACGGCCGGATCATTCACCAGCGGCGCTTGCTCAAGCAGCAGGCTGGCGGTTTTTGCGCCGATCAGCAGTTCTTCATCTTCACTCTTGGCGCCCATGTCACCGATATTTTGCCCGGCACTGACCAGCCGACCGAGATCGACGCCCTGAATATTCACGCCCTTGAGGGCATCCATGTTCTGGCAGGCGCCCAGCGCCAACGGCAGCAGTAACGACAACCCGTAGCGAGAAAACAATTTAGGCATGACATTCACTCCGCGTCACTTGGCATCAGCTGGATAAGCAATCGTCTGGCTACGCAAGCCGCCAGATTGAGCGAAGGCCCGCGCCCTGCTCGGGGTTACCGCATAGCGCTCCAGCGCTTGCAACTGCGCACTGCTAGCCCCCGCTGCAGCCTCCAATTGGTCCTCGGTAACCCCGCGCACCCCGGTGGCGACACTGCTGGCCGGCTGCACTGCCGTACTGCCTTGCAGCAGCTCGGAAATATTGCCGCTCTTGGCCCCGGCCGACTTGTCGAAGCGCACCGTTAACAGCGCCAGCCAACCCTGTTGGCCGCTGGTGGTTTGCACCTGATACCAGCCGCCTTGACGCTTAAGAATGCGTAACCGGGTGTCGGCGGCCAGCTCTTGCAAGCTCGCCGCGCCGTTACTGGCGCTGGCCCGCAAGGCCGTGGCCTCGACCGTAATGGCGCTGCCCATGTCGGCCAGCGCCAGCGCACTGCTCAGCCAGCAACTGATGAGTAGCGCAGTGGCGCACAACAACTTAACAGGCCATTGAAAAACTACCTGCGTTGCCGATACGGCGTTAAAAACAGGCTCAAAATGCTCATTTACAGCACGTAAACTCCGCTTTTTCGCCTGTTTTTGCCTTGTCTCGGCTGCCTCGCCTACATTTTTCAACGGCCTGTTAACCATTAGTTTTTCCTCCGTGGTTCAAATAAAGTCACCGCCTCAGCGCGGCCCTTGACCTGAAAATCGCCATGGGCAATGAACGCAAAACGCTCGCCGCAGGCCTGCCTGGTGGCTGCCGACACCAGCAAACGGGCGCGCCCTTTGGTCAGCCCTTCGATGCGACTGGCAAGATTTACCGTGTCGCCAATGGCAGTGTAGTCATAGCGCTGACTGGCGCCGACCATGCCGACGACCGCACGACCGGTGTGCAGGCCGATGCCGATATCAAAATCGGGATGATTGAATTCGAGCCGGTAGCGTTCGAGGTTTTCCAGCATCTCCAGCGCCGCATTGACCGCGTCCACCGCCTGGTTGAGGTTGTCCTGAGGCGCGCCCCAGAAAGCCATGATGGCGTCACCGATAAACTTATCCAGGGTCGCATGGTGCTTGAACAGCACACCGACCTGACCGGCAAAGTAGTTTTCCAAAATCTGCATCACCTCCTGGGCGCTGTGACGCTCAGACAGCGTGGTGAAGTTGCGGATATCGGAAAACAACACCGTCAACTGGCACTCACGACTGGCCAGCAGCGCCTGCGGGTCTTCGCGCGCGACTAACTGCGCCACCACCTGAGGGTCGAGAAAGCGGCTGAACAAGCTGATGGTGCTGCTCAATTGCTGACGCCGGCGCTGGTAGGCCAATACCAGCGCCAAGGCCAGTAACAGCCACACACTCAGCAGCGCCGGCAGCACCGCCAGCAACAAGCCCTGGCGCGCCAGCAGATAGGCGGCGCCACACAGACCCAGGCTCAGTCCGAGGGTCAGCAGGCTCGCCGCCAACAGTCGCTCGCGCAGCAGCAGCCATTGCAGCACTAACAATAATGCCAGCCCCAGCACGCTGATCAGCCAAGCCGGGGCCAGCTGCAACTGTTCGCCATTGAGCAGGTTGTCGATGGCGGTGGCGAGGATAAATACCGCCGGGTACAGCTCATCCAACGGCGTGCGGCGCAGGTCATAGAGGCCGGCGGCGGTAGTGCCAATCACCACCAACTTACCCTTGAAGTAATCCGCCGGCAGCCGTCCCGCTTCGCCCCGCGCCTGGGCCAGCGCCTCGGCGAAAGGGATGCGCACGTAGGCCAGCCGCTCGGCGCTCTGCCAGTCGAGCATAAAGCTATCCGCCGCCGGCAGCTGCACGCCCAAATCTTGCGCCAAGCGCGCCGGCAGCGACGGCATGCGCCAGTCACCCAGACGCCGGTAGAGGTCATAACGGCGACCGACGCCATCACTATCGGCAGTGAAATTGATGGTGCCGGTCTTCCAGCTACGCACCGGCACGGCCTGGGGCAACAGCAGCAAACCGCGCTGCTCGGGATCGGCGCCCGCCGGCGCCTGCAGTCCGCTTTGGCTTGGATAACTGCGCAGCAAGGGCGCGCGCCCTGGATCAACCGGCTGCTGCTCGAGGACGGCCAGATAGACGCGCTCGGTGCCAGCCAATACCTCGGCAAAATAGGCGTCGGCATCCGGGCGAAAGCGGTCGGCCTCGCTGAATAAAATATCGAAAACCACCGCCTGCGCCTGTTGCGCCAGCAGATGCTCCAGCAACTCGGCATGCAGTGAACGCGGCCATGGCCATTTACCGGCCTCGCCGGCCAGTGCCTGCAAGCTGGCATCATCGATATCAATCACCACCAGGCGCGGATCAGGCGTTTGCCCGGCCGCGCGCTGGGCAATTAACCAATCGCTGAAACTGTTGCTCCACAACTGCGTTGGCGTCCACACCTGCCACCAGGGCAACAGCAACGTCACCGCCACAAATGCCAGCCAAAGCGCCACGCGCATACGCCGGGATGAGTGCTGCAAGACGTGCATTAACGCCTCCTTGGGAAGCTGCACCACGGTGGCGGAACCATGACCGCGAACGGCTGGCCGTTAAATTTGGCCATGTACCCGTGATGGGGCGAAGTGCGATTTTGTAGGGTGGGTTAGCGGCGCCACGCAGACTCAAAAACTCTGCTCGCAGGCAGTGCGCCGCGTAACCCACCAAACAGTTTCAAACGCCTGCAGAGTTGGGGACCATAGACTCGATGTTGGGTTACGCGGCGGCTTGAACCGTTTCGCTGCTCAAACCACGCCAACCGCCGCTAACCCAACCTACAAATGCACAACCCCGGACAGCCTGCAAGTTTGCCAGTATCAATACGTAACGCAGACACAGCCTTGAATCTAGCTCAAGGCTGCGCAGCGTCCAGGCTCTGCAGCAACGCCTCGAATTCGGCTAACGGCAGCGGGCGGCTAAACAGATACCCCTGAAACACCCGGCAGTCATAATCGAGCAGCAAGCTGCGCTGCGCCTCGGTTTCGACGCCTTCGGCAATCACCTCGAGGCCGAGGTTATGGGCCATGCCGATGATGGTTTTAACAATCACCGCATCGCCGGGGTCGGTGACTATGTCGCGCACAAAGGACTGGTCAATCTTCAGTTGATCGAGCGGCAAACGCTTGAGGTAAGACAGCGACGAGTAACCGGTGCCAAAATCGTCCATCGAGAAACGCACCCCCAAGGCCCTGAGCGCGTGCATCTTGGCGATCACTGCCTCGACGTTATCGAGCACCAGGCTCTCGGTCAGCTCCAGCTTAAGCTTGCTCGGATCGACCCCGCTGCTGTGCAGGGCGCTGCGCACCAAGTCAACAAAGTCGGCCTGGCGGAACTGCCGGGCACTGACATTCACCGACAATGGCAAGACGCTGGCCAGCGGATGAGTTTGCCAAGCTTTAAGTTGTCCACAGGCGTGCTCGAGCACCCACTGGCCGATGGGCAAAATCAGCCCGTTGTCTTCGGCAAGCGGAATAAACTGCGCCGGCGAGACCATGCCGTGCTGCGGATGCTGCCAACGCAGCAGGGTTTCGGCACCGACCATACAGCCCGCATGGTTGATTTGCGCCTGGTAATACAACTGCAATTGCCCCTGGGGCAACGCCGCGCGTAACTCACCCGCAAGCTGGGTACGCGCCTCCAGCGCGGCTTGCATCTCTGGGTCGAAAAATACCAAGGCGTTGCGCCCACTATTCTTGGCCGAATACATGGCGGCATCGGCGCACTTAAGTAACTCACCGACATCCTGCAGCTTGCCACTAAACAAGCTGACGCCAATGCTGGCGGTGCAGTGATACTCATAACCGTCGAGCAAATACGCCTGACTGAGACAACGCAGCACCTGCTCGCCAACCACCGCCACCTGGGCGACGGCACTCACGCCATCTTTGGCCAAGCCTTGCAGCATCAACACGAACTCATCACCACCCAGGCGCGCCACGCTGTCTTCACCGCGCACCGCGGCGCGCAAACGCTGCGCCACCTCCTGCAACAGCAGGTCGCCGGCAACATGCCCCTTGGAGTCATTGAGCACCTTGAAGTTATCCAAATCGATAAACAGCAAGGCGCCGTGTGCGCCATGCCGGGCACTGGCCTCCAGCGCATGCTGCAGACGATCGAGCAGCAAGCGGCGGTTCGGCAGCCCGGTGAGCGCATCGAAGAAGGCCAGGTGTTCAATCTCGGCTTCGGCCCGCTTGCGCTCGGTAATATCGCGCGACAGCACAATGAAACGCAGGCCTTCGCCCTCAAGCGTATTTTTGCGCGCCACCGACAACTCAAACCAACAGTCACCCTGCTTGAGTGGCAGGCACAATTGCGCACCCTGTGAAGAGCCGTGCTCGGCTGCCGCGGCCAGCGCATCCATCACTACCTGTGCGGCTGGTGCTGGCATCATCTCATGGACGGTATGCCCGATTAACTGCTCCGGCGGCGCCACCAAGAGATCGAGGCGCCGGAGGCGATAATCCCAATAGCGCCCGGCGGCATCCAGCTCAAACATCAAATCGGGAATAGCCTCCAGGGTGGCGGCCAGATGATCGCGCGACCGCTCAGCCAGTTGATTGGCGACGGTCAGCGCCGCCAGAGCGGAATTTAATTCCCGGGTTCTGATCGCCACGCGCCGGCGCAACATGCGGTTCCAGATCACCAGCAACAGCGCCAACACTACCAGCGCGGCCAGCCCATAGACCGCATTGCGCACCCGCAACGCCGCGCTGTCGGTATTCGGCACAGTGCTGCCCAGCCACTTTTGCTCAATGGCCTGCAGTTCGGCCGCCGGAATCTGCGCAAAGCCCTGCTCAACCAGGCTCAACCAGGCTCAACAAGGCCTCATTGCCCTTGCGCACGGCCCGATGAAACTCCCCGACATACAGGGGTTCGGAAAAGCGAAACTGACTGGCCATGCCCAACTTGTTGCTGAAGTAGATCGCCGGCGGTTTGTCGATGCACAGAATCAGCGCCTCACCCTGGCTGGCGGCCAATACCATCGACTCATAGCTGGGATAACGCTTGAGGTGTTCAACCCCATGGGCTTGCAGGGTGTCGATGCAGGCATCGCCGTCTTTGACGCCAACGCTAAAGCCGCGCAAGGAGTCGGCATCGGTGATACCGCCAAGACTCTTATGAAAAAGAATCGGCACCTCGATGCTCGCGTACGGCGCCGAGAAGGCATAAATCAGCTTGCGCGGTTCGGTCTCAAAGATAGTGTCGATGACATCGGCCTGGCCACTCTCCATCAACTGCTTGGCTTTGCCCCAATCCATCGCCTGCAAATTAACGGCAATCCCGGTATGCGCCGACCACAGCTCCCAACTGTCCTTGAGAATGCCCTGCACCTGGCCCTTGCCATCGCGAAAAACAAACGGTGGGTAATTGTCGTCCATCACCACAGTGATCGACGTCGGCCGCGCCATTGCGGCGCTCGCACCCAGGCTAAGCAGCAGACTTGCCAGCATTAACGCGCCCAACAACAGGCACAGCAACGGGTGCCGATGCCGGTAACAGCTGAATTTACCAACGAGCGAGGGCATTACTTTTATCCATCCATACCGCACAGGTTGCTGAGCCTACAGCACGTAGCAACACCTGAGCCAACCTAAAGCCAAGCGCCCTCAGTGAATCTGGTTTAGCGCGTTCAGTCGTCACGTTTGCGCCTGCAATCTGCCTAACCACCCCGGCATTTTGTCTTGGCGCGACAGCCAGCTTTGACGATGCGACAAACCGCCACACGGCCAGCACTTAGCGCTGCTAGCCGCTTGGCGGGTCAAGAACCGCTATGCTAGTTTGACGCCGCGCAAGGATGCTCATCAAGCCCAGCCTGAGCGCATCCGAATAAGAAGAGGACACCCCATGGCCGAGGCCACGCCCGCGCTAGAAATTCGCAACCTGCACAAGCGCTACGGCGACCTAGAGGTGCTTAAAGGCATCTCGCTGACCGCCCGCGACGGCGATGTCATCTCGATTCTCGGCTCCTCCGGCTCCGGCAAATCGACCTTCTTGCGCTGCATCAACCTGCTCGAGAATCCCCATCAAGGGCAAATTCTGGTCGCCGGCGAAGAGCTCAAACTCAAAGCGTCGAGAAATGGCGACCTGGTCGCCGCCGACAACAAACAAATCAATCGGCTGCGCAGCCAAATCGGCTTCGTGTTTCAGAGCTTTAATCTGTGGCCGCACATGAGCGTGCTCGACAATATCATCGAGGCGCCGCGCCGCGTTTTGGGGCAAAGCCGGGCCGAGGCCACCGAAGTGGCCGAAGCCTTGTTGGCCAAAGTCGGCATCGCCGACAAGCGCCACGTCTACCCCGGGCAATTGTCTGGCGGCCAACAACAACGCGCCGCCATCGCCCGCACCCTGGCCATGCAGCCGAAAGTGATACTGTTCGATGAGCCGACTTCGGCTCTCGATCCAGAGATGGTCCAAGAAGTGCTTAGTGTTATTCGCGCGCTCGCCGACGAAGGTCGCACCATGTTGCTGGTTACCCACGAGATGAACTTTGCCCGGCAGGTTTCCAGCGAGGTGGTGTTTCTCCACCAAGGGCTGGTTGAAGAGCAAGGCACTCCCGAGGAAGTATTCAACAACCCGAGTTCGGCGCGCTGTAAACAGTTCATGTCCAGCAATCACTAACGGAGCAACAACGCATGCAAAACTACAAAAAAATCTTGCTCGCCGCTGCCGCTACTCTGGCATTTGGCAGCAGCGCCATGGCCGCCGAAAAAATCAAGATCGGCACCGAAGGCGCCTACCCACCGTTTAACCTGATCGACGCCAGCGGCAAGCCCGGCGGCTTCGATGTGGACATCGCCATGGCCATGTGCGCGCAAATGAAGGCCGAGTGCGAAGTGGTCACCTCCGACTGGGACGGCATCATCCCGGCCCTGAACGCGAAAAAATTTGACGCTATCGTCGCCTCCATGTCGATCACCGACGAGCGCAAACAAGCCGTCGATTTCACCGACGCCTACTACACCAACAAGCTGCAATTTATTGCGCCAAAAAGCGGCGACTTTAAAGTCGACAAAGCCAGCCTCAAAGGCAAAGTCATCGGTGCCCAGCGCGCGACCATCGCCGGCACCTGGCTGGAAGACAACATGGCTGGCATCGTTGAAATCAAACTCTACGACACCCAGGAAAACGCCTACCTCGACCTCAGCTCCGGCCGCGTCGACGGTGTGTTGGCCGACAAGTTCGTCAACTGGGAATGGCTCAAGAGCGAAGCCGGCAAAGGCTTCGAATTCAAAGGCGATCCAGTCTTCGACAACGACAAAATTGGTATCGCAGTGCGTAAAGGCGACCCTCTGCAAGGCAAGCTGAACACCGCCCTGAAGGCCATCGTTGACGACGGCACGTACCAGAAAATCAACGCCAAGTACTTCCCGTTCAGCATCTATTGATGCCTGACCGGCGCAGCCCACACGGCTGCGCCGGCTCCACGTAGTAACCTCTGATGACCTTTGACCTCTACGGCTTCGGCCCACAGCTCGCCGCTGGCACGCTGATGACCATCAAGCTGGCGCTCGCCGCGCTCGCGCTGGGCTTGGTGCTCGGCTTGCTCGGCGCACTGGCTAAAACCTCTCCGCACAAGTGGCTGCAATGGCTTGGCGGCACCTATTCGACCATAGTGCGCGGCATCCCGGAGTTGCTCTGGGTACTGCTGATTTACTTTGGCACCGTCAACCTGATGCGCAGCTTCGGCGAGATTATCGGTCTCGACGACTTGGCCCTCAGCGCGTTTGCCGCCGGCACCATTGCCCTCGGCCTGTGTTTTGGCGCCTACGCCACGGAAGTCTTTCGTGGCGCCATCCTGTCCATTCCGCGCGGCCAACGTGAGGCTGGGCAAGCCTTGGGCTTGTCGAAAATACGGATCTTCTGGCGGGTCATCTTGCCGCAGATGTGGCGCATCGCCCTGCCGGGGCTGGGCAACTTGTTTATGATTTTGATGAAAGACACCGCACTGGTGTCCGTTATCGGCCTGGAAGAAATCATGCGTCGCTCGCAGATCGCCGTCAGCGTCAGCAAGCAGCCGTTCAACTTCTTCATGATCGCCGCGCTGATTTATCTCAGCCTTACCGTGCTGGCCATGACCGCCATGTATTTCCTTGAAAAACGCGCTGGCCGCGGCATCCGACGGAGCGCCTGATGAACTGGGACATTATTATCAAATACCTGCCGCGCCTGTTTGACGGCGCGGTATTGAGCTTAGAGTTGGTGGCGATTGCGGTGCTGGCCGGGTTGATTCTGGCCATCCCAATTGGAATCGCGCGCGCCTCACGGCACTGGTACATCCGCGCTCTGCCCTACGGCTATATGTTTTTCTTTCGCGGCACGCCGCTTCTGGTGCAACTGTTCCTGGTCTACTACGGCTTGGCCCAGTTCGATGCCGTGCGCCAAGGGCCGCTGTGGCCGATTCTGCGCGACCCGTTCTGGTGCGCCACCATCACCATGACCCTGCACACCGCCGCCTATATCGCCGAGATTCTGCGCGGCGCGATTCAGGCCATTCCGGCCGGCGAGCTGGAAGCGGCGCGCGCACTGGGCATGTCAAAAACCCAGACGCTGTTTTTCATCACCCTGCCGCGCGCCACCCGCATCGGCCTGCCGGCGTACAGCAACGAAGTGATTCTGATGCTCAAGGCCAGCGCCCTGGCCAGCACCATCACGCTGCTGGAGCTGACCGGCATGTCGCGGACCATCATCGCCCGCACCTACCTGCCGGTTGAGATATTCTTCGCCGCCGGCATGTTCTACCTGCTGATCGCCTACCTGATGGTGCGCGGCTTCAAGCTGCTGGAACGCTGGCTACGGGTAGACGCCTGCCAAGGGCGCTAACCTAACGCTCAATAGCGCCGCGCTTGTCGGGTTCGTAGCCCAGATAAGCCGCAGGCGCAATCCGGAGGCCTTGCATCTGCTGGCCTCCCCCGTTAGCCGCCCGCTCAGCAAGGCCTTTATGCAAGCTAGCCCCCTCAGCGGTCCCGCACTGCTGCAGCGCTTCCAAGCACTCGACTGCTTCTTACGCAACCATCAACACCTCTGGCGGCCCAAGCCCTTCACCCAGCGGCAACTGCCGTGGGAAAGCCAACACCCGGAGCTATCCGCTTGGCTGCGCAGCCGCTCGTTAGCCGAGGCCGAAGCGGCCCATAACCATCCCGAATTGCTCGCCGCCCCAGCGCCCTTCTCCGCAATTGCCGCGCAAGCCGTCGCCCTCGGCGCGGTCGGCGCCTTGCCCGGCACTCAGCGCCCGGCGCCCAACCCACGGCTGAGCGTCGGCGTACCAGGGCGCAAATGGCAACAGATTGCGGCCTTTGCCGATTGCCTGCAGTTCCAGCAGCCGCCACAACACTGGCTCGACTGGTGCGCCGGCAAAGGTCATCTCGGCCGCCTGCTGGCCCAGGACGGCAGCGCCCTGAGCTGCCTGGAATACGACCCGGCATTAGTGGCGGCTGGGCAACAGCTCAGCCTGCGCGCCGGCCTAACCGCCGAGCACCACCTGCAGGACGTATTCGCCAGCGGCGCTGCCTCCTACTTGCGCGCCGAGCACACGCCGGTCGCCCTGCATGCCTGCGGTGACTTGCATGTGCGTCTGCTGCAACTGGCCAGCAGCGCCGGCTGCCAACAACTGGCAGTCGCCCCCTGCTGCTACAACCGCATCAGTGCCGACAGCTATCAACCGCTCTCCACTGCAGCGCAGGCCTCGGCGCTGCAACTGAGCAAAGAAGACCTCGGCCTGCCGCTGAGTGAAACCGTCACCGCCGGCGCCCGCGTCCGTCGTCAACGCGACAGCTCGATGGCCCGGCGCCTGGCGTTCGATCAGCTGCAACGCGAGCTAAGCGGGCTCGACCAGTACCTGCCCACTCCATCACTGCCCGCAGCCTGGCTGGACAAAAGCTTCACCGACTATTGCCGCGACCTGGCCGCACTCAAAGGCTTGCCCGAACCCGCCGCCCGCGACTGGGCCGCACTGGAAGCCCTCGGCTGGCAGCGACTGGCCCAGGTGCGCAACCTCGAACTGATTCGCGGCCTGTTTCGCCGCCCGCTCGAGCTCTGGCTACTGCTCGACCGCGCCCTGTATCTACAGGCCCAGGATTACCACGTCAGCCTCGGCACCTTCTGCCCCCCGCAGCTCTCACCGAGAAACCTGCTGCTACTGGCCGAGCGAAAATAACTTACCCACATAATCTGTGGATAACTGTGTTGATGAATTCTGCACAACAGCCGCAAAGCCCTGAAAATAAAGGCCGCCGCTGCGCTGGGTGTTTTTCGATCAAATAAAAAAACCAATAAAAACAGCATCTTGCAGATTGACGTGAAAACCATCACAAAACCCTAACCAGCCCATTCAAGCGCCATGGATTTTGTGCATAACGTTTTCGGGCAAAACCCGCGCACATAACGTAAATGTAAAAAACGGTTTACTCAGGCAAGCAAATCGCTATACTTGCGCCCCACAAATGCCGGTATAGCTCAGTTGGTAGAGCAACTGACTTGTAATCAGTAGGTCCCGAGTTCGACTCTTGGTGCCGGCACCATACGAAACAACAACTTAGGCCCATCTCGCGATGGGCCTTTTTTGTTTCTTGGGTATTTCAAGGCCACTTCAGGTGCCACTTCTCGAAAGTACCCCCCTTGCAGCCGCCCTACTGCCGACAATCCCAGCTGCTAAAAGCCCAGCCCAACCCCGTTATTTTGGAGACGCGTAAAAAAGGCTCCCCCGGCGCCCGGGCACACCTTGAGCGTCTAATTTTCGCCTCCCCCTCCCGGTAGCACCAAACCCGCCACAAGGCTCGGTCAATTTGACCGGCCCTCGCTCGCGCATGTATCTCTGTAAAAACTCAGGCTTGCTCTCGACAGCGAATGCTAATGACACGGCCTGAATAACAGCATTTAACAGCATCCCGCTGGCTGATATGCGCGGCGCGGTCAGTCTGAATGTGAGGTTTTATGAGGTTTTCAGAACCCGTCTGCTGCGCTGCCTTTGCGCTGCAACCATGACGGCGACTGAGGCGCTAGCCGTGTTAACCGCCCTGTTAACCATCGCCGTGTTAATCACCTGGCTTTGACTGCCTGTGCTCTGTAACTGCGCTTTCCGTGCGTACCTCACTGCGTACCGCGTCTATGCGTACCCGTTACTTGTCAGTGCGCAATGACTACTTTGGTTGGATACCTGCGTGGATACCGCTGCTTTGGATACCCGTTGCCGGCCCTCAGCGATAGCAGCCTGAATAACAGGTTTTAACAGGTTCTCTGCGTTGCGAATATGCGTGGCGCTGCCAGCTTGAATGTTATCTTTTGTCATCAGCCGACTGGCTCGTCCAGCGCATGAACAAGCGGTTCAGGTGCTTCGGGGATGGAGCGAACCCCTACCTACTGTCGTCGGGCAACAGTCCCTATACGCTGGCAATCTTGAGAATCATCCCGGTCAAGACGCCCCATCGCTCAGGGCCAAAGCAGTGCTGACTTGGGAAACCCGGGCCTAGGTTTCTGACGATTCCGGCAATCGTCCCTCGTTTGCTGTATCTCCCCAAAATGCCGGTGAGGAGGTCACGATCCCGCCGAGCCAAAACAACACCGAATTAGTACCATGATTGGCAAGCGCTCGCCACCTGAGGCCGTGCTTGGCTGCGCTACATTTCCTGCCGGGTTGGGATCAAGGCGAGCTGTGTCATCCTTGGTGTCATTGCCGGCAGTGGCTCACGAACTTAATTATCCGCTCTGGGATGTGCTAAAAAAACAGCACCTAAAAAGACCCGCGAAGAGACGTTTCTTCGCCGCCTAGAGCCTGAAGTGCAACGCATTATTTTCGGAGTAAAGCCTTCGGGGGTAACTAGTTATTCGAAGCGCGGACCTGTTACTCAATGCTTACTCGAGATGCTTGAGCGGCGGGCCAGCCTAGATGTTTTGGCATGCCTGACCTGGTTGCTGCGGGAAGCGATAGTGCAGGGCAATCAACGAACAGCAGAGAGCGTCGTGAGCAGCCTACATAACGTGCTGTTGATAATTAGTATTGAGCTACAAAGCAGGCGAATCGCCGAACTGCTGCTGGGAATGAAGTCGATTCAACGCTCACAACGCCTACGCGAATGGGGTGTGGAGTGTATACGGGCTGTACGCCCGGGCAGGTTTCCACCGGCAGCAATCTGGTAAACGAATGAGGCCCATCAATTGATGGGCCTCATTGTTATCCGCGCTACTTACTGCCAGTTGGCGGCGATCACACTGTCCAGCGCCGCATGGTAGTTGGATGGCAGGTTGGCTTGCCCCGCAGCCGGCGGTGCAAAGGCTGCCATAGCGTTAACCAAGTTAGCCACTTGCGCATCGTTCAAGGCCAAGCCATCGCTGGCAAGAATCTGCTCAACGTGATTATCCGCACCCAGGTTCCAGTTGCTGACACTGACCTTGTCGCCAGTACCAATCACACTGATCTCAAGGTTGTTGCCAACCGAACGGAACCACAGCTGGTCGTGATTGACGCCCGAGAAAGTCAGCGTGTCGTGATTGCCAACAACCGCATCATTCTCAGTGATTTTGTCTTTTCCATCGCCGCGAGCAAACAGATAAGTATCGTTGCCAAGTCCACCGTACAGACTGTCGCTACCCAAACCACCGCTGAGGATGTTGGCCGCGACGTTACCCTTCAGAGTGTTGGCCAGTTCATTGCCTGTGGCGTTGATCTCAGCCGTGTCGATCAGAGTCAGTTTCTCGACATTGGCCGTCAGGCTGTAGCTCACCGACGCTTTCACCGTATCGGTGCCTTCGACTGCACTCTCAGCAACCAGATCGCCGGTGTTATCCACCACATAGGTGTCGTTACCCAGACCGCCGATTAAGGTATCGGCGCCGGCCTTGCCATCCAGCACATCATCCCCGGCGTTGCCCGTCAGGATGTTGGCTGCAACGTTGCCATATAGGCTGTTGTTTTCGCCGTTGCCGGTAGCATTGATGGCCGCAGTACCTAGCAGTATGAGTTTTTCCGTATGCCCCACTAAGCTGTAGCTGATATAGCTCTTTACGGTATCAATACCGCCGCCAAGCTGCTCATCAATATCATCGCCCTCGTTGTCAACGACATAAATATCATTACCGACGCCGCCGTCCATATGATCCACGCCCTTACCACCATTCAGGGTGTCGTTACCGCCAGCGCCATACAAATAGTCATTACCGGCACCTCCGGCCAGGCTATTGTTAGCCTCGTTGCCGAACAACGTATTATCTCCGGCGTTGCCTGTGCCATTAATAGCGGCATCGCCAAGCAACTGAAGCCTTTCAGTATTAACACTGAGGCTGTAGCTTACAGATGAACGGACGGCATCACTTCCTTCGTCATTCTTATCAATGACCACATCTGCGGCATCATCAACATCATAAGTGTCATCACCGAGACCGCCTACCAAAGTGTCTGCCCCGGCCTCGCCAGAGAGGAGGTCATCCCCGGCGCCACCTAACAGAAAGTCATCCACTTCGCTTCCCATGAGGGTGTCATTTCCGTGCATGCCTTGCAGCGGTAATAAAAGGTGTCCTTGAGAATCAGTATCCCTACCGGCGTACAACAGCTGGCCGACGTGAGAGATATCCGGCATCGCCTCCAATCCTGCGTGAGCCAGCAATTGCTCTAGGGTTAAGAGAGAGCCATCGGAAAAGCGATAAAGCTCAACACCAAACCCAGCGGTGCTACCTTGCGCGGGCATGACGACACGAATCATCTGCTCGGTACCCCACGAAATATCGAGTGTTACGCAGGCTCTATCCGAACGGTTAGCGACGGCATCTATGTCTCCGGAGAAATAAGGCCTAAAGGTGTGATAGTTATTTTCAGTATCCGCCGAAAACCACTCGGGATTCGCGGTATTCACTTCGGCTTGAGTGCTCCCCCAGGCAAGCTGAATAGCACTTAGTGCGACACCCTCAGGCAAAACAATTTCATCTCTAAAGGCGCTATCATTGACAGTCGCATACCCATAAACACCGTCGGAAACTGCATGCTCTGGCAGCGGAATATCATTAACTATATCGACACCATCTCCAAGCATAAATACATAAGTATCCTTGCCAGTGCCGCCACTCAAAAGATCATTACCTTGTCCGCCGACGATTATATCGCCCGCACTACTACCGGCGACAGTATCATCACCCATGCCACCATCTACAAAAATACCTAAATCCGACCAATCACCCTCCCCCCTAACCAGATCATCTCCACTGCCGCCATGAAATATATTGCCATCTACAATATAGTAACTGCCACCTTGCTCGCCAGAGGATGTCACCTTGTGTTGAACAACAGTATTAACGTAAGTTTTGGTATGGGTTCTGCCGGTAGATGAAAACCCGCTGCCGGATAGATCACCGCTCACACTCCCCCAAACAAGCACAGTATTAAGGAGCGAATAATCAACACTAGAATACATGTATGACATATATTCCGGCGAGTCATTGCCCGCGCGACCGAATGCAGCAGACATTCGATTATATTCATCCATGGAGTAAAAAGATGAGTTGTCATTGCCACCAGAAAACGACATCGGCGCCCCGCTGGACGAACCGCTAAGTGTCTGCTTTGAAGATGTTTCACTACGCGACGTCGAAGTCTCATCTGTTGCGATCCGGGCACCACCCCAGACAAAACTTCCGTAATTATAAATACTAAGGCCATTACTTGCATCTGAAGATGGAATCGATTCATTTTTAAACTGAATACTATAGGCGCGATCGTACTCCCACGAACTACCTGTATTACCATTACGGGGATTACTACTTTCATAAAAATGATAAAGACCGTCATTTCCCAGCGTAGCCCCATCACGAAGCCACTTATCACCGGTATCACGCTTGACCTGTCGCTCGAATGTGCGCTCCCAGAAGCCAATATCCTTTCCCGGGTTGGCCAACAAATCAGCAAGGAACGAGTCCATGACCTGTTCTACCCCGGCCCCATCGACAACTCGCCAGTTTAAACCTGCGGTGTAATAACCCTCGATTTTTACGCTATGACTGCCATCTTTATGCTCAATCAGTAAATCATCGCCATCACGCCGCCCCAACAAGTCAGCGTTAGCAAAGGTGTCCGTAAGGCGCAAAACAGAACGCTCGCCCTGAACGTCTCGAATAAGGTCTTGACCCAGCTCGTCCTCAAATAAATAGCTGTCCGCGCCGTTACCGCCCTCCAGCGTATCGTTACCTGCCCCGCCGCCGAGGCGATCATCACCCAGACCTCCACGTAGAACATCATTGCCGGCGCCACCCCCAAGCACATCATTGCCAGCGCCGGCCTCTAAAAGATCATCCTCAAGGCCACCGTTCAGGTCATCATTCCCATCCCCGCCAAGCAGCAGATCACTGCCAACCCCGCCGAGCAACGTATCGTCACCGGCACCGCCATCTAGCGAGTCATTTCCGACGGCGCCAGACAGCTTATCGTTATCGGCGAAACCTACGATGGCATCCGCGCCAAGCCCACCGACCAATGCGTCGGCGCCATCACTGCCAGACAGCGGCCCACCAGCATCAGACGCAAATAGAGTCAGTCCGCCAACGGCGCGATGCACCTCGCTGCTCGTCATGCGGCTACCATCGGCGAATTCAAAACTCGAGATAGAACCGGTTAAGCCGCCGCGAATATAAAGATGACCGCCAGCATAATGGACGGCCAGATAAGAGGTGCCATCCGATGCCGATGTCCGCCTAAAGCTCAGTGAATCACGACTGATGCCAGCGCCAAACACCACCGTGTTCTGGCCTTGAGCATCCGTCAGTACGTCGTTACCAGCATTGCCCACAAAGTAGTAACGATCATCCCCGTCCCCACCCTGCAAAAAGTCATCGCCCGCTCCGCCGCTAAGCGTATCGTGGCCCGCGCCCCCCCACAGCGTGTCCGCACCATCTTCGCCGCTAAGAGTGTCGGCGTCGTCCCCTGCGTCCAGATAGTCCGCTGCGCTGCCACCCAGTAACGTATCGTTGCCAGCGCCACCCCATAGTGTGTCCGCGCCATCTTGGCCGCTCAGGCTGTCGGCTCCGTTCTCACCACTTAGGGAGTCCGCGCCGCTCCCGCCCAGCAACGTATCCACCCCCGCACCGCCCCATAAGGTGTCATTGTCCGCACCACCATCCAAGTAATCATTACCCTGATAGGCTGCGCTCAAGGCATCGTTGTCAGCCTGTAAATAGTCATCCCCGGCACCGCCAAACAAGCTATCGCTGCCGCCCTGACCATAAAGGCTGTCATTACCCGCGCCGCCATCTAGCAAGTCTGCGCCATGCCAGCGACCATCCAGGGCGAGATAATCCCCCTCTAAGCCGTCCGCACCATCGCCGCCGTACAGCGAGTCATTACCGCCCATGCCATAGAGGGTGTCATTTTGAGTGCCGCCATCCAGCCAGTCATTACCGTGGAACTCAGCGGGCGTGGACCTATCATCGCCAAACAATAAATCTTGCCCTTCACCGCCAAGCAATTGGTCATGTCCGCCATTACCGAAAAGCTGATCGGGACCATTACCTCCGACCAGAAGATCATTGCCATGTGAGCCTCCGGGGCGCTGGGCATAGCGCCATAGTTCACATACAGCATCGAACCCATCACCCACCAAATTATCGCCATCATCACCGCCGACTAGAGTGTCATTACCCTCATCGCCATATAGAAAATCCATGCCGGAATTGCCTTCGACATAGTCATTGCCATTACCAGTAGCGACAACGTCATTCCCTGCTCCAGCGAAGACAAAATCATTGCCGTCATCGCGATCAACACCAGCGGCCGATGACACTTCAGTTATTAAAATCTTGTCATTTCCGATATCAGCAAAAGAACGCACAGCATATAAATCAGGCTGAATATGATGGGTGGATGCATCCGTAAATATATAATCATCGCCACCGCCGGCCACTACGGTATCTGCGCCATTCCCTCCAAAGAAACAGTCGCTGCCGGCAGAACCTATCAGTGCGTCATCACCAAGACCGCCATCGAGCCAGTCGCCGGTTATTCCACCAATAATAGCCGGTGGATTAGCCGGGCCTTCGCTTGTAGCATTATAGGCATAAATTAAATCATCACCGGCAAAGCCGTAGAGTCGATCTATCCCAGCAAAGCCCAGAATTTTATCGTCCTGAGTTCCTCTTTCGTCAGACTTATTGAAATAATCAGACTGATCGGTCCCAGGTATAATTGAAGCAAAAGTCTTATCGGAAAATGGAAGGCTATTATTTTGCGTAAACGTCAAGCCAAAGGCGCCAGTTTTATAGTTTTCAATCAGCACGCTGTCGTTATCGCCATACGACACCAGCAAGTCATTACCGGAGCGTATAAATTTTACTTTCTCATCTGTACTTATCCACCCCTCGGCACCTTGAACCATTTGTTTGGCGGCAGTGTACTGGACGCCATTAATCCAAAGACTGTCGAGTCCGGCGGCATCTTTAATAATGTCAAAGCCGTCGCCGGTGACGAACTCATAACGGTCGTTACCAATGCCGCCGTTGAGGATGTCGTTGCCTTTACCGCCGATCAGGATGTCGTTGCCGGACATGCCGAGCAGGGTGTCGCTGTCTGCACCGCCGTCGAGGTTGTCGTTGCCGGTACCGCCTTCGAGATAGTCGTTGCCGGCCAAACCACTGAGGTTATCGTTGCCACCCATGCCGTAGAGGCGGTCGTTGCCAATTTGGCCTTCGAGCGTATCCACCGCATCGCCACCGAAATACACGCGATGAACCAGTGGCTGAAATGCCACCAAAGGATCGGGAAGAACCAATACCTCTTGATCAGAAGCGAAATCTCGGTATTCGAAGCCATCCTTGGCGGCAAAATCTGTCAGCACCTGATCATTATCAAGAAACCCCCTTTCGATTAAGTGCGACAACATTCCTGCGCGGTCGGTGAGCCATTGCTGGGTGACTTGCCCAGTGCCTGTTTGAGGGTCATACAAAGCCAGCCGACTTACTGCATCGTCCGGTAAGTGGCCACCGGTCACGGCGAATGGGTTTAGCTGCTCAAGCGCATAGCGATAACCGAGACCATTCGGGCCGGCGTCCTCAGCCAATGACTTGATCGCATCGGGCGACAGGCTCACCAAGCTGTATAAATGCGCTTGCGGCAAATGAGGCAGTTGGTTTTGCATTTCAATCAGCCGATCAAACAGCTGACTGCGGATGCTGAAATTACCTGCGGCCAACATATCAGCGGTCGTGCGCGACAGTGTGATAGCACTGCCTACCAGCTGGATGTACAACTTCTCGACGGCGGTTTCCAGCACCGCGTCCGCCGGACATGACAACGCATCCAGCATCGCCCCTGTATCCAGGTCGCTCAGCGACGGATTGAGCCGCGCCATAAAGGCTTGTACCGCCAGGCTGTCCATCATATGGCCGACGTCATGGCTGACATTTTCGGTGGATATATAGTGCTCCTGGCTAAACGGTTGCCCGGTGACATCGCCGGAAATTTCGTCATAGTCATCGCCGCTGAGCAGATCCTCGGCCTCGAGGGTGTGCACCCGTGGCGCGATGCTCTCGACTGGAATCGGTTGCGCACCATAAGGCTGCAGCAAGGCCAGAAATTGGTCGGCGCCACCGTCTTTGAAAGCCAGGAGACTGGTGGGCGGATTGAAGCCCGGCGCATTGAAGGTGTAAGCCTCGGTAAACAGATCCGGGAACAGCGCCACCGCCACCGCCGCGAGATGCCCGCCTAGACTGTGGCCGGTGACAGTCAGTTTCTCGCCTGGGCTGATCAAGCCACGCCCCGTACCTCTCATGTCAGATTCCAGCCAGAGACTGCTTGGATGGGGAGGTAGGCTCAATCTCACCGAATCGGCGCCGCCGCTGTCGGGGCCTTCCTTCACAGTTAGATGCAGCACCGACTGCCCCAGTGGCGCGCGCAGCTCTTGGACATAGTTGAACAGGTCAACCACCTGCTTAAATGCGATACCCCATAACCCGATTTCGTGGACATCCGCCTCAAGGAGATCAGCATCTGTCTGTCCTGGCCCACTCGGCTCTGTTCCGGCAATGGCCAGTACCTTGCCGTAAGTGGCATTCTCCAGCAGCATCCCGGCGAAACCGCTGGCGGCGCTATGACCCGTTTCAGGATGCGACAGGTAATAGGGGTCGAGAAGGGACCAGCGGCCGGTGATGTCTGCATCAGTGTCAGGATCAAACATTTGACTGCCGAGAGCGGTCGGAATACGTTCTGTAGCACCTGGATTGTTCTTTGTTGCCGCAACACCAACAATCTCCTTGATATTTTCAGGATTGGAACTTGCACTCAGATCAACATAAGAGAAAGTTGCCAGCTTGGCGTAATCATATATTGCTTGAATATTCATTTATCCAGATCCTTTGGAATTAAAATTTTATCAATAGACTCGTACATAAACGGCCTTGAATAGCAGGACCCAATAGAGTTATCGATTAGCGCAGCTATTTTTCTATCAAGCCAACCACTCCAGGCCGCATATGAAATTTCTTCTGCAAGTATTTCACCTGATTTTCTGCTTCTAATAACCTCATGCTGTGAAACTGAGACCCCATTAGCGATATCTCGCTGATCAAAGGCAAGAACGATGTTTTCCCATTCCGCTGCAGGCTCAGATATCCGACTTTTAACTATCTCACCATTAATTCTCTCCAAATGAGTCACTGGTATCCCTGGCTGACTAAACTCAACGAAAGAATATTTATATTTCCGCAGATCTACTGCAGGTGTTCCGCGAGCAAAATACCCATCCACCTCAACCGCTCGATTAACATGCAAGCCAACCTTTCCGCACATTTTTGCCATATTTATCGAGTTAACCGTCACGTCACCCAATGGCACGGCGTAGGCAATGATTAGGTAAGCCAACAGGGCGGGCGCCTTCTTGTGCCAAGGCAATCTACGCGTCACCAAAAACAACAGCCCAGCCAGCACAATTGGCAAATACACAAACAGCAATAATGGCTTGGCCAAACCAATATAGAACTTGAAATTGGCCCACTGCTCCAGCGTCAATCCAAAAATCGTCATACCCACCCCTCAATCAAGTAACTATATTTATGCTTATACTCCGGCGGCCGAACTGGACCATCTGCAGCGCAGCGAGATAACGTTATATTCCAGCAGCACATCATGTACACATTCCTCTCCATATAATTAAATTCTCATCTGCGGCAACAAAATCAGCTCAGCTATATCGTGCTTGCTGCGCGCACGACAAATCAAAATCTTCAACAGCTGGCGCAGGTTTCACCCGCCCGCCAAAGCTGCCGCCCATAATCAATTGCTGATAATTATTTAATCCTTGGCTCAGCGAAAACTGCTGAGCGCTGCGCCAAGCGTTTTGCGTGCAAGCACTAAAATCCGATTTAGTATTCAGTGCGGTGATTAACGTCTCACTCAACTTGGCGGAATCAAAGAAATCCACCAGCAAACCATTGTGCCCATGCTGAATCACCTCGCGTACCGGCGCAGTATCCGAGCCAATAATCAGGCAACCACTGGCCATGGCCTCCAGCAACGACCAGGACAACACGAAGGGATAGGTCAGGTAGACATGCGCCGCCGAGACTTGCAGCACTTTCTTGTAAGTTGCATAGGGCACCTTGCCGAGAAAGTGCACGCGGTTTAAATCCAGCGGGCTTTCTGCCAGCAACTTAGTGCGCCAGTTGGGCGCATCTTTGGGCTGGCTGCCGTAACTGACACCATCGCCACCGACTATCACTACCTGGCAAGTCGGGTGCTGTTTGAGCAACTGCGGCAAGGCGCGCATAAAGCTGTGAAAGCCGCGATACGGCTCCAGATTGCGGGCCACGTAGGTGACTATGGGCATCCCGGCGCGCAGTACCGTGCCATTGGGCAGTTGCAAAGTAGCCTGTGGGTCGGGCCCTAGCGCGGCGGTGTCGATGCCTTCGTGAATGACCTGGATTTTGTCCCGGTACGCCGCTGGATGCAGGCTGTGCTGCCAATGGGTGGGGGTGATGGCCTGATCGCAGTTTTCCAGGTTGAGCAGGTGCAAGGCATTGCGTGAACGGATACGCGCTGCATCATTCACATCCAGCGGAAACTCCGGATCGAAGTTCGCATCGGCCCCGTGCGAGTGGTAGTAGAACTCGCAAAAGTGAATCAGCCTGGTATCCGGGAACGCCTCTTTGGCATACAGCGTCTCGCCCCAGCCGGGATGCGCGACTATCACATCGGGTCGGTAGCCTTTGCGCTTGAGGCCTAGCAGCAGACGCAAGACTTCCTGGCCATGCAGCACGGCGTCTTCAAAGGTGCGCACATAGGGGTGGGTGCCAGCGTTGGCTGAACGATGCGGCTTATAGCGCAACAGCCGCACGCCGGGCAGCCCCGGCGCGGTATCGCGGCCGATGGCCAATACCTCGACACCCGGCTGTTGGGCCAGATGCTGGGCAATATGCTTGAACTGTCCGGGGAAGTTCTGGTGGATAAACAGCACTTTCATCTGGATGCTTCCTGCTTCCCTGTTGCACGGTTTTATCGTGTCTGTTGTTGGGTTACGCCTGCGGCTAACCCAACCTACGACCTATCGCTCACTCAAACTTTCATCTTGGTATTGCTGCAACGGGCTCAAGAAGTAATCAATCACCTTCCTCTTATCCGTCTTCACTTCCGCCCGTACCGCCATGCCGGCCGATAGCAGGATTTGCTTACCACCAACTTTGATGCTGTTTTCTTTTAGCTGGATACGAGTGCTGTAGAGCAAGCCGCGCTTTTCGTCTTCGATGGCGTCGTTGGAGATGCTCACTACGGTGCCGTGCACCACGCCGTATTTGGTGAAGGTGAAGGTCTCGACCTTGATCTCCACCTCTTGCCCTGGGCGGACGAAGCCGATGTCTTTGTTTTCCAGCATGGCCTCGACCTCCATCGGCTGGTCGCTGGGCACTATGACCATCAAGGGTTGTGCTTCGGTGACCACGCCGCCGTCGGTGTGGATGGCCAGCTGCTGCACGGTGCCGTCCACCGGGGCGGTGAGGCGGGTCAGCTTGTTGCGTTGCTCGGCTTTCTTGAGTTCTTGCGCCAGGGCTGTGGCCCTTTGTTCGGCCTCATGCTGCAGGTCGAGCATGGCGCGGCGGGTCTGAGCCAGTACGCCTTGCTGGCGGCGCTCGGCTTCTTTTTTTGCGCCGAGCAACTCGCGCATACGGGC
>NZ_JAUYNT010000039.1 GCF_030698175.1 Pseudomonas sp.
ACTGCGGAAAAGCCGGACTTGGTCATTTTTCGCGCTCTTTTTCGTTAAAGAGAGCGACTATTCGCCTCAAAAGAGCGCAAAAACTGCCTCAAACCGGTCTTTCCCTCGCTACGGACGCCTAAGCCCGACAGGCTGCTAGCGGCGCGCAATGCCGGCCAGAGTCACCGGCCACGGCGGGCTTGTCATCCGACCTTTAGTGGTGCGCCAAGCAGGCCAGCCACTAACGACCAAACCAACGGCGCGGGCTAGCCACTACGCCGCATCGCGCGGGTCGTGGGTTTTCAGCCAGTCTTGCAGCGCGGCATTCATCCTGGTTTGCCAACCAGGGCCGGAGGCCTTGAAACTCGCGAGCACCTCGGCATTGAACCGCACCGTCGTCGACACCTTGGTCACGCCGGCAGGCCGGCCACGTTTTTTAGGCTTAAGCATTTGCGCTGCTTGCTCGGCACCAAACAGCTCAGGTAATACCTCTGCGGCCGGGCGCGCACGGGCGAAATCGGCCTCGCTCCATTGCGGATTGTCGGCGTCGATCAATTCAGAATTTTTACGCTTAAGCATATCGTTTCACCTCGCGGGAATTGGCCTTACGCAGGCTGATCACATGGACCTTGCCAGCGCGCGGCGTAAATACCACGACGAACAAGCGTTCGCCGATATACCCCAAGGCTTGATAACGGCGCTCACCGTAATCCTTGCGGGTATCTTCATGGATCAGTGCGCTCGACCAGTCGAAATCCACCATCAAATCGAACGGCAAGCCGCGACCCTGGATGTTGTTTTCGTTCTTGCCGGGATCGTAAGTAATGTCCACAAGACTTACTGTAGTAACAAAAAACAAACAGCGCAAGATATTCGTTACTACATAAATAAAGCCATGTAGTGCCGGCGAAACCCGCAACTGCCTGCACTGGCGCTTCGCGCGCGCTTTCTAGCGCCCAGAAAAAAACCGCCCGAAGGCGGTTTTTTTAAAACGCTAAGGCCTTACAGCTGTGGCCCCGCATTTTTGATGGCGTCTGATACATCGAACTTCTTGAAGTTGTCGATGAACTGCTGCGCCAGCACCTTGGCGGCGGCGTCGTAAGCGGCGCCGTCAGCCCAGGTGTTGCGTGGGTTGAGCAGATTAGTCTCAACACCCGGCACCAACTTCGGCACGTCGAGGTTGATCATCGGCAGGTGCTCGGTCTCGGCACCAATCAACGCGCCGCTCTGGATGGCCGCGATCACGCCGCGAGTGGTCGGGATGTTGAAGCGCTTGCCAACGCCGTAGCCGCCGCCGGTCCAGCCGGTATTGACCAGGTACACCTTGGAGCCGAAGCCCTTGATGCGCTTGATCAGCAACTCGGCGTATTCGCCCGCCGGACGTGGGAAGAACGGCGCGCCGAAGCAGGTGGAGAAGGTCGACTTGATGCCGCCGCCCGAACCCATTTCAGTCGAGCCGACCAACGCGGTGTAACCCGACAGGAAGTGGTAGGCCGCTTGCTCGTTGTTCAAAATCGACACTGGCGGCAGTACGCCGGTCAGGTCGCAGGTCAGGAAGATCACCGCATTCGGCTCGCCGGCACGATTGGCCTCGACGCGCTTCTCGATCAGCTCCAGCGGGTAAGCCGCACGGCTGTTCTGGGTCAGGCTGGCGTCGGCGTAGTCGGGCAGACGAGTGACCGGGTTGAGCACCACGTTTTCCAACACGGCGCCGAACTGGATGGCTTTCCAGATCACCGGCTCGTTCTTGGCCGACAGGTCAATGCACTTGGCGTAGCAGCCGCCTTCGATGTTGAACACGGTGCCCACGCCCCAGCCGTGTTCGTCGTCGCCAATCAGGTAACGGCTTTCATCGGCCGACAGGGTGGTTTTGCCGGTGCCCGAGAGGCCGAAGAACAGCGTGGTGTCGCCGTCTTCGCCAACGTTGGCGGCGCAGTGCATCGGCAGCACGTCAACCGCTGGCAGCAGGAAGTTCTGCACCGAGAACATGGCTTTCTTCATTTCGCCGGCGTACTGCATGCCCGCCAACAACACCTTCTTGGCAGCGAAGTTGATGATCACGCAACCATCGGAGTTGGTGCCGTCACGCTCAGGCACGCATTCGAAGAACGGCGCGTTGATGATCTGCCATTCGCGGCTGCTGCTGGGGTTGAACTGTTCTGGATTGATAAACAGGCAACGACCGAACAGGTTGTGCCAGGCGGTTTCGGTGGTCATTTTGATCGCCAAATAGTGCTCTGGGTGAGCGCCTACATGGACGTGGGAAACGAACGACTCGCGGCCGGCGACGTAAGCCTCTACGCGCTCCCACAGGGCATCGAACTTGTCGGCAGGGAACGGCCGGTTGATGCTGCCCCAGGCGATGGCGGCCTGAGTGGTGGGCTCTTCAACGATGAAGCGGTCCGCTGGGGAACGACCGGTACGGTGACCGGTTTTCACTACCAACGAACCGTTGGCGGCCAGCTCACCTTCGCCACGCCGAATCGCTTCTTCGATCAGTTGCGCGGCACTAATGTCGGTGTACACGGCGGTATTGGCTTGAGTCATGCGGGTCCCCGTCGGCCAGTGGCCGAGTCCTCCAGTCGTGATGTAGTGCCTAGAACTGACCACTACAACGGAAAAATTTGTCGGCAATTATGCCAGAAATCGCGAATGCGAGTGAAATACACTCAAAATCCGCGCCAATCCTGAGCCGATTAGGTCTGTGGGCAAGCAAACTGCGCAGGCCTAAAGCGCTCAGTGGTTATGCTTCAGTGGCGGGTTTCTGCGGCCCCGGCACTGCCACCGCCGGCGAATAACTGCGCCACATCGGCGGCGTCAAACGAGTAGCACTGATTGCAAAATTGGCAGTCGATGACGATAGCGCCTGCATGCTCGGTCAACAGTTGCTCGGCATCGGCCAGCCCTAAGCTGACCAGCGCATTGGCCGAACGTTCCCGCGAGCAGCTGCAACGAAAATTAAACGGGCTGGGTTCAAACAGCCGTACCGGCTCTTGGTGATAGAGCCGGTGCAGCAAGGTTTCATTGTCCAGCGCGAGCAGCTCTTCGGTGCTGAGGGTGCTGGTCAGGGTCAGCAGATGCTCCCAGTTATTGGCCCGCTCATCGCTGTCGGGCAGCCGATCAGCCGGTAATTGCTGGAGCATAAAACCGCGGGCGCGACGGCCATCGGCCTGCAATCGAAAACGCGTCGACAGTTGCTCGGAAGTTTCGAAATAGGCGGACAAGCAGGCGGCCAAATCCACCCCATCGAGGGCCACCACGCCTTGATACCGCTGGCCGCCGGTAGGATCAACGGTGATCGCCAGCATGCCTTCGGGCATCAGCTCATGCAGACCGGCATCGGCGCCGATCTGCTCGGCGTGGTAACGGGCAATCCCGCGCAGCTCACGGTTGCTCGAACACTCGACCATCAGCAGCGGCACCGCGCCGGTGGAGCGCGCTTGCAGAATCAGCAGGCCATCAAATTTGAGGGTGCCGACCAGCAAGGCGGCGGCGGCCAGCACCTCGCCCAGCAACTGGGCGACGGCCGGTGGGTACGGGTGTTTGGCCAAGACATGCTGATAACTGGCGTCGAGGGCGACCAGTTCGCCACGCACATCGCACTCATCAAACAGAAATCGCTGGGAAAAATCAGACATGCCAGTTTCGCTATGTTCGGCTCGGGCCGGCGATTTTAGGCGCAAACCGCCGGGCCACCAAGCGCCGGTTATCTATCGGGGCGATTGAGCCGGTCTTGCCTCTAGGCTTTTGTAGGTGCGGACTTGTCCGCGATTGGCCGAGCCCCATCGCAGGGCAGCAACCGCTCCCTACGGTTTACTGCATTTCCCACCTCCATGTGGGTCACAAATGCGCCCCTACAGGGTCCTCGGCATTAACCAAGGCCTTTATTGCTCCTGGGCATCGCGAAAACCATGGATCTGCCGACGCTGCTTCTTGGTTGGTCGCCCATCGGTGGTCATACCCAACGCGCCGGCCTTACGCAGGGCCGCCGCCTGCTCGCGGCGGACAATGCTCTCGGCGGTCTCCGTATACAGCTGCTGCGCCTCGCTGGCCCCCCGGCGTGCCGAAGACAGGGCCTCAACCCGCACCAGGCGCTCCTCGAAGCCCTGGCGAATCAGCAACTCATCACCGACCTTCGGCTCCTTGCTGGGTTTGCAGCGCTCGCCCTGGCAATGCACCTTGCCGCCCTCGATGGCCGCCTTGGCCAGGGCGCGGGTCTTGAAAAATCGCGCCGCCCACAGCCATTTGTCCAGACGCACGGCTTCGCTGGGGCTTGGATTGCTTTTGCCGCTTATTTTACCGCCCATTTTGCCTCGCTGTTTTAACCCGCCGACTTAAGTGTTCGGCTAAATCGCTGGATGCGCTCGGCATAATGCCCGACTAGAATGCCGACAACCTTATCTGACTTATCTGAAAAGCTGGCCCGGCTGTGAAGACTTTCGACCACCTCACCGTGATTGGCCTGCGCGAATGGGTCGCCTTACCCGAGCTGGGCGTGGCGGGCCTGCGGGCGAAGATCGACACCGGTGCCAGCACCTCGACCCTGCACGCCTCCGATATCGAAGTGTTCGAGCAGCAGGGTGCCGGCTGGGTACGTTTTAGCGCGCACTTCGGCAGCCAGGCGCAATTGCGTCATCGCCGTTGCGAAGCGCCGTTGGTAACGCTAAAAACCATCAAAAGCTCCAACGGCCAGACCCAGACTCGCTACGTGATCCGTACTCAACTGAGCCTGGGTGACCGCACCTGGCCGGTGGACTTCACCCTGACCTGCCGCAAAGCCATGCGCTACCGCCTATTGATCGGCGCCAAGGCACTGATCGACGGGCAATTGGTGGTTAATCCGGCCCTTACTTATATTCAAGACAAGCCGACAACCCCGCCCCCCATTCAGCATAAGCCGGCCCTAACGGCCCCTCTTCAACACGAGCCGGCGCTGCCGGCACTTATTTCTTGCGCTACAGGTGTTAAATGAAAATCGCTGTGCTGTCGCGTAACCCGCGCTTGTATTCCACCCGCCGCCTGGTCAATGCCCTGCTCGACAGTCAGCTCGCGGCTAACCCTGCGCGCACCGCCGCATCAGACCAATCGCCGCTCGCCAACCTCGCCGGTGCCCAATGAAAATCGCCGTGCTGTCGCGCAACCCGCGCCTGTATTCCACCCGCCGGCTGGTTGAAGCCGGTCAGCAGCGCGGCCATGAGATGGTGGTGATCGACACCCTGCGCGCCTATATGAACATCGCCAGCCACAAGCCGCAGATCCACTACCGCGGCAAACCCCTGGAAGGCTTCGATGCGGTGATCCCGCGGATCGGCGCCTCGGTGACTTTTTATGGCTGCGCGGTGCTGCGCCAGTTCGAGATGATGGGGGTGTTTCCGCTCAACGAGTCGGTGGCCATCGCCCGCTCGCGGGACAAGCTGCGCTCCCTGCAACTGCTGTCGCGGCGCGGCGTAGGTTTGCCGGTGACCGGTTTTGCCCACTCCCCGGATGACATTCCCGACCTGATAGAAATGGTCAACGGCGCGCCCCTGGTGATTAAAGTGCTGGAAGGCACCCAGGGCATCGGCGTGGTGCTGTGTGAAACCTCGACCGCCGCCGAGTCGGTGATCGAAGCCTTTATGGGCCTCAAGCAAGACATCATGGTCCAGGAATACATCAAGGAAGCCGGTGGCGCCGATATTCGCTGCTTCGTGGTCGGCGATAAGGTGATCGCAGCGATGAAACGCCAGGCCAAACCCGGCGAGTTCCGCTCCAACCTGCACCGCGGCGGCACCGCCAGCCTGATCAAAATCACCCCCGAGGAGCGCATGACCGCCATCCGCGCAGCCAAGGTGATGGGCCTGAGCGTCGCCGGGGTGGATATCTTGCGCTCCAACCACGGCCCGCTGGTGATGGAGGTCAACTCCTCGCCGGGCCTGGAAGGCATCGAAACCACCACCAGCAAAGATGTCGCCGGGATTATCATTCAGTACATCGAGAAATCCGGCGGGCCCAACCTGACCCGCACCAAGGGCACCGGCTGACGCCGCAGGCAGCCCGCCAACGTTGCAGCACTGCGGATTTGACGAACTGTTCATGGCATTGGCGGACTGTTCGCTGCGCTCCTGAGTCCGCCCTACTCCCCACTTCCCACTCGCTCCCCACTCCCCTGCTGCTGCAACCAATCGAGAAACTCCGCTTCGGCCAGTGGCTTGCTGAACAGATAACCCTGGCCAATGGCGCAGCCGCGCTCGCGCAGAAACGCCAGCTGCTCGGGGTTTTCGATGCCTTCGGCGACGCATTCCAGGTCGAGGTTGTGGGCGATCAGCAAGATGGTTTCCACCAGCATGCGATCACTGAGATCACCTTGCAGGTCGTGAATAAAGCTGCGGTCGACCTTTAGCCGGTCCAGCGGCAAGCGCTTGAGATAGGTCAGCGATGAGTAGCCGGTGCCAAAGTCATCGATGGCAAAGCGCACGCCCAAGTCTTTCAAACCCTGCATGGCCTGAATGCATTGTTCGACGTTCTCGACCAACACACTCTCGGTGATTTCCAGCTCCAGCGCGCTGGCGGCCAAGCCGTGACGTTGCAGGCAGGCGCTGACCTGCGCCACCACATCGACTTGGCGTAATTGCCGCGGGCTGAGGTTGACCGCCAGCACCAGCTCCGGCCACTGCGGCTGCCAGCGTGCTAACGCCGCACAGGCTTGCTCGAGCACCCAATCGCCAAGTTCGAGAATCAAGCCGGTTTCTTCGGCCAGCGGGATAAATTGCTCCGGCGAGATGGCACCGCGCTGCGGGTGTTGCCAGCGCAGCAACACCTCGGCGCCAATCACGCGGTTATCGGCCAGCGCCAACTGCGGCTGAAACACCAGGTGCAGCTGATTGCGCACTATGGCCTGGCGCAACTCGCTTTGCATCAGCAGGCGCTGGTCGATGGCCGCCTGCATTTCTTTGGCAAAAAAGTGCAGGCCATTGCGACCACTTTGTTTGGCCTGATACATGGCGGTGTCGGCTTGCTTGAGCGCGTCGGCGGCGGCCTGACCCGGCAGTGGATGCAAACTGATGCCGATGCTGGCACTGATCGACAATTCATGACCGTCGATCAAATAACTACCGAGCAGGCACTCGAGCAGTTTCTCGCCGATCTCGGCGGCTCGCTCGGCGGCGCCTTCCAGGTTGTCGGCCAGGGCTTCGAGCAACACCAAAAACTCATCACCACCAATCCGTGCCAGGGTGTCTTCGGCGCGCAGGCAGCCGGCCAAGCGTGCGCTGACCTCGCGCAGCAAGGTGTCGCCGACCGGGTGACCAAGGCTGTCGTTGACGGTTTTAAAGTGATCCAAATCGATAAACAGTAAGGCGCCAAAACGCCGCTCACGCTGCTCGCGGACGATGGCGTGCTGCAAACGATCAGACAATAAACGTCGATTCGGCAGCCCGGTGAGCTCATCGCTAAAGGCCAGGCGTTCGATCTCTTTCTGGTAGCGCTGACGCTCGGAAATATCGGTAACGCTCAGGCGAATCAGCGGGCGCTGCTGACTCGGCAAACGCACCAAGCTGACTTCGCAGGGCCGCACGCGCCCCCCGGCGTCACGCAGCAGCCAATCAAACACCGGCACCGCACCGGCCAATGCAGCCTTCGCATGAGCCCGCGCCAGGCGGCGCGACGACTGCCCGTTGGCCTGAATAGCGGGGCAGTACCGGGTCGGCATAGTGCCCAGCAGTTGCTCGCGCGGGGTGCCGAACAGTCGCACAGCATTGTCATTGGCCTCGATAATTCCACGCTCGGTATCGAGCAACAGAATCGCCTCGGGCGCGTGCTCGACCAAAATCTGATAGCGCGCCTCGGCTTCATGGCGCGCACTGATGTCGTCAATTAGTGCCAGGCAAGCTTCCAGTTCCCCCTCTACGTTGCGCACCGCACGCAGGCTCAAACGCACATAAACACTGCTGGCATCGCTGCGCACAAAGCGCTTGTCCAGCTCGTATTCATCCCGGCTGCCCGCCCGCAGCGCGTCAAACAAGTGCGTTTCAAGAGCCAAGTCATCGGCATGGGTAATCGCCGCCCAACTGCTTTGGCGCAAGGTTTCGGCGCTGCGTTCAAGGATCTGGCAGAGCTTGTTATTGACCTGCAACCACTGCCCCTGCGGGCCGATCATAGCCATGCCGATCAGCGGTGCATCGAAGAACATGCGCAGCCATTCATCGCGCTCGTGCAGTTGTTTTTGCGCCAATTTGCGCGCGGAAATATCTTGAGTGGCCCCGTAAATACGCACTACCTGCTGCTCGTGCTGCTCGCAAAAACCCTTGATCCGTAACCAGCGCAGGCTCCCGCGCGCGCCATACATGCGCGCCTCGAGGTCAAACGGCTGAGCCGATTGCAATGCCGCTTCCAGGGTGGCCTCGATACGCCCACGAGACTCATCATCAAAATAACTCAGAGCCTGATTAAGCGTTGGCGTCGGCTCGGCCGAATCCAATTCATAGAGGCGAAAAGTACCCTCGCTCCAGAACATGTCGCGGCCCGGCAGGTTCAGCACCCAGCCACCGATATCGGCAATCGCCTCGGTTTGCGCGAGTAACTGGGTTTGCCGTAACAGCTCTTCGCGCTGCTTGTGCAACGCCTGGTTTTGCCACTCGCGGGCGCTGACATCGTGCTGCATGCCGATGTAATGGCTGATGCCCTGAGCGTCGCGCATGGGCGTCAGACTGAGCTCATTCCAGAACGCGTGACCGTCTTTGCGATAGTTACGCAGCACCACCCGGCAAGATTCGCTGCGCTGCAAGGCCGCCCGCACCGTTGCCAGCGCCACCTGCGGCGGCGCTTGACCCTGCAACAGGCGACAGTTGCGCCCAAGCATTTCGCTGGCGGAGTAACCACTGAGCCGCTCAAAGGCCGGATTGCAGTAAATCAGCGGAAAATCGACCTGCCGTGCATCGCTGATGCTGATCCCCAGCGGGCAGGCCTCCAGCACCGAGTTGGCCAGCGCCAACTGCTGCTGCATCTGCGCGCTGCGGGCCAAGGCCTGGCGCAAATCACTCAGGCTGCGACCGACCAGCAAGGTGGCGCAAAGCAACAGCAGCGCACTCAGGTGCAGTCCGGTGCGCTGCGGGTCGAGCCAGGCATCAACCGCGCCTGTCCCCTGCAATGCCGGCAGCACTATGGCCAGCAGCGTGGTCAGGCCAGCCCCAAACACCGCACCACTAAAGCCCCAGCGCAAGGCCAGCAGCAGCATCACGCAAGCCACCAACGGCAGCGCCAACAACGGCGGCAGCAAACTCAACAACAGCGGCAAAGCACACAACAACGCCAGCAGTAACAGCCGTGGTGGTGCAGGACACGGCGCCACAGCTTCGGGCAGATCCACCGGTAACTGGCACCAGCCACGGCCACGTAAATAGGGTGTGAGGTAGACCAGCAATGTCACGCACAGGCCCAGACTGGTCAGACTGTCGACCAACCATTGGGCCAGAATCGCCGCTGGCAAATCGCTCCAGGCGATACGCCCCAGCAGCTGCAAATTGCCTTGCACGGTCAAGGCCATTAACAGCAAGGGCAATAACACACCGAGCAAGATCAACCGCAGCAAGGGGGTAAAGTTCGCCAGGGCGGCATCAAAGGGTCGTCGCCCCAGCAGCCACCAGGCCAGGGCCACGCAGAGGGTTTCTGGCACTGCATAGAGGGGTGCCCACTGCCAGTCGAGCCCCCATAAAGGGATGCTCAGCAGCGCGTTTAGATACAGCGCCGGTAATACCCGCGGCCCCCACCACAGGCACAACACCAAGCCCAGGCCAAACGGCAGGTAACCCAGCGCGATCCCGCCAAGGTACTGGCTGGACAAGGACAACCAAGTGGCCACATGTAACAGCGGCAGCGCGAGCCACCAGGTCCATGTTGGCAAACGCCAAGCTGCTGCGGGCATAGATCTCTCGCCTCAATACGCGTCCTGAGCGTAGTTCAGCCGCGCTCGGCGTGCCGCTTAAACCCGTTGCCGATGCTCTAAATCGCTTGCTGCCCGCACACAACGCACACCGCGTCCGATTCTAGCCAGCATGCCGGGTTACACCGCGTTGCGCGGCAGCATCAGCCCAATTGGCAGGCAAACCCGCGCCTCGACCCCGCCACCGGAGCGATTGAGCAACTCGACACTGCCGCCATGCAGTGCAGCAATCCGCTTCACAATCGCCAAGCCCAGGCCCGCGCCTTTGCCACCACGGGCCTTATCGCCACGAATAAAGGGATTAAACAGCTGCGCGAGCTCCGCCGGATCGACCCCGACGCCGCGATCCAGCACGCTCAGCACCACATAGGGCGCGCCGCAACTGCCGGTCACATAGGCGGCCACTTCGACGCCGTCGGTGCCGTAGCGCAGGGCATTTTCGATCAGATTGGTCAGCAGCCGCTTGATCGACACCCGCCGCAGGGGCAGCGCCGGCATGCTCTCCAGACACAGGCGCACCTGTTCTTTGGCCTGGTTGTAGGGCGCCACCAGATCTTCGATCAACGCACCGAGATCGACTTGCTCCAGCGCCTCATCGCGACCATCGCGGATAAAGGCCAAAAACTGCTCGAGAATGGCGTCCATGTCCTCGATGTCACGCACCATGTCGTCAGTCAGTTCGGCATCGCTGTGCAGTAACTCCAGCGCCAGGCGCAGGCGCGTCAGCGGTGTGCGCAGGTCATGGGAGACGCCGGCGAGCATCAGTTCGCGCTCGCGGGCGCCCTGCTCGACGTCTTCGGCCATTTGATTAAAAGCCCGGTAGACCTCGGCAATTTCACTCGGGGTGTCGCTTTCCGGCAGCCGCACGCTGCGACCCTGACCCAATTGGCGGGCGGCAAACACCAGGCGTTTCAAGGGCGCACTGAGCTGGCGCACGAAAATCCAGGCCGCACCCGTAGAGAGCAAGCCGATGGCCAAGAACCAGCCGAGCACGCCCCAGATCCGCTGCCCGCGCAACGGGTGCGGATACAGCGGTACTATCAGCCAGTCCGGGCCCAGGCTGGGTGCGCGCACCCACAGCGCCGGTGGGTGCTGGACGCGCACCCGCACCTCGGTATCGGCGCCCAACTCCGCCTGCATTTGCCGCTCAAACACACTGCTGTAAGGCCAATGTTGCTCCCCGGCCGGCACACTCTCAACCGGCACCACGCGCAAGCCGGACGCCTTGCTGATAGCGACCTGCGATTGTTCACCCACCGCCCAATAGCTACGCACCGTCAACGCGGTGCCGTGGCTGTATTGACGATCAACCAGCACGTCCTCGTTCATCATTAGATAAACCAGGGTCAGGGCCTTGGAAAACAGCACCACGCCCAACACCAACCAGAGGGTGCGAGCGAAGAAGCTTTGCGGGAACCAGAGTGGGGTTTTCATGGATTACGATTTACTTACCGTCGGGCACAAACACATAACCCACGCCCCAGACCGTCTGGATATAGCGCGGCTTGGACGGGTCGGGCTCGATCATCCGGCGCAGTCGGGATATCTGCACGTCAATGGAGCGCTCCAGCGCGTCCCACTCGCGGCCACGGGCCAGGTTCATCAGTTTGTCCCGGGTCAGCGGCTCGCGGGCATGCTGCACCAAGGCTTTGAGCACGGCGAATTCGCCGGTGGTGAGCATATGGACTTCATCGCCCTTCTTCAGCTCGCGGGTGGCGAGGAACAGCTCGTACTCACCGAAGCTGACGGTTTCGTCCTCGCTGCCCGGCGCGCCCGGCACCACTGGTGCCTGGCGGCGCAACACAGCTTTGATTCGCGCCAGCAGCTCGCGCGGGTTAAATGGCTTGCCCAGATAGTCGTCGGCGCCCAACTCCAGGCCCTGAATCCGGCTGCCCTCATCGCCCTTGGCGGTGAGCATGATGATCGGCATCTGGTTGTTGGCCTCGCGCAGGCGCTTACAGGCGCTGAGGCCGTCTTCGCCGGGCAGCATCAGGTCGAGCACCAACAACTGAAACAGCTCGCGGCCGAGCACACGGTCCATTTGCTCGGTGTTTTCCACGGCTTTAACGCGGTAGCCCTGCTCGGTCAAAAAGCGCTCGAGCAAACGGCGCAAACCCGGATCGTCATCGACGATGAGGATTTTTTCGCCTTCGTCGGCACTGTTGGTTTTCGATTCAGCGGTCATGGCAGCTCCTTGGCTAATACGCGGCATTATGGCGCAGCCAGTGCGTGGGCGTATCGCCACCATTGTTAGCAGATTTGTCCTTGCGGCTGGAAAGTTGGAAAAAGTGGGGAGTGGGAAGTCCCACTGCGCCCACTCCCCACTCCCCACTCAGGTACAATGCCGGCCTTTTCAGACGGTCTAGACCGGTTTCCAATTCGTTAGTAGGTGGATCTATGGACAGCATCAACAACCGTATCGCCGAGGAACTGGGCGTACGTCCGCAGCAAGTGGCCGCCGCCGTGGCGTTGCTGGATGAAGGTTCGACCGTGCCATTTATCTCGCGCTACCGCAAAGAAGTCACCGGCAGCCTCGACGATACCCAGCTGCGTAACTTAGAGGAGCGCCTGCGTTACCTGCGCGAGCTGGACGACCGTCGCGCCAGCATCCTTGCCAGCATCAATGAGCAAGGCAAGCTGACCCCGGAGCTGGCCCGTGAGATCAATCTGGCCGACACCAAGACCCGCCTCGAAGACTTGTATTTGCCCTACAAGCAAAAGCGCCGCACCAAGGGCCAGATCGCCCTGGAAGCCGGTCTCGGCGAGCTGGCCGACGCGCTGTTTAGCGACCCGAGCCTGAATCCCGAGTCCGAAGCGGCACGCTTTATCGACGCCGAAAAAGGCTTCGCCGACCTCAAATCCGTGCTCGAAGGCGCCAAGTACATCCTGATGGAGCGCTTCGCCGAAGACGCCACCTTGCTGACCAATCTGCGTAGCTTCCTCAAGCAGGAAGCCACCCTCAGCGCCCGTTTGGTGGCGGGCAAGGAAGAAGAAGGCGCCAAGTTTCGCGACTACTTTGAGCACGACGAGCGCTTCAAGAGCGTGCCCTCGCACCGTGCCCTGGCGATTTTCCGTGGCCGCAATGAAGGCTTCCTCAGCGCTGGCCTGAAGGTCGGCGACGAGTTACCGGGCAGCATGCATCCGGGCGAAGGCATGATTGCCGAGCGTTTCGGCATCACCAATCAAAACCGCCCGGCCGATAAATGGCTGGCCGAGGTGGTGCGCTGGACCTGGAAGGTCAAGCTCTACACCCACCTGGAAACCGACTTGTTCGGCGAGCTGCGCGAAGGCGCCGAAGACGAAGCCATCATGGTCTTCGCCCGTAACCTGCATGATTTGCTGCTGGCCGCCCCGGCCGGCCCACGGGCGACGCTGGCCCTCGATCCGGGCCTGCGCACCGGCTGCAAAGTGGCGGTGGTGGATGCCACCGGCAAGGTGCTGGACACCGCCACCGTCTACCCCCACGCGCCACGCAACGACTGGGACGGCACCTTGGTGACGCTGGCCAAGCTGTGCGCCAAGCATCAGGTTGACCTGATCTCCATCGGCAACGGCACCGCCAGCCGCGAGACAGACAAACTGGCCGCCGACCTGATCAAACAGCTGCCTAGCCTGAAGCTGACCAAGGTGATGGTTTCCGAGGCCGGCGCCTCGGTGTATTCGGCCTCGGAACTGGCCGCCAAAGAATTCCCCGATCTGGACGTGACCCTGCGCGGCGCCGTCTCCATCGCCCGCCGGCTGCAAGACCCGCTGGCCGAGCTGGTGAAGATCGACCCGAAATCCATCGGCGTCGGCCAGTACCAGCATGACGTCTCGCAACTGAAACTGGCCCGTGGTCTCGATGCCGTGGTGGAAGACTGCGTAAACGCCGTCGGCGTCGACGTCAACACCGCCTCGGTGGCCTTGCTGGCGCGGATCTCCGGTCTCAACAGCACCTTGGCGCAAAATATCGTCAACCACCGCGACACTAACGGTGCCTTCAAGACCCGCGCTGCCTTGCTGAAAGTGCCGCGCCTGGGCGAGAAAACCTTCGAGCAAGCCGCCGGCTTCTTGCGCGTAATGAACGGCGACAACCCGTTGGACGCCTCGGCCGTGCACCCGGAAACCTACTCATTGGTGCAACGGATCGCCGTGGATACCGGCCGCGATATTCGCTCGCTGATCGGCGATGCCAGCACCCTCAAGCGCCTCGATCCCAAGCAATACGTCGACGAAAAATTCGGCCTGACCACCATCAGCGACATTCTGCTGGAGCTGGAAAAACCCGGCCGCGACCCACGCCCCGAGTTCAAAACCGCCGAGTTCCAGGAGGGCGTGGAAACCCTTAAAGACCTAAAGCTCGGCATGCAGCTGGAAGGCGTAGTCACCAACGTCACCAACTTCGGCGCCTTCGTCGACATCGGCGTGCACCAGGACGGCCTGGTACATATCTCGGCACTGTCAGAAAAGTTCGTCAAAAACCCTTACGAAGTGGTCAAGGCCGGCGACATCGTGCGGGTCAAGGTCATGGAAGTGGACATCCCGCGTAACCGCGTGGCCCTGAGCATGCGCATGGGCGACACCCCCGGCGAGAAAATCGAAGGCCCACGCGGCGGCAACAAGGGCAACGCCCCACGCACCGAACGGCATTCCAGCCAGGACAAGCCCGCGCCCGCCAACGCCGGCATGGCCGCGCTGTTTGCCGGCGCCAAACAGATGAAAAAGAAGTAAGAAGTTGGGAGTGGGAAGTGGGGAGTAGGGCGGACTCAGGAGCGCAGCGAACAGTCCGCCGCGCTTGATCGCCACGATGGACACCGCCGAAGGCCGTACTGCCTGCGACGAGTACGGCCTACAGACCTGTCGCAGCCAAGCAAGTAACCTTAATGCTGGTGCGCTAGGCTTGGCTCGAACCCGCACGGCATGCCCATAAGCGCCCGAGTCGCAGCTCCACCGATAACTGCGGTTACCTCTTGGCCCTTGTACAGCGGCGCTGGCGTCCCCATATTGGGGCGACTGACGTGTGAAGGGCTGCCTTCAAGGAATCGCATTTTGAACTCTCTGCTGCCCCGTCGCTTAGGCCTTTTAGCCGAACCTGCCAATCTGCCACTGCTCAGCCAATGCCTGCACGGTATTGAGCGCGAATGCCTGCGCGTCGATGCAGACGGTCAGCTGGCACTCACCCCGCACCCGCAAGCCCTGGGTTCGGCCCTGACCCATGCGCAGATCACCACCGATTACTCCGAGTCGTTGCTGGAGTTCATCACCCCCGCCGAGCCGGATGCCGCGCAAACCCTGGCCGATCTGGAGCAGATTCACCGCGCCGCCTACAGCCAACTGGGCGATGAGCTGTTGTGGAGCCCGTCGATGCCCTGCCCGCTGCCGAGTGAGGAGCAGATCCCGATCGCCCGCTATGGCAGCTCGAATATCGGCCGACTCAAGTACGTCTATCGCCAAGGGCTGGCCCTGCGTTACGGCAAGAGCATGCAGTGCATTGCCGGCATTCATTACAACTTCTCGCTACCCGAAGCCATTTGGCCGCTGCTGCAAAGCCTGGATGGCGATCAGCACAGTGCCCGCGATTATCAGTCGGCGCGCTATATCGGTCTGATCCGTAATTTCCGCCGTTACAGCTGGCTGCTGATGTACCTGTTCGGCGCCTCGCCGGCCCTGGATGCCGGCTTCCTGCGTGGCCGCCCGCACCAACTGCAGCAGCTGGATGCCGACACCCTGTACCTGCCCTACGCCACCAGCTTGCGGATGAGCGACCTGGGCTACCAAAGCAGCGCCCAGAGCGGCCTGACGCCCTGCTACAACGACCTCGACAGCTATATCCATAGCCTGCGCAAAGCCGTGGCCACGCCCTACCCGGCCTATGCCGAGATCGGCATGCAGAAAGATGGCCAGTGGCTGCAGCTCAACACCAACGTGTTGCAGATCGAGAACGAGTACTACTCGAGCATCCGCCCCAAGCGGGTCACCGACAGCGGCGAGCGGCCGATTCAGGCGCTGGTGGCCCGCGGCGTGCAATACGTCGAGGCTCGCTGCCTGGACATCAACCCCTTCCTGCCACTGGGGATAGACCTGGTTGAGGCGCGTTTTCTCGATGCCTTCTTGCTGTTCTGTGCCCTGCAGGACAGCCCGCTGCTGAGCAGCGAGGAATGCCACGCCGCCACCGGCAACTTCCTCAAAGTGGTCAAGGAAGGCCGGCGCCCCGGCCTGCATCTGCAACACCAAGGCCAACCAATCGAACTGACGGCCTTGGCGCAGCAATTGCTCGAACGCATTCAACCGGTGGCGGCGCTGCTCGACCAGAGTCATGGCGGCAGCGCCCATGCCGACAGTCTGACCCAGCAACAGACCAAAGTTGCTGACCCAAGCCTGACGCCCTCGGCTCAAGTGCTGGCCAAGCTGCGCGAGCACGGCGAAAGCTTTGCCCAGTTCTCCCTGCGCCAGAGCCGTGTGCACGCCGAATATTTGCGCAGCCAGCCGCTCCGCGCAGCCGAGCAGGCCGCGTTTAGCGCCAGCGTCAGCGAGTCGCTGGCCGCCCAGGCACGGATGGAAAGCGAGCCGGCCGGCAGCTTCGAAGACTTCGTCGCGGCCTATCAGGCGAGCATCTTGCAGGTGTAGGGCGGGTTAGACGCGTAGCGGCGTAACCCGCCGTTGGCTGAGACAAGCGTCGAACCCGTCACAAATGCGCAAAGCTACTTGGCGATCCATGCAAAGCTGCTCGGTTTGCCTGAATCAGCCAGCTAGCATAAGCGCAGACCTATCACTGCGAGCCCTCAACATGGCGCCTTCCGCGCTCCCCGATGCAGACCAAGCCTGGAGTTTGGACAGCCTTAACAAGGCTTACCAGCAAGGTTACATGGCCGGCCTGACGGGCCAACAGCTGCAACTACAACCCTATCCGGCCGAAGTATTGGCGGCCGCTTGGGAAGCCGGCTGGGCCGATGGCGAAGAGCAATTCAAACTGTATCTGCAAAAAAGCGCGTAGGTCGGGCCGGTAACGGTGCCGACATCTAGCCGATTAAGCCTTGGATCAGCTTGTAGGATGGGTCGAGCGCAGCGATACCCATCGACGGCTGCCGGTGGGCAACGCTTCGCGGTTGCCCACTTCCCACTCCCCATCTATAGCTGTTTTTCAAACACCTTGGAATTACGCTGATTGTTGTACAGCGAGGCGCGCGCCGCCGGCAGGCTCTCGACGCCGCTGGGCTGGAAGCCGCGCTCGCGAAACCAGTGGGCGGTGCGGGTGGTCAGCACAAACAGCGTCTGCAGCCCCAGCGCCCGGGCGCGCTCCTCGATCCGTTCGAGCAGCTCGTCACCGCGACCGCCATGGCGGTACTCCGGGTTGACCGCCAGGCAAGCCAGCTCGCCGGCCGTTGAGTCGGCAATCGGATAGAGCGCCGCGCAGGCGATGATCAAGCCGTCGCGCTCGACGATGCTGAACTGTTCGATCTCGCGCTCCAGCACTTCGCGCGAGCGGCGCACCAGAATGCCTTGCTCCTCCAGCGGGCTGATCAGCTCGAGCAAACCGCCGACATCCTCGATGGTGGCTTCGCGCAATTGCTCGAACTGCTCCTGGCTGACCAGGGTGCCGCCACCGTCACGGGTGAACAGCTCGGTCAGCAGGGCGCCGTCGGCGCTGTAACTGACGATATGGCTGCGGGCCACGCCGGCCCGACAGGCTTGCGCTGCAGCGTCCAGTAACTCGGCCTGATAGTCATTACCCAACCGGGCCAAATGGGCCGGCACCTGTTGCGGGCGCAACTCACGGATCAGTGCACCGGCTTCATCCAGCAGGCCGCGCTCGCTGCTAAACAGCAACAGCTTGTCGGCCTGTAAATCGATGGCCGCGCGCATGGCCACGTCTTCACAGGCCAGGTTAAAAATCTCTCCGGTCGGCGAGTAACCCAGCGACGACAGCACGACGATGCTGCGCTCATCCAGCAGGCGATTGATGCCCTTGCGATCAACCCGCCGCACTTCGCCGGTGTGGTGGTAATCGACGCCGTCCAGCACGCCAATCGGCCGCGCGGTGACGAAGTTGCCACCCGTGACCCGCAAACGCGAGCCCTGCATCGGCGAGGCGGCCATGTCCATCGACAGCCGCGCCTCGATGGCGATACGCATCTGCCCGACGGCGTCGATCACGCACTCCAGGGTCGGCGCATCGGTGATCCGCAGGTTACGGTGAAAGCGCGGCGTCAGGCCACGGGCAGCCAGGCGGGTTTCGATTTGCGGGCGTGAGCCGTGCACCAGCACCAGCCGCACACCAAGGCTGTGCAGCAGCACCAGGTCGTGAACGATATTGCCAAAGTTGGCGTCGGCCACCCCTTCACCGGGCAGCATCACCACAAAGGTGCAGTCGCGGTGGGCGTTGATATAGGGCGAGGCGTGGCGCAGCCAGGTAACGTAATCGGGCATAGATGAATCTCAAGATAAGTGGGGAGTGGGAAGTTGGACAGCTGGGAAGTGGAAAGTGGGAAGTTAGTGGAAACCCTGCTTACGGCTTTTCCTCCATGCCTCAGCGCCTCTGTGAGCTAAAACAACCAAGCTCGCCGCACCGCGCCCACTCCCCAGCTCTCCCACTGCCCACTCCCCAGCGCCCCACTCACCGCAAACAATAATGCTGGATCAATTGGCGCAAAATCCGCACCGTCGGTTCGATCCGTGCCAACTCGAGAAACTCGTTGGGCTGATGGGCGCAGGCGATGTCGCCAGGGCCCAATATCAGGGTTTCGCAACCGAGCTGCTGAAGATACGGCGCTTCGGTGGCAAAGGCTACCGCATCGGCGGCTTGCCCCGTCAGTCGCTCGGCCAAACGCACTAATTCACAGTCAGCAGCCTGCTCGAACGGTGGCACGCCGGGAAAAATCGGCCCGTAGTCGATGCGCACCTGGCGCTGCTCGGCCAGTGGCTGGAGTTTCTGCCGGATCGCCGCCCGCAGCACTTCCGGGTCCATGCCCGGCAACGGGCGCAAATCAAACTCCAGCGAGCACTGCCCGCAGATGCGGTTGGGATTGTCTCCGCCATGGATACAACCCAGATTCAGGGTCGGCTGCGGCACATTGAACAGCGGATTGCGATATTCCAGCTGCCATTGCTGGCGCAGCACCAGCAGCTCGGCAATCGCCGCGTGCATGGCCTCCAGCGCGCTATGACCGAGGCTCGGGTCGGAGGAATGGCCGCTCTGACCGAGGATGTCGATACGCTCCATCATCACGCCTTTATGCAGGCGAATAGGTTTGAGCCCGGTCGGCTCGCCGATCACCGCGGCGCGCCCCAGCGGCCGGCCAGCCTCGGCCAAAGCGCGGGCGCCGGACATCGAGCTTTCTTCATCGCAGGTGGCCAGAATCAGCAGCGGCTGCTGGAACGGCTGATCCAGCAGGCCACGCACCGCCTCGATCACCAGCGGGAAGAAACCCTTCATGTCGCACACGCCGAGGCCGACCCAACGGTCGCCGACCTCGGTCAGTTTGAGCGGGTCGCTCTGCCACAGCGCCGCATCGAAGGGCACCGTATCGCTATGGCCGGCCAGCACCAGGCCGCCGGGGCCGCTGCCGTAGGTGGCGAGCAGATTGGCCTTGCCGGGGCTGATGGTTTGCACTTCGCAGTTAAAGCCCAGATCGCCCAGCCAGCTGGCCAGCAACTCGATCACCGGCAAGTTGGACTGATCCCAGGCCGGCTGGGTGCAACTCACCGAAGGCGCGGCAATCAGCGCGGCGAATTGGTCTTGCAGAGAAGGGATTGGCATCGGTGGGCTCCGGGGTAGGGCTCAATCATAGAGTGATCTGCCCGCCCGGCGCTATCGCCGGCGGCCCGGCAGGCTCCTAGTCCTGTACACTGCAGGGTTCAAGCAGCCCAATCAAGCTGCGCCCTGTTATTCGCGTTTGGACACCCAGCTCATGCAAAAAGAAACCGAAATCAAGTTGCGCGTCAGCCGTGAAACCCTGATCGCACTGCGTGAGCACCCGCTGCTGAAAAAGCGCAACAAGAGCGGCTGGGAGCGGCGCGAGCTGTTCAATCAGTATTTCGACACGCCAAGCCGCGAGCTGGCCCAGGCCAAGGTCGCGCTGCGCATCCGCCGCGATGGCGACGAGTTTATCCAAACCCTGAAAACCCGTGGTCAGAGCGTGGCCGGCCTGTCGGAGCGCAACGAATACGACTGGGCCTTGAGCAAAGCCAAACTCGACGCGAAAAAACTCGACGGCGACTGCTGGCCGGCCAGTCTGGCCGAGTTGGACAAGAAGCAACTAAGCGCCATCTTCACCACCGATTTTGTCCGCGAACGCGCCGAAATCGCCTGGGGCCGTGGCAAGGCCAAGGTAGTAATCGAAGCGGCGCTGGATCTCGGTAAAGTCATCGCCGGCAAACACAGCGAAGAAATCTGCGAGCTGGAACTGGAGCTGCGCCAAGGCGAACCCGCCGCCCTGCTGGAGTTGGCCGCCGAATTGGCCGCCGACCTGGCCTTGATGCCCTGCGACATCAGCAAGGCCGAGCGCGGTTATCGCCTGTTCGATGCCAACAGCTACTCACTCAGCCTGCCCGCGCCTGAGCTGAACGCCGAAATGGCCCTGGACGACGCTTTCGCCGCCCTGGCCTGGCACCTGCTGGGCAGCAGCCAGCGCCTGGCCGAGCAATACCGCTTCAATGGTCACTGGCGCTTGCTGCTCGACTGGGTCGAGCAGCTGGTCGAACTGCGCGCCCTGCTCGGCAGCCTCGGCCAGGCCGCACCACGGGTGGCCAGCCATGAGTTGCGCAGCCACCTGGATGCCTTGCTCGCCGATTGGCGCCCACGGGCCCTGGCCGGCCAGCTCGACGACGCCGTACGCCAAGCCGCACCGGCGCAGTTTGCCGAGGAACTTAATGGCACCCGCTGGGGCCTGTTCTCGCTGCAGGCTTCGCGCTGGCTGCTAGCCCGCAGCTGGGCGGCCGAGCGCAACAACCGCGGCAACCGCCAAGGCGCCGCGCCACTGGGCAACTGGCTGCCGACCCTGATCAAAGATGAGGGCGTGGCCCTGCAGCTCAAACGTTACCAGCAGCAACCGGAAGATTTGGCCGAGCAACTGCCACGCATCGAACGCCTGCTGACTTGGCTGCACCTGGCTCGCAGCGTGTTGGAAGTACCGGAAGTCGACCGTCTATACGGAGAACTGTGCAAACTCAATGAGCTGGCCTGCCGGCCACTGAACTCTGAGTTGCACCCCGAGCTGTTGGCCGAGCGCTGCGCCCAGGCGCAAACTGTGCAGACGCTCAAGGCGTGGAAGCTGTTGATGAAATAAGCTACAACCGCCGGCGTAGGGCGGACTCAGGAGCGTAGCGAACAGTCCGCCAATGTGCGCCGCGAACAGTTCGCAACCAGACACAACACCGTGTCTTATGGCGTACTGCCTGCGGCGAGTACACCCTACGCGAGTCGACCACCACATCACCTCAAGGATGCCCTATGTCTGCCAACCCCTCGTCCGCCCCGGATCGTTTGCTGGATCTCAACGACCTGCTGCGCGAGTTGGTAAGCCAAGGCCGCATCAATCAAGAAACCGCCGAGCAATGCCTGAACATTCGCCGCAGCGCGGTGAATAATCAGCAGCATCCGCTGGAGTTTATCGCCAGCCAGCAAGTCGATGACCTGCTGCGTCCCGGTAAAAAACTCGACCTGGAAAGCCTCACCGTCTGGCTTGCCGAACTGGCCGGCCAGCCTTATATGCGTATCGACCCGCTGAAAATCGACGTGGCAGCCGTCACCCCGCTGATGTCTTACGCCTTCGCCCAGCGCCACAAGATTCTCGCCGTGGCCGCCGACAAAGACGCCGTCACCATCGCCAGCGCCCAACCTTTTATGCACGGCTGGGAAGCCAACCTGGCCCATGTGCTCAAGCGCCCGATCAAGCGGGTGGTGGCCAACCCGACCGACATTCAGCGCTTCACCATCGAGTTTTTCCGCCTGGCCAAATCGGTCACCGGCGCCAACAGCACCGACCAAAAACTCAGCAACTTCGGCAACTTCGAGCAGTTGCTCAAGCTCGGCGCCAGCGATCAGGAGCCGGATGCCAACGACGCACACATCGTCAATATCGTCGACTGGCTGTTCCAGTACGCCTTTCAGCAGCGGGCCAGCGATATCCATATCGAACCGCGCCGCGAGCAAGGCACGGTGCGCTTTCGCATCGATGGCGTGCTGCACAACGTCTATCAATTCCCGCCACAAGTGACCATGGCCATCGTCAGCCGGCTGAAATCCCTCGGGCGGATGAACATCGCCGAGAAGCGCAAACCCCAGGACGGCCGGGTCAAGACCAAGATCCCCGATGGCGGTGAAGTGGAGCTGCGTCTCTCGACCCTGCCCACCGCCTTCGGCGAGAAGATGGTGATGCGGATTTTCGACCCGGAAGTGCTGCTGAAAAGCTTCGATCAGCTGGGTTTCTCCCCGGACGACCTGCGCCGCTGGCAGCACATGACCGAGCAGCCGAATGGCATCATCCTGGTCACCGGTCCGACCGGCTCGGGCAAGACCACCACCCTCTACACCACGCTAAAACACCTGGCCACCAGCGAGGTGAACCTGTGCACCATCGAAGACCCGATAGAGATGGTGGAGCCTGCGTTTAACCAGATGCAGGTGCAGAGCAATATCGACCTGACCTTCGCCAGCGGCGTGCGCGCCCTGATGCGCCAAGACCCGGACATCATCATGATCGGCGAAATCCGCGACCTGGAAACCGCCGAGATGGCGATCCAGGCGGCGCTGACCGGCCACCTGGTGCTGTCCACCCTGCACACCAACGATGCGCCGAGCGCCATCACCCGCCTGCTGGAACTCGGCGTGCCGCATTACCTGCTCAAAGCCACCCTGCTCGGGGTCATGGCCCAGCGCCTGGTGCGCACCCTGTGCCCGCACTGCAAGGCGCCGCTGGAACTGGCGGAAGACGACTGGCAGAGCCTGACCAAGCCCTGGAACGCACCGCTGCCGACTGGCGCGCAACAAGCCGTGGGCTGCTTGGAATGCCGCGACACCGGCTACCGTGGCCGCGCCGGGGTGTATGAAATCATGCTGCTCAATGACGGCATGAAAAGCCTGATCAGCGCCGACACCGACCTGGTGGCCTTGCGCCGCCAGGCCTTCAAGGAAGGCATGCGCAGCTTGCGTTTGTCGGGCGCGCAAAAGGTCGCCGCCGGGCTGACCACCATCGAAGAAGTGCTGCGCGTGACCCCGCAAAGCGAGCAGAAATAACCGCTGCGTCAGGCTCGCGCCGCGAGACATGACCGCCGAGTCACTGCCCGGTTAGACTTGGGTCGTTGCCACTCAAAACCGCAGAGCCGATAAGCATGCAGCGACGACTCGCCCCCTACCTACGCCTGATCACGCTGTGCCTGCTGCTGGGGCTGGCACGCGGCGTTTGGGCGCAGCCACTGCAGGTCGACGCGCTGCCCGCCGGCCACGCCGGCCTGCTCAGCCAGGTGTTGCAAGAAGATGACGGCCCGTTGACGGTTGAGCAGGCCATGGCGCGCTTCCAGCAAGGCCAGGGCCGGCCGGGGCAGAGCCCGGTTCTGAATTTTGGCATCGGCAGTCGGCCGACCTGGCTGCACCTGCAACTGCTCAACGCCAGCAACGCACCGGTCTCGGTACTGGTGGTCACCGGCACCACCTGGATCGATGCCCTGCAACTTTCGCTGCTGCAGGACGGCCAGCTGCTCAAACAGTGGCAATCCGGCGATGCCCTGGCCGGCGCCGCTGAGTTGATCCCCGGTATTGGCTACGTGGTGCCCCTGCAAATCCCCAGCGGCAGCAGCCAGCTCTACCTGCGCGCGCAGAGCCCCGACCCGCTGGTGCTGCCGATCGAGGTGCTGTCCAAACAGGGCTTTCTCGCCCGTGATCGTGAATACAAGTTCGTCTACGGCCTGATCTACGGCTTTCTGCTGTCGCTGATCGTCTACAACAGCATGCTGTTTATCGGCCTGCGTGACCGCAGTTACCTGTATTACTCGATCTACCTGAGCCTGTTTGCCCTGCTCAACTTCGCCTACTCGGGCCATGGTTTTGCCTGGGTCTGGGCAAACAATCCACAGCTGCAGAACCACATCATCCTGGTCTGCATGGTGCTGTTCGGTAGCAGCGGCCTGGCCTTCGCCAGCAGTTTTCTGGACCTGGCGCAAAACGCCCCCAAAGCCCTGCGCCTACTCAAGGCGCTGGCAACCATCGGCATCGGCGCGCTGCTGATCAGCCTGCTGCTGGGCCAGCAGTCAATCGAGGCGTTGGTGGCCTTCAGCTACAGCCTGGTGGCCACCGTGAGCATGGCCCTGCTGGGTTTGATCACCCTCCGGCAGGGGCGCGTGGCGGGGCGCTATTACCAGGCGGCGACCCTCTGCGGCATGCTCGGCGCGGTAATCACCACGCTCACCGTGTGGGGCGCCTTACCATTCACCGGTTGGAACTACGGCGCCGTGAAGATCGGCATCATTCTCCAGGCCACCCTGCTGGCCCTCGGGTTGAGCCTCAAGGTGCGCCAGCAGCAGACGGACAAACTGCACGCCGAGCGCCTGGCCCAACACGACCCACTGACCGGCCTGCTCAACCGCCGCGGCTTCAACCAGCAAGCCGCCACATTGTGGAGCACCAGCCTGCGCAATCAGCGGCCGCTCTCACTGATCATGCTCGACCTCGACCACTTCAAACGGCTCAACGATCAGTACGGTCATGACTTCGGCGATCAGGCCCTGGAAGCCGTCGCCAAACTGCTGGAGCGCAGCTGCCGCACCGGCGACCTGACCACGCGCTGGGGCGGCGAAGAGTTTCTGCTGCTGTTGCCGGAAACCGACCTGGCCCACGCCCAAGCACTGGCAGAGCGGCTGCGCCTGGCAATTCAAGCCATAGCCCTGCAAGCCGGGGAGCAGCAGGCCAGCCTCAGCGGCAGCTTCGGGGTAACCGAACGCGCACAACAGCAACAACTCGAACAGCTGATCAACGAAGCCGATCGGCGCTTGTATGCGGCCAAGCAGGCCGGTCGCAACTGCGTCTGTGCCAGCACACCCCTCGAGGCTGGTGCGCAGTAAAGTCACAGCGCTCACCTAAGGTAAGCAAAGGTAACAAGGCCATTGCCCATCGCCTGAAGCTGTTTACACTCAGTCCAGAACCCGACTAAACAAACTGTTTAGTTAATCCCTCCCCCAGCAATACAAGGAATCGTTATGCAAATCGGCAGTGTCATGTTGCTCTTCGTCGGCCTCGCAGTGGCCATTCTGTTCATGGGTTTCAAGGTCGTGCCGCAAGGCTACGAGTGGACGGTGGAGCGCTTCGGCCGCTACACCAACACCTTGAAACCGGGCCTGAACATCATAGTGCCGGTGATGGACCGGATCGGGCGCAAGCTCAACGTGATGGAAAGCGTGCTGGATATTCCGCCCCAGGAAGTGATCACCGCCGACAACGCCACGGTGCAGATTGATGCCATCTGTTTCTTCCAGATCATCAATTCGGCCCAGGCCGCCTATGAGGTGAATAACCTCGAGCACGCCATCCGCAATCTGGTGATGACCAATATCCGTACCGTGCTCGGTTCCATGGAGCTGGATGCGATGCTCGGCCAGCGCGACGCGATCAACGAGAAACTGCTGAAGACCGTGGATGAAGCCACCGCGCCTTGGGGCATCAAGATCACCCGCATCGAGATCAAAGACATCAGCCCGCCGGCCGACTTGATGGCCGCCATGTCCGGGCAGATGAAAGCCGAACGGATCAAACGTGCGCAGATTCTCGAAGCCGAAGGCCTGCGCGCCGCGGCGATTCTGACCGCCGAAGGCAAGAAGCAGGGGCAGATTCTCGAAGCCGAAGGCGAACGCCAGGCCGCCTTCCTGCAAGCCGAAGCCCGCGAACGGGCGGCCGCCGCCGAAGCCGAAGCGACCCGCATGGTCTCCGACGCCATCGCCGCCGGTAACGTGCAGGCGGTCAACTACTTTGTCGCGCAGAAATACATCGACGCCCTCGGCAAACTGGCCAGTGCCAATAACAGCAAGGTGATCCTGATACCCCTGGAAGCCAGCCAGATGATCGGTTCGATCGGCGGCATCGGCGAAATCGTCAAAGCCACCTTCGGCGACAAAAAGGTTTAAGCGCCGACTCACCGTTGCAGGGTGGATAGGGCGGACGTAGGGTGGGCTTCAGCCCACCAATTCCCTTATGCCTGGGGCGGTGGGCTAAAGCCCACCCTTCATCCCGTCTGCGGGCATAGACATTCGAAGAGGCGCTGAGTCATGTGGGACTACCTGTATCACCTGTCGTACTGGGACTGGTTGGCACTCGCCAGCCTGCTGCTGATTTTTGAGGTGTTCGGCTTCGGCGGCTATCTGCTCTGGACCGGACTGGCGGCGGCCATGGTCGGCGCGCTGCTGTACCTGTTCCCCGACTTACCCTGGAGCTGGCAGCTTTTGCTGTTCGGCAGCCTGTCGATTCTGACCGCGGTGTTCTGGTGGCGACGCCAACGGGTCGCGGCCAAGCCCTCCGACCAACCAGGCCTGAACCAGCGCGGCAGTGAGTTGCAAGGCCGCACCTTTACCCTGCACGAAGCCATAGTCGGCGGGCGCGGCAAGATCAAGGCCGGCGATAGCCTGTGGCTGGTGACCGGTCCAGAGCTACCAGCGGGTGCGCAGATCCGCGTAATCGGCCAGGACGGCGTGCTGCTAAAGGTCGCCCTCGTCGACTGAAAAACTGCAGCACCTGCCACCCGAGTGCTGCAGTTTGCTCCGCCGGAAATGCCCAGGATAAAAATCAGAGGCAGCCCATGCAGCACGAAATTCTCGCGCCCCTGCCGCTGTTGCAGCGCAACGGCACGCTAACCGAGCCCGGCTGGGCTCGTCAGCCTCACTGGCACTATCAGCGCAATCAGGTACAGGCCAGTAACTGGCGAATCAAGGAGTGGGATTACTACGCGGTGGTTTCGCCGCAGCAATTCGCCTTCTGCTTAACCGCCAGCAACCTTGGCTACGCCGGCCTCTATGCCCTGTGCTTTGTCGACTTGGCCAGCGGCCGCAGCTGGCAGGTTGACGCCCTGCAAGCCTTGCCGCTGGGCCGGCAGAACTTTCCGGAAACGGCCGAAAGCGGCGAAATTCGCTTTCGCAGCGACAAACTCAGCCTGAGTATTCAACGGATTGCCGGCGAGCATCGACTGCGCTTTAGCAGCCCGAAGATGCCGGGGCCGCACGGTCAAGGCATCGACGGCGAGCTGTACTTCCGCCTGCCGCCACGGCAAGAGTCGCTAAACATCGCCACCTCATGGCCACGCCAGCGCAAGGCCTTCTACTACAACAGCAAGTTCAACTGCCTGGCGGTCAGCGGCGACTTTCGCTATGCCGGCAAGCACTATCAGCTCAGCCCGATACGCGATCTCGGCGTGCTCGACTGGGGCCGTGGCGTCTGGACTTACCGCAACACCTGGTACTGGGCCTCAGCCTCGGGTTTTGTCGATGGCGAGCCGTTCGGGCTTAACTTCGGCTACGGCTTCAGCGACCGCAGCCAGGCCTCGGAGAACTTGCTGCTGTATCGCGGGCGGGCGCACAAACTCGATCAGGTCGAGTTTCATTTCGACCGTAAAAACTGGACCAAACCCTGGCGGATCAACAGCAACGACGGCCGCATCGCATTGGAGTTTGTGCCACGGGTCGACCGCAGCAGCAAACTCAACCTGCTGCTGATTGCCAGCGAACAGCACCAGGTGTTTGGCCATTTCAGTGGCCGCGTCAGCCTCGACAACGGCCAAGTACTGCAACTCAGCCACCTGCCCGGCTTTGCCGAAGAAGTGCGTAATCGCTGGTAGCGCGTGCCCACACAAATAGCGCGCCGCATAAACAATCAGGCCAGCCCGCCTATTGATCTGCGGATTTGTGCGCTGGGCGTGGCACACCTCGAGCCGAGCTGTGCGACCATTCGGCGCTCACAGCAACCCAACCAACAAGGACAGTTCCCCCATGGGCAATCCGATTCCCACGCTGAAAACCGTGCTGATCCTGATGATTGCGATCAACCTTATCTGGTTCAGCGACCGCCTGTTTTCGCTCGTCGAGATCGATATTTTAGCCCTGCTGCCGGCCTTGGTGGTGCAACTGCTCGGCCTGTTCGGCAACCTGCTGCTGCTCCTGTTCAACGTGCTACTGCTTGGCCTGCTGTCGCGCCTGCAACTCAAGCCTGAATAACGGCCCGATCAGAACCGCAGGATAAAAGACCGCACAAACAACTAGGCCGCCCGAGGGCGGCCTAGTTGTATCCAGCGTTCTGCGGCTTAACGGTAATCGTCTACCGGTACGCAGGCACAGTGCAGGTTGCGGTCGCCATAGACGTTGTCGACGCGGTTTACCGTTGGCCAGTACTTGTGGTCGCGGGTGTGCTGCGACGGAGTCACGGCTTCGCTGATGCTGTACGGCCGCTCCCACAGGCTGGTGACATCCGCCAGAGTGTGCGGTGCGCCTTTCAGCGGGTTGCTCTCGGCCGGCCATTCACCGGCTTCGACCTTGGCGATCTCGGCGCGGATGCTCAGCATGGCTTCGATAAAACGATCCAGCTCATGCTTGGACTCGCTCTCGGTCGGCTCGATCATCAGCGTGCCAGCCACCGGGAAGGACATGGTCGGGGCGTGGAAGCCGTAGTCCATCAGGCGCTTGGCGACGTCTTCTTCGCTGATCCCGGTGGCGGCCTTGAGTGGACGCAGGTCGATGATGCATTCGTGGGCGACCCGGCCATTGCGGCCGCTGAACAACACCGGGTAAGCGGCGCTGAGTTTTTCTTTCAGGTAGTTGGCGTTGAGGATCGCCACTTCGGTAGCGTCGGCCAGTTGCGGGCCCATCATGGCGATGTACATCCAGCTGATCGGCAGGATGCTCGCGCTGCCCCACGGTGCGGCGCTGACGGCGCCGTTGCCGGGATTCGGGCCGTCGATCTTGACCACCGGGTGATCGGCCACGAAGGGTGCCAGATGCGCGCGCACGCCAATCGGGCCCATGCCTGGACCGCCACCGCCGTGGGGGATGCAGAAAGTCTTGTGCAGGTTCATGTGCGACACGTCGGCGCCGATGTCGGCCGGGCGGGTCAGGCCAACTTGGGCGTTGAGGTTGGCGCCGTCCATATACACCTGACCACCGTGGGCGTGGATGACTTCGCAGATTTCGCGAATGCCTTCCTCGTACACGCCGTGGGTCGATGGATAAGTCGCCATCAGGCACGACAGCTGCTCGCCGGCTTCGGCGGCTTTTTTCTTCAGGTCGTCGAGATCGACGTTGCCCTGGGCATCGCACTCGACGATCTGCACGCGCATGCTGGCCATCTGCGCCGAGGCAGGGTTGGTGCCGTGGGCCGAAGCCGGGATCAGGCAGATATTGCGGTGCGCATCGCCACGGCTCTCGTGGTATTTGCGGATCGCCAACAGGCCGGCGTATTCGCCTTGGGCGCCCGAGTTGGGCTGCATGCAGATGGCGTCGAAACCGGTGATGGCGCGCAGCCAAGCATCCAGCTCGTCGATCATCAGCTTATAACCCTCGGCCTGCTCAAGCGGGACGAAAGGGTGCAGGTTGGCGAATTCCGGCCAGGTGATCGGGATCATCTCGCTGGTGGCGTTAAGTTTCATGGTGCAGGAGCCGAGCGGGATCATCGACTGGTTGAGGGCCAGGTCCTTGATCTCCAGCTGCTTCAAGTAACGCAGCATTTCGGTTTCGCTGTGGTGGGTGTTGAACACCGGGTGAGTCAGGTAGGTCGAGGTGCGCACCAGCTCGGCCGGGATACCCGAGGCAACGTCGGTGGCGTCCAGGGCGGCAACGTCCAGACCGTGGTCTTCACCGAGGAACAGGTCGAACAGGTTGGCCACTGTGTCGGCGCTGCAAGTCTCGTCCAGGCTGACGCCGAGGGCATGCGGGCCTATCACGCGCAGGTTGATGCACTGGATATGGGCGCGGGCGAGGATCGCCGCCTGCTGATCACCCACTTCGACGGTCAAGGTGTCGAAGAAATTCACGTTGCGGCGCTGCACACCTTTTTGCGCAAGGCCGGCCGCCAGCAAGGCAGTCAGGCGTTGCACGCGCAGGGCGATGTTCTTCAGACCGACCGGGCCGTGATAGACGGCGTAGAAACTGGCGATATTGGCCAGCAGGGCTTGGGCGGTGCAGATGTTCGAGTTGGCCTTCTCGCGGCGGATATGTTGCTCGCGGGTTTGCAGGGCCATGCGCAAGGCGATGTTGCCACGGGCGTCTTTCGACACGCCGATGATCCGGCCGGGCATGGCGCGCTTGTACTCGTCGCGGCAGGCAAAGAAGGCCGCGTGCGGGCCGCCGTAGCCCATCGGCACGCCGAAGCGCTGGGCGCTGCCGAGCACGATGTCGGCACCCAACTCACCCGGCGGGGTCAGCAGCAACAGGCTGAGCAGGTCGGCCGACACACAGGCCAGCGCTTGTTGGGAATGCAGTTGTTCGATGATCGGGCGCAGGTCGCGGATCTCGCCGAAGCTGTCCGGGTACTGCAGCAAGGCGCCAAACACCTGATGGCTGGCGAGGTTCTCGACCGCATCCACCACCACGTCGAAGCCAAAAGCGTCGGCGCGGGTCTGCACCACCGAGATGGTCTGCGGGTGGCAGTTCTGGTCGACGAAGAACAGGTTGCTCTTGCTCTTAGCCACGCGCTTGGCCATGGCCATAGCTTCGGCGGCGGCGGTGGCTTCGTCCAGCAGCGAGGCGCTGGCCAGGTCCAAGCCAGTCAGGTCGATGGTCAGCTGCTGAAAGTTCAGCAACGCCTCCAAACGGCCTTGGGCGATTTCTGGCTGATACGGCGTGTAGGCGGTGTACCAACCCGGGCTCATCAGCACGTTACGCACGATCACCGCCGGGGTGATGGTGCCGTGGTAGCCCATGCCGATCAGGCTGGTCCACAGCTGGTTCTGCTCGGCGTAGCCGCGCAACTTAGCCAGTGCCGCCTCCTCGTCCAGCGCGGCCGGCAGTGCCAGCTCGCGATTCAGACGAATCGCCGGTGGCACGGTTTGCTCGATCAACTCGGCGCGGCTGCTCAGGCCGAGCGTTGCCAGCATGGCCTGCTGCTCGGGGGCATCGGGGCCGAGGTGACGACGCAAAAAGGCAGCGGACTGCTGCAGCTGGGCAAGGCTAGGCGACTGGGACATATTCATGCTCTCAAAATGCACAAAGCCCCGAAGGACGAGGCTTTGTGGAATTAACCGGTAATCAGGCTTCGGTGTTGCAGGCTGCGGTGTAAGCAGCAGCGTCGAGCAGCTTGTTCAGCTCGGCGGCGTTGCTTGGTTGCAGCTTGAAGAACCAGCTGGCGTAAGGGTCGCTATTCACTTGCTCAGGGCTGTCGGTCAGCACTTGGTTGACGGCGAGCACTTCACCTGAAATCGGCGCGTAGATGTCCGAGGCGGCTTTTACCGACTCCACCACCCCGGCTTCCTGGCCCGCGTTCAAGCTGGCGCCGACTTCTGGCAGCTCAACGTAGACCACGTCGCCCAAGGCTTCTTGCGCGTGATCGGAGATGCCCACGGTCACAGTGCCGTCGGCTTCCAGGCGAACCCATTCGTGGCTGGCGGCGTAACGCAGATCGGCGGGGATATTGCTCATTTCAGAGTCCTCAAAGTTTGACTGGGCAGCTGAGTGCCCGCATAAAGTTAGCAGCTAGCCGCCATCGGTCGCGTTCGCGACGATAGCCGGCAGTTTGTTAGATTAGGGCCTTGCCGTTACGCACAAAATTTGGCTGCACCACGCGCACCGGGTACCACTTGCCGCGGATCTCCACCTCGGCGCGCTCGCCGGTGGCTACCGGTACGCGGGCCAGCGCGATCGACTTACCCAGACTAGGCGAGAAACTGCCGCTGGTGATTTCGCCTTCGCCCACGCCGTTGATCCGCACCACTTGGTGGGCGCGCAGCACACCGCGCTCTTCCAGCACCAGGCCGACCAATTTGTCGGCAACCCCGGCGTCCTGCTGGGCTTGCAGCGCCGCACGGCCGACGAAGTTACGCGCTTGCGGCTCCCAGGCGATGGTCCAGGCCATGTTGGCGGCCAGCGGCGAAATCTCTTCGTTCATGTCCTGACCGTAGAGGTTCATGCCAGCTTCCAGACGCAAGGTATCGCGGGCACCCAGACCAATCGGGGCGATCCCGGCACCCACCAGCTCAGTGAGAAAGCCTGCGGCTTCGGCGGCTGGCAGCATGATTTCCAGGCCGTCTTCGCCGGTATAGCCGGTGCGGGCGATAAACCACTCGCCGTCGGCCAGACCCTGGAAGGGCTTGAGGCCGCTGATCAGCGCGGCGCGGGCCGGGCTCACCAGTTCGGCGGTTTTCAGCCGGGCCTGCGGGCCTTGAATGGCCAGCATCGCCAGTTCGGCGCGCTCATTGAGGGTCACGTCAAAGCCGGCGGTCTGTTTTTCCATCCAGGCGATGTCTTTGTCGCGAGTCGAGGCATTCACCACCACCCGGTAACCCTCGACGGCCAGGTAGACGATCAGGTCGTCGATCACCCCGCCCTGCTCATTCAGCATGCCGCTGTACAGCGCCTTGCCGAGCACTTGCAGGCGTTCAACGTCGTTGGCCAGCAGGTGTTGCAGGTAAGCCTTGGCCTGACTGCCGGTGACATCCACCACGGTCATGTGCGACACGTCGAACACCCCACAGTCACGCCGCACCTGATGGTGCTCCTCGACTTGCGAGCCGTAATGCAAGGGCATGTCCCAGCCGCCGAAATCGACCATCTTGGCGCCCAAGGCTAGGTGCTGTTCGAAGAGTGGTGTGCGCTGTCCCATGGGATTTCCTTATGAAGCTACTGTGGGCGGGCAGAGGTTCGTCGGGGCAAGCTGCCAATGAGCCTGATGTACTGTGGCGCGGCGGCTCACCGTCGGAAACCCTGCTGAATACTGTGGGCATCAATAAAACGCGCGCATTGTAGCCCCTCAGTCGGCGGCTGGACACCCGCACTGGCGAGTTAGCCGAGCGGACGCGCCGAACGGCGAATCAGCACTATCACCGGCAGCAACCCCACCAGCACCAGGCTCAAGGCCGGCAAGGCGGCGCGCGCCCACTCGCCTTCACTGGTCATTTCAAACACCCGCACCGCCAGCGTGTCCCAGCCAAAAGGACGCATCAGTAAGGTAGCGGGCATCTCCTTGAGCACATCGACAAACACCAGCAAGGCGGCCGACAGCACGCCGGGCAGCAGCAGTGGCAAATACACCCGGGTGAACAGCGCCACGCCGCTGACCCCGAGACTGCGCGAGGCCTGCGGCAGGGACGGCCGAATCCGCGCCAGGCTGCTCTCCAGCGGGCCATAGGCGACGGCGATAAAACGCACCAGATAGGCCAGTAACAAGGCCAGCAAGCTGCCCAGCAATAAGGGTTTACCGGCGCCGCCCAACAGCGTCGAGAGCGGCATCACCAGCCAACGGTCGAAATAACTGAAGGCCAGCATCAGCGCCACCGCCAGCACCGAGCCGGGCAAGGCGTAGCCGAGATTGGCCACCGCCACCGCCAGGTGAATCGGCCGGGTCGGCGCCATGCGTCGGGCGAACACCAACAACAAGGCAACGCTGACCGTGAGCAAGGCGGCCATCCCGGCCAGCGTCAGGCTGTGCAGAATCAAGCCGCTGTAGCGCTCGTCCAGGTCGAAACGGCCGCGCTGCCAGACCCACAGCAGCAACTGCAGTACGGGGATGACAAAGGCGCAGGCAAACACCAGACCGCACCAGGCACTGGCCGCCCAGGCCGCTAAACCGCGCAGCTGAAACAAGGCCTTACTGCGCTGCCGCTCATTGGCCGGACGTACCGCTCCGCGGGCGCCGCGCTCGGCCCAGACCAGCAGCGCCACCACCAACAGCAGCAAGCTGGCCAACTGGGTGGCGCTGCTCAGGCTGTAAAAGCCGTACCAGGTCTTGTAGATGGCCGTGGTGAAGGTATCGAAGTTAAACACCGAGACCGCACCAAAGTCGGCCAGGGTCTCCATCAAGGCCAGGGCCAAGCCGGCGCCAATCGCCGGCCGTGCCATCGGCAGCGCGACCCGCCAAAACGCCTGCCACGGCGATTGCCCAAGCATCCGCGCCGCTTCCATCAGGCCCTTACCCTGGGCCAAAAAAGCGCTGCGGGCGAGCAGGTACACATAGGGATAAAACACCAGCACCAGCACCAGTATTACCCCGCCCGTGGAGCGCACCCGCGGCAGTTTCAAGCCACTGCCAAAGTAGTCGCGCAACAGGCTTTGCAAAGGCCCGGCAAAGTCCAATAAGCCGACAAACACAAAGGCCAGCACATAGGCCGGAATGGCAAAAGGCAGCATCAACGCCCAGTCCAACCAGCGCCGACCGGGAAACTCACAGAGGCTGGTGAGCCAGGCCAGGCTGACGCCCAGCAGCGTCACGCCAACACCCACTCCGAGCAGCAACTTGGCGGTATTGCCCAGCAGGCGCGGCATCTGGGTTTGCCACAGATGCGCCCAAATCTCACCATCGACTTGCTGCCAACTGAGCAGCAATACGCTCAAGGGCAATAGCACCAGGGCGGCAATGGCAAAGCTGATGGGGTACCAGCGCCGCTGGACAGAATGACTCACGCAATGACCTCAAGACGGAAACAACCCACACCCGCAAGCCGGGCGGCGCAGTATAAGCGCCGCAAGGCAGACTCAGCAGCGTAACGCGCAGACCGCCAGCCAGCGCTGCAGGCAATTGCGACTAGAACACAACCTTACTTAAGCCCCAAGCGCACGGCCAGCCGATTAAGATTGGCGCGGTCCAGCCCCAGCTCGCGGGCGGCGGCCGCCCAGTTGCCCTGCTGGCGCTCAAGACAGGCACCGATGAACTGGCGCTGATACACATCCAGCGCGGCCCGCAGTTCGCCGCCGCCAAGCATGGCCGCCGGCTCTGCATTAGTTTCGGCCACTGCATTGGGCGGCTGGCTGCCGGGCAAATCCAGATCGTGCGCCTGCAGAGTAAGAATTCGTGGCCGCTCACGGCACGCGGCCAGCGCCTTGAGTGAGGCACGGCCGATCAAGTGCTCCAACTCACGGACATTGCCCGGCCAGTCGTAACCGAGCAGCGCGGCCTGGGCATCGGCGCCCAAGCGCAGGCTACGCAACCCCAGGCGCGGGCGATTCTCTTCGAGAAAACAGCCGGTCAGTAAAATCACGTCGCGACCGCGTTCGCGCAGCGGCGGCACGCGCAACGGATACACGCTAAGACGGTGATAGAGGTCGGCACGCAAGCGCCCGGCGCGCACCTCCTCGGCCAGATCGCGGTTGCTGGCGGCCAACACCCGGACATTGACTCGATGCTCGCGGTCCGAGCCGACCCGTTGCAGCTGGCCGCTCTGCAACACTCGCAAGAGCTTGGCCTGCGCCGCCAAGGGCAACTCACCGACCTCATCGAGAAACAAGGTGCCGCCGTCGGCCAGCTCGAACTTGCCTTGGCGGTCAGCGTGGGCGCCGGAAAATGCACCGCGCACATGGCCAAACAACTCGCTTTCGACCAGGGTTTCCGGCAGTGCGGCGCAATTCAGGCTAACCAACGCCGCCTGGGCCCGCGCCGACTGGGCGTGGATGGCGTGCGCGACCAGCTCCTTGCCGACACCGGTTTCACCACTGATCAACACGTTAAGTTCAGTGCCGGCGACCAATCCGATCTCGGCCAGCAGGGCTTTATGCGCCGGGCTCTGGCCAATCATCTCGCGGGGGCGCAACTGCGCGGCGGCCTGCTTGTAGAGCTGCGCCAACTCATGCTCGGTTTCGACCCGGCGGGCCAGGCTTTGCATCCGCTCGCCGGCTTTAACCGTGGCGGCGGCGAGGCTGGCAAAGGCCTCCAAGGTGCCCAGATCGGCGCCACTGAAGCGCTGTGGATTGAGTGCATCGAGGGTCAATACACCCCACGGCTGCTGATCCAGATACAGGCCGCAACCGAGACAATCATGTACCTCCAGCTGTCCCAGATGGCCCTCGACGAGGCCGTCGTAGGGGTCGGGCAACTCACAATCGGCGGCAAAATGGGTGGCCTGCGCACTGCCCAGCAACGTCTGCAAGCGCGGGTGTTCGACCACTTTAAAACGCCGTCCGAGGGTGTCGGCGCTCAAGCCATCGACCGCCACCGGCACCAATTGCTCGCCATCCAGGCGCAACAAGGCCGTGGCATCGCAGGGCAACAAGACGCGCAAGGCACCGAGCAAACGCCGATACCGCTCGGCCTCGGGCAACTCACAGGCCAGATCAGCCACCAGTGGCAGTAAGGTGGCGAGCAGGGGATTAGTAGTCATTTACACCCTTTAGCAGTCATATTGACTCGATTTAGCCATAGTCTTAATGACTCATTAAAAAACTAACCAATTGATATTTAACGACTTATTTTATGGCACGAATCCTGATATGTCCCAGTGTAGATGCTCAATTACTCTTCAGGAAAACCGCCATGCTCAGCCCCGCACAAACCGCCTTGATTAAAGCCACTGTCCCACTGCTGGAGTCGGGTGGTGAAACCCTTACCGCGCACTTCTACACCATCATGCTCAGCGAGTACCCCGAAGTCCGTCCGCTGTTTAACCAAGCGCACCAAGCCAGCGGCGCCCAATCGCGGGCCTTGGCCAATGCGGTGCTGATGTATGCCAAACACATTGATCGCCTGGAGGCGCTCGGCCCGCTGGTTGGGCAGATCGTCAGCAAGCATGTGTCGCTGCAAATCTTGCCCGAGCACTATCCGATTGTCGGCGCCTGCCTGTTGCGGGCGATTCGCGAGGTACTGGGCGCCGAGATTGCCACCGATTCGGTGATTGCCGCCTGGGCGGCGGCCTATCAGCAACTGGCCGAGATTCTTATCGGTGCCGAAGAACAGGTCTACGCCGAGAATGCCGCAGGCGCTGGCGGCTGGCGCGGCGCGCGAGCGTTTCGAGTGGCGCGCAAGCAGGTCGAAAGCGAAGAAATCACCTCCTTCTACCTGGTACCCGAAGACGGCGGCGCATTACTGAGTTTCAGCCCCGGCCAATACATTGGCTTAACCCTGCAACTGGACGGCGAAGAAGTGCGCCGCAACTACTCGCTGTCGGCCGCCGCCAACCAGCACGAGTACCGCATCAGCGTTAAGCGCGAAGCCGGCGGGCGAGTGTCGAACTACCTGCACGATCAGGTGGCCGTCGGCGCTACCCTGCAGCTGTTTCCGCCGGCCGGCGATTTTGTCCTGCGCCCATCCAGTAAACCTTTGGCGCTAATTACCGCCGGGGTCGGCATCACCCCGGCGCTGGCAATGTTGGAGCAGGCGCTGAGCAGCGGCCGCGAGGTTCACTTTATCCACTGCGCGCGCCATGGCGGTGTGCATGCCTTTCGCGACTGGCTGGAGACTATGGTGGCCAAGCATCCGCAGTTGCAGCGTTTCTACTGCTACAGCGAGCCGCGCGCCCATGACGGCCACTGCGCCAGCGGTTTGCTGACCGAGCCATTGCTGGCGCAATGGTTGCCGGTGCAGCGGGATTTGGACGCCTACTACCTCGGCCCCAAGCCGTTTATGGCACAGATCAAGCGTCACCTGCAGCGCCTCGGTGTACCGGGCGACCAATGCCACCATGAGTTCTTTGGTCCGGCGACGGAACTTGAAGCGTAAACCAACACCTCCGGCCGGCACTCGCCGGCCGCTCTACCTCAAGCCACATAGCCAAAGCCCGCAGCCTACCTGTGCGCCGACGTTGGCCGGGCGCATAAAGCCCTCCACCAGCTGCCGCAAACATGCGCTTTACGCTACCATCGGTCGCCGGCAGCCCCACCGCCGTGCCCACGACCGCTAGGAGCGACCCCATGCTACCCACCCAAATAACTGAGAAGGTGCTGTCGCGCGGCCTGCTTGATGTACTGATTCGGGCCGGCTTGATTGCCGCCCTGGTGATCTCCTGCTTCCAGATCTTCCGTCCCTTTCTCAATCTGATGCTGTGGTCGGTTATTTTGGCCATCACCCTCTATCCCTTGCACGGCATGCTTAAACGCAAGCTGGGCAACAGTGACGCGCGGGCCGCGTCGCTGATTATATTTTTCACCGTGGGCATTCTGCTGGTGCCGGTGTACCTGCTTGGCAACTCAATGGCCGAATCGATCCAGCAAACTATTGCAGTGGTCAAAAGCGGTGGTTTGCATATCCCGGCGCCGGCTGATTCCGTGGCCAGTTGGCCGCTGGTGGGCAAAAGCCTGCATGGATTCTGGCTGCAAGCGTCGACCGACCTCACCGGTTTGCTGCAAACCGTGGCCCCGCATCTCAAGGGCCCGAGCCTGAGCCTGCTGGGCAAACTGGCCGGGGCCAGCGTCGGCCTGCTGATGTTTATCTTCGCGCTGTTTATCGCCGGCATTGTCATGGCCTACGGCGACAAAGGTAGCCACAGCGCGCAGCTGATCGCGGCACGCATTTCCGGCCCGGAGAAAGGTCCGCAGATCGCCGAGCTGTGCACCGCCACCGTGCGCGCCGTCGCCCAGGGCGTGGTCGGTATCGCCTTTATCCAGATGTTGCTGGTGGGCGCCGGTTTTGTGGTGATGGGCATTCCCGGCGCCGGTTTGCTGGCCCTCGGCGTGTTGCTGCTGGGCATCATGCAGTTGCCGGCCAGCCTGATCATCATCCCGGTGCTTGGCTTCGTGTTCGCCACTGAAGGCGCCACTGCCGCGACCATTGGGTTTGCCATCTACAGCGTCCTCGCCGGCATGGTCGATAACGTGCTCAAGCCCTTGCTGCTGGGTCGTGGGGTGGCGGTGCCGATGCCGGTGATTCTGATCGGCGCCTTGGGCGGGATGATTGCCAGCGGCATCATCGGCCTGTTTATTGGCCCAGTGATGCTGGCGGTGGCTTATCAGTTGTTTTGGCAGTGGATCAACGACCAGCCCGCGCCCGACGCGACCAGCGACACCAGCCAAAGCTGATTGGCACTTGGCACACCGGCGGTAATCGGCCGCGGACGACCGTTATGCTGAGCGGCCTGACGATGATGCGCCAGTGCTGTTGGCCTCGTCCGGCTAGTCATCCGAAGGCCTGCTGCTGAGCGTGCCGGTGCTCAACCTCAGGCTATTTAATTAAGCGCTGCGCCGCACGCCGATCAAGTAGCTGACAAACAGCGTAATCATCAGCGCATCCACCAAGATATCCAGCCCGGCTTGATGGCCAAGAAAGTCGCGGCCGTAGGTCAGGATCAGACCGATAAAGCTCAGCTTGCTAACGCAGGCCGCCACTAACACCAAAGATCGGGTCGGCGGATTGAAGGCGGCGTAAATCAACATGCCGCCCACCAGCGCAATCAGCACGCCCCAGCTGCGCACGATAATTTCTGCCAACGGACCTTCCAGGGTCACGCCAAAGGTGCTGAGCAACGCCGCCTGCGGGGCGATGGCGGCAAACAGCATGCTGCAAGTCAGCACCCCGGCGACCAGCATGATCCATTTGATGTTCGCAACAATCCAGCTCATGAAATGCTCCTTTTGGGGTTTATGCATGCTTGCAATAAGCGTCGTGACGCGGCGCGGCCTGAACCTATCGCCAGCCTCTGCGGATCAAAGGCCCCGCTGCTGGGCCTGGCGCTGAAACAACAACGCCCCGCACTATGGCGGGGCGTTGTTGGCAACTCAAGGGCTCAGTCTTTTAACCGCGCCAGGCTCAATTCCAGCCGGCGCGATCCATCAACTTCAAGGCTTCGACCTGGCGCTTGCCGGCCACTTCCAGCGGAATGCTGTCGGCTTTAAACGGCCCCCAAGCACTGACTTCCGCCGAAGGTTTAACCGCAGGGTTAGCCGGGAACTCCTGGTTGATGTCGGCAAACAGGTTTTGCGCCTCGGCGGTGGTCATCCACTCCAGCAGTTTTTGCGCCTCAACCCCATGGGGTGCGTATTTGGTCACGCCGGCGCCCGAGAGGTTGACGTGCACACCACGATCGGCCTGATTGGGCCAGAACAGCTTAACCTTGAGGTCCGGGTCTTGCTTATGCAGGCGGGCAAAGTAGTAGGTATTGACCAGGCCAACATCGCACTGGCCGGCATCGATGGCCTGCAGCAAGGCGGTGTCGTCGGCAAACACGTCGGTGGCCAGGTTATTGACCCAACCCTTGACGATGGCTTCGGTCTTAGCCGCGCCGTGGGTTTCGATCAGGGTGGCGGTCAACGACTGGTTGTAGACCTTCTTGCTGGTGCGCAAGCACAGACGGCCAGCCCAGTCCTTGTCGGCCAAGGCTTCGTAGGTCGACAACTCAGAAGCTTTAACCCGCTCGGTGGAATAGACGATGGTCCGCGCCCGCAGCGACAGGCCAGTCCAACTACCGGTGCTGGAGCGATATTGCGCGGGGATATTGGCGTCGATAACCGCCGATTTTAACGGTTTGAGCACGCCTTCCTGCTCGGCCTGCCAGAGGTTGCCGGCATCCACGGTAATCAGCAGGTCAGCCGGCGTATTGGCGCCCTCGGCCTTGAGACGCGCCATCAAGGGCGCCTCTTTGTCGGTGATGAATTTGACTTTGACCCCGGTTTTGGCGGTGTAGGCATCGAACACCGGCTTGATCAGCTCGTCGATGCGCGCGGTGTAAACCATCAATTCTTCGGCCGCCAGCAGCGGGGCAGACACCGTAGAGAGGGCAAGAACGGGAAGCGTGGCAAGCAACGTCTGGCGCAGGCGCATGGCGATAATCTCGGCAGAGTGATAATTCTAAACAAATACTAATGAATAGCATTTAGGTTAGCAATTACTCTCACACAAACGCCACCGCCGGCACTTGTCGCCGATCAATTTATCTGGGCTTTAGCCCGCCAATACGCCGGCCTCTGGCTACGCCCGCGCCAGCTCCGGTAAATCACCGGACAAACCCAAGGCCTGACGCACCAGCAAGGCCTTGCCTTCATTCAGGCCATCAACCAGATTCAGCCCCGAATTACGCAACCAGCGCAGCGGCAGCGGATCGGCCTGGAACAACCGCTCGAAGCCCTCCATCGCCGCCATCATCGCCAGGTTATGCGGCATACGGCGGCGCTCGTAACGGCTGAGCACGCGAATATCGGCAGGGTTTTCGCCGCGCTCCAGCGCATGCAGCAGCACTTCGGCGAGCACCGCAGCATCCAGAAAACCCAGATTGACCCCCTGGCCGGCTAACGGGTGAATGGTGTGGGCGGCGTCGCCGATCAAGGCCAGGCCGGGCTCCACATAGCGCTTGGCATGCCGTTGGCGCAGCGGGATGCAATGCCGTGGGTCGGCCTCCAACACCTCACCCAGACGCCACTCGAAGGCCTTGCCGAGGGCGTAGCGAAACGCTGCGTCATCCAGTGCCATCAAGCGTTCGGCCTCGCTCGGCGTCACCGACCAGACAATCGAGCACCATTGCTCGGCATCCTCGCCCGTGCGCCCGGCCAAAGGCAAAAACGCCAGCGGGCCATCGTCGGTAAAGCGCTGCCAGGCGGTTTGTTGGTGTGGCTTGGCGCAGCGCACGCTGGTGACTAGGGCGTGGTGCAGGTAATCCCATTCGCGGGTGGCGCAGCCAGCCAGGCGCCGTACCGCCGAGTTGGCGCCATCGGCGGCGATCAGCAGCGGCGCGCGTAACTCGCGGCCATCGCTGAGGGTCAGCAACCAGTCGTCGCCGGAGCGGCGCAGTTGCTCCAGGCGCGCGCTGGGCAAAATACCCAGGTCGGCGTCATACAGGGCATCCAGCAGCGCATCCTGAACCACGCGGTTTTCGACTATATGGCCGAGCACCTCGGCATGCACGCTGGCAGCGGAAAAATGCACCTGGCCGGTGCCGGAGCCGTCCCACACCTGCATCTCGCCGTAGGGGCTGGCGCGCCGGGCGACGATCCCCGGCCAGACCTGCAGGCGCTCAAGGATGCGCTGGCTGGCGGCCGACAGGGCGCTGACCCGTGGCTCAAAGGCCGCAGCCTGATCGAACGGCTTAACGCTCAGCGGGCCGCCATCCAGCAACATGATTTGCAGACCACTGTTTTGCAGCGCCAAGGCCAAGGCACTACCAACCATACCGGCGCCAACAATGATCACATCCGCTTGTAGTTGCATGCTTAGGCTGCCTGCCGCGCGCGCGGCTTGAGTCGTACATAAAGGGTTTTGTGCACCCGCGCCACCAGGGTGCCTTCGCCGTCGCGCACGTCAACGTGCAACTGCGGCAGGTATTTTTCGCCGGCGGCGGTGTGCGCGCGAATGTCCGCCAGCAGCTTATCGTCGATGACAAAGTCGGCGTACACCGGGCCTTTGCCGGGGGCGATAAAATCGATGCTGGCGGCCTTGTCCCAGACCAGATAATCGTCGCCCAACAAGGGCATCAACAACAGCATGTAGAAGGGATCGACCATGCTGTACAGCGAGCCGCCGAACTGGGTGCCAACCGCATTGCGGTTGTACCAGCGCAACGCCATCTTCACCCGCGCCTGCCGGCAATCCGGACTGATCTGCTGCACCGAGATGCCGGCACCGAGGTAAGGCGGATAGAGGTTCAGGCCAATGCGCAACAAACGCGCGCGACGGGCCAATTTGGCATCACTCATAACAGTTCTCTCACGACGGGCGCGGGCCCAGGCCCATGGCCTGGCGGGCAAACCAGCGCTTGGCCGGCGGTAATAAATCCAGCCCCAGGAGGCCGAGATTGCGCCCGGCGGCCAGCAGCGGCTGGTCACTGGTAAAGAGTTTGGTGACCTGATCGGAAAAACCCACGGTCAGTTGCTGGTCGAGGCGCTGGCGCTCCAGATAACCCTGCAAGCAGGCCAGCTCGCCCAAGGGCGCAGTGCTGGCCAACAGGGTTTCAGCCAGCTCCAGAGTATCGCGCAGCGACAGATTGTAACCCTGGCCAGCAATCGGGTGCAGGCTGTGGGCGGCGTTGCCGAGCACCACCAGATGGGGCCGCACTTGCTCCTGGGCCTCGGTCAGCGCCAGCGGATACAGATGGCGAGCGCCAACCTTGTGCAAGGCGCCGAGACGATAACCAAAGGCCTCCTGCAGTTCGGCCAGAAAGTGCCGATCATCCAGTTGCAGCAAGCGTTCGGCATCCGCGCTCGGCCGGGTCCAAACCAACGCGCAGCGGTTATCCGCCAACGGCAGCATGGCCATCGGCCCGGCCTCGGTGAAGCGTTCGAAGGCCTGCCCCTGGTGCGCCTGACTGGCGCTGATATTGGCGATCAGCGCACTCTGCTGATAGGCCTGCTGGCTGACGGCGATGCCCAGTTGCTCGCGCAAGCCGGAGCGGCCGCCATCGGCCAGCACGGCCAGGTCGCACTCCAGGGTCGAGTCATCATTCAAAGTTAAGCGATAGCCATCACCGAGACTGTGCATGGCCAGCACTTCGGCCGGGCAGCGCCAACTGATCACATTCTTATCCAAGGCTTGCCACAGGCAATGGCCGAGCCAGGCGTTCTCGACTACATAACCGAGCGCAGGCACCCCTTCATCGGCGGCACTTAGCCGTGCGGCGCCAAAGCGACCACGGTCGGAGACATGAATTTGCGCAATCGGTTCGGCCCGCTCGGCGATGCTCGGCCACAGGCCCAGGCGCTGGTAAATCTGCCGGGTGCCGAACGACAAGGCGGTGGAGCGCGCGTCGTAGCTGGGCTGGTAGCTGCTGCCGGGGGCAAATGGCTCGATCAGCACTATCTGCCAGCCGCGGGCTTTGGCACCGGTTTGCAACGCCAAGGCCAAGCTGGCGCCGACTAGGCCGCCGCCAATAATCGCCAGTTGCACCCGTGCCATTAGCCGGCCACCGCCGCCGCTACAGGTGCGACCACACGGGCCGGCGCCATCAGCGCCTCGATGGCGGCCACGGTCTTGGGCACCCCATCGGTGAGGATCTCGCAGCCGGTTTTGGTCACCACCACGTCGTCTTCGATGCGCACGCCAATGCCGCGCCACTTCTTGGCGACGTTCTGGTTGTCGACGGCAATGTAGATACCCGGCTCCACCGTCATGGCCATGCCGACCTCCAGCTCGCGCCATTCGCCGCCGACCTTGTAGTCGCCGACATCATGCACATCCATGCCCAGCCAGTGGCCGGCACGGTGCATATAGAACGCTTTGTAGGCCTCGCTGGCGATCAGCTCATCGACCGCGCCTTCGAGCAGGCCGAGTTCGACTAAGCCTGCGGTGATCACCCGCACCGTCGCCTCATGGGCGGCGTTCCAATGTTTGCCGGGAGCGATTTCCTTGAAGGCGGCTTCCTGGGAGGCCAGCACTAACTCGTAGATGGCTTTTTGCTCGGACGAGAATTTGCCACTGACCGGGAAGGTGCGAGTGATGTCGCTGGCGTAGCAATCGATCTCGCAGGCGGCGTCGATCAGCACCAGATCGCCGTCTTTGAGCAACGCATCGTTCTCACGGTAATGCAGGATGCAGGCGTTTTTGCCGGCCGCGACGATGGAGCCGTAGGCCGGCATTTTCGCCCCGCCCTTGCGGAATTCGTAATCCAGTTCGGCTTCCAAGTGGTACTCGTACAAGCCGGCGCGGCAGGCTTGCATGGCGCGCACATGGGCGCGGGCGGAAATCGCCGCGGCTTCCTTCATCACCTTCACTTCGGCCGCCGACTTGTACAGACGCATGTCGTGCAGCAGGTGATCGAGGGCAACAAACTCATTGGGCGGCTGCGCGCCTTGGCGGGCCTTGGAGCGGATCACGTTGATCCACTCCATCAGATGGCGGTCAAACTCTTGATGAATGCCCAGGGCGTAATAGACCCGCTCGCGGCCCTCGATCAGGCCCGGCAGAATCTCGTCGATGTCGCTGATCGGGAAGGCATCGTCGGCACCGTACTGGCTGATGGCGCCGTCCTGGCCGGCACGCAGACCGTCCCAGAGTTCACGCTCGGGATTACGCTCGCGGCAGAACAGCACGTACTCACCATGGACGCGGCCGGGGATCAGCGCCAGCACCGCTTCCTGCTCGGGGAAGCCGGTGAGGTACTGGAAATCACTGTCCTGGCGGTAGATATGCTCAACGTCGCGGTTGCGGATATACACCGGCGCCGCCGGCAGTATGGCGATGCTGTTGGGTTCCATCTGCGCCATCAGCGCCTTGCGCCGGCGCGCGAATTCGGCTTTCGGGATGCTGATCATGGGGACCTCCAACGATTTGATTAACCCCGCCGAATCAGGCTGTGTGAAATGCCGGCGGATATAGACTAGGAATCAGTGCAACGCCGGTTTTGGCACGGCAGCCAGCGGCTTGGCACACTCGGTAAACAGCAGCAACGGCGCCACGCGCAGGTACTCCATAACCTCCATGTAATCGTTCTCGCCGTCTTCGGACTCTTCCAGCGCGTCCTGCACCTGGGCGATCCCGGCCAGGTCCTGCAGCACTTCAATGGCCTCGGCCGACAAGGCCGCATCGCGGGCAGTCAAACCAAAACCACCGAGGAAACCCTGGCACCATTGGCCCAAGGCCTGGGCCCGCTCGGCCAGCGGCGCATCGTCGTTGGGCAGCAGCAAGATGATGGTCACCTCACTGCCAGACAGCTCGCCTTTGACCATTTCTTGCAGGCCAATCAGGGCCTGACGGACTTGCTCGGACGGCTCACTGTCGAGCAAGTCAGTCGCGTCGAGCAGCCAGGCTTCACTGTCAAAGCCGGCGCCGGCACAACTGCGACCGAGCAACAGACCATGCAACTCGGCAGGTGAAACAGGATGACCATTGCTGGCAAGCAAGGCGGCGAAGGCGGCATAGGGCGAATTTTGAATGGGCATAATGGCGGGCATCGAAGTAGGTTTCTGAGCTAGGCGTCAGACGACGCAATGACTAGAATGAAGGTGGCTATCCTAGCACCGGCAGCCGCGCCAAGACCATTGATGGTGCGCAACGGGTTTGACCGATACGCCTAACGACCTTATATATTTCACCGCTTTTTTTGCTTATTCATCGCCAAGTAGAGAGCCCAAGTAGAGAACCTATGCACGACGCCGACCTGCGCGCACTGACGGCCAAGCTGGAGCTACTGATCCAGCGCACCGAGCATCTCAAGGCTCACAACCGGCAGTTACTGGCGAGCGCGAAAGCGTGGCGCGAGGAACGCAGCCAACTGATTGAAAAGAACGAATTGGCCCGCAGCAAGGTCGAATCGATGATTATGCGCCTCAAGGCCCTAGAGCAAGACTCATGACCCAAGCCAAAAGCGTTACCGTGCAAATCCTCGACAAGGAGTATTGCATCGCCTGCCCGGCCGACGAGCGCGCCAACCTCGAAGGTGCCGCCCGCTACCTCGACGGCAAGATGCGCGAGATCCGCGCCAGCGGCAAAGTCATCGGCGCCGACCGCATTGCGGTGATGGCCGCACTGAATATCAGCCACGACCTGCTGCACAAAAAACAGCGCCTCGACCAAGCCGCCGAAGAAACCCGCGAGTCGGTGCGCGACTTAATCGAGCGCGTCGACCAGGCCCTGATCACCCATCCCGATGAAGCACAAGGCTGATAGCCGAGCGGCATACCCATATGCCAGACGCGGGGGTATACTGCCAACTCCTCCCTGGTGTGTGCGCCAGTTGGCGATGTCCCTGAGCCGATTCGCACAACCCCGGGGGTTGCACGTTGAGGTCGGTGTGCATGTCCGCTTGACGGAAAGCCTTAACGCCTCCTGCAACCTCCACCTTGAACTTTCGGGTTCAAGGGCCAAGCCGGCAGCGGCACTCCGGGGAGTCATATTTTTACAGACATTGCCGCTCAGCCTGAGCCGCAGTTCAGCCCTAGCGCAGCGCCACTCGCGCGCTGCGCATACAGCACAGCTCAACCAATCCAGCAGTCCGCAAGCATGAGCTCTCAGCCAGCGCTCAGTCGTGCCCAACTGCGCCGCCAATTACGCGCCGCCCGCCGCGCCCTGAGCCGCAGCCAACAACAACGGGCCGCCCGCGATCTGTACCGACAGCTGGCACAACATCCAATGTTTCGCCGGGCTCGGCAGATTGCCTTGTACCTATCCAGCGACGGCGAGATTGACCCGCAGCACTTAATGCGCGCCGCCCAACGTCGCGGCAAGGCCACTTATTTACCGGTCCTTAGCGCCTGGCCGAAAACCAAGATGGTCTTTCAGCGGGTGCGCGCCGACGAGCCGTTGCGGCTTAATCGCTTTAAAATTGCCGAGCCGCGGGCCAACCGCAATAGGCAACGCAAAGTCTGGGCGCTGGATTTAATCCTGCTGCCGCTGGTGGGTTTTGATCTGGACGGCGGTCGTCTGGGCATGGGCGGTGGCTTTTATGACCGAAGTTTGGCGTATCGCAAACTGCGCGCACAGCCGCAAAAGCCGCAGCTACTGGGCTTGGCCCATGAGTGTCAAAAAGTCGGGAAATTGCCGCTGGCCAGCTGGGATGTGGCGCTGACGGCGACGGTGACCGATCGGGCCTGGTATTAGCAGGCCACCATCGGACTGAAGATCATGCCGGACGGTTTAGCTGAGCAGTAAACCGCGAGGGTGCCGCTGACTCATCAGCGCTTGGCTTCAACTTGGAGCGCCACACTGCTCGGCGCATCACTCTGGCTCGCCCAGTAGCTTTGCGCATAGGCGCTGGTGACCACGCCCAGACCGAACACAACCACTAAAATCCACAATATATCTGGCTTACGTTTCATCAATGCCCCCGTGATAGACAGCTTCGCGCAGTTTTCCACGCTGATTATTGTTATAAGCCGTCCGGTGGCATTTTTTAATCGGCGCTATTGTCCAATAACCGGCACGTCCGTGCAATTTTTTTGCCAGCACTCAGTGTCAATAAGTGCACATTTTTTAACCGCAATGCGGGTACTTACAGAGTTCAGTCCATGGCCTATTGGTTAATGAAATCGGAACCCGAGGAACTGTCGATCCTCGACTTGCAACGCCTGCGCAGCGCCCAGTGGGATGGCGTACGCAATTATCAGGCGCGCAATTTTTTGCGCAGCATGGCGGTCGGCGATCTGTTCTTCTTCTACCACTCCAGCTGCCCGCAACCGGGCATCGCTGGGATTGGCTGCATCAGCGCCAGCGCCTATCCGGACCCAACGGCGCTGGACCCACACAGCGCCTATTTTGACCCCAAGGCCAGCAGCGAGAAGAACCCCTGGAGCGCCGTCACAGTTGCGTACCACGAGGCCTTTAGCCGCGTACTGAGCCTGGGCGAACTGCGCGGCCAAAGCGCACTCGGTGAGATGCCGCTGCTGCAAAAAGGCAGCCGCTTGTCGGTGATGCCGGTGACCGCCGAGCAATGGCAAGCCGTGCTGGCCTTACGCGGCTAGCCCGCCACGAGCCTGTGCAACGCGGCTGATTCAGACGGCCTGGATTGACAGGTATCAACACAAACTCCGGCCAAAACCGGCAGACTGCAGCATCAACCTCAGGAGGAGGAAGCATGTCTAGCTCGCACCGCCCATCGAGTTTACTGGTCATCCCACTGATTTTGATTTTGTTGGCGGTGGCCGGCTTCGGTTACTGGCAATCCCTCAGTTCGCGCCTGCCAGAAGGCCTCAGCATGGCCAACGGCCGGCTGGAAGCCACCGAAGTGCAGATCGCCAGCAAAACCCCGGGCCGCTTGGCCGAGGTACTGGTCAATGAAGGCGACCGGGTGAGCAAAAATCAGCTGCTCGCCCGCCTCGACACCCGCACTCTCGAGGCCCAGCGCAGTCAGGCCGAAGCCGAGGTGCTGCGGGCCAAGGAAACCCTGGCGGCCGCCGAGGCCACGGTGCAATTTCGCTTGAGCGAGCAACGTCTGGCCAGCCTGGAGCTCAAGCGCACCAGCGAACTGTTCCAGCGCAATTACGCCAGCCGGCAATTGCTTGAACAGCAACAGTCGCGCCTGGAGACCAGCAACGCCGCCGTCAATGCCGCCCAGGCGCAAGTCGGCGCGCTGCGGGCGGCCATCGGCGCGGCCGAGGCACAAGTCGCCCAGCTGGCCAGCGAAATCGACGACAGCAGCCTGCTCGCCCCCATCGACGGTATCGTCCAGCTACGGCTGGCCGAGCCCGGCGAAGTGCTCGGCGCCGGTGGCCGGGTGTTGCTGATGATCGACACCAATGACCAGTACATGAACCTTTATCTACCGGCCGCCCAGGCCGGCGCCCTGACCGTTGGCGACGAGGCGCGGATTTTGCTGGACGCCCTGCCAGACCACGCACTGCCGGCGAAAATCAGCTTTGTCGCGGCCAAATCGCAGTTCACCCCCAAAGAAGTGGAAACCCGCGACGAGCGCCAGAAGCTGGTGTTCCGCGTCAAACTGCACCTGACCGATCCGGCGGCCGCGCCACAAGCCAAGCCCGGCATGCCCGGCGCCGGTTATGTGCGCAGTAATGGCGCGGCCTGGCCGGCCAATCTGCAATGAGCGAACTGGCGCTTAAGGCCAACGGTCTGCGCCACAGCTATGGCAAGCAACCGGCCCTGCAGGAAGTCAGCTTCAGCCTCGCCGTCGGCACCCACTGCGGCCTGATTGGCCCGGATGGCGCCGGCAAATCCAGCCTGCTGGGACTGATCGCTGGGGTGAAAATCCTCCAGCAGGGCGAGCTGGAGGTACTCGGCGGCGCCATCACCGATCACAAACACCGCGCCAGCCTCTATCCGCGCATCGCTTTTATGCCCCAAGGCTTGGGGCAAAACCTCTACCCCGAGTTGTCGATTGCCGAGAACATCCAGTTCTTCGCCACCCTGTTCGGTCTCAGCCGCGCGCAATGCCAGGCGCGCATGACCGAGCTGCTGGCCGCCACCGACCTCAGCGCCTTCGCCGAACGGCCGGCGGGCAAGCTGTCGGGCGGCATGAAACAAAAGCTCGGGCTGTGCTGCGCGCTGATCCACGACCCGGATTTATTGATCCTCGATGAGCCCACCACCGGCGTCGATCCGCTGTCACGCCGGCATTTCTGGGAGCTGGTCGAGCAAGTCCGCCGCCAGCGCCCGCAGCTGACCTTGCTGGTGGCCACCGCCTATATGGAAGAGGCCGCGCAGTTCGAGCAATGCCTGATGCTCGACCGTGGCCAGTTGATTGCCCAAGGCACCAGCGCCGAACTGGCGGCTGCCACCCCGAGCGGCAAACTCGATGATGCCTTTACCCATTTTCAGGGCGATCAGGCGGGTAAGCATGAGCCGCTAGTAATTCCGCCGCAATCAGAAGGCGAGGCGGAAATCGCCATCGAAGCCAACGAGCTGTGCCTGCGTTTTGGCGACTTTACCGCCGTCGACAAGGTTAGTTTCGCCATTCGCCAGGGCGAGATTTTCGGTTTTCTCGGCTCCAATGGTTGCGGCAAGACCACCACCATGAAGGTGCTCACCGGCCTGCTGGCGGCCAGCGCAGGCAGCGCCAAGCTGTTCGGCAAACAGGTGGACGCCAAAGACCTGGCCACCCGCAAGCGCGTCGGTTTTATGTCGCAGAGCTTCTCGCTGTACGGCGAGCTAAGTGTGCGGCAGAACCTTGAGCTGCACGCGCGCCTGTTCGACCTACCAGCAGCGGAAGGCGTGGCGCGCAGCCAGGCCTTGATGGAACGCTTTGGCCTCACCGAGGTGGCCCAGCAGCAATCCGGCGAGTTACCCCTGGGGGTGCGTCAGCGCCTGTCCCTGGCGGTCGCCGTGCTGCACAAACCGGAAGTGCTGATCCTCGATGAACCCACCTCCGGGGTCGATCCGGCGGCGCGGGATGACTTCTGGCGCCTGCTGATTGAATTGTCGCGCGAACAGGGCGTGACCATCTTTCTGTCCACTCACTTTATGAACGAAGCCGAGCGCTGCGACCGCATCTCGCTGATGCATGCCGGCAAGGTGCTGGCCTGCGACACCCCGGCCGCGCTGCAGCAGCAGTATGCCGGCGAGAACCTGGAGGCGGCGTTCGTCAGCTGCCTGCAGCAAGCCCAAGGCGAACCCGCCACTGGTGCAGCAGCCAGCTTGGGCGGCGACAGCGCACCCGAGGCCAGCACCCCGATTCAAACCCGCCGGGGCTTTAGCCTGAACCGCCTGCGGGCGGTGGCCGTGCGCGAGGGCAAGGAGCTGCGCCGCGACCCGGTGCGCCTGGCGTTCGCCCTGCTCGGCTCGGTGTTTATGATGGTGATCTTCGGCTACGGCATCTCCCTGGACGTGGAGAACCTGCGCTTTGCCGCCTTCGACCAGGACAACTCGCCACAGAGCCGCAGTTATCTGGAAGCTTTTCGCGGCTCGCGCTACTTCGAGGAACACCCGCCGATCAGCTCGCCACAAGAGCTGCACCAGCGCCTGCAACGCTCGGAAGTCAAAATAGTCCTGGAAGTGCCGCCCGGCTTTGGCCGCGACCTGTATGCCGGGCGCCAGCCACAGGTGGCCGTATGGCTGGACGGCAGCATGCCGTTTCGCGCCGAGACCAGTCGCAACTATATCGAGGCGGTGCACCTGGCCAATCTGCAGGAATTCGCCAGCAACAGCAGCCAAACCAGCCGACCACCGGCCGGCGCCAGCCTGGCCACCCGTTTTCGCTACAACCAGGACGTGATCAGCGTGAATGCCATAGGCCCTGGCGTGATGGCGCTGATTCTGGTGTTTATCCCGGCCATGCTCACCGCCCTCGGTGTGGTGCGTGAAAAAGAACTCGGCTCGATCAGTAATTTTTACGCCACGCCGCTGAGTCGCCTGGAGTTTCTGTTCGGCAAGCAGCTGCCCTATATCGCCGTCAGCCTGCTCAATCTGGCGTTGCTGGTGGCGGTCAACCGCTGGCTGTTTGCTGTGCCGCTGAAGGGCAGCGTGCTCACCCTGGCCTTCGGCGGCCTGCTCTATGTGCTGGCCACCACCAGCCTCGGCCTGCTGATCTCGGCCTTCACCAAGACGCAGATTGCGGCGATCCTCGGCACCATGATTCTCACCAGCCTGCCGACCATTCAGTTTTCCGGGCTGATCGTGCCGCGCTCGTCCCTGGCCGGTGGCGCCGCGCTGATGGGCAATCTGTTCCCGGCCGGCTACTTTCTCGACATTGCCGTCGGCACCTTCACCAAGGCCCTGGATTTGCGCCAGCTCTGGCCGCAATGCCTGGCCTTGTTTGGCTTCTTCGCGGTGTTTACCGCGCTGAGCGTGGCGCTACTGAAAAAGCAGGAGGCCTGAGATGCAGCGTCTGGCGCATATTTTCCGCCTCGGCCTGAAAGAACTCACCAGCCTGCGCCACGACAGCGTGCTGCTGCTGTTTCTGCTGTATGCCTTCAGCGTCGCCATCTATATGCCGGCCAAGGGCTCGATCATGGGCGTGCACAACGCCAGCGTGGCGATAGTCGATGAAGACCGCAGCGCGCTGTCGCGCAAACTGACCGACGCCCTGCTGCCACCGGAGTTCCAGGCGCCGCAGCCGCTCAGCTACGCGCAAATGGACAACGCCCTGGACAGCGCCCAGTACACCTTCGTACTCAACGTGCCGCCGAACTTCCAGAGCGACCTGTTGGCCGGGCGCCAGCCCCAGGTGCAATTGAATGTCGACGCCACCGCCATGAGCCAGGCCTTTATGGGCGCCGGCTATCTGGCACGGATCTTCCAGCGCGAACTCAGCGACTACAGCGGGCAAACGCCGCAAAGCCCAATCGGCATGACCACCCGCGCGCTGTTCAATCCCAATCTGGAGGGCGGCTGGTTCCTGGCGGTGATCCAGATCGTCAACAACATCACCATCCTCGCCATCATCCTCACCGGCACAGCTCTGCTGCGCGAACGCGAGCACGGCACCCTCGACCACCTGCTGGTGCTGCCGCTGACGGCGCTGGAGATCATGCTGGCGAAGATCTGGAGCAACGCCCTGGTGGTGGTGCTGTGCACTTGGGTGTCGCTGGAGCTGGTGGTGAAATGGCTGATCGGCGTGCCGCTGTCCGGGCCACAGCCGATGTTTCTCGCGGTGACTGCGCTGTACCTGTTCGCCAGCACGGCGCTGGGGATCTTTCTCGCCACCCTGGCGCGCTCGATCCCGCAGTTCGGCCTGCTGAGCATCCCGGTGATCATCCCGATGCTGCTGCTGTCGGGCGGCACCACGCCGCTGGACAGCATGCCGGTCTGGTTGCAATGGGTGATGCAGATCTCGCCCTCGACCCACTTTGTCAGCCTGTCCCAGGCGATCCTGTTCCGCGATGCCGGCCTGGCGCTGATCTGGCCCGAGCTGCTGGCGCTGACGACCATCGGCTTAGTGTTTTTTGCCGTCGCACTGGCGCGCTTTCGCAAAAGCCTGGCGGCCTGATCGGGGCACGCCTAAGAATCTGAAAGCGTAGCGAGCGAAGGTTAGGCTAGGCGGCGGAGCTGGGAAAAAGCGGAGTTGGCTGGTGCCAATGAGCATTTTTCCCAGCTCCGCCAACGCCGCATAAACGAGCGCAGCAGCTTTCCTATTGCAGGATCAGATTGTTGAACAGCAGGTCTTCCACATAGGGCTTGCCCTCTTCCTGCTCCAACACCTGCTTAACCTGCTTAAGCGCTTCTTGGCGGAGTTTTTCCTTGGCATCCATGCTGCCGAGGGTTTCGTCGGTCTGCTGGGAAAACAGCATCACCAGCTGATTACGAATCAGCGGTTCATGGTATTTGACCTTCTCCTCGGCCTCGCTGCCAGTCACTTTGAGCGAGATGTCGGCCTTGTAAAACTTCATCTTCATGCCCGAGCTGTAGTTGCCCACCAGCGCCGGCACTATGCCGACATAGATGATTTTCGGCGCGGCGTTTTCGCCCTCGGCTTCTTCTTTTTTCTCTTGAGCCAGTGCCGACAATGGCAGAGACAGGGCCAGCAACAGCGTGAGCAAAACTTTCACAGAGGTCATTCCTTAGAGGGGCATGGCCTAGCATAGCCATTGCCGAGCCCCGACCCAAGCCCAATGCTTATAGACCACCATCAGAGTCGGCCATGCTCGTTGACCCGCGCCCCTCAGCTGCGGCACTGTCTGGGGATAACCACCCGAGGATTACTGTCGATGAAAGCCGTGCTATGCAAAGCCTTTGGCCCCGCCGAAACCCTGGTGTTGGAAGAGATCGCCAGCCCCGAGCTGAAAAAAACCGAAGTGCTGATTGAGGTGCATGCGGCCGGGGTCAACTTCCCCGACACCCTGATCATCGAGGGTAAGTATCAGTTCAAGCCGCCCTTCCCGTTCTCACCGGGTGGCGAAGCGGCCGGCGTGGTCCGCGCAGTAGGCGAGAAAGTCAGCCACTTAAAAGTCGGCGACCGGGTCATGGCGCTGACCGGCTGGGGCAGTTTTGCCGAGCAAGTAGCGGTGCCGGCCTATAACGTCATGCCGATTCCGGCCAGCATGGACTTCAACAGTGCCGCCGCCTTCGGCATGACCTACGGCACCTCGATGCATGCCCTCAAGCAGCGCGCCAATCTGCAACCCGGCGAAACCCTGTTGGTGCTCGGCGCCTCCGGCGGAGTCGGCCTGGCCGCCGTGGAAATCGGTAAAGCCTTGGGCGCACGGGTAATCGCCGCCGCCAGCAGCGCCGATAAGCTCGCGGTGGCCAAAGCGGCCGGCGCCGATGAGCTGATCAACTACAGCGAGAGCAATCTCAAAGAAGAAATCAAACGTCTTACTAACGGCCAGGGCGCCGACGTGATTTACGATCCGGTGGGCGGCGATTTATTTGATCAGGCGATCCGCTCCATCGCCTGGAACGGCCGCTTGCTGGTGGTCGGCTTCGCCAGCGGGCGCATCCCGGAACTGCCGGTCAACCTCTGCCTGCTCAAGGGCGCGGCGGTGCTCGGGGTGTTCTGGGGCGCCTTCGCCCAACGTCAGCCGCAAGACAACGCCACCAACTTTGCCCAGCTATTTGCTTGGCACGCCGAGGGCAAAATCAAACCGCTGGTCTCGCAGGTGTTCCCGCTGGCGCAGGCTGCCGAGGCGATCAACACTCTCGGCCAACGTAAGGCAGTGGGGAAATTGGTGGTGCAGGTCAGGTAAACACCGAGATGTAGTGGCGCTTTTGCCATCCGCCGACTGTTGGTGGACGGCCGGTGGAAAACGCTTCGCGGTTTTCCACCCTACGAACCACCACGCATCGTGCCTTAGACTCTCAAATTAATCCCGTGGCGCGTAGGCAAACACGTCGGCGCGCAGCTGGTGCGGGTCCATGCCCGCCTCGACCAAGGCATCGAGGGTGGCGTAGACCATCCCCGGCGAGCCGCTGGCGTAGATATGCAGCGGTTTGAGGTCGGCGAAGTCCTCGCGCACCGCCTGGTGCAATTGACCGAGCCGGCCATGCCAATCGCGCGGATCGCTGACCACCTGGTGCAAAAACAGGTTGGGCAGCTGCTGCCACTCTTGCCAGTGCGGCAGTTGGTAAAAATCCTTGGCCCGTCGCGCGCCCCAATACAGATGCACCGGATGCTTGAAACCGGCCGAGCGGCAATGCTCGATCAGGCTGTGCATCTGCGCCATGCCGGTACCGGCGGCGATCAGCACCAGGGGGCCATCCGGCAACTCGGCCAAATGGGTGTCGCCAAACGGCAACTGCACCCGCGCCATCCGGTCACGCTGCAATTGCGTCAGCAGCTCTTGGCTGCTCGCTTCACGGGCGAGGATATGCAACTCGAGGTCGCGCCCGCAGTGCGGTGCCGAGGCCAAGGAGAAAGCCGCTGGCTCGCCACCCTCGCGCTCGATCAGCAGGTACTGCCCGGCGTGGTAGCGCGGCGCTTTGCCCGCCGGCGTGCGCAGGCGTACCCGCCACACATCGCCGCCCACCTCGACGCATTCGAGCAACTGGCAGCTGAGTTGGCGCGTCGGCAGCTCATGGGGCGCCAAGACCCCGTCCCAGTGCAGCAGGCAATCTCCCAGCGGCTCGGCGATGCAGGTGAACAACTCGCCGTGATCACGCTCCTCGCCGGCCTGGCGAATCCGCCCGTCGAGCAACAGCGCCGCGCAAATATGGCAATTACCGTTGCGACAGCTTTGCGGGCAGTCGTAGCCGAGCCGTCGAGCGCCGTCGAGGATGCGCTCGCCGGGCTCTAATTTAAGCACCGCACCCGAGGGTTGCAGGGTGACGTTCATAAGCCTTGGCTCCGAGCCATCCAGACCAATAGGGCTGCCATCAATCTATTCCTAATTCTGACCAGAGTGCATCGACGCGCTGCTTGACCGCCTCGTCCTGAACTATCACCCGGCCCCATTCGCGCGGGGTTTCGCCCGGCCATTTGTGGGTGGCGTCCAGGCCCATCTTGCTGCCCAGGCCCGACACCGGCGAGGCAAAGTCCAGATAGTCGATTGGCGTGTTGTCGATCAACACGGTGTCGCGCTTGGGGTCCATGCGGGTGGTAATAGCCCAGATCACGTCGTTCCAGTCCCGCGCGTTGATGTCGTCGTCGGTGACTATGACGAACTTGGTGTACATGAACTGTCGCAAAAACGACCAGACACCGAGCATTACGCGCTTGGCGTGGCCGGGATACTGCTTCTTGATGGTTACCACCGCCATGCGGTACGAGCACCCTTCCGGCGGCAGGTAGAAGTCGGTGATTTCCGGGAACTGCTTTTGCAGAATCGGCACAAACACCTCGTTCAGGGCCACGCCGAGAATCGCCGGCTCGTCCGGTGGCCGGCCGGTGTAGGTGCTGTGGTAGATAGGTTTTTGCCGACGAGTGATGCGCTCGACGGTAAACACCGGAAAGCTATCCACCTCGTTGTAGTAACCGGTGTGGTCGCCATACGGGCCTTCATTGGCCATCTCACCGGGATGAATCACCCCTTCCAGCACGATTTCGGCGCTGGCTGGCACCTGCAAGTCGCTGCCACGGGCCTTGATCAGCTCGGTGCGATGGCCGCGGAGCAAGCCGGCGAAAGCGTATTCGGACAGGGTGTCGGGCACCGGCGTGACTGCACCGAGAATGGTCGCAGGATCTGCACCGAGGGCGACGCACACCGGATAGGGACGGTCCGGGTATTTCTGGCACCACTCGCGATAATCCAGGGCGCCGCCGCGATGGCTGAGCCAGCGCATGATCAGCTTGTTGCGGCCGATCACCTGCTGGCGATAGATGCCCAGATTCTGCCGCTCTTTGTTCGGGCCTTTGGTGATGGTCAGGCCCCAGGTAATCAACGGGCCGACATCGCCGGGCCAGCAGGTTTGCACCGGCAGTTTGCTCAGGTCGACGTCTTCGCCTTCTTCGATCACTTCTTGGCAAGGCGCGTCTTTGACCACCTTGGGCGCCATGGCCAGCACTTTGCGAAAGATCGGCAGCTTGGACCAGGCGTCTTTAAAGCCCTTGGGCGGCTCCGGCTCTTTCAAAAAGGCCAACAGCTTGCCGATCTCGCGCAACTCGCTGACTTCTTCGGCGCCCATGCCCAAGGCCACCCGTTTCGGCGTGCCGAACAGATTGCCAAGTACCGGCGTATCGAAGCCAGTGGGGTTTTCGAACAACAGTGCCGGGCCCTGCTTGCGCAGGGTGCGGTCGCAGATTTCGGTCATTTCTAACACCGGCGAAACCGGTGTCTGGATGCGCTTGAGTTCGCCGCGCTGTTCCAGCCCACGGATAAAGTCGCGAAGGTCGCGATACTGCATGCTTGAGCCTCATCTGCGGCAAAACTGTCGGAGCTAAAGTTTAGCGCCGAACTCAGTTATTCAGAAATTTCAATCAATCGCAGACAAACAAAAGCCGGGTTTCCCCGGCCTTAGTTTGTGTCATACGGCAATTCAAGATCGTAGCGAGCGACGGTCAAGGCCGCACCCGCTCCCTGCGGTTAACGGCATTTCCCACATCCATGTGGGTCACTAGGCGCAACGCAGCCTCACCTAAGCGCAGTAGATCCAGTTACTTGCGCTTCATCAGCTGGAAGAACTCTTCATTAGTCTTGGTCGAACGCAACTTGTCCAAGAGGAACTCGATGGCGGCAATTTCGTCCATCGGGTGCAGCAGTTTGCGCAGAATCCACATACGCGACAGCTCTTCCTCGCCGGTCAGCAACTCTTCGCGGCGGGTGCCGGACTTGTTGATGTTGATGGCGGGAAACACGCGCTTCTCGGAAACCCGGCGATCAAGGATCAGCTCCATGTTGCCGGTACCCTTGAACTCTTCGTAGATCACTTCGTCCATCTTCGAGCCGGTTTCTACCAGCGCGGTGGCGATGATGGTCAGCGAGCCGCCTTCTTCGATGTTGCGCGCAGCGCCGAAGAAACGTTTCGGTTTCTCCAGGGCATGGGCATCGATACCACCGGTGAGCACCTTGCCGGAGCTTGGGATCACGGTGTTATAGGCACGGGCCAAACGGGTGATGGAGTCGAGCAGGATGACCACGTCTTTCTTGTGCTCGACCAGGCGCTTGGCCTTCTCGATGACCATTTCGGCCACTTGCACGTGACGGCTTGGCGGCTCGTCGAAAGTCGAAGCCACCACTTCGCCGCGCACGGTGCGCTGCATTTCGGTCACTTCTTCCGGACGTTCATCGATCAGCAACACGATCAGATGCACTTCCGGGTTGTTACGGGTGATGTTGGCCGCAATGTTCTGCAGCATGATGGTTTTACCGGCTTTCGGCGGCGCGACGATCAGGCCGCGCTGGCCTTTACCGATCGGCGCGCAGAGGTCAATCACCCGGCCGGTCAAGTCTTCGGTAGAGCCGTTGCCGGCTTCCATCTTCATCCGCACCGTGGGGAACAACGGTGTCAGGTTTTCGAACAGAATCTTGTTTTTGGCGTTTTCCGGGCGATCGTAGTTGATCGTGTCGACCTTGAGCAGAGCGAAATAACGCTCACCTTCTTTTGGTGGACGGATTTTGCCGACTATGGTGTCGCCGGTACGCAGGTTGAAGCGGCGGATCTGGCTCGGCGAGACGTAAATGTCGTCTGGGCCGGCGAGATAGGAAGAGTCCGCGGAGCGCAGAAAACCGAAACCGTCCTGGAGAATTTCCAACACGCCATCACCGGAGATTTCATCGCCGCCGCGTGCGTGCTTCTTCAACAGGGAGAAAATAATGTCCTGCTTGCGCGAGCGGGCCATATTTTCGATGCCCATCTGTTCGGCCATGTCGAGCAGATCGGTAATGGGTTTTTGCTTGAGTTCAGTCAGATTCATAGGAATGACGTATTCATGAAAGAGGGAGGTAAGCACTTGGCTTAAGAGGCCGCGTCGCGAGAAAGGCGACAGGATCACTGCACTTATTCGGTGAACTTGGATGAATAAGAATGGAGTGGCGACGGCTGGTAGAGGGCAACGGAGAAACCGTTGCGAGCCGAATGTAACACCGGCTTTTCGAGGCGTCTAGCCTCAAGCGTAAAAAACCCCGCAGTGTGCGGGGCTTTAGAGCAAGCAACTGAAGTGCTATTGGCGTCGCTCAGCAACGCCGCACGATCAGATGTTGCTGTCGAGGAACGCGGCCAATTGCGACTTGGACAGCGCGCCAACCTTGGTCGCTTCGACGTTGCCATCTTTGAACAACATCAGGGTCGGAATACCACGCACGCCGTATTTAGGCGGGGTGTCCTGGTTTTCGTCGATGTTCAGTTTGCACACTTTCAACTTACCTTGGTAAGTCTGGGCGATCTCTTCGAGTACCGGTGCAATCATCTTGCACGGGCCACACCATTCGGCCCAATAGTCGACCAGCACCGCGCCCTCGGCTTTGAGCACGTCTTGCTCAAAACTGGCGTCGGTGACATTGGTGATGAATTCGCTCATGGAAAATCTCCGCGTTCGCAAGCAAAAGTGCTCATAAAGTGGCGCTAATGATAGCCCGCCTTGGCGCCGGCCGAAAGGCGCAGGCGATAGGTTCTGTTGACGCAAGCGCGCATGCCGCGACGGAGGCTGTCTTGTCGCAGGGCAAGACGCGAGGAGCGTGGTTTGGTCATTCCAAACGAGCGACGAGTAACGCCGCCCTGCGACAAGACAGCACCGTCCCTTCGGGTTGCGCGTCAAAGCCCGCCATGCGGTGTTGCAGGACTTGACAAGGGAATGACCATTGCCAGCGTCCTGCGCCTAGCCTGGCGGGCTTTGACGCGGCAACGCGGCGCGCTCGCTTGCGGCAACAGAACCCACGCTTCGCTATCGCGATAACGGGTAGAATCGATCAATCGACCACGCAGTGGCGGCGCGACATGGCGCCGCGCTTAGCCTAATCCGCGTTGGCCTCGCCCGCCGATCATGGCAGGATGTCGCCGTTCTGCACCGAGACCCGCCCATCATGTTGCCAACCGCTGCCAAGCATTTCCCGATGATCGCCGCCATTGACCTTGGCTCGAATAGCTTTCACATGGTCCTGGCCAAGGCCGATCATGGTGAAATTCGTATCCTCGAACGGCTTGGCGAAAAAGTTCAGCTGGCCGCCGGACTCGACGATCAGCGCCTGCTCAGTGAAGAAGCGATCCAGCGCGGGCTCGACTGCCTGCGCCGCTTTGCTCAGCTGATTACCGGTTTGCCGGAAGGCGCGGTGCGGATTGTCGGTACCAACGCCCTGCGGGAAGCGCGCAACTGTGCCGAGTTTATCCGCCGCGCGGAAGAAATCCTCGGCCATCCGGTGGAGGTAATTTCCGGCCGTGAAGAGGCCCGCCTGATTTACCTCGGCGTCTCCCACAGCAGCGCCGACACCCCGGGCAAACGCCTGGTGGTGGACATCGGCGGTGGCAGCACCGAATTTATCATTGGCCAGCGCTTCGAGCCCTTGCTGCGGGAAAGCCTGCAAATGGGCTGCGTAAGTTTTACCCAGCGCTATTTTCGCGACGGCAAAATCACCGCCGCCCGCTATGCCCAGGCCTATACCGCAGCGCGCCTAGAGCTGATGGGTATCGAATACGCCCTGCACCGTCTGGGCTGGCAAGAAGCCCTCGGCGCCTCGGGCACCATTCGCTCGATTGGCCTGGTGATCAAGGCCGCCGGGCATGGCAATGGTGAGGTCAACGCCGAAGGCTTGGCCTGGCTCAAGCGCAAAGTGCTCAAGCTCGGCGACGTCGACAAGCTCGAACTGGATGGTATCAAACCGGATCGGCGCGGCGTGTTCCCGGCCGGCTTGGCGATTATGGAAGCCATCTTCGATGCCATGAAGCTCGCCAGCATGAACCACTCCGAAGGCGCCCTGCGTGAAGGCGTGCTCTACGACCTGCTGGGCCGGCATGTGCATGAAGATGTGCGCGAGCGCACCCTGGGCGCGTTGATGGAGCGCTACCACGTCGACCTCGAGCAGGCCGCACGGGTTGAAGCCAAGGCCCTCGGCGCCCTGGAAAAAGTCGCGCCGATCTGGCAGCTAACCGACGACTGGCAGCGCGAGCTGCTCAGCTGGGCCGCGCGAGTGCATGAGCTGGGCCTGGATATTGCGCACTACCAGTACCACAAGCACGGCGCCTACCTGATCGAGCACTCCGATCTGGCTGGCTTTTCGCGGCTCGACCAGCAAATGCTGGCGCTGCTGGTGCGCGGCCACCGACGCAATATCCCCCGCGACAAACTCAGCGACTTTGGCGATCACAGCCAAACACTGCTGCGCCTCTGCGTGCTGCTGCGTTTTGCGATTTTGTTCCACCATATCCGCGGTGGCCAGGAGATGCCCCAGGTCGAGTTGATTGCCGGGCCGCAGAGCCTGGATGTGCAATTCCCCGACGGCTGGCTGCAGGCCAACCCGTTGACCCAAGCCGACTTCGCCCAAGAAGCCGAGTGGCTGAGCCGCACCGGCTTCAACCTGCGGGTACGCTAGCCGCAGGCCGGCATGGCGCAATCTGCGAGCCGATAAAAAGGCGCTGCCCCAATTATGCGTTGCAAAGCGCAAGTCCTGTAGCCTCTGTTTTTTGATCCAGATGGATATGGGAAAAAGAATGGCTGCCCTGCAGGATTGTCAGCGTACTCACGCTTGCTTCGCGGATAAATCCGCTCCTACACAAACCCGGCTCCGGCAACAGCTCCATCGGCTGACCAGCCCTGTAGGAGCGGATTTATCCGCGATTGGCCGGTGCAGACAGCACAAGCATCGAGACTGATTCCCTCTCTCGAAAGGTTACGTTCTTTACAACACGTAACTGGTACAGGGCTAATAAAAAACGCCCCGTCAGCTGAGCTGTACGGGGCGTTTTTTATTAGCCGCTAAAACCGCGCCTGCTAGCGCACGGGCGGCGGACTGGTGAGTTTTTCCAACAGCATGGTCTGGGCATTACGCGCGTGCTGATTGCCGCTCGGGCTGCTGCGTACATAACGGCCATCGGACTGCAGCAGCCAGCTCTGGGTGTTATCGCTTAGGTAGGCCTCAAGTTCCTTTTTCACCCGCAACAGCAAGCGTTTGCCCTCAATCGGGAAGCAGGTCTCGACGCGCTTGTCGAGGTTGCGTTCCATCAGGTCGGCACTGGACAGGTACAACTGCTCATCGCCACCGTTGTAGAAGTAGTAGATGCGGCTGTGCTCCAGGAAGCGACCGATAATCGAACGCACATGGATGTTATGCGACACCCCCGGCACACCCGGCCGCAGGCAGCACATGCCGCGCACCACCATGTCGATCTTCACGCCGCACTGACTGGCCTTGTACAGGGCGCGGATGATCTTCGGGTCGGTCACCGAGTTGACCTTGAACATGATGTGCGCAGGCTTGCCTTCGCTGGCCTGCAGGGTTTCGCGGGCAATCATGTCGAGAATGCCCTTCTTCAGGGTGAAGGGTGCGTGCAGCAACTTCTTCATGCGCAGGGTTTTACCCATGCCGATCAGCTGGCTGAACAGCTTGGAAACGTCTTCGCAAAGCGCTTCATCGGAGGTCAGCAGGCTGTAGTCGGTGTACAGCTTGGCGTTGCCGGCGTGGTAGTTGCCGGTGCCCATATGCGCGTAACGAACGATCTCGCCATTTTCGCGGCGTAAAATCAGCATCATCTTGGCGTGGGTTTTAAACCCCACCACGCCGTAAATCACCACCGCGCCGGCCGCCTGTAAACGGCTGGCCAGCAGCAGGTTGGACTCTTCATCGAAGCGCGCGCGCAGCTCGATAACCGCCGTCACTTCCTTGCCGTTACGCGCGGCGTCCACCAGCGCATCGACGATCTCGGAGTTGGCCCCGGAGCGATACAAGGTCTGGCGCACCGCCAATACTTGCGGGTCTTTGGCGGCCTGGCGCAGCAAGTCGACCACCGGGGTGAAGGACTCAAAAGGGTGCAGCAGCAAGATGTCCTGCTTGCTGACCACGCTGAAGATGTTCTCGCTGTTTTGCAGCAGCTTGGGGATCACCGGGGTAAACGGCTTGCACTGCAATTCCGGGTGGCTGGCCAGCCCGGTGATGCTAAACAGCCGCGTCAGATTGACCGGACCATTGACCCGGTACAGCTCGCTCTCGCTCAGGCTGAACTGCTTGAGCAGGTAATCGGCCAAGTGTTGCGGGCAGGTGTCGGCCACTTCCAAACGCACGGCGTCGCCATAACGGCGCGAGAACAACTCGCCGCGCAGGGCCCGCGCCAAGTCTTCGACGTCTTCGGTATCCACCGCCAAATCGGCGTTGCGGGTCAGGCGGAACTGGTAGCAGCCCTTGACCTTCATGCCCTGAAACAAGTCATCGGCATGGGCGTGGATCATCGACGACAAGAACACGTAGTTGGCGCCAGGGCCGCCGATATCTTCCGGCACCTTGATGACCCGCGGCAATAACCGCGGCGCCGGGATGATGGCCAAGCCCGAGTCGCGACCAAAGGCATCGACGCCTTCCAGTTCGACGATAAAGTTCAGGCTCTTGTTCACCAACAAGGGGAATGGATGGGTTGGATCCAGGCCAATCGGGGTGATGATCGGCGCGATCTCATCGCGGAAATAACGCCGCACCCAGGCTTTGAGCTTCGGTGTCCAGTGCCGGCGGCGGATAAAACGCACATGGTGTTTTTCCAGCGCCGGCAACAACGCGTCGTTGAGGATCGCGTATTGACGTTCGACCTGCTCGTGCACCAGCTCGGCAATCCGCGCCAACACTTGATGCGGCTGCAGGCCATCGGCACCGGCGGTCTCGCGGGCGAAGGTGATTTGCTTCTTCAGCCCGGCGACGCGAATCTCGAAGAACTCATCGAGGTTGCTGGAGAAGATCAGCAGAAACTTCAGTCGCTCCAGCAGCGGATAGGACTCATCCAGCGCCTGCTCAAGCACGCGAATATTAAACTTCAGCTGCGACAGCTCGCGGTGAATATACAAGCTGCTGTCATCCAGCCCCGGCACCACATACACCGCCGGCGTAGGCGCGGCGACCGGCTCAACTGCCACCAGTGTCTCCAGCACTTCAGCCACCACGGGCGGCTCTGCGGGCACGGGGTTGTCGCTGAGTCCTTCGGTATTCATTTGCTCGTCCTAGGGGGCTTACTGGCCCTGTTTTAACAATTGCGCCGCACGTTTAGCGAAATAGGTGAGGATGCCATCGGCGCCGGCACGCTTGAAAGCGGTCAAGGATTCGAGAATCACCGCCTCGCCGAGCCAGCCGTTCTGGATCGCGGCCATGTGCATGGCGTATTCGCCGCTGACTTGATAGACAAAGGTCGGCACGCGAAATTCAGTTTTAACCCGCCAGAGAATATCCAGATAGGCCATGCCCGGTTTAACCATGACCATATCGGCGCCTTCGGCTAAGTCGGCGGCCACCTCATGCAGGGCTTCGTCGCCATTGGCCGGATCCATCTGGTAGCTGGCCTTGTTGGCCTTACCCAAATTCGCGGCAGAGCCGACTGCATCGCGGAACGGCCCGTAATAGGCGCTGGCGTACTTGGCCGAGTAGGCCATGATCCGCACATTGGTGTGATCGGCCAGCTCCAACGCCTCGCGGATCGCCTGCACACGGCCATCCATCATGTCCGAGGGCGCCACTACCTGGGCGCCGGCGGCGGCATGGGACAACGCCTGGCGCACCAACGCATCCACGGTGATGTCGTTCTGCACATAGCCGTCGGCATCCAGAATGCCGTCCTGGCCGTGGGTGGTGAACGGGTCCAGGGCCACATCGGTAATCACCCCAAGCTCCGGGAAGCGCGCGCGCAGGGCACGGGTGGCGCGCTGGGCGATGCCTTCAGGGTTCCAGGCTTCGCTGGCATCCAGTGACTTGTTCTCGGCGGCGGTAACCGGAAACAGCGCTAACGCTGGAATCCCCAGCGCCACCCACTCTTCGGCTTCTTGCAGCAGCAAATCGATCGACAGGCGCTCGACACCTGGCATCGAGGCCACGGCTTCGCGGCGGTTTTCGCCGTCGAGGACGAACACCGGCAGAATCAAATCATCCACCGTCAGTTGGTTCTCGCGCACCAAGCGACGAGAAAACTCATCGCGGCGATTACGCCGCAGACGAGTACCGGGAAACAGTCGATTGGCAGGGGTAAAGCTCACAGCAAACTCCTAAGCCCGCGCAGGCGAGCGAGTGTGACAGTTATAAGCGGACATTATGACTAAAGCATGACGACTGCTGCAAAGCTGCGGCGACGCGTCGCATTTAGCCCAGGCTAAGCACTAAAGACATTGTCCGCAGCGGCGTCCACGGCTACCAGCGCTTTCCCACAACGACTGGAAGGGTTAGGCTGCCGACTCTTTTCCGTACGCGTCGCCATTATGCTCGAACAATTTTTACAGGATTTCGGCTATTTCGCCCTGTTTCTCGGAACTTTCTTCGAGGGCGAAACTATTTTGGTGCTGGCCGGATTTCTTGCCGCGCGCGAGTACATGAACATCTATACGGTGATTATCACGGCGTTTTTCGGCAGCTATGCCGGCGATCAGCTCTGGTATTACCTGGGCCGGCATAAAGGCCGCCAACTGCTGGCACGCAAACCTAACTGGCAAGCCATGGGCGACCGCGCGTTGCGGCTGATTAGCCGTCACCCAGATTTATGGGTGCTGAGTTTTCGCTTCTTCTACGGTTTGCGCACCGTGATGCCGGTGGCCATCGGCTTGTCCGGCTACCCGCCGCTACGCTACCTGATCTTGAATGGCATAGGCGCGATCGTCTGGGCGGTGGCCTTGGGCAGCGCCGCCTTCCATTTCGGCGCAGCCATGGAAAGCCTGCTCGGCGACATCAAGCGCTATGAGTTCTGGGTGCTCGGCGGACTGATTTTAGTCGGCTTCATCCTCTGGCTACGACGCCGCCTCAAGAAAGCCCAAGCCGTCTAAGCGGCGTTTAAACAGCCCCCGCAGGCGCCACAACCACAGCGCACTGCCCAGGCTGTAAACGCCGACCAGCGCCCAGCTGGCAGCAGCCAAGGGCAAGAGTTCGGCCTGCTGCAGCCAGTACAGCAACGGCACATTCAGCAGCAAGCGCAACGCCTCCAGCCACAACGCCGCCGGGCGACTCTCCAGCCACTGGCCAAAGCCATACAAACTAAACGCCACCCAGCACCAAGCGGCTAACAGCAGCGCGGGCGTGAGGCTGGCACTGATCGCCAGCAAATAGCTGCCGGCCAGCAGGCACAACGCAAATTGCAGCCCGACATAGCATTTTTGCCCAGTGGCCAACGGCACTTCGTATTTCACAAACTGGCTGAGTTCGGGCTTGCTCAAGGGGTACTTGGCGGCCACATCCGCCGGCCGCCAACCAGTGGGCATAAACCAGATGCGCAGCTTGTCCGAGATCGCCTCAGCGCGCGCCGCGTCGTGCCACAGCTGGGCATAAAACTGCAGATTGGCCCACAGCGGATTCCAGCTGGCCAGCGGCGTGGTCACCCCGAAAACCACCGGCTGCTCGTCCAACTCCTCTTGAAAGGTGCCAAACAACCGATCCCACAGAATAAACACGCCGCCGTAATTGCGGTCCATATACACCGCGTTTTGCGCATGGTGGGCACGGTGGTTGGAGGGGGTCACAAACACCCATTCAAACCAGCCAAGCTTGGGGATATGCCGGGTGTGCACCCAAAACTGATAGAGCAAATTCAACGCCGCCACGCTCAAAAACACCAGCGGCGGCACGCCCAACAGAGCCATCGGCAGGTAGAAGATCCAGCCGAAGATAAACCCGCTGCTGCTCTGGCGCAGGGCCGTCGACAGGTTGTAATCCTCACTCTGGTGATGCACCGAGTGTGCGGCCCAGAGCACATTGCGCTCATGCCCTAAGCGGTGGTTCCAGTAGTAGCAAAAGTCATACAGCACAAAGGCCAGCAGCCAGACCCACAGCGGCTCAGCCGACATTTCAAACAGCGCCAGATGCTCCCAGGCCAAGGCATAGGTCAGCAGCCCGAGGCCCTTGGTCAGCAGCCCGCTGATCTGCGACAGCACACCGGCGCTGAGGCTGTTGATCGCATCCGCCAGCCGATAAGTGCTGAGCCCACGCCAGCGATCAACCAGTAGTTCCAGGCCGATCAGCAGAAAGAAAAACGGAATCGCGTATAACACGTAGTTCATGAGTCACCCATGGCATGGCCGCAACTACCCGGCTAGGTTGGCCAGTTGAGTTGGCCGGCTTAAGCCTAGCCCAGCAGCGCAGCGCAACCGCGACGGCAAGTGACAAAGCAAGCGGCATTTGGCGACAGCCGCCGGCAACCAACAGCGACCGGCGCCAGCAAAGTGCGGGCTATTGCGCCAACGGTCCCGCCAGTTACGCCGCCGCACTGGCTAAATCGCTGTTACTGCGCCAGCCTAGCGCTTCTGACTCTCTCGCCTAGGTTCGCCATGACTACCGCTCCGTTCGAACTCACCGCCGACCTGCACGACGCACTGCAGGGTTTCCTCAAGCGGATTCCGTTCAATCAGGTGCTGGGCATTGAGCTGGGCGAAATGAGCACGCAAAAGGTGCTGATGTACCTGCCGATGAAGCCCGAGTTAATCGGCAACTTCCTGCACGGCATCTTGCACGGCGGGGTGATTTCATCGCTGCTGGATGTGGCGGGCGGCGCCATGGCGCTGATCGGCGCCTTCGAGCGGCATCAGCATTTGTCCGGCGCCGAGCGCCTGAGCAAACTGTCGAAGCTCGGCACCATCGACCTGCGCGTCGACTACCTGCGCCCCGGCCGCGGCCAACGCTTTACCGCCCAGGCGGTGCTGCTGCGCTCGGGCAACAAGGTGGCGGTGGTACGCACCGAGCTGCACTCGGACGATGGCACCTTGGTGGCGGTTGGTACCGGCACTTATCTGTGCGGTTAAGGATGGAAAAGTGGGGAGTGGGGAGTGGAAAATCGCCCGTGACCGTAGCCCGGATGTAATCTGGGCTACGCGCGCATCAAGCGGGTAAGAATACGGTCTAGGGCATTGGCGAAGGCTTGCTTGTCGCGCTCGCCATAGGCGCCCTGACCGCCGCTCATCTGCCCCTGCTCGCGCAGTTCGGTGAACAGATTACGCACCGCCAGGCGCTCGCCCATATTGCCTGAGTCGAACTCCTTGCCACGCGGATCGAGGGCCGCCACGCCTTTTTTGATCAGGCGGTCGGCCAGCGGAATATCGCTGCAAATCACCAGCTCACCGGGCACCGCATGCTCGACCAGATAATCATCGGCGGCATCCGGGCCGCTGGGCACCACGATCAATTTAACGCAGGCAAAGGCCGGCTTGATCTGCGCCTGACCCGCCACCAGCACCACCTCAAACTGGCGCTTGAGGGCGAACTTGACCAGCTGATCCTTGGCCGCCTTAGGGCAGGCGTCGGCATCAATCCAGACCCGCATAGACCTCCCCTCACTCAGGTCCATCATCAGGCTTTCTGCCGCAGCCAACTGCGCCCATAGAGCATGGCCACACAGAGTAGCGCCAGTGACTGGGCGGCCAGCGACCAACCATCCGGATGAATCCCCAGCCAGTCGAACTCAAAAAACGCCACCGGATAGGCGCCGAAGATCCCGACTTCCTGCAGGGCTTTCACCCCGTGCCCGGCATACACCACCGAGAGCACGCAGAGCAGCACCGCATTGACGCTGAAGAAGGTCGCCAAAGGCAACTTGGCACTGCCACGCAAAATCACCCAGGCCAATAGCACCAACAACACCAGGGCCGTGCCGGCACCCGCCAGCACCATCGAATGACCGCTCGGCCCGGCTTGCAGCCAGAGGGTTTCATAAAACAGGATGACTTCGAACAGCTCGCGATAGACCGCAAAGAACGCCAGCGCGGCAAAACCGAAACGCCCACCGCCACTTTGTAGATGGCCGCGAATGCTCGTCTGCCAAGCCGCGGCGTGGCGGCGATCATGCATCCACACGCCGACCCAGAGCAGCACCACGCTGGCAAACAACGCCGTGCCACCTTCCAGCAGTTCCCGCTGGGCGCCGCTGACGCCAATCACATAGGCGGCCAGCGCCCAGGTCGCCAGCCCCGCCAGCAAGGCCAGACCCCAGCCAACATGGACGCTGCGCAATGCGGTTTTCTGCCCGGTATTGCGTAAGAAAGCCAAAATAGCCGCCAGCACCAGAATCGCCTCGAGTCCCTCGCGCAGCAAGATCATCAGGCTGGAGACGTAGCTCAAGGAACCACTCATGCTGTCGCCTTTGAGCAGCGCCGCACACTCGTCGAGTTTGCCCTTGGCGAGGTTCAGTTGCTGCTCCAATTGCGCCTGCGGCAAGCCGTCCCGCAGCCCTTGGCGATAGGCCATCAGGGCGACTTCGGTGGTTTTACGCAGCTCTGGATCGAGGTTATTCAGGCCGCTTTCAACCAGCTCAAAACCTTCCAGATAGGCGCCCACCGACAGGTCGTAAGCTTGCTCATGCTCGCCGCTGGCGTAAGCCGCCAGACTCTTGTCGAGGGTGAGTGCGGTGAACTCGATCAACTGCTGTGGGCCGCGCTGGGTCGGCGCTGGCTTGGCCCGCTGGGCGCGAAACGCGGCGGCCGCAGGCTCACCTTGAGCCGCCTGAATTTGCCCGGGAGTCTGCTCGACCAATTCGCCCAAGGTGAAACTGCTGCTGCCGGTCTGCGTCGGCTCCGCACTGAAACCGGCAATATAGCTGGCCAGATCCCAGCGCTGGCGCTCATCGAGCTGATCGCTATAGGAGGCCATGTCGGTGCCATCAATCCCCAGACTGAGGGTATTGAACAGGTCATAGAGACTCAGGCTGTCGAGCCGCGCGACCACCTGCAGATTCGCCGGCGGCGGCTGCAAGCCAACGCCGGCCGGGCCATCACCGGCGCCGCTAACACCGTGACAGACACTACAATTCTCGGCATACAACGATTGACCACGTTGCGGATCCGGGGTGATCGACGGCAACAGGCTAAGTTGGTAAATCGTGCGCAAGCGCTCGGCCAGCTGCCGGGCCTGCACAGAAACCAGCGCACCGTCGGCGCGCTGCTCAACCGCTTGGCGCAACTGCGCGACCCCGGTTTCCAGCTCGGCGCGCTGCGCGTGCGCCGGCAAGTCCAGCAGCAACCCCTGCAACACCCCGAGAAACTCCAGCTGCTCGCGGTACTCGCCGGCATCGATCACCTCGCCAGCGGCCACAGTCGCCGGGTAATCGGCACTGAGATAACCGAGCAAGTGCAAAGCCCGCGCCGATGGATCAGCGCTGCTGGCGTAAAGATTGAGGCAAAGCAGACTTAACAGCGGCACAAGCAGCCAGGCAGCGAAACGAGGAGGCATGGGTAAAACCAAATGAGAATCGGATTGATTAATTGTCCGCTTCTCACCCCCACGACTCAAGGCAAACACTTGTGACCAGATGTCACAGCAGCCGAATGCCCGCCAGCTAGCTCGTACCATGGTGAATAGTCGCCAACAGACCGGCAGCGACAACAAACATCAGAGCAAAGCTGCGGTTGAGCAGCTGCTGCTGCCGGGGTGAGCGCAAGACGTGCAAGACCTTAGCGGCCAGCCCGGTATAGCCGGCCATGACTATTAGGTCGACGCCGATCATGGTCGCCGCCATGCTCAAGTACTGAGGCAACAACGGCGCCTGCGGCTGCAGAAACTGCGGCAGCACGGCGAGGATAAACACCACCGCCTTGGGGTTACTGGCATTCACCAGAAAGCCGCGCAGTATCAGGGTGAGCGGCCGACCCAATGGTCGCGGCGCCGACTGGTCGGCCAGATTACTGGGCAAGGCCCGCCACTGCGCCAGCGCCAGCCAGAGCAAATAGATCACCCCAAACCACTTGATCAAACTGAAAGCCAGTGCCGAGGTCGCCAGCAGCGCGCCAACGCCGGCGGCGACAATAGCAATCTGCAGCGCCAGGGCCAGCTGCAGACCGATGACATTCCAGTAGCCGCGATAGAAGCCGTACTGCAGCCCGCAGGACATCGAGGCAATAGCCCCCGCGCCCGGTGACAGGCTGATCACCCAACAGGCAACAAAGAAGGCAAGCCAGGTCTCGAAGGCCATAAATGCACTCGCTGAAAAAACCAAGGGCAGGCTTGGCAGCCTACCCTATGGAATGAAACTGACCCAGTCGCCCGGACAGTTACAGCCTCAGTCCGGCATGTCTTTACGCAGGTGCACCGGCTCGTGCTTCTTGGCCATGGCGCCGCGCAGGCGGATGTTCAAGGCTTCGACCGCCAGCGAGAAGGCCATGGCGAAATACACGTAGCCCTTAGGCATGTGCACGCCAAAAGCTTCGGCAATCAGCACGGTACCGACCACGATCAGGAACGACAGCGCCAGCATCTTCAGCGATGGGTGCTTCTCGATAAAGTCGCTGATGGTGCCGGCAGCCAGCATCATCACCAACACCGAGATAACGATGGCAGCAACCATCACCGGCACATGCTGCACCAGGCCGACGGCGGTGATCACCGAGTCGAGGGAGAAGATGATGTCGATGATGGCGATCTGCACGATGATCCCCATAAAGCCATAGACCTTACCGCCACCCTGAGCCGTTGCCTCTTCGCCTTCGAGGCTGGTGTAGATTTCCATGGTGCTTTTAAACAGCAAGAACAGGCCACCAAAGAACAGGATCAAATCACGCCCGGAAATGCCCTGGCCGAACACTTCGAACAGGTCGGCCGTCAGGCGCATCACCCAGGTGATCGACAACAGCAGCAAGATCCGCGTGCCCATCGCCAACGCCAAACCGAAGAAACGGCCTTTAGCTTGCTGCTCTTTCGGCAAGCGGGCGACCAGGATCGAAATGAAGATGATGTTGTCGATACCGAGAACAATCTCCAGGGCGGTCAGGGTCAAAAAAGCCACCCAGATCTGCGGGTCCATCAGCCATTCCATGTGTACGTGCCTCTTTAGTGGGAAGTAGGTTTAGTGGGGAGTAGGGAGTAGGGAGTAGGGAGTGGCATGCCGCAGAGCTTAATCGACTTGGGCCAGTTGCTGCTCCAACTGCTCAAGCAACTCCAGGGCGCCCATCCAGCTGTCTTCCAGCTCGCCTTCGCGAACTTTCAAGCGCGCCTGCTCGGCCAGCAAGTCGCGCAGCTCGTCCTTGCGCGCCGCCTCATAGACGGCGGCGTCACCGAGCTTGCTCTCGGTGGCCGCCAGCTGCTCATGCAGCTGGCCAAGGGCTTTCTCCAGTTTCTCCGCTTCACGCTTGTGCGGCGCCAGCTGCTGGCGCAACACCGCCGCCGCCTGGCGCTGGGCGCGCTTGTCGGTCTTGTCGGCGGCCGGCTCGTTGCTGCTGCCTGCCGGCATTTGCCGAGCTCGGAAGTCCACCAGCCAACGGGCGTAGTCTTCCAGGTCGCCGTCGAACTCTTGAATCTGCCCATCAGCCACCAGGAGAAACTCATCGGTGGTGCTTTTTAGCAGATGACGATCGTGGGAAACCACCAGTACCGCGCCGGCAAAATCTTGCAGGGCCATGGTCAGCGCCAGGCGCATGTCCAGATCCAGGTGGTTGGTCGGCTCATCGAGCAGCAGCAAGTTGGGCTTGCCCCAGGCGATCAGCGCCAGCGCCAGGCGGGCTTTCTCGCCACCGGAGAAGTTCACCACCGGCTCGTCGGCGCGCGGCCCGCGAAAGTCAAAGCCACCGAGAAAATCGCGCAACACCTGCTCACGCTCGGTCGGGGCCAGGCGCTGCACGTGCAGCAACGGGCTGGCGCGGTCATCCAAGGAATCCAGCTGGTGCTGGGCAAAGTAGCCCACCACCAGGTTCTCGCCACGCTGCAGATGGCCGGCGATGGGCGCAAGCTCTGCCGCCAGGGTCTTGATCAGGGTCGATTTGCCGGCGCCATTGGGGCCGAGCAGACCGATCCGCGCGCCGGGCACCAGTTGCAACTTGACCTTCGACAGCACCACCTTGTCGCCATAGCCGAGCTGCGCATCGCTCAGATCCAGCAACGGGCTGGAGATCTTATCGGCTTCGCGAAAGCAAAAATCGAAAGGCGAATCGACATGCGCCGGCGCCAATTCTTCCAAGCGCTCCAGCGCTTTGATCCGGCTCTGGGCCTGGCGGGCCTTGGTGGCCTGGGCCTTGAAGCGGGCAATGAATTTTTCCATATGCGCGCGCTGGGCTTGCTGCTTGTCGAAGGCTTGTTGTTGCTGGGCCAGGCGCTCGGCACGGGCGCGCTCGAAAGCCGAGTAACCGCCGCGATAGAGGCACAGCTTTTGCTGTTCGAGATGGGCGATGTTGTCGACCACCGCATCGAGAAAATCCCGGTCGTGGGAAATCAGCAGCAAGGTGCCGGGATAGCTTTTCAGCCAGCCTTCCAGCCAGATGATCGCGTCCAGATCCAAGTGGTTGGTCGGTTCATCGAGCAGCAGCAAATCCGACGGGCACATCAGCGCCTGGGCGAGGTTCAAGCGCATGCGCCAACCACCGGAAAAGTCGCCGACCGGCTGGGTCATCTGCGGATTGCTAAAGCCCAAGCCGGCCAGCAGCTTACGGGCGCGGGCATCGGCACTGTAGCCGTCGGCCGAGTCCAGTTCGGCATGCAGCCGTGCTTGCGCCGTGCCATCGTGGGCGGCTTCGGCCGCGGCCAAATCGCGCTGCACCTGGCGCAGGCGCAAATCGCCATCCAGCACGTAGTCCACGGCCAGGCGCTCGAGGGTTTCGACTTCTTGGCGCATATGGGCGATACGCCAATCGGCGGGCACCAGGCAGTTGCCGGCATCGGGCGTTAATTCGCCACGCAGCAAGGCAAACAGGCTGGATTTACCGGCGCCATTGGCACCAATCAGGCCGACTTTATGGCCTGGGTGCAGGGTCAGCTCGGCGTCTTCTAGCAGACGCAGCGGGCCACGCTGTAGAGTGAGGTTTTCTAGTCGTATCATAATGGCGGCGGAGTCTATCAGCTTCGCCCCAGCATTGCCCGGGAAGCACCATGCCTTCTGACCTGTGGAATTTTGCCCAACGCCTGTATGGGCGCCCAGGCGTCGAATCGGCCTGCTTGCAGCTGCAAGCAGCCGGGGCCGATGTTTGCCTGCTGCTGTGCGCCTGCTGGCTCGAACAATCGGCCCAGGCCTATTGCCCACAGCGTTGCCAGCAGCTGCAAGCGATTGCTCAGCCTTGGCAGCAACAAGTGATCACGCCGCTCAGACAACTGCGACAAAGCTGGCGCACGGCGGCGCAGCAACAGCCAGAGCTGGCTATTTTGCGCGAACAATTAAAGGATTTAGAGCAACAGGGCGAACGCCAACTGTTGATGCAACTACAAACCTGCGCCCTGAGCTGGCCGGCTTTGGACAGCGCCGCTAGCAGCGACTGGCTTGCACCATTGGCCGCTGGAGCCACGTCACTCGACGCGCTGCAAGTGCTGCGCGCCGAGGCTCAGCAGGCTTAAGAAGCGCTGGTGACTGGCGCAGTCGCGCCATTGCCACTCGTTGGGGCAACAGTCGCAGTGGTGGCAACAGCCGCAGGCTTAACCACAGCTTTAGCCGCGGGCTTAGGAGCCGCTTTAGCGACAGCTTTGGCCGGAGCCTTGACCGCTGGCTTGACCGCTGGCTTGGCCACCGCCTTGACTGCCGGCTTAGCCGCCGCTTTGCTGACCGGGGCTTTAGCGACCGGTTTAGCCACTACAGGTTTGGCGGCAACCGGTTTGGCTACTGCAGCGGCCTTGGCAGCTGGCTTGGCCGGTGCTTTACGGGCCACTGGCTTGGCAGCTACAGGCTTAGCTGCAGCAGCCGTTTTGCTGGCCACTTTAACGGCTGGCTTAGCGGCTGATTTGGCCACTGACTTAACGGCAACAGCCGTGGCTTTTGCCGAGCGTGCGCTCAACACCTTGCTGACGGCCTCTTTTACTTTGCCGATACCCTGGGCCAATTTCAGGCTTTCTTGGGCATCACGCTTGAGCTCGGCGATATAGGCACGAGTCTCGGCTTGGCGCTCTTGCAGGCCATCCAGCAAAGCTTCCAGATCGGCAATCAGCAGCTTGCTTTTAGCTTGCGACTTGGCCTTGCCAGCGACGGCCGCGTCTTGCAGTTTTACCCGAGCGGTGTGCAGTAAATCCTGGCCTTTGCCACGCTGCTTCTCCAGCTTAGCCAACAGCTTTTCCGCATCAACCAAGGCGCCGGCGCAGGCGTTCTCGAGATGCTCAAGCAGGCTATGGGAAAGGTTTTGCAGCAAATGCAAAGGGGTAGTAACGGCGTTCTTCTTGGCCGACATAGCGGGCCTCCTAGCGGGCGGGTGTGCGCCCATACTAGACGCCTGTGCGGTCAAGCGCCAAGCACAGCGTTGAGGCGCCGCCGACTACTGGCATAATCAGCGGCACAGTCACCCGGAGAACTCGTTCATGCTGCGTCGCCTGCCGTTATTGTTTTGCCTGTTGTCTGCGCAGCTAATGGCCGCCAACCCCGAGACCGATCACGACCTTGCCTACAGCCTGGGCGTGCGCCTGGGTGAACGCTTGCGCGCCGAGGTGCCCGACTTACAACTGCAAGCCTTGCTCGACGGCCTGGGTCAGGCGTATCGCGGCGAACCGCTGGCACTGAAAAGTGCGCGCATCGAACAACTACTCGCCGAGCACGAAGAACGCTTGGCCGCCGCCCCTGACAACGCAGAACCGGCCATCCGCGCGGAAAGACTGTTTCTGGTCAACGAGAAAGCTAAGGCCGGCATCCGCGAATTAGCCGGCGGGATATTACTGACCGAATTACGCCCAGGCACTGGCGCCAAACCGAAAGCCAGCGGTCGAGTGCAGGTGCGTTATGTCGGGCGTTTGGCCGATGGTAGTGTGTTTGATCAGAACGAGCAGCCGCAGTGGTTTCGCTTGGACAGCGTAATCAGCGGCTGGCGACTGGCGTTGCAGGAGATGCCCAGCGGGGCAAAGTGGCGCCTGGCGATACCTTCAGCCCAAGCTTATGGGGCCGAAGGCGCTGGCGATCTGATCCCGCCTTACGCGCCACTGGTGTTTGAAGTAGAGCTGCTGGGGACCGCCGACTGAAGCGCCGGCCCACGTCTATCTGCAGCGCTTAATTGGCCGCTACGGCCTGTTCTTGATGAGCCTGCTGAGGCAGCCTACGCACGAGTTCTCGGGTGCGTTTAATTAGCCGCTACCGCCTGTTCTTGATGGGAGTTGTGCAGCACTTCGATCAGGCAATCTTCCAACTCAAAACGTTCGTGCAACATCTGCCCCAAACGCTTTAGCTCGGCATTTAACGAGACGCTGTCACGGTTGTCGCCGTTGTCACAGTGGTCGTTAAACACCAGGGCGGCTTCGGTGATGGCTTCAATGCGCGGGTAGATTTGCTTGGCCAACTCCAGCCCACGTACGTCGCCAAAGGCTTTGGCTTCGCTGGTGAGCTGCTCGTAGACTTCGAAGTGCCCAGCCGAAACGTAATCGACCAAAATCTCACAGAATTTTTGCACCGCTGCCGCATTCGCAACTGCCGGCTGCGGCGCTTCATCGAGCACACTATAAGCCGAGACCAATTCATGCCGCTCTTGCAGCCAGCGGTCGATCAGCAGGTGAACCCCACCCCAGCGTTCTTGGGCGTTTTGACAGTTATCAAGCATGGCAATCTCACTTCCCTTATTAGGTACTGCTGTTTTACGTCTGCGCCCAACAAAATTTTGTCGTTTAGCGCTTGAGCGTGGGAAGGCACCGCCAAACTGGCAATTTCCCGGCGGGACTTGGAGCCAGATTATGCTCGGGTCGCAGTGGCATCAAGCCGCTGGTCTGAGAAAGTTTCATACAAGCGTTTAATTAGCGGCGGCGCAGCAGTTGATACAGACTGAACAGGATCATGGCGGCAAACGCCAGCAAGCTCCATTCCGGAATGCTCATGCCCAACAGCGTCCAGTTGACCTCGGCGCAATCTGCCGAGCCATGCAACACCAGCCGAATAATGTCTTGGAGTGGCAACGCTTGCATCATGTAGTCCAGGCTTGGCAGGCAGGCGGGCAATTCGTCCGCTGGCACATTTTGTAGCCACACCTGGCGCCCGGCGGTGCCGGCGCCGGCCGCCGCACTCAGCAGAGCTAAAGCCGCATAACCACGCTGACCGCCACGACCCGGTGCATGCACGGCCGCCAACAGGCAAATCAAGCCAAACACAATCACGCACACGCGCTGCACTATGCACAGCGGACAGGGTTGCTGACCGAGTACGTGCTCCAGATACAGGGCGCCACCCATGATCGCGAGGCAAAAGATAAAGGCGGCGAAAAATAACGAACGCGGGCTGGCCAGAGACATGGCAGTTCCGTAGATAGCTGAAAGGGCGCTTACGGTAGAGCAAAGCCGGCGCGCCTTTCAAGCCATATAACGGCTTAGGCCGCGGTACCCATCCGCACAATCACACCTTGCGTCTGATTTAACCGCGCCACTGGGCGGGCGTATCTACGCCCCCAGTGGCCGATTTGCGGCTTAGCTCAGCTCGGGTAAAGGCAGCTTCGGCAGGTGCTGTTCAAGCAACCCCAGGCCTTCTTGGAACAGCTGATTGCTGCGGGCAATTTCCCCCTGATGGGCCAGCAGACGCGCCAACTCGGCGCAGCTTTGCGCGCTACGAGACTGGGCCAAACTGGACTCCAGATAATCGCGAGCCTTGCTCCACAAGCGGTTTTGCAAGCACAAACGTCCCAGCGCCAGCAGTAATTGCGGATCATTCGGCTGCTGCTTGAGCCAGCCCTCGGCTGCGTGTAATTGCCGCGCTGGATCGCTGCTACAGAGGGTGCCGTACAACGCCACCAGGCTGGCGTCATAGTGTCGTTTGAGGGCCGTACGCAGCAGCTCTTCGGCCTCTTGCTCGGCGCCCAGCACGCGCAGTTGCTCGGCATAGGCCAGCAATAGTTGCGGTTCCTGGCGTTGTGCGCTCGACAATTGTTGCCAGGCCTGGGTCAGCGGTTGCAGGCTCCCCGCACCGGCGTCCAAACCACTCTGCCCGGCCAGCGCCAGGCGCGCACGCCAAGCCCGACGCTCCAACTCCAACAACTCGGGTTCGGCCAAGGCTTTATTTTTGCGCAGTTCTGGCAACAAACCGAGCAGCGCCGACCAGTCGCCCTGCTGCTCATACAATGCCTGCAACTGACGCAACACCTGACGGTGACGCGGATGACGCTCGCGCATCGCCTGCAAAGTTTCCAAGGCGGCGGCAGGTTCTGCGCGGGCCATCTGCAGCTCGGCATGGGCCAAGGCAATCGCCAATTCGGCCTGCGGTTGGCGCGTTAACGCCCGCTCAAGCAAACTATCGCTCTCTGCATAGCGACCCAGTTCCTGCGCCGCACGGGCGGCGCCGAGGTAATGCATCAACGGTTGCGGTTCAGCTTCGGCGGCGCGGCGCAAATGCCGCAACGCCCGCTCCCAACGGCCCTCGGACAAATCCAGCAAGCCTTGCTCGGCCGACATCTGCGCGCGGCGGCTGCGATTGCGCCGTGACCATGGATTAGCTACCCGACCCGAAGCGGTCAATAGGCGCCACGACAACCGCACGACAAATACCACGGCCCACAGGGTGGCCAACAGCGCCAGCGTGCCCCACAGGCTCGATTCATAGCGAAAGCCCTTGTAGGCCACCAGCACGTATCCCGGTTGCTCGATGTACGTCACGCCATAGGCCGCAGCCGCCAGCACCACCAGCAATAACAGCAGCAGCAAAAGAATCCGCTTCATGGGCTGGACTCCTCCAGGGCACCGTCAAGGGTGGTCTCGCTGGCCGGCGCCGGACCCGACTCACGCAGTTGCACATAAGCCTGCAACGCCACCATGGACTGGGTTAAATCCGGCATGGCGACGCTGACCGGCTGGGTGAGCAGCTCGGCGAGGCGATTGCGCAGCCCCTGCACTTCGGGATTGTCTTGATTGAACTGGTCATCCAACACGTCGCGCGCCTGTTGCAGCGACTGCTGATAAACCCCGCTGTCGCCATTCAACGCGCCCCACTGGGCCTGCTCCAAGGCCAGGGTCAAGGCTAGACGAACTTGCGCCAGACTTTGTCCGGCCAATAGCGGGCGAATATCCTGAGCGGCACTGAAGTCGATGCGAAAGTAATGCGAGAGTTGTTCCAGCCACTGCGCCCAGCGGCTACTGCCATCGCCCTCGGCCGCGAGGCTAGCGAGCACGCCGCCGGTGTCGGCGAAGGCCGGGGTTTGCGGATTAAGCTGGCCGACCTGGGCGCGCAAGGCACCCAGCTGCAAGAACAATCCGGTGCGATCCGGCTGTTGCAGGCTGCGCAGCGCCTCCAGACTCTTGGCCAGCTCGCCACGGGCGGCAAAGGCGGCCGGATCGTCTTGCTCGCGCAAGATGTCGTCGGCAGTCTGCACCAACGCTTTGGCGCCGTTTATTTCCTGCAAGGCCGACAGCCGCAAGCTGGCCAGTCGCAGCAAATGCTCGGCCTCGGCCAGGCGCCAATCTTGCCGACTGGCATTCAGCACATTATCCAGCCGCACGCTTAAGCGCTGCTGATCGCCCTGCACGCTGGCCAGTAAACGCTGGCGCTCGGCCAACTCATCGGCCGAGGGCAATTGCGCAAGCCGGGCCGTCAGGCTTTGCTCGCGCTGGCTTAGCCGTTGCGCCTCGGCCTGCGCCTCGGCGAGCTGGGTTTGCTGCTGCTGCGTCTGCACCTGCAAGCTACGCAGTTGCCACAGCCCCCAACCGGATGCACCGACGCCAGCCAGCGCCAGCAATAACGCCAAGGGCGCTAAACCACGCCCGCGCGGCGTAATGGCGGGAGCGACACTAGACATACTCGGCACGGGTTGCAGATCGTCTTGCGGGGTTGTTTGGCTCACGTATCCATCCTTTGTATTAGGGCGCGGGCGCGGGTTGTGCCCGCAACGCCGCCAACAACGCCGTGGCACTCGCGCCACGGCAATCCAGCACAATCTCGGCGCCCGCCGCACGGGCTTGTTCGGCCACCCGCGCACTGGGCACAAACAACGGCAACCGGGCCACCTGCGACCAAGCCGCGCCGGCCAGTTGCAACAGGTGGGCAAAGCCTTCACCGCTGCTGACAGAGATACCATTCAGGCGCTGCGCAGTTAACTGCTCAATCAGTAGCGTCGGCGGATAAGCCGGCAGGCTACGGCGATAGAGTTGCAGATAGTCGACCGTCACGCCTTGGCCGCGCAAGCGTTCGGCGATGAATTCGCGGCCACCCTCGCCGCGCATAATCAACACCCGCGGACTGTGGACTGTCAGCGCCACGCTCAGTTCCGGCATGGCCAGCAACGCCTCACTGGCATCGCCCTGGGCGGGATACTTTGCGCTGAGGCCGTGCTCTTGAAGAATTTGTGCGCTGGCCGCGCCGACCGCGAACCAGCTGGGGGTCAGCGGTGGCTGTGACCAATAGCGATCCAGCAAGGCCAGACCCAGGCGCGCGGCCGGTTTGCTGACCACTATCACCGCGCAATAACGATCCAGATCCAGGATCAGCGCGCGTTGTTCGGCGCTGTCAGCCAGCGCTTCAATCTGTAGCAGCGGCAGGCTGTAACTGAACACACCCTGCGCGGCCAAAGTAGCGGCTAGCTGCGCCGACTCAGCAGCCGGGCGGGTCAGCAGCAGCCGCCAGGCTGTCACTCTTGACCGGCCTCGCCATACACGGCGGCCAGGATATCGGCCGCACCCTGCGCCAGTAGCGCTTCGGCGACCTGCACACCCAGCGCCTCGGCATCCGTGCTAGCCGCCCGTGCCTCGGCGCGCAGCAACTGACTGCCATTCGGCTGACCGACCAGGCCGCGAAGCCACAACTGTTCACCTTCCAGCAACGCATAACAGGCAATCGGCACTTGGCAGCCGCCGTTCAGATGCTTATTCAACGCCCGCTCGGCCGTGACCCGCAACGCGGTTTCGCGGTGGTGCAGTGGCGCCAACAGGGCATGAATCTCCAAGTCCGCGCTGCGGCATTCGATGCCGACCGCGCCTTGGCCACCGGCGGGCAGACTGGCTTCGACACTGATCGAGGCGCGAATCCGCGCGGCAAAACCGAGGCGAATCAAGCCGGCGGCAGCGAGGATAATGGCGTCGTACTCACCGGCATCCAGCTTGGCCAGGCGGGTGTTGACGTTACCGCGCAGGAAGTGGATTTTCAGGTCCGGCCGCAGCGCCAATAGCTGCGCCTGACGACGCAAGCTGGAGGTGCCGACCACGCTGCCGGCAGGCAACTCAGCAAGGCTGGCGAAGGTATTGGAGACGAAGGCATCGCGCGGATCTTCCCGCTCGCAGATGCAATACAGGCCCAGTCCTGCGGGGAAATCCATCGGCACATCCTTCATCGAATGCACGGCGATGTCGGCCTCATTCTCCAGCAGGGCGGTTTCCAGCTCTTTGACGAACAGCCCCTTACCGCCGATTTTCGACAAGGGCGCGTCGAGCAGTTTGTCGCCGCGACTGACCATCGGCACCAGGCTGACGCTCAGCCCCGGGTGCGCCTGCTCGAGACTGGCCTTAACGAATTCTGCCTGCCAGAGGGCGAGGGCACTTTTGCGGGTGGCGATGCGGATTTCGCGGATGGACATGACGGCTCTCAAAACGAATGAACGCCAGCATGATAAGGCAGCCCGGCGGGTGGTGCACCCACCGCGACCGGCTGGGTGAAAACTACTGCGCTCGGTTATGCGGCGTTAAAAACAGGCTCAAAATGCTCATTTACAACTCGTAAACTGCGCTTTTTCGCCTGTTTTTGCCTTGCCTAACCTTCGCTCGTTACGTTTTCAGGCCGCCTACTTAAAGGACGCTGAAAAAACCGCAGGCTTGGATCAGAGGTGATTCATCAACTTGCGCACGCCCGCCACATGCCGGCGGCTGACGATCAGCGGGTCGCCATTCAGGCCGCGTAAAAACAGCTGAAAGTGCCCCAGCGGCGTACGTTGCAGGCGCTCGATGCGCTCGCGGGCGACCAAGGCATTGCGATGGATACGCACGAAGCGGTCACCAAATTCGTCTTCCAGGGATTTTAGCGGCTCATCCAGCAACACCTCGCCCCCTTCATGGCGCAGGGTCACGTACTTGTGATCGGCGATGAAGAAGATCACATGCTCCAGCGGAATCAACTCGATGCCCTTGCGGGTGCGCGCACTGATATGGCTGCGCGGGGCGCCGCTGTGATCGAGCGCCGGCCGGGTTAGCGCCGCCAGCTGCACGCGATTGGGCCGTTCGGCTTTTTTCAATGCCTCGCTCAACGCCTCTGGGCGCACTGGTTTAACCAAATAACCCACTGCACTGACCTGAAACGCCTCGAGGGCAAATTCATCGTGGGCCGTGCAAAAAATTACCGCCGGTGGCGCCTCGCGCTCACACAGCTTGGCCGCTACCTGCAAACCATCCAGGCCCGGCATGCGGATATCCAACAACACCACATCGGGTTTCAGGCTATCAATCAGCGCCAGGGCTTCCAGGCCATTGCTGGCACACGGTTGCAGCACACGGCAGCCATCCAGCTCGGCCACCATGCGGCTTAGTCGCTCGCGGGCCAGGGGCTCGTCATCAACGATCAGGACATTCATATAGCTCGGGCTTCCTGCGTGGGTCTCGCACAAGCATAGCGTAGACAAGTAAAGTGCCGTCCGTCACGCCGTTCCACACTAAGACTGGCACTTGGGCCAAAAAGTGCAGCCAGGCGTGCATCAATATTGGCTAATGCCTGATGAGTACCGCGCGAAGGCGGTGCCTCAACGGCAGCGTCATAGGGGCTACTGACGCAGAGCCGGAACAGGCCATCGGTATATTCGGCCTCGATGGTCACCAAGCCGCCTTCGATGCGCGGCTGTATGCCATAGATCAAGGCGTTTTCCAGCAGCGGCTGCAAGGTCAACTGCGGGATCGGCAAATCTGCCGGCACGCTGTCCACCTGCCAATCCAACTGGAGCCGCTCGCCGAGGCGGTATTGCTCAATCGACAGGTAGCGTTTGGACAGCTCCATCTCATCACTCCAGCTCACCAGATTGCCCGGCTTAGCCAAACTGGCGCGAAACAAATCGGACAAATCCAGCACCGCCTGCTCGGCTTTAAACGGGTCGATAGTCACCAGGCTGGCGATGCTATTGAGGCTATTAAACAAAAAATGCGGGCGAATCCGCGCCTGCAACGACTCCAACCGCGCGCGCAATTCGGCCTGTTGCTGACGCCGCCACTGACTCTGCAAATAAAAATAGCGCAGCAGCAAGGTCGACATAATCAAGCCAATCAAGCCATGGCGCAGGTACAGATTAACCTCGCCATCGCGCTGCAGCGGCCCGCCCAGCTGGTAGTAATCGGCCACCGCCGTGCAAGCCACGGTCAAACCCACCACCACTGCGCTGCAGTAAATACCCGCCAACCAGGCCGGCAAGCCGGCCAGCCAGGGGCGCAAGCGGCACAACAAGGCGGCGCTGAGCAGAACTATCCATTGCGCGAACAGCGAGGTCAGAGCCAGCCTGACCCAGTTAAAACCGGCCTGCATAGGTTCGGCCAGGACCAGCACCAGCACCAGCAGTTCGGCGAGCAACACCAAGACCAGCAACGCCTCCGGCAAGCACAGTTCCGGGAGGAAGAAGTCATCGTCGTTCGGCGCCGCCACGCGCCCTTTATTCAGCCAGTTAGTTTGCATCCGCCGAGTGTCCCTGTGGTTGCCTGCGCCAGCAAGTTAGCCAGCCGCGACTGGTTAAAATAAATCACCGAAATGCCGCTTATTCGCTTAAAGCGTGATTCAAGCGACTTATCCACGCGTTGCGCCTAGCAGCCTGTCGGACTTAGGCGTCCGTAGCGAGGGAAAGACCGGTTTGAGGCAGTTTTTGCGCTCTTTCGAGGCGAATAGTCATTCTATTCAACGAGAAAGAGCGCAGAAAATGACCAAATCCGGCTTTTCCGCAGTAGGACAGACCTAAGTCCGACAGGCTGCGACGCAAAGCCCAGCCACGATTGTGCGGCTGAGCCTGTTATTATTGCGCAACTTTTTTGCCGTGCAGGCCACCCGCAGTGGCACTGCGCTTATTTCTCTATTCGCCGAGAGCATGCCATGAGCGTTGAGCAAACCAACCAGTCCTGGGGCGGTCGTTTCAGTGAGCCCGTCGACGCCTTTGTCGCCCGTTTTACCGCCTCGGTCGGCTTCGACAAACGCCTGTACAAGCACGACATCATGGGCTCCATCGCCCACGCCACGATGCTGGCCAAGGTCGGCGTACTGACCGTTGACGAGCGTGACGCCATCGAAGCTGGCCTGAAACAAATCCAGACGGAAATCGAAGCCGGCCAATTTGACTGGCGCGTCGATCTGGAAGACGTGCACATGAATATCGAAGCGCGGCTGACCGATCGCATCGGCATCACCGGCAAAAAATTGCACACCGGTCGTAGCCGCAACGACCAGGTGGCCACCGACATTCGCCTGTGGTTGCGCGATGAGATCGACCTGATCCTGGCGGAAATCACTCGCCTGCAACAAGGCTTGCTGGGGCTGGCTGCGGCGGAATCCGAGACCATCATGCCCGGTTTCACCCACCTGCAGACCGCCCAGCCGGTGATCTTCGGTCACCATTTGCTGGCCTGGTTCGAGATGCTGTCGCGCGACCATGAGCGCCTAGTCGATTGCCGCAAGCGTGCCAACCGCATGCCACTGGGCTCGGCCGCGCTGGCCGGCACCACCTACCCGATTGACCGCGAGCTGACCGCGCAACTGCTGGGTTTTGACGCCGTTGGCGGCAACTCGCTGGATGGCGTGTCCGACCGGGATTTCGCCATCGAATTCTGCGCCGCCGCCAGCATCGCCATGATGCACCTGTCGCGTTTCTCCGAAGAGCTGGTGCTGTGGACCTCGGCGCAGTTTCGCTTTATCGACCTGCCGGATCGTTTTTGCACCGGCTCCTCGATCATGCCGCAGAAGAAAAACCCCGACGTTCCAGAACTGGTGCGCGGCAAAAGCGGCCGGGTGTTCGGCGCCCTGATGGGCCTCTTGACCCTGATGAAAGGCCAACCACTGGCCTACAACAAGGACAACCAGGAAGACAAAGAACCGCTGTTCGACGCCGCCGACACCCTGCGCGACTCGCTACGCGCCTTCGCCGACATGGTGCCGGCGATCAAGCCCAAGCGCGAGGTGATGCGCGAAGCGGCCCTGCGCGGTTTCTCCACCGCCACCGATCTGGCCGATTATCTGGTGCGCAAAGGTCTGCCGTTTCGTGATTGCCACGAGATCGTCGGCCACGCGGTGAAATACGGCGTGCAAACCGGCAAAGACCTGGCCGAAATGAGCCTGGCAGAGCTGCGCGGCTTCAGTGAGCAGATCGATGACGACGTGTTCGCCGTGCTGACCCTGGAAGGCTCGGTGAATGCCCGCGACCATATCGGTGGCACCGCGCCCAATCAGGTACGCGCCGCCATCGTCCGCGGTCAGGCCTTACTGGCCAGTCGCTAAGCCTGTGGCTCAGGCCCGGCCGCGCGGCCGGGCTTGAGCAATAGCGCGCAACCGTTAAACCCGTTTACCAATCCAGCGAATAACTGACCGCCAAGGTACGCCCCTCGGCATTCGGGAAAGGCTCGCGGGCATTGGCCTGGGTAAACAGATTCTCATAGGTCAGATTGCCCAGGTTGTAGATGCCGCCGTCCAGGCGACCGGTCGGTAACTCCAGCGAGCCGAGCAGATCGACCAGGGTATAGCCGTCGATGTCGCGGCCCGTGCCGTCTTTGGCGGCGCCGCTGTAGTCGGCCAACTGCATGGCCTGCAGGCGCAGGTTGTAGCTGTCCTGGCTGTAACCGACGAAGGCCGTGGTTTTCACCGGCGACACCCGGGTCGCCGGCAGGTCCAGCCATTGGCCGTCTTGCTTGGTTTCGCCCTTGGTCCAGGCGTAGGTACCCCCCACCGACCAATGCTCGACCGGGTAGTAGGTCAGGCTGCTCTCCACCCCGCGCACCCGTTCTTGTTGATTGACCAGGCGCAGCACCCGGTCGGTCGCATCGTAATACTGGGTCACATCCGAGGTGTTTTCGTAGACCGTCACCGCCGCCTGCCATTGTTGCCAGTCGCCACGCCAGCCGGCCTCATAGCTGTTCACCTTGATCGCCTGGGCATTCAGGGTCTGGATATCGAAGCGGCTGTCCACGTCGCGCAAGAAGCGCTGAATATCCGGCAGCGAGAAGCCTTGGCTGAAGTTGACGAACAGATCCTGCTGCGTGCTCAGGTGATACACCGCGCCGAGGTTATACAGCGTGTCGTCATACTTGAGGCTGCCGCCCGGTAAGGTCGCCCGGTTACCGGTCTGCCAGATTTCACCGTAGGCGATGCTGTCCGCCACATCCGCCTCGATCCATTCACGCCGCACGCCGCCGCGCAGGGTCCAGTCGGCGATATCCCAGGACATTTGCCCGAACAGCGCCTTGGTGGCGGTCTCCACATCCGGGCCCAGCTCATAGGTGGTGCCGGTTTTGTGGTACTCCAGGCCATTGATTGCATAGCGGTCGCCGCGCTGGCGGCTGCGCTCGTTCTGATAATCCGCGCCCCACACCAGGTTGCCGCTGGCTGCGCCAATCGGCGGCAAAGGGCTGTCGACTGCGGCGCGCAAGCCAAAAATATCTTGCACGCTGTTGTTATCCGAAACCCCGGCCTTGCCACGCGGACGATCCGGGAAGAACAAGGCATCGGCGCGGCGCCAGTAGCTTTCCACCAGCAGGCTCTGGCCGTAGAGGTCCTGATCGCTGTAATTGAGGTTGATCGCCTGGTTATGGGTGTAGGGCTGATCCGCCAGTTTCAGGCCCTTGGCCGCCACCGCCTCGCCGTCGATTGAACGCTGGGTGTAGTCGCTGTCTTGCTGGTCCTTATAGTCCTGCAACGACAGGCTGAGCTTTTTATCCGGGTCGATGGCGTAACCGAAGCGTCCCTGCAGGTCATAGGTTTCGGTGTCCATGGCGCTGCCCTGGGAAGTGTCCTGGGGAATGCGCTGGCCATCGCCGTCGAACTGGTCGTTGCGCTGGGTGAGGTCGGCCGACAGGTACCAATCGAGGTCCTGATTGCGCCCCGTGGCGCTCTGAAACGCCTCATAGGCCAAGCCCTTGGCATTGAGGTTGTTGGCACTGGTCAAACCAAAGCGACTGCTGAGGGCCAGGTCCTGACCCTGATTGCGCTTGGTGATGATATTGATCACCCCGCCCGAGGCGCCGGCGCCATAAATACTGCTGGCCCCGGAGATCACCTCGATCCGCTCGATGCTGGCCGGGGCGATACTGTTGAGCTGGCGAAAGTTATCCCGACTGGCGTTTTGCGAGACACCATCGATCAACACCAGCATGTTGCGACCGCGCAGGGTTTGCCCGAAGTTGCTCATGCCGCCGCTGGAGGGGGCCAGGCCCGGCACCAGCTGCCCGAGAATGTCGGCGACCTTGCGCCCGGCGCCGCTTTGCTGGCGTAACTGCTGCTCGTCGATGACCTGCACCGAGCCTGGAATCGAGGCAATGCTGGTTTCGCTGCGGGTGGCCGAGACCACACTTTCCGACAGGCTCAAGGCCTCGGCTGGCGGCGGAGTTTCGGCCGCCAGCAAAGGACTCAGCGGGCTAAGCAGGGGCAGCAGAATGGCAAATTGAGTGGTTTTCATAATTCTTTCTGTTCAGGTGTTAAAGGGCAAACCAGAACCTCTGGCGCCAAGGCACGCGAACGGATCAGGCGGATGCCCAGAGCCGCAAGCGCGTAAGTCAGAGCCACCAGCCAGAAGCTGTAAGCCAGCCCCGCCAGTTGCATGCCGAGGGCGCCCAGCAGGGTGCCGAGCAAGGCGCCGGCCTTGGCCGCGCTGTTGCCCAAGCCGAGGGCGAAACCTTGCTGATTGGTGGCCACCCGGTTGGCGATCAGCGCATAGGCGACCGGCAGTAACGCGCCCTGCCACAGCCCCCAGAGCAGGCGACTGGCAATAAAGCCGAGCCAGCCACTGGCCAGCGCGGTGAGTGCCAGGGTCAGGGCGCAGAGCCAGGCCACCCCTTCCACCACCCGCAGGGTTTGCGCCGGTTTCCAGCGATCAAACAAGCGCCCCCACAGCGGCGCCGACAGCGCCAGGGTGACGGCACTGGCGGCGTAGCTGGCGCCGATCAGCCAGCCTGGGGCGTGCAAAACCTCGGCGACATACAGGGCGTAGAACGACTGCGGCATCATCTTCGCCGCCTGCACCAGCACGATGATCGCCAAAATACCGGCCAGCCAACCGCTGGGCAGCTTGCTCGGCGTTTGCGGGCGGCTCGGTCGTGACTCTGGTCTGTCGGCCGGCAAGCCGAGGCTGAGCAGCCCACAGAGCAGGCAAATCAGTGCCGCGCCAACACAGAGAGCGGCAAAACCCGACACATCCATCAGCCAGCCGCCCAACACCGGGCCGACCAGGGAACCGACGGCGGTGGCCGATTGCAGCCGGGCCAACACCAGACCACGACCGCCGCTGGCACAGCAAGCCAAGGCATAGGCCTGGGCGGCGGCAATAAAACCGGCCAGCGCGCCTTGCAGGGTACGAATGGCCACCAGCAACCAAGGGTCCAGCGTGATCGCCGCCAAGCCCTGACACAGCGCCAACGCCAGCAGTGCCCGCAGGATCATTGGCTTGTGTCCGGTACTGTCGCCCAAACGCCCCCACAGCGGGGTCAGCAACATCGCCGCGAGCATCGGCCCGGCATACACCAGCGCCGACAGCAGTGCGGTGTACTGGGCCTGCGCCGGCCCGAGCAACGCCTGGATCTGTAACGGCCAAAACGGTCCGCTCATCTCCATGGCCGCCATCGAAACCAGCTGGATCAGCACCAGCAGTCGCAATGACGAACCCCTAACCGCCATGGGTGGCGTGGCGCAGCGGATTGCTCAGGCGGCCAACCATGTCGACCTGACTGTCGGCCAGGCGCATGCGGATAAAAGCCTTGGCCGGCCAGTCGTGTTCGAGCAAGGCTGCGCGCTCGGCCTGCCAGCGCTCAGCCTCCACCCGCCCGCGCAGCGCCTCGAAGCAGTCACCGACGTGACCGGCCAACAGCGCCCACAAAGGCTGTTCACTGACGCCCCAGTGCCGGGCGCAGAGCAACACCAACTCGCCCAGGTGGCACATAAAACTGGTGTGCAGCAGCTTGTCGCGCACCGCCTCGGCGTCGTCCAGCAGGGTCATGGCCGGGTCGTGCAGCTCAAGATCCAGGCCATGGGCCTGCAGGGTCGGGCGATGGATGCGGATGTCGCCAAAGTCGCGCAGCAACAGCCGGTTGGGCTGCCCCTGAGCGTCCATGACCATAAAACTGTTCTGCTGATGGGCTTCGAACGCCACGCCGTAGAGCAAATACATGCCCAGTAAACCGTGCACGGCGATTGCCGCGTAAGCGTCAAAAAAATCCAGCAATGCCTGAGCATCATCGCCGCCCCGGGCCAGCGTTACCCACTGGCGCAGCAGGGGTTGGCCCTGAGCATCATGGGCGAACAGGCTGCCGACCGGGACGGCCAGCTCACCGGGCTGCAACAGGCTCTGCGGATTGTCCCGATAGAGCACCGCCAAATGCCGGGAACGTTCGTCATCGGCAGGCTTGGGGCTGAAGTGCAGACCCAGCCGTTCGGGCAGCACGCAGAGCAGCCGCGCCAGCTCCGGCTCTTGCGCCAAGATGCCAAGCAACAGCCGACTGACCCGTGGCCCCATACGCGCCGAACGCGGCGAGACGGTGCGCTGGACACTGGTCAAGCGCAGCGCCACCGGCAGTTTGACCATCGGCGTGAGCAGGCTGCCCTCCGGCAGCACGGTACGAAAGGACATAGTCGGATGGCCCTGGAAGGCGACTATGTCGGTCAGCAGCAGGCGCTGCTCGGCGATTTCAGCGGCAAACAAGCGCGGCAGCGCCTCACTGACCTGCCAGGGATGTACCGGCAGCGGCAGATAGTCCTGCGCCGCCAAACCGCGACGCTGCAACTCGGCCCGCAGTTGCTCGGCGGCTTGGGGGAAATGCCCTTGCCACCACGACCAGTAATCCTCGCCCGCCAGCGCCTCGACATGCCCGCACAGCCGGTGCAGCGCACAGAGGCTGACCGGGAAACGCGCCTCGAATTCGGGCGACAAATCCACCACCTGTGCGGTGCTCAGGCCCAGCTTGGTCTTGTAACTCGGGTGCCAGGGGTGCCCCAACGTGCCCCACTGCTCCAGCAACAAGCTCGGGTTGCTCTGGGCGAAACCGGCCTTTAGCCAGGCCAGCAGATTAGGCTCGGACTGCTTGGCAGTCTGCTGCTGCAACTGCTGGTTCCAGCAGTGGTGATAGGCCAGGCAGAGAGTGTCGTTGGCAAAACTGTCATTCAGTTCGGCGGCCAGTCGGGTAAAGGCGGCGGCCACTGGCGGCGGCGCAAGCTGATCGCGCAGCAATTGCAGCAATTCGGACGGGTATTGCAGCTCATAGGGCGCGCGCTGGGCGCGGTACAAGGTGACACTGCCGCGCAGCTGCCAACTGTTCATGCCGCCCGCCTGCAAGTGCTCGAAACGCAACAAGGCGCCGGCCTCACCCAGGCTCAACCAACAATGCTGCTGCTCATCGTAAGCACAACTCTGGGCATCCAGCAGGCCCTCGCGAAACAACGCCTGCAGCAGCCGCTGAAAGCTGCGTTCACGGGCCGGTGCCAGTGCCTGAGCGAGATGATCGAGGGTGACTTGACGGACCTTGAAGCTCGGCGTGCCAAGCGCCTCGCCCCAGCGGGAAAGCAACTGTTGCAGTTGCGTCGGTACAGCGATAGTCATAGCGATTTCCTTGAGTAGCAGTAATCAAGGCCCCCCACGCTAACGTCAATAAGATTCAATTACAAATAAGAATTATTATTAATTGGTTTTTGAGGCCGACCAACTACCCCTATTGCGGCCTGCGGCAAAATTGCCCACCCAGCCCGCAAACCAGCCGTGGCACACTGTGTGTTCATTCCAGCAGAGCCCCGCCATGAGCGAAATCGACGACCACGAAGACACTGACGAAGCCTTCACCGCAGCCACCCTCACCCAGGCCATCGAGAATCAGCTCGAAGCCGATAGCCCAGCAGCCGCCAAGGCCACCTACAACAAGCTGACGCTGGTCGGTTACCCGCGCGAGGAGATCCTCGAACTGATGGCCCAGGTGCTGGCCTATGAAGTGCGCGCCATGCTCGACGGCGACCGCCCGTTTAATCTGGTCTGGTACGAACAAGCCCTGCGCGCGCTGCCGGAATTGCCCAAAGAGCCAAGCTAGTTGCGGCCCGGGCGCGCCCGCTAAAACCAGGTGCGCGGAGCATGCAATTGATCCAGGACAAGGATCGCTTTCACAGATTATTTACCAATGGCAACAGAACCCAGCGCACTGCAGCGCAGCTTCGCTACACTGCTAAAACCCGCAGCCAACTCGGTGCGGATCACTACCGCCGGGCCAGTTGCCCCGGTGCCTTTCTCGAAGAGTCTGGAGCGCCTATGTCGTATACCCCTGAGCTGATTGCCGAACTGGAAATCCTTACATTGTTCAACCTGGCTAATACCCAGGAAGGCCTCAAGGTTCATCACGTCGCCGCGCCCAAAGCGATTGCCGCAGCGCTTCGCCTGCATGACAAAGGCCTGATCACCCAAGTCGATGGCGGTTATCTGACCAGCCTTGGCCACGAAGCGGCCACCCACGCCCAAGGCCTGCTGACCATCCTCAACGTCGCTGAAACCGCTTAGCCTGAAACCGGCGGACTGTGCGCTACGCGCCTGAGTCCGCCGCCAACCCCGCGTTTTATGGCCGCTCGCCGTTACTCAGGCGCAGCTCGATGGCGTCGAGCACCGCCGGTAATTCGGCAATGCTGGCGATCACATAATGGGCGCCGGCCTGATACAACTTGGCCGCCGCCGGGCGCGCGCACTCGGCTTGCTCAGCAGGCGCGAGGGCCGACCACTGGGCATGGCTCAAACCCACCTCGTTACCGGAGGCCGACAGCCCGACTGTCCACATGCCCGCCGCCAGCCCCTCGTCGATGCCGGGCACGGTGTCGTCGACCTTGACGCAGGCGGCCACGTCGCTGGCGCCGAGGCGGATCAGGTTTTCCAACGCCATCCACGGCCCCGGTCGGCCACCCGCCGGCAAGTCATCGGTGGCCACCACCCAGTCCGGGGCGTAGCCGGCGGCGGCGGCAATCGGCAGCAGCGCATCCATCACCACCCGTGGGTAGCCCGAGCAGGAACCGATTTTTAAGCCCCGCTGACGCAGCGTGGCGATGCACTGCAGCGCACCGGGAATCAGCGCCGAGTAATCGCCCACCCGCTCGATTTGCAGCGGAATAAAGGCCGCGTACAACGCATCCACATCGGCATCCTGCATGGCCCGGCCAAAGCGTGCCCGCCAGCGTGCGGCCACGGATGGCAAACGCCCCAGCGCCTGGATGTGATCCCACTTGGCCAGGCCCATGGGGATGCGCGCCTCGGCCAAGCTGACCTCGATATCGAAGCCGGCGAACGCCTCGATCAGCACCTGAGTCGGGGCGAAGGAGCCGAAATCCACCACTGTGCCGGCCCAGTCAAAGATCACCGCCTGTAACTGGCCGGTGTAACGGCGTTGATAGCGGTAAGTCATGGTTTTACTCCTGTAGAACACCAACCGAGGTCGTCGAGGGCGGCGCCCAACGCGGCCAGCGCCTGATCGATTTCAGCGTGATCGATAGCGCCGATACAGCCGACGCGGAAAGTCTCCAACTGGGTCAATTTGCCCGGATAGAGGATAAAACCGCGCGCCCGCACGGCCTGGTACAGGGCCATAAACTGGTAGCTCGGATGCGTTGGCGCATGGGCGGTATAGATGATTGGCGCCTGCACAGCGGCCGGTAGATAAGGCTGCAAACCCAGCGCGGCGAGACCGGCGCGCAAACGCTCGGCATTCGCCTGATAGCGCGCCAGCCGCGCCGGCTGGCCACCTTCGGCGTGAAATTGATCGAGGGCAGAGCGCAGCGCCGCCAGCACATGGGTCGGCGGCGTATAACGCCACTGGCCGGTGCGGGCCAAATAGGCGTGCTGGTCATACAGGTCCAGCGACAAGGAATGGCTGTTGCCCCGGCTGGCCGCCAGAGCCTGTTTCGCCACCAACACAAAGGCTATGCCCGGCACGCCTTCCAGGCACTTGTTGGCCGACGACACCAGCGCCGCAAACGGCAACTCATGGGCATCCACCGGCAAGGCGCCGAAGCCACTCATGCTGTCGATAATCAGCTGGCGACCGGCCGCCGCCACCACAGTGGCAATCGCGGCCAGCGGATTGAGCAGGCCGGTACTGGTTTCACAGTGAATGGCGCCGACATGGCTGATCTGCGGATGGGCGGCCAGATACTCGGCCAGTTGCTGCGGGCACACCGGCTGGTCATCGGCAAAATTCAGGGTCGCCACTTGTCGGCCCATGACCTCGGCCAGTTGCGCCATGCGCAGCCCGTAAGCGCCATTGACCAGCACCAGCAAGGCGCCGTCGCGCGGCACCAGGGTGCCGATAGCCGCCTCCACGGCGAAGGTGCCGGAGCCCTGCAAGGGCACACAGACATGGCTGTCCTGGGCCTGGGCAATCGCCAGCAAATCGGCGCACACACCCGCCGTCAGGGCATTGAAACGGCTGTCCCAGGAGCCCCAATCATTCAGCATCGCGGTCTTGGTGGCCAGGCTGGTGGTCAGCGGGCCGGGGGTGAGGAGAATGGCGTCACGCATTACAAATGACCTCTTGGCTAGTGGTGAAAGTTTGTAGATACTCTGTTGGAGGTCAAGCTTTCACTTGGTGAATGCTGCTGAACAGTTTGCTGGAATCAAAGCGCTCGCCCTGCTGGATGCAGGCCCAAACGCCGGTCAGATACTTGCGCATCACTGCGCACAAGGCTTG
>NZ_JAUYNT010000040.1 GCF_030698175.1 Pseudomonas sp.
GATGGAGTCAATATTATTGGTTAAGCAAGCCCAATTTCCGTTAAAGCTTGGTTCGGTAGTGACGCGAAGGCCGTAAAAGGTATCGCACCCAGTCAATATCATAAATATGGGTAATATTAAATATTTCATAGCGACCCTAACTATTATTAGGCGACATTTTATGTCGCGTTTTTTGTCGTAAAAGCATGTCTGATAACGTTCCTTGTCGGCTTGTAAGCCAGCGTCTAGCTTGTAGGTGGTCGCGGCGAGCGCGACATCATTTCGGGAGAAGCGCGACATGGATGACGACAAGCCTAGGTTGCTGGATCAGGTGCGTCAGCAAATTCGTCTCAGAAACTATTCCATTCGAACGGAAACGATCTACACCGAGTGGGTGAAACGTTATATACGGTTTCACAAGTATCGTCATCCAGTAGAGATGGGTGCGGCGGAGGTTGAGGCTTTTCTTACTCATTTGGCCGTTGGCCGTAATGTGGCGGCGGCGACGCAGAATCAGGCGTTGGCGGCTTTGTTGTTTCTTTACAAGGAGGTGCTGAAGCTCGAGCTGCCTTGGCTGGAGGGGGTTGTGCGGGCGAAGAAGCCTGCGCATTTGCCGGTTGTGTTGACGCGTGATGAGGTGGCCAGGGTGTTAGCCCAGATGTCGGGTGTGCATTGGCTGGTTGCCAATCTGTTATATGGCTCTGGCCTGCGTTTGATGGAGGCGCTGCGTTTGCGGGTCAAGGATGTGGAATTTTCCCGTGGCGAGATTTTGGTGCGTGATGGTAAGGGTCAGAAAGATCGCGTGACCATGTTGCCGCGCTTAGTGATGATCCGGCTGCATCAGCATCTGGAGGAGGTCAGTGCGCTGCATCAGCAAGATCTGGCCGATGGTTTTGGCCGGGTTAATTTACCCTTTGCCTTGGCCCGCAAATATCCCAATGCGGCGGCGGAGTGGGGCTGGCAATTTGTGTTTCCTTCGGGTAATCGTTCGCAAGACCCGCGCGGTGCTGGCACTTTTCGGCATCATTTGCATGAGAAAACCATTCAGCGGGCGGTGCGTGAGGCTGTTCACAAAGCCGGGGTGATTAAACCGGCAACTCCGCATACGTTGCGTCATTCGTTTGCCACTCATTTATTGGAGGCCGGGCAGGACATTCGTACCGTGCAGGAGTTGCTTGGGCATGCGGACGTGAAGACCACGCAAATCTACACTCATGTGCTCAATCGTGGCGGGCTCGGGGTGATGAGTCCGCTGGATCGGGTGTAACAAAGGCCTAATGGCGACACCAAAATCCAAGGCGCCTGCGGCGTTGGCAGGGCGTCCTCGATCAATCCAAGTTGGACAGGCCGGTGTGGTGGGTGGCGTACGTTTTTGCGCTGTTCGGTCGGCGATGGGTATCGCTACGCTCAACCCATCCTACGATCTGTGCAGCCCAATCGCGGCTAAAGCCCCTCCCACAGAAGCGCGCAGCTGCGCACACTTAAAACAGCCTGCACGCTGGGCAGCGGCAGGCTGTTTTAAGTTTAAGCCGGTGTCACGTGCTGGGCTTAGGCCTCGAGGGTTTCGGCCCAGAGGTCGTATTCGTCGGCGTTGGTGACGCGACACCAGACTTTGTCACCAGGCTTCAAGTCTTGGTCGCTGTCGATGTAGACGATGCCGTCGATTTCCGGGGCGTCGGCGAAGCAGCGGCCGATGGCGCCGTCTTCGTCGATTTCGTCGACCAGCACTTCAATCTCTTTGCCGATTTTCAGCTGCAGGCGGGCTGTGCTGATGGCTTGTTGGTGGGCCATAAAGCGATCCCAGCGTTCTTGCTTGACGTCGTCCGGTACTACCGGGCTGTCGAGCAGGTTGGCCGGTGCGCCTTCAACGGGTGAGTACTGGAAGCAGCCGACGCGGTCGAGTTGGGCTTCGGTCAGCCAGTTGAGCAGGTATTGGAAGTCTTCTTCGGTCTCGCCAGGGAAGCCGACGATGAAGGTCGAGCGGATGATCAGCTCAGGGCACTGCTCGCGCCAGTTTTTGATCCGCGCCAGGGTCTTGTCTTCGAAGGCCGGGCGTTTCATGGCCTTGAGGATTTTCGGGCTGGCGTGTTGGAAGGGGATGTCCAGATACGGCAGGATCTTGCCGGCGGCCATCAGCGGGATGATGTCGTCGACGTTGGGGTAGGGGTAGACGTAGTGCAGGCGCACCCAGATGCCCATGCTGCTGAGCGCTTCGCACAGCTCCAGCATGCGGGTCTTGACTGGCTGGCCGTTCCAGAAGTCGGTCTTGTATTTGACGTCGACGCCGTAGGCGCTGGTGTCTTGGGAGATCACCAGCAGCTCTTTAACCCCGGCCTTGACCAGGCGTTCGGCTTCGCTGAGCACGTCACCCACCGGGCGGCTGACCAGCTTGCCGCGCATCGAGGGGATGATGCAGAAGCTGCAGCTGTGGTTGCAGCCTTCGGAAATCTTCAAGTAGGCGTAGTGGCGCGGGGTGAGCTTGACGCCCTGGGGTGGCACCAGGTCGATCAGCGGGTTGTGCTCTTTATTCGGTGGCGCGGCGTCGTGCACGGCGTTGACCACTTGCTCGTACTGCTGCGGGCCGGTGACGGCGAGGACGCTGGGGTGCACGTTACGGATCACGCTTTCGTCGACGCCCATGCAGCCGGTGACGATGACTTTGCCGTTTTCGGCCAGGGCTTCACCTATTACTTCCAGGGATTCGGCTTTGGCGCTGTCGATAAAGCCACAGGTGTTGACCACCACCACGTCGGCGTCCTGATAGGTCGGGACTATCTCGTAGCCTTCCATGCGCAGCTGGGTAAGGATGCGCTCGGAGTCGACCAGGGCTTTCGGGCACCCGAGTGATATAAACCCTATACTAGGAGCTTTCTTCGACATATTGGTGTTCCTCAGGATAGGGCATGACAAAAAATAGCGGGCGAGTATACAGCTATCTGCGGTTTTCTGATCCTCGGCAATCGACCGGGGGCAGTGCTGATCGTCAGATGCTTTACGCTCAGACGTGGGCTGCCGGCCGGGGCCTAGTGTTGGATGAGTCGTTGTCGTTAAGGGATGAGGGTTTATCGGCCTATCACCAGCAACACATCAAGCAGGGTGCGCTGGGTGTCTTCCTGTTGGCGGTGAGTGAGGGGCGGATTCCCGAAGGGTCGGTGCTTATAGTAGAGGGGCTGGACCGACTGAGCCGTGCCGAGCCGATACAAGCGCAGGCGCAGTTGGCGCAGATCATCAATGCCGGTATCACCGTGGTGACCGCCAGTGATGGCCGGGAGTACAACCGCGCCGGCCTTAAAGCGCAGCCGATGGATTTGGTCTACAGCCTGCTGGTGATGATCCGTGCGCACGAAGAGTCGGACACCAAAAGCAAGCGGGTTAAAGCCAGCATCCGCCGGCTGTGTGTCGGCTGGGTGGCGGGAACTTACCGTGGGCTTGTGCGCAACGGCAAAGATCCGCAATGGGTAGAGTGGACTGGCAGCGAGTGGCGGCTGGTACCCGAACGGGTCGCGGCTGTTCGCATGGCGCTGGACCTTTACCAGCAGGGGCTTGGCGCTGGCCGGGCGGCGAAGCTGATGCACGAGCAAGGCTATGAGCTGACCGACTGGGGCATCGCTGGGCAGCAGATCTACCGTCTGATCAAGTTGCCGGCCTTGCGTGGCGCCAAACGGATCACGGTTGATGGCGAGGATTACTTGCTCGAGGGCTATTACCCGCCGCTGCTTACCGATGCGGAATATGACGAGCTGCAGTTGCTAGCTGGCCAGCGACATCGGCGCCGCGGTGCTGGGGAGATACCGGGCATCATCACTGGTATCGGTCGCACTTACTGCGGCTACTGCGGTACTGCTTTGGTTGCGCAAAATCTAATGGCTCGCGCCAAGGTTGACGGTAGTTTGGCTGATGGTCATCGGCGGTTGCAGTGCGTTGGCTACAGTAAAAACGGCGGCTGTACTGCTGGCGGTAGCTGCAGCGTGGTGCCAATTGAGCGGGCGATTCTTAACTACTGCGCCGACCAGTTCAACTTGCAGCGATTGCACGAAGCGCCAGACGATGGGCGTGGTCTGCGGGAGCAGTTGGCCGGGGTGCGGCGTGAGGTGGTTGAACTCGAGCGGCAACTGGGCAAGATCACCGATGCGCTGCTCGCCGATGACAGTGGCGCTGCGCCTCTGGCCTTTGTCCGGCGGGCGCGTGAGCTGGAGCAGCAGCTTGGCATCGCGCAGGGTCGCGTGCAGCAGCTCGAGCGCGAGCTGGCAGCTAGGTCGACACATGCAGAACCCGCGCAAGCGGCGCGGTGGGCGGCATTAGCTGCTGGAGTTGCGGCCAATGATTACGTGGCCCGCGAGCAGGTACGGCAGTTGGTGATGGATACCTTTGAGCGGATCGTCATCTATATGCGTGGCATTGGTAATGAGGGGCGGGAAGGTACGGTTATTGATGTGATGCTCGTGCCCAAAGCCGGGCGCCCGCTGTTGTTACGGATTGATCGGCGCAGCGGTGCGTGGGTAGCCCGCGAGCGGATGGATGGGTAACAAGCAAAAGCCGGCATTGCGCCGGCGTTTCCTTGATTAGTTGGCTTGCTTCGCGCTTACCTTGTAAGCATAGACGATGCGGTGACGGCACTCTAAAAGGTGCGTTGCGTTGTCGTGTGAAAGCTCCGTCGGCGCGTGGTTTCCTTTCTATTCGTCGTCTAAAGGTATCGCATCAATATCCCAGCTGTCGGCCTCGGTGAACCACTTCCCCGCTGGGTGCCGACCCTCCCACAGTGCTTTTTCGGCGGCGTAGTCGCCCCCCCGCCAAGCCGGGCGAGTCTGATCGTAAGCGACCAGCTTGGCGCGGAACGCCTGGGCGTCTGCCTCATGGGTAAATGCCCTAACCGCGTCACGGGTTTCGTGTTCGATTTCACGCACAACTAAGTAAATCATGGGTGTGCTTTCCTCTTTAGTTTTAGCGGCGAAGCGCACTAATAGCGGCGCGGTCTGGGTGTCGATAGTTCAAAACCCACTCGGGGAACTTTGCCAGCTTGTTACCCCGCGTAGCCTGCACCCTTGTGCCTATATCTGGTTGATTTGGGAATGCTTCACTGTACTCATTAAGTAAAAGAGCCATTCGGCTTTGCCAGTCAGCCGGCATGGCTTCCATCAGCGCGCGGGGAAGCACCGCAAAGCTGCTGTAAGACAACCCAAACCAGAAACTTAAATCAGCGCGTACATCATTCTTGGCTTCTGTACCCATGGCGTGTTCCCTTTAACAGTTAGTAAGTGCAATCGCGGCGTCAATGTCGACAATTCGCGTGCAAATAGACTGGATCACATGCCAGCCATTCGCGGCCGCACCAACAGTCCAAAGCGCCTCGGCAACCCTGTAAAGCTGCCCATCTAGGGCCAGCCAATCGGCTTGAACCAATAACCCCGGCCCATACGCTGTGCAGCTCCACACGACGCCAGCCCTTAAAGTGTTCATTGCTACTTTCCTTTGTGCGCTTTTCTTATGCTGCTTTGGCTTCTAGGGGCTGGCCTGCTGGTGAGCTATCCACCACCAGGTGGCCTTGGCCAATCCAGAAGTTTTTCTGTACGGCGATGCACACATTCCAAGCTTCGCGGGCTACCGCTTCGCCTGCCTCAAGCACGTTACCATCGGCATCAATGATCGCCAGGCGCGCAGGGCGGCCGTCTGCGGTGGTGAGCCGATAGCCGGTGTTGATATTGGCGCTGATGCGGCTGTGCTCAAGGGTGTCTGTTTCTGGGATACCGATCATGCGGCCTCCTGTGCCGGCCAGGCGCCGACTGCGTTGAAGATGTTGGCGGCCTGGGCTTCGTCCAGGGACACGTTGTTAGGGATGGCGATCCACCCGGAGCCGACCACGTGGTGCGGATTGCAGCCGTCGATCACCTCCCGGTAGTACGCCTCGATCACGTCCGTCAGATGCTCGGCGAGGTACATGCCTTGCGGTGCGACTTCCTGGCTCTTGATGTAGCGCCGCCCGCGTTGGTCGATGCAGAGCGCGCTGGCGTAAATGCACCAGTGATGGGCGATATCGCAGACGGCGTCGGCGATGGCGCGGCCAGGTGCGATGGACTTGGCAGTCCTCCAGTTGATCAGGCCCTGTCGGCCGCTGGGGTCAATGTTGACCACGGCTACGTTGTTGCTGCTGAGCAATGCACGGCATGAGCGGTTCAGGCGGGCGCGCATGTTGTGGGGTTTGCGGGTGCTCATGCTGCCCCCTTAAATGTCTTGGTCAGCGCAGCATTCACAGCCTTGCCCCGTAGCATCACGGCCTTGGCCAATTTGCGGCGGTCGGTGTGGCTGTGGGTCGACTGGGTCAGCAGGCCAAAGTAGCTGTTGGCGGTTTCGCGTAAGTTGGCGGCCGGCACGGTGGCAATGCGGCGCAGGGCATGCTTAACGGTGCGGCTGCGAGTGGTGCGGTGCCACGGCCTGATGACTTGGCCGACAAAGTCGATGCCCCGGTCTACCGGTTGCTGGATGGTCTTGCTTGGGTTGAGGTGTGCGTGCAGCCGGTCAGCCAGGAAGGCCTCGATCTGTTTGTGCCATGCGTTGAGTTGTTGCGGGCTTTCATGCAGCAGCACGAAGTCATCGACATAGCGCACGTAGTGCTTGCAGCGCAGCTGGTGTTTCACGAACTGGTCGAGCGCGTCGAGGTACACGTTAGCGAAGAACTGTGACGACAGGTTGCCGATCGGTAGGCCAAGGTGTGCCGGTTGCGCGGTGAGGCGCTTGTGTTGGGGGACGCGATTGAGTAAGCGTGGCGTGCTGTGTAGCGCATAGTTTTCACGGGGGTCGTGCATGAGGATCAATAAGGCCAGCGCCAGCCATGCGGGTTGCTCGATGCGGGCCGCCAGTTGCTGCTGCAGTACGCGCTTGTCGATGGCCACAAAGAAGTTGGCGAGGTCGCACTTTAGATAATGAGTCGGGCGCTGCCAGTTCTGGGTGATGCTACGCACCTTGGCTTCCAGCCGTTGGACGGCGTAGAGAGTGCCGCGGCCCTTGATGCAGGCGCAGCTATCGGCGATGAAGCTGCGCTCGATGCGCGGGCCGATGTGGTTGTAGAGAAAGTGGTGCACGATGCGGTCGCGAAAGTCAGCGGCCCAAACCTCTCTTGGTTTTGGGTGCGTGACAACGAAACAGATCGAGGTGCCCGGCCGGTATGTGCCGGTTTTCAGCTCGGTATGCAGTTGCATAAGGTTGCGCTCCAGGTTGAGCTCAAAAGCCAGTGCGCTTCTGCTGCTGCGCTTGTTGCGCCGGCAGTCCAGGTAGGCTTGCACTAGGTCCTCAAAATAAAAGTCAGCATGGCCCGCAGTGGCATCGTTAGAAGCTGCGGACGGCGACAGCCCGCCTTGCGTTGTCCTTGTGGTCGTTGTTCTGGTTGCCATCATCGAAGTTCTGGATCCACGCGTTGTTCGGGCTGTACTGCGCCAAGTCGTGCTATCTACATCACCCTGCCGAAGGCCAAGGCCGATCAGTGGGGCAACTGCGCAGGGCCTGTCCGGACATTGCCGACTGGTTACCTGGGTGCGCATAGCGGTGGCCATATAGGCCAGCGGCACGACCAGATTCAAAATCGCACTGGCAGGAGCACCGTGGCGCTCAAGCGGCTGGCGACGTTGCGGCATGTTTTTTCCAACCTGTTGCCTGCCGACCTAGCGGGTCGGTGATTTCTACTGTTCTGGCGTATTGGTTTGCACCAATCAGCTGTTTGTCGAGGGCGAGGCGCAGCATCAGTTCGATCACCTGGATACGTTCCAGAATTTGTTGGATGTGCTGCACTCGATCCCGGCCTTCCGCCGTGTTGGCGCGGAAAATCTGGATGGTGACCTCGATGCACTCAGTCAGCAGCTTTTCACCGAGGGTGCGCTTGAACTCGCGGCGCATGTTCTTGGTGAGGTCTGCTGCCAGGCTGCATAGATCGCTGGCCAGCTTGTAGATCGGCAGGTGTTGGGCTAGGGCCATGCTGAAAAACTCGCGAAACGCGGGCTACGCCCGCGCCCTTAAAGGGTTAAATGGTTAAAGGGTTGAGCACTCTGCGGACGGCGACAGCCCGCCTTGCGGTGTCCTTGCGGTCGTAGTGCTGGCTGCCACCATCGAAGTTCTGGATCCACGCGTCGTCCGGGCTGTACTGCGTGCTGCTGGAGTACCAATCATCGGTGCTGAACAGCTCGGGCACGTTCAGGTAGCACAGGCGCAGCTCGTGGCGGGCGGGCAGGTAGAAGTCGCGGTGTCCATCGATCTCAACATCGGCCGTCCACTGTGCGGCCGGGTGGTCGTGCTCGGACTCACACAGGGCGCGGGTGTTGCTAAGCCCGTCATGCGCATTGGTCGCGCCGTCTTCGTTCTTGCCGGGTGCGCCCCAGGTGATTTCCTCTGCTTGCCCAGCCGGATCGGTCGGCACTATCAGGTGGTAGTCAGGCGTGCCGTTTTCGCCGCGCACTAGCCCGGCATAGATGCCGCCTTCGCCGTGCCAGTACTGGCCGATCTGTGGCGGCGTAAAGCCAAAGCTGCTGACCAGTTCGCCGGCGACTTGGTGCAATGCGGTAAGGCCGGTGGACTGCTCGAGCACTTGGCGCGCCAGTGCAGGGTTACGGGTTTTGAAGCGTTCTTCGCCGATGGTAAGTTTGATCATTTGGCTCATGGTTCAACCCTCAAAATATGGCGTCGACCGCGCGCTGCGCGCGCGGCAAAAAAAGTGGTGAATGGGTTAAGGGCTGACCTTGTATCTGCGGACGGCGACAGCCCGCCTTGCGCCGCCCTTGGGGTCGTTGTCCTGGTAGCCAACATCGAAGTCCTGGACCCACGCGTAGTCCGGGCTGTGCTGCGTACTGGCGTAATACCACTCAGGCTGGAACGCCTCGGCGCCACCTTCCTGAAACTCGGGTGCGGTGGTCTGCGCCGGGCTTTCTTCGGTGTAGGGGTAGCCAACCGGAACGCTGCTGGGGTTGTCGCCATCGCGAAAGCTTGCCCAGTTTTCTTGGGTGGTTGGTTTCAGGTTGCGGTAGCAGAGTTCCAGCTCGTCGCGGCTTGGGATGTACCAGTCTTTGTGGTCGGCTATATCGAGCGTTAATGCCCACTGGCCTAGTGCGCTGCCGGCAGCAGCCATGGCCTCGGTATTTGCGCGGCCGTCGTTGCAGCTGCGGGCGCCTTCGATGTTCTGGCCGTATTCGCCCCAGGCGGTGGGGTGATGTTCGCCCAGTGCTTTGGGTGCAACGATCAGGGCATATTCGGTGCCGTCCAGCAGGAAGCGGCCGGCATAGAAGCCGCCTGCGAATGGGGTGCCGCCGATGGTTGGGGTGGCGATTTGAGTGTGTGCGTTCATGTGTGTTGTCCTTGGATTCAGGCAGCGGCGCGGTGCGTGGTGCTGAGCAATTGCATCAGCCGATGGAAGTAGTTCACGGTCGCCTCGGTGGTGCCCCAAGGCTTGATGCGTGCGGCGCTTGGTTGGATGTTGGCGAGGCATTCCCATGTGCCAGGGTGGGCTGGCATCAGGTCCCGGCGTTCGGTGGCCAGCGCAATTAAGTCGGCGTCGTGGACGCAAGCTGGCAGCTCTGTGTCGAGGTTGAAGCGCTCGCAGATGGCCAGCCAGATGCGGTGCTCGATGTCGACAAAGGCGGGCAGCAGTTGCTTGAGTGGGCGCACCAGGTCGCCGACATAGGCTTCGGTTGCGTCATGCAGCAGTGCGACCAGTTGGTGCTCTTCCGGTACCAGGTCCGCGACGATGCAGCAGTGCTGTGCAACCGAATAAAAGCCGCGGCTGTGGCCGTTGAAGCGGCACTGGTGGGCAAGGCTGTGGGCAATGTCCATCGGGTCGATCATGGCGGCAGTGGGTGCCAGCAGCTCGAAGCGCTTGCCGGTTAGGGTGAGTATCCAGGTCATGGCTGTTACTCCCATCCGGTGATGTATTGGGGATAGACGCAAGCGGCGAAAGTCGTGCGCCATGGGTCGGCGGGTGTGACGCCGTCCTCTTCGAAAACTGGGGCATCCAGCTGAGCTGCCGTCCATTCGCTTGCGTCATCGGTGGTGTAGTGATAGCCCGCGAAAGCACAGAGTATCGCCACGGCTTGCTCGGGGGTGTAGGCAGCAACAATGTCATTTTCGCCAACCTGAAAGCACTTAAGTGCTGGAGCATTGCAGGCTAGAGGGTGCTCGAAAGGCACCTTGAATCCCGCTGCATTGCGGTGGCCACCGCCGCCGTATTGTTTGGCTATGGCGGATACATCCTCGCCGGCATCGGAGCTGCGCAGGGAGAATTGGCGGCCCTCGGCCGTGTCCCAGTAGATGGCGGCAAACGGTTGGCCTTGGCTCAAGAGTGCGCCTGCATCGCTGGCCATGGTGTGGGGTAGGTTGACGACTGGAACGGTTACGCCGCCGATCACCATGTAGCGACTGTTACTGGCTACTAGGCCGACTACATCCTTCTGCTGCTTGCGCTCAATGGCGTGACCATCCAAGCGCAGGGCGTTGATGTGGTCTGCCATCAGCAGATCCCAGGTGGCAAAGTCCTGTGGGTGGCTGAATACGGCGGCCATTACATCCTTGGTGCCTTCCAGCTTGAACTGCCACAGGTCGCGGTCTTCGATATGGTTGATCAGGGCTGGCCGGGGCTGATCAGGGAAGAAGAAATCCCAGGTCATGCCGGCGCCACTGCGGTGCATATCAAAGAGTGCCGCGAGCTGGTCAGTTGATTCCATCCAGAGCAGGAAGCTGCTTGGGGCCTTGGGCAGCTGCGCGAGTGCCTCAGCCGCTGTCTTGTGGTGGTCAATAACGAGAATGGATGTGGCGGTCTCGGCCATCTGCTGCAGGGTTTCCAGCGGATAGGAGAAATCCACGATGATGACGGACCGGCCCTCAACGTCTGGCGCTGGTTTGCCATAGGCGGCAGCGTGGAAGTCAACATTCCCTGCGCCAAGCGCTTTGCGTACCGACCAGGCAGCGCCGAAACCGTCGGCGCAGTTGCCGTGATAAATGCAAAGAGTCTTCATGCCATCACCTCTTGGCCGGCTTCGTGTGTTTGCTGTTGGTGGATGGCCAGGCGCAGCACGTCGCGCACATGCTCAAACCCATCGGCCGGGCTGGTAACGAGGAAGCGCAGCTCGCCGGTTTCTAGGTCGCCGTGATAGCTGGCTTCTTTGTCCAGCCACTCAATGAGCGCGGTGTCGGGGTGCTCAAAGTGGGCGGGGGGGGCGGCGCTGTATTCCAGTGCTATGCGCAGCCGCTCAATCATGTTGAGTGCGTTCTGCTGCAGGGCGCGGGCGAAGCGGGCGTGCTCGGGGGATTTCAAACCGTCAAAGGTGCTGGCGGCTAGTTCCAGTTTGCTGGCGATGGCGCCAAGCACCGCCTGGTCATCGGTGGTAAACGGGTTAGCGCGGCGGGCGAAGAGGCAGATGCGCTCATTGCAGTCGAGCATGATGGCTTCAAGGGCGGTGCGGTGGTCGCGCCGCTCGATCTCGCGCAGGCTCTTGAGTTGTTCGGCGTCGTTGCGGTATTGGCGCACGCACTCGCCGGCTTCGGCAAAGGCTGCCGACTTACCGGCGCTGTGGCCTGTTGCATAGCCTTCGGCGGTACCGTCTTTACGTCCGGACATGTAGCCGCCCCAGTAGAGGAGACCGATGGCGGCGAAGATGGCGATCACCGCCAAGATGCTAAGGGTTGTTGTTTGCATGTGCTGTGCCTCTGTAAGCCTGCCGCTGCGAGTGGTAGTGCGGCGGCAGGGTGTTGGTGGTGGTTACTTGCCGAGGGCGAAGGTGCCGATGGTCAGTGGTACGAAGCCGCCGACTTCTTTCTCCAGCACGGCCTTGAACTCGCGGGCGAACTCTTCGCGCTGCGACTCTTCACCCACCCAGCGCAACTTGAGCACCGGGGCATCACCGCCGGTCAGCACGGACATGCGCAGGGTGATGGCGGCAGGTTGCAGCGCCTCGAATGGCACGGTGGTGAACACAAAGGAGCTGGGCAGGGTGTCCATGCTCTTGGCTTCGATCTCGTCCATGGCGCTGCGGCTGGCATTGAAGTCACCGACCACGCTGTCACGCGTGGCGGTGGCCTTGATGGTCATGCGGCGCACGGCGTTGATGGCGGCTACCAGTTGCAAATCGGTGGTGCCGTCTTTGGCCTGCACGTGTTGCGCCCAGTCTTCCAGCCACTCGGCCAGCGCCTGTTGGCTCAGGTTCTTGCCGAGGATGCCTTGCAGGGCTGAATAGGCGGCGGTTGGTTTGAGGGTCAGCGTGGCGGTGTCGTCGGCGTGGCCGGCGTCACCCATGTCGCCCAGGTTGAAGATGACCGTGGCGGCCATGGCGTCCTGGTCAACAAAGCCGCGGGAAGCCATGCCTTCGGGGGCAGTGTCGTCGTGGCTCTCAACGTACTTGGCGAAGTCGGCCAGTGCGTGGGTTTTCAGGTTGCCGCGAAAGCGATCGCGCATGGGTTGGTACTGTTCGAGCTTGACCATGGTGGCGGACTCGGGGAGTACGGCAACCTTGGAGCCGCCATCGATAACAATGGGCTTGGCGGCAGCGATCAGTGCTTGGGCTTCGATGTGTTGCAGGGTTTCTTTGCTAAACATGGGTGCTTCCTTGGTTTATTGAGTGAGCGTTAGCTGCGGTGTGGTTAAGGGGCGCGCTTAAACTTCGCGAGCGGTGACGGGCGTGAGGTCACTACTGAAGAGCTGGGCCGTCGGGTTGCTCTGGAACAGTTCAAGGCCTTTTTCGGTGACGTACAGCGGAGTGTCGAGGGTGGTGTCTTCGCGTTTTTTGCCGCGTTTGGTGGGTTGCACGTAATCCAAGGTGTGGCTGACGGCGACCTGATTGCTCTGGCCGATCTGCTTTATCTTGAATGTGAGCGTGACTTGGCCAACCTTGCCGTGGTCGATCACGCCGCCGGCGACATCGGACAGCGCGTGGCCTACTTGCTGGGCGAACACGGCCGCGTTGAGTGAGTTCAAGAACTCGTTGGTGTCGGTAGCTTTCATGTGCTGTGCCTCTCTTGCTGGTGGTGGCCGTGGTAGGGCCGGGTTATGCCGCTTTTGCGGCTTCTTCCTGACGATCAAGCCAGGTGGCGAGGTCGTGCAGGTAGATGATCCAAGTGCGGCGTGTGGCGCTTGTTGCGGGTGAAATCTTGATATCGATCTGCTTTCCCCTGATCTTTCTGAGCAGATACCGCGGCGAGCTGATGTGTCTTAAGTAGTCCGCCATGAACGTTTCTATGGTGATGAATCGGTCTGGGTACTTTTTCTCCAGTTTTTCAAGTGTCGTCACGCAGGCCTCCCGTGTTGTATGGCTCCCCGCGCCCCACCGGGAAGCTGGTGGCTATTAACTGGGCAAGGCCGTCGATGGTCTTGCCGATCTGCCGGGCGACCACGCTGCCTGCGGCGTCGGTAATTACCGCGCCATAGGGGGTGGCCGGGTTTAGCGTGAGCGTGACGTGGGGCAGGTGACCGCGAGGTGTTACGGCCAGCAACGCGCAGTACAGCGGGCCAAGGTCGGCCACTTGCCCAGGTGTTTGCGCCTGCAGCCGCTCGATGGCCTCGGCACTGGCTGCGCGCATCACTGCAGGGTCAATGACCGTTGGGTGATCAAGGTGCAGGCCCACCAGCTTGAGCGCGCCGATGGCATGTTGGGTGGCGGTTGGCTTCATGCTGCTGCGTCCTTGTTGGTTACGTTGATGCCCAGCTGTTGTGCCAGCCAGCCCAAGCCCTGTTCGGTGCTCATCACCACGGCGTAGTGGCTGTACTGCCTGATGCTTGGGTTCCAGCGGCTGCGGGGGTCGATATACAGGTGGCCTTTGTCGCGGTATTTGCAGGCCAGCTCGCCCAATTGAGTCAGTACACCTAGCCCGCGCAGCTGTTTGCGCAAGGCGCGAGGCTTGATGCCGAGCACTGCAGCGGCTTCGTCTAGAGTCCGGTTCATGGCGGCTGGCCTCAGGCTGCTGAGCGCAAGGCTTGGCGGCGCGAGAGGATCAGCATCAAGTGATCCAGTTGGGTATAGAGGTGCTGTAGATCGGCGTCGTTATGGATAACAAGGTCGTTGTCGTGGATGGCAACGCCGGCCTCACTGATGTGCGGGTTTACCGCCGCAGCATCTGGGCGCAGCAAGTGCAGCACGGTGCCGCCCTGAGCGCGAATCCACGTGGCTTCATTCTCAAAGCGCACGTCGCTGATCACGAACCCCGGCAGGTAGCCGTCTTGCAGCTCGAGCATGTTGTCCATGTTCTGGCGGGCCAGCAGTAGCCACAGATCGTTGTGCACACTGTGGCGGCCCCACTCGGTGCCGAGCAGCTGCATCAGCTCGCGTGGGGACTTGCCGATGATGGGCAGTGGGGTTTCTTTCAGGGCGCCATTCAGCTGCTCAGCGGTAAGGTTGAACATCTGTTGCAGCGCAGTTTTTAGCGGGCTGGCGAAGGCGTAAACCGCCAGCAGATAGTGTGCTACCAGATAGTTGGCCGCTGTGTCTTTGCCGGTGCGGGCGAGGCCGTGCAGGCCGATTAGGATCTGTTTCATGCTGCGCTACCTCCGTCCCATGGGCCTTGGCTGGCTTGGCGGTGGGTAAGTGCGCGGGTGGCGGTTTTGAATTCGCAGTCGCCATCACGCGCCAGGCGGCGCACTTCGAAGATGCGGTTGGGGTTGCTCACTGCTGGGTGAATGAACACCTTGCAGGGGGTGTTGCTGTGCTGTGCTCTCATGGGATCGCTCCGTAACCGTGGTAGGGATACGGCGCTAAATTAGCCCAGCAAATTTATTTATTCAATACCCTGACTAATAATTATTTTTATGGGCAATAAAAGCCCCGCTCGGTGGCGGGGTTCTGATGCACAGGGAGGATCAGTTGAGCATTTTTGCCAAGCCAAATGCGATGCTTGCGAATAGTGCGGACATGCTGGTAGCGCCTGCCAAGAACTTCCACGTTTGCTCGTTCAGCGACTTATGGAACGAAACTGACATTTCCAGCAGGTCGGCTTTGGATACCATGTGATCCAAGCGCGATTCAATACGAATTAGCCTGAGTTGTATGTCGGGCATCGCTAACTCAAGTTTCTCAACTCGCTTTTCCATTCCGCTACCTCCCGGAGGGTTTCCACCTCCAGTATGGGCCCCTTTCCTAAATGTGTCATTTTCTTGTTTTAGCTCAGAGAGCTGCTTTTGGATAAGCCGGACATCAACCTTTTCATTCATGGTTATGCTCCATGTCGGGATTTTCAATTAGCTCGATGACCTTTGATTTGGTCATTTCATTGAGTCTGGTGACCATGTTATCCACAAGTTCAAAGGCTTCTTTAGCGGAGTCCCGCGTCTCGATCGAGACGTTTAAGTCGATTGAGATTGAGTGAGAAAGTTTCATGATCGCCCGGGTTTGAAGGGTGCACAAATGGATAAGATCGACGGTTAGCTCGACCATTGCAGTATCACTGTTAAGCCCTGAATTCGGCATTGGAGCAGCTCCATAAATTAATATTTGATCTTGCTCGGTGGCACGATACCGCCCACGTAGTGGATTTGCTCGATGTCTTGGCGGGCGATGGTCAGGCGGCCATAGCCGTCATTGACGGCCATCAGGCTGACCTCGTCGGTGTTTTCAAACAGCAGTTCTTTGACCATGCATTGACCGTCGTTGCAGCGAACCATCACGTATTCGCCGGGGATCAACGCGTGGTTAGGCTCGCACCAGACCACCCAGCCGCTGCGAATGGCCGGGGCCATCGAGTCGCCTCGCACGCGCAGTGAGTAGGCGTCTGGGTCGCTGCTGGGCACGTCTAGCCACCCATCGGTTGTGGCGATCGCATCCCAATATCCTTCTGGGCCCAATTGAGCGGTTCCTACTATTTTGGTGCGGCGAAAAGGGCGGCTCAGCTCGGGGCCGGGTTCAAGCGTTGCGCTGGCTTGATAGGTACCAAAGTTGTCATTTACTTGGCTTGCGACTGGAGCTGCAGGCAGATATGTCTGGGCAAGGCGTGGGCTGACCTCTGCCGGATTGAACTGCAGTACGTTTGCCAGCTTGAGTAGCGCCTCGATGTTCAGCGGCAGGCCGCCGGTCATGTATTGGCTAACGGTACCTTGAGACGACCAGTCGCACAGCTCGGCGAGTACGGCCTGATTCAAACCCTTGTTGTCGAGCTTGCGGGCGTTATAGATCGCCTTGAGGCGGGCGGCCTCTTCGTTGATGCATTCCGTCGAAGGCAGGTATTTATCGTTCATGTTGTCCACGATATTGGCGTCGCTAATTTTCAGCAAATAGTCAGGATGATAAATTGCTTGCTTAGAATAATTTCCCTGACTAATATCTGCGCTGCGAGGATTTACCGAGGCTTAAAAAATGAGCGATGACATTGGCGTTCCCCTCAAGAGCTTTTGTAGCGGGCGGACGCAATCTCAAGTAGCGAGCTTGATCGGGGTCACTCAGGGATCGATCTCCCAGATGATTAATTCAGAGCGAGATATCCGCGTACAGCAGTTGGCTGAAGGTGGATATCAAGCTGTTGAGTTAGTGCCGGTAGGCCGAAAGAAAGCAGCTTGAAATAGGTGCCGGCGGGGTTGCCCCCGCCAGCGGATTGCCCAGCTCCCTACCACGGGGCTGGGCTGTAACAGGGCAAACGAGTAAGGCACAGCACGTGGCGCTCGTTTGCTCTGTTACACACCAAGGCACGGATGCTTTGGGTTGTGCTTTGAGGTGGTCGACGGATCGATTGCCTCAAGGCTTGGCGCCAGCGGGTTCCCTACCACGGTTACCGCCGGCTAGACGAGGCACAGCACATGCTTGCGTCATAGGTTGGATGATAGGGCGCGGCCCGCATTCGGTCTATGGCGTTGGCGGGGGATTAACACCAATGCGTATAGATCCACTTCGGGACGCTGGTCCTGTTCGTACCCTTGAGCAAGCCATCGACCGTGATTGCCGCGATATGCGCGGCAGCCTGACGGCGGTTTGCGCCATCCTCAATGAGTCGTATGACGCCTTTCAGAAGCGGCTGTCGGTTTCCTATCCGAGCCATCACTTGCACGCACCTGACGTTGAGCGGGTGATAGAGCTTGTACGCGGTGATGCCGTGCGCCAGTGGTTTGAGCGTGTGTATGGCGTAGTTTGCTATCAGCCGACGGCGGTACCGGCCACGCAGGACGCGCTGTTGGCGTTGGGCAAGGTAATGGAAACTGAGTCTGGGTTTGTTTCCGAACTGGCCGTGGGCGTTTCCGATGGCCGCTGGGAGCTGCACGAAGTTGAGCGCCTGGAGAAGCACGGTATGGCGCTGGTGTCGCAGCTGCTGGGCATCATGGCCGGTGCGCGGCAGGCTGCGGAGGAGCACGCCCATGGATGAGCGAGCGTTTGATCTGGCCGGTGAGGCTGAAGAAAAGCAGCGGCAACAGGGGGTGGCTAACCGGGTGCAGTACTGCGGCGTAAGTGCGCTGGAGTGTGGCGAGTGCGGTGAAGGCATACCGGAGAAACGCCGCCTGGCGATACCGGGTTGCCAGCTGTGCGTTGATTGCCAGCAGCTGCGGGAGCGGCGTGTATGAGTGATCGCGTACCGCTGACTGTTGCTGATCTGCAAGAGTTGTTGAGTTATATCCCCGCTGATGACCGAGAGACCTGGGTGGCGGTGGCCATGGGGGTCAAGGCCGAGTTTGGTGAGGCTGCGTTTGATGAGTGGCTCACCTGGAGCAAGAACGATAAGTCGTTTGATGCCGCTGCTGCGAAGTCCGTCTGGAAGAGCTGCAAGAAGAGCGGCACCGGCATGGGTACGGTCATTAAGTGGGCCAAGGACAACGGCTGGGCCCCGCGCCGCGAGCCGATGACGGCCGAAGAAAAGCGCCGGCTGAATGCCGAAGCCGAGGCGCGGCGTGTTGTGCGCCAGGCTGAGATTGAGGCCGATGAGCAGAAGAGTACTGCGATGCGCGAGGCCGTTGCAGTCGCCTGCCAGCTGATTTGGGCTAAGCACTGCAAGCCAACCGGCAAGAGTGCCTACCTCGACCGCAAGGGTGTGCAGGGCTTTGGGGTTGGGTTTTTCGATTACACCGTGGTGCTGAGCATCGATGACGCCCGGTTGCGGTGTGATGTGTGGGCGGGCAGCGAGGTGAAGGCGTTCTTCAATAACCTGCCCAAGCCTCGGCCCGACTCCAGCTCCTTTTTGATGTTCAAGCCTGGTGCGATCGCTGTGCCGCTGCGTGATGCGTCGGGCAAGCTTTGGAGCCTGCAGGCGATCAATGAGCAGGGCACCAAGCTCTTCCCCAAGTACGGCCGCAAGAGCGGCTGTTTTCATTTGATCGCCGGCACGGCTACGGATGTGCTCGGTATCGCCGAGGGTTACGCCACGGCGGCGAGCTTGCATATGGCCACTTGCGGCGACTCTCCGTTGGGGCCGGAGTGGCCGGTGGCGGTGGCTATCGACTCGGGTAATTTGCTGCCGGTGGCCAAGGCGCTGCGGGGGCTGCACCCGACAGTCAGCATCATTATTGGCGGGGACGATGATCCCTCGGTGAAGGGTAACCCTGGCCGGTCGAAAGCTCAGGCTGCCGCTGATGCGGTGAATGGTTTTGCGGTGTTCCCGGTGATACCTGCTGAGGTGGCCGCATGAGCGATTGGAATGATTTGCACTCGGCCTGGGGTGTTGAGTCCGTCGCAGAGCAGTTGCAAGGCGCTGTGCTGGCGATTGCTGATCGTGAGCAAACCCTTCCCCCGACCCCATCTGTTGTGGAGCCTGCGGCGCTGGCGGCGCCTGCAGCTACCGGGGGGGCGGGGGAGGCGTTGACCAGTGATCAGGTGCTGCGGCGTTATTCGCTGGTTGAGGGTACTACGCATGTTTGGGATATCGACCGTGCGGCGGCAATGAAGAAATCAGCCTTTGAGCTGCGCGTCGGCAAGGCGCTGGCCAAAGAGTGGCTGGATAACGTCGACAAGCGCGTGGTGACGGCTGAGTGGGTGCGCGACCTTGAACAGGCGCGGCGTATGGCCGGGAAGAAGGGCGGGGCACTCGGTATGCCGCCGCTCGAGCGTTATGTGTACATCGACGGCACCAAGGACGTTTGGGATAAGCAGAACAAGCGGCGTGTGCCCGAGGGCGCGGTAAAAATGGCGCTGGGCGATGCCTATGCGCTGTGGCTGAACAGTGCCGAGCGGCATGTAGTGGATGTGAACAACATTGTGTTCGATCCGACCATGCGGCGCGGTGCGGACTACATCAACACGTTCGAGGGGTTGCCGCTGGAGCCTGCGCGTGATGATGCTGCGTGCGAGAACTTGCGTTGGCTGATTTCGTTTCTGTGTAACCACGATGTGCCTTCATGCGTATGGCTGACCAAGTGGATTGCTTACCCGTTGCAGCACCTGGGCGCGAAAATGGACACCGCGGTGCTGATGCACTCGATCATGGAAGGCTCGGGCAAGAGCCTGTTATTTGCTGACGCGATGGGGATGCTGTACGGCCAGTACGCGGCGACTGTTGGGCAGACGCAGTTGGAGTCGAACTTCAACGCCTGGCAGAGCGGGATTCTGTGGGGTGTGTTCGAGGAAGTGGTCTCACGCGACCAGCGTTACAACCAGGTGGGCAAGATCAAGCATCTGATCACCGGCAAGACGGTGCGGATGGAGTCGAAGTTCATCAACGGCTGGGAAGAATCGAACCACATGAACGCTGTGTTTCTCTCGAACGAGATCGTGCCATGGCCGATTGCTGAGAGTGACCGGCGGATGCTGGTGATGTGGCCGGAGGAGACGTTGCCCGAGGTTAGGCAGAAGGCCATTGGGTGCGAGCTTGAGAGCGGCGGGGTCGCGGCGCTCTATGCGTGGCTGCTGGCTGTTGACCTGGGCGAGTTTGATCAGCGAACTCGGCCGCCCTCGACGGTTGCCCGTGAGCGGCTAGTGGCGCTGAGCCGCGCACCCTGGCAGACCTTTCTGGCGCAGTGGCGCTTCAGTGAGTTGGGTTTTGAGTTGTGGGGCGCATGCTTGTCGAGTGACCTGTATGCGCTGTTCCTTGAGTGGTGCCACCGCAATAAGGAGCACGCGATGAGCCAGACAAAGTTCAGTTTGTTCATCAGTACCGAGGTTGAGAAAACCCGGTCGATCCCCTGGACGAATGGCAACAACCGAGCCTTCGGGGCGTTCTTCTTTCCAGCCGATCCGCTGTCTTCCCAGCCCCCATCTTTGAAGGCGCCGGACCTTGGCCAGGTGGTTATTCAGTGGCGGGCAAAGGCGCGGTTGGCAGGGTGGAGCGTGGATGCTTGGGATCACGTGAAGGGGTATGCGGCATGACTACGGCCAAAAGTGTGTTGGGTGTGTTGGGTGTGTGTCGGGCTGGTTTTGGCTACCCAACACAGGTTAAGGCCAGTAACGGCGCAGCTTTGCGGGCGGTGTGTTGGGTGTGTTGGGTTTATGGTCGCGTGTGCGCGTACGTGATGTTTATTGCGGCGGATTTAAGAGCATGTTTTTTTTCTTATGCGAGGACTGAAAAACCCAACAAACCCAACACACTCAACACAGTTAACGTCAAAGTATTGTTTTTAAAGGGTTTTAGCTGTGTTGGGTTTGTGTTGGGTTGGCCTGTTTTGTGTCGGGTTGGGGGTGCAGCATGATCGAAGCCATGGAAACCCTGCTGGGCGCCTGGGGTGCAGAGGTGATCAGCCCCCGGTTGGACGTGAGCATTCGCTCACCACTGGCGGCAATGAGCGATGAGGCTGCGGGTGGCGGTACTGGCGGCTCACGCTGCCTATCGACAGTCGAGTGCGCGGTGGTGATGAGCCGGGCGACAGCGGCGGTGGATGCTGCGCTGCTGGCGATGGCCACGGATGAGCCGGTGGGCCTTGGCTCGCGAGGCCGGGTGTTGCAGCGGCTGGCGAGCCTGCGCTATGGCATGCATCCACGGATACTGGTTGCCGAGCAGTGCCGGCTGCTGGCGGTGTCGGTGCGCACTTACCGCACGCGGGTCGATGAGCTGCATGTTGAGCTGGCGCTGGCGTTGCCGGGGGTGGTTGCTGCGCGGGTAACGGCTGAGCAGGCGGTGCCTGCTTACGCGGCAGGCCAGGTGCGGTTGAAGCTGGCAAAGGCTGCTGAGCGTGAGTCGGTGGCGGCTGTTAAGCGTCGGCGGGCTGCTGGCAAGTCGTATGGCCGGGCGCTGCTGGCCTCAAAAGATGGCGCGGCATGATGACCGCTCGTCTGTGCGTTTTGTCGTGAAGATGTCGTGAGTTGGTCGTTATACGGTCGTGAAAGGAACTGGCGTTTTTACCCCGTTGCCGCCATTGCATGTCAAGGGGTACAAGGTAGTCAGGTTTTATAGCTGCGTCTGCAGTAACCACCCCGCACTGTGCTGGTGCTCTCGACCGGTCTCCCGCACCGGTCACCCCAACCCCGCTTCGGCGGGGTTTTCTATTCCTGCTGCCGGCCTTTGCTTAGGCCGCCAGCCTTGCCCGCACCTGAGCGGGCTTTTTTATTTGGTGCCTTGGAGGCCATGAATGTCGACTGAGCAGCAGGTACAGCAATCGCTGGCCGACCTTCCCACCTGGTTACTGATCCTTGTCGCACTGGCCGGCCTGACCGGCGAGATGTGGCGTGCTGATGCGGCCGGCATGGCGGTTGGCGTATTGATCAAGCGCGTACTGCTGCGCTTCGGTGCCTCGGCCATGTTCGGCATCGCCACGGTGTTGTTCGCCACGGCTTGGGGCTCAAGCCTCTCGGCTGCTGCTGCCCTGGGTAGTGTGGTTGCTTGCCTTGGTGCCGATGTAGCCAGCGGCCTGTATGCGCGGTGGCTTGCCAAGAAGGCGGGTGTTTGCGAGCTGCCGGCTAGAAATGATTAAGGTCGAGGCGAGTGGCCTGCAGGCGCAGTTGTTGGCGTTGAGTGAGCTGGAGCGCAATCAGTTGCCATATGCGACAGCACTGGCGCTGACCGAGACGGCAAAGTGCGTCAAGGAGCGCCTTGAGGGTGAGATGCGTACGGTGTTCGATCGCCCAACGCGTTACACGCTCGACAGCCTGCGGTTGTTCCCGGCGACAAAGGCTAAGTTGCAGGCGCGCGTTTGGATGAAGAACGAGGCAGACAAAGCCGCCCCGGCCAGCAAGTGGCTAACGCCCGAGATATACGGCGGCGCGCGGCCCGACAAACGCACTGAGAGCCTGTTGCACGCTCGCGGCATATTGCCGGGCGGGATGTATGTGGTTCCCGGCGCCGGCATGAAGCTCGATGGGTTCGGCAACGTGAACCGGGGACAGCTGCAACGGATTATCTCGGGTCTTGGTGCGCAGGGTGACAGGTATCAAAACAGCACTGACAGCAAGCGCAGCCAAGCCAACAAGGCGCGCTACTTTGTTATGCATCGAGGTCGCTCACCCATTGGCATCGCTGAGCGCACAGGCAAAGGGCGAGGGGGTGTGAGCATGCTGCTGGCCTTTGTTGGTAAGCCTGGCTACCACAAGGCCTTGGACTTCTTTGCCATCGCCGAGCGGGAGGCTGACGACCAGCTGCCCGCGCAGTTCGAGCTAGCCATGGCCCGAGCCCTGGCAACGAGACGGCGCTGATGCATCGATACGGTGCGCGCCAGGGGCCCCTAGGGATTTTGACTCCGCAAGGGTAATTCGAGCCCCGTTTTGGCACTAGTGGCTGGGCCTGCAAGTTAGTTAACAGGGTTAATCCGGTTAACCCCCGTGGTTCATTGTGGTTAACAGGTATTCCTCATGGCGTTGATGACCAAAGCGGAGTACGCGGATCGGCGCGGCTGGTCACGCGCGTATGTGTCCAAGCTGGTGAAGCAGGATCGGCTAGTGCTCACGGCCGATGGGAAAGTCGACGCTGATGCGAGCGACGCCAAACTGGCTGCCAGCGCCGACCCGAGCAAAGCAGGTGTGGTCGACAGGCACCACCAGGAGCGCGTCGACAAAGGCGTGTATGCGCACATAGCTCCAGGTGCGGAGCCAAGCCCGGCACTGCCTTCGGTGGGCGCGGGAACTGAAGTGCCGCCGGACTACCAGAAAGCCCGAGCACGCCGCGAGTTCGCGCTCGCATTGCTGGCGGAGGACGAGCACCGAAAAAGCCGCGGTGGGTTGGTAGAGCGGGCCCTGGTTGATTCCGCCGCTTTCACTTCTGCGCGCGCACTACGTGACCTGCTGATGGGTATCCCGCCGAAGATCGCGGGCGAACTGGTCACCCTCACTGACCCCTGGGAAATTGAACGGCGCCTGACACAGGCGCTGCGCCGTGCCCTGGAAGACGCCGACCGGCTGCTGCAACTCGATGTCGAGATTGAGCACGGCGGCAAGGAGCCGAACTGAGCCATGGAACAACAGTATGCTGATGGTGCCGCCGCGTACCTGGCGGCATACCGCCGAGGGCTGATGCCCGATCCTGAGCTGTGGATCGATGAGTGGGCCGACAAGTACCAGATGATCCCGGCCGACACCGGCGCAGCCGAGCCTGGCAAGTACCACACTGACCGCACGCCCTATGCCCGTGACGTGATGCGCTGCTTATCACCGGTCCACCCAGCGAAGCGGGTGGTCACCATGATCGCCTCCCAGCTCATGAAGACGCAGGTGGCGTTGAACTGGATCGGCGGGTGCATCCACATGGCGCCGGCCAACATCCTGGTGCTGTTGCCCACCGAGAAGCTGAGCAAGCGCGTATCGGGCCGCATCGATAAAACGATAAAAGCAGTTCCGATCCTGACCGAGCGAGTGGCCAAGTCCCGCTCCCGCGACGCACGGAATACGCTCGACACCAAAGAGTTCGAAGGCGGTGCCCTGTACTGCCTCACCGCCGCTTCAGCATCCAACCTGGCCGAGATGTCAGCCCGTTACATCCTCGGGGACGAGATCGACCGCTGGGAACTGGATGTCGACAACGACGGTGACCCTGTAAAGCAAGCCGAGGCCCGAGGCTCTACATTTGGCCGGCGTGCTAAGTTCTACTACTGCAGCTCCCCCACCCTGAAGGGTGTTTCGCGCATCTCGGACCTGTTCGAGCAGGGCGATCAGCGCTACTACTACGTGCCGTGCCCGCACTGCGGAACCATGCAGGTTCTGGAGTGGGAAGGTCTCAAGTACACCGACGACTACCGCATGGTGCAGTACCAGTGCTGCGTGGCCGGTTGCGCTCTGATCGAAGAGCACCACAAGGCTAAGATGCTGGCCGCGGGGGAGTGGCGGGCGCATGCCACGGGCGATGGGGAGACAGTCAGCTTCACCCTGAGTGCGTTGTACGCGCCGGCCGGGTGGTTGAGCTGGACGGACATGGCCAAGGAGTTCGACGAGGCCAAGAAGCTGCAGGAGAAGGGCGACCCCGGCTCCATGCAGGTGTTCTACAACACCCGTCTTTCCAGGCTCTGGGACAGCGCCGAGGAAATTACCAAGGCAACCGAACTGCGCAAACGTGCCGAGGCAGAAGGACACCGGCTCGGCCTGGTGCCAGCAGGTGCGCTGATCCTCACCGCTGCAGTAGATACCCAGCACAACCGTCTGGAGCTGTTGGTGATGGGTTGGGGGGAGGGCATGGAGCGCTGGACGGTGGACTTCCAGGTGATATCTGGGGATCCCGCTGACGAACGCACCTGGGCGCTGCTCGACGAGAAGCTCAAGGGGCGCTATCGCCACGTCAGCGGCGTCGATCTGTCCATCTGTGCTGTGTGTATCGACTCCGGCGGTCATCACACCGACGAGGTGTATCAGTTCACCCGCCTGCGGCGCTGGCGGAATGTGCTGGCAGTGAAAGGGTCGAGTCGGCGCGGTCGCCCGGTGGTGGCTCAGCGGCCGTCTAAGGTCGATGTTACGTCTCGGGGTCGGACGGAAAAACAAGGCGCCGAGCTGTGGATGATCGGCACCGACACCGCAAAAGACTGGATTTACAACCGCTACCACCTGGAAGAAGGCCCGGGGTCGCTGCATTTTTCGGCGGATCTTCCTGACGAGTTCTTCGACCAGTGTGTTGCGGAGCGCAAGGTAGTTCGCTTCGTGAAGGGCTTCAGGCGTATTGATTGGGTGAAGGCCAAGTCAGAGCGAAACGAAGGCCTCGATCTAATGGTTTACAACCTGGCCGCCGCCCAGTTCCTTGGACTGCATCGGTACCACGAACCTCAGTGGAGCAACCTTCGCGCGGCAGTTGGCCAGGGCAGCCTGTTTGGCGAGCGTGTGGCGCCGGCACCCAGTGCGGCAGATGAAGAAGAGTCAGCAGCACAGCAGTCCCAAGCCGCACCCAAGCCAGCGGCTAAATCCGCTGCACCATCTCAGCCAACTGGCCGGCGTACCTCAAGTAGTGGGTATCTGAGCCGTCGATAGACCGAGGCCACCATGAGCAGCGCACAGCAACGCCTGGACGATGTCCGAGCGTCGATCAAAGACATCCTCGAAAACGGGCAATCAGTTCGCAAGGGTGATCGGCAACTGGATCGCGCCCAGCTGGCCAGCCTGCGAATGCTCGAAGAGCAATACGTCAAACAGGCCGCTCAGGAAGTAGTGGCCGGCTCAGCGCGTCCGCGTATCAGCCGACTCTACAGCCGCGGCAAGGGGATCTGATGGAACGTATCCGAATGACACCCAAGCGGATCAGGGCCAGTTACGAAGGCGCCGGTACCGGCCGTCGAGCTGCCAGTTGGGATGCTCCCGATGGCGCCATCAATGCTGTCGCCATCCCGGCGTTGCCCGCGCTGCGTAAGCGTTCACGCGCTGCCGTGCGCAACGATCCCTATGCCTTCAGTGCCATCGACAAGCGCGTCAGTAGCATCATCGGTACGGGTATCACGCCTCGCGCCATGATCACCGATCAGGTTGTCCGTACCGCCCTGCGCCTGCTCTGGGAGGATTGGACGGATGAGTCTGACGCGGATGGACTGACCGACTTCTACGGCCAGCAGGCGCTGATCGCTCGCATGGTGGAGGAGAGCGGCGAGTGCTTCGTGCGGCTCCGGTATCGCAAACGTGAAGATGGTTACGCTGTCCCGTTGCAGCTGCAACTGCTGGCCGCTGAATACGTCCCGCTTGAAAAGAACTTCAAGACTCGTGGCGGCAACATCGTCCGTGCTGGAATCGAGTTCAACGGCATCGGCCAGCGCGTTGCCTACTGGATGTACGCCGCCCACCCAGGCGACAGCGCGGCCAACAGCTATGCCTACAACACCCTGCACCGAATTGCGGCCAGCGAGGTGTTGCATATCTTCGAGCCGACCGAGGCGGGCCAGTTGCGCGGTGTTCCGCGTCTGGCGCCGGTGTTGCTGCGCCTCAAGTCCCTGGACAACTACGACGATGCAGTCCTGTTCCGGCAGGAGGTCTCCAACCTGTTCGCGGGCTTCATCATCAAACCGGCCAGTGATGGCCAGCCGGTTCTTGACCCGGTAACAGGTCAGGCCATCAAGGCCGACAGCGATGGGGCACCCCTGGTCGGGCTTGAGCCCGGCAGCATGCAGGAGCTGATGGAGGGCGAAGAGGTCAAGTTTTCCGATCCGCCCGACGCCGGCAATACCTATGTCGACTTTATGCGGCAGCAACTTCAGGCCGCTGCAGCAGGTGTAGGTCTGCCCTATGAGCTGCTAACCGGCGACATGGGCGACATCAGTGACCGGGTGCTGCGCGTACTGCTCAACGACTTCCGCCGCCGCATCGAGCAGCTGCAGTTCGGCGTCTACGTGTTCCAGCTCTGCCGTCCGGTTCGGGCCGCCTGGCTCGATACCGCGGTGCTCTCGGGTGCCATCGCCCTGGTGGACTACACCGCCAAGCGCCGCGACTACCTGCGCACTCGCTGGGTGCCACATGGCTGGGCCTACATCCATCCGGTGCAGGACGTTGAAGGCAAGCTGAAAGAAATCAAAGGCGGGCTCAACAGCCGCAGTGAGCACGTACTGCGCACCGGCTATGACGCCGAGCAGGTTGATGCCGAGAACGCCCAGGACAACGCCCGCGCCACCGAGCTCGGGCTCAACTACACAACCGACACCGTCGCCCCGGCGGTTGATAAAGAGGACTCCGCATGAACCTCAAACACAACTTCCGCCTCGCCCTGGCCGTTGCCATGGCTGGGCTTGGGGTTTGCACCCTGGCTCAGCCTCGCATCATGAACAAGGCCGGCGCCCCCGACCTGCAGAATGAACACTGGTACAGCATCCGCGCGGTCGGCGAGGCTGAGCAAAAGACCATTGAGGTCTACATCTACGGCGAGATTGGCTACTGGGGGATCACCTCCGGCGATTTTATCCGCGACCTCAAATCCAAGGATGACGGCGTCTCACCAGTGACGGTGTTCTTCGACACCATCGGCGGTGACCTCTTTGACGGCATCGCCATTCACAACGCGCTTCAGGCGCTGGGTAAGCGGGCGACCTCGCGCATCGTTGGCGCCTGTTTCAGCTCAGGCAGCGTGGCGGCCTGTGGCGCCCATCGGGTGGAAATGGCCGACAACGCCCTGTTCATGATTCACAACCCCTGGACGTTCATGGCCGGCGGCAGCGACGAGCTGCGCAAGATGGCAGACATGATGGACAAGGCGCTGGAGGGCATTGTCGCCAGCTACCAGCGCCGGCCGCTGACCATTGATGAGGCTGAACTGCGGCGCCTGATCGATGCTGAAACCTGGCTAACGCCCAGCGAGGCCAAAGAGCTTGGCTTCGTGGACGAGGTGCTGGCCGGCAGCCTGCCGCAGGTCAGCAACTGCGCCCACGGCAAGATCCTAAACCGCTATCGCAACACCCCCCAGGCCGCCCGTGACTTGCTGGCTAGCTCGTCGCCGGATACAGATACGGTGCTGCCTGAACCTGAACCTGAACCTGAACCCGAGCCGACGGTAGATCCAGCGGCCCTAGCCGCCCAGCTCACTGCCGATTGCCAGGCTGCCGGCCTGGGCAATGTCACTGCCGCGCTGATCAAGGCCAGCGGCCTGCAAAGCCAGGCTGCCGTCACCGCCCACCTGGTGCGCGCCAAGGCGGTGCGCGATGTCTGCGTGCTGGCCAAGTTGCCGGGCGATGCTGAGCAACTGATTACCGATGGCCTGGATGCCGATGCCGCGCGCCTGAAGCTGTTCGACAAGGTCGTCACCAACAGCAGCAAAGTCGAGCTCAACAACAAACCCCCGCTGGATGACCACCTCCCGGTGATTGCCAGCAAAGCCGCAGACCCTGGCGCCATCTATGCCAGCCGCAAACCTAACGCCTCGAAAGGAGCGCATAAATGATCAAGATTGAAGGCGTACATGCCGGTGAGTTCCTCCTTTCGGAGGCCAACGGTACACGCAGCCGCGAAGAAGTTGTCATCAGCGCCGGCAGCGGCAAAGTCGCAGCCGGCACGCTGATCGCCAAGATCACCAGCGCCAACGCCGCCGTGCCAACCGCCAAAGCTGGCAACGTGGGTAACGGTGTCCTGGGTTCTTTCACCGTTGGCAGCCCAGCCATTACCGGCGCCTATGCGGTGACCATCACCGAGGCTGCTGCCAACGGCGGCAAGTTTGCGCTGGCTAACCCTGAGGGCTATGAAGTTGGCACCGGCACCGTGGGTGTTGCGTTCACAGGTGGCGGTCTGACCTTCACCCTGGCGGACGGCACTGCCGACTTCGCAGTCAATGATGGCTTCACCATTGCCGTAAATGCCAACCTCGGCGAGTGGGCCCCTTACGATGATGACGGTGTCAACGATGGCCGCCGCGCCGCCGCCGGCATTCTGTTCGCCCCGGTAGACGCCACCACCAATGACATTCGTGCGGTGGCTGTACTGCGTGATGCCGAAGTCATTGAGCGGCTTTTGACCGGGCTTGATGCTGCTGGCCGGGCAGACCTATTTGCTCTGGGTATCGTCGTTCGTCCGTAACGTCACCGTCCGTTAACCCCCTACACCCCAAACCTCGCGCTTGCGGGGTTTGTCATTTTTAGGAGCCCACCATGGCCGAGATTTCCATTTTTGAAGACGACGCGTTTAGCGTCACCTCGCTGCTCGCCACCATCAACGAAGAACATCAGATCCCTGGGCAGATCGCCGCCTCGGGGCTGTTCACTGAAGAGGGCAGCCCTACTGTCACCCAGCAGATCGAAAAGGATGGCGACGTTCTTGAACTGGTAGCGGCAGCCCCGCGTGGCGCACCAGGCCAAGTGGTCATCGGCAGCAAACGTCAACTGATCCCCTTCAATTGCGTTCACCTGCCGCAAACCTTCAGCATTCTGGCCGACGAGATTCAGGGTATTCGTGCCTTCGGCAATCGCTCTGAGTTGCAGGGTGTGCAGGATGTCGTCAATGCGCGCCTGAACAAAACCCGGCTGCAGCTTGACCTTACCCACGAATATCAACGCATCGGTGCGATCAAAGGTCAGGTTCTCGACAAAGATGGCAGCATTTTGGTCGATCTTTTCCACCAGTTTGGCATTAAGCAGCAGAAGCTGAAGATGGACTTTGGTTCTGTGGATGTAAGTGTTCGTGCCGGCGAGGCACTGGATATGCAGGAGGATGCGCTGGGTAATGCCACAGGTACCGGTGCGATTGCCTGGTGTGGTAAGAACTTTTGGGCTGCTCTGATCTCGGATGATTCTGTTAAAGAGACCTACGTTGCAACTGAGGCGGCAGCCTCGCTGCGCGGTGATCGCCGGCAGGGTTTTGAATTCGCTGGCGTACTCTGGATTCGCTATCGCGGCAAGCTCGCGGGTGTGCCGTTCGTTGGTGATGATGACGCCTATTTGGTGCCGGAGGGTGTGCCGGGTCTGTTCAAAACCGTGTTTGCTCCGGCCAATTACATGGAAACAGTCAACACTTTGGGCGTGCCTTATTACGGCAAGCTGGAGCGTATGCCGTTCGATAAGGGTGTCGCTGGCGAGGCGCAGTCGAATCCGTTGCACATGGGCAGTCGCCCGCGCGGCAACATCAAGCTGACCCGTTAACCATGGCTGGCTTCGGCAAGGCCTTGGCCAGCATGGACGCCGCAATCATGGCCAGCCTTAACGATGGCTGCGGTGACTATCGAGACGCCAGCGGTCGCGTGGCGCTCGGTATTGAGCTGATCATCGATCGTAACCTGCAGCATGCCGGGCCTGATGGCGTTTTCCTCTCCACGGCGGTCGGCATTACTTGCCGCAATGCGGAGGTCGGCGCTGTTAGCCGCGGCGGCTTGTTCGTGATTGGCAGTGATCGATTTGTAGTCGAAACGATCATCGCAGATGACGGCCACATGCTCACCGCCGCCTGCATGGAGTCGCCATGAACCCGCTAACAGCTGCGCGCCTCGCGCTAATCGCCCGGCTCGAAACCATCAGTTCTGCCAGCGGCTACATCACCAGCGCGGGCACCAATGTGCGTACCGGCTGGCTGAATGAGTTGCTGAAAGAGCAGGGCGTTGGCTTCCCGCTGATCGTCGTGCAACAGGCTAAGCCGTCACAGGCTGCCATTTCTGATGGCCATTCGGTACTTGTGCCGCTGGGCTTCAGCGTTGTCGGCGCCGTACAAGCGGGCATCGACTACGAGGCCGCGCTTGAAGATTTAACCCTCGACCTAATCCGCTGCCTAACGCCCTCGCCGGGTGTGCCGGTGGCGTGGCGCTCGCCAGAAATGCGCGACCTGCGCATTAAGCCGCCGGAATTTTACCCGCCCGGTGACGGCGTTTCAGCCGCCACGGTGCTGTTCCCGGTCGAGTTGTCCGTAGTTATCGCCGGAGCCTAACCCATGAGCAACAAAACCACGGTGCCTGCCCAGCAGGCCGCCGCGATCAGCGTTGTGCTGCTGAAACCCCATACACACGCCGGCCAAGACTACGCCGCTGGCGAATCAATCCAAGTAACCGCCGAAACCCAAGCCTGGCTGCAAGCCACCGGTGTAGTCGGCACTCAAGAGGATCAACACCATGGCTGATACACGCGGCGCGTTTCTGGGTGCAGGCAAGCTCTCACTCAAGGATTTGCAAAACCCCAAGGGCCACATCTTCCTCGGCAACGCCTCTGGCCTGAGCTATGAGGCCAGCACCGACACCATTGAAGATGCCGACCACACCACGCCGGGTGGCGGCACCGATGCGTCGGTACAGCGGATAAAGTCGCTGGACATCAAGTACAACGCCCGCCACTTCAACATCGCCAACATGACCCGCGCGGTCTATGGCGCCAATACCGATGTTGCTGCCGGCACCGTGACCTCTGAAGTCCATAAGGGCTACAAGGGGGCGCTGATTCGCCTCAGTCGTCCGACTGGTGGCGCTGGCCTGGTGGTTGTTAAAACCACCGGTGGCAGCCCGATTACTTACGTTGAAGGCGTCGACTACCTGGTTAGCCCGGCCGGCATCACCATCATGGAAACGGGCAGCGTGGTTGATGCTGCTGATCTGGATATTTCCTACGGTTACCCAAAGCACGCCAACATTCAGGCGCTGGTCAACTCGGGCAAGCGCTACTCGCTGCTGTTTGAAGGCTTGAACGAAGCGCGCTCCGGCAAGCCAGTGATCATCGAAGTGTTCAAGGTCAACCACTCGCCCGCCAGCCTGTCGGTGATCGCGGACGCCTTCAACGGCATGGACTTCACCGCCAAGGCCGAAAAAGACTCAACCCGCATCGGCGGTGGCCTGTCGCAGTACATGGAAATTATCGACGTCGAATAAGCCGCAGAGCACCAGAACCCCGGCAGTGCGCGGGGTTCTGGTGCCTGTGAGTCAGCAGGCTTTAGCGCTTAATGATGCGGGAAAATAAGACTCTGGCAGGATCTGCATAACCCCGAATACTTGCCGGTGGCGTAAGGCGTCGCTCATTCCATTGGAGATGGCTTGCACCTCAATGTGCTTATCTGCAACAAAGAAATAATCGGTATACCAGCCTCCATCAGAGGGAGTGCCACCGGCGTCCAGTACCATCTTGAAACATTGGGATCTGGATCCACAGGTAAATGACCCTGTAAAACCGCATAGCTTCCCGGCAAGGCTCACCGGCTCGGTCGGAGTGTTGAAAATTAAAGGGTAAAGGTCGCCGAATAGCGTCAGCGGTGTTATCAGTTGATAGGGCCAGTCATCAAACGGCTCGTCGTTTGAATACGTAGCAGCAATGAAAACCAATAGGTCGTGCTCAGCTTCACTTGTCCACCCGCCCGGCTCGAGAGCGCTACGCAGTGCTTTAAACAGCGCGTTGTTTGGGAAAATGGAAGCGATGTGTTGGTTTAACTTTAGGAAGGCATCTAGTTGCTTTGCCCTTTCAAGGGTAATTGCGCCATCTGAAATTTTAGAGATGGCTACAGCTTTCATCGGCTCGAAAATATTGGCAGGCCGTTCCCATCCGTAGCGCTCCCGAACAGCGTGTTTGATAAGTGTTTTATCTGGTTTGGTTGATGACATGGTTGCCCCTTGGCTTATAGGTTAAATTCCCTTCTGTTAATAATTGGAGGGAGCCTTATGCAGTGTCCGAAGTGTGATTACGAGCCGAGCTTGGCGGAAATTCAACGGAGTCCTAGTGATTGCGTTAGCTGTGGAATTAACTATGACGGGTATGCGCGCGCTGATGCTGAAGAGCAGCTGCGCGAGCAAGGCAGAGCCGAAGCCAGGGAGGAAAGCCGCATATCCATGGCATTAAAAGCGCGAACCGCTCAGCCTGTCGTAGTCGTTGATGTAGAAATGCCGTTCGGCTCGATGGTGCGCCTTATGGTCATGTGGGCGCTTGCGGCAATACCGGCGGCAATCATACTGGCGATCCTGTTTTGGGGTTTCCTCAGCATAATCAAACTGCTGTAGTCAGCCATTAATTCATCACAAACCCGCCCCGGCGGGTTTTTTATTACCTGGAGAAATGTATGCAAACAACCAACACCCGCGAAGTGATGGCGGGCGAGCAGCCAGTAATTTGCCGCGAGCTGACAGTGTTGCAAGTTCGCGACTGGATTGAGGCTGCCGCGCAAGAGAGCGATGTTGATTTGGTTGCTGAGGTGCTGTTCCCAACTTGTTCACTTTCCAGCCTCAAGCGCATGACCGATCTAACCGATGAGCGAATCAACAAGCTACGCCCCTCTCAGGTTAATGCCGTGATCGACGTTTGCCGGGAGCTGAACCCTGATTTTTTTGCGTTGCTGGGTCGGCTGAGCACGAAGCCCCGGCCCGCGCTTTAGCCAATCTGGACGACACGCTTAATTCATTGGTGCGTATTGGCCATGTGAATGCGCCTTTTTACCCGTGGTCGTACTACCTCGCCGCCATCAAGTCGGCCTCGAAAAAGTGAGCCCTAAATGAGTGAAGTAGAGCTGCGGCTTACAGCCAACTTGGACGACGCGACCAGAGAGGTTGCAGGCTTTCGCAAGGAATACGCAGAGCTGGTCAAGGCGGTGGAAAAGCCGTTGCGGCAGGTCAATGCTTTTCGTGAGTTAGAGAGCAGTCTTGAATCTACTAGTCGTGAGATACGTGCAGCCAAGGATAATATTCGCGGCCTGGCGGCCGGGTTGGCAAGTGCTGCTATCCCGACCAAGCAAATGCAAGCCGACTACCGCAACGCCACTAATGAACTGCATCGGCTAGAACGGCAGGAGTCTATGCAGATTGCTCGGTTGCGTGAGCAGCAAGCTGAGCTTAAAAAGTCGGGGGTAGATACCCGCAACCTAGCTACCGAGCAGCGCCGCTTAAGTCAGGAATATAACGCCAAGCTAGGCGCGGGGCGGGATGATGCCGCGCTAACCACTGCGAAAAAGTCTTTAGGTGTTGGGCAGATTGAGCAGTCTCAGGCGGAGCTGGTAAAGCTGCGCCAGCAATATCGATTGGTAGGCGCTGACGGCAGTCTTTCTGCCAAGCAGCGGGCCGAGGCAGAGTCTGCATATCGCAAGCGCGTCTCGGAGTCGCTGGCGTGGCTGCGCGCTTTGAGAGCGGCAGCCGCACAGCAAACCAGCCAGTCCGAGCAAGCCGCTGCTGCAGAACGTGGCCACGCTGCCGCAGCAGCAACCAGCATTCGCGCTCGAGCAGCGGCTTTGGCCCAGCTCGCCCGCGAACAGCGCCTAGCCAATCTCGCTGCCGCCAAAAGCAATCTGGGGATTACGCAGGCGCGCTCGGCTGGCGAGGCAATTAAGCAGTTAACGCGCGATTACCAGCTACTGCGTGCCAGTGGCAACCTGACCGGCAAGGAGCTGGCAATTGCCCAGCAACAGCTAAAAACCAAGATCAACGAAACCCGTAAGTCATTACGCGAGCTTGCGGGTGAGCAGCAAAAGGCCCGTTCCGGCTCTGGCGGTATTGGTGCTGCGGTGGGTGCTGCGGGTGCGGGTTACGCGGCCATCGAGGGTTTGCGCGCGTATGTGCAAATCACCGACTCCGCCAAGAAGATGAAAGCCCAGCTGCTGTTGGCTACCGGCTCTCAGAAGGAGTTCAACACGGCGCAGGCAGATACTTACCGGATCGCCCAAGATACTCGCGCCCCGCTTGCGGATGTGGTCACGCTTTATGCGCGCCTAACGCCAGCTCTGCGCGCCATTGGACGTGGTCAGGGCGACGTTGCCGGCGTTACTGACGCCCTGACTAAGTCTCTGCGAATTAGCGGTGCCACAAGCGAAGAAACCTCCTCCGCGCTTACCCAGTTCGCGCAATCGCTCTCTTCTGGCGTGCTTCGTGGCGAAGAATTTAACGCCGTGGCCGAGTCAGCGCCTCGTTTAATGCAGGCTATGGCTGATGGCTTGGGTGTGTCGGTTGGCGCACTGCGCGGTATGGCGGCCGACGGCAAGCTAACAGCTGATGTAATCACTGATCTGGCGCTTAAGGCTCTGCCGCAACTCACTGCTGAGGCGGCAAAGCTGCCGGACACGGTAGAGGGAGCCTTTACCCGGCTACAAAACGACGCCAGCAAAGCGTTTGGTGGCGGCGATACGTCAGGCCTGATTAAAGCAGTTGATGAACTTCGCAAGCTGTTAACCGATCCCGCCATTACTCAAGGGCTGACCAGCATCGCCGAGGGGCTGATAAAACTAACGGGCTGGGCCGCCATCTCTGCCGCTGCTGTTGGTGATCTTGGTAAGACGATTGGCTATGAGGCCGCTAACATAACCGGAAATCTGGCAGAGCTTGACCGCGCAGAAGAGCAAATTAAGCGATTTCAGGCAGCAATCAACGGAGTTGGGTTGGCCGACCTGATGTATAGCGATGCTGAGCTTGGCACCCATCTAGAGGCGTGGAAGAAGTATCGCCGCGACCTGCTCGAAGAGCAGACAGGCATGACTGAGGATGCCCGCAAGGCCGCCGAGGAAACTGCGACGCAGGTGAAGGCCGTAGATGATGCCCGCCGGCAAAGCTCTTTAGCGTTGGAAACGGCCTACATCGGCCACCTAAGCCGTCTGCGCGATCAGCAAGTCACGGCCAAAGAGGAGCAGCTAAAGAAAGAGGTGGCGGCAGAGCAGCGCGCAACGGCTGAAATCGACAAAATCCGCAAGGACCGCGTAGCAATTGAGCAGGAGTACGGGCAGGCCATTGCCGAGCTTAAGGCGGGTGTCGGCGCCGGTGGGCCAAGTTACAGCACCGCGCAGGCGCTTAAAGTGGGCGCGCAACAGGCGCTGAAAAATGGCGACTTAGAAGGGGCCAAAGCGCAGGCAAAATCGGCGCTCAAGGTGCTGCAGGACTTGGCCGCTGCCGGTGAAAGCACCTATGGCTTTGAGGGGTTCGCAAGAAGCCTAGAAGCCATCGCGCTTGAGGCAAACAGCGCCGAAGAGGCGGTGGCAGTCAGTAAGCGTGAGTCAATACTGGCAGAAATCGAGCAAATAAAGCAGGCCACTGCCGCGCTACAAAATCTGCCGATCACGCTCAACCTTCCCCCAGAAGAAGTTGAGCGCGTGAAAGCGCAACTGCAAGCGCTTGCAGGCACGCCAATCATCATCCCGGTAATACTTGGTCCGACCCCTGAAATGCAGGCGATCGGCTTGCAACCAACTCAGGTCAGCTATCCAGACTTACCCGCTCTAGCAAGCGGCGGTCAGCTTCGCGGCCCCGGCACTGGAACCAGCGACAGTATTCTGATGTGGGGCTCCAACGGTGAGTTCATGCAGCCGGACGCGGCAGTGCGCTATTACGGCACTGAGTTCATGGAAGACATCCGCCGCATGCGCCTGCCGAAGTTCGCCACCGGCGGCCCCATTGGCGGCGGTGCCATGCCGCGTGTTCCGTCGATGAGTCCAGGGCTTTCCGCGGCACTTGCGCCAGCCCAAGGCCGCGACCTTGGCCGCGTCTCGCTCAACATCGGCGGTGAGACCCATAGCCTGCTGGCCGACTCCGACAGCTTCGCCCGCATCCTGCAGCTGGAAAGCATCAAGCGCGGCCGCACGCAAAAACGCTAAACGTACCCACTACACCCGAGGATTCAGCCATGCAGCCGGCACGCTTAGACCTGCGCATTGTGCAGGGCGCGACCCTGCGCAAACCGTTATTGCTGATGCAGCCGAGTTATGTGTATCGGCCCATCGGCGCGATTCAAAAAACCGCACCGCTACGCCTGACGGTACCGGCCCACGGCATGCCTGCCGCGTGGCCCTGCTGGATTGAGGGCGCTACAGGCTGGAGCGCGCTAAACCGCGACAAGCAGCGCGAGCGATTTCGCATTGCGGCAGTCGTTGACGCCGACACGCTGGAATTTAACGACCTCAACGGCGCGGTGCAAAACGCCAGCGGCGGCCATTTGGTCTACCAGGCTCCGGTTGATTTGACTGGCGCGAGCGCGCGTTTGCATATCCGCGATGCGGTCGGCGCGTTGCTGCTGGCGCTGACCCTCGGCAGCGGCCTTGAGATTGCCGGTCCCGGTCGCCTGCTGCTGACGCTCAGCGCCGCGCAGACCGCCGCCATTACCTGGCTCAAGGGCGTCTATGACCTTGAGCTGACCATGAGCGACGGCAGTGTTGATCGCTGGGCCGAAGGTGAGGTGGTAGTCAGCTTGGAGCAAACCCATGACTGAGTGCGCCGCGGCATTAGTTGCGGCTGAGGTGTTCGCGCTGGTGGTCGAGCCGCAGCAGGCGCCCGCTGTTCTGGTCGCAGTCGGCGAGCAGGGACCGGCGGGGGCATCCGCTGCGGCCTACCAGCACGATCAACCCAGCCCGATGGCGGTATGGGTGATCAACCACAACCTCGGATACCGGCCTACTGTCTCGGTCTACACCGTCGGCGGCGTGCAGATGCTCGCGCAAATAATCCATGTCTCTATCAATCAAACGATGGCGGTTTTCGACCTGCCCACGTCCGGCTATGCCGCCTGCTCATAAGGATCTAATCCCATGCCAATCCCCGTAAACGCCTCGCTCGATTTTCAAAGTGCTACGCGCATCCTCAACCTGCCAGCGCCAGCCAGCGCTAACGAACCTGCGCGCCTGGCTGATCTTAATGCGGCGCTCGAAGGGCTGGCCTGGAAGGACAACTGCCGGGTGGCGGCGCAGGTCGACGTGACCCTGTCTGCGCCTGGGGCAATGATCGATGGCGCGGCCATGCTCGCTAACGACCGCGTGTTGCTGGGCAATCAAACCACCACCACCGAGCAAGGCATCTACATCTGGAACGGCGCAGCCATCCCGATGACCCGTGCGCTCGATGCAAGCACCGCTGATGAGCTTGAAAGTGCGGTAGTGACCATTGATGAGGGGACTAGCGCGGGCGCGACCTATCGGCAAACTACCGTCGATTTTGTGCTCGGTACGGGCTCGCCGGTGTTTGTCTCCTTTGGCACGTCCGCGCCGGTGGCGAGCGAAACGGTTGCGGGCATCGTTGAGCTGGCGACCCAAGATGAAGCCGATACGGGTGTCGATGATGTGCGCGCCATTACGTCGCTCAAGTTGGCGAATTGGAGCGGCAGAGCCAAGCGCGGCGCGGTCACCCTCGGCGACGGCGCAGCGACCAGCTATGTGGTGACGCACAACCTCAATACCCGCGACGTTATTACCGAGCTGTACCGTAACAGCGGTAATTATGATGAGGGGCTAATCGAGATACAGCACAACAGTCTCAATAGCGTAACTGTGATTTTTGCTGCGGCCCCGGCGCTCAATAGTTGGCGGCTTGTGGTGCTCGGCTGATGGCTATTGATGCGCTAAGCGATATAAATAAAGGCTCCAGTTCTGCCTTTTCGCGCGTTTTATATCCTATTACTGAGGCATCACTAGACAGCGTTGCATTGGTTACCGATTTTTATTATGTGACTGTTACCGGTTTGGGTGCTGCACCCATACAAGAAAATGGTTATCTGATTTATATGGATGTAGCCGGCAGCGGTTATATGAGCCGGATATATATCGCCACCCCGTCCGGCAATGTGTACTCGCAAATTAAAGTGGCGGGGTTTTGGCAGCCATGGACGCGGCTTAATAATCAAACTAACCGCGTCACGCAGTTGTTTGATTTCGGCGACAGTGGCGGGGAGGGCTGGGGCGCGCCGCAAATAATGACGGTGGCCGCCCCATGGGTAGCGGCAAATTCGCTATTGACCGTTGTGGGTATCGAGGCGGTCGCGCCCAACGACCAAGAAGAAATCGCGGGCCAAGAGCTTGAGGCTTCAGCGGTGGGCGAGATCGTGCCGGGAGTCTCCTTCACGCTGACCTTGCGCAGCCGCGCCGAGGAAGGTTTTGGCCAATTTAATGTAACCGTACAGGGGTTTAATCCAACATGAGATTAATCGATGCGCTAGGCGCCATCATGGGCACTATCAAGGCCGCCTCAGTGGCGGCCGTAGCGGCAGACACGGCGGTGGTGGTGGCTATCAGCCCTAACAATGTGCTGCGCGCAGGCGACGGCACCAGCGTAGCGAAAGTGCAGCTGGCATCAGTGCGCCCTGCGCTGGCCGACCTGTCGCAAACCGTGTCGCTGTCGGGCAACCTGGGGATCACCACCACGTTGACGCACAACAGTGCCGCCACCACCAACGCCACCATCGTGAAAGCTTCGGCGGGCACGATGGTCAGCCTGAACGCCTCCAACATCGGCGCGGCATCGGCGGCCCTAAAGCTGCACAACAAGGCATCGCCGCCCACTGTTGGCACAGACGTGCCCGTGCTCACCATTATCATCCCCCCAGGCGCCACTGTAAGTCTGGACTTCGGGGTGCTCGGCCGAGTGTTTACCACCGGCATTGCTTTCGCCATCACTAACCTGGCTGCCGACTCAGATGCCACGGCAATCGCCGCAGGCCAAGTTAAGTTGTTCGGCTCTTACGCCTAAGGGGTGGTTATGGCGATCATCAACACGCAGAAAGTCGGCGTAGACGAGGCCCTTACCGCCGCCGGCCTTAGCCTATGGCAGCAGGACGGGGAGTGGGTAACCACCGAGGGCGACGAAGCACGGGTGCAGGCCTTTCTGGATGCCTATATCGCGCCTCTGCCGGTGGAGTTGGTGGCCATTAATAGCCGCGCGTCCGCCCTGCTGGCCGTGGTGAAGTTTGGAATACCACAGGATGAAATTGACAGCTGGCCCAAGCAGGAGCAAGAGGCCCGCGCCGGTGGCGGCCCGCTAACCGATGCGCTGGCCGCCAAGCGCGGGATAGCCCCGCCACTGCTGCGGGCCAAGATCATTGCTAAGGCCGATGCCTATGCCGTCTACAGCGGCGACATTATCGGCACTCGGCAAGCCCTAGAAGATCGCCTGCTGGCCGGCGATTTGTCTGCCGCCTGGCCGGACTGATAGCCCGTAATAACCTGCGCCCACTTCGGTGGGCTTTTTATTGCCCGGAGTATTTATGGTCAACGTAACTTTGGGCGGCCTGCCTATCGTCCTGCACGCCGGTGCGGCGGACCAATCGGACTCGCCGCTGCTGGGTGAGGCCGTGGTGCGCATGAGCGCTGGCGCCGGCGTCAAGATGAGCCACTGGAGCAAGGCCGCCGGCAGCATCAGCTTGGCCGGCTGGATGCCGCCCGGTCTCGATGGCTTGGACTACAGCCAGCCGTTGGTGCTGTGTCTCACTGCGCAAGAGTGCATGGTCGATGTCGGCCTGGTGTTTGCACTGACCAGCATGCCGCGCCCGGATGTTGCGCCCTGGGCGCAGGCCTTGATCGGTAGCGACTGGGTGCGCGCGGCCTGCGCTTATGCCGCCGGCGTGGCCACCGTCAGCGCCGTGCCTGGCGCCACGCTGTACATGGTGCAGTGGATGCCGACCTATTCAGTTTTTGCCAGCAAACCGCCGAAAAGCACCAGTACCAGTACCGGCAGTTTCGGCACCGAGATTGTTTGGGAGGAGGTCTGATGTTGCTCGGTGGATCACCCCTCAACAGTACGCCATTAAACGGCCTAATTTCTGCACCACCTTTTGTGCTTACACCCATCGCCGCGGGCCTGGCATTCCGCTGGCGTCTGCGAGCGCTGGTCAATGGTGCTGACGTTTCGGCGCGTCTTACTGGCAGCGTGTCGGTTGATCGTGAGCGCGGTGCTGCTGGCGTTGCAAGTCTGGTGCTGCAGCTGGCCCCCGGCCCGGTTGTGCCGGCTGACTGGGTGGGCCGTACTGTTGTCATTTACTACATCAGCAGTGCCGCAGGCATCACGACCGAGTCGCTGCGCTATAGCGGGCGCATTGTAAAGACCGATTGGAATGCCTTGCTGCGCCAGCTCAGCTGCCAGTGCGGCGACCAGTTGCAACAGCGTGGCGAGGCGCTGACGATCGAACAAATCGACATGCTCACCGCCGGCACTTTTTGGTCGCCGGACGTGTTCGATCCGGTGGCTGGGCGTTCGCGCTGGGACTACTTGCAAGAGCGCATGAGCAGCATCCCGGCCAGCCTCGACTCGGCTGCCGATGGCACCTTGCGCGTCAGTAGCTGGTACGCCGGCGCGCCGGACTTTGAGTTCGGGCCTAACACGACAATCTACGACTCGCTCAGCGTCAGCTATGCGGATTTGACCAGCCTGACCAACACCGTCGAGGTCGAGGCGAGTTATCGGTTTTCTCGGCTGTGGCAGTGGAATATCACCTACGGCTGGTCGCATCCAGGCCGCGGCGGGCTTGAAGGCGAGCAGGGCTTTTGCGTGTGGCGGCGCGACTCCACCGAGTTGCCGACCGTTGACATGATCGAAAGCGCCGCGCAGAACGGCGGCGCCACCATGCTGTCGGCAAGCTACAGCCCTTTGCCGCCCACGGGCGTTTACTGCCTGCCGCCGATGGCGTGGATCAATAACTATTACCCCAGTCTGCTGCTGGGTGCCTCCTGGGTGGCCGGTCGGCGCTGGGTGCAATCGGTCACCGAGCGCTATGCACTTAGCGTTATTGCCGAGGCCAGCGTTGCCCAGGCCGGCGCGGTGATCGCCCGCGACAGCGTTACCGTGGACGCCTCGCGTGCTGATGCGGATGAGTGGGCCGGCGCCGATTTTGCTGGCAGCGTCGGCGGTGAGATTGGCGGCTCGACGGGTGGCGGCGGTGCGGGTGTTGGCTCCAGCGGTGGTAGCCCTGGCGGTGGTGATACCACCGGGCTGGCCCCTGGTGATTTGACCGACGAGCCGCGCCGGGCATCAGCCATAACCTGCCTGCTCAACCAAGCGGCCACCACCATCATCGCGGCGCACACAGCTACCCAAATCAGTTGGGACGCCCCCACCAGCATGGTGATGGGCGTAGACCTGATTCACACGCTCAAGCTCGATGACCAAGGCGTCAAAGCCCAGGCCAAATGCTCGCGCATCGCCGACGAGTTCGACCTGCTGGCCGGCACCGCCATCACCACCCTCAGCATCGCGGTGATGCGCGGCGGCGGTGTGGTTAGCGATGCGCTGCGCCCACCGGCTTACGTCACCCCGGCGCAGCCAGACCTGGGTGCCGGCCCGCTCGGCTCTAACGCCCTGCCGTCACAGCTCGGCGGGCGTAACGCCTCGCCCATTTATGACGACGAAAAAGACGGGTTCGCCGGTAACTACGGCGAAGACGACACCGACATAAACGCCGGCTTGGTGCTGTTCCCGCGCCGGTTTACCGCGACCGTTCCAGAAATCCCCGCTATCGCCCGCGATGAGCAACAGACCGAGCATGCGGCGATCTACCGCGTGGCGATCCCCAATGACTTGCTGGAGCTTTGACCATGTCCGACCGCCTTGACGATGAGCGCCGCGCCATCGGCGCACGAATCGAGAGGGAGCGCCGCAGCTACGACCCCACAGCGGCCCGTCGCGCTAGCGGTGCGCGCATGGAGCAAGAGCGGCGCGGCGCCGCCGTACAAGACGACATCAACAGCCTGGTGCGGCCTGAGCGCAAGCGCCAGGCGCTGCCGCCGATTGTGCCGCGCGGCGCGCTGCCGGCCCAACGCGGGCGGGCGGACTACAAGGCGCCGGCGGCGGGTACGGGGGGTGGCCTTGCCAGCCCTGCTACCGAGTCGGCGGGCAGCCGTGAATACGCCACCGACTTTACCTTCGTGGAAACCATCGACGGCAGCGGTTATTTCCGCGTGCGCGCGGCTAAAAAGCTGACGCTTATAGACGCTGAAAACCGTGAAATCATCGTGAACTTGGACGCCTAGAAATGAACGAATCGACGCACTGGCCGGTGCTGTGCGAGATAGACGGCATTGACCCTTACCCTTGGCATGGGCTGGTGTATCGCATCAGCGGGCAGGGGTATCAAGAGTATTTAAACCCCATGGACGGGCGCCCGGTGATTCCGTTGCCGGCCCCGCCACCGATACCGGACACCGCGCACAGCTATTATCCGCGCCTCAATGGCGTGCTGTGGGACTTGGGCCGCCCAGACCCGCCCGCGCCGCCGTTGATGGCGGCGGGCAGCGGTCGCTCACTAGGCCGGCGGGGCGTAAGTCCAGGCGGCAAGATGCCGGTGCGCCTTGGTGAAAAAACCTATCAGGTCGAGATTAATGCCTATCAAGAAAGCACTGGCATACGGTTGGCGTTAGTGGTTGCCGGCGTTTACGGCCCGACATTTGCCACGCTGTCCATGGCGGATTTTGGCATCGACCTTGCCGGGATATACGCTGAATCTTCTGGCTCGCCACTCAGCGAGCTAGGGACATTTGAGTTGCGCGGTTTTTTTTATGACGCCACCCCGGACGGCGCCCGCCGTCTGTATGCCGCGCAACTGGCGCGCACGGGTAACCCGACCGCTCTGTTTGATTCGGTGCCCGTGGGTTTTTTTGAGGTGCTGCTGGGCTTGGCGCCTGACTTGACGGTTACCGCTACAGCATCGGTGGTGCGACAGGTCCAGGACTGCTTGGGCACTTGCACCAACGGCGGCAGTCACGCCTACTCGCTGCACCATCAGCAGACCAGCGCGTCATGTGCAGTAACCTACGTGCTAGAACCGACTACTGCTGAGGTTACTGCGCCTTACTTTGCGGATGCTGGCACCGCCACGCGCACGCAAACGCGCACGGGGCTGGTAACGGGCGCGCAGTATGTGGCGGGTGAGATTGGCTATTTTACCTGCGACAAATCCAAGACCGAAACCCTCTCTGGCACCTGGGCAAAACCGGGCTATACCGGCACCCCCTATGAGTCTGCACCAGGCGTCTGGAGCTGCGACTATCTCGGGGTTGATACCATGAAACCCGTGACCACCACCCGCCAGCGCACGGTAAACGAGTCGCTCACGGCGCGCTTTGGTGCGCACAGCATAACGGGCACCTATACCAGCACGGCCAATGCAACGGTGGTCGAGACCTGGCACAAGGACGAGAACAACGAGCAGGTGATGGAGACTGAGGTGTCCGGCGGCGTGTCGTGGACGCTGCTGGGCCATACGGCTAGCGCGCCAGTGTCGGTGACGCCTCTTTGGTGGCTTTATATCGAGCCACCCCCCGGCGCCTTGGTGATGCCTGCGCCGGGCACGCTGGCGCTGGCTGGTGGCAGCGCAACGCTTGCCCGGCAGCGCAGCTTTCAGGGCATCGCCGCCTGTTTTAACGCCGCGCATGATGGCGCGCAATCGGGCGTGCTGCACGCCACTGGGGTGACGGGTGCGCAAGCCACCCTGGCCAACATCCGTCTCGCCGATGAGGGTCGCCCCATCTATGACGCCGCGCTATGCCCGATCACGCGCGCCGCTGTGCGCGCCTGCGATCTATCGGCAGACAAAATAATTTTAGGCTGGCTCTAGGGGTATCGAATGAACTATGTAAACAACTGGCAGCGGCCAATAACCTTGAACGCCGAGGCGCTTACCTGCGCCCTGGATTTGCCCGATGGCCTGTATCGCCTGACTCTCGCCGATGCGTACTTCGGCGCGACTCGTTGGGAGATTGTAGATGCCACCGTGGTGAGCGGCGCGGCTGCGCTGACCCGCGCGCAAGAAGGTACGGCCGCACACGCGTGGCCGCCGGGCAGCGTTATCTATGCCGCATTGACGGCGGGCCTACTGATGGCGCTACAGCCGGGCGCGCAGGTGGTGCTCGGCGAAGATTACCCCGCCGCCGCACCGCCCGCCGGCGGTGCGCTGTACGTCATGCCATCCGGCCCCGCGTTTGTGGCGCTCGGCGCCGAGCATCCAGAGCAGTGGGCGCAACTTATCGGCGACTGTGTGCGGCACGATTTTAGCGCTGCCATGCCCGCATCCGACTCGGGTGTGACGTCCCGCTCGGTGCGCGCTGCCCGAGTCAGGCCCGACGCCGACGCCGACCCTGGCCCGCGAATCCTCACCCTTCATCTGCCGGATTGGCCGGTACTGCCGCGCGGTTTTTATATCGACGTGCTGGCATCGGTCGCCTCGCCGATCACCCTGCACATCAATCCGGCGGCAGCGCTACCGCCGGGCGCTGTGCTTAGCCATGTCAGCGGCGCAGATTTGGACTCGGGGGCCTCGGTCTTGCTGACAGAGGGTGTGCTCACTCTTGTCGCGGCGCACCCGGTACGGTTTGGCTTGCGTGATCTTTATGTGTCAGAGGGCAGCGGCGCGGCCACCGTCGAGCTCAGCCGTTTGCCGTATGCGGCGCTCAGTTATATCAGCCTGTCTCAAGCCTAGTTGGCAGTAACGACAAGCCACTGGGCGGCTGCTATCGTCTGGTTGTGCTTGGACGCCCCTCTCTTACAAAAGGACTTTGTAAATGATCCAGAACCTAATCCAGATCGTCTTGATTACGCTTGCTGTTTTATACGGTGCGGCCTGGTGCGTCATGCCTCTGCCGTTTTGACTGCTCGGCAAGGATTGCCCCATGACCTCTAAAGAACAGCAACTCACTGAGCTACTTGTGCTCACCTCACGAAGCCTCACGCACATGACTGCGGCGATGACTTCCCTGTCGTTTGATTTATTGCGCAGCTCGGACCCTGGCGTGCGCAGTGCCGGATCGCGCATGGTTGTTCGGCTGGAGGCTGTGAGCCATGAGCTGGATGAACACTGGAGGCTGATCGGCAATTTGACTGGCGAGAAAACACCGAGTCCGCACAAAACTGTCGAGGAGGTGGACTTGTACGTAGCGTCCTGACGCAAAGCATTAGCAAAACTCAAACCCGCATTGCGGGTTTTTTTACGCCTGGAGAAACCATGCAACTAACCCAAGCCCAGCTACTGCTCATCATGCCCAACGCCCGCCGCCAAGCGGGCGTTTTTGTCTCTGCGCTAAACGCCGCCATGCAGCGCCGGCAAATCAACACGCCCAAGCGCATGGCCGCCTTCCTCTCGCAGATCGGCCACGAGTCTGGCCAGCTGCAGTACGTGCGTGAGTTGGGCGGCGGCGCTTATCTGGCCAAGTACGACACCGGCCCGCTGGCCGAGCGCCTGGGCAACACTCCCGAGGCGGACGGCGACGGTGCCAAATATTGCGGGCGCGGGCTGATCCAGATCACCGGCCGCACTAACTACCTAAAAACCAGCCTGGCGCTGTTCCAAGATGACCGCCTATTGAAAACCCCTGAACTGCTTGAGCAGCCCGAGTGGGCGGCAGAATCCGCGGCGTGGTTCTGGTGGGTGAATGAGCTAAACAGCCTGGCCGATAAAGGGCTGTTCAACGCCATCACCAAGCGCATCAACGGCGGCCAGAACGGCAGTGCCGAGCGTCGTGCGTTATGGGTCAAGGCGCGGGAGGTGCTGGCGTGAGCAGCTTCACCGCCTTCACCGCGCCGCTCGATGTGCGCTATGACGCCGAGGCCAGTAAGGCGCTGGGCGCCGATCACTGGCGGGTAACGCAGCCATTCCGCTTCTATGTGGGCAGCGAGGCCAGTGGCGAGTGGGTCAATGTGCCGTCAGGCTACCTGACGGACGGCGCCTCGGTGCCGCAGGTGCTCTGGTCGCTGATCCCGCCTTGGGGCGCATACGGCCAGGCGGCGGTGGTGCACGACATTCTCTGCGAGTACTTGGCCACCACCAAGGATGGGGTGCCGCAAAAGATTACCCGCGCGCGCTGCGACGAAATCCTGTTGGAGGCCATGGTGGCTTTGGGGGTGCCGGTGGCAAAGCGCTGCGCGATCTATCGCGCGGTGTCGCTGTATCGGCGGCTCTCTGGCGTGGATGCGCCAACGAGTACGGTGCAGAAGCGTGCCCTTGAGGCGGCCTGGCCGGTGCCCTGACGTCTTTACAAAACGAAAAAAGGAAGCGGCCGACCCGGTGCGTCAACACCGAGTCAGCCACTCAGCCCGCAGACCAATCCTGCAAGCCAAGCCAAGGCTCCCCACTCCGTGCACGAAGCGGGCGGGAGCCTAGCACCTGTTTATCCATACATTAAAGGTTTGCAATTCTATGAGTAACCCAATCATCCCTTGGATGGGTGGCAAGCGCCGCCTGGCCGATCGCCTTATCCCGCTGTTCCCGCCCCATGAGTGTTACGTCGAGGTGTTTGCCGGCGGTGCGGCGCTGTTCTTCCTGCGCCCGCAGCCCGCGCCCGTTGAGGTGCTGAACGATATCAATGGCGACCTGGTGTGCCTGTACCGCGTGGTGCAGAACCACATCGAAGAGTTTGTGCGCCAGTTTAAGTGGGCGCTCAGCAGTCGGCAGATATTCGAGTGGCAAAAGATCACCCGCCCGGAAACCCTCACCGATATCCAGCGGGCGGCGCGATTCTTCTATCTGCAGCACCACGCCTTCGGTGGCAAGGTCACCGGGCAGACCTTTGGTACAGCCACGACAGGCCCTGCCATCAACCTGATGCGGATCGAGGAGAATCTATCGACGGCGTGGCAGCGCCTGGCCGGCGCTTATGTGGAGAACTTGCCCTGGCTGGATTGTGCCGAGCGCTACGATCGCGCCCACACATTCCACTACATGGACCCACCGTACTGGCAGACGGCGGGCTACGGCGTGGACTTCCCCTTTGAAAACTATGAGCGCATGGCCGACTTCATGCGGCGCTGCAAAGGCAAGGTGATGGTCAGTATCAACGACCACCCGGACATCCGCCGGGTCTTTGAGGGCCTCCACTTCGAGCAGCTTGATATCCGCTACAGCTGCACCAATCAGCGTCAAGGCATGGCCGAAACCACGGGTGAGCTGGTGATCATGAACTGGGAGCCAGCGGCGTTGGGCGGGTTGTTTGTCTAGTAATACTTAGGTAATTAAATGCCACGGTTTTGACTTTGATGCTGTCGCCTTTCGCGATATCGTATTTTTTCATCACAAAAGGAAGTAGATATGGGGAAGGGGATTTATTTGGTCTACGGAATTGTTTCTCTTGGACTTCTTGCGGTTGGGTACAACTTATATATGTCTAGTGTGGAAACTGAAGGGCAGGCGCTTAGTTGTCTGAAAATGCATGGCGCTGCTCAGAGCCAGTGCATAAAGGATGTTGAGCGCAAAGCAGCAGCTCTTAATTCGGTACTGAAGAACGTAGTGCCAAACAACTAATTTACATTGCGGCTTTGCGTATTAAGGGTGGTCGCAGGTGCTGATCCAGCGGTCAGGCTCATCCTCTTGGGGGATCAAAAAGGCCGTCGGTTGACGGCCTCTCTCATGGGGCTAGTCGATTAGCTGAGGCTTTCGGTAGTCGCGCATGATCGTCTCCATCTGGCGGAACTGGCCCTGCAGCAGCCACAGCAAGTTGCGGACAGCGCCGATGGGGACGCTGAAGTGGTCCTGCTCGGCGATGTCCGCAACCAAAATGTCGACCACGGCGGCATTGCGCTGCAAGGCGCAGAGCATCACGTCATCAATGCTGCTGGGGTTGACCTGCGGGTTATAGATCATCGCTGTTTCTGGGCTGTCCGCGAACAGTTGGGTTTCTTGCTGCTTAATATCCGTGCTGTTTTCCATGTGCTTACTTCCGAGTTTCACGACTACCAAAGCCCGCTGTAGCCGCGAGACGGGCCTTGCGTTTAGGCGCGCGGCCGCCCTTCCTTACGTCTCAGCAGCGCCTCCTCGATCAGTAAGCCCAGCTCGGCATTGAGGCTGCGGCGATTCCTGTGTGCCTCCTCTTCTACCGTCTTCCGAGTGGCATCAGACAATCGCAATGGATAAGGAGTGATTCGCTCTGGAGTCTGCATGGGCTCCCTCTCGATTGGCGTGTTGGACGTGGAATCAATATGAATCCACGCTCTTTGTGGTGTCAAGTGGACTCATTGAGTCCAAAGGACTCCACCCGGCATACTCGCCGCTCACACGATTTGTGGATTGCACAATCCAAAAGTGGAAGCGCTTATGAGAGACCGGCACGCCGTATCACCTTACCCGCTGCGGATGCCTGATGACCTGCGGGCGGCGCTTGATGCGGCGGCTAATAAGGGCGGGCGGTCATTGCACGCAGAGATAGTCGCGCGGCTCGAGCGCACACTGCAGGAAGACAGCCAATCGCTGTCCGATGATCTGCTCGAAGCCATCCGCCTGCAGGCCAATCTAACTCTGGCCCTGGCCGCTGGTTTGGATAGTGGCTTGCTTGATGCTGATCGCCGGCAGGCACTTGATGCGCTGGCTAGCGTGTCGCGGCGGGTAGCTGAAAGGTTGGGGGATTCGGCAAGCTCTGCTGCTGGAGAGCTTGCCGCACCTTTATAGCTGGTAACGAAAAGGCCCGGCGCCGTAGGAGTTTCCTGCGGTACCGGGCCTTTTTTATGTCTGTTGTATTTGTATAGATTAACTAACGCTAGGGCAGCCAAGGCTGACAAAGCCGACTTTCGGGGTGGCGGGGCTGGACATGGTAAACCTCGGGTGTTTATTCAGGGCGCGTGGGCGCGGCTGATCAAAAAGTGCGCAATTCTAGCGGCAGCGTGCGGGCTTGGCCAGCGTTGTGCGCTGGCCGGACGCCGAATAATCGCTTGCAACAAATTGCTGCAGGCATTGCCTTGACTGGCTAAGGCGCGCAGCATTCACGCACATTTGGTAATGAGTGGTTGGTATGAGCGAACAGGCTTCTACAGATGCGGTTGATAGCAGCAGTCATACGACGGGCTTTGGCTTGTTGGTGGCGGCTACCGGGGTGGTGTATGGCGATATTGGCACCAGCCCGCTGTATACCCTGAAAGAGGTGTTTTCCGGGCACTACGGTGTGTCGGTCGATCAGAACGGGGTGTTCGGTATCCTCTCATTGATTGTCTGGTCGCTGCTCTGGGTGGTTTCGCTCAAGTACGTGATGTTTATGTTGCGCGCCGATAATCAGGGTGAGGGCGGGGTGATGGCCCTGACGGCGCTGGCACGCCGGGCCGCATTGCCGTACCCGCGCTTGAAATCGGTGCTGGTGTTGCTCGGTCTGTTCGGTGCAGCGCTGTTTTACGGTGACAGCATGATCACCCCGGCCATCTCGGTGTTGTCGGCGGTGGAAGGCTTGGAGGTGGCGCTGCCGGGGCTGAGCCACTGGGTGGTGCCGGTCACGGTGATACTGCTGGTGGGCTTGTTTGTGATCCAGAAGCACGGCACGGCCCGCATCGGCATCCTGTTCGGGCCGGTGATGGTGGCCTGGTTCCTGATTCTTGGGGCGCTGGGGGTGTACGGGATTATTCGCCAGCCCCAGGTGTTGCAGGCGCTTAACCCCTATTGGGCGGTGCAGTTTTTTATCAGCCATCCGGGCATCGGCATCACCATTCTCGGGGCTGTGGTGCTCGCCTTGACCGGCGCCGAGGCGCTGTACGCCGACATGGGCCATTTTGGTCGCAAGCCAATTGAGCGGGCCTGGTTTGCCTTGGTGTTGCCGGGGCTGGTGCTGAATTATTTTGGTCAGGGCGCTTTGCTGCTGGAAAACCCCGAAGCCGCGCGTAACCCCTTCTATCTATTGGCGCCGAGTTGGGCGTTGCTGCCGATGATCGGGCTGTCGACCTTGGCCACCATCATCGCTTCGCAGGCGGTAATTTCCGGTGCCTTCTCGCTGAGCCAGCAGGCTATTCAGCTGGGCTATATCCCACGTATGCAGATCCAGCACACCTCCAGTCATGCGCAGGGGCAAATTTACGTCGGGGTGGTCAATTGGGCGCTGATGGTGGGCGTGGTGTTGCTGGTGATCGGCTTCCAGTCGTCGGGTGCGCTGGCGGCGGCTTATGGCGTGGCCGTGACCGGGACCATGCTGATCGATACCTTCTTGGTGGCGGCGGTGATGTTGTTGATGTGGAAGGCGCCGCGTTGGTGGGCCATTCCGTTGCTGATTGGTTTCTTGGTGGTGGACACTCTGTTTTTTGCCGCCAATATCCCGAAAATACTCGAAGGTGGCGCCTTTCCGGTGATCGCAGGCGTGGTGCTATTTGTGCTGATGACCACCTGGAAGCGTGGCCGGCAGATTCTGTTTGAGCGCCTGGATGAGGTGGCATTACCATTGCCGCTGTTTATTAGCAGTATTCGCAGTGATCCACCGCATCGGGTGCAAGGCACTGCGGTGTTTTTGAGTGCCCGTCCAGACGCCGTGCCCCATGCCCTGCTGCATAACATGCTGCACAATCAGGTGCTGCACGAGCAGGTGGTGTTGCTGACGGTGGTCAGCGAGGACACGCCACGGGTGGCTCTGGACCGGCGTTTCGAGGTGGATGCCTATGGTGATGGCTTCTTCCGGGTGCTGTTGCATTACGGCTTTATGGACGAGCCGGATGTGCCGCAGGCTTTGGCCCTGTGTCATTTGGATGGCTTGGACTTTAGCCCGATGCGCACCACCTATTTCCTTAGCCGGGAAACGGTGATTCCGACCAGGCGTCTGGGCATGGCGCGTTGGCGCGAAACCCTGTTCGCCTTTATGTTGAAGAACGCCAACAGCAACTTGCGCTTCTTCAGGCTACCGCTCAATCGGGTGATTGAACTGGGCGCTCAGGTCGAGTTTTAAGGCTTTTCCAGGGGCAACAAAAAAGGCCTTGCCGAGTTAATCGGCAAGGCCTTTTTGCATCTTGGGCCGTGGCTTATTTACGTGCCGGCAACATGATGCGCAGGGTATTGTCGCGGCGGATGTAGTGGTGATAAAGCCCAGTGACGGCGTGCAGGCCGATCAGCCAGTAGCCCAGGGTGCCGGCCAGTTCGTGCAGTTCTTTGATCTGCCCGCCGAGTGCTTGGTCTGGGCTGAGCAGCGCCGGCAATTGCAGACCGAAAAACGGAATCGGCTTGTCGTAGGCGCTGAGCATCAACCAGCCGGCCAGTGGAGCGCCGATCATCAGCGCATAGAGCGCCAGGTACATCAGCTTGGCGATTTTGTCTTGTACGGCCGATATCGCCGGTTGAATCTGTGGGTGGGTGCTGATCAGGCGGGCGGCGATGCGCAGCCAAACCAAGGCAAAGACCGCCAAGCCGAGCATAAAGTGCCATTGCTTGAGGCTGTCGCGGATCTCGCTGCCCTTGGGGAAGTTGCCTTTAAGCTCAATGCAGGCGTACACGGCGGCGATCAACAGCAGCATCAGCCAATGCAGGCCGATGGACAGGGTTCCGAAGCGGATTTCAGTGTTTTTCCAGCTCATCATGGGTCCTTGGTCAGGCATTTTGCGCGTCTGCGCAGAGGCCCTAGTGTAACCAAATTGCGCCGTGCTTAGCCGTTAGGCTGAGCGCGGGCGGGGGCTCAGCCTAACGGCTAAGCGTCGGGGTGCCGTTGCGCCAGATCAAAGCTGCGTTGGCTGCCGGGCTTGAATGGCCTGTAATGCGCTGTGCATGAGGCGGGTACTGATATCGTCTGGGTTGTCGCTCCAGGCGCTAAGTCGAATGGGGTAGGGCGGTCAGACTGCCAATGCAGAAGCCAATTGAATGGTTGCGGCTTGGCGCCGAAGTGCGACTGGTAACGGTATGGCCAAACGCCGGGCACAAAAAAGGCCACTTAGTTAAGTGGCCTTTTATTGTTTGGTTGCGGGAGCAGGATTTGAACCTACGACCTTCGGGTTATGAGCCCGACGAGCTACCAGACTGCTCCATCCCGCGCCGGCAATTCTACTCATTTGCGCAGCGCGGTCAATCGTTAATTTGCTTTTTGGATCAATAGCTTAGCTGTGCCTTAAACGCCGAGCACAAAAAAGGCCACTTAGTTAAGTGGCCTTTTAATGTTTGGTTGCGGGAGCAGGATTTGAACCTACGACCTTCGGGTTATGAGCCCGACGAGCTACCAGACTGCTCCATCCCGCGCCGGCAATTCTACTCGTGTGAGCGCAGCTGTCAACCACTAATTTAGGAAAAAGGGTTTTCTGTCAGATGCTTAGCGCCGTTGATGGTGATTGGCGGGGGGGAATCAGCGGTGCTCTCCGGCAGCTATTAGCCGATGGGGTTTTTACATTGTGCGCAGGTATGATGCGTTGTGCTGGCACTGCTGCGCCGTGGGTCTGGGTGTTTTTTTGTTGTTTCACGGTCAAAACCGCAGGTTATGAGTTCAAGAAAAATCGTTCACGTGGATTGCGACTGCTTTTATGCCGCCATTGAGATGCGTGACGACCCGCGCCTGGCCAATAAGCCCTTGGCCGTGGGCGGCAGTGCCGAGCGGCGCGGGGTGATAGCCACCTGCAACTATGAGGCACGCGCCTTTGGCGTGCATTCGGCGATGCCGACCCGGCAGGCGCAAAAACTCTGCCCAGACCTGGTGGTGGTCAAGCCACGGATGGACGCTTATAAGGCCGTGTCGCAGCAGATCCATGGGATTTTTGCCGACTACACCGAAGTCATCGAGCCCTTGTCACTGGATGAGGCGTTTTTAGACGTGTCCGCCAGCCCGCATTTTGCCGGCAGCGCCACCCGTATCGCCCAGGAGATCCAGCGGAGGATCGCCCGCGAGCTGCATATCACGGTGTCGGCCGGGGTGGCGCCGAACAAGTTTTTGGCCAAAATCGCCAGCGACTGGAAAAAACCCAATGGTTTGTTTGTGATTACCCCGGCCCAGGTCGATGACTTTGTTCAGGCCCTGCCGGTGAACAAGCTGCACGGGGTTGGCAAGGTCACGGCTGAGCGTATGGCGCGTCTGGGTATCCATACCTGTGCGGATTTGCGCGAACGGAGCAAATTGGTCTTGGCCCGAGAGTTCGGCAGTTTCGGTGAGCGCCTGTGGGGCTTGGCGCGGGGCATCGATGAGCGCGCCGTGCAGGTGGACAGTCGCCGGCAGAGTCTGAGCGTCGAACATACCTTTGAGCAGGATTTACCCGATTTGAACGCCTGCTTGGCCCGCGTGCCAGAGTTGCTGGCCGAGCTGAACGGGAGGCTCGAGCGGCTGGAGCAGAATTATCGGGCGGGCAAGCCGTTCGTTAAGCTCAAATTTCATGATTTTAGCCAAACCACCATTGAGCAAGCCGGCGCCGGCCTTGAACTCGACAGTTTCCGGTTGTTGCTGAGCGCGGCGTTTTTCCGCGCCAACAAACCGGTGCGGTTGATTGGAGTGGGTGTGCGCCTGCTGGATTTGCGCGCCACCCATCAGCAGTTGGAGTTGTTTGCGCGCTAAGTGAGTGGTTTAACAGGCGAACCGCAGCTGTTAGTCGTGACCCGATTCGAGTCGCATGGGCTTGCCTTCCGCGGGCCACAGGCGTAGTTGCTCCTGGCTGGAGAAGTCCCAGCGTTGTACTCGGCTGAGTTCCTCGAGAAAACGCTGCTCTTGCTCCATCAGGGGTGGTGGGCACATTTTACGGGTGCTGCCGATCTGGGCAAAGCTGAGCTGATCCGCTTGCAAGTGGTAGGCCGCGAACCAGTGATTGCAGCCGGCATTGCCGTAAGCGCGGCCATCTTGGCCGAGAATCAGGGTCGGATGGCTATGGTGGATGCGCGGTTTACCGCCGATCCATTCGGCTTGGTAAACCCGCTCATTGACCAGTTGCAGTGGCTCGGCCGCGCAGCCGAACAGGCTGGTGGCGGCAAGCGCGAGATAGAGGCTGCGTTTCATTGGGCGTCTTCCTGACATTTTGGACATAGATGGCGATCACCGCGTGGCTGCCAGCCCAGTTCACTAATCCGCGCCTGAGCGGCCGGTGCCTGGGCTTTTTTGCCCAGGGCAACATCGACGGCAAACTCAAAGTCCAGCTCGGCCGGGCAGCTATCGCACTTGACCTGCCAATTGAGAATCGCCAGTTCGCCGAACACCGGTCCCTTAGCCACGGCTACCCATTGCCCGGGCGGGCTGATCAGGCGGCGGACTTTCTCCACCTGCAAGCGCAGGCACAGGTCGCGACTGCCTTTGAGGGTGACCAGCAGGGTGTCGCCACTGAGAATCGAGCCGCCGTTGCCGGTGACTTGATAGCGGCCGGGGGCGAGCGCGCGGCATTCGCTGAGGGTGTGCTGGGGGTTGAGCAATGAGTAACGAAAGTCGTGTTCGGCCATGGTCGAGTCGGTAGCGCCAGAGTCAGGAGGATCAAGGCGCGCATCCTAACATGGGCTCGATTAAAGCCGGGCGCTGCCGTGTTGATGCGAGGTAGCGATTAGTGAGGTTAATACGCAGGCAAAGAAAAGGGCGCTGTGTAAGCGCCCTAAAATAACCAATGGAGTAAGTCCGTAATTAAGAGTCGTGCCGCGAGCTATTAGTTCAATCGTCTCGATAAATAATTTCGTTGAGCTGGGTTAGCGACTTGGAATCAGGGTTAGCCGCTGCTTGCCGTAGACCTGCTCGAGGTTTTTTGTCTGGAACGGGAAGCTCATATAGCGACCTTGCTGCCAGGCCTCGATGCCATCGGCGTAGTGGGGGCTGGCGGGATTGCCCGATTGGCCCGAGCTGTTCACCCCGATCAGCGGCTCCTCGCGGCTGAAATCAACCACGATGCGCATCGCCGGGATCAGCCAGGTGTCAAAGTCCTGACCCCAGTGATAGGCGGAGACATTCAAGGTGCTGTGATCGCCGCCAGCCGGATAGGGGCCGCGGTCCAGATAGCCTTTGATCGCACCGATGGCGGCTTGCTGGCTGGTGCTCATGTATTTGGCCATTTGCGTGGTTTCGGTGGTCCAGGTGTAGCTGTGCAACTTGCCCCATTGCCAGGCGTGGCGGTCACTGCCCAAGCGGCTTTCACAAAAGGTTACGGCGGCCGCCAGACTGCGGGCCAGGATGGCCGGCTTATCTTCTTTGCCGGGGCTGCCGAGATCGTCCCAGAATGGGCTGTCATCGCGGCCCAGCAGGTGGTCGGCCTGCGCCGAATAAGACAGGTCGGCGGTGTCGACCAGGGCTTGCCAGCTTGCCGAGTCGACGCCGCCCAGCTCGTCGGCAAAGGTCAGGCGCGCACTTTCGCTTAAAAAGGCGCCGTACAAGGCCGCATCGCCGGAGGTGGCGCTGAGCTTGCCGTCAAAGCGACTCAAGCGTTTATAGGCCTCTTCGGCCTTGCTGCGCTCACTGGCGGGCAGGGCGGCAATCGCTTGCTGCAGGGGTTGTTGCATGCCCGGCGCGGCAAGCATGGTTTGCAGTTTGGCCACGAAGGGTGAGGTTTGGTCGTACTGCATGGCGATCATGCTTTTCTGGTCGTGCTTGCCGGTGCCGGCCAGTTGCGCAATACGTTCGGCCCGCTCCGGGTAGTACCAGGAGTTGGACAGTTGCATGCCATAGCCTTGCGGCACGCTGCGCTGATTGGCGGTGCCGAGCCAGCCTTGTGGCGGGTCTTGGTCGTAGGGATGCAGCATCGGGTCGGCAAAACCATCCCAATCATAACGGCCATCCCAGCCGGGGGAGGGCAACAGGCCACGGCCCGCGCGGCGATTGGGGAAGCGCCCGGTGACTTGCCAGCCAATGTGCTGGGCATCGGCAAACAGAATATTCAGCGGCATGGCGCGAATGTCGCGGGTGGCGCTGAAGGCTTGGTCGATGTTTTGCGCGCGGGATAAATTGAAGAAGGCGTCCAGGGTTTTGTCGGCTTCAAACTGCGTGGTTTGCAGCGCCAGGCCATAGCCGCTGCTCAGTTGCAGGGGTTGCAGGGGGTGTTTGCGCTCGCCCAGCACGCTGTTGAGCAGCGGGCCGTGACGAGTCTCATAAATGGTTTCGCGGACCGGGCTGGCACCCTTGATAAAGAAGGTTTCCGAGCGGGCCCGGGCGGGCAGCCATTTACCGTCGGCGAGGTAATAGGGCTGTTTATTTTGCAGTTTGATTTTTTCTAGAAACAAATCCTGGTTGTCGCCCATGACCATGGTCATGCCCCAGGCCAGTTTGCCGTTAAAGCCGGCGACTATGGCGGGAACCCCGGCAATTGAGACGCCGGCGGCGTTGAATTTTGGCGTGCGAATTTGCACGAAATTCCACACCGAGGGCATCGACAGCGGCAGGTGGGTGTCGTTGGCCAGCAGACTTTTGCCGCCGCGGGCGCGCTCTGGGGCTATGGCCCAGTTGTTGGAGGCGGCAACCCCCAGCATGTCCAGGCTGGCGACCTGGCCGGCGGCGCTGTTGATGGCGCTTAGGCCGGCAATTTGTCCGCTGAGGGCGAGGCCCTGGAGTTTTTCCGCTTCATCGAAGGGCAGCGGCTCATCCGGGTAGGTCGGAGTTAACCAGGCAAGTTTATCGGCGCCGACTTTCTGCGCCAGCATCAGGGCGGCGAGTTCTTCTTGCAGGTTTACCGCCAGGCCGAAGTTCAGCAGGCTGAAAATCAGCGCCGAATCTTCGGCTTTCCAGTAGGCCGGCCGGTAGCCAGACTCGCTGATGTCCATCGGCAGCTTGTCGCGGTACTCGAACAGGTAGGCGTTAACCCCGCGGGCATAGACCTCGAAGAAGCGCTTAATGCGTGGTGAGGCGTTTTGGTAGAGCACTGCCGAGCTTTGTTTGAGGTTGACCGCGCGCATAAAGCGGTCGATCTCCAAGGCGCCGGGGCCAACCATCTCCGCCAGCCGACCTTCGGCCATCAGGCGCATGCCGACCATCTGGCTAAGGCGGTCGCTGGCATGCACATAGCCCAAGCTAAACAGGGCGTCGTGGAAACTATTGCTCTCAATCAGCGGCATACCCAGGGCGTTGCGGCGAATGCTGACCGTTTGTGACAAGCCCTTAAGCTGCACAGTGCCTTGGGTCGGCGCGAGGCTGGCGCTGTACTGGCTATTGAGCAGCGACTGGCAGCCGGCCAAACCGACTAATGTGGTAATGCTGGCGCCGAGCATTAGGTTGGTCAGTGGTCGAAACAGACGCGCTAGCATGGTTGAGCTCCAAGGCTGAGGGGCAGATTAGCTGGTAGATAAGTGGCTCAAGGCGCGTCGGCCGCAGTGGCGGCGGGCGGGAAATTTGCCTAGAGCCGCAGACCAGCAACGGCCGCCGAGGCAATGCGGCGGCGGTAATTTGTTGCGCTAGCAGCCTGTCGGGCTTAGGCGTCCGTAGCGAGGGAAAGACCGGTTTGAGGCAGTTTTTGCGCTCTTTTGAGGCGAATAGTCGCTCTCTTTAACGAAAAAGAGCGCGAAAAATGACCAAGTCCGGCTTTTCCGCAGT
>NZ_JAUYNT010000016.1 GCF_030698175.1 Pseudomonas sp.
CCACGGCGCCGGCTCGCTGCCGCCTGGCCTCGCTGGAGTACTCGGCGGTGGCCATCCGTTACAACCAGATCGCCGCGTTCGACGGCCAATACAACCATGGGAGCAGCTAATGGCTAACTTGTCGGAAACGCCCGATTACCCCGCAGGCGTCTATCAACTCGAAACATCCGACCCGGTACTGGGAGGGCCTGGAGGCATTGCCAACCGGCAAGCCGAGCAGCTGGGCAATCGCACAGCCTGGCTCAAGGCCAAGATCGATGCATTCATCGACGGCACCGTGGCGGTGCTTAAAGCGACCAGGCTGGCCACCGCCAGGACGCTCTCAATCACTGGAGCAGCCTCTGGTAGTGCCTCCTTCGATGGCAGTGCCAATGCATCCATTGCGGTTGCCCTGGCAGACAGTGGTGCTGTTGCGGGCACTTACCCCAAGGTCACCATCAACGCTAAGGGCATTGTCACCGGCGGTACAGCCTTGGTGGCTGCTGATATCCCAGCTCTTGACTGGAGCAAAATCGGCAGCGGAAAGCCCACCACCTTGGCCGGTTATGGGATCACCGATGCCCTGGCGGCAAGCGGCACTGCCGTGGCGGCCGACAAACTAGCCACCGCCCGCACGCTGTCGGTGAGCGGCGCCGCCAGTGGTAGTGCTTCCTTCGATGGTGGCGCCAACGCCAACATCGCCCTGACCCTGGCGGACAGCGGCGCGGTGGCCGGCACCTACCCCAAGGTCGCCATCAACGCTAAGGGCATTGTCACCGGCGGTGCAGCGTTGGTGGCTGCTGATATCCCAGCTCTTGACTGGAGCAAAATCGGCAGCGGTAAACCAACCACCTTGGGTGGATATGGCATCACCGATGCCCTGGCGGTAAGCGGCACTGCCGTGGCGGCCGCCAAACTAGCCACCGCCCGCACGCTGTCGGTGAGCGGGGCCGCCAGTGGTAGTGCTTCCTTCGATGGTGGCGCCAACGCCAACATCGCCCTGACCCTGGCGGACAGCGGCGCGGTGGCCGGCACCTACCCCAAGGTCGCCATCAACGCTAAGGGCATTGTCACCGGCGGTGCAGCGCTGGTGGCTGCTGATATCCCAGCTCTTGACTGGAGCAAAATCAGCAGCGGTAAACCAACCACCTTGGGTGGATATGGCATCACAGATGCGCTCCCCACGAGCCAAGCGGCTGTGCTTGCGCCTCCGGGGAAAGTTTGCTCGTTCGCAATGTCCGTGCCTCCAGCTGGTTGGCTCAAAGCCAATGGCGCACAAGTCAACCGCGCGACCTATGCAGCTCTGTTTGCGGCCATTGGTACCACCTTCGGCGCAGGCGACGGCTCTACAACCTTCAATGTGCCAGATCTGCGCGGAGAGTTTGTGCGGGGCTGGGATGATGGGCGAGGGATAGATGCAGGGCGGGGTTTCGCTTCATTCCAGGCTGATGCTTTCAAAGCTCACTTCCACTCCACTGTGGCAAATAACCAGTTTGGCAACTTCCAGTACATAGCTGACGTGGGTACGGGCGGCACCATGGGCGGGGCTGCTGGTAGTTCTTGGGCACCCAATGCCCCATTCAACAACGGTGGTGGTGGCAGCGAAACCCGTCCACGCAACGTCGCATTGCTTACTTGCATTAAATACTGAGGTCTCCCATGACAGCCCCGATCATCTATATTGCTCATCCGCTCACTGGTGAATACCTCGGTAGCGGCTATGCCGACCCCGACCCGTTGGACTCCGGTAATTGGCTAGTCCCCGGCCATGCCTACCGCGATGCCCCACCACTCATAGTGCAGGGTGAGGCTGCGGTTTGGACCGGGCGAGGCTGGAGCTTGCGGCCAGACCGTCGTGGCCAAGTCTATCGAACCGATACTGGAGAGGCCGTGATGCACGATCAGCTCGGCGAGTTGCCGCAGGGGCTGACCACAGAGCCGCGCCCAACACAGGATTACCGCTGGGATAGCACTGGCTGGGTGCTTGATGCAAATCTAAAAACAGCTAACCGCTTGGCACTCACCACAGGGCTTTGTCAGCAAATCGACTCAGCCGCAGACACCGCTCGGCGTGCCGTAGCAGGTGACCCACTGCGTGCCGTTGAATACGAGCGTTCTGCCGCCGAAGCCCAAGCCTTCAAATCCGCCGGCTACCCAGCCAACGCAGTCCCCCGCACCGTCTCGGCTTGGGCTATCGGTGGCCGCACCGCCCGGCAAGCCGCCGACAGCATCTTGGTCGAGTCTGCCGCCTACACCGAGGCGCTGTACCAGATCCGCGAGGCGCGGTTGGGGGCTAAGGAGATGGTGCGCCAGGCCATGGCCGCTGGTGAGATGGACCAGGCGCAGGACATCGCTGCCGAAACCATTGCCTCCATCGAGTCGGCAATCTCCGGCATCGGCAACGTAAGGGGTTGAGCATGGGCAGTATTCAGCTTCTATTCAGTACCAGCCGCTATCCGTTCAGCACCCTGATCCGTGCGGCCACCTGGTCGCGTTGGAGCCACGTTGCGCTGGTGGCTGGGCCTCATGTGATAGAGGCCTCGGCGCTGGAGGGTGTTCGGCAAATATCCAAGAGCTACGCCATCAGCCATGCACACGACTATTGCCTGGTCGATCTGCCAGCCCGCGACCCGCAAGCCATCATCGACGCCGCGCGTAGCCAAATCGGTAAACCCTACGACTGGACAGCCATAGCGGGCCTAAGCCTGCACCGGGACTGGCAGGAAGATGATTCGTGGTTCTGTTCGGAGTTGGTGGCTTGGGCTGCAGCTCAAGCTGGTGAGATCTGGTTTCGCCCCGATGCGTTGCGTCGGGTGACACCACAACACTTGTGGATGCTGCCGCCGTATCAGGAGATGTGCCAGGCAGCCATATAAAGAGAGGGCGATCAGCTTGAGTGCGCTAACACCCAAGCTGACCACCAGTAGCAGATCTAGCCTGCAAACCAGCCAAGGCCCCCTGCTCACGCGCGAGCGGCGGGGAGCCTACCAGAAGCGCAAAGGGTTTGTAGATGATGCAAGAAATAAGATGCGGCCATTGTGGTCGCAAGCTGGCAACCGCCAGTGGTTTCACCGAATTGCAGATCAAGTGCCCGCGCTGCCGGACACTGAACCACCTGAAGGCCGAGAGCCTCCTGACACCGCCATCGAGCGCCACTAGCCATCAGGAGGCACCATGTCCGCACAACCGATCATCCCCTGGATAGGCGGCAAACGCCGTCTCGCCGACCGCATCTTTCCGCTGTTTCCAGCCCACAGTTGCTACGTCGAACCTTTTGCGGGCGGCGCGGCGCTGTTCTTCCTGCGGCCAGTACCGGCCGAGATTGAAGTGCTGAATGACGTGAACGGCGATCTGATCAACCTCTACCGGGTGGTGCAAGTCCACCTAGAAGAGTTCGTCAGGCAGTTCAAATGGGCGCTGAGCAGCCGACAGGTGTTTAAGTGGTTGCAGATGACGAACCCCGAAACCCTGACCGATATCCAGCGGGCCGCACGTTTCTACTATTTACAGCAGTCCGCTTTCGGTGGCCGTGTAGCGGGCCAGAGCTATGGCACCGCCACGACCACGCCGCCAGGGCTCAACTTGCTGCGACTGGAAGAAACTTTGTCGGCGGCCCACCTGCGCTTGAGCAGCACTTACATCGAGCACCTGAGCTGGCAGGCGGTGATTAAGAAATACGACCGCGAGCACACGCTGTTCTACTGCGATCCGCCGTACTGGGAGACAGAGGGCTATGGCGTGCCGTTCGAGTACAGCCAGTATCTGGAGATGGCCAAGATGATTGGCGAGATCAAGGGCAAGGCCATCATCAGCCTGAACGATCACCCGGCGATCCGTGAGGCGTTCGCCGGCTATCACATGGAAACGACTGACATTAAATACACGGTGGGTGGCGGCAAGGGGAGTGAAGCGAAGGAGGTGCTGATCTTCAGCTGGGACATCCAGGCCGAACCGGCAGGCCTTTTCTAAGATTCTCTTGCATACTATGCAAAAGGGGCTGAAGTGAGTTATCTCACGTCAGCCCCACAATTTTTCGCGCGCGGCGTCAATGCGGCGTTAAAAACAGGCTCAAAATGCTCATTTACAGCTCGTAAACTGCGCTTTTTCGCCTGTTTTTGCCTTGCCTAACCTTCGCTCGCTACGTTTTCACACAGTCTGCATGGGCGGCGAGAGCCGCCGCGGGGAGCTTACTTGGTGGCTTTAAGAATCACGAACTTGGGCGTGGTCGCGACTTGCTCGACGCCGCGAAAGAGTTTTTTCAACTTGCCGTGATAGCCCAGATGGCGGTTGCCGACTATCCACAGTTCGCCGCCGCGCACCAGGGCCGCCTTGGCCTGGACGAACATGCGCCAGGCGAGAAAGTCGCCGACCACTTGCTGCTGGTGAAACGGCGGATTGCACAGCACCAGATCCAACGAATCCTCTGCTTGCTCGGCCAGACCGTCGCCGGCGCGAATAGTCACTGGCCGCTCACCCAGGGCGGCGCGCCAGTTTTCTGCGGCCGACTGCACCGCCATAAAGGATTCATCCACCAGCGTCAGCTCGGCCCCTGGGTTGCTCAGCGCATAGCTGATCCCCAGCACGCCATTGCCACAACCGAGGTCCGCGACCCGCAACGGCGTCAGGCTGCGGGGCAGGTGCGGCAGAAAGGCGCGGGTGCCAATGTCCAGGCCTTCCCGGCAAAACAGGTTGGCGTGGTTAAGCAGTGTCAGGGCCGGTTGCTCCAGCACGTAGCTGCTCGGGTAGGGCGAACTGACGGTTGCCTTGCTCACGGCGCTGGCGCTGAGCACCCGGGCTTTTTTTACCGCCAGCAGCGCCTGCATCGGGCCGATGTAGCGCGTGAGCAATTCGCCGGCGGCGCGTGGCAGGTGCTTGAGCATGGCGGCGGCCAGCACCAGGGTGCCGGGCGTAATCTCCCCCTGCAGACGAATCAGTTGCTCCTCCAGCAGGGCCAAGGTCTTGGGCACGCGCAGCAGTACGCAGTCGAAGGGGCCGCCGGCCTTCTCGCTGGCCGGCACAAAGCGCAGGCTGTCGCCGGTCAGTCCGTTGCGGGCCAGGTTGTGCTGCAAGGCCTGCCAGCCCAGGTACGAATCGCTGGAGCTGGTGACTTGATAATACCCGGCCAAACTGACCGCCAGGGCGCCGAAGTTATCGTTGAGCACTAACAACCGCGCGCTGCTGGGCAAGGCCAGGCTATGCAGATGGTTGAGCAGGTACTCGTCGGCGGCATCGAAGGCTTGTAACGGCTCCTCGGCTTGCTCGGGCTGACGGATCAGTTCCAGTGCGGCAAAGGGCGTAGTGAATATAGGCATATGAACCGCCGGTGTTTGTGCGGTGAGCTTTGCGCGACACTGCAGAGACTAATGAACACGAGTTAAACCAAAGGGCCGCAGTATGACCGCCAGTGTCGAGAAGTTCACCCGTCAGCAGCTGCTTAGCGTGCAAGCCTGGTCGCCGAGTTTGTTTAGTTTGCGTTGCACCCGTGATCCGGGCTTTCGTTTTGTGGCCGGACAGTTCGCCCGTCTGGGGGTGCGCAAGGCCGATGGCTCGACGGTGTGGCGGGCCTATTCGATGGTCTCGGCGGCCCATGATGAGTTTCTCGAGTTCTTCTCCATCGTGGTGCCCGGCGGTGAGTTCACCAGTGAGCTGAGCCGCTTGGCGGTGGGCGACGAGCTGTTGGTTGAGCGTCAGGCCTTTGGTTTTCTGACCCTGGATCGCTTCGTCGATGGCCAGGATCTGTGGCTGCTGGCCAGCGGCACCGGGCTGGCACCGTTTCTGTCGATCTTGCAGGGGCAGGAGGTGTGGCAGCGCTTTGCCCGTATCGTCTTGGTCTACAGCGCCCGCAGTCAGAGCGAGTTGGCCTACCAGGAGTTAATCAGCAGCTTGATGCAGCGCGACTATTTGCAGGAGTTTGCCGAGCGCCTGACCTATCTGCCCTTGCTGACCCGTGACGAGCAGCCCGGCTGCTTGCATGGGCGCATCACCACGTTGCTGCAAAGCGGTGAGTTGGAGCAGGCGGCCGGTTTTGCCCTGGAGCCCCAGGCCGGACGGGTGATGATTTGCGGCAACCCGCAGATGATCGCCGACTGCCGCGGTTTGCTTAAACAACGGGACCTGCAGCTGAGCCTGAATCGGCGGCCGGCGCAGGTGGCGGTGGAGAATTATTGGTAGCTGCGCTCTGCGCCAGTTGCTTGTCGATAGACGTCGTGGCCGTGGGGGCGCACAGCGGCAGCGCCAGGGTGAAGCGGGTGCCCCAGTTGACTTGGCTAGCCACCTCCAGGCGCCCACCGAGTGTACCGGTGGCCAAGTTATGCACGATATTCAGGCCTAAACCGCTGCCCCCCTGGCCGAGTTTGGTGGTGAAAAACGGGTCGTAAATCCTCGGCAGGTGCTCGGCGCTGATGCCGCTACCATTGTCGGTAACCGTCAGTTCGAGCCAGCCCGGCTGGGAGGCGTAGGCGCGCAGGACAATCAATCCATGGTCGCGGTCAGCGAAGGCATGCAGCACCGCATTGTTAATCAGGTTGACCAGGATCTGCCCGAGGGCGCCTGGGTAGCTGTCCAGCCACAGACTGCCGTCGATGTGGCTCTCCAGTAAAAACGGAGTTTTCTTCAGACTGGGGCCAAGGGTGATGATGATCTCGTTAACCACCTCGGTGAGCTGAAAGCTGCGCCGCTGGGCGCCGGTTTGATCGACCGCCACCTGCTTGAAGCTGCTGATCAGCTCGCTGGCGCGGCGCAGGTTGCGGTTGAGGATGTCGCAGGTGGTTTGGCTGTCGGCGACAAACTGATCGAGCATTGAGCGGCGCAAGGCCCCCTCAGTCACGGCGCTGAGCATGGCCTTGGTGTGGTCTTGCAGGGTGCTGGCGGCCATTACGCTATTGCCAATGGGGGTGTTCAGTTCGTGGGCAATGCCGGCCACCAGCGAGCCCAAAGCGGCGAGTTTTTCGCTCTGCACCAGTCCGTGCTGGGCTTGCTGCAAGTTGGCCAGGGCGCCGTTGAGTTCCTGGTTGCTTTGGCTCAGGGCCTGGGTGCGTTGGCTGACCCGCTGTTCAAGGCTGTTGTTTAATTCGCGGTAGGCCTGCTCGGCTTTTTTCTGCTCGCTGACATCAATGCTCATGCAGACAAAGTGCTGGCCGCCCCCCGGCGCCGGAATGCTGAAGGTGGTGGTGAGCAAATACAGGGGCTGCCCGTCGAGCCCTTGCAGCTTCAATAAATAAGGGCCGAGCGCAATGCCGTTGGCCGCTTCGCGCAGGTTGGCGAGAAACAGATGCTGCTGTTCGGGGCTGAAAATCAGCTGGTCGAGGGTTTTGCCCAGGGCGTCTTGCCGTTCGATGGCGTAGAGGCTTTCGCTGGCGTGGTTCCAGAGCAGCACGCGGCCCTGTAGGTCGAACCACTGCACGGCCACGTTGGGGGCGTTTTCCAGGGTCGCGAGCAGGCGGTCCTCGCTGTCGCGCAGGTGCTGTTCGCTGTCACGCATGGCCTGTTCGCGTTCGCAAATGGCCATGACCATTTGCTGCAAGCTGTTTTGCAGGCGGCCCAGCTCTTTGATGCCGCTGGGAATCAGCGGCAGGTCATAGCGGCCCTGGGCGATGGCCTCGACATGGGCGGTAAACAGCGAGATTTTTTTGGCCAGCGCCCAGCTGGTCAGCCCGGCGATTAACAGCGCCACCAGCAAGGCTAAGCCCAGGGTGAACCGGATGCGTTGCCAGGCAATATCAATGTTTGCATAGGCCTGGGCTGTGGGTTGGGCGACCAGCACCTGCCAGTCCGGGCCATTGATCTTGAACGCAACGCCGACCAAGGCCTGACCGTCGAGTTGAAAGTGGCTGGAGCTGCCTTGGTTTTTTTGCAGTACCGCCAGGTTGCCCAGATTAGGTTGCTGTCCGTCTTGGCTGTTGGCCGAGTTGGCCACCAGCTGATTTTGCCGGTCGAGCAGACGAATTTGCAGCGCGCCATTTTGGCTGAGTTGGCGGGCCAGTTCGGGCAGTTGCTCAATGGCCACCTCGCCGACCAGGGTGCGCCGCCCCACCGGTTGTGCCAGGGCCACGGTCAAGCGGGAGCTGACCGTGGACAGGTAGCTGTTGGACCAGGACACCTGGTTACGCCGGTGCGCTTGCAAGACAAAGTCGCGGGCGGAAATATCCAGACCTAGCAGATTTTGTCGCAGGCTGCGTTTGCTGGCCGGTAAACCGGTGGCGCTGATCTGGCCGAATTCATCGGTCAGGTACAGGGCCTCGTAGAAGTTTGAAGACTCTGCGTAGGCGTCCAGCAGTGCTTCGATCTCGTCCTGGCTTAACAGTTGTGCATTGATAAAGAGTTGCGCCAGCGAGCCCAGTTCGCGATTAACTACGCCGAAGTGGTATTCGATTTGCTGCGCCGTGGCTTGCGCCGCATTCAGCTGTTTAGCCTCGACGTCGCGGCGCATCAAGGGTTCGTAATACAGGCTGAATAACAGCCCGATGGCCAGCACCGGGATAGTCGCCACCAGACTAAAACTGCTGACCAGAATCGCCAGCAATGGCCAGGTGCGCGGGTCTGCGACCGATGTTGGTGGGCTAGTTGGCATTAACGAAGTGACCCTGCTGAATAACCTTCAGGAAGGCCGGGCCGTCGACATCACCAAACGCGTCAAAGCTGATCGTTTGCTGCAGGCCCTGAAAGCTGCGCAGCCGCAGCAGCGCTTGTTTGACCGACTCCTGCGGTTGGCGGGCGTGCAAGGCCTGCAGCAAAACACTAGCGGCATTAAAGCCAATCACTGCGGCGCTATCGATAGGGGTTTTAAAGCGTGCTGCATAGTCGCGACGAAAGGCCAAAAATGCCGGCGACTGGTCATCGGCGTTGTAGCCCTGCGCCGAGACCAGGCCCTCGACGGCCCGCCCGCCCATTTCCAGCAGGGCATCCACCGCCGCGCCAGAGGAGGCCGCCAGCGGCAGCTCGGGGCGGATGATGCGTAGCTGGGTGGCCAGCATCGCCGCATCCAGTGCACCGCAAACCAGCACCACTGCCTGCGGTTGATTGAGCAAGGCCTGCTTGGCCAGGCTGGCATAGTTGGTTTGCGCGTTGCGGGTAAAACTTAAGCTTTGCTCGATGCTGGCGCCTGTGGCGCGGTAGTGGCTGGCAAAGTCGTTGAGCCAGGGTTGGGTAAATTGGCTGTTGCTCAGCTCGATAATGACGTTGACGCGTTGTATGCCAAGGCGCTGTTGCAGGTAGTGGGCAACGCTCTTGGCGTCGGGATTATGGTGACTGACGGTGCGAAAAAATTGGTCATCACGGCCGGCCAGTAGCGGGGTAAGCACGCTGCCGCCCATCAGCACTACGCCGGTCTGGTTAAGCTGGGGCAGCACCTGCATGGCGATCATGCTGGTCATCGGGCCGAGAATCGCCTCCACCCGCTCGTTGAGTAATTGCTGTACGGCTTGTTTGGCGCTGTCGGCATTGAAGGCATCATCCTGGAAGTGCAGTTCAACTTTCGCAGCGTTGGCCGCGGCGCTGGCGTTGGCTTGTTCAACTGCCAGCTGCATGCCATTACGTCCGGCAATCCCCAGGCTCGAGGTGGGGCCCGTGGCGTCCACCAGCACGCCGATATGGAGGATTTTTGCCGGCGCCGGCGCTTGCTCGCAACCCAGTAAAAGCATGGCCAGCAGACTCATGATGACGGTGCGGGTCGCGGGTTTAAGTCGCTTAAATGAGGAGTAGGCCATCGCCAATTACCTTGAGTAAGACGTGCATGCCACCATGGCGCTCGACCGGCAAACCGCATGGTGGGTTACGCGGCGCCCGGCTTGCGCGGTGATGCAAACAACCACCGTCCGCGCCGCTAACCCACCCTACGAATTACTGGGCGTGCTGCGCGGGCAGCCCCCGACCGGGCCAGGAATGGGCACGCTTGGGCAGCCCATTGCATGGTTGGGGCGCCGCGCTGGAGCGTGCGCCGCCACTGCGCAGGGGTTACGGCGTTTGCATAAACGCCAGTAACGCCTGCAGTTCCAGGGGCTTGGAAAACAAATAGCCCTGGCCTTCATGGCAGCCAAGCTCGGTCAGTAGCAGCGCTTGGCTGTCTTGCTCGATGCCCTCGGCGATCAGCTCCAGTTGCAGGCTTTTGCCGAGCTGGATAATGGTTTCGACAATTCGCCGGCTGCCGTCGCTGTGTTCCATGTGCTGAACAAAGCTGATGTCGATTTTTAACCGGTCGATGTTCAGCTGCTCCAGGTAGCTGAGTGATGAGAAGCCCGTGCCAAAGTCGTCGATGGCGATGCAGATACCGCGGGATTTGATCTGGTTTAACAGCTCGATCATAAAACCCGGATCCAGTACCGCCACCGATTCGGTGATCTCCAGCTCCAGCAGTCGTGGGTCAATACCGCTCTCGGCCAGTACGCGGTCGAGCACATCAATAAAATTCGGCTGGCGAAACTGTATGACTGAAACGTTGACCGCCATGCGCAGCGCTTGGCCGCTGCTGGCGATCAGTTTTTGCAGGTCGTGGCAGGCGCTGCGCAGCACCCATTCGCCGAGGCTGATGATCAGGCCTGAGCTTTCGGCCAGTGGAATAAAGTCGCTCGGCGACACAAAACTGCCGTCGTCATTGCGCCAGCGCAGCAAGGCTTCGACCCCGATCAGTTGGCGGTTGGCCAACAATACCTGGGGCTGATAGACGACGAACAAGCGCTCACGCTCAAAGGCGCTGCGCAGCTCTTGCAGCAGGCGTACGCGGGCGCGGGTTTCGAACTCCATGTCGCGAGTGAAATGACAGATCTTGCCGCGCTGGTGTTGCTTGCCGTGTTTGAGGGCGATATTGGCGGCTTTCAGGGCGTCAGCGCCGTTGCCGTCAATTTGATCGAGGCAGGTTAAACCTATGGTGGCGGTGAGGTTTTGGCTGAGTTGCTCCAGTTGCAGGGGGTGGCGAAACAGCTCGCTCAAGTGCGCCGGGTTAACCACCGAGGTGGCGGCCAAAATGCCAAACACATCGCCGGCCACCCGTGCCAGTAGAGTGCCTGTGGGCAGCTGGTGCTGCAGCCGCTCGGCCACGGCGCGTAACAGTGCGTCGCCATGTTGATGGCCGAGGGCGTCGTTGAGTTCGGAAAAGCCATCGATGTCGATCAACGCCAGGGTGGTGGCGCTGAGGTTGTCCTCGCACAAGGCGCGATCAAGGGCGTGTACAAAGGCCAGGCGATTGGGGATGTGCAGCAGTTGATCGTTATAGGCGTGATCTTTGAGTTGAGTGAGCAACTGCACGTTGTCTAGGGTGATGGTGATGTTGCTGCAGAACACCTCGAGCAATTGCCGATCAAGCTCGTTCAGGGGTTTCTCGGTTTGCAGATAAGCGGCCATGTCATTGTGCGCTTGCCCTGGGAAAAACAAGGTGGTGCAGTGGGTGCCGTAGTTATTGCTGCGCTCGCGCAGGCAGCGACTGAGCGCCGTGGCAATCGCATGGTTGGGCAGGGCGTCGAGCTGCTTATTAATGCAGTTGGTCAGGCTGCCGGCGGCGGCAATGATCAGCGCGTGATCAGGTGAGTGGGTTTGATCGTAGGCACAGACCACGCCTTCCGGCGGCAGACCAAACAATCCGCAGATTTGCGTGATGATGCCAGCGGCGAACTCGCTCACACCTTGCCGTGCCATCAGCTGGCTGCTGGCGCGAATGACCATACTCAGGCCGCGGCGGCTGGCATTTAACGCACTGATTTGGTCATAGGAACGCACCGCCGAGGTGAGGGCGGTGTAGAGGCGATTGCGCGAGAGTTCGGATTTGGTTTTGTAGTCGTTGATGTCGTAATCACGGATGGCCTCCATCTCGGGGGCGTAGCCGGGCTGGCCGGTGCGCAAAATGATTCGCACTTCAGTGTTGGCCAGTTCTTTGCGGATGATGTGCACCAGCTGCAGGCCGGAGTCATCGGCCTCCATCACCACGTCGAGCAGAATCACCGCAATGTGTTTTTGTTCGCGCAGTACCTCGATCGCTTGGGCGGCGGAGTAAGCATGCAAGAACTCCAGCTGCCGGCCGAACACCTCGGTGTTGGCCATGGCAAAGCCGGTGGACTGGTGTACGTCGATATCATCATCAACGATCAGCACCCGCCAAACGTTGGCCTCATCGTAGTCGTCGCGCGGGTGCGCTTCGTCATCGAAGGAAAACAGCTCTTCTGCAGGCTCGATATGTTCAGTGCTCATGGGTAACCCTTGTCTGCAACCACCGCTCGACTAAATGGCGCGCTATGGCTGGGCCTCTATGGGCGTAATCACTACGGGGTAGCGTTACAACAGTTAGTAAGTCTGCTTATCAGTCTAGGCAGAAAAAGCTAAAGCGACAGGGCGGAATTTGAACTGCTTGGGACGGGGTCTCAGAAGGTTTTATGTAGCGCTGCAGAGCCCCGCGTGACGGCTCTGCAGCGCCAATAAAGAGCTTAAGCAGGCCGTGTGAAAACGTAACGAGCGAAGGTTAGGCAAGGCAGAAACAGGCGAGGACGCGGAGTTTACGAGTTGTAAATGAGCAGTCCGAGCCTGTTTTTAACGCCGCATAACCGAGCGCAGTAGTTTTCACACTGCCTGTTAAGGCTGGCGTTGTTGGGCTTTCAATAGATCGCGGATTTCGCCGAGCAGTTCTTGCTCTTTGCTGGGCGGTGCGACGGCCACGGCTTCGGCGGTTTTGAGTTTATTGATGGCCTTGACCCCGATGAAGATGGCGAAGGCGACGATCAGAAAATCCAGCACGGTCTGCAAGAACTTGCCGTAGCTGAGCATCACCGCCGGCGCCGTACCTTCGGCGGCCTTGAGGGTCACGGCCAGGTCGCTGAAGTCGACGCCGCCGATCAATAGGCCAATGGGCGGCATGATCACGTCACCGACAAAGGATGAGACGATCTTGCCGAACGCCGCGCCAATGATAATGCCGACCGCCATGTCGACCACGTTGCCTTTGACGGCGAAGGCTTTGAATTCGCTGAGTACGCTCATGTGCGCTGTCCTGATGGGTGAGAGTGCCGGCAGTTTAAAACGCCCAGCGCCGCTCTCGCCAGCGGCCGGGCGGTTGCTGGGGATTCTTTGCCGCACAGGTTTGGCGCCTAAGGTGGCTGGAGTTGATCCTGATCAACGGCTGGCGCCGCGCCAAGGGCTAACCTGAAACCCGTCATCCAAGGAGCCGCCCCATGCATGTAGAACCGCATTCATTGCTCGCCGACTTTCCTGAGTCGCGCGAACAACTGCACAGCCTGCGCCAGCAAGACCCGCATTTTGCCCGTTTGGCCGATGAGTACGAAGTCTTGGATAAGCGCGTCTGCCGCGTCGAAGATGGCGTGGATACGCTGGATGACGCGGCCTTGGCGACCCTCAAAGTTGAGCGTCTAGCGCTTAAAGATGAGTTGGCCCGGCAATTGAAAAAAGCCGCTGAACCGCAAGGCTGCTGCGGTAAGTGCAGCTGCTAGAGCGCGCTGCTGTGAGCTAAGGCGTGGCGTTGGCTGCGCCTTTTTTTGCTGCGTCCCAGTTATGTGTGCACACAGCTTTTGTAGGGTGGGTTAGGCGCGAGCCACGGCCTGCCAACAACGCAAAACCCGACCGCGCCGTAACCCACCATGGCGCTCGACCGGCAAACCGCATGGTGGGTTACGCGGCGCCCGGCTTGCGCGGTGGTGCAAACAACCACCTCCCGCGCCGCTAACCCACCCTACGAATTACCGTGCACCAGGCATCGCCTACAACACCCCGCCAAAACGAAAGCTGACGCCGACCCAAGCCAGGGCCAGGGCCGTTAAGGTGATGGCGTAAATATGCACGGCCAGGCCGCCGAGGTTGGCGCCGGACAAGCGTGGAATCAACCGCAGCCGCGCATGGGCGCCGAGCATCAGGGTCAGCGCCAGCAAGCCCAACTTAAGGCGAATCAGGCTGGCCAGCGGGTTGTCGCTCAGCCAGGCGTTGGCGGGCAGCCATAAAGTTGCCAGCCAGATGCCGGTGATCACTTGCAGCAACAGGGCTGGCAGGCCGAGGGCTTCGTAGCGCTCTTCGAAGGCGCGGATCGGCGCCGGATCGCGGGCGCGCCAGGCCGGCGGCAGAATTTTCAGCGCCAGAATCAGGTGGCCGCCCAGCCAGATGCTGGCGCCGATCAGGTGTAAGAACAGCAGAATGCGCATGGGTTTCTCCTTGAGTGATCTGAGCTTGGCGGGTTCGCCGAGTAAAAGAGCTGATCACGGTCAAGCCAGCGGCTATTATCGGCGCCTGTCTTTCGACCCGGAGTTTTCATGGCCAAGGCCAAGCGCATGTATGGCTGCACCGAATGTGGCGCGACCTTCCCCAAGTGGGCCGGGCAGTGTGGCGAGTGCGGCACCTGGAACACCCTGACCGAAACCATGATCGAGGCCCATACGGGCGCGCCGAGCACCCGCGCCAGTTGGGCCGGCGAGCAGGCCAATATCAAAACCCTGGCCGAGGTGAGTATTTCTGAGGTACCGCGTTTTTCCACCGGCTCGGCCGAGTTGGATCGGGTGCTTGGCGGCGGTTTGGTCGATGGCTCGGTGGTGTTGATTGGCGGTGATCCGGGCATTGGTAAGTCGACCATCCTGCTGCAAACCCTGTGCAACATCGCCGCGCGGATGCCGGCGTTGTACGTTACCGGCGAGGAGTCGCAGCAGCAGGTGGCCATGCGCGCCCGCCGCCTGGACTTGCCGCAGGATCAGTTAAAGGTGATGACCGAAACCTGCATCGAGCTGATCATCGAAACCGCCAAGCGCGAAAAGCCCAAGGTGATGGTGATCGACTCGATCCAGACCATTTTCACCGAGCAGCTGCAATCGGCCCCCGGTGGCGTCTCCCAGGTGCGCGAGAGCGCGGCGCTGCTGGTGCGTTACGCCAAGCAGAGCGGCACGGCGATCTTCCTGGTTGGCCACGTCACCAAGGAAGGCGCGCTGGCTGGTCCGCGGGTGCTCGAGCATATGGTCGATACCGTGCTGTATTTCGAGGGTGAGTCCGATGGCCGCTTGCGCCTGCTGCGGGCGGTGAAAAACCGCTTCGGCGCGATCAACGAGTTGGGCGTGTTCGGCATGACCGATAAGGGTTTAAAGGAGGTCTCCAACCCCTCGGCGATCTTCCTCACCCGCGCCCAGGAGGAAGTCCCCGGCAGTGTGGTGATGGCCACTTGGGAGGGCACCCGGCCGATGCTGGTGGAGGTGCAGGCCTTGGTCGACACCAGCCATATGGCCAACCCCCGCCGCGTAACTGTCGGCCTGGATCAGAACCGCCTGGCCATGCTGCTGGCGGTGCTGCATCGCCACGGCACCATTCCCACCTACGACCAGGATGTGTTTCTTAACGTGGTCGGTGGGGTCAAGGTGCTGGAAACGGCCTCGGATTTGGCCTTGCTGGCGGCGGTGATGTCGAGCCTGCGCAATAAACCGCTGCCCCATGACTTGCTGGTGTTTGGCGAGGTCGGTTTGTCCGGTGAGATTCGCCCGGTGCCGAGCGGTCAGGAGCGTTTGAAAGAGGCGGCCAAGCACGGCTTCAAGCGCGCCATAGTGCCCAAGGGCAATGCCCCGAAAGAGTCGCCGCCGGGGCTGACGGTGATTGCCGTGACGCGCCTGGAGCAGGCGCTGGATGCCTTGTTCGAGTAAGGCGATTGCACGGGGGCGGACTCTGCGCTGGAAAATGCTGCGCAGTTTTCCACCCTACATGCAGGCCATTACTCCTCTTCGCCGAGCGCCGCCAGTTCGCGCTCCAGCAGGCTGCCGTCGCCCAGGTTGAGCTCGACCAGGCGCCGCAGATGGCTGATGGAGTCCAGGTCGATATGCTCGCAGACAAAGCCGAGCAGGCCGTTGTTGTTGCGCGCCTGTAGCACTTCCATTTGCACCAGGGTGTCCGGGGCCAGGGTGATGCTGGCGAAGAACGGTCGCTCTGGGTCGCCGTGCCAGTTTGCCGGGGCTTTGATCAGCAAGCCTTTGAGCGACAGGTCATGCAGTTCGACGTCCCAGCGCTGTTCGCCCTGCACCAGCTCGGTGGCGGCGTCGAAGGCGATGCGCTGAAAGCGCCGGCGGTTGTTGGCGATATCACTCATGAACGGACTCCTCTGTGGTGTTAACCACTATAGCTAAGGCTGGGCGGCGAAGGGTTTTAGCTTTGATTACGTGAACTGTTGAGCGCCGCAAACCTCGTGGGAGGGGCTTTAGCCGCGATGCCTTGCGGTGTGTCAGCAAGCGCTGTGGGTGCGGGTCGCGGCTGAAGCCTCTCCTACAAAGAGCAACCGGATCGAGCAACCACTAACGCTGAGATAGCTTTTGCTTTAACTGCCGGCGCCGGTACAGCACGCCTGCGACTGTCGCGCTCAGCGTTAACAATGTCGCCAGCAGTGGCCAGCGGTAGTCGCTGAGCGCCTCGCGTGCGGCGTTGGCGCGGTACTGCCAAAGGTGTTCACGGGCACCGGCAAAGTCAGGCTCGGGGCAGTTGCGGGCAAAATGTGTCGCCCATGGCACTAAGGCGCCTTTTTCGGTGTAGCGCCGGTAGTAACTGCGCGCGCTGGCGTAGTCGCTGTCGATCAACCAGCTGCTGGCGTTGCACAGGCTGGCCGCGAAGGCCTGGCTGCGCGCTGGCAACCGTTCGGCGGCTTGGCTGGCCAGGTCGGCAGCCACGTAGCGGTAGTGAAAACGCTGATTGGGTCGCGCCTGGCTGGCGGTTTGCCGGCGCGCTTCGGCATCGCTCGGCCAGTTGGCGGCCGGCGGCGGGCCGAAGGGCTCGTAGTAGTTGTTATCGAGGGAGTAACCGCCATCGGTGAAGGCAAAGTCCGGTGACATCTCATAGCCGAGCAGTTGCATACCTTGCCGGCGCGCCAGCACGGCGGCGGCATACAAGGCTTGCGCCTGGTCGCTGGCAAACCAGCTGTCGGCACCGGCGGTGCGCACGGCGCCGTAATCGCGGGCGGCTTGTTGCAGGGCCGGGCTGTCGAAGTAGGCCGGTGCCTCGTTGTAGCGCTCGGCGCGCAGCAGGCGCCGGCCGAGCAGTTCGCGCAGACGCGCGGCCACCGGGCGCGGCTGGTAATTGTCGAGTTCTTCTTGGGTGACCGCTGGCGGCGCGACCACTTCGGCGTCTACATAGGCCTTTAGCTCATCCAGGCTCAGTACCCGTTCGGCCACCACGGCGCTGTCGAGCCAGTAGATCTCGCCGCTGCGATACAGCTGGGTAAAGGCCTCGAGATAGTCGCCACTATTAAGCGCCAACAGCGCACTTTCGCCCTCGACCCGACACTGCGGTTTGAGTTGCTCATGGTCGCCGTCGGCATTGCGCCGCGAGCCCCAGTCTTCTTCTTTAGGGAAGGCTTGGGCGGCCTTGGCATAGGCGGCGCTGGCCGCAACCTGGTCGCCGGCCCGCAGCGCCAGCTTGGCCCGCAACCACCAGGCCAGGCCGCTGTCGCCGGCCTGCTTAAGAAAGTTGGCGGCGCTGTCGTAATGGCCGCTTTGATAACTCAGCGCGGCGAGGCGGTCGGCATTGGCCAGGTTGGCAATGTCACTGCGCTGCAGCAGTAGCGCCAGGCGCTGCTCGTCCACCGGTTGCTCGCCATAGGACCAGCCGGCATGGCTGATTAAATAAGCGGTGAGCAATTGCTGCACGGGCAGCTCGTGCAGCAGGCCCAGCAGTTGCGGTTCGGGCATCCGTGCCAACTCACCGGCGAGCATTTTTAGCGAGCTGTAGCCGCTCATCGAACCCTGTTGCAGCTGGCTGGCATACAGCTCGATGGCACTGGCCCAGTGGCCCTGGCGCTTATCTATTCGGGCCTGTTCGCCGAGGCTGGCCAGGCTCAAACCGAGCGGATCGTCGAAGCCGGCGGCCGCCAGCTCGCGTACCAGTTGCAAGTTGGTCCGTGCGGCGGTTGCGGCCTCGGGCGCTAATGGCGCGGCCTCGACAGGGGGCTCGGCATAGTCGCTTTGTGCCGGGAAGCTGGCGTAGCTGTGCACGCGCGCCAGCGAGTAAGCGGCCCAGGTGCTGCGCAGCGGCCGCTCGGCGGCGGGCAGGGCCAGCAGGCGCTGAAAGTATTCGGCGGCCAGCGCGTCATCGCCTTGGGCAAAGGCCACGGCGCCTGCGCTATACAGGCGCAGCTCGGCCGGCAGCGTGGCGCCTTGTTGATAGGCTTGGCGGGCATCGGTTAGTTGCCGTAACTGGGCGATCAGTTGCGCTTGCGCCGCCGGCAATTGGCTTTGTTCGGTGTGCTCGCGCACTTCTAGGTTGTCGTGAAAGCCATCGGCCCAATAGCCGCCGTCGACTTTCGGCATCGGCGGCGTGGCCGAGTTGGCGGGCGCGATGCGGCTCAGTTCGAAGGCAAAATTGCTCTCGGGCAATTCGCTTAAGGTCTGCGCGCGGTCGTTCAATAAGCGCAGGGGGAACTCTGGCCCGCAGGCTTGGGCGGGCAATAACGCTAAACATAGGCTCAGGCCGAGCAGCGGACGCTGCCAATCAGGGTTTAACACCAACTTCTCCTTGTTCGATGATTTGGCAGCGCGCCCAGCCGAGGGCCAACTGTTGGCCGGCGGCCAATTGGCCGGGGCTTTGGCGCAGCCAGACTAAGCGGTTGGCGCTGCGTTGCAAGCGATAGCCGCCAAGGGCGTCAGCGCTGTCACAGTGTTGTGTGCTGAGTTCAATCCGCGCCGGCAGTGCGCCGCTGAGGTTGCCGTGGTTGTGCAGCACCAGCTCGCTCAGTGCCCCCGTGCGGTTGATGGCCAGCCTCAAGTCGGCGCTCAGCGGCTGGCCACTGGCGACGGCTTGCAGGGTGCGCAGTGGCCAAGCGCGGCGGTCACCGGCCAGCGGCAGGCGAAACCAGATCAGCCCGGCCAGATTTTCGGGCGGGTCTGTTTGTAAGACCTGAATCAGGCTGGCGACCTGCTCGGGATCGGCCTGCAACTCGCGCCGTGGCGCGCGGGTATTCAAAGCTGCCTCGCTCTCCACCAGCGGCGCGCCAGCTGTGCTTTCGATCAGTCCCACGCCATAGGCCGGCAGGGCCAGGTAGAAGGGTTTGGGGCTGCGCGCGGCATAGGCGTGGGCCCAGCGCAGGGCGCTTTGCGGCGCGAACAGCCCCTGCGTCGGCCGGCTCACGGCATGCACTTGCAGCACCGAGCTGTCGACGCGGGTCAGCAGGCTTTCCAGTTGCGGGCTTTCCAGCCAGGCGGGCAGGGCGGTGATGCTGAGCTTGAGTTGGGGCGGTAATGCTTGGCGCAGCGTTGTCAGTAACTCGGCATAGGCCGGCAGTCGCGCGCTGGCGCAGTCGTGATCGATCTCCAGACCCACCACACTTAAGCCTGCCGCCTGCCAATCACTCAGCAATTGCTGGATTTTCCCGTGGATGGCGGCGCTGTCCAGTTGCGGCAGCTGCCCGTCGAGGCGCACCACGGCGATGATCGGTCGGCCATCGGCCTTGAGCATGGCCGGGTCAATCCGCGCACGAGTCCAGCCCTCTTTCGGCTGCGCTTGCAGCGCCAAGACCCGCAAGGTGGAAAACTGCGCCCGAGTCTGCGCCAACGCCTCGGCATGGGCGGGCCGCCATTGGCGTTGCCAGATATACAGTTGCTGGTCGAATACCTTCGGCGGCGCCGGCTCGCAGCCGCTCAGGCTCAATAACAGCAGCAGGCCGAGCGTGTAACGACAGCGCATGGCAAGCGCGCATACAAACATGACCACTCCAGGTGAAAAACTGTGCGCAGTGTAGCGCTTGTGACTGGCGGTTTTGCCGCGACGCTTGGTCTAAGACTGGCAAGCTGAGCCGATAGCCTCGGCCAGCAGCCTGTTCGCAGCTGGGCTAAATCCGTTAGGGGGAATTCATGTCGAACAATAATAATCTGCTGCGCCACCTGCCCTGGGCAGTGTTGGCCGTGGTCGGCGCCTGCGCCCTTGGGGTGGTGGCGTTACGCCGTGGCGAGGCGATTAATGCCTTGTGGATAGTGGTGGCCGCAGTGGCCCTGTATCTGGTGGCTTACCGTTACTACAGCCTGTTTCTGGCCACGCGGGTGATGCAACTCGACCCGCTGCGGGCGACGCCGGCGGTGCGTAACAACGATGGTCTGGACTATGTGCCGACCAACAAACACATTCTTTTCGGCCATCACTTTGCCGCCATCGCCGGCGCCGGCCCCCTGGTCGGCCCGGTACTGGCGGCGCAGATGGGCTATCTGCCGGGCACCCTGTGGCTGATCGCCGGGGTGGTGCTGGCCGGTGCCGTGCAGGACTTTATGGTGCTGTTTATTTCCACCCGCCGTAACGGGCGCTCCCTGGGCGATATGGTGCGCGAGGAAATGGGCCCGGTGCCGGGCGCCATCGCCCTGTTCGGGTGTTTTCTGATCATGATCATCATCCTCGCCGTGCTCGCCCTGATCGTGGTCAAGGCGCTGGCGAACAGCCCTTGGGGCATGTTTACGGTGATGGCGACCATTCCGCTGGCGATGTTTATGGGCATTTATATGCGCTATATCCGCCCCGGTCGGATTGGCGAAATTTCCGTGATCGGGATTGCCTTGTTGCTGGCCTCCATCTGGTTTGGCGGTCAGGTGGCGGCCGATCCTAGCTGGTCTCAGGCATTCACCTTCACCGGGGTGGAGATCACCTGGATGCTGGTGGGCTACGGTTTTGTCGCTGCGGTCTTGCCAGTTTGGCTACTGTTGGCGCCGCGCGATTACCTGTCGACCTTCCTGAAAATCGGCACCATAGTCGCCTTGGCCATCGGCATTTTGTTTACCGCGCCAGATTTGAAAATGCCGCCCTTGACCCAGTTTATTGATGGCAGTGGCCCGGTCTGGAAGGGCGCGCTGTTTCCCTTCTTGTTTATCACCATCGCCTGCGGCGCGGTCTCGGGTTTCCATGCGTTGATCGCCTCTGGCACCACCCCAAAATTGTTGGATAACGAAATGAATGCCCGCTATATCGGCTACGGCGGCATGTTGATGGAGTCGTTCGTGGCGATCATGGCCTTGGTGGCCGCCTCGGTGATTGAGCCTGGGGTGTATTTCGCCATGAACAGCCCGGCCGCCTTGGTCGGTGGCGATGTGGTGAGCGTGGCCGCGACGGTCAGCAGTTGGGGTTTTGCCATTACGCCTGATGCGCTGGAAGCGGTCGCCCGGGATATCGGCGAAACCACCATCCTGGCCCGTGCCGGTGGCGCACCAACATTGGCGGTGGGCATCGCGCAGATTCTCCATACGGTGTTGCCGGGGGCCAATAGCATGGCGTTCTGGTACCACTTCGCGATTTTGTTTGAGGCGCTGTTTATCCTCACCGCCGTCGACGCCGGCACCCGTGCCGGGCGCTTTATGCTGCAGGATCTGCTCGGCAGTTTTATTCCGGCGCTCAAGCGCACCGAGTCGTGGACCGCCAACCTGATTGCCACCGGCGGCTGCGTGACGCTGTGGGGCTATCTGCTCTATCAAGGGGTGATAGATCCGCTCGGCGGGATCAATACCTTGTGGCCGCTGTTTGGCATCTCCAACCAGATGCTCGCCGGGATCGCCTTGATGCTGGTGACCGTGGTGCTGATCAAGATGAAGCGCCAGCGCTATATTCTGGTCAGCATACTGCCGGCCGTGTGGCTGCTGATTTGCACCACCTACGCCAGTTTGATCAAGTTGTTTGCGGCCGATCCGGCGCTGGGCTTCTTGGCCCTGGCGGATAAATACCGCACGGCCCTGGATGCCGGGCTGGTGCTGGCACCGGCCAAGGACATCGGCCAGATGCACAGCGTGATTTTCAATGCCTACACCAACGCCACCTTGAGTGTGCTGTTTCTGCTGGTGGTTTACAGCATCCTGTTTTATTCGCTGAAGGTCGGGATCGCCGCCTGGGCCAAGCCTGCGCGCAGCGACCAGGAAACCCCCTTCGTGTCGATTGCCGAGGCCGCACAATGAGCCTGCCAGGGGCGCCGCTGTTTATCCGCCTGCGCGGCGTCGGCAAAAGCCTCGGTCAGGCGGCGCGGTTGATGGTCGGCATGCCGGACTACGACACGTACGTCGCACATATGCAGAGCAAACACCCGGAGCAGCCGCTGATGAGCTATCCGGAGTTCTTTCGCGAGCGCCAAGAGGCGCGCTACGGTGGTAGCAAGCCACGCTGCTGCTAAGAAGACCAGTAGAGGGGCAATTAAAAGGCTCTGTACCCGTTATGTGTTGAGGTGTGTGGGTCGGTTAGGCGATGCCTGGAGCGCGGTAATTCGTAAGGTGGGTTGGACCGCGCCCGCTCCCGGCGGGCTTGCGGCATTCACCCCATCCATGGGGATTGCGCGGACGGTGGTTGTTTGCATCGCCGCGCAAGCCGGGCGCCGCGTAACCCACCATGCGGTTTGCCGGTCGAGCGCCATGGAGGGTTACGTGGCGCGCATATTCCGCAGTTGATGCCCTGACCCTGCTCTGCGCCACTAACCCACCCTACAAAATCGCTCTCCAGCGCATAACGAATACAGAGCCATAAACAAAAAACCCGGCCAGGCCGGGTTTTTTGTGCGCGGGGTTTGAGCTTAGTTGCCGTAAACCGGGAACTTGGCGCAGACCGCTTTGACTTGCTCGCGAACGCGATCAATCACGCTTTCGTCGCCCATGTTGGCCAGGATCTCGCAGATCCAGCCAGCCAGTGCGCGGCACTCGGCTTCCTGGAAACCACGGGTGGTCACTGCTGGGGTGCCGATACGCAGACCGGAAGTGACAAACGGCGAACGCGGATCGTTGGGTACCGAGTTCTTGTTGACGGTGATAAAGGCGCGACCCAGGGCGGCGTCGGCGTCTTTGCCGGTGATGTCTTGCTTGATCAGGCTGAGCAGGAACAGGTGGTTCTCGGTACCGCCAGACACCACGTCATAGCCGTTCTCGATAAACACGCTGGCCATGGCCTGGGCGTTCTTGATCACTTGCTGCTGGTAGGTCTTGAACTCTGGCTGCAGGGCTTCTTTGAAGCACACCGCTTTGGCCGCGATCACGTGCTCCAGCGGGCCACCTTGGCCGCCGGGGAAGACTGCCGAGTTGAACTTCTTCTCCAGCGCTTCGTTGGCGCGGGCCAGAATCAGGCCGCCGCGTGGGCCGCGCAGGGTCTTGTGGGTGGTGGTGGTGACCACGTCGGCAAACGGCACCGGGTTCGGGTACACACCGGCGGCAACCAGGCCGGCCACGTGGGCCATGTCGACGAACAGGTAGGCGCCTACTTTGTCGGCTATGGCGCGGAAGCGCGGGAAGTCCAGCACCTGCGAGTAAGCCGAGAAACCGGCGATGATCATTTTTGGCTGGTGCTCAACGGCCAGGCGCTCGACTTCGTCGTAGTCGATCAGCCCGGTAACGTTGTCGATACCGTACTGCACGGCGTTGTAGATCTTGCCGGAGAAGCTGACGCTGGCGCCGTGGGTCAGGTGACCGCCGTGGGCCAGGCTCATGCCCAGCACGGTGTCGCCCGGATTCAGCAGCGCCATGTAGACTGCGCTGTTGGCTTGGCTGCCGGAGTGCGGCTGGACGTTGGCGTAATCGGCGCCGAACAGTTGCTTGGCGCGGTCGATGGCCAGCTGCTCGACGATGTCGACGTATTCGCAACCGCCGTAGTAACGCTTGCCTGGATAGCCTTCGGCGTACTTGTTGGTCAGCACCGAGCCTTGGGCTTCCATCACCGCTGGGCTGCAGTAGTTTTCTGAGGCGATCAGCTCAATGTGCTCTTCCTGGCGCTGAGCTTCTTGCTCCATGGCGGCAAACAGGTCGGCGTCGTAGTTGGCGAGCGTCAAATCACGGCTGAACATGGCAATCCCCTGAGAAAATCAGTTGAGAGGTTTAAATTGGGCGCAGATTCTAACCCAAAAGGCCGCGCCGGGCATATGCGCCGCAGTCATGCGCTGGACGAGCGGAATTCATCTCAGCTGTTGGCCGGGTGCGGTTTTGCGCTGGCCAGTGTTCGGTCTCCCAACTCGTAGGGCCGACTCACGTAGGGTGGACTCAGGAGCGCAGCGAACAGTCCGCCAGCACAGGCGTCATCTCCGGTGTGCCGGTGGCGTACTGCCTGCGGCGAGTACACCCTACATCTGTCCTACGTTTTGCCTTGGTAATCGAGGTCTTGCGCTCAGCTCAACATAAACAGCGCGGCGCCGCTAAATTGCGCGGCAAATTGCTCGGGGGGCATCGGTTTGCCGAGCAGGTAACCCTGGATTTCGTCGCAGCCGTGATCACGCAAAAAGTCCAGCTGCGCCTGGGTTTCTACCCCTTCGGCAATCACCGCCAGTTTCAGGCTGTGGGCCATGGCGATGATGGCGCTGGCGATCTGCGCATCTTGTTCGCCGTCGGGCAGGCCGTCGACGAAGCTGCGGTCGATCTTCAGTACATCGATGGGGAACTGCTTGAGGTAGTTCAGCGACGAATAGCCGGTGCCGAAGTCATCAATGGCAATGCCGACGCCCAGGCGTTTGAGGCGGCTGAGGGTTTGCAGCGCCTGCTCAATGTCTTCCATCAGAATGCTTTCGGTCATTTCCAGCTCCAGCGCCGCCGGGGCAATGCCGCTGTCGCGAATGGTTTGGGCGATCCGTTGGTCGAGTTGGCCGGCGCTAAATTGCCGGGCCGAGAGGTTGACCGAGATTTTCGGCAGGCGCATTTCCGCCCGCTGCCAAACCACGAACTGCCGGCAGGCCTCGGCCAGCACCCAGTCGCCGACCTCGACCACTAGGCCGAGTTCTTCCAGCACCGCAATAAATTCGCCCGGAGCCACCAGCCCGCGTTGCGGGTGTTGCCAGCGCAGCAGGGCTTCGGCACCGGTCAGGCGCTTGCCATCACCACTGAATTGCGGCTGGTAGTACAGGCAGAACTGGCCTTGCTCCAGGGCGTGGCGCAGGTCGCTTTCCAGCTCCAGACGCTGCAGGGCGGTGGCGTTCATCTCGGCCTGGTAGAACTTGAAGTTGTTCTTGCCGCGCTCTTTGGCGTGGTACATGGCGGTGTCGGCGTTTTTCATCAGCTGGCTCAGCTCTTGGCCGTCTTGCGGGCTGAGGGCGATACCAATACTGGCGCTGATGAAAAACTCGCGACCCTCCAGTGTGAAGGGCTGGGCGAGGCTGGTGAGAATCTGTTCGGCCACATGAATGGCTTGGTTCAACGCGCCTTCGCGGCTGCTGCGCGCTTGCAGCAGCAAGGTGAACTCGTCGCCGCCCATGCGCGCCACGGTGTTGTCTTCGCTGACGCAGCCGAGCAGGCGCTGCGCCACCTCTTTGAGCATGCGATCGCCGGCGGCATGCCCGAGGGAGTCGTTGATCGGCTTGAAGCGGTCGAGGTCGAGGAACATCAGCACCACCCACTGCTGATTGCGCTCGGCATGCAGCAGGGCGTTGTAGAGCCGGTCCTGGAACAGGGTGCGGTTGGACAGCAGGGTCAGGCCGTCGTAATAGGCCAGGCGGTGAATCCGTTGTTCGCTGGCTTTGCGCTCGCTGATGTCGCTGAAAAACGCCACATAGCTGACCAGGTCGCCTTCATCATCCATCACCGCGGTGATGCCGACCCAGGCCGGATAATCATCGCCGTCTTTGCGTTTGAGCCGCACCTCGCCTTCCCAGCTGTGCTGATGTTGCAGTTGCTCGCGGATAAAGATGAACCGCTCGCTGTTGGTCGGCTCGCTGGTCAGGCGGTTGGGCAGTTGGTCGAGCACCTCGGCGGCGCTGTAGCCGCTGATCTGGCTGAAGGCTTCATTGACCTGGACGATGTAGCCGGCCGGGTCGGAGACCAGGATGGCGGCGGTGGAGTGCTCGAACACTGTAGCCGCCATGCGCAGCTCTTTGGTCGCCTGGCGCTGCTCGCTGATGTCGCGACCGACGCCGAGCAGGCCTTCGAAATGACCGTTTTCATCCCACATCAGCGACAGGTACAGCTCCATCGGGATCTTGCGCCCGTCGGCGCGCAAGGCGTCGAACAAGAAGCGTTGGGGCGGCAACTCGCCGCGCAACTCGGCCATCAGGCGCGGCTCGCCCAGCGCCTGACGCAGCCGTTTGAGCAGGCTGTAGATGCCATTCATCTGGCTGCGGCTGGCGGCGGCGGCAAAGAAGGTATTGGCCATCACCCAGTCGCTGTCGTAACCCAGCACGCTGTCGACCGAGGGGCTGACGTAGTTGAGGTTTAGCTGTGGGTCGGTGGAGAAAATCACGTCGCTGGTGCTTTCCGCCAGCAAGCGATAACGCCGCTCGCTTTCGCGCAGGGTTTCACTGGCCTCGATTTGCGCGGTGACATCTTTGGCGATGCCGATCAGCCGGCTGACCCAGCCATTGGCGTCGCGGCTCAGGGCTTGCTCACGAATCTCGAACCAGTGCCAGCTGCCATCGCGATGGCGCCAGCGTAATTGGCACTCCAGCAGCACGCCGTCGCCGATCACCTGTTGCAGGTTGCGCATGCGGCCGTAGAGTTCTTCGTCATCGGGATGGAGGATTTTTTCCCAGAGCTTGCTGCCCAGCTGACGCAGTTCCTCCTTGCTGTAGCCCAGTTGCGGGCCGAGGTGATTGTTGCTGAACATCACCCGCTTGCCGGGAATGTCGTGCACATAGAGGGTGTCGGGCAGGGCGTTGACCACGTCCGACCAAAAGTTCTCGCGCTCCAGCAAGGACAGCTCGATGCGCTTGCGGCTGGTGATGTCGTTAATGCTGAGGGTGACGGCGTGGTAGTCCTCGATCAGCTCCGGCAGCTGCATCAGCACCCAGAGGTGGCGCACATGGCCTTGGGCGGTGGTGATACGGCTTTCAGCTTCCAGTTGGCGCTGGCCGGTGAGCAGGCAACTGATAATTTGCCGGCGCACGCCATGCTCGCTGAGCGGTTTGTTACCCACCAACAGTTGCCAGGCTTCTTGGGTATCGCTAACGCCGAGCAGCCGCTGGGTGACCTGGTTGATTTCACTGATGCGCAGCCGTTGCAACAAGGCGTCGTGGTTGCGTGGATGAGTCTCGAGCCACTGCTGTAGGTCTTCGAGGTCGCGCAGGCCGAGGGCGAGCAGGTAAGCATGCAGGTCGGCGAGGTCAAGCACGCAAAGGCCGGTGCCGGTGCCTTCAAAAATATCCTGATAACGCCGTTGGGTCAGTTCCAGACTGCGCCGTGCTTGCTGTTCGGTGGTGACATCGCGCATCACCCAGACAAAACCTCGGGTGTTGTGCGGCCCGTTCAGCTCGCTGCGGGTGACGCTGAACAGGCGCGGTTGGCCTTGACTGTGCAGTTCAAGCACATGCTCTGCCGGCGCATCGCCGAAGGCTGCAACATGCCGTAGGAACGGGTCGATACCGGGCAGTAGTTCGTAGAGATGACGGCCGCGGGCTTGTTTGGCGGTTTGTTCAAGCAGTTGCTCGGCTTGCGGGTTGAGGTAGCTGATCAGGCCGCTGTGGTCGGTCAGAATCACCCGCTCTTCAATCGCCTGCAGGGCGGTGGCGGCTTGCCTCAGCTGTTGCTGCGAGGCGTTGTTGAGGTCGCGTAAACGGCGCAGTTCGCGCTGCAACATATACAGGCTGAAGAGCGTCAGCAGGGCACAAAAAACAAACAGCAAAAATTTGCCCAGCAGGCTTGGCAGTATTTGCGCGCGGACTTTGTCGGCTTCAAACAGGCTGCGTACTTGCCAGTCACTGCGCGGCAGGGGCCGCAGGTGAATGCTTTCGGCGGCAGCCACGCTGGCGTCATCGGCCTGGGCCGGGTTGCGCGCCAGCAGCCGTTGATTGTCGGCCTCTTCGAGCTGCCAGAGTTGATCGGAGCGCTGATGCTCATGGATAAAATGTTGCAGGCTCGCAGGCGCTATGCGCGCCACCCAAAAGCCGCCGGGGCGCACTTCCCAGGGTTGGCGCAGCAATAAATACAGCGGGCCGTCGGCCTGAGGGCCATGGCTAAGAAAATACGGCTGCTCGGCGCTCTTGCTGACCAGCAGGGTCAGGTGCTCGGCATCCTTGCTGTCGGTGGCGCTGTCAGCCATGACTCCACCTTGGCGATTGAGCCACACCAGGCTCAATAAGTTCGGGTAGACCTCGCGCAATTGCGCCAGCAAGGCCGTGCTCTGCTCGCCGGGGGCCGGACGCAGGGCATGCTGGCGCAGTAGCTCAAGCGCGCCTTGAGCCTTTAGCTCCAGCTCCAGCGCCAATTGACTGGTGATTTGCGCGCCGTAGGCATAGCTGCGTTGTTTTTGATGCTCAAGCTGCTGCTGATATTCCGCCCGCAGCTGCCAGAACATCAGCGCCAGCATCAATAACAGTAAGGCCAGCAACAGGCTTTTAAATTTACCGCGCGCCGGCTCAGCGTGCCAGTCGCCGGTGAGTCGGGAGATTTGAGGGGTAGCGGGTTTGAACACTGAGCGGTGATCCTGCGATAACGGCGAAATGGGCCGGTGGCGTACAAATGACCATAGTCGGCTTAACGCGGCGCTGCCAAGCATGCCTTGATGTGTGGCTGAGTGCCAACTAGTGCTGTTGTTGCGCGTTGGTCAGTAACGACGTGGGCGCTGCCCAAGATTTGCCTATGTCGATGGTATGCCCAGCCGCCGACAGTTTGTTCAGAAAAAGCCTAATCCGCCTGCGGCGGTTTGCCCCGCAAAAGGCATGACCCGCCTGCGGTGGTTTGCTTTGCAAATGGCATGACCCACCTACGGTGGTTTGCCCTGTCACTGGCATGAACCGCCTTCGGTGGTTTGCTTTGCAAATGGCATGACCCGCCTTCGGCGGTTTGCCCTGCAAATGGCATGACTCACCTGCGGCGGTTTGCCCTGCAAAGGCATGACCCACCTCCGGCGGTTTGCCCTAGACAGAGCATTGCGGTAATTTTGGCAGCTGCGCGCACCGGCTTATAGGGTTTGGCGCGTTCCTATTTCTCTCGTCACGGGCAAGTATTTATCCATGGCTCAATACGTCTACACCATGCATCGGCTGGGCAAAGTTGTGCCGCCGAAGCGGGAAATCCTGAAAAACATCTCTTTGTCGTTCTTCCCCGGCGCCAAAATCGGCGTGCTCGGCCTCAACGGCTCGGGTAAGTCGACCCTGCTGAAAATCATGGCCGGGGTCGACACCGAGTTCAACGGTGAGGCGCGGCCGATGCCCGACCTCAACATCGGTTACCTGCCGCAAGAGCCGCAGCTCGACCCGGAAAAAACCGTCCGTGAAGTGGTCGAAGAAGCCGTCAGCGTGATCAAGAACGCCCAGGCGCGCCTCGATCAGGTGTACGCCGCCTACGCCGAACCGGATGCCGACTTTGATGCGCTGGCCGCCGAGCAAGGCAAGCTGGAAGCGATTCTGCAAGCGGGCGATGGCCACAACCTCGACCGTCAGCTGGAAGTGGCCGCCGATGCCCTGCGTCTGCCAGCCTGGGAGGCCAAGATCGGCGTGCTCTCCGGTGGTGAAAAACGCCGGGTAGCCTTGTGCCGCCTGCTGCTGTCGGCCCCCGACATGCTGCTGCTGGACGAGCCAACCAACCACTTGGACGCCGACTCGGTGGCCTGGCTGGAGCACTTCCTGCACGACTTCCCCGGCACAGTGGTGGCCATCACCCACGACCGTTACTTCCTCGACAACGTTGCCGGTTGGATTCTGGAACTCGACCGCGGCGCCGGCATTCCTTACGAGGGTAACTATTCCGGTTGGCTAGAAGCCAAATCGGCGCGTTTGGCCCAAGAGTCCAAGCAGCAGTCGGCCCACGAAAAAGCCATGAAGGACGAGCTGGAGTGGGTGCGCCAAGGCGCCAAGGCCCGCCAGTCGAAATCCAAGGCCCGCCTGCAGCGCTTCGAAGAGATGCAGTCGCAAGAGTTCCAGAAACGCAGCGAAACCAACGAGATCTATATCCCGGCTGGCCCGCGCTTGGGCGACAAGGTCATCGAATTCAAAAACGTCTGCAAGGGTTACGGCGACCGCATGCTGATCGACAACCTGTCGTTCAGCATGCCCAAGGGCGCCATCGTCGGCGTGATCGGCGGTAACGGTGCGGGTAAATCGACCCTGTTCCGCATGCTGATGGGCAAGGAAACTCCGGATTCGGGCAGCATCGAAGTCGGCGAAACCGTGCAGCTGGCCTGCGTCGATCAGAGCCGCGAAGACCTCGACGGCAAGAAGACCGTGTGGGAAATGGTATCCGACGGCTCCGACCAGATTCGCATCGGCAACTACGAAATTCCCTCGCGCACCTACGTGGGCCGTTTCAACTTCAAGGGCGGCGACCAGCAAAAATTCGTCAAGGACCTCTCCGGTGGTGAGCGTGGCCGCTTGCACCTGGCGCTGACCCTGAAAGAGGGCGCCAACGTGCTGCTGCTGGACGAACCGTCCAACGACCTCGACGTGGAAACCCTGCGTTCCCTGGAAGAAGCGCTGCTGGACTTCCCCGGCGCCGCCATTGTGATCTCTCACGATCGTTGGTTCCTCGACCGCGTGGCGACCCACATCCTCGCCTATGAAGATGATTCGCAAGCGGTGTTCTTCGAAGGCAACTACACCGAGTACGAAGCCGACCGCAAAAAACGCCTCGGCGATGCCGCCTCCCAGCCACACCGGGTACGGCACAAAAAACTGGCGTAACACGCGCCTGCGCAAGATCAAACGGAGCCCTCGGGCTCCGTTTGATTTTATGGTGCGGATAGCCGTCAGTTCGTAGGCTGTGCTTGAGCGCAGCGCACAGGTTAAATTGGGCGCGAGATCCATCAGTCTTAAGTGAGGTTTGCATTGAGCGATCAAGACATCCGCTGGCAGCAACGGCTGGCCAACTACAATCGGGCGCTCGCGCAGCTGACCCGTGCCGTAGAGCTTGCGCAGACACGAGCGCTTAGCGAGCTGGAAAAGCAGGGCTTGATCCAGACTTTCGAGTTCGTCTTCGAGCTGGCCTGGAACCTGATGAAGGACTATTTCCTTTATCAAGGTAACCCGGCTATCAGCGGCTCGCGGGATGCCATCCGCACCGCCTTCAAGCAGGGCTTGATCGCCGACGGCGAGGGCTGGATGGAGATGATCAAAAGTCGCAAGCAAACGGCGCACACCTATAACGAGTCGGTGGCCAATGCGATTGCCGGCAGCATCAGTGCGCAGTACCAGGCGCTGTTCGTGGAATTTCAGCAATACATGCAGGCGTTGGCGGATGCTGACCCGGATGCGCTATGAGCGCTGAACTTGTGTTTGGTCTGCCCGCAGCGGCGATTGCGCAGTTGTGCGCGGTGTTCGCTGGCTGGCCGGCCATCAGCCGGGTGCTGCTCTATGGCTCGCGCGCCAAGGGCACTTACCGTCCGGGCTCGGACATCGATTTGACCGTCGAGGCGGATGCGTTGTCGCTTGCGCAGTTGTTAGCCATCGAGAACCAGATCGACGATTTACTGCTGCCGTGGATGGTCGATTTATCCGTGCTTGAACACATCGAAAATCCCGCGCTGCTGGAGCACATCGCACGGGTGGGGGTACCTTTTTATGTGCGTCAAGCCCCGAAATAAACCGCACCAAGCTTAATCGCGTGCACACCTCTGAGCACATCAAGAAAGTTTCGAACATGAGCGTTGCCGGCCAGATTGGCGTTGCGCAGCCAGTGCGGTCGGTAGGCCCAGCCTAGAACGCACCTTAATTGTTTACGGAGATCGTCATGCCCGCACCCGTCTGGTGGCTGTTGTGTTTACCCTTTATCGCCGGGGCGTTTTTGCCGTTGCAGGCAGGGATCAATGGTCAGTTGGCCAAGCAGGTCTCCAGCGTGCTGGCGGCGGCGCTGATTTCTTTTTTGGTCGGCTCGCTGGCCTTGTTGTTGCTGGTGCTTGCCCAGCGCGAGGCGCCTAGCCTGAATGCCCTGAAAGGCCTGACCTGGTGGCATTGGAGTGGCGGCCTGTTGGGGGCGTTCTTTATCACCACCGCCGCCTTCGCCGGGCCGAGAATTGGCGCTTTGCTGTTTATGAGCCTGGTGTTGGCCGGGCAGCTGGGCATGGCGCTGGCGCTGGATCACTTCGGCTGGGCCGGTTTTCGTGAGGCGCCAGTCAGCGTGGGCAAGGTTGCTGGTTTGCTGTTGATAGTGGCGGGCATCTGGTTGATTCGCCGCGGCTGAGTGCGGTACTCGATTGTCTGTTTGGGCGGTGTTTTGCCGATGGGCGCGGTTTTCAGCTTGCCTAAGGCCTGTGGCACTTGTTAAAACTATCTCGCAGATGTGCCGGTGTAGCTCAGTCGGTAGAGCAGCGCACTCGTAACGCGAAGGTCGTAGGTTCGATTCCTATCTCCGGCACCAGTCAAAACCAAAAGGCCCGCAGCGATGCGGGCCTTTTTTGTTTGTTGGGCGGGCTAACACCGGACTAACTCCCCACTCCCCACTCAATACTGATACCACTTCAACTCCAGCATCACTTCGTTTTCCGGCGCGCTCAGGTGGCTGAACTGGCGTTCGGCGCTTAGGCGTAGACCGAGGTTTTGGCTGACTTCCCATTGTTGATTGAGGCTCAGGCGCCGGCGGATTTCGCCGTTGGCGAAGTAGTCGCCGGCGGCCTCCAGGCGCAGGTTGCCGAGCGGGTTGCGCCACAGCAGGCCGGTATCAAAACCCAGCGCCGGGGCCACGGCCGGGGCGAAGTCGTTATTGTGCTCGAGGCGGCCGGTGCCCAGGCTGAAGGCCAGCAGCTCATCGCTCAGTTGCCAAGTACCGCCGGCGCCGCCACTGATATGGCTGACCAGGGTTTCCTCGCCATCTTGGTCGCTTGTGCCTGGCACCCGCTCAAAACCGCCGCGCACTTGCCACGAGAGCGGTTGCAGCAACTGGTTGCGAGGGGTCAGCGAGCGGATGCTGGCGAGGTCGAGTTGCTGCAGTTGCCAGTCGTTGCCCTGGTATTGGCGCAGCTTAAGATTAAGGATTTCGATCTGCGCACCGAGCGGGAAGCCATACAGGTTGTCCTCCAGGTCGTGATAGGCCATGCGCAGGCCGTATTCGCCGAAGGCGCGGTCACCCCGGCTGCCGGCGCCCAGTTGCCAGGTGCGCGAATCGTGGCCGTCTTCCGGGCGGCCAGGCCGTTCGATCTGCAGCGGAGGTGGCGGGTTGCGGCTGATGGCTTGCAGTAGCTCAAAGCTGCGCTGGGCGGTGGCGCCGTCGCGTTCTTGGCCATTGGCCTGATAGCGCAGCAGACGAAAGGCGCCGTCCTGCACCAGCGCTTGGCGCTCGCGGGGCAGGGCTTTAAAGGCGGCCTGATCGAGTTGCTCGCTCCCAGCGGCCAGTTGCAACAGCTGCTCTTGCTCGACGACGCTCAGGGGCTTGGCGCGGCTCTGCAGCTCGCGCTCGCGGGAGGGGCGGTAGTCGATTCGCTCGACCAGCCCGGCGTCGTTGACGGCCTTGACGGTGTCGGTGGTGGCTGATTGGGTGCCGGTCAGCTGAAGCGGCCCGGTCAATTGCATGCCGACGTTATTAACGGCTTTAACGGTATCGGTGGGGATGGCGGTGAGTTGGAAGTCTTCGGTCAGTTGCAAGCCGGGGCGCGCCACTTGCAGCAGTTCCAGCAGGCGGTATGAGCAGTTTTCATCGAAGAAGAAGTAGTCGAAGCGGATCTGCTTCAGCTCCCAGACATGCTCGATCATCCGTCCGGTTTCTTCGGGGGTCAGATTCAGCCGGTACTCCCACAGGTCGCGGTTTTCCAGGCGGGTGTATTCGGCCAGCTTCTCCCGGTAGGGCACCAGCGCAAACAGGCCGGGGTAGCCGCCCATCAGGCCTTTCCAGGCATACAGCATGCTGTTGTCGGAGCCCTCGATAAAGGCGCCAAAGTTCAGTGCATAACTCAGTAAGGCGGTGTTGTTGCTGTCGCTGTCGGCTTGATCGATGCGCAGCAAGGTGTGGCCAAACATCGACGACGGGCTGTTGAGGTAGGCCGCCGGGTAAATCAGCACCGCGCTGTGCGGGGCGATGTCCTGGTACCAGGTGGCAAATTCCCCACAGGCTGGCTGCGGCAAGTCTTGCAGTTGCAGCTGGGCGCGCAGCCAACGGGTGCGGGCCGGGAATACGCATTGGGCGTGCCGGTCGCCAAGGTTGGCTGGGGCGTACAGCGCGGCCAGGGTGGCGCTCAGTTCGGCAGCCGGCTGGTTCGGGCCAGCGGCGGCCAGAAAGAATTTTGGATCGTCGACATGGCTGCGCCAACCGCTGAGTTTGCCGGTTTCATAGTGGCCCAGGGATAACCAGTAAGCGTCGTTGGCGAGCTGCTGCAGGCGGGCATCGCTTAGCTGCGGTTGGGCCAGCGCAGACGCGCAGACGTACAGCGCCAACAGAGGAATCAGGCGTTTGAACATGCGGGGGCAACTAATGAGGTGAATAAACCCGCCCCTTAACAGACCGTCGAAAAACTACTGCGCTCGGCTATGCGGCGTTGAACTCAGCCTCAAAATGCTCATGTACAGCTCGTACACTGCGCTTTTTCGGCTGATTTCGCCTTGCCTAGCCGTCGCTCGCTACATTTTTCAACGGTCTGTCTGGGCGAGAAGATGCAAGCTCGCGGCGCTAAGTGCTAGCGCCGTACGCTTATGCTTCGTGGCTGTACTGAGCCAGGCGTGCATCGTTTTGCATCACGGCCAAGGTAGCCGCTTGCACTTGCTCAGCAGTAACGCTGGCGCTGCTGAAGATTTCACTGAAATGTGCGTGGGTTACCGCGGCGAAGTGGGCGCGATCTTGCGGCTGTACACCCAATACCACGGCGTAGGTGGTCAGGGCTTCGCCGTCGCCTTTGGCCATGTCTTCGGACAGTTCGTCCATCATGCCGTTCAGCGCCAGCATCGACTTGCCGCCGTAAGTCAGCATGCCTTTGGTCGAGCAGCCGTTGGTGCCGGAGGTCATGCCAAAGGTGGCGTTGCCCGAGGTGCCGTTGGTAGTCGAGGCGAGGAAGTGTGAGCCCATGCCTTTATCGCCTTTGAACAACATATTGCCCCAGCCACAGCTTGGGCCGCCGGGTGCTTCGGCGAAGGCGTTAACGGAAAGAGCGGTGAGTAGCGTACCTAGCAGGAGTTTTTTCATAGTTTTACTCTCAATGCAGTCCTTGGTAAGTGGCGTCAAAAAGGTGCAACGCCGGGTTGCAGCTTTTCGACTTGTCGGCGGCCTGTCAAGGCCAGGCTGTTGTAGCTGTGGCTGAGTCGGCAGCGGCGCATGATTTAGATCAGTGCAAGTTGTCGATCAGCAGCCACACTAACCATAGACCCATCTCTGGAGTGTGCTGCATGACCAGCTTCGATCCCCATAGCCGCCTGGCTACTTTGGCCGCCGAGTATGCCGCCCGCGCCGAGGCGATTCGGCGCGACTTGGCGCGCGCCCATTCCCCCGATTTTGCCGAGCAGGCGCAGCAGCGGCAGAACGATGAAGTGCTCGAAGCGCTGCTAACCGAGGCCGGCGCGGCTCAGCGGCAAGTGGCCCACGCCCTGGTGCGTTTAGCCGAGGGCAGCTATGGGCAATGCCTGCGCTGTGGCCAGCCGATTGCTCCGGCGCGTTTGCAGGCCATGCCGGCTGCCGAGTTTTGTCTGGCCTGCGCCGATTTTCCGGAACGCTAGTGGAGAATGGGAAGTGGATAGTGGAAAGTGGGCGCGACTTCCGGCTCCCCACTCTCCACTTCCCCATCTTTAAGGATTACCCATGGCCGATTCGATTGCTGCTGCCCTGCGTGTGCCACCTGATGCTTTGACCCGCCCCTTTGCGCCTGCGCAGTTCAATTTCACCACCACCGATGAGTTGGAGTCGTTTCGCGGCGTGCTTGGCCAGGAGCGCGCGGTGGAGGCCATGCAGTTTGGCGTGGCCATGCCGCGCCCCGGTTACAACGTCTATGTGATGGGCGAGCCGGGTACCGGGCGTTTTTCCTTTGTGCAGCGTTACCTCAAGGCCGAGGCCAAGCGCTTGGCCACCCCGGCGGATCGGCTCTACGTCAATCACTTCGATGAGCCCCGCGAGCCGCGTGCCCTGGAGTTGCCGGCTGGCAGCGCCAGTGCCTTTATCGCCGACATTAGCCAGCTGATCGACAACCTGCTGACCAGCTTTCCGGCGGTGTTCGAGCTGCCGTCTTATCAGCAGAAAAAAAGCGCCATCGACCGCATCTTCAATCAACGCTATGACCGTGCCCTGGATGTGGTCGAGCGCTTGGCGCTGGAGAAGGACGTGGCGCTGTACCGCGACAACAGCAATATCGCCTTCACCCCGATGAAGGACAACAAAGCCCTGGATGAAGCCGAGTTCGCTCAGCTGCCAGAGGCCGAGCGCGAGCGTTTTCATGTCGATATTGCCGCCCTGGAGGAGCGCCTCAATGAGGAGCTGGCCAGCCTGCAACAGTGGAAGCGCGAGTCGAGCAATCAGTTGCGTCAGCTCGATGAGGAAACCATCAGCCTGGCCTTGCAACCCTTGCTGGCGCCGCTGTCGATGCGCTATGCGGAGAACGCTGGGGTCTGCGCTTACCTGCAAGCGCTGCAGGTTAATTTGCTCAAGACCGTGGTCGAGCAATTGGTCGATGTCGACCGGGCCGCCGCACAAACCCGCAAACTGCTGGAGGAGCAATACGCTCCCAGTTTGGTGGTCGGCCATCATCAGCATGGCGGTGCGCCGGTGGTGTTTGAGTCGCACCCGACTTACGACAATCTGTTTGGCCGCATCGAGTACAACACCGATCAAGGCGCGCTCTACACCAGCTACCGGCAGCTGCGGCCGGGCGCCTTGCACCGCGCCAATGGCGGTTTCTTGGTGCTGGAGGCAGAGAAGCTGCTGAGTGAGCCCTTTGTCTGGGATGCCCTCAAGCGCGCCCTGCATTCGCGGCAATTGAAGATGGAATCGCCGCTCGGTGAGCTGGGCCGTATCGCCACAGTCACCCTCAATCCGCAGGTGATACCGCTGCAGGTCAAGGTGGTGATCATCGGCTCGCGCGAGCTGTATTACACCCTGCAGGACCTGGACCCGGACTTTCAGGAGATGTTCCGGGTGCTGGTCGATTTTGACGAGGACATTCCGCTGCTCGAAGACAGCCTCGAACAATTTGCCCAATTGCTGAAAACCCGCACCACTGAGGAGGGCATGGCGCCTTTGACCGCGGCGGCGGTGGCGCGCTTGGCCACCTACAGCGCGCGGCTGGCCGAGCATCAGGGCCGGTTGTCGGCGTTGATTGGCGATATTTTCCAGCTGGTCAGTGAGGCCGACTTTATTCGTCAGCTGGCCCATGAGGAGCACACCGATGTCGGTCATATCGAGCGGGCGCTGAAGGCCAAGGCCGACCGCACCGGGCGGGTGTCGGCGCGGATTTTGGACGACATGCTGGCCGGCATCATCCTGATCGACACCAGCGGCGCGGCGGTCGGTAAGTGCAACGGGTTGACCGTGCTGGAGGTGGGCGACTCGGCCTTCGGTGTGCCAGCGCGGATTTCCGCCACTGTCTATCCGGGCAACTCGGGAATTGTCGATATCGAGCGCGAGGTCAATCTCGGCCAGCCGATTCACTCCAAGGGCGTGATGATTCTCACCGGTTACCTGGGCAGCCGCTACGCCCAGGAGTATCCGCTGGATATTTCCGCCAGTATCGCCCTGGAGCAATCCTACGGTTATGTCGATGGCGACAGCGCTTCACTCGGAGAGGTCTGTACGCTGATCTCGGCCCTGTCGCGCACACCGCTAAAGCAGTGCTTCGCCATTACCGGCTCGATCAACCAGTTTGGTGAGGTGCAGGCGGTCGGCGGGGTCAATGAGAAGATCGAAGGTTTCTTCCGCCTGTGCGAGGCCCGTGGCTTGACCGGCGAGCAGGGGGCGATCATCCCGTACTCCAATGTCTCCACCCTGATGCTTGATGAGCGGGTGCTGCAGGCGGTGCGCGCCGGCAAGTTTCATGTCTATGCGGTGCGCCAGGTCGATGAGGCCTTGGGCTTGTTGGTCGGTGCGCCGGCCGGCGCGGTGGATGCCAAGGGTGCGTTTGCCGAGGGCAGCGTCAATGCGCGGGTGGTCGAGCGCCTGCGCGAGATTGCCGAGTTGGGCCCGGACGATGAAGAGGATGACGTGCCAGCGGCTAAAGCGGCCGAGCCGGCCGCCAAACCTGCGCGCAAGAAGCCCGTGAAGAAACCGGCGGCGGCCGGCCCAACCGCTTAACTCCAAGTCGGTTCAAGGCTCGGGTGGTTGGTCAGTCACTGAACGTTGGCCGCCCGCCACGAGTTCGCCGGGCGCGAGACGCTTTTCCAGTGTTCATCCACAGAGTTATCCACAGTTTTTGGGGGTAACTTTCGGCCTTTATTGGGCCGCGTTGCGGGTGTAGGCTGAAGCTAAGCCCTGCTCGGAGTCACGGCCATGTCGCCTACCCTCTGTCTTACCCGCCAGTATCTTGGAGTGGTTACTCGGATCGAGTGTGCGGTGCGCCCGTTGGTCGGCAATCAGGGCCACTGGGTGGTGCTCTGTGTGGCCGGTATGGACGGCCAGCAACCCTCGGTGGTTAATGCTCAGGGCCCATTCTGCGGGCCTTTCGCGGCAGAGGAGATACTCGCCGGAATAACCGTCAGTCTGCAAATGCAGGGCTATCGGCAGGCGTTTGATGTGCCTATCTGGAGCCTGCATATGCAGGCCAAAATGCGCCAGCTAAATGGCCTGCGCGGTCACGCATCAGTCGATTTCCAATCCCATCCCGAGCGCTGAAATCAGGCGGTAAGCCTGCTGCATGGGCGATGCTGGCCATGCTGTTAGTGGCGCAGGGTGAGTCGGCGGCAAAAACCTTATCCACAATTGGCCTGGGCCGCATTGGCAGTGTTACTGCGCATTGCGCGGGCAGCGCTGCGCCTTGTCGGTCGCTGCGGTGTGGGTATACTCAGCGCCGGTTTTTATCTTTCTGCGAGGCAGTATGGAACGCTTGATTGAAAACACGATGTACGCCTCCCGTTGGTTGTTGGCGCCGATTTACTTTGGTTTGTCGCTGGGTTTGCTGGCGCTGTGCTTAAAGTTTTTCCAAGAAATTTTTCATATTATCCCCAGCGTATTTGCCATGGCCGAGGCGGATCTGATTCTGGTGCTGTTGTCGTTGATCGACATGGCGCTGGTGGGTGGCTTGTTGGTGATGGTGATGTTGTCGGGCTACGAAAACTTCGTATCGGCCCTCGATATTGATGATGGCAAAGAGAAGCTCAGCTGGCTGGGTAAGATGGACTCCAGCTCGCTGAAGATGAAAGTCGCGGCGTCGATCGTGGCAATCTCGTCGATTCATCTGCTCAAGGTGTTTATGGATGCCAAGAACACCCCGACCGAATACCTGATGTGGTATGTGATCATCCACATGACCTTCGTGGTCTCGGCGTTTGCCATGGGTTACCTGGACAAGCTGACCAAGCACTGAGGTCGTCCGGGGCAATACTGCCTGCAATGAAAAAGGAGCACTGCGGTGCTCCTTTTTTGTGGGTGCGAATCAGGTTGCGCTGAAGGTGCGATATGGCTTCTGTAGGAGCGGATTTATCCGCGATGCCCTTTGTCTTGAAAGCATCGCGGCTGAAGCCGCTCCTACAGTTGGCGATGAACCTTGGCGCGGTTACGGCTGCTGGTTCAGGGCCGGGTCGTGGAATACGCCCTTGCTGTCGGTGTTAAGCATGAACTCGGCGGCGGCGCGGCGGATTTCCGGGCTCAGGTAATCCTGCTTGGGCATGGCCGGGTAGTCGTCGCGCTTCTTGGTTGGGTTGGTGATGTAGTCGACGATGCCTTGCGGGTTGTCCATATACAACGCCTGAATGACTTCTACCGGTGGGCCGATCATGCGCATGTTGTAGGCGTGGCAGCCGGCGCAGACGCCGTAGTAGACCATCTTGCCTTTCTCTTCGAGCTTGAACTCACGGGGTGCCACCGGTTCTGCCAGCAGGTAGCTGTGGGTGTCGGCGGTGGTGGAGAAACCGCAGGTGCCGAAGCTCTTGAGGCCCAGGGTCGGATACTGGCGCGGGTTTAGCAGGCAGCTGTCGCGGCTGGTGCCGACGCTGATGATGTCGACGGTGCCGCTGGTCAGGCTGGCAACCTTAAGGGCTTTGATATCGTCGATGGGCTCGGCGCCGTTGTTGAACATCAGGTTGTTGAGGATCGAGACCTTGTCCGAGTGCGGGTCGGAGTCTGGGTCCTTGGTGATGTTGGCAAAGCTGTCGTGGTCGGTGATGACGATGCCGACGTTCTGGTTGCCGCTGATGATGTTGTTCTCGATGGTCACCTCGTCGGCGGCCATGACGATGATGCCGGTGCCTGCCGGTACGCCGGAGACGATGGAGCCCGGCGCGCCGAAGTTGGGGTGGTTGTTGTCGGTGATGAAGTTGTTGCGAATGATCACGTCGAAGGTGGTCTTGATCGGCAGCCCCGGGGTGATAAACGCGAGGATGCCGCCGGTGTTGTTATAGACCTTGTTGTTCTCGACGATGGAATGCCGCGAGTTTTCGATCTCGATACCGGCGACGTTGGCGAACACCTCGTTGTTGTTGACGTGCACGTTGTCGCACATGCCGATGTAGATGGCCGCGTCCTCGATGCCGCTGAGCACGTTGTTGCTGACCAGGCCATTTTTGCCCAGTTGCGGGAAGATCCCGTAGACGCCGGTGTCGATCACCCGGTTATTGCGGATCAGGAAGTTGTTGCCGGCCTGACCCATGATCGCATTGCCCTTGTAATGGGTGATGTGCAGGTTCTCGACGGTGATGTTATTGCCCGAGTAGAGCACCGCATCGTTGAGTGTTTGCCCGCCTTCCATGGTCGGCCACTGACCGTCGACTATCACGCCGCTGAGCAGGATGTCGTCCTTGTCGATGTACACGGTTTCTTTGTAGGTGCCGGGATACACCTGGATCACATCGCCCGGCTGAGCCTTTTGCACAGCGGTCTGGATCGATTCCCCATCGCGCACCGCATGCACCTGGCCCTTGCCGCTGGCGCCGACCGATTTGGCCAGGCTGCCGACGGCGGCGCTGGTCGCCCCGGACTTTTGCGCATAGCGATCGCTGCCACCGACGATGGTGGCGCTGTTGTCGCTGCCGAGCTGATTACCGAGGTAGACGCCGGCGGCGAGCAGGCCGACGGCGGCGATGGCGCTGATGATCTTCTTGCCCATTATTATTCTCCTTGTGACACAAGACGTGCGGCTGCGGTGGTGTTCGTGGCGCCCTGCAGGGCAGCAGGTAGGCGCCCGCCGGGGGTTAAGCCGGACGGCACCTGGGTGGGTGTGGCGGGGGTGAAGCTGTCGTCGCTGAGGGTTTGCATGAAATCCACCAGGCGATCCAGTTCCAGCTCGGCCAGCTTGGGTTCCCAGATATGCCAGTGCAGAGTCATGCGCGCCTGCTCTGCTTCGGGCAGCGCGTGGCCGCGGCCCTTGGTGTAGAACTCGCTGGCGTCGCGCAGATTGCCGAACGCGCCGTTGTGCATATAGGGCGCGGTCTGGGCGATGTTGCGCAGCGATGGCACCTTGAAACCGCCGCGCCAGGTGGGGTTGTGAGACTGGCTTTCGGCGCCGGCATCGAAGGGCTGGCCGGGGGGCTCGGGCACGCCGATCACGGCAATCTGCTGGTTGGTGAACAGTGGCGGCGTGTGGCACTCGGCGCAGCGGGCGACGAACGAGCGAAACACATTCATGCCTTCCAGCTCATCCGCATTCAGGGCTTCGGCATAGCCGTGGGCGTAGTGGTCGTAGCGGCTGTTCAGTGAGATCAGCGAGGTCTCGAAGGCGGCGATGGCGGCGTAGATCTGCGTCAAGGTGATGGGCTGCGTCGGCTCGCCCGGATAGACAGTGGCGAACAGCCGCTGGTAGGTGCTGTTGGCGTTGATTGAGCTGAGCAGCTGAGTCGGGGTGTTACCCATTTCGTTGGCGGCGTACAGCGGCCCGGTCATCTGTTCTTCCAGTGATTTGGCCCGCGCATCCCAGAAGAAACTGGTCAGGAATGCCATATTCCACAGGCTCGGCGCCCCGCGGCTGGCGCTGCGGCCGTGAATGCCGGTGCTCTTGGCCTGGCCGTCGGCAAAGCCTAGCTTGGGGTGATGACAGCTGGCGCAGGACAGGGTTTGGTCGCCGGACAGCAGTGGGTCGAAGAACAGCTGGCGACCGAGGTCGATCTGCTGCGGAGAGAAGCCATCGCGGCGCGCCGGCAATGCAGTCTTCAGACCGCCAACCCCTTGGTTGTACAGCGAGTTGTACTGGTCATAGAGGCTGTGCAGGGCGCAGCTATTGCCTGCGGTCAGTTCAAAGCCTGGTGGGCAGTGGCTGGCCAGTTGGATGGGCGCAGGAGTGGTCTCGGCCTGGGCGCCGCCGATCAGCAGACTCAGCGCCAGCAGCCACGCCCGAGAACCACGACTGGAACGGCTCATGGTTGTTGCAGGCTGCTGATATGGGCGATCACGTCGAGCAGCTCTTGGTCATTGACGGTGGCGGCCATCATCTTCATTTGCTTGCCGTAGCGGTCGCCCGGCGCGCTGCCGCGGATGCCCTGTTTGAAGTGGTTAACTTGCAGCAGTAGATAGCTGTCGAGTTGCTGGCGCAGGCGCGGGCTGTGCATGGCCAGATTGCCTTCGGCTTGGCCGCCGTGACAGGCGCCGCATTTGGCTTGGTACAGGCGGCTGCCGAGGGCGGCGTTGCCGCTCAGGCTTGGCTTGATTGCCGGTGGTGGCAGGCTGGTCAGGTAGGCGGTTAGGTCGGCGATAGCTTGATCGTCGGGAAGCGTCGCGGCCATGGCCTGCATTTGCGCTCCGGCGCTGTCGCCGGGGTTGCTGCCACGCAGGCCACTCTTGAAGTTGCTCAATTGCCGAATCAGGTAGCTCTGCTGTTGCCCCGCCAGCACCGGCGCGGCCAGGGCTGGATTGCCTTGCGCCTGCTCGCCATGGCAACTGCTGCAAGCGCTAAACAAGGCTTTGCCGTGGCCAAGATCGGCCGCCAGTGCCGGCAGCCCACAGCTCAGCAAGGCGATCAAGAGGAGGTGCGATGGGCGAGCTGCAATCATGGGGCATCCTGCGGCGGCGCTGGCTGGCGCGGCGTCTGAGTAGAATCAGGTCAATGGGCGTTGGTTGAATATTAATTGGTACTATCGTGCCAGACAAGTAAATTGTATCAGCATGCCTATTTTTCTGGGGTGGCGGGCGGCTGGGGCGTGCAGGGCATCTGTGCTAGTCTGGCGGCCCTTTTTTCAGCGCATCCGGAGCCGAGCTATGTCCGAACTCAATCTGTCCCCCGATCTGTCCACCGACGCGGGTCGTGTTAGCTATGGCATTGGTCGTCAGCTGGGCGATCAGCTGCGTGACAATCCACCACCTGGCGCCGATCTGAATGCCATAGTCGCCGGCCTGACCGACGCTTTTGGGGGCGTGGCCAGCCGCGTAGGCCAAGAGGAGTTGTCGGCCAGCTTTAAAGTGATTCGCGAAATCATGCAGGCCGAGGCTCAGGCCAAAGCTGAAGCGGCGGCCGGTGCCGGGATCGCCTTCCTGGCGGAAAACGCCAAGAAAGCCGGGGTTACTCTGCTGGAGTCGGGCTTGCAGTACGAAGTGCTGATCGAAGGTAGCGGCGCCAAGCCGTCGGCCAACGACACCGTGCGCACTCACTATCACGGCACCCTGATCGACGGCACTGTGTTCGACAGCTCTTACGAGCGTGGCGAGCCGGCTGAGTTTCCAGTCGGTGGCGTAATTGCCGGTTGGGTTGAGGCCTTGCAGTTGATGGCGACCGGCAGCAAATGGCGCCTGACTGTACCGAGCGAATTGGCCTACGGCGGCCAAGCTGCAGGCAGCATTCCGCCGCACAGCGTGCTGGTATTTGATGTTGAGTTGTTGGCGATCTTGTAATGCTCGGCCTTGGCGCACTTAGGTGCGCCAAGGCGATACAGGCTAGCCGGGCAAGAGTGGCAAGTCGGTGCTGTTGGCGGGGCGCAATGCCCGGGCAAAGCAAAACAGAAACAAGTTGCGCAACAGCTCTTTAAGCACCAGCGGCTCGCTGGAGTTAAGGCTGGCCATATCCAGATCTCCTAGCTCACGTAACTCATCCAAAGCCTGTTCTTCCAGGACTAAACACACCTGACCGGTTTCCCGATGCAGGATGCGTAAGTACGGCTGTGGGCGATCCAACCAAGCGTCAATTAAATAGGTCATGACTCATCTCCTGTGCTTGAGGTTTAGATGAGAATACTTCGCATTCAGATAATAGCAAGACCTAACGCTTGTCGTGGGCATGAAAAAGCCCGTCACGTGGACGGGCTCCTTGTCGCTGGGCGAGCTTAGTGGGTGCGCGCCACGGCAAAGCGGCTGAGTTCGATTAGCGCATCGCGGTATTCGCTGGCGGGCAGGGTGTCGAGGCATTTGATGGCGCGCTCGGCATAGTCGCGGGCCTGCTGGGCGGTGTAGTCCAGGGCGCCGCAGGCTTCAACGGCGGCGCGGATGCTTTCTAAATCATCCAGTCCGCCTTTTTGGATGGCTTGGCGCACCAGGGCCGCTTGCTCTGGGGTGCCTTCGCGCATGCAGTAGATCAGCGGCAGGGTCGGCTTGCCTTCGGCCAAGTCGTCGCCGACGTTTTTGCCTAGGGTAGCCGCATCGCCACGGTAGTCGAGCAGGTCATCAACTAGCTGGAAGGCCACTCCGAGATGGTCGCCAAAGGTGCGCAGGGCTTCGGTTTGTGCGGTATCTGCGGCGGCTAGCACGGCCGCGCTGTGGGTCGAGGCCTCAAACAGCATGGCGGTTTTGCCGCGAATCACTTCCATATAGGTTTCTTCACTGGTGCTGGCGTCGCGAATTTTCGACAGTTGCAGCACCTCACCTTCGGCAATCACCCGGGTGGCCTTGGACAGGATGCGCATAACGTCCATCGAGCCCAGCTCCACCATCATCTCGAAGGAGCGCGAATAGAGGAAGTCGCCGACCAAGACGCTGGGCGCATTGCCCCACTGTGCATTGGCGGTGGAGCGGCCACGGCGCATGTCGGACATGTCGACGACGTCATCATGCAGCAAGGTGGCGGTGTGCAAAAATTCGATGGTGGCCGCCAATAAGCGCAACTGATCGCCTTGCTGGCCCAGCGCTTTGCCACACAGCAGCACCAGCAGCGGGCGCAGGCGTTTGCCGCCGGCGGAGATGATGTAATCACCAATCTTTTCTACCAGCGGCACGCGCGACACCAGTTGGCGACGGATGATCTCATCAACGGCGCTGAAGTCGTCGGCTACTACGCGATAAAAGGCTTGGGGTTGCATCGTTTTGGGTGGCTCCATCAAGGTTGCGCGGCATGCTAGGTGGCGGGGTCTAAGCTGTCAAGGCAAGCGCTTTGGGTGCTTGCGCTGAATCTGTGGCTTGCGTACAATCGCGGCCCCTGAACTTCCTGGGCATTACCTGCCTTACGCAATTGCAAGGGCGTCCATCCGGCGCCATGCAGCCATGCCAGCCGAAGACTATTCCTATAAAGCGCTGGGTGAGCAGGATTTAACGGAGCAAAATTATGTACGCTGTAATTGTTACCGGTGGCAAGCAATACAAGGTTGCCCAAGGCGAATACCTGAAAATTGAAAAGCTCGAAATCGCCGTTGGCGAGGCCGTGACTTTCGACCGCGTTCTGTTGGTTGCCAATGGCGACGACGTGAACATCGGTGCCCCAGTTGTTGAAGGCGCTAAGGTTGTGGCTGAAGTGATTGCCCAAGGCCGTCACGATAAGATCACCATCATCAAGTTCCGTCGCCGTAAGCACCACATGAAGCGTCAAGGTCACCGTCAGTGGTACACCGAGATCAAAATCACCGGTATTCAGGCTTAATCTTTTTAGCTTGATCCACAATTTGGAGTATTGAACTCATGGCACACAAAAAAGCTGGCGGTAGTACCCGCAACGGTCGCGACTCAGAATCGAAACGCCTTGGCGTTAAGATGTATGGCGGCCAGGCTATTATCCCAGGCAACATCATCGTGCGTCAGCGCGGCACCCAGTTCCACGCCGGTTATGGCGTTGGCATGGGTAAAGATCACACCCTGTTCGCGAAAGTGGAAGGCGTGATCAAGTTCCAAGTTAAGGGCGCCTTCGGTCGTCGCTACGTGAGCATCGTTCCGAAGACTGAAGTCGTCGCGGCGTAATCTCGTAGTTGCTGCAAAAGCCCTGTCTTGCGACGGGGCTTTTTTGTTTCTGTATTCCTGTGTTCCTTGTTTCATTTTGCCTGCTCTTGTGGCGGGAGGCGTAGCCCATGAAATTCGTCGATGAAGTATCGATTTTTGTAAAAGCCGGTGACGGCGGCAACGGCTGCATGAGCTTCCGTCGCGAGAAGTTCATTGAAAACGGTGGCCCTAACGGTGGCGACGGTGGTGATGGTGGTTCGGTGTATATGCTCGCCGACGAGAACCTCAACACCCTGGTCGACTACCGCTATACCCGCCGCTTCGATGCTGAGCGTGGCTCCAATGGCGGCAGTGCCGATTGCACGGGTCGCAAAGGTGAAGAGTCGGTGTTGCGGGTGCCGGTCGGCACTACGGTCATCGATGCCGGCACTCAAGAGGTTATTGGTGACCTGACTAAGGCCGGCCAGCGCTTGCTGGTCGCCCATGGCGGTTGGCATGGTTTGGGTAACACGCGGTTCAAATCGAGCACCAACCGCGCGCCGCGTCAGACCTCGCTGGGTAAGCCGGGTGAGTCCCGCGACCTTAAGTTAGAGCTGAAAGTCTTGGCTGATGTGGGCTTGCTCGGCTTGCCGAACGCCGGCAAGAGCACGCTGATTCGCTCGATCTCGGCAGCTAAGCCAAAAGTGGCGGATTATCCGTTCACCACGCTGGTGCCAAATCTGGGCGTGGTCAGTGTCGATCGCTACAAGAGCTTTGTGGTTGCCGATATTCCCGGTTTGATCGAGGGCGCCTCCGATGGCGCGGGCTTGGGGATTCGCTTCCTTAAGCACTTGGCGCGCACGCGTTTGCTGCTGCACCTGGTCGACATGGCGCCGCTGGATCTGACCGATGCGGCCGACTCGGCGGAAACCATCGTCAATGAGCTGACCAAGTTCAGCCCGTCCTTGGCGCTGCGTGATCGCTGGTTGGTGCTGAATAAGTCCGACCAGATCATGGAGGAGGAGCAAGAGGCGCGGATCAAGGAAATCACCGATCGGCTGGAATGGACCGGCCCGGTCTATGTGATTTCAGCGATTGGTCGCGAAGGCACCGAGAAGCTCTGTCAGGACATCATGCGCTATCTCGAAGAGCGCGCCGTGCGTCTGGCTGAAGAGCCGCAATATGCCAAGGATTTGGCTGAGCTGGACCGTCATATCGAAGATGAGGCGCGTGCTCAGTTGCAAGCGCTGGATGATCAGCGTGCGCTGCGGCGTACCGGTGTCAAGCCGGTGGGCGCCGAGGAAGATGACAGCTTCTGGGATGAAGAGGATGACGAGGACGGGCCAGAGATTATCTACGTCCGCGATTGATTGCCTCCACAACGCCGCTCATCAGCGGCGTTGTGCTAACTAACTGTTGGGCGTCGCCGCGCAGTGCGTCGCCCTTTGAGCAAGGTTGGATAAAGATGCGGGACAAGGTGACGGGTGCGCGGCGCTGGGTGGTGAAGATTGGTAGTGCGCTGCTGACGGCCGATGGTCGTGGCTTGGATCGGGCGGCCATGGCGGTCTGGGTTGAGCAGATGGTCGCGTTGCGCGCCGCTGGCGTGGAGTTGGTGTTGGTGTCGTCTGGCGCTGTGGCGGCGGGCATGAGTCGACTGGGCTGGACGACGCGACCGAGTGCGATTCATGAGCTGCAGGCCGCTGCTGCGGTGGGCCAGATGGGCTTGGTGCAGGCCTGGGAGTCGAGTTTTGCCGTGCATGGCACCCATGCTGCGCAGATTTTGCTGACCCACGACGATCTGTCGGATCGCAAGCGTTACCTGAATGCCCGCAGCACGTTGCGCACCCTGGTTGAGCTGGGCGCAATCCCGGTGATCAACGAAAATGACACGGTGGTCACCGACGAGATTCGCTTTGGTGACAACGATACGCTGGCGGCGCTGGTGGCCAATCTGGTCGAGGCTGACTTGCTGGTTATTCTCACCGACCGCGATGGCATGTTTGATGCTGATCCGCGGCACAATCCCGCTGCGCAGCTCATCAGTGAGGCGCGGGCCGATGATCCGGCCCTGGATGCGGTGGCGGGCGGCGTCGGTGGTGCGCTCGGTCGTGGCGGCATGCAGACCAAGTTGCGCGCGGCGCGCTTGGCGGCGCGCTCTGGGGCGCATACGGTGATTGTCGGCGGGATGATCGAGCGGGTGCTGGATCGGCTCAAGGCGGGCGAGAATCTAGGCACTCTGCTGACGCCTGAGCGTGGCTTGTTGGCGGCGCGTAAGCAGTGGCTGGCCGGGCACTTGCAGACTCGCGGCAGCTTGACCTTGGATGCGGGGGCGGTGCAGGCCTTGCAGTGCGGGCATAAGAGCTTGCTGCCTGTGGGTGTAACTGCCGTTTCGGGTGCTTTCCGCCGTGGCGAGATGGTGGTTTGTCTGGCTCCCGATGGTCGTGAGGTGGCGCGTGGCTTGGCCAATTACAGTGCGCTTGAGGCGCAAAAAATTATTGGTCAGGGTTCTGATGCTATCGAGGCCTTGCTGGGTTATGTCGATGAATCGGAATTGGTCCATCGCGACAATCTAATTTTGGTCTGAGTGCTGGAGGCTGCTGATGCGTGTCGCAAATAGCTTGCTGGGTCTATTGCTGGTTTTGCCGTTGAGTTGGTCGCTGCCGCTGGGCGCCGAAGAAATTGGCGAGGTCTCCACGGTATTTAAGTGGGTCGGGCCGAATGACAAGATAGTCGTCGAGGCCTTTGATGATCCGAAAGTGGCGGGGGTGACCTGTTACCTGTCGCGAGCCAAAACCGGTGGGATCAAAGGCGGTGTCGGCTTGGCGGAGGATCGCGCCGAGGCTTCCCTGGCATGTCGGCAGGTCGGGCCTATTGAGTTCAGGGCTGAGCTGAAAGAGGGTGAGGAGGTCTTTAAAGAGCGCACCTCGCTGGTATTCAAGACCATGCAGGTGGTGCGCTTCTTCGACCGCAAGCGCAATACGCTGGTGTATCTGGTGTACAGCGATCGGATCATCGAGGGCAGCCCGCAGAATGCGGTAACGGCTATCCCGATTTTGCCTTGGCAGAAGTGATTTTGCGCTAGGCGTTAATGCTTGGCTAAGCCGTCGGTGTGCTCGCGCACCGGCGGTTTTTTATTGTCGCGCAAAATGTGCGTGCAGCCTTGGCTTGGTTTTCGTGGGGCAATAAAAAACCGGCCGAAGCCGGTTTTTTAAGCGTTCGCAGTTTTAGGCTGCGATGCTGAGTGCCTTAACGTGTGCGTTCAGGCGGCTCTTATGACGTGCTGCTTTGTTCTTGTGGATGATGCCTTTGTCGGCCATACGGTCGATTACTGGCACGGCCAGAACGTAAGCTGCTTGAGCTTTTTCCAGGTCTTTGGCAGCAACAGCCTTAACCACGTTCTTGATGTAGGTGCGAACCATCGAGCGCTGACTGGCGTTATGGCTATTACGCTTCAGGGCCTGTTTGGCGCGTTTTTTGGCAGAAGGTGAATTGGCCACCGACAAGCTCCTCGATAAAATGGGTGATTACAAACAAATAAGGCCGCGAATAATGCCGGCGCCTTGTGCTGTTGTCAAGGGTGATTAGCCTAGCAAGCTTGGTTGCTGAGTGAGTTGCCGGCGCTGGGCGGGTGATTTATTTGCCGCAGAGCCCTACACTCGGCGGCTTTGCAGGCAGGCTGCGGCGTGCACGGCAAAACTTGGGCAGGCGTTGCCCCATGCTTATCTTCAAAAAACAGAAGCCCATGCTATGAATTTACTCAAGTCGCTGGCTGCGGTTAGCTCGATGACCCTGCTGTCGCGGGTGCTTGGCTTTGTGCGCGATACCCTGGTGGCGCGGATTTTCGGTGCCGGGATGGCGACCGATGCCTTTTTTGTCGCCTTTAAGTTGCCTAATTTACTGCGCCGAATCTTTGCCGAGGGAGCATTTTCACAGGCCTTTGTGCCGATTTTGGCCGAGTACAAAACCCAGCAAGGCGAGGAGGCTGCTCGCACCTTTATCGCTTACATCAGCGGCCTGCTGACCTTGGTATTGGCGCTGGTGACTCTGCTGGGCATGCTGGCGGCGCCTTGGGTGATCTGGCTGACGGCGCCGGGTTTTGTCGATAGCGCCGAGAAGTACGCGCTGACCACCTCGCTATTGCGGGTGACCTTTCCCTATATCTTGCTGATTTCCCTGGCCTCCTTGGCCGGGGCGATTCTCAACACCTGGAACCGCTTCTCGGTGCCGGCTTTTGTGCCGACCCTGCTCAATCTGAGCATGATTGTGTTTGCCTTGTTTCTGACCCCGTATTTTGATCCGCCGATCATGGCGCTGGCCTGGGCGGTACTGGTCGGTGGTTTGTTGCAGTTGCTCTATCAGCTGCCGCACCTGAAGAAGATCGGCATGCTGGTGTTGCCCCGGCTGAATCTGCGCGACGCTGGCGTTTGGCGCGTGCTACGGCAGATGGGGCCGGCAATAGTCGGGGTCTCGGCAAGTCAGTTTTCGCTGATCATCAACACCATCTTCGCCTCGTTTCTGGCGGCGGGTTCGGTGTCGTGGATGTATTACGCTGATCGTCTGATGGAGCTGCCCTCGGGTGTGTTGGGCGTGGCACTGGGGACGATTTTGTTGCCGGTGTTGTCGAAATCCTTCGCCGGCAAAGACCCTGCCGAGTTTTCCCGGGTGCTGGATTGGGGGCTGCGCCTGTGCCTGTTGTTGGTGCTGCCCTGTGCGTTGGCATTGGCGATTCTGGCCGAGCCGTTGACGGTGGCGCTGTTTCAGTACGGTAAATTTACCGCCCATGATGCGCAGATGACCCAGTTGGCGCTGATCGCCTATGCGTTTGGTTTGACCGGCATCTTGCTGATCAAGGTGCTGGCGCCGGGCTTTTATGCTCAGCGCAACATCCGCACCCCGGTGCGCATCGCGCTGCTGAGCATTGCCGTCACGCAACTATTCAACCTGCTGTTTTTCTACGTTTTCCCCGAGGGCACTAAGCACGCCGGTTTGGCGCTGGCGATTGGCCTTGGCGCCTGCCTGAATGCGAGCTTGCTGTTTTGGCAGTCACGCAAGCAGGCGATGTACACACCATTGGCGGGTTGGGGCGGGTTTTTGCTTAAGCTACTGGCGGCTGTGTTGGCGATGGCGGCCGTATTGCTGGGGTTGATGCACTACATGCCCGCGTGGTCGGATGGTGGCATGCTTGAGCGTCTGCTGCGGCTAATGCTGCTGGTGGCGGCCGGGGCGCTGAGTTATTTCGCTGTCCTGGCGTTGCTGGGGTTTCGCCTGCGGCACTTTTCGCGGCAAGCGCTGAGTTGATGCCGTCTGTCGATTGAGTCGTACGCGGTACGCTCAATCACTGTTGTACGGCTGTGCGCCTGTTGTCTGCTGCCGGGTGTGCGTATAATCGTGCACTTTTTAGGCAAGAAGCGTGCTATGCAGCTGGTCCGAGGCCTACACAATTTGCGTCCCGAGCATCGGGGCTGCGTTGCCACTATCGGCAACTTCGACGGCGTGCACCGTGGTCATCAGGCCATTTTGGCCCGTTTGCGTGAGCGCGCCGCCGAGTTAGGCGTGCCCAGCTGCGTGGTGATCTTCGAGCCGCAGCCGCGCGAATTTTTTGCTCCGCAAACCGCGCCTGTGCGCCTTAGTCGCCTGCGTGACAAGCTTGAGTTGCTGGCGGCAGCCGGGGTTGATCGGGTGTTGTGCCTGGCCTTTAACCGGCGCTTGCGCGAATTAAGCGCCGCCGAATTTGTCCAGCGGGTATTGCTCGATGGTCTTGGTGTGCAGCATCTAGAAGTCGGTGACGACTTTCGTTTTGGCTGTGATCGCGCCGGTGATTTCGCCTTTTTGCAGCAAGCTGGGCAAGCGCACGGTTTTACTGTTGAAGAGGCTTCCACCGTTGAGGTGGATGGCGTGCGCGTGAGCAGCACCGGGGTGCGCGATGCTCTCACTGCTGCAGACTTTGCGCGAGTTGAGTCCTTGCTCGGGCGGCCGTTTCAGATTGCCGGGCGGGTTTTGCACGGACAGAAGCTCGGACGCCAGCTCGGGACGCCAACCGCCAATATCCAGCTCAAGCGTTGCCGCGTGCCGCTGACCGGTGTGTATCTGGTCAGCATCGAGTTGGCTGGGGTGCAGCAACCGGGGGTCGCCAATATTGGTGTGCGACCATCGGTAAAAAGCGATGGGCAAGCCCATCTAGAGGTGTTTTTGCTCGATTTTGCCGGTGATCTTTACGGCCAGCATTTGAGCGTGACCTTTAAACACAAATTGCGTGATGAACAGCGGTTTGCCTCGCTGGACGCGCTGAAGACAGCGATTGCTGCGGATGTCGCTGCCGCCCGCGCCTACTGGCACCAGCCTCTTGCTGACTAGCCTCTTGAATGATGAGCCTCGACTGACATGACCGATTACAAAGCGACCCTGAACCTGCCCGACACGGCGTTCCCCATGAAGGCCGGTCTGCCCCAGCGCGAACCGCAAATCCTCGAGCGCTGGAATAGCCTTGGGCTTTACCAGAAGCTGCGCGAGCAGGGCCAAGGCCGGCCAAAGTTTGTGCTGCACGACGGCCCTCCGTACGCTAACGGCAGCATTCATATCGGTCATGCGGTCAATAAAATCCTCAAAGACATCATCACCCGCTCCAAGACTTTGGCGGGCTTCGATGCGCCCTATGTGCCGGGCTGGGACTGTCACGGTCTGCCGATCGAGCACAAGGTCGAGGTCACCCACGGCAAGCACTTGCCCGCCGACAAAACCCGCGAGCTGTGCCGCACCTATGCCGCCGAACAGGTGGAAGGGCAGAAGGCCGACTTCATTCGCCTGGGCGTGCTGGGCGATTGGGCTAACCCGTACAAGACCATGGACTTTGCCAACGAGGCCGGTGAAATCCGCGCGCTGGCCGAGATGGTCAAACAAGGCTTTGTGTTCAAAGGCTTGAAGCCGGTGAACTGGTGCTTCGATTGCGGCTCGGCCTTGGCCGAAGCTGAAGTTGAATACGCCGACAAGCAATCGCCAACCATCGATGTGGCCTTTCTGGTTGAAGATGCCGAGAAACTGGCCGCCGCCTTCGGTTTGGCCAGCTTGCCGAAACCTGCTTATGCGGTGATCTGGACCACCACGCCCTGGACCATTCCGGCCAACCAGGCGCTGAACGTTCATCCAGAATTTGACTATGTGCTGGTGGATGTCGGCGACAAGCTGTTGCTGCTGGCCGAGGAGCTGGTGGAAAGCTGTCTGGCCCGTTACAGCCTGCAAGGCGCAGCCATATCGACTGCAAAGGGCGCGGCGCTTGAGCTGGTTCGCTTCCGTCATCCGTTCTACGAGCGCTTCTCGCCGGTCTATCTGGCCGACTACGTTGAGCTGGGCGCGGGCACCGGCGTGGTCCATTCGGCGCCGGCCTATGGTGAGGAAGATTTCCGTTCCTGCAAAGGCTACGGCATGAGCAACGACGAGATCATCAGTCCGGTGCAGAGCAACGGCGTCTATGTCGAGTCGCTGCCATTCTTCGGCGGTCAGTTCGTCTGGAAGGCCAATCCGCTGATAGTCGAGAAGCTCGCCGAAGTCGGTTGCCTGCTGGCCAGCGACAAGATCATGCACAGCTACATGCATTGCTGGCGGCATAAGACCCCGTTGATCTACCGCGCCACCGCGCAGTGGTTCGTCGGCATGGACCGTCAGCCAGTCACCGGCGAAACCTTGCGCAAGCGGGCGATTGCCGCCATCGAACAAACCGCCTTCGTGCCGACGTGGGGCCAGGCGCGCCTGCACAGCATGATTGCCGGTCGGCCTGACTGGTGCATCTCGCGTCAGCGCACCTGGGGCGTGCCGATCCCGTTTTTCTTGCACAAAGAAAGCGGCGAACTGCACCCGCGCACCGTCGAGCTGATCGAGGAAGTCGCGTTGCGGGTTGAGCAACAAGGTATCGAAGCCTGGTTCAAGCTGGACGCTGCCGAGCTGCTCGGCGATGAAGCGGCCGACTACGACAAAATCAGCGACACCCTGGATGTCTGGTTCGACTCCGGCACCACCCACTGGCACGTGCTGCGCGGTTCGCACCCGCTCGGCCACGACAGCGGCCCGCGCGCCGACCTGTATCTGGAAGGCTCCGATCAGCACCGCGGTTGGTTCCATTCGTCGTTGCTGACCGGTTGCGCCATCGATAACCAAGCGCCGTACCGCGAGCTGCTCACCCACGGTTTTGTGGTCGATGAGAACGGCCGCAAAATGTCCAAGTCGCTGGGTAACGTGGTCGCGCCGCAAGAGGTAAACGACAGCCTGGGTGCCGACATTCTGCGCCTGTGGGTGTCGTCCACCGACTACTCCGGCGAAATGGCGGTGTCCAAGGTGATTCTGCAGCGCAGCGCCGATGCCTACCGGCGCATCCGCAACACCGCGCGCTTCTTGCTCTCCAACCTCAGCGGCTTTAATCCGGCCGAACATCTGCTGGCACCCGGCGACATGCTGGCGCTGGATCGTTGGGCGGTGGATCGGGCCTTGTTGCTGCAGCGTGAGCTGGAAGAGGCCTACGGCGAATACCGCTTCTGGAACGTCTACCAAAAAGTGCACAACTTCTGCGTGCAGGAGTTGGGCGGCTTCTACCTCGACATCATCAAGGATCGCCAGTACACCACCGCCGCCGACAGTACGGCGCGGCGCTCCTGCCAAACCGCGCTGTTTCATATCAGCGAGGCGCTGGTGCGCTGGATTGCACCGATTCTGGCCTTCACCGCCGACGAGTTGTGGCAGTACCTGCCGGGCGAGCGTAACGAGTCGGTGATGCTCAATGGCTGGTACAGCGGCCTGAGTGAAATGCCGGCGGACTTAGAGCTGGATCGCGCCTTCTGGGAGCGGGCCATGGCGGTCAAGACGGCGGTCAACAAAGAGCTGGAAAACCTGCGGGCGGCCAAAGCCATCGGCGGCAACTTGCAGGCGGAAGTTACCCTGTATGCCGAAGACGCCTTGGCGGCCGACCTGGCCAAACTCAGCAATGAGCTGCGCTTTGTGCTGATTACCTCAACCGCCACCGTGGCAACCTTGGCCAGTGCGCCGGCTGACGCCGTGGCTACCGAGGTGCCAGGCTTGAAGTTACGGGTGCTGAAGTCGGCCCACAGCAAGTGCGGTCGTTGCTGGCATCACCGTGAGGACGTCGGCCAGCACGCCGCCCATCCAGAACTGTGCGGTCGCTGTATCGAGAACATCGAAGGCGCGGGCGAGGTGCGCCACTATGCATAAGAGCAATGGGCTTAATCAAAAGCGCTTTGGCCGGTTGGCTTGGCTGTGGCTGAGCGTCGTGGTGTTGCTGCTCGACCAGCTCAGCAAGGTGTATTTCGAGGGCGCCTTGAGTCTCTATCAGCAGATAGTGGTGATCCCGGATTACTTCAGCTGGACCTTGGCCTACAACACCGGCGCAGCTTTTAGCTTTTTGGCCGATGCCGCCGGTTGGCAGCGCTGGTTCTTCGCCGCCATCGCCTTGGTGGTCAGCGTGGTGCTGGTGGTTTGGCTCAAGCGCCTGAAGGCCCATGAAACCTGGTTGGCCGTGGCGCTGGCGCTGGTGCTGGGCGGCGCCATTGGCAATTTGTTTGATCGGGTGGCTTACGGTCATGTGATCGATTTTATCTTGGTGCACTGGCAGAACCGTTGGTACTTTCCTGCGTTCAATTTAGCCGACAGCGCCATTACCCTCGGCGCAATCTTGCTGGCGCTGGATATGTTTAAACCGCAAAAGAGCGCGGAGCTTAGCCATGACTGAATCCTTTGCAACTGAGCAGCGTATCGGTGCTGCCACCCAGGTGACCTTGCATTTCGCCATCAAGCTCGACAATGGCGATGTGGTCGACAGCACCTTCGACAAACAACCGGCCACCTTCAAGGTCGGCGACGGTAATCTGCTGCCAGGTTTTGAGCAGGCGCTGTATGGCCTCAAAGCTGGCGATAAGCGCAACTTGCCGATCCTGCCGGAGCAGGGCTTCGGTCAACCGAACCCGCAGAACGTACAGGTGATGCCGCGCAGTCAGTTCAAAGACATGGAGCTGGCCGAAGGCTTGCTGGTGATCTTCAATGACGCCGCCAATGCCGAGTTGCCGGGCATGGTGCAGAGCTTTGACGATAACCAAGTAAGTGTTGATTTCAATCACCCCCTGGCTGGCAAGACACTGGGCTTTGAGGTGGAGATTGTTGCGGTGCAGGCGCTGTAGCGCTGTTGTTGATTTTCGTCGGGTGGGCGCTGCTGTTGGCTTCTCGTAGGGTGGGTTAGCCGCGCAGCGGCGTAACCCACCAGCGGTGTCATGCTCGCAGGGGTTGAGTGGTGGCCCCTGATGGCGGATTGTTCGCTGCGCTCCTGAATCCACCCTACGCCTGTGTTCTTTTTTCGCTGTATGCAAAGCACCATCACCATCCAGAGGCTCGCGCCATGCAGATTAAACTCGCCAATCCTCGCGGCTTTTGCGCCGGCGTCGACCGCGCCATCGAGATCGTCAATCGGGCTCTGGAAGTCTTCGGCGCGCCTATCTATGTGCGCCACGAAGTGGTGCATAACAAATTCGTGGTTGAAGACTTACGCTCTCGCGGCGCGATATTCGTCGAAGAGCTCGATCAGGTCCCCGACAACGTCATCGTCATCTTCAGCGCCCATGGCGTCTCTCAAGCAGTGCGCCAAGAGGCCGCTAGTCGTGGTCTCAAGGTCTTCGATGCCACCTGCCCACTGGTGACCAAGGTGCATATCGAGGTGGCGCGCTACAGCCTCGACGGCCGCGAGTGCATCCTTATCGGGCATGCCGGCCATCCAGAAGTCGAAGGCACCATGGGCCAGTACGACCGCAGCAATGGCGGCGAAATCTACCTGGTCGAAGACGAAGCCGACGTCGCCAAGCTCGAAGTGCGCAACCCCAAAGCGCTGGCCTTCGTCACCCAAACCACCCTGTCGATGGACGACACCAGCCGCGTCATCGACGCCCTGCGCGCCAAGTACCCGAGCATCGGCGGGCCACGCAAAGACGACATCTGCTACGCCACCCAGAACCGCCAAGACGCGGTCAAGCAGCTTGCGAGTGAATGTGACGTGGTCTTGGTGGTCGGCAGCCCCAACAGCTCCAATTCCAACCGGTTGCGCGAATTGTCCGAGCGCCTAGGTACACCTGCCTATCTGATCGATGGCGCCGAAGACTTGCGGCGGGAATGGTTTGCAGATGCCACCCAGATCGGCATTACCGCCGGCGCATCGGCACCGGAGGTGCTGGTGCGTGGGGTGATTGAGTTGCTGTGTGAATGGGGTGCGAGCGGGGCGGATGAGTTGCAGGGTAGGGCTGAGAATGTAACTTTTTCGATGCCGAAGGAGTTGCGAGTAAAGCAGTTATAGTTTCGATAAAAAAACGCCCAATCAGATGATTGGGCGTTTTTATTGCTGCTTAGCGCCAGCACTCAGCGGCAGTTTTGCTGCCGTTGATGACGCCTTTAGTGCCCAGCGCGGTTAGTGTTAAGTTGCCACACTTGACATCATTGAACTGCTGAGTAGCTGTCAGGGTGTAGCCACCGTCACCTGCGTTGTTACTGACGCTCAGGGTGTATTTACCTGTTGCAGATGTTACTGCACCATTGTTTGTAGGTGAGCGCACATTGAGCTTTCCGAGTTCTCCCTGAATAAAAATATAGGCAAAGTTTTGCGCGTTATAACGTTCTTGGGCCGCCGCGGCCTCATTGAGTAAGGCCTGTCCTTCGGTCCTGTTGCCGCGCTGAACGTATTCGGTGTAACTCGGGTAGGCAATTGCCGAGAGAATCCCAATGATCGCCACCGCGATCATTAACTCGATTAGGGTAAATCCCTGAGCGTTCTTTTTTGCCAAACTCATTAAAGCTCCTCCACTTGGCGCCAGCTTTGTCGACCAGTACTATCAGGCCCCAGGTATATCTTCAAACCACCTTTGCTGCTGGATATCTCATAGGATCCATCAGGCGTTTGTGACAAGGTGATCCCGCCTTCGCCGTCTTGTTTAATTGCAGCGAGAACCTTGGGCTTACTTGGGTCGCCCATGTCTTTATAGTCAAAGGTATGGTGCGCGGTTCTACCGCCGCGAAATGGGTTGATGGCATAAATCCAGTTGCTGGCGCCATCGGTACAGGGGTCGCTGTTGGGGACAAGTGTTTGGAATAACACCGTGCGGCCAAAAATGACCATGTTTTCAATAACCATTTCGCCATCTAGCCCGCCCACGGTTAAATCGAGAAGCCAGCCATATTTGCTGATATTGCCACTAGCGTCAGTCCAGGCAATGGCGTTGTCGGAAATGGTTCTGCCGATGATGCTCTCGTTTTTTGAATTTTTGCCGGTGACTTGAGTCTCGATTGTTTGGGTAACAAGATTGCTGCGCGTGATGCTTATCGCGCTGGTTGACTCGCCACGCGTTTTAGTGTCCCAGATACCATAAACGCTTTGGGCGATGTTCTTGTTGCCATCTTTGTCGCCGTCTTCAAAGTATTTGCCGGTACCAAAAACCACCAGGTGGCCTTTGCCGCTGGGATGCCGAATAAGTGAGGGGGCTGAGGTAATAGGTTGGCGCACAGCGGCGTTCGCCGCCACGGCCTTAAACAGTGGGGAGGCGCCATAGCCAGCGTCGAAGTCATCGATGGCGCTGCTACTGTCATCCTCAGTGGTATAAGGCTTGCTGCTGTCGCGGCCACTTTTAAGTAAGTCAAAGCGCCAAAGGTTACCTTGCAGGTCGCCGGCATAGGCGTAATCGGCCACGCCGTCGCCGTTGTAGTCGGCAAGTTTAGGCGTGGAAAGACCATTGCTGGTGCCGGCAAGGCCCGCAACTTCAAGGCTTTTTAGTAAGCTGCCGTTAAAGGCATCGACGATAAAGAGTGCGGCTTTGCCATTGGCGCTGTTGGTGGCCTCATAACCATTGCCAAAAACCACGGCCCACTTACCCGTGTGCAGGCGGGCGATGGTCGGTTGCGCAAAGCTATGGCCCATTTTCACGGTGCTAGGTAGGGGGATAGAGGCATCATCAAACTCCCAGAGCAGTTTTTCACTGCCGGGAGTGGTGATGTCCAGGGCAAATAGACCTTTTCCACCTGCCCGCAATGTACCCACTAATATCGTGCGCCATTCGCTGCCGTTATAGGCATCGGCAACCATGGGGGAGCCATCGACATAAAATTCATGGCTGTAGTTTTTGCCGGTCAGCTTGTTTAGCTTGGCGAACACGGCGGTGGGAACAAAGGCAAACTCTTCTACGCCTGTATTGGCGTTAAAGCCATGCAGCATGCCGTCGTTGCCACCCACATACACGCGGGGGCTACGGGTTTTGACCGATTCCTTGAAGGTGGTGTAGGCGGTATTGCCCTCGATGCTATTGGCGATGCTGGCCAGGTAACGCTCTTGCAAAACAGACGCGGGGCTGGACGAGTAGAGGTCGCCAAGTACCGTCGTGCGGGTGCGAAAACCTGTTGCCCCTTCGCCGGAGCGAACGCCGCGTAGATAGTCCAGGCGCGCCGCGCCTTTAGTGTCTGGAGTATTGCCGTTTTCGGGGTCGCGACTCAGCAGGTTGGCCAGGCTGCCGGCAGTGTTGACGCCGCCCGCGTTTGCCCAGGTAAAGTCTTGTAGATTGGAACCTGTGGTGCTTTTAATTTTGATATTGCGAGAGCCGGCTGCGGGCAGTTGATCTTTTGCGCTCCACTTTTCAGTGAATGTCTCTTCGTATTTATTAGTCACTGAGTTAAAAAAGAGCTCTTTTTCCGAACGCTTCAAATCACCGGCCCAATTATCATCGCTGGCATAAGAGGTTTGATAGGATACGGTAGTGACTGTAGTGCCCTTAATAGCATCCTCAATTATTTGCCCCGAGTTAATGGCAGGTTTAGCCGCTACCGATTTGCGATCGGCAATCCGTGACATGATATCGGCAAATGCCTGAACTACCGATTCCGTGCTCTCGGCACTGAAGAACTCTCCGCGTGAATTGATCGCGGCGTGCCAGAGGTCATAAACGTTATTTGTAGAGTTGGACGCTGCCGCGGGCCATGTGCGAGTGCCATTTACGAGGCTTATATAGCCTGGGCTGCCAAAGGTTCCATTTGCGTCCCACTCAAGCCCTGCTTGGGTAAGGCTATCAGTCAGGCCAAGGCCGACAGTAAAGTTCACCATGTTTTGCCATGTGGCGGGGTTATTGCGCGCATTCCAATAGTTTTGACTGTCGGTACCAGTCTTATCCGCATAATAAGGCTTTAACTGGTTGGCTGCGCCGCCCGTGCCTGGGCGTAAATCGGTTGCCCAGTAATGCATGGCGAGGTCGGCGAGGGTATTGCTCGTCGGGTCGGCATAGGGAGTGCGTGTGCCGTTATAGTTGGTTCCGTCCGGCAGGTTAAAGTTTGCGTGGTCACGCAGTACGGTGCCGGCAGGTGTGCCGTCTGCGCCATTCCATACCCCGTCAGTCATTAATATGTGATAGCTGGGTCTGCATGAGTAGGTGTTTGCGGGGGTGTTGCCAAGCTCATTAGGGAATTTTTCCCAGGCGGCATCGGTCATCAAAAATTTACCGGCGCGATCCAGGGCTAAGCGTAGAGGGGTGCCGTTTGGGAAGGTTATATGATGCAGCCAGGTAAACAATCTGCCGCGTTGTGCTTGAGTAAATTCACGGAATCGGTTGTCGCGGCCGAGGCAGCTTGCTGCGCTATTAAGTTCTGTGCAAGTAGTTAGTCCCTGCCAGGTTATGCGCGTAGAGCTCGGTAGCTCTGCGAAAACAATGCTGGCGGCACTCACCGTGGCGAGGGCGCGTGTTCGATAAAATGAATACCAGTTGGCAAAGTTCTGTTGTTCGGTAGCACCGGAAACATATACGCGGCGATAACAGTTATCGTTGTTGCGTTGGGCTGTGGCTAGTGCTGGGCAGCTGGGTCTTGTCGTGTCAAAAACATAGTAATAGGCGGCGACGTTGGTTGAGCGGCGATCATTACTCCTTATAACGTAGTTGCCGCTGCTGTTGCGATTGCAGGTGATTGTTGTGTAGTCGTTAGCGGATGTTATGGTTGCTTCGCAACTTGAGTTAGATATCCGTTTGATGGTAAAGGTTACATTGTTTACAGTTATTGGTGCTGAGGTTTGGCCGTTGCTGAGGGGTGCGCTTTGCACTATGTCTAGGTAAAAATCGGGGTGTGGGTTTTGGGCGGGATTATTGCTCGCAGTATGGTTCGAGTACGAGAGGCTCATTATGTAACTGTTGCTTAAGTTGACAATGCCTTGGCTGGGCATGAAACCATAAAGGGGGGCGGCGGTAAAGCTTGACGAATAAGGTGTGGTTGCTGGGCTGCCATCATCATTGAATCTTGGTGGCGCCTTATATGTTGTGGCTGGATTATAATGCAGTGGATTGAAATGGGCTGAGCGTAGTCTCGCTTGATTTGAAATTCCCCCCGCATTGTCGGGCACATACGAGCTATTCATACTGCCGGAGTCATCTAGGGAAAGAACCAGGTTTGGCGGTACGCCAACGGTTAAGCTCAGCGGGCTTTGTGATACTGAGGCTTGCGCGTTGAGCGCGGCCACTAAGAGGCTGCCGACGGTCAGTGTGTTTATTAGCGCGCGCAAGGGCACTGAGGTTGATTTTTTATTCATTGTTATTCCCCTGAGTGGAACCTGGCGATGGTTGATTGTACGGCGAACTGATCATTGGCTTGGCCTGTTATCAGGTAGTAGTAGGTGCCCTTGCCCGCACCGGCGTCCCCATACTCGACGTTGATACCCTCAACAGGGATCTCTACGCTGTTCCAAAAGGCGTTTACGGACAGCGTGGTTATTGTGCCGGCGGATGTGCCGCGATAAGGCATCCAGGGGATGTAGGTGCTGTTGCTGGCTGCAGTTGTTTCGGCTCCGGTCCAATTATGCTGTTCTTTTATAAAAATCAGTGGGTCGCGGAGGAAGTCGTTTATAGCCGCCGCATAGGCTTCTTTGGGATCTTGACTGGCTACTTCGATAATGCAGGGCTTGTTGCCGAGTCTTTTGTAGGTATTTATTTTTTTGCAGTTTTCTGTATTGGGCTCAAGCTTGCGGGGTCTTTGGCCGCGGCCGTAAAAACGGTTCTCCGCCTCGCGCAGGGCGGATTCACTGGCGTTAAACAGTTGTTGATTTTCCATTTTATTGGCCGTCATGCGCCCTTCGAGGGTGACTTCGCGCATATTGGTAACGGTTAGCACCGTGAGCACCAACAGCATAATCAAGGCCACTAACAGCACGGCGCCGCCTTGTTGTTTTTTCTGGAGCTGTCTCATGGCATCAGGTTCCTCATCGACACGGCGCTATTGGCTAGTTGATATAGATGTTGTTTGTCTGCTGCGGCGAGCCTGCTCTTGCTGGCATTGCTGGCATCTCTGTTCCAGGTATCTAATATGCTTGAGTTAGTTGAGGTGCGCTGGTTTTGCTCGCTGGCCATGAGGGCTGCATAGCGTACTTGTAATATATCGCCGCTGCTGCTGGTCCAGTTATCTGCACTGATGATGCTTTCAATCGTCTTGTCGCTATTGGTGTCTAGCGCAAACTGCAGGCGAAAATCGGCGATGCCGGTTAGCAGGTCTGCGCTCTGATTGCCCACCTTGCACTCAAGGGTGCCATTCAGTTTGGTTGCGTCGGGGTCCTGTCTGTAGCGCAGCACCATAATTACTGCATTATTCTTGTCGCTAAATGCCTTGCTGTCATCAAAGGCGGGTGTTTGCTGGCCTGTGCAGTCAAGTTCTTGACTGGTCAGTGGTTGGTAACGGATACATATGCCTGTGCCAATTTTGGCTTTGGTTATCGAGGCTTCCGTCTTAAAGACTTCGCAGTCGGCGGAGGCGGGAAGGCTTTTAAAGGCAAATTCTTTAGTTGCCTCAGGTGCTCGGCGATAGCCGGCTTTGTTTAGGTAGCTGTCTACCAGCATGACCAGGAATTTACTGCTTTCTTGGTTGCCGGCCTGGCTCTGCTGGAATATATAGTTGCGTTTATTGTCTAGGTATACTTGGGTTATACCTAGTATTAAAAAACTGCTGATGGCGAGCGAAATCAGTAGTTCAATCATGGAAATACCAGTTTGCTGGCTGGCAAGCAGACGTTTATATATTTTGTTCATAGCTCAACCCGTGTGCGATAAATACAGGTGGTTTCATTGGGGGCGCGATCATCGGGGCATTCGCCGCTTTTTACTCGCCAGGCTAATTGAATTTCCAGCGCCGAGCCTGTGGCATCGCAGATTGGGTTGCTGGTGGCAGTCGGTGTTGAGCTGCGGCAGATATAGACGTTGGCATTAAACAGTGCCGTGGCATTAGGCAGCCTGCGTTTGACTTGTTCTACCCAGCAGTCACGTTGTAATCGTGCCGTGCCGGGTGCAATACACGCGCCGGCAACGGGTATTTTAGGCGCCGGGGCAAAATCTTTACCTTTGGCTTTGTAGAAGATTGAGGTTGTTTTAAGGTCGCTGCTGACTGGCTGGATTGGCGGTAAGGTATCGAAAATAAGTTGTGGATTAGCGCGCATGATTTCTATGAGTTGATTGGTTAAATCAACGGCGGCGTTGCGTTGGATTGATTCTTGGGTGTAGTGAATGCTGCGGCTTTGCATGGCAAGCATGCCGAGTACGCCAGTGGTGACCAGGATTAAAGTAACCAGTACTTCAATTAAACTAAAGCCCGTTTGCGTTTTCAAAGGTATATTCCCTTATTCACAAGCCGCTAAGTTGGTGGTGTTATTTTCTTTTTTGCCCTTTGGGTGCAGTTCGATGCTGCCACTGGGTTCGACCGTAATCAGGTAGCCGTCAGCGGGTTTATTATCGCGGCAGATTGTAAAGCTGGCGCCGGCACTGACCACGCCACTCGGGCGATACAGCAGTTCGCTGATTGCTGCGGTGCGGTTGCTGTTCAGTGCAACGATTTTGGCTTGAGTGGCGCTATGTTCTAATGTGCGGATGACTTCGTCCTGCTTGCTTGGACGTTGAATTTCCCATGCAGTGCTGTCTTTGAAAATCAATTTAACCTGCGCTCTGTTGTTAATGGCGTGGTCGCGCGCAAACATTAAAAAGGTCTTTAGCTCCTCTGCTGCTGCTTTTACCTGATTGTTGCGTATGAACTGAGTGAAGCTAGGTACTGCTATGGTTGCCACAATCGCGAGCAATGCGAGGGTGATCATCAGCTCTACGAGGGTAAAGCCTTGCGTGTTGTCTAGGCGAGGCATGCTGCGCTCCAATAGGTCTTGTGAGCGAGATCATCTGGTTTTGCTGTGTGCTTGTCTTGCTCGTTGAGATAGTCGGCCATTTTGGCTGGATAACTGGGGCGCGCCGCTTAGCTGTGCGTTTTTGACGGCTTGTGGCTGGCAGGCGGCCACAGCGTTATGGATATGATTTTGCTTTTACCCAAAACGAAGCCAGGACTGATCTGCTTTGGCCGGCTGGGGCTACTGGCAGCGTGCACTTTCTTGTTGGTTTTCCTGTGGGCTTGCCCAGCGTATGCGCCCCTGTCTGTTTATGAGTATCTGCATCGCTACGGCTTGCTGTTCGCAGGTGAAAAATCGGCCGTTGCTTATGGGGCTGGTGCCGTTGCTGTGAAAACGAATACTGCCGCTAAAGCCTGACCAGCGTAGGTTCGTTACGCCCGCAAAAGCGGCTGCGTGATGGAGCGCTTGTCGATTGCTGCGTAGCCGAATAAGCCAAGGGTCTTGCCAGTCTGTCGTGCATTTGCGTCCGTTTTTACTTGGGCATAGCTCAACGCCTTGTTTTCTAAGTACAGCTTGACTGCGCGCCTGCTGCAACTGGGCGTGAATTGTGTGCATGACTGCTTGGTTTCTATTGTGCTCTAACAGGCGCGCGATGGCGGGTGCAGCAAGTGTGGCAAGTAGCGAGATGAGCGCTGCGGTTATGAGTAGTTCTGCGAGGGTAAAGGCGTGTTGCCTTATGCTGGTATGCATGATGTCGTCCGTGTTTGCATGGGTGAAGGCTCGAACTCCGTTCGTGCTATTGGTATAGCTCGTTTTGGGCTGTTCAAAGCTTGCAAAGCGAATTTTTGTGAGCGATTTGATTGTTGTTGTGGGCTGGCAGGTGCCGCCTGTGCGGAGCAGCGTTCGATTGAAATGCTGCTGCAGGTTCGCCGGTAATGTGGCTCTGCTCGGTGGTTATCTCTGAAATGGTACTCAGTGCTTGGCCCGAGCAACCTTTAGTCGCTGTATTCTTTTGCAGTCTTTTGAGCTTCTGGTAATCAGTGCTGCACAGTGCACTTTTAGTTTGCGGCCTGAGTTTGATCACGTTGCGAGCGCGTTGTTTTAATTCGTGGTGTTTAGGTCTGTAATTTACGGGTGAGTCAGGTATGAGTGATGTCATTGTTGTGGGCGCTGGTGTTATTGGGTTGCTCTCTAGCTATCAGCTGGCGTTAGCTGGTCGCGATGTATCATTGCTGGATATAGGTGGTGTCGGTAAAGAAGCTTCTTGGGCTGGAGGGGGGATTGTTTCGCCGCTTTATCCCTGGCGTTACAGCCCAGCGGTGACGGCGTTGGCGCATTGGTCGCAGGATTTTTATCCGGGGTTGGCGCAGCGGTTGTTGGCCGATACCGGGGTTGATCCTGAGGTGCATGTGACGGGCTTGTATTGGTTTGATCTGGAGGATCAGGACGAGGCGCTGGCTTGGGCGGTGCGTGAGGGACGGCCGCTGGCTGAGGTGGATATTGCCGATGTGTATCGGGCGCTGCCGATGTTGGCGCCGGGGTTTACCCGGGCCTTGCAGATGCCAGGGGTGGCCAATGTGCGCAATCCACGGTTGGTTCGGGCGTTGCGGCAAGCTTTATTGCAGATGCCGAATATCACCCTGCATGAACATTGTCCGGTGACGGGTTTTGTTCGTGATGGTGAGCGGGTTTGTGGCGTGCAGACTGCGCAGGGTGAGCTACTTGCCGATCAAGTAGTGGTGGCGGCCGGGGCTTGGAGTGCGCAGTTGCTGGGCGCTCTTGGGGTTGAGTTGCCGGTTGAGCCGGTTAAAGGGCAGATGATTCTTTATAAATGCGCTGAGGCTTTTCTGCCGAGCATGGTGTTGGCCAAGGGCCGTTATGCCATTCCACGTCGCGATGGGCATATTTTGGTGGGCAGCACGTTGGAGTTTGAGGGCTTTGATAAAACCCCGACCGATTCTGCTCTGGCAAGCCTTAGGGCTTCGGCCGAGGAGTTGCTGCCGGCTTTGGCCGATGCTGAGGTGGTCGGTCATTGGGCTGGGCTGCGGCCAGGTTCGCCGGAGGGGATTCCCTTTATTGGGCCGGTGCCTGGGCATGCGGGGTTGTGGCTTAACTGCGGGCATTATCGCAATGGCTTGGTGTTGGCGCCGGCCAGTTGTCAGTTGCTGGTTGATCTAATGCTCGGGCGCGAGCCGATTGTCGATCCGGCGCCCTATGCGCCAAGTGGGCGGTAGGGCGCTGCGTAGGTAGCTTGTTGGTTGCGCGGTGGTCGGAGGGGACTGACTCAAGTCGGCAGCCGCGCCGCTAACCCGGCGGCGCTGCCGGAGCTATGTGGTGTGGGCTGACTTTGCAAAAGCCTTAGTTGGCTGAAGCCCTCCCTACAAAATCGGTCTGCAACAGTTAGCGGGTAGATAGTCTCGCTTAGCGAATTCTGGCCTTAGTCGATACCGAGCTTTTTTAGTCGATAGCGCAGCGAGCGGAAGGTCATGCCCAGGCGTTCGGCGGCGGCGGTGCGGTTCCAGCGGGTTTCCTCCAGGGCTTGTTCTATCAGCTTGCGTTCGATGCTCTCGAGGTAGTCCTCAAGGTTGTTTATTCCGGCCAGGCTGATTTCACCAGATTCGCTGCTGGTTTGAGTCTCGGCGAGGCGCAAGTCGCTGGCTTGGATTTGCTCGTTTTCGCAGAGGGTGTAGGCGCGTTCGAGCATGTTCTCCAGCTCGCGGACGTTGCCGGGGAAGCGATAACTTTTCAGTTTGGCGAGAGCGTCATCGCTCAGTGTGGCGCTGGCCAAACCACTGCCTTGGGCGAGGCGGGCAAGCATGCGTGCCGCCAGTAGTGGAATGTCTTCGCGGCGTTCGCGCAGTGAGGGGACGCACAGCTCGATAACGTTCAGGCGGTAGTAAAGGTCTTGGCGAAAGCGTCCGGCGGCCACTTCGGCGGCCAGGTCTTTATGAGTGGCACAGAGCACGCGCACATCGACGATCAACTCTTGCTGGCCGCCGACGGCGCGCACGGCTTTTTCTTGAATGGCGCGCAGCAATTTGACCTGCATGGGCAGCGGCAGGTCGGCGACTTCGTCGAGAAATAAGGTGCCGCCATTCGCTGCCTGAAATAAGCCCTGCTTGTCCTCAATGGCGCCGGTGAAGCTGCCTTTTTTATGGCCGAAAAACTCGCTCTCCATCAGCTCGGAGGGGATGGCGCCGCAGTTGACCGGCACAAAGGGTTTTTCCAGTCGCGGGCCTTGTTCGTGGATTAGCCGGGCGACCAGCTCTTTGCCGCTACCGGATTCGCCGCTGATATACACCGGTGCCTGGCTGCGGGCGAGCTTGCTGATCTGGCTGCGTAGGGTGCGCATCGGTGGCGTGTCGCCGAGCAGGCGGTCATCGACACTGCGTTCATCGCTGCCGGTAGTGCCAAGGCGCAGGGCGCTGTTGACCAGTTCGCGCAGGCGGGTGAGATCCACCGGCTTGGTCAGGTAATCGAAGGCGCCAGCTTTCAGTGCGTTGATTGCGGTGTCGAGGCTGCCGTAGGCGGTGATCATCGCGACCGGTACATGGGGGTGGCGTTGCTGGATATGCTGCACCAGCTCTAGGCCAGTGCCGTCGGGCAGGCGCATATCGGTCAGGCACAGGTCGAAGGGCTCGCGGGCCAGCCACTCGCGCGCCTCTTTGACGTCGCGGGCGCTGCGGGTGTCGAGCTTCATGCGGCCCAGGGTGATCTCCAATAACTCGCGGATATCGGGCTCGTCGTCGACGATCAGGGCTCTCTGCCGGCTCATGCTTAACTCAATTTTCGGGGGTGGGCGAAGGTGATGCGAAAGCAACTGCCGCCGCTGTCGCGTCTTTGGTAGTCCAGTCGCGCTTGATTGCTTTCGCAGAGTTCGCGCGAGATATACAGGCCCAGGCCGGTGCCTTTGTTGTCGGTGGTAAAGAAGGGCTCAAAGATACTCTGAAGTTGCTCGACCGGCACGCCGGGCCCGTCGTCGAGCACTTCTAATACCGGCAGGTCGCTGTCGGTGGCGCGAAACAGCTTTAGCCACACCTGGCTCTGGCTGTGGCGTTGGCCGCTGTAGCGCAGGCCGTTCTGCACCAAATTAGTCAGTACCTGCGTGAGCTGATGAGGGTCCATGCGGGTTTGCAGGCTGCCGCTACAGGCCTCGAGGTGCAGCATTTGATTGGCTGGGGCGGTGCTGCGGTATTCGCTGGCAAAGCGATGCAGCCAGTATTTTAGATCGAGCAATTGCGGCTCTGCTTGGCGGCGGCGCGACAGTTGCAATACGTTCTCGATCACCTGATTCATCCGCCGGGAATGGTCTTGAATAATTTGCGCCAGGCGTCGATCCGTCGCTGGCAGATGTTCGGACTCTTGTAGCAGCTGCGCCGCATGGCTGATGGCACCAAGCGGGTTGCGGATTTCGTGGGCGATGCCGGCGGTCAGGCGCCCCAGTGCGGCCAGCTTAAGTTGCTGCGCTTGCTGGGCGATCTGCGAGATGTCATCGAGAAATACCAGGGTGTCCAGTTGCTCGCCGCGTTGCAACGGAACGAAGCTCGGTTGCAGCAGTGGGCCGTTACTCAGTGGCTGCAGGCTTCGCGGGCGCAGTGTCGGGTTATGCCGCCATTGCTGCAGGCTTTTGATCAGTTCGATGCAGTGCGGATCGAGCACCCGTCCTTGCAGTTGCTCGTGCCCAAGCAGGGTGAGCGCGCCGGGGTTGGCCATCAGTACGCGGTGCTGGTCGTCGAGCAGCAAAATGCCGGTGCGCATGCGCTGTAAAATCAGGCTGTTGAGTGCTTCGAGGTTAGCGACCGCTGTTGCCCGTTGCGCGGCCAAGGTTTCGCTTTGCTGCAGGCGACGGGTGAGGCCTTGTAAAAACAGCGCAGCGGCAAAGCACAGGGCGCCAAGTGCGCCGGCCTGCAGGTATTGCCCGCTGGCGGCGGGGCGGCTGATGCTTAGGTAAAACGTCAGGTAGATCATGCCGCTGGCGGCAACTGCCGCAATCAACAGGCCGATGCGGCCGCGCAGCAAAATATTGGCAATCGCCACCGCCACTATCAGTAAGTTACCGAGCCCGCTGGGACTGCCACCGGCAGAATAGAACAGCGCCGACAGCAGTAATACATCGACCAGGGCGATGCTGAATACTTGCAGCACGTTTTTCGGTTTGCGTGCGAGTGCGGCAAATAGCAGATTGCTGCCTAGGTAAGTCCAGCTGACATAGCCAAACAGTTTGGCATTAACCAGGTCGAGTACTTGCGCGTCGAGTTCGGCGTAAGTCAGGGCAACCAATGCCAAGCCGATGATGACGCGATACAGGTGATAGAGCCGCAGTATGCGCAGGCTTTGGTTGTCGCTTAACTCGGGGTGTTCAGTGCTCACTGTGGCGGGGGCCTTGTTGCAGGTGGGCTTGGCTGCAGTAGCTGCTGGCGCCTGAGGTTAGCGCTAAGTGCTGCGGGATATACAGGCCGCAATGGGCACAGCGCAGCATTGGCTCGCCGCTGGGTTCTGTGGTTTTTGTGGGCTGTGCGGCCGAGGCTTGCCGGTGACGGTGGCGCCACAACCAAATGAGCGCGCCAATTAGCGCTAGGGTGAGCAGTAGGCGCAGTAACATGAGTGAGTCTTCTTGAGTGTATGTAGCTCAGTTTAGCCAAGCCGCTGGCGCCAACACAAAGGTTAAAGTGCCGGCTGTGCCTCGATAGTTTTTGACTGTGCGCGAGTTGTTGCTCGGTAAATAAAAAGGGAAGCCGCTGGCTTCCCTTTTTATTGAATTGTTGGCGCTTTAGTCGAATACACCAAAGGTCATGTAGCTCCAGGTTGAGCGGTTTGCGCCATTGGCTTCGGCTTGCTGGTGTTCTTCCTCGGCTTGCTCGTCATCGTCCTGGTTTTGCGGTTGCAGTTCTTCCGGGATTTCGTCGACGGCGTTTTGGTACTGGCGAATCACGTCCTGACTGGCGCGCGTTTCGCCTGGTGGCAGTGGTGCGTCGTTCTCAAGTAGGCCCAGGGTGGCTTTGCTCAGCCAGCTGCGGTTGTCGGCTTCAGCTTCGCTCGAGACAAACTGGCCGTCGACCAGATTTGGCGACTCGGGGTAATTGAGCTTCAGCACTTCCAGGCTGGTGGCTGCAAGGTCGGTTAGGCCCAGGCGTTGGTAGGCTTCAATCATCAGCGCCAAACCGTCGGCGACTGCTGGGGTTTCTTGGAAGTTTTCTATCACGTAACGCCCGCGGGTGGCGGCGGCGACATAGGCCTGGCGTTTGATGTAGTAGTGGCCAACGTGAATCTCGTAGGCCGCCAGCAGGTTGCGCAGGTAAATCATCCGCTCTTTGGCGTCGGCCGAGTAACGGCTGTTGGGGTAGCGGCTGGTCAGCTGGGCGAATTCGTTGAACGAGTCGCGGGCCGCGCCCGGATCACGTTTGGTGACGTCCAGCGGCAGGAAGCGGGCCATGATGCCGCGGTCCTGCTCAAACGAGGTCAGACCTTTCAAGTAGTAGGCGTAGTCGACGTTCGGGTCTTGCGGGTGCAGGCGGATAAAGCGCTCGGCGGCTGATTTGGCAGCTTCCGGCTCCATGCTCTTGTAATAGGCGAAGATCAGGTTCAGTTGCGCCTGTTCGGCGTAGCGGCCGAAGGGGAAGCGTGACTCCAGCGCCTTTAGCTTGCTGACGGCGCTGGCGTAGCTACTGTTGTCCAAGTCGTTCTGCGCTTGCTGGTAGAGCTCGGTCTCGCTGAGGTTCTCGTCCACGGTATCGCTGGATGAGCACGCGGCGGTGAGTCCGAGAATGGCGATCAGCAGCAGGTGTTTCACTTGCATGGCGGCTTGCGTCCCTGTTACGGCTGGCTGTCTTGAGCGCAGTCGTCCTGTTATGATGGGCGTCCCTAAGTGGGGACAAAGTTTTCGTATTTAACCACAAGCGCGCAGCTGAAACCAAAAGCTACACGCCCTTCGCAGCAGCCCATGCCTGAAATCATTCAACATAGTGCAGAAATCCCGTCCGATTTAGGCGGCCAGCGTCTCGATCAAGTTGCCGCGCAACTGTTCGATGAGTATTCGCGTTCGCGCCTGAGCGTCTGGATCAAAGATGGCCACTTGACTGTTGACGGCGCCGTGGTGCGTCCACGCGACATCGTCCATGGCGGCTCGGTGCTGGTGTTAAACGCCGAGCAAGAAGCCCAGGGCGAGTGGATTGCCCAAGACATCGCGCTGGATATCGTTTACGAAGATGACCAGATTCTGGTGCTCAACAAGCCGGCTGGCTTGGTGGTGCATCCGGCGGTCGGTCATGCCGATGGCACCTTGCTGAATGCCTTGCTGCACCATGTGCCGGATCTGGTCAATGTGCCGCGCGCAGGCATCGTTCATCGTCTGGACAAGGACACCACCGGCTTGATGGTGGTGGCCAAGACCCTGCAAGCGCAGACCAAGCTGGTCGATCAGCTGCAAAAACGTTCGGTCAGCCGCATCTATGAGGCCATTGTTATCGGCGTGATTACCGCTGGCGGCAAGATCAACGCGCCTATCGGTCGCCATGGTCAGCAGCGCCAGCGCATGGCGGTGATGGAGGGCGGTAAAGCGGCGGTCAGTCACTACCGCGTGCTGGAGCGTTTTCGTCTGCACACCCATACGCGGGTCAAACTGGAGACTGGCCGTACTCACCAGATCCGTGTGCACATGTCGCACATCAACTTCCCGTTGGTGGGTGACCCGGCTTACGGTGGTCGTTTTCGCATTCCGCCGGCGGCCAGCCAGACGCTGGTGCAGTCGCTCAAAGACTTTCCGCGCCAAGCGCTGCATGCGCGCTTCCTTGAGCTTGATCATCCGACCACCGGTGTGCGGATGAAATGGCAGGCGCCGTTGCCGGATGACTTCGTTTGGTTGCTGACGCTGCTGCGTCAGGATCGCGAAGCCTTTATTGGCTGATCGGCGTTTATTGATGAATAGCTGGCCGGCCGATTGGCTGCTGCCCGATTGGCCGGCGCCGGCGCGGGTTCGGGGTTGCGTGACGACCCGCGCCGGCGGTGTCAGTCGGTCACCCTTCGATAGTTTTAACCTCGGCGACCATGTCGAGGATGACTCCCTCTCGGTATTCGCCAATCGCCAGCGCCTGCAGGCCGCGCTTGGCTGCGCGCCTGCCTGGTTGCGCCAAGTGCATGGCGTGCAGGTGGCGGCGGCAGATCCCAGGCAAATACTTGAGGCAGACGCCAGTTACACGGCCGAGGTCGGCGTTGCCTGTGCGGTGCTGACCGCCGACTGCTTGCCGGTGCTGTTCTGTGACCGTGCCGGCACTCGCGTAGCAGCGGCGCACGCGGGCTGGCGCGGCTTGGCCGGCGGGGTGCTGGAAGCCACGGTGCAGGCCATGGCGCTGCAGCCTGAGCAGTTGCTGGCCTGGCTGGGGCCGGCCATTGGTCCAGCGGCGTTTGAGGTCGGCGCCGAGGTGCGCGAGGCCTTTGTCTCAAAGCATCCGCAGGCAGACGCAGCCTTTGTGCCTAGCCTTAATTGCGGGCGCTTTATGGCGGATATCTACGCCTTGGCGCGCATTCGCCTGGCAGCCTGCGGTGTAGCGGCGGTGTACGGCGGCGGTTTCTGCACGGTCAGCGATCCGCGCTTTTATTCTTACCGGCGTGCCGCGCGCACGGGTCGTTTTGCTTCGCTGGTCTGGCTGGTGTAGTCCGCTCGAGTTGCGCCCATCTTCGTTCGCCGCGCTGGTAACTGACCTATATCAAGGTCGTCGGGCTTGAATCGCCCAGAATTATCCTCATCTAGACTGTTATACCAACAGGTTTTTAGCGCGCCTCGCGCCAGCCTGCTCGCAGACAAAGGATGATAGTTATGCGCATCGATCGTTTAACCAGCAAGTTGCAACTGGCACTGTCAGATGCCCAGTCCATGGCGGTTGGGCTCGATCACGGGGCGGTCGAGCCGCTGCATCTACTGCAAGCCTTGCTGGAGCAGCAAGGCGGCTCAATCAAGCCGCTGCTGATGCAAGTGGGTTTTGATGTAGCCGGCCTGCGTCAGGCGCTGAGCAAAGAGCTCGACAAGCTGCCGAAAATCCAGAGCCCGACTGGCGACGTGAATCTGTCGCAGGATTTGGCTCGTTTACTTAATCAGGCCGATCGCCTGTCGCAGCAAAAGGGCGATCAGTTTATCTCCAGCGAGTTGGTCCTGCTGGCCGCCTTGGATGACGGCACCAAGCTGGGCAAGTTATTGCTGGCTCAGGGCGTGTCGAAAAAAGCCTTGGAGAACGCGGTGAATAACCTGCGCGGTGGCGATGCGGTAAATGACCCGAACGCCGAAGAGTCGCGGCAGGCGCTGGATAAATACACCGTCGACCTGACCAAAAAAGCCGAGGAGGGCAAGCTCGATCCGGTGATTGGCCGTGACGATGAGATTCGCCGCACCATTCAAGTGTTGCAGCGCCGGACCAAAAACAATCCGGTGTTGATCGGCGAGCCAGGCGTGGGCAAGACCGCCATCGTTGAAGGTTTGGCCCAGCGCATTATCAATGGCGAGGTGCCGGATGGCCTGCGTGACAAGCGCGTGCTGTCCCTGGACATGGGCGCGCTGATTGCCGGGGCGAAATTTCGTGGTGAGTTCGAGGAGCGCTTAAAAGCGGTGCTCAACGAGCTGGGCAAGCAGGAAGGTCGGGTCATCTTGTTTATTGATGAGCTGCACACCATGGTCGGCGCCGGCAAAGCCGATGGCGCCATGGATGCCGGCAATATGCTCAAGCCGGCGCTGGCGCGCGGCGAGTTGCATTGCGTCGGCGCCACCACCCTCAATGAGTATCGCCAGTACATCGAGAAGGACGCGGCGCTGGAACGGCGCTTCCAGAAGGTGCAGGTGGATGAGCCGAGCGAAGAAGACACCATAGCCATTTTGCGCGGCCTGAAAGAGCGTTACGAGGTACATCACAAGGTGGCGATCACCGATGGCGCCATCATTGCTGCGGCCAAACTCAGTCATCGTTACATCACCGATCGGCAATTGCCGGACAAGGCCATCGACCTGATCGACGAGGCCGCCAGCCGCATCCGCATGGAGATCGATTCCAAGCCTGAGGTGCTTGATCGCCTGGAGCGGCGTTTGATTCAGCTCAAAGTTGAGTGCGCGGCGCTGAACAAAGAAGATGACGAGGCGGCGCTCAAGCGCCTAGAGAAACTCAAGGAAGACATCGCCCGCTTGGAGCGTGAATACGCCGACCTGGAGGAGATCTGGAAGGCCGAAAAAGCCGAAGTGCAGGGCTCGGCGCAAATCCAGCAGCGCATCGAGCAATCGCGCCAAGAGTTTGAAACCGCGCGGCGCAAGGGGGATCTGGAGCGCATGGCGAAGCTGCAGTACGAGACCATTCCCGACCTTGAACGCAGCCTGCAGATGGTCGACCAGCACGGCAAGGCCGAGAACCAACTGTTGCGCAGCAAGGTGACCGAAGAAGAGATCGCCGAAGTGGTCTCCAAGTGGACCGGCATTCCGGTGGCGAAAATGCTCGAAGGCGAGCGCGACAAGTTACTGAAGATGGAAAGCCTGCTGCATCAGCGGGTGATAGGTCAGGACGAAGCCGTGCTGGCCGTTTCTAACGCGGTACGCCGTTCGCGGGCGGGGTTGTCCGATCCGGATCGGCCGAGTGGCTCGTTCCTGTTTCTCGGCCCCACGGGTGTGGGTAAAACCGAGCTGTGCAAAGCGCTGGCTGAGTTTTTGTTTGATACCACCGAAGCGATGGTGCGTATCGATATGTCCGAGTTTATGGAGAAGCATTCGGTCGCCCGCTTGATTGGCGCACCGCCGGGTTATGTCGGTTATGAAGAGGGTGGTTATTTGACCGAGGCAGTGCGCCGCAAGCCTTACTCGGTGGTGTTGCTGGATGAAGTGGAGAAGGCTCATCCGGATGTGTTTAACGTGCTGCTGCAGGTGCTGGAAGATGGCCGGTTAACCGACAGTCACGGGCGCACGGTGGATTTTCGCAATAGCGTGATAGTGATGACCTCCAATTTGGGTTCGGCGCAGATTCAGGAGTTGGTCGGTGATCACGAAGCGCAGCGCGCGGCGGTAATGGATGCGGTGAGCGTGCATTTTCGCCCGGAGTTCATCAACCGTATTGACGAAGTGGTGGTGTTCGAGCCTCTGGCCCGTGAGCAAATTGCTGGTATTGCGCAAATTCAGCTTGGCCGTCTGCGCCAGCGCTTGGCGGAGCGCGAGCTGAATCTGCAGTTGAGTGACGAGGCGCTGGATAAGCTGATTGCCGTGGGCTACGACCCGGTTTACGGTGCGCGGCCATTAAAACGGGCGATTCAGCGCTGGATCGAAAATCCGCTGGCGCAGCTGATCCTGGCGGGCAAGTTTGCTCCGGGCAGCCAGGTTGTGGGGCGCGTGGAGGGCGATGTCATCGTCTTTAATTGAGTTGCGGCATAAATGAAAAGGCCCGCGGTGCGGGCTTTTTTGTGGGTTTTGATATGACTCTGTCCCAGTTATGCGTTGCGAGGGACCTAAATTGTCGCGAGAGGGAATTAGCCTTGATGCCTGTGCTGCCTGCACCGGCCAATCGCGGATAAATCCGCTCCTACAGGTTGGCCAGCCGATGAAATTATTGCAGGTGCTGGGTTTGTGTAGGAGCGGATTCATCCGCGAAGCGAGCGCGAGCACACTGGCAATCCTGCAGGGCCACAACCGTTCTTTTTCCCATATTCATCTGGGTCACGAACCAGGCTACGGGACTTGCGCGTTGCAATACGTAACAGGGACATCGCCTTAAATATGCTCTAAAAGTATCGTCAGTGCTGCGGCCTGATCATCGGCTAGATCGATAATGTGAAAGCCGCTCCAGCAGTGTTGGCCGTTGGCGCCGGGGCGGCTCCATAGGCAGTCGGCGCCTAGGCGAATTTCGCGGATGTCGTCTACTGGGTGGGCGCATACCAGACGCAAGTCCCACACCGAGTCGGCGCTCACGGCGGCCTCGCTGAACAGCATAAAGCCGTCATTGGTTAGGTCGACTACGCGACCGAGGCTTTCCCCGCTATTCAGGTCGAAGACTTCCAGCTGCAGCTCGGCATGATGACGGCTGCGCTGACGACGATCATCCATGGGCACTCCTTAAGCGTCTGCAGTCGTGCGGCCGCTAAAGCGCTGCAAGACTCGGTAGATGGCACTGAGGGCGCGATCCACCAGCGGAGCTGCGCGTTCGGGGGCGATGATGCGGGCGAGGCCTTGCTCCATTTCGCTGGCCAGCAGGGTCAGTGGTTTGATCGCGACCCGTTGGCCGCTGTGGTCCACAAACATGTAGTTGCGCGTGGTCGGGCTGTACCAGGACAGTTTTAGCTCGCGGGTTTCGTCGCCGTTAACAAATTCAAACCAGGTGCCAAATTCGATCTGCTCGAGTTCTTTAACCAGTACTTGTGCGCGGGCTGATAGTCCAGCGGCGCGCGGTGCGCTGGTGGCTAGGGCGGCATCTTCACCGAGCATGGCGCCCAGCGGGCTTTCTGGCAGCGCCGGATTAAGCTTGGCGGCGATCTGCGGCTGTTTGGCTTGCACGGCGTGCTGGCAGGCGACGAGGTCTTGTAGCAGGCGGCGAATCCCGGCGTCATGGTAGCCGCCCAGCAACTCAAGGCCTTGACGCAGGTCTTCCAGGAGCGCCACGCGCAGTGCTTGCAGTCGCTCGCGGCCGTTGGCGTCTTGTGGTGTGCCACTCCAGGCTAATTGCTCGGCGACCTCGCTGGCGCGCTGCCACTCGGCGCTGCGCTCACCATGGCGAAGGCAGACAAATACCAGCACATCGGCCCAGGTGAGTTCGAGAAAGTTGCGAATAATTGCCGGAGGCTGGCGGTCATGCAGTGCTTGAGCGATTACCTCAACAGCCAGTTGGCGGGCGCCGAGGAGTTTGTCACGGCCCTTGGCGGCTTCTACGGCGCGGCGTTCGCGCAGTTCAGCTTTGTGCTGCAGGGTTGCGGCGTACTCATTGAACTCTTCAAGCAGGCTTTCAAAGAGTTGCAGGTTGCCGGCAAAGCCGTGAATGACCCGCTCAACCACCCACTGCATCTTGGCCAGTAAGCCGCGCTCGTCGCCGTCGCAGCCATAAAGTACGCCGGCTTGCGCCATGGCATTGAGTAGTCGGCGGGCGGGATGCTGGTGCTGGGTGAACAGCGCTTTATCTTGCAGCGCGACCTTAAGATACGGTGTGTGCAGGTGTGAGAGGGCGGTTTTGCAATTGTCTGGCAGGTTGTCGTCATCAAGGATGAAGTCAAACAGCATGCCGACCAAGTCAATAACATCAGCCTCTTGGTCGGACAGCTTTTGCTCGCCGGGCTGGCTGCTGTAGCTCTCCAGTTGTTGCTGCAGGTCGGCTTTGAGTCCCTCGACGCCCTGAGGTTTATGCAGGCGATGGCTTAGGTCGTTGGCGGACTGTTGTTGTAGGCGATTGAGGGCGTCGAGCAGTTCGCTGGCGCTGTACACGCGGGTGGCGCCCTGCGGGGCAAAGCTGACAATGCTGCGCGTGCCGCCGAACAGTGGTGCGTCGATATCACGTTGGCGGTGCTCGCCGAGTAAGGTCGCTAGCCCGCTAAAAAGCACGGCCGGATCGCTTGGCGGCTCACCGCTCAGGTCTGCAGGGCCGGCCGGATAGGCTTCTGTCGGCGCGTAGTGAGCCGTCGATGCGCCGCTTGGAGCTGGCGAATAGTGCAACTGGCCGGCGTTGTGTTGCTCGTATGCTGCGTGAGTTGCATGTGCTGGCGGAGCTGCAGCAGGTGCGCTGCTTGGCTCCTGCGCTGGCTCTGTACTGGCTGTGGGGCGGTTGCGAGTGGCTGCGCGCTGCGCGCTGTATTTCAAGTTGGGCAGCACGTCGGCGTCAATGAGCCGTTGATTCAGCGCTTCGTAGAGGCTGTCGAGGTTCTGCATCATATGTTGATCAAACAACATATAAAGGATGGTCTTGATCCGCAGCGGGAATGGCGTTGCGGCTAAGGCGTCGCGAAAGGTCTGTGCGATAGCTTGTGGCCCGAACGGATTGTTGTCCTCGTCCAGTTTTTTGCCGTTGTTGAGCAACGCTAGGCGTTGGTCGAGGGCAAACAGAGATTGGGCGCAGCGCGCCTTAACCCGGCTGGCCATGTTAGTGACTTGCAGGCTCTCTTCGTAATCTTCGTTTTGCACCAGCGACAGTTGTTCGGCGTTTAGCTCACCAGGCTCTTGTTGCGCTTTAAGTTTGCCCTCTATGAGGTCGGCAAAGTTTTGCGCGATATGTTGATGGTAGGTTCGTTCAATCTGCGGCCGCTGTTTGCGAATGTCGCGCATGCTGTCGAAGAACAGCGTCTGGATCTGGTTGTTCTCGGCTTTTTCGGCGCACTCAAACAGGGTGTCGTCGACTTGTGCAAAAACCCCGCTGAGGTGCTCTGCCAGGCGGTTCATGGCGAGTTTGTGACAGCCCTGCATCAGCTCGCCAAAGCGCGGCTGAATGCCACGGCTGGCAAGCGTTTGCGCGGCAGCGATGGGGTTTTTAGACGGTGGCTGGTTACTCATCGACTTTCCTGGCTTAAGGCTTAGCGCCCGCGCATCCTGCTGTGATCACACTTGGTTAAAGATATAGCAGCCTGCCAGCCACCTGCAAAGAATTGTCGAATGTTTGTTTTTAATGTTGACAGCCTACGCCAGATATATAGAATGGCGCTCCTCAGACGGGGCAGCGGAAACGCCAAGCACTGAATGAGATGGAAGCAAGTAGTTCCGCGATAGCTCAGTTGGTAGAGCAAGTGACTGTTAATCACTGGGTCCCTGGTTCGAGTCCAGGTCGTGGAGCCAATCTTTCGCCGGGGTATAGCGCAGTCCGGTAGCGCGCCTGCTTTGGGAGCAGGATGTCAGGAGTTCGAATCCCCTTACCCCGACCATTTTTGGGTCGTTAGCTCAGTTGGTAGAGCAGTTGGCTTTTAACCAATTGGTCGTAGGTTCGAATCCCACACGACCCACCAAATTAAAACCCTGATTGAAAAATCAGGGTTTTTTTTGCCTGAAATTTAATCGCTGCATGGCGTTTGCTGCGGCTTAATGCACCAGTCGGCTGAGTAGTTGACTGAGCAGGCCGAGGCTGATCACGACAGTCAGTACCACGAGCAGCAGGCGCCAAGGCTTAAAGGCTTGGCGTTCGACCTGATGCTGCGGTGCGCTAAGGTACTGGTCGACCCGTTGTTGGTCTTGTTCATTTAGGCGGCTGGACATGGTGGGCCTCGATTGGTTGTGCTTGCAGTCTAGACCGGCTACAGGCAAAGACCCAGTGCGAGGTTTGTAGTAGCGCATCGAAAGGGAAGTTTGTGGCGTTTGGCCCTCTTGCACCTACCAGCTAACTTTTTTACCGCCGTAATAGGGTTTGGCCAGTCCGGCTTTGAGCAGCAAATCGCTCAGATTGAGACCGTCCACCCAGACCTCGGCAAGCAGTCGAAAATACTTGTCGCGGCGTATTTGCCGCAATTCGACGCGCTTTGCGCCACGTAAGCGCGCCACGCTAAATTGCTTGGCGCGCTTGGCCAGGTCGTACACCCGCGGTCGCTTATCGCGCATCTCCGGGGTGTCGATGCCGTACAGGCGCACCGGCACGCGCTCGCCGGCCACAGCGGGCCAGGCGCGGATGGTCACGCGAAGGGTGTCGCCATCATAGATGCTGGTGACCTCATCAACGCGCACGCTGCCATAGTCGGGGCGTGGGGCGGCGGCAAACGTGGGCGCGCAAAGCAGATTTAGCAGGAGGAAGCAGTACAGCAAATGACGTGGCATGGCGTTTACGCGGCTAGCAAGAAGGTCGGCGACTTTAGCTGATTAAACTGTGCTTGTGCGGTTGCATTGGGCTGCGGTGCCGGAAACTCGTTCGGGTGCCCATGTCGACCGCGATTACGGATTTATGAGGTCTGAATTGTGTGCGAGGGTTTTGCTGGGCGCTGGATTAATGCTGGCGCGGCGGCATATCGCTGCTGAACAGCTCATCTTCCAGAGGATCGCCGGGAATGCTGTGTTCTTCTGAAGCCCAGGCGCCGAGGTCGATCAGCTTGCAGCGTTCGGAGCAAAAGGGTCGGTTCGGGCTTTGTGGGCCCCATTCAACCGGAGCGTCGCAAGTGGGGCAGGTAACAGTGGTGGTTTTGCTCATGCTTGGCCTGTGCGCAGGGTTAGATAAAAACGGTGTAGGCGCTCAACTTCGGCCTGTAGCCAGTTTATATCGCGGTCATTGAGCAGTACATCGTCGGCGTGACCTAAGCGCTCTTCGCGGCTGGCTTGCGCCTTGAGGATGGCTTGTACTTGCTCTGCACTGGCGTGATCACGCTGCATGGTGCGTTGCAGTTGCAATTGTTCGGGAGCATCGACCACCAGCACTCGCTGAGTTAGCAGATGTTGGCCTGATTCCACCAGCAGCGGTGAGACCAAAATGGCATAGGTGGATTCAGCCTTGGCCAGATTGCTGATGATCTCCTGCCTGATTAGCGGGTGCAGCAGTGCTTCCAGCCAGCGGCGTTCTTCGGGGTGTTGGAATATCTGGGCGCGCAACGCGGCGCGATCCAGTTGGCCGTCGGCCTGCAAAATGGCTGCGCCAAAATGAGCAGCAATTTGCGCAAGCGCTGGGCGGCCCGGTTCTACGACCCAGCGCGCAGCGTGATCAGCATCCACTGCGTGCACGCCAAGGTCGATAAAGTGCTGGGCTGCAGCGCTTTTGCCACTGCCGATACCGCCGGTCAGGCCCAGAGTCCAGGCTGCGCTCATTTAAATCCGGCGATCTGCAGGTAGGTGCCGGTAATCTGATCGCCCCAGAGCAGCGCAATCCAGCCGGCAATTGCCAAGTAAGGGCCGAAGGGGATTGGCGTGCTGGTTTCGGCGTTACGCAGTTTCAGCATAATTAAGCCCAGCACTGCGCCAACCAGCGATGACAGCAGAATGGTCAGCGGCAATATCTGCCATCCACCCCAGGCGCCGAGCATGGCCAGTAGCTTGAAGTCGCCATAACCCATGCCTTCCTTGCCAGTCACCAGCTTGAATAGCCAGTACACCGACCACAGGCTCAGGTAGCCCGCTACCGCCCCCCAGAGTGCATCTGCTGGCGTGGTAAATAGACCGAACTGGTTAACGATCAGGCCCAGCCAGAGCAGTGGAAGCACTAACGCATCGGGCAGTAGTTGATGGTCGGCATCAATCAGGCTCATCGCCAGCAAGCCCCAGGTCAACACCAGCATCGCCCCGGTTTGCCAGGTAAAGCCGAAATGCCAGGCGATATAAGCTGAAAGCAGGCCGCAACTTAGTTCAACTAGCGGGTAGCGCAGGCTTATATGCGCCTTGCAGGCCGAGCATTTGCCGCGCAAAAACAGGTAGCTGATGATTGGGATGTTTTCCCAGGGCTTAATCTCGTGACTGCAGTGCGGGCAGCTTGAGTTGGGCAGAATCAAGTTGAAGGTTTCGCTGCGCGCTTCGGCAGTTAGGTTGAGAATCTCACGGGCCTGAGCTTGCCAGTCACGCTGGAGCATTTTCGGCAGGCGGTAAATCAGCACGTTGAGGAAGCTGCCAATTAGTAATCCCAGTAGCAGCGTGCATAAAGCCAGGGCCAGTGGTTGGCTGGCCAGAAAGTCGAGCAAAGGCATAGGTTAAACCACGGCGCCCAACTGAAAAATCGGCAGATACATGGCGATGATCAAGCCGCCCACTAATACGCCCAAAACGGACATGATTAGCGGTTCCATTAACGCGGTTAAGCCATCGACGGCGTTATCGACCTCGGCCTCGTAATAACTGGCGACTTTATCCAGCATCATATCCAGTGCGCCGGATTCCTCGCCAATAGCGGTCATTTGAATCGCCATGGAGGGGAATACCCCAGTGCTACGCATCGAAAAATTTAATTGCATACCTGAGGTCACGTCTTGTTTAACTTTGTTTACCGCATTTTTAAACACAATATTGCCGGTCGCGCCCGCAACGGAATCCAGTGCTTCAACCAGCGGCACGCCGGCGGCAAAGGTGGTGGCCAGGGTGCGCGCGTAGCGCGCGACTGACGATTTGTAAATAATATCGCCGACCACCGGCGCTTTTAGTGCAGTCCGGTCTAGCCAGTTACGAAATTTCTCTGAACGTTTATGGGTTTGAGTAAGGCTAAAAACCACAGCAAATATGCCGATTAGAAATAAATACCACCACTCTTGTAGCCCCTTAGATAAACCGACTACAAATTGGGTGAAAGCGGGTAACTCAGCCCCAAAGCTTGAAAACACGCTTTCAAATTGCGGTACTACTTTAATCAAAAGAATTGCTGTAACAATAACTGCCACGCAAACCACGGCAATTGGGTAGTTCATGGCCTTTTTTATTTTAGCTTTTAATGCTTCAGTTTTTTCCTTGTAGGTGGCTACCCGATCAAGCAGGTTTTCCAGTGCGCCGGCTTGTTCGCCGGCATCCACCAAGTTGCAAAATAGGTCATCGAAATACAGCGGGCGGGTGCGCAGGGCTGCGGCGAAGCTGTTACCGGCGGCCACGTGCTGCTTGATATCGTCAACCAGTTTGCGCATGTTGGGGTTATCCAGACCCTCGCCGATGATCTCAAACGACTGCAATAATGGCACGCCGGCCTTCATCATGGTGGCCATCTGCCGGGCAAACAGGGCGATGTCCATGGGTTTGATTTTTTTGCCGGCGCTGAAGATAGAAACTGATTTTTTGCGCACCTTGGTGGCATTGATGCCTTGCTTGCGCAATTGCGCCTTAACCAATAATGGGCTTTGGCCGCCGGTTTCGCCCTTCAGTTTATTGCCTTTTTTATCCGTGCCTTCCCAGCTAAAGGTGCTGGTCTTTAATGCTTTAACGGCCATGAATTAGTCCTTAGTCACGCGGTTTGCTTCTTCGGGGCTGGTAACGCCTTTGAGCTTGTTGCCCTTTTTGTCGGTGTCTGCCCAGTTCCAGCTAAAGGTGTTGGTTTTTATTGCTTTAGCGGCCATAAATCAGTCTTTGGTCACGCGATTTACTTCTTCGAGGCTGGTAACGCCCTGCATGGCCTTCAGCAGTGCCGAGGTGCGCAAGTCATTAAAGCCGTCTTTGCGCATTTGCGCGCCGATATCGATGGAGTTGCCTTCCTCCATGATAATCCGTTGCAGGGCCGGCGTGTTTTTAACTACTTCATATATTCCGACGCGACCTTTGTAACCGCCGTTGCAGTTTTCGCAGCCGACCGGGCCGTAAATTTTAAACTTGCCGAGCTGATCTTCTGGGAAGCCCTCTTCCAGAAGCGCCTCGTTAGGGATCTTTACCTCTTTTTTGCAATAGCTGCAAAGCTTGCGGGCCAGGCGCTGGGCGATGATCAGGTTCACCGAGGTGGCAATGTTAAACGAGGGCACGCCCATGTTGCGCAGGCGCGTTAAGGTTTCGGCGGCACTGTTAGTGTGCAGGGTCGACATCACCATATGCCCGGTTTGCGCGGCTTTGATAGCGATAGAGGCGGTGTCTATATCGCGAATCTCGCCGACCATGATGATGTCTGGGTCTTGGCGCAAGAAGGAGCGCAGGGCGGCGGTGAAGTCCATGCCTTGTTTGGGGTTGACGTTGACCTGGTTAATGCCCTCAAGGTTGATTTCCACCGGGTCTTCGGCGGTGGAGATATTCACGTCGACGGTATTGAGGATATTCAGGCCGGTATACAGCGACACGGTTTTGCCCGAGCCGGTGGGGCCTGTAACCAAAATCATGCCTTGTGGTTGCTTCAGCGCCGCGAGGTACAGATTTTTTTGCGACTCTTCATAGCCCAGCGCGTCGATGCCCATCTGCGCGCTGGAGGAGTCGAGAATCCGCATTACAATTTTCTCGCCCCACAGGGTCGGGCAGGTGCTGACGCGAAAGTCGATGGATTTGCTTTTGGAGATGCGCAGTTTAATGCGCCCGTCCTGCGGTTTGCGTCGCTCGGAGATATCGAGTCCGGCCATAACCTTTAGACGTGCAGATATCCGTGGTGACAGTTGTACGGGGGGGCGGGCGATTTCGTGCAAAATACCGTCGGTGCGAAAGCGCACCCGATAGCTCTTTTCATAAGGTTCGAAATGTAAGTCGGACGCGCCACCTTTAATGGCATCCAGCAGCATTTTATGCACGAAGCGCACTACTGGTGCGTCGTCGGCGGCGTTGCCCTCGCCGGCATCCTGCTTGTTATCGTCAACCGCCTGGGTGTCGACGCCATCGAGGTCGATGTCGCCAAGGTCATCCAGGCCGCTGCCGGCGTTATCGAAAAACTTATCGATAGCCTCGCCGAGTTTGTCGTCCTCAACCAAAATGGATTCGGTGGTCAGGCCGGTGGAGAATTGTATGTCGGTAACGGCTTGATGGTTGGTTGGGTCGGATACGGCCACGAACAGCTTATTGCCGCGGCGCCACAAGGGCAGGGCGCGGTGTTGGCGAATGAGCTTTTCGCTGATCAAATCCTTGGGTTGGCCGTCTTTGTCGATGCTGCTGAGGTCGAAAAAGGCCACGCCAAATTGCTCTGCGGCCAGCTCCGCCAGTAGGCGGCTTTTGACCAGTTTGTTCTGCACGAGGTAGGTGACCAGCGAGATTTTATTGCGCTGCGCTTGCGCATGCGCTTGCTGGGCGCTTTTCTCATCCAGCAGCTCGGCCAGTACTAGCTGTTTGGCCAGGCCGGTCAGGTTGACGATGTCGTTCATGGGGTCGGGCTCACGAGAATCATGCCTGCTTTATAGCGCAGTCATGGGGTGCTGCCAAATAGCTAGGCGGCAGGTGTCAAATTTTGTCAGTTTGTGTTGGTTTTGGTTTTGGCTTGGCCGCTTGGCCGCATTGAGCGGGGCCGCTAGCGCGTTGTCGGGATCGGTTAATGCCTCGCGACGGGTAGAAAATGGGTTTTTGCTAATTTGGTGGGGAAGCTGTAAAGATTGGCACGCTATCTGCTGTACCTATAACAGGTCGCCTGACCTTACTATCTCTGGGAGACACTAGATGAAAGCTCAACTGCAAAAAGGTTTTACCCTGATTGAATTGATGATAGTGGTGGCTATCATCGGGATTCTGGCGGCTATTGCCTTGCCTGCGTATCAAGACTACACCGCTCGCGCGAAACTCAGCGAGGCAATCATCGCCGGCTCTTCGGTTAAAAGCTTGCTGAGTGAGGCCTTCCAGTCGGACGGTATTGCTGGAATGACTGCTGCTGCCATCGCATACAACATTACGGCCCAAGTTGAGAAACAGTCGAAATATGTGGATAATATTACCGTTGTAGAGGGCACCCCTTGGACTATTAGCGTGTTCGTAGAAGCCAGTGCAAATAATGGTCTTCCAACCCCGCTGGATGGTCTAACTATCAACTTTTCCCCGAACGTCGGTAACGTTGCGCCAATTGACGCCTCTGTGGGTGCAATCGATTGGGCTTGCTCTAGCGCGACTAATGCGACTGCAACAACTCGTAACCTGACTAACGCTCCGGTCGGTACCATGATCGCTAAATATGTTCCATCCGAGTGCCGTTAAGCAGGACGCGATTGCGCGGGGCTCTGTAGCCTGAGCGGCCGTTCTTGATGTAAGTAGAAGACCCCTTTCCTAAGGGGTCTTTTTTTTTTGCGGAAATTACTTGAGTTTTAGGTCGTTTGTTTTTTACCAGGAATGGATATGACGAAGTCGATAAATCGTTGGAGAGCTTTTGCGCTGCATTTGTTGCTCAGCTCGATAGTCTTTGTGTTGTTAGCGTTGGTTGTGCTGTTCTGGTTTTTCCCTGGGGGGCTGTTTTTCGCTGCCGGAGGTTGGGAGGGGCTGAGAATCATCCTGGCGGTCGATTTGGTTCTTGGGCCATGCCTGACCCTTATAGTGATTGCCCCGCTCAAGCCAAGGTTGGAGTTGATCAGGGATCTGTCGCTGATTGTTCTGCTGCAAATCCTGGCGCTGGTGGCCGGTTGTTATATCGTGACCCAGGCGCGGCCACTGGCGGTCGTGTATGTGTTCGATACCTTCTATGTATCCAATCGTGAGAGTTATCGTCAGCTGGATGTCGAGCCGCAGATTCTGGAAGGCTTCAGCGGGTGGACGCCGAAGTTCTTTTATGTCGAGGTTCCGTCGAGTGCTGCAGAGTTTCTGGCTCAGCATACGAAAGCCTTGCTCAATGGCGAGAAGCCACTTCAGCTGCGTGTGGATTTGTACCGGGAGATGCCTGTCGATCGACAGGCGCTAGAGAAAATACTGCATAGCCCTGACAAGAAGGAGGAAGAGATTGCCTGCGTGCGGGTTGCTATCGAAAGCGCTTATCGGAGTGGTTCAGTCTGTTTCGATCTGGATGCGCGCAAGGTGCGGGACTTTATTCCAGATGGTAAAGGCTAGCTATTTGTATGCTTCTATGGCGGTCGCAGCAGCACATTGCGCGCGCCGCCACGATATGCAAATTAGCCGTTAGTTAAATGCTTGCATGGCGTCGTTCAAAGACTCAACCGCATCGACAAATCCACCGCCTTTATATCCTTGGTCAAGGTGCCAAGAGATATGTAATCCACCCCCGTTTCGGCAACCCCGCGCAGGGTGCTGTCGTTGATGCTACCGGAGGCTTCCAGCTTGGCGTGGCTGGCGGTGAATTTTACGGCGGTGCGCATGTCATCAAGGCTCAGCTCATCCAGCATGATGATGTCGGCACCGGCGGCTAGGGCTTGTTCTAGTTCGGCCAAACTTTCCACTTCAACCTCTACCGGCTTGCCAGGAGCGATTTCCTGGGCTGCAGCTATGGCTTGGGCGATGCCACCGCAGACGGCGATGTGGTTTTCTTTGATTAAAAAGGCGTCATACAAGCCGATGCGGTGGTTGTGGCAGCCGCCGCAGGTGACGGCGTATTTTTGCGCCAGGCGCAGGCCCGGCAAGGTTTTGCGGGTGTCGAGCAGTTTGACGGCGGTGCCTTGTACCAGGTCGGCGCAATGCTGGCTGCGGGTGGCGACGGCGGACAGGGTTTGTAGAAAATTCAGCGCGCTACGTTCGCCGCTCAGCAGGACACGGGCCGGGCCGTCGAGGGTAAACAGGACTTGGTTGGGGCTGACTCGCTCGCCATCTTGCACCTGCCACTGCGGTACGACGGATTCGTAAGATGGAAATTCGTAAGATGGAACCGCGGTACGACGGATTGCTCGGATTCGTATGATGGAATCGCCGTAGGCGCTTCCGTCGTTTAACGCGAACCGCTCGCCGGTATGCGGACCTCGGGGTCAGACACGATTAATTTGCGTTTTTGCTAAAGATACACTTCGCGTCGGTTGCCTGGCCGTAGCGCCGGGAGGGGCGAATGCTTTGTGCTGGCCCACCCCGGCCTAAATCCTTTACGCAATGTCGCGCGGGTCATGCGTTTGCAACCAGTCTTTCAGCGCGGCGTCCATTCGGGTTTGCCAGCCAGGGCCGGAGGCTTTGAAGCGCGCCAGTACTTCTGGGCTGTAACGCACGGTCAAGGCTTCCTTGGTTGGGGCTTTTTGTGGCCCGCGCGCGCGACTGGAGAGCGTTTTGCGCAGCGACGCGGGCAGCTGTGCAAACGGAGTGGCATTGGCAAAATCGTCCGCCGTCCACTCGGGGTTGTCGTTGTCGATCAATTCAGGATTGGGTTTGCGCGACATAACCTCTGACCTCTCGTGAGTTGGCCTTGCGAAAACTAATCACACGGATACCGTCAGCGACCTCCACAAACACCAGCGCATGCAGGCGTTCATCAAGCCAGCCCAGTGCGCGAATGCGAACTTCGCCGTAATCCTTGCGATCACCGATGGCGAATACCGCCGTCTCGAAGTCGAAGCTCGCTGCGCAGGTAAATGACAAGTCACGCTCACGCAGGTTGCGGTCATTCTTGGCGGCATCGAATTCGATATTCATAGGCAAATTGTAGGTACAAGGCGCCCGGCCTGCAAGCAATTTGTAGTTACATGGAGAGGCGGTGGGGTCGGGCACGCTTATCGCGGTATGACGGATTCGTAGGGTGCAATCGCCGTAGGCGCTTGCACCGTTTGCCACGAGTGCGGCTACAGGCTCAACCGCATCGACAAATCCACCGCCTTTATATCCTTGGTCAAGGTGCCAAGCGATATGTAGTCCACCCCGGTTTCGGCCACGCCCCGCAATGTGCTGTCATTAATGCCGCCGGAGGCTTCGAGTTTGGCGCGGCCGGCGGTGAGTTTTACGGCGGTGCGCATATCATCGAGGCTCAGCTCATCCAGCATGATGATATCGGCACCAGCAGCCAGGGCTTGTTCGAGCTCGGCCAAACTTTCCACTTCTACTTCCACCGGCTTGCCGGGGGCGATTTGCTGGGCTGCGGCTATGGCTTGGGCGATGCCGCCGCAGGCGGCGATGTGGTTTTCTTTGATTAAAAAGGCGTCATACAAGCCGATGCGGTGGTTGTGGCAGCCGCCGCAAGTGACTGCGTATTTTTGCGCCAGACGCAGGCCTGGCAAGGTTTTGCGGGTGTCGAGCAGTTTGACGGCGGTGCCTTGTACTAAGTCGGCGTAATGCTGGCTGCGGGTGGCGACGGCGGACAGGGTTTGTAGAAAATTCAGCGCGCTACGTTCGCCGCTCAGCAAGGTGCGGGCCGGGCCGTCGAGGGTGAACAAGACTTGGTTGGGGCTGACGCGCTCACCGTCACGTACCAGCCACTGCACAGCTACACGCGGGTCGAGCTGGCGGAATACTTCATCTACCCAGGCGGTGCCGCAGATGACAGCCGCGTCGCGGGTGATGATGCGGGCTGCCGCGCTGCGGTCGGCGGCGATCAGTTGAGCGGTGATGTCGCCGCTGCCGAGGTCTTCGCGCAGGGCAATTTCGACGTTGGCGCTGATTTCACGGCCGAGATCAGCAAGAATCAGGTTGGGCATGACGGGCTCCGCATTCAAGATCGGCCGATTATAGGGGCTGCGCTGGTTGGATGCAGCGAATGCCGTGTGCATTGCATGGCTTTCTGCTAGACAGATAAGGTGCGTTGGTCGCGCGTGAGTTACCGCTGGGAGGCTGCAAGGGCGCATCTGTGACATGGGTCATGTCTAGGGGTTAAAGCGCCTTGGTAGTCACAGGCCTATCCCTATAATGGTGTTATTAGTTAGATCTGACGCCAGGCCTTTGACGTTATGCCGGGCCTTTTGACGTTATGGATAGCGCTCAGTGAATGCAGTGCAGGCCGTGTAGCCCGAGAGGGGCCGCCTGCGGGAGACTCGTAATGACCGATGCTAACGTGGTGCGCCTGAATAAGGTTGCCCCTGTGCACCCGCCCATTTCGCCGGTAGGAAGACTGCCCGTGGCACTGACGCAAGTGCGTGACAAAGCTGCAGCACAGCTAAAACAAGCCCTGCAGGGCTTGTTCGATAACGCCGACGATTCGCTATTTGAAATGGCCGATCGGGCGGTGAGCAATGCTGAGCAAAATGCCTTTTTTGAAGCCATGCGTGATTTGCGTCTAAAACGCAAAAATATCGAGCGCGGCTTTCTGCAGAAGATTTTTGAATCTTTTGCCGTTCTGAATCAGTACGAGATCGGTAAGCCGCCGCAGCTTGATGCGGTTTCTTTCGAAGGCCTGTCGCTGGTTCAGGAAGATGATTTAGAAGAAGCCGTGGCCCTGGACGGCATGATCTCCAAGGTACTTGGCCGCGATAGCGTTGCCTTGGGCCACCTAACCGCGCGCTTGAATGCGCTGGTCAGCAAGAAGATCGAGGACAAGACCAACCCACTGGGGCCCCGTGAGTTGTGCGCCGGGTTCCTGGATGCCTGCCGCAGCTTGGGCGTGGAGATCAAGGTCAAGCTGATTATCTTCAAGTTGTTTGAGAAGTATGTGTTGGCCGATCTCGACCAGCTGTATGCCGAGGTCAACCAGCTGCTGATTACTGCCGGTGTGCTGCCTGAGCTGCAATCGGCCCCGCCTCGGCGCACGCCGGGCCGCACTGCGGCAACTCGCGGCAGTCGTGAAGCTGGCGCTGAGGCCGTCATGAGCGGTGATGCTGGCAGCTACAGCGAAGAGGGCATGCAGGAGGTCTTTGGCGTCTTGCAAGAGTTGCTGGCCCAGGTGCGCGGCTCCGGGATGCCGGCCCGTGAGCTACCTGCTGGCGCCGTGCCTATCTCCAGCAATGACCTATTACGCTTGCTGTCGCATATGCAACAGCGCTTGCCCGAACAGGCTGGCGCGGTGGCTGATGAGAACGGTCTGCGTGACCAGTTGGAGCAGTTGCTCGGTCGTGCCAGTGCGAAAAGCGGTAAGGCGCGGGTAGTCGGCGAAGTTGATGAAGATGTCATTAATCTGGTCTCGATGCTGTTTGAGTTCATTCTCGACGACCGTACCTTGCCGGACTCGCTGAAAGCGTTGATTGCCCGTTTGCAGATCCCGATGCTGAAGGTGGCGGTGCTGGATAAGGCCTTCTTCAGTCGCGGCACTCACCCGGCGCGGCGCTTGTTGAATGAAATCGCTTCGGCTGCCATGGGCTGGAGTGGCCAGGATGACGAGCAGCGCGGCAGTCTCTATCAGCGCATCGAGCAAGTGGTGCAACGGCTGCTGAATGATTTTGTCGATGATCCGGCGATTTTCTCCGAACTGCTGACCGAATTTACCGCCTTTACCGGTGATGAGCGCCGCCGCAGCGACCTGCTTGAACAGCGCACCCGCGATGCCGAAGAGGGCCGGGCCAAGTCGGAAATGGCCCGTCAGCAAGTCGAGCAAGCTTTGAATCAGCGCCTGCTCGGCAAGACCTTGCCAGAGGTGGTGGTGCGCTTGCTGCAAGAGGCGTGGAGCAAGGTGTTGATGCTGGCTTGCCTAAAGCATGGCGCCGAGTCCGCCGAGTGGCAGGCTGCGTTGGCGACCATGGATGATTTGGTCTGGAGCGTCGAACCGCACGAAGACGCGCAGGCGCGTATGCGCTTGCTCGAGTTGGTACCGGGCCTGCTCAAGGCCTTGCGTGAAGGCATGGCTAGCGCCGCAGTCGACCCCTTTGTGACCGGCGAATACTTTGCCCAGTTGGAAGCTTTGCACGTGCAGGCGTTCCAGCGCTTCAAATGGTCGATACCGGCGCCGGTGCAACCAATCGCTGAGTTTGCTGCTGAGTCCGAAGCTGAACTACAGGCTGTGCCAGCAGTTGAGCGCGACGAAACCGAGTTGGCAGTTGAGCAGGCCTTGTCGGCGCTGGACTTGCCAGAGTTGGTTGAGGGTGAGGCGCTCGCAGAGCCGGCGGCAATGGTCGAGGTGATGGAGGAGATTGTGTTGCTGGCGCCCGGCGAGGTGCGCGAGCAACCAGAAGTTCAGCTGGTCGATGACGATGAAGCCTTCGACCAAGTCGACAGTTTGCGCGTTGGTAGCTGGGTCGAGTTTCAGGAAGACGAAGAACACAAGCTGCGCTGCAAGCTGGCGGCGGTGATCAAACCGACCGGCAAGTTCATCTTCGTCAATCGCACCGGCATGAAGGTGTTGGAAAAAACCCGTACCGGCCTTGCGGTTGAGTTTCGCCGTAGCGCCATTCGCTTGCTCGATGATGCGCTGCTGTTTGATCGGGCCTTGGAGTCGGTGATTGGCAATCTGCGCCGGCTGAAAGGCGCTTAAGAATAGGCTATGTCCCAGTTATGTGTTGAAGCGTGCGGGTCGGTTAGGCGATGCCTGGTGCGCGGTAATTCGTAGGGTGGGTTAGGCGCATGACCACGGACTATCGGCTGATGCTTAGTCAGTTGCGCCGTAACCCACCAGATGGGGCCGGCCGATCACCGCTTGGTGGGTTACGTGGCGCACACGCTCCGCAGTTGATTTCAAAACCCTGCCCTGCGCCACTAACCCACCCTACAAAAGCTGTGTGCAACACGTAACTAGGACATAGCCTAAGAATAGGCTCTACTTTATTGCGCTCTCACCCAACGCCCGGCCCAAAGCCGGGCGTTGTTGTTTCTGTGGCTTGGCCGCTCTAGAGTAAGGCCTTACTCGAGGGTTTTTATGCGACTGGATTTAGTCAGTGGTTGGGTCGGCGGGGTTCGTCATTGCCCATCGGCCAACTGCAATGAGCGCCCCACTGGGGAAATATCGCTGTTGGTGATTCACAACATCAGCCTGCCGCCGGGGCAGTTTGGCACTGGTAAGGTGCAGGAGTTTTTCACCTCTGGATTGTGCGTCGATGAGCATCCATATTTTGCCGAGATCGCCGCTATGCGAGTGTCGGCGCATTTTTTGATTGAACGTGACGGCGGTATTACTCAGTTTGTCTCTTGTTTGCAGCGCGCCTGGCACGCGGGAGTCTCATCTTTTGCCGGGCGGGAGAACTGTAATGATTTTTCCCTCGGTATCGAGTTGGAGGGCACCGATGAGTTGCCTTTCAGCGAGGCGCAATATCAGGCCTTGATTGCGCTGAGTCAGCAGTTGCTAGCCGCTTATCCGGCGCTGACGCTGCAACGTATTTGCGGTCATAGTGATATAGCACCGGGGCGTAAGACCGATCCGGGGCCGGCTTTTGATTGGCCGCGGCTACAGCAGGGATTAACGAATATGGAGTGCGGACAATGAGCTTTCTGGTGTTGCTGCTGGTGTTGTGGGTGGAGAAGTTCTCGGCCGGGCGCGGCAAAATCCAACAGGATGGACCTTGGTTGCGCTTGCTGGTGTGGGCCGAGCGGCAGCCCGATTTTATCGAGGGGCCTTGGCTGGCGATTCTGTTGTTGGTGGCGCTGCCCTTGGCTGCGCTGGCTTTGTTGCTGGCGCTGCTTGAGCCCTGGGCATATGGCTGGCTGGCGCTGCCGGTGCATTTACTGGTGTTGGTGTACAGCTTGGGCCGCGGCGATCTGCAGGTGGCGCTTGGGCCTTTTCGCGACAGCTGGCGGCGTGGCGATGCGGAGGCGGCCTATTTAGTCGCTTGTCGTGATCTGGGCGTGCAGGCCGAGGAGGAGGGCAGCTTGCTGCCACAGGTGCAGAGCTATTTGCTCTGGCAGGCCTATCAGAGTTTTTTTGCGGTGATTTTTTGGTACGCCCTGCTTGGGCCGTTGGCGGCCCTGGCTTATCGGTTACTGGCGTTGATGACCGAGCATAGCCAGCAGCCGATTGTGCGCGAGCGTGCGCAGCTGTGGCGTCATGCTCTGGATTGGTTGCCGGTGCGGGTGTTGGCCACCAGCTTTGCCTTGGTCGGCAATTTTCTCGCCGTCAGCCGGGTGCTGCTGCATGAGTTACTCAGCTGGCAGATTAGTGCCGCGCAGGTGGTTGCCAGTGCCGGGCGGGCGGCGGCCGACACCCCCGAGCAAGCCTTGGGTGAGGCCGGTGTGCAAAGCCTCGATGGGCTTTGGCAGTTGCAGGTACGCGCGGCGCTGCTGTGGTATGCCGGCTTTGCGTTCTGGACTTTGCTGCTTTAATTCGGGCTTAGGGCCAGAGCCAGGCGGCGCCGCGTACACCGCTGGAGTCGCCGTGCTGGGCCGGTAGCAGGCGCGTGCTGAGTTGGTCGGTAAAGGCGTAACGGCTTAGCAGTGGCGGCACCCAGTCATAGAGTGCGGCAATATTCGACAGGCCGCCGCCGAGCACTATCACCTCGGGGTCGAGGATGTTGATCACACTGGCCAAGCTGCGCGCCAACTGGTCGGCGTAGCATTTGAGCGCCTGCACGGCGCGCGCTTCGCCGCTGGCCGCCGCTTGTGCCAAGGCATCGGCGTTAAGACCCAGGCCACTGCGTGCCGCCCAGCCAGGGCCGGATAAAAACGTTTCGATGCAATCATCCAGGCCGCAATAGCAGCGTCGCACGGCGCCGTCGGCAGGTTGTCGCCAGGGCAGCGGGTTGTGCCCCCATTCGCCGGCAATCGCGTTCGGCCCGCGCAATAATTGGCCATTGATGACTATGCCGCCGCCCACGCCAGTGCCGAGAATCACCCCGAACACCGTGCTGGCGCCTGCCCCTGCGCCGTCACAGGCCTCGGAAAGGGCGAAGCAGTCGGCGTCATTGGCCAGGCGAATGGGCCGCTCGAGTAAGTGTTCAAGGTCGCCGGCCAAGTCCTGGCCAATCAGGCAGGTGGAGTTGGCGTTTTTGATCAGGCCGGTGGCGGGCGAGCGGGCGCCGGGAATGCCGATGCCAATGCTGGCGTTGGCCGCCAGTTCGCGCTCGCACTGGTGAACTAGGCTGGCAATAGCGTTCAGGGTTGCGGCGTAGTCACCTTGCGGTGTCGCGCAGCGCTGCCGGAGGATTTGTTGACCGTCGCGCAAGGCGATAATCTCGATCTTGCTGCCGCCCAAATCTATGCCAAAACGCAGCCTTGAATGCATGCTTAACCTTAAGTTACAGAGTTGCTGGCCGATATCGGGTATATAAGTCGCCCCGCTTGAGCGCTGCTTGGCCGTGCCGATAGGGCACCCGCTTAGCCGCAGCTTCACAACAATAATGGTAGCAGGAGACGTCTAGTGAAGACCCTGTTGTATCCGGCCATCGCGCTGATGAATCGACTGAATTTTGGTATGAAATTCAGCCTGATTAGTGTGCTGTTTTTCCTGCCGATGGGCGTGACCAATTACTTTTTGGTCAGCGATTCCTATGGTCAATACCTGCGCACCAGCAGCGAACTGGGCAGCCTTGAGCTGCTCGGCCAGAGCCTGAAGATTCGTCGTGATTTAGAAACGGTGAATGACTTGGCGTTAATCAGCCGGATGCTTGGCGAGGCCAAATCGGCCGAAGCCAATAATCGAAGTGCTGTGCTTGAGCGGTCGCTAATCAGCCAGCTGGGCGCCTTGCAAGCCGTTAGCAGCGATCCGCAGTTGGTCAAGGAGTTCGCGGCGCGGCGTGATGAGCTGCTGGTCGCCATGCGCGAGATCAGTGCCCAAGCCGTGCCGCTGAGCAAGCAAGCCCAGGGCGAGGAGTTGCTGGCCAAGGTGCAGCTGTTTATCAAAAGCATCGCCTCGCAGTCGGGTTTGAGCCAGGACGATCAAGCCGATGTACGGCAGATGGCCGACTTGATCATGACCGCCACGCCGCAAGTCACGGCTGTGCTGGCCACCGGCCGGGCGATTGGTTCCTACTCCATGGGCGTGGGTTTTCTCGACTCGGGCGCCAGCGCGAAGATGGAAGACACCCTGCTGGTGATGGAAAAGCTGCATGCTGAGTACGGTTTGAAAATCAAGGAAACCCTCGGTGCCAGCCCGGCGGCGCAGCAAGCCTTGGGGCGCAGCACCGGCGCCAGTCAGCAGACCTTGCAGGATCTGGGCAAGGTGCTGGAGGACAAAGTGATCATGGCCGAGTCGATGAGCGGCTCATGGCAGGATTTCTTTGCGCTAATCAGCGCCGAGATGGATAAAACCTATCAGGTTAACGACGATACCCTGGTCTTCCTGAATACCGAACTGGCCACCCGGCTGCAGCGCAAAGGCGCCGAAACCGTATTGCTGGTGGTGGCCTTGGCGCTGGTGCTGCTGTTTATCGGTTATCTGTACGGCGGTTTTTATGTCTCGACCCGCACCACGCTGAAAAGCCTTGGGCAGGTGATGGGCAAGGTTGCCGCCGGCGATATGACCGTCAGTTACCGGGTGCAGAGCCGCGATGAGCTGGGTGAGTTGGGCGACGCCTTTAATGACACTGTGCTGAAAATCCACGATCTGATTGAGCGGGTTGGCCATACGGTGACCGAAGTGGGTCGGCAGGCCGATCGAGTTGAGCTGGTGTCCGGCGAGAGCAATCAGGCGGTTTCCGGCCAGCGTAGCCAAATTGAGCTGGTGGCCACGGCCATGAATCAAATGTCCGCCACCGCTCAGGAGGTCGCCCGCAGTGCGGCCGCAGCGGTTGGCAGTGCCCAGAGTGTTAACGATGAGACGATGACGGGTCGTGAGCTGGTCGACTCCCAAGTTGGCAGCATTCAGCGCTTGGCCAGCGGCATTGATCAGTCGGTAGGGATCATCAATCAGCTGGCCGCCGACAGCGCGGCTATCAGTCAAGTGCTGGAGGTGATCAAAGGCATTGCCGAACAGACCAACCTGCTGGCGCTGAACGCCGCCATTGAAGCGGCGCGAGCCGGCGAGCAGGGTCGTGGTTTTGCCGTGGTGGCCGATGAGGTGCGCAACCTGGCCAAGCGTACCCAACAGTCCGCCGGTGAAATTGAGCAGATGATTTCCCAGTTGCAGGGCGGTGTGGCGGCGACGGTGAAGGCCATGAGCGGCAGCCATCAGATGGCCGATGACAGCGTTAATCAGTCGGCCAAGGTGCAGCAGGCGCTGGAAAATATCCTCGGCGCGGTCGGCATGATCGTCGATCAAAACCAGCAGATTGCCACCGCTGCCGAGCAGCAAACCGCCGTGGCGCATGACATCGATCAGAATATTGTCGCCATCAACCAAGCCGGTGAGCGCACCGCCGAGGGCGCCGGCCAAACCGAGCAGGCCAGCCGCGAGTTGTCTAACCATGTCGCACGCTTGCAGCAGCTGATCGGCGCCTTTCGGGTGCGGGGGCAGGCTTGATGGGATGGAGCGTAGGTCGTACTCGCCGCAGGCAGTACGGCATTGGTCTGTCTGCACTAGTGTCGGACTGTTCGCTGCGCTCCTGAGTCCGACCTACGTCCGACCGGCCGCCCTACGTCACTCCAGGCTGACCTTCGGCGTGTTGGGCCTGGTTGTTTAGGTCTTGGCCCAACCGAATAATTCGCAGGCATTCTGGCTGCTGGCACTGGCCAGCTCGCTCGGGCTAAGGCCTTTAAGTTCGGCGAGGTTGGCGCAAATCTCGGGCAAAAACTCCGGGCTGTTGCGTTGCTGCGGGTGCATGGCGGGGGCCATGTCTGGGCTGTCGGTTTCCAGCACCAGGGCGTCCAGCGGCAGCGCGGCTATGACTTTGCGCAAACGCAGCGCTTGCGGCCAGGTGGCGGCACCGCCGAGGCCGAGTTTAAAACCCAATTTCAAGTATTCGCGGGCTTCCTCCAGGCTGCCGGCAAAGGCGTGGATGATACCGCCGCGCTGGAGTCGGTAGCGCTTGAGGGTGGCGATCACATCGGCGTGGCTGCGGCGCACATGCAGCAGTGCCGGCAACTCGAACTCTGCCGCCAGGGCTAATTGCGCGCAGAACAATGCCTGTTGCTGCGTTCGATCCAGTTCTGGCAGAAAGTAGTCGAGGCCTATTTCGCCCACCGCGCAAAGTTTGGGGTGGCCCGCCAAGCGCTCAAGCCAGTCCCGCAACGCCTGCAGGTGTTCAGGCTGGTGTTGGGCTAAAAAAACCGGGTGCAGGCCGAAGGCGGCATAGAGCCCATCCTCGTTTGCCACCAAGTCCCACAGTCGTTGCCAGTTGGCCTGCTCGACGCCGAGCAGCACCATGCGCTCGACCCCCAATGCGCGAGCATTGGCCAGCACTGCGTCGCGGTCGTTGGCGAAGTCGGGAAAATCCAGGTGGGTATGGGTGTCGATCAGGTGCATGGGGTCAGTGTTGACCGCAAGGTGTTCGGCTGCAAGGCGTTAAACGACCGTCGAGATGCAATGGTGGGCAACCACTAAGGCGTTGCCCATCCAGGTCCCGCCAGCAGCACCTTAATGATGCTCGCGGGTGGCGCGGAAGTTTACTTCTGGCCAGCGCTCGATCATCAGGCTGAGGTTGACGCGGGTTGGCGCCAGGTAGGTGAGGTGGCCGCCGCCGTCGATGGCGAGGTTTTCCACGGCCTTGGTCTTGACGTTTCCATCAGCGCCCGATTGCGCCCTAAACCCTGGCATATCTGGTACTTGCTTCGCACAACCTGCTAGCCGCTGATCTGGGTGTCATTTTTTTGTCAAATACCGCGGTTATACCTGAGCTTCGCAACAGTCGCGAAGGCAGCCAGGGTTCATTTCTCTCCTAAGCTCAGTCTGCGGCGCGGTTGCGCGCTGATCCTGTGCTTGCCTGCAGTGCTTAAGGCCGAGCGCCCTCGTGGTTCCACCCATTCGTAGCCGTCTCAGCTGAATCGCAGCTCGGCTTTCCCTGGAGTGCGTCATGCCCCCTAAGCACTGCTTCACCCATTCGCTACTGGCTATTCTGCTCGGCGGCGCAGGCACTGTTGTGCTGCCTGCTGCTAATGCCGAGTTGCTGATCTCGAAATATGTCGAGGCCAGCGCCAACAACAGGGCGCCGGAGTTTTACAACACCGGCAGCACGCCGCTATCCCTCGCGGGCTATCCGCACAATACCTTCAGTGAACTTGGCCGTTATGGCGAAGGCGAGCCCGGCGGTGGCGATGCCGGGGTGCGCCGCATCCACGAAGTACAGGGCGCTGGCGCGAGCAGCGGTTTGGTCGGGCAGATGGTGACGGTCGAAGGTATCGTCACCGCGAACATGCAGGGCGCAGACGAGTTGAAAGGCTTCTTTGTGCAGTCGGCCGATAACCAAGTCGATGGTGATGAGCTGACGTCCGAGGGGCTGTTTGTGTATGGCGGCGGCGTAGGCGTTGAGGTGCGCGCTGGCGACCGTGTGCGGGTACGCGGCCTGGTAACCGAATTCCACGGCTTGACCGAACTGACCGGTGACTTGCAGGTTGTGGTGCTCGCGCAGGGCCAGCCGTTGCCTGCGGCGCAGCAGGTGCGGCTGCCGTTGGCCGCCAGGGACGCGCTCGAACGCTATGAAGGCATGCGCGTAGAGCTGGCGCAGACGTTGACCGTGAGCGAGGTCTACAACCTGGGTCGCTACGGTGAGTTGCTGCTGTCGTCGGGCGGGCGTTTGTGGATACCCACCAATCGGGTGCAGCCGGGCGAGCAGGCGCAGGCACTGCAGGCGCAGAACGAGCTCAACCAGATCATCCTCGACGATGGCCGCAGCGGGCAGAACCCGGACCCGGTGCGCTATCCGGCGCCGGAGCTGAGCGCCTACAACAGCGTGCGGGTCGGCGATCAGGTTGAGCGGGTCCAGGCTGTGATGCATTACGCGGTCGGCCGCTACCGGGTGCATCCGCTGGTTCAGCCGGAGTTCGCCGCGAGCAACCCGCGCGAGGACAGCGTGCGGGGTATTGAAGGGCGTTTGCGGGTCGCCAGCTTCAACGTGCTGAACTATTTCAATGGTGACGGCAGCGGCGGCGGCTTTCCCACGTCCCGCGGTGCCAATAGCCTCGAAGAGTTCCAGCGTCAGCGGGCCAAGATTATTGCGGCCATAGTGGCGACCGATGCCCATGTTATCGGTCTGATGGAGATCGAAAACGATGGCTATGGCGAAGACAGCGCCATCGCCGATCTGGTCGCTGGGCTGAATGCCGCCTCTCCACCTTGGAAGCGCTATGCCTTCGTCGAGCCCGAGCAAGAGCGGCTCGGTAGCGACGAAATTGCCGTCGGCATCATCTATCGCCAGGATCGCATCCGCGCGCACAAGGCGGCCGCCGTACTGGGCCGCTCGGTCGATGCGCGTTTCGACGACAGCCGGAATCGGCCAGCACTGGCGCAGACGTTCCGCGAGCGCTTCAGCGGCAAGCGTTTGACGGTGGCGGTTAACCACCTGAAATCCAAAGGTTCGAGTTGTGATGACGTAGGTGATGGCGACACGGGTGACGGTCAGGGCAACTGCAACCTGACCCGTGCGCTGGCGGCGCAGGCGCTGGTGGACTGGCTGGCAAGCGACCCGACCCGCGGGCGCGACCCCGATGTGCTGATCATCGGCGACCTCAACGCCTACGCCAAGGAAGACCCGATCAGCCTAATTCGCGCGGCCGGCTACACCGATCTGCTGGCGAAATTCGTTAGCGATAGCGCCTATTCATACGTTTTTTCGGGCCAGTCCGGTTATCTCGATCACGCCTTGGCCAGCGCCAGCCTGTTGCGCCAGGTACGCAGCGCTGGCGAATGGCATATCAATGCCGACGAGCCGCGGGTGCTGGATTACAACCTGGAGTTCAAGACCGAGCGGCAGCGCTCGCTGTTGTACCGCGCCGATCCTTATCGAGCGTCGGATCATGATCCGCTGGTGATCGGTATCGACTTGCGCTGATGCTCGACTGCGTTGGCTCCGTTGCAGCCAACGCAGCGCTTTCGAGCGGAGGTCATCGCCTGGCGGCGATGTCTTAGTGGTGTTCGCGAGTAGCGCGGAAGTTCACTTCTGGCCAGCGCTCGATCATCAGGCTGAGGTTGACGCGGGTTGGCGCGAGATAGGTGAGGTGGCCGCCGCCGTCGATGGCGAGGTTTTCTACCGCCTTGGTTTTGAAGTTCTCGAGCATTTTCTTGTCGGCGCAGTCGATCCAGCGCGCTGACCAAACGGTGATCGGCTCGTAGGCGCACTCGACCTTGTATTCGCCCTTCAAGCGGCTGGCGACCACGTCAAACTGCAGCACGCCGACCGCGCCGAGGATGATGTCGTTGCTGTGCTCGGGGAAGAACACCTGGGTTGCGCCTTCTTCGGCCAACTGCTGCAAACCTTGGCGCAGTTGCTTGGATTTCAGCGGGTCGCGCAGGCGCACGCGGCGGAACAGTTCCGGGGCGAAGTGCGGAATGCCGGTGAAGCCCAGGGATTCACCTTCGGTGAAGGTATCGCCGATCTGGATGGTGCCGTGGTTGTGCAGGCCGATGATGTCGCCGGCGTAGGCCTCGACCAGCATTTCGCGCTCGCTGGAGAAAAAGGTCAGGGCATCGCCGATGCGGATGTCCTTGCCCAGGCGCACATGGCGCATCTTCATGCCCTGGTCGTACTTGCCCGAACAGATGCGCATAAAGGCAATGCGGTCGCGGTGTTTCGGGTCCATGTTGGCCTGGATCTTAAACACGAAGCCGCTGAATTTCTCCTCGGTGGGCTCTACGGTGCGCTCGTTGGCGACCCGCGCCAGCGGCCGTGGTGCCCAGTCGACGATGGCGTCGAGCACATGGTCGACACCGAAGTTGCCCAGGGCGGTGCCGAAGAATACCGGGGTCATCTGGCCGTTATAGAAGGCCTCTTGATCGAACTCGTGGCAGGCGCCTTGCACCAGTTCCAGCTGCTCGATAAAGCGCTCGTACTCATCGCCCAGATGCGCGCGGGCCTCGTCCGAATCCAAGTGCTGGATGATCTTGGTTTCGGTGCGTTCGTGACCGTGGCCGGCGGTGTAGACGATGATGTAGTCGTCTTTGAGGTGGTACACGCCCTTGAAGTCGCGGTAGCAGCCAATCGGCCAGGTGATAGGTGCCGCTTTGATTTTCAGGACCGCTTCGATCTCATCCAGCAACTCGATCGGGTCGCGAATGTCGCGGTCGAGCTTGTTGATAAAGCTGACGATTGGCGTGTCGCGCAGCCGGCAGACTTCCATCAGGGCGATGGTGCGCGGCTCAACGCCTTTACCGCCATCGAGCACCATCAGCGCCGAGTCCACTGCGGTCAGGGTGCGGTAGGTGTCTTCCGAGAAGTCTTCGTGGCCCGGGGTGTCGAGCAGGTTGATCATCTGCTCGCGGTAAGGGAACTGCATCACCGAGGTGGTGATCGAAATACCACGCTGCTTCTCCATCTCCATCCAGTCGGAGGTGGCATGCCGGTCGGATTTACGCGACTTGACCGTACCGGCGATGGCAATCGCCTTGCCCATCAGCAAGAGCTTTTCGGTGATGGTGGTCTTGCCCGCATCGGGGTGGGAAATAATCGCGAAGGTACGGCGCTTGGCGACTTCTGCGGCCTGGTTGCTCATGCTGGGGAAACCTGTCGACTGATAGTCGCTTTGTCAAAAATGGCGGCGATTATAGCGGTAATCCTTAGGGTCTGTTCCCGTTTCATCGCGAGCCGCGTTGCCGCGAGAAATGGCCCCCGGTTAGGCGCAGGACGCAGGTAATGGTTATTCCCTTGCCAAGTCCTGCAACAACAGCGGGGGCCATTTCTCGCGCAACCCGAAGGGCCGGGCCTGTTTTTGCGCGAGGCGGCGTTTCTCGTCGCTC